>NZ_JBNQGB010000004.1:76520-559767 GCF_050321825.1 Gordonia sp. IEGM753
GTAGGAAACCGGCTTGCCGGTGATGGCGTTCTCCAAATCGCCATCGCTGGCAAGCCAGACTCCTACGGATTGGTGGTGATGTCTGGGTTGATGCCCGAACACAAACCCGTAGGAAACCGGCTTGCCGGTGATGGCGATTCCGAAATCGCCATCGCTGGCAAGCCAGACTCCTACGGATCGGTGGTGATGTCTGGGTTGATGCCCGAATACAAACCTGTAGGAAACCGGCTGGCCGGTGATGGCGCTCTCCAAATCGCCATCGCTGGCAAGCCAGACTCCTACGGATCGGTGGTGATGTCTGGGTTGATGCCCGAATAAAACCTGTAGGAAACCGGCTTGCCGGTGATGGCGTTCTCGAAATCGCCTTCGTTGGCACGCCGGAGTTTCTAGAGGTTAGGGTCACCCACGCATCGGTCAGTTCAGCTGCAACGTCGAGTTGAACTGACTGATCGCGTCTACCACATGCCGTGATCCTTGTTGGATCTCCAGGATGACCTCGCCCGCCTCGTTCGCCAGTTCAACGCCCAGACCGGTTCGACTCAAACTCGACTGCATGCTCGACACCGCGCTCAACGACAAATCGTGGTTCTTGCGCACCACTTCAACAATCTCCAGCGTCGCCTGACTGGTACGCGCCGCAAGGCTGCGCACCTCATCGGCCACCACTGCGAATCCGCGCCCGTGCTCCCCGGCCCGCGCCGCTTCAATTGCCGCATTAAGGGCCAGCAAATTGGTTTGATCCGCGATGCCGCGAATGGTCTGGACGATGGTGCCGATGATGTCGGACTGCTTGCTGACCGCATCGATGCTCAGCGCCGCTTCGTTCAGGTCTTTGGAAATGTCCTGGATGATCTGCACGGTTTGCTGAACCACTTGCGAGCCTTTCTGAGCGCAGGCGTCATTTTGCACTGAAGTACTGTGCGCCGACTCCGCAGCGGACTGCAGCGTGGTGACTTGTTGGGTGATGTCGCTGGCAAACTTCACCACTTTGTACAGCCGCCCTTTGGCATCGAACAAGGGGTTGTAGGACGCTTCCAGAAATACCGTATGCCCGTATTTGTCTTTGCGTTCGAAGCGATGAGAGTGATATTCGCCGCGATTAAGTGAGGCCCAGAACGCTCTGTATTCTTGCGAATCAGCTTCGGCACGGTGACAAAACATGCTGTGGTGCTGGCCAACGATTTCGTTGAGCGAGTAGTGCATGGTTTTCAGGAAGTTCTCGTTGGCGGTAATCACTTTGCCGTCAGGAGTGAACTCGATCACCGCCATCGAGCGGCCGATTGCTGCCAACAGGCTTTCGTTTTCATGTTCCTTGTACATGCGACAAGACACATCGGAGGCGACCTTGATCACACTTTTTACCTGGCGATCGGCGCTGTACACCGGCATGTAACTGGCTTCGAGCCAGATCTCCTTGCCGCTTTTGTTCAAGCGTAAAAATGTTCCACTGAGCGGTTCACCGCGGGCCAGGTCCCGCCACAAACGGGCGTAATCTTCGCTGCGGTAATACGACTCTTCGCAGAAGATCCGGTGATGTTTGCCACGCACCTCTTCGGCGGTGTAGCCCATGGTGCTGCAAAAATTTTCGTTGGCATCGATAACGGTGCCGTCAGGCGTGAACTCGATCATTGCCATCGAACGGCTGACAGCCGCCAACTTGGCATTGGCTTCGGTCAACGCACAGCTGAATCGTTCGATTTCCAGCAAGTCAGCCTTGTGATGTAGGTTAAACATGTTTGTATCACCCTAAGCGCGGTCATTTGATTGATGAAAGCTCTGTGTTCTTTCAACGTATCCACCACAACGTTCCATGGAACAGGCACACGCAGCCCTTCACAAGAAGGGATTAGTCAGGTGATAAATGATGTTTAATCGGAGAGTCCATGTAGCAACGCTCTTATCAAGACATCCTTCTCTTGATAGCCCGGGACCGGGCCAACCCTGATGTATCCATAAGTAATTCCTTTTACCGTACAGCTCCATGTTGTTTGGCATCGGCGCCTTGGTTTGCGCACTCTTGCTGTTCTAACTTCACATTGCGTCCGACATAGTTAGTTACAGAGCAGCATAGCCAGCCGTAATAGGTAAGCAAGGCCACTAGTCGGCCAGTAGTCAGTACAAAATCGGTTCAGCTATCACGTTGAACAACGCTTTAACGGGGCCTGACAATTCTTTGTCCGCATTGGCAACCCAGACACACTCACGGTTGATTTGAGTGATTGGCCGGCATTGGCACGGTTTCAGGCGAGGATGGCGTTACGCCCGGCCGTGAAGGCGGCGTTGGCAGGAGAGTTGGCGTAAGCCTGAAGAACATCGCGAGCAGGCTCGCTCCCACAGGATTTGGTGTTTTTGGCAAAGAACCAATGTGGGGGCGAGCCGGCTCGCGATGACTATGTTGATGCGGGCATCAATGACCGAACACATCCACCTTCTTGGCCTTCTTGTCCGCGCGTTTCTCATCGGCAGTTTTCGCCGGTTTTTTCTTCGCTGCTTTCTTTGAATCCATGCCTTTGGCCATGATACGTACTCCACTCATACGGGATGTGAGATCAGGTATACACCTATCGCCGCGCGCGTGTTCTTTTATAATCGAGTGCTTTGCACACCGACAGTCGATGACCATGCCCCACACTCAATACACGTTGCTTGCCGAGCCTTTGTGGCCGTTGATGAACAAGTTTTATCGCGCCCATAAATCGTCGATGAAAGCGGTGCGCGACGCCCAATTGTGGGTCGCGCGACGCGATGAAATCGTCGCTGCGTTGTGCCTGCGCCCGGTAGCGGACGGGCACTGGCTGACGGGTTTGTTTGTCGATCCCGATTGCCGCGAACAGGGAATTGCCGCCACGTTGATCGCACAATCGGTGAAAGACCTTCCAGGCCCGGTATGGTTGTTTTGCCATCCGGACTTGCGTGAGTTTTACGAACGACGCGGGTTCACTTTCGACCCGGCGCTGCCCTATTCGATGGCTGAACGCCTGGCTCGTTATGCACGCAGCAAACCGATGATCGCCATGGGCTTAGAACCGTTTGCGAGGTCGTCCAACGATAAAGTGTGATCGAGCGATGATTGCTGCGTGCTAGCCTCGGGATCGACTTCGACTCTGCTCAGGACGTTCCATGAAACCCGCCCTTCTCGCTTTGACGCTTGCCGCCCTGCTTGTTCCCGCGGTGAGCCAGGCCGCCGAGCCCTCCCCTGTAACTGCAGAACAATACGCCAACGTGCTCAAAGGCACTTGGCGCGCGCCGGAAAATGCGGCACGCGATGGCTATCGTCATCCGCAACAAAGCTTGCAGTTCTTTGGCTTGAACCCAAAGCAGACGGTGATTGAAATCACTCCCGGCAACGGCTGGTACAGCGAGTTGCTGGCGCCGTTGCTCAAGGAGCACGGGCAATACATTGCCGCTGTTCAAGCACCGACCGTCAGCGACTCTGCGCGCAAGAGTGAGGAAAAGCTCAAGGGCAAATTCAGCGCTGCCCCTGCCCAATATGCCAAGGCGCATGTGCTGGAGTTTGACCCTAAAGCCCCCTCATTCGGCGCACCCGGATCGGCGGACACGGTGCTGACCTTTCGTAATGTTCACAATTGGGTAATGGCCGATACCGCTCCGCGGATGTTCGAAGCGTTTTTCAGCGTGCTGAAACCGGGCGGCGTGTTGGGTGTAGTTGATCATCGGGCCAAGGACGGCGCTTCGCTGGAAGACATCAAGCACAGCGGCTACCTGACCACCGATTACGTGATCAAACTGGCCACCGATGCCGGGTTCAAGCTTGAGGGGCAGAGCGAGATCAATGCGAACCCCAAAGACACCAAAGACTATGCCGAAGGTGTCTGGACCTTGCCGCCGACACTGACGTTGGGCGACAAGGACAAGGCGAAATACCTGGCGATTGGCGAGTCCGACCGAATGACGCTGCGGTTTGTTAAACCGGCCAAGTAAACAGCCAGGTTCAGTCGTCGGCGTTTGGGTCAAGGTCCGGGAACATGACTTCGGTAAAACCAAATTTACTGAAGTCAGTGATGCGCGAAGGGTACAACCGGCCGATCAAGTGATCGCATTCATGCTGCACCACCCGGGCGTGAAACCCTGAAGCGATGCGCACGATCGGCTGTCCCTTGGGATCGATGCCCTCGTAGCGTATCTGTTGGTAGCGATCCACCGCACCACGCAAACCGGGCACCGACAGGCACCCCTCGAAGCCTTCCTCGAGGATCGGACTCAACGGCGTAATCAAGGGATTGATCAAAATTGTCTGCGGCACCGCTTCGGCGTCTGGATAGCGCTCGCTGTGTTCAAAGCCGAAGATCACCAACTGCAGGTCAACACCGATCTGCGGCGCTGCCAGGCCTACGCCACCGACGCTTTCCATGGTCTGGAACATATCGTCTATCAGTTGCCACAGCTCAGGGCTGTCAAACATTTCTGCCGGTACCGGCGGGGCAATGCGCAGTAGGCGCTCATCACCCATTTTCAGAATTTCACGGATCATGTTCAAACTTCGTCAGCGTTCGGTTTGAGCGAATGATCCCTGCCCAATCCCGAAACATTATGGTTGTGGTCCTGTTCGTGCTCGCCCGGGACTTTCTCGCCGGGGTCTTTGCCTTCGCTCGACATGTGCTCGATTACCGCATTCATTTCGGCCCCGAGCAACAGCACGGCCGAGGAAATATAAAAATACAACAACAGCACAATGATCGCGCCGATGCTGCCATACATCGCGTTGTAATTGGCGAAGGTCTTGACGTAAAACGCGAAGCCCAATGACGCGATAATCCACACCACGACGGCCAGCACCGAGCCCGGCGTGATGAAACGAAATTCCTGTTTGACGTCCGGCATCACGTAATAAATCAGTGCCACGGCCACCATCATCAAAATCACGATGACCGGCCACCGCGCGATGGTCCAGACCGTGACGATAAAGTCTTCAAGACCCACCTGCGCCGCGATCCAGCCCATGACCTGCGGCCCCAAAACCATCAACGCTGCCGCGACCAGCAACATCCCGGCGATACCAATCGTGTAGAAAATCGACAACGGAAAGCGCTTCCACAGCGGCCGGCCTTCTACCACGTCATACGCCGCGTTCATCGCGCTCATCATCAAGCGCACGCCAGCCGAGGCGGTATACAGCGCGATAACGATACCGATGGAAAGCAACCCGCCCTTCGACTGCTGCAGCTGATCAATCACCGGGTTCACCTGCTCCAGCGCCTGTGGCGGCAACACCAGTTCCGATTGCAGACGCAACCAGGAAAAGAAGTCCGGCAGGTGCAGGAAACCGATCAGTGCGATCAGAAACAGAATGAAAGGAAACAGTGAGAACAGCATCTGATAGGCGAGTGCCGATGCATAAGTCGACATCTCATCGTCGACGAATTCGGTCACGGTGCGCACCATCACGCGATGGATGGGCAAACCTTTCATGTCCGGGAAAATCATTAGCGTCTCCTTTCGCCGCAAAATGGGTTGATGTCGAGGCGACTCAGGGGCCGTATTTCTAGATCAAAGTAGCCTACTTGGCGACTTTGAAACAAATTCCTTGCTCAAGTTCAGACTGACACAAAAACGGCCATCCGCGGATGGCCGTTCTTTAAACACCTCAAAGGCCCAATCAAGCCTTATCGACGCCTTTCTTGACTGCGTCCTTGGCTTTGCCCACTGCTTGCTGAGCTTCGCCTTTCTTTTCCTGAATTTTGCCTTCAGCTTGCAGCTTGGTGTTGTCAGTTGCTTTGCCAACACCTTGCTTGACGTTGCCGACAGCTTCGTTTGCCATGCCTTTTACTTTATCGCCAGTGCTGCTCATGGTGTTTCTCCGGTGAACAAATCAATGAGTAAAGTCGTTACACAAAGATTGACCGGAGACATTTGCGTGGAGTTTCATTTATTTTCAGTGGGGCATTTCATTGATCGCAGCAGGTTGGGCTTTATGTTTGTCGGCCAACCCACGAGAATGCGCAACGTATTCAGGCCGTGGCGCTGAAGATCCAATCCCGTAGGAATGTTATGAAACTCGATAAAAAGCAGGCCATTGCCCGCAGAAACCAGGAACTCGGCGGTGCTGTGCTTGGCGTCAACAACTGCCATTTCACCGAATTGAACCGTAACCGCAATATTTGGTGGTTCGATATTCCGGTGGCGCGTTTGGCCATTGGTCAGTACGAGTGGGTTCACCTGCTGATGCACACACCGGACACCGACGAACTGCTGCACCTGAAAGTGCCGACAGTGTTTCTGCGCGAGAAGCTCGAAGGGCTGGTGGTGCGCAACGAAGGCAAGCGCAAAGCGGCGCTGAGCCTGGAGCTGAGCGCGGACAAGGATTCGTATTTGCAAGACATGCGCCCGGCGGGCACCAACGTTAACTTCGCGCAGTTCCGCCTGTAGACCCCCAAAAAAAACTTCGTAAACAGGCTCGCCCCCACAACGGAATGTATTTCATTGTGGGGGCGAGCCTGTTTGCGATGGTCTCAAGAGCGCGGCGTTTGTTCAGGAAACAATCGTTATCGTTAGCGTCCATCGCGAGCAAGCTCGCGCCTACAGTGGCAGGCGCTTTTTGGCCGGTTAGGCGCTGACTTTTTTTGCGGCTAACTTCTTCAGCTCTTCGTCGCGCAGTTCGCGGCGCAGGATCTTGCCGACGTTGGTGGTCGGCAGCGCATCACGGAACTCAACGGAACGCGGCACTTTGTAGCCCGTAACGTTTGCACGCATGTGCTCCATCACCTGCTCCTTGGTCAGCGTTACGCCAGGCTTTGCGACGATGAAGATCTTGATTGCTTCCCCCGACTTCTCGTCCGGTACGCCAATGGCGGCGCATTGCAGCACACCCGGCAGGGCCGCGAGCACGTCTTCCAGTTCATTCGGGTAAACGTTGAAACCGGACACCAGAATCATGTCTTTCTTGCGATCAACGATGCGCATGTAGCCATCGGGCTGGATCAGCGCGATGTCACCGGTTTTCAACCAGCCTTCGCTGTCGAGCATTTCATCGGTCGCTTCCTGACGCTGCCAGTAGCCCTTCATCACTTGAGGGCCCTTGACGCACAATTCGCCGATTTCGCCCAACGGTTGTTCAACGCCAGCGTCATCGATGACTTTGCACAACGTCGACGGCACCGGAATGCCAATGGTCCCGAGCTGGATGTTCTGGATCGGATTCACCGTTGCCACGGGGCTGGTTTCGGTCATGCCGTAGCCTTCGCAGATGGAACAGCCGGTAACCGCTTTCCAGCGTTCGGCAGCTGCCAGTTGCAGGGCCATGCCGCCCGACAAGGTGACTTTGAGGCCTGAGAAGTCCAGTTTGCGGAAGCCTTCGTTGTTGCAGAGCGCGACAAACAAAGTGTTCAGGCCGACAAAACCGCTGAACTTCCACTTCGACAGTTCCTTGACCATCGCCGGCAAGTCGCGCGGGTTGCTGATCAGGATGTTGTGGTTGCCGATCAACATCATCGCCATGCAATGAAAGGTGAACGCATAGATGTGGTACAGCGGCAGCGGCGTGATCAGGATCTCGCAGCCTTCGTTGAGATTGGAGCCCATCAATGCCTTGCACTGCAGCATGTTGGCCACGAGGTTGCGATGGGTCAGCATCGCGCCCTTGGCCACGCCAGTGGTACCACCGGTGTACTGCAAAACAGCAACGTCGCCGCTGGCCGGGCAGGCTTCAGCCACTGGCTGGCCGTGACCTTTGCTCAGCACGTCATTGAACTTGACGGCTTTGGGCAAGTGATACGCCGGCACCATTTTCTTCACGTACTTGATAACGCTGTTGATCAACAGGCGCTTGAGCGGTGGCAGCAGGTCGGCCACTTCAGTGACGATCACGTGCCGGACGCCGGTTTTTGGCACGACGGCTTCAGCCAGATGCGCCATGTTGGCCAGGCACACAAGGGCTTTGGCGCCGGAGTCGTTGAATTGGTGTTCCATCTCCCGCGCGGTGTACAGCGGGTTGGTGTTGACCACGATCAGGCCGGCGCGGATAGCCCCGAACACGGCGACCGGGTACTGCAACACGTTGGGCAATTGCACGGCAATTCGATCGCCCGGCTGCAAGTCGGTATGCTGTTGCAGGTAAGCTGCAAAGGCGCCGGACAATTCATACAGCTCACCGTAGGTGATTGTCTTGCCCAGGTTGCTGAATGCCGGTTTGTCGGCAAAGCGTTGGCAGGACTGCTTCAACACCGCCTGAATATTCGGATACTCGTCAGGATTGATGTCGGCAGCAATCCCAGCTGGGTACTTATCCTTCCAAAAGTCTTCAATCATGGAAGCCCACTCCTCAGCAACGCGAATTCATCACCGCATTTGATGCGATTATTATTGGTGTATGTTTTTAGGTGAATCTGGCTGTTTTACCCAAGCCTAGAAGTCACAAAGCGCGCCGAGAGTAGCAGCTTTGCCAAGGGCCGACTAGAGCCAAAAGCGGCCTCTACGGTCACATTTATGACTCAAGAACGTTAAATAGTCAGTTTTAGAGCAAAAAATCTATAACGTCGTTAGAGCCCCTGAATGCGGGGGTTTGATGCAAAAAAAATCGCGAGCAAGCTTTGTTCCCCAAGGCCATCGGTGACGCTGGGGAGCACAAAGCTTGCCCGCGAACGAGCGAAGCGTCACTTATTGATCGTTACGCGATATCTCGCAGCTCCCGGCGTAGTATTTTGCCCACCGGCGTCATCGGCAACGACTCGCGCAGGACAATGTGCTTGGGGACTTTGTAAGCCGTGAAATTTTCCTTGCAGTAGGCCTTCAACTCTTCAAGGCTGACGCCCGATTCGCGAGCCACCACAAACAGCTTCACCGCCTCTCCCGAACGCTCGTCCGGCACGCCGATCACCGCACAATTGGCGACTTTTGGATGCGCCATCACCACGTCTTCGATTTCGTTCGGGTACACGTTGAAACCCGAAACGATGATCATGTCTTTCTTGCGATCGACGATCCGAACAAAGCCGTCCGGGTCGATCACGGCGATGTCACCGGACTTGAACCAGCCATCGGCGTCCAGCACATCGGCAGTTGCCTCGGGCTGCTGCCAATAACCCTTCATGATCTGCGGACCCTTGATGCACAGTTCGCCACGCTCACCCATCGGTTGCTCTACGCCTTCATCGTTGATGATTTTGAGCGTAGTGCCCGGAACAGGCAGGCCGACGGTGCCGATACGCGACTTGTCACCGTATGGATTGGAGCACGCCACCGGCGAGGTTTCGGTCAGGCCGTAGCCTTCGGTGATGCGACAACCGGTGAGCGTCTCCCAGCGCTCGGCAGTGGCTTTCACCAGCGCGGTACCCCCTGAATTGGTGAGCTTGAGGCTGGAGAAATCCAGGGTCTTGAAATCCGGGTGGTCCATCAGTGCGACAAATAATGTGTTCAACCCCAACAAGGCCGAAAACCGCCAGTTTTTCAGCTCCTTGATGAAGCCTTTGATGTCCCGCGGATTGGTGATCAGCACGTTATGGTTGCCCGTGACCATCATGCACATGCAGTTCGCGGTGAAAGCATAGATATGATAAAGCGGCAGCGGAGCAATCATGACCTCCTGCCCTTCGCGCAGCAGCGGCTGGCCGTCATCAGCAAATTGGCCCAGGCAAGCGCGCGCCTGCTGCATGTTCGCCACCAGGTTACCGTGGGTCAGCATTGCACCTTTGGCCAGGCCTGTAGTGCCGCCGGTGTATTGCAGCACGGCGACATCACCGAGGGTGACACTCAGCGGTTTGATGCCCAGGCCACGCCCCAGACGCAGCGCACTTTTGAAAGAAATAGCCTGCGGCAGAGAATAGGTCGGGACCATTTTCTTGACCTTGTCCACCACCGTATTGATCAACCAGCCTTTGGCGGTGGGCATCATGTCGCCCATCTTCGCTTCGATCAGGTACTGGATATCGGTGTCGGGCAGCACTTCCTGCACTTTCTGGCCGAACATATTCAGGTAAACCAGCGCCCGCGCCCCGGAGTCCTTGAACTGATGGCGCATCTCGCGCGCGGTGTAGAGCGGATTGGTGTTGACCACGATCAGCCCAGCGCGCAAGGCGCCGAACACGGCAATCGGGTAATGCAGAATGTTGGGCATTTGTACCGCGATGCGATCACCCGGCACCAGGTCAGTGTGCGCTTGCAGGTAGCCGGCGAAGGCTGCGCTGTATCGTTCCAGTTCGGCATAGGTCAGGGTGACGCCCATATTGCTGAAGGCGGGGCGGTCGGCAAACTTTTTACAAGAACGCTCGAACACCTCTATCACCGACTTGTAAGCCCCAAGTTCGATGTCCGGTGGCACTCCGGCCGGGCGCTTGTCATTCCAGAAATCAGGTTGCATTGTTCTTATCCTCTTTACCTGAACCTATCCGGGGCCGCTTCCCTGTCGTTTTTAAAAACAAAAAGCGAAAAGCGGAGCTTCACGGACACTAGCAGTAATGGCGAATCAGGCAAATACAGGCAATACCGTCATTGATCGTGTGAATCTTCCCGCCGTGGCGTGGGCTGATCAGACGGCGAGTGTGGGATGCGCTATACAATGCAGCAACGACGCCCATGCCACATGCAGCCCATGCAAAGGAATCGCCATGACCCACGACTCATTCTGGCTGACCGCGAGTGACCGCAGCCGCCTCTTCGTCAACCAGTGGCTGCCGCCTGTGCCTTTAAGAGGCGTGATTTTGCTCGCGCACGGCATGGCAGAACACAGTGGTCGGTATACCCGCCTGGCGCAAAAGTTCTGCGAACAGGGTTACGGCGTTTACGCACCCGACCTGCGCGGACATGGCAAAACTGCTGAAAACGGCACCCTCGGCCATTTCGCCGATGATGACGGTTGGTGCAAAGTCGTGGGCGACCTGGCGAGCCTCAACCAGCACATCGGACAGCAGCATCCCGATGTACCGATTGTGCTGCTGGGCCACAGCATGGGCAGCTACATTGCGCAGGCTTACTTACTGCACCACAGCGCCAGCCTTCATGGCGCAGTGCTCAGCGGTTCGAACTTCCAGCCAGTGGCGCTTTACCGCGCGGCGCGGCAGATAGCCCGCCTCGAACGATTACGCCAAGGCCCGAAGGGGCGCAGCGCACTGATCGAGTGGCTGTCGTTCGGCTCATTCAATAAACAGTTCAAACCGGCGCGCACACGCTTCGACTGGCTAAGCCGCGACCCGGCGGAGGTCGACCTGTACGTCAACGACCCGCTGTGCGGCTTTCGCTGCACCAATCAGCTATGGATCGATTTACTGGGCGGCTTGCAGCAAATCAGCAAAGCGTCCAATCTCGCCCAGATCGATCCGGGCCTGCCGTTGCTGGTAATGGGTGGTGAATGTGATCCGGTGAGCCAGGGCAAACGTCTGAAAGAACTGGCCAATGCACTGCGCGAGGCCGGGTGCCAGAACCTGCAACTGAGTATCTACCCGCAGGCACGGCACGAATTGTTTAACGAGAGCAATCGCGATGAAGTGACCACCGATCTGCTGCACTGGATCGATCAGGCGCTTAGCCATCGCCGGCCACACCGCTCAGAATAGTTTTTTTGTGAATTTTATCGTTCGTCACAGGAATTGAGACACATGACCCAGGTTACCAACACCCCTTACGAAGCCCTCGAAGTCGGCCAGACGGCCAGCTACAGCAAGACAGTCGAAGAGCGCGACATTCAGCTGTTCGCCGCCATGTCGGGGGACCACAACCCGGTGCACCTGGACGCCGAGTTCGCAGCCGGAACCATGTTCAAGGAACGCATCGCACACGGTATGTTCAGTGGCGCGCTGATCAGTGCCGCCGTTGCCTGCGAATTGCCTGGGCCGGGCACTATTTATATCGGCCAGCAAATGAGCTTTCAGAAACCGGTAAAGATTGGCGACACCTTGACCGTACGCCTGGAAATTCTCGAGAAGCTGCCGAAGTTTCGCGTGCGCATCGCCACCCGCGTGTTCAACCAGCGTGATGAATTAGTAGTCGATGGCGAGGCCGAGATTCTTGCGCCACGTAAACAGCAGACTGTCACCCTGCCAACATTGCCGGCCATCAGCATCGGTTGAATTGCGGCCATAAAAAAACGCCAGACTGGCTGGCGTTTTTTTTACAGGCTAAGCGCGCTTACGAGCGTGCACGAGCCTGGTTGCGCAGGGCTTTGACCTGATCGTGATTGCGTTGTACGCCGTGATACTGACGCTCAACCAGGTCACGAATGCCGACCAGGTTATGTTTGTTGATTTTTTCGATGGCTTCTTTATAAGCCTTCAATGCGTGGTCTTCACCGCGCTCGGCTTCGTTCAATACCGCTTCTTCATCCTTGCCGGTGAACATCGCCTTCACGTCTACCCAGCGACGGTGCAAGTCACCGCTGACGCTGGTTGATGTTTCCGGATCGCCGCCCATCGAACGTACAGCGCTCTGCAGTTCAGCAGCTGCAGTGGCGCAGTCAGCGGAACGGGTAACGAACAGCGACTTCAATTCAGGATGCTTGATGTCTTCAGCGCAAGTCTTGAACCCTTCCTGACCGTCTTTGCAAGTTTCAATCAGGTCGTTGAGTACAGAGATCGCTTCTTTATTCATGTCGGTCATTTTTCAATTCCTTGCGGGGTTGATGAAAGATGTAATAGCTATTGCACCCGTCATGCCAGCTTTGAACCGATAACTTATTCCTTATATTTCAAACACTTACTATTTACTGAAAAATCTGTATCCGCTTTTTTTGCATGAACTGTCATTTGGCCTGCATGCAGAATGCCTGTATTTTCCAAACTGACTGAATCAAGACGACTGACTGATGAACCCTGAAAAACTGGAATTGCTGATAACTCGCGAAATGCCTTTCGGCAAGTACAAGGGTCGAATCATTGCCGACCTGCCCGGCCAGTACCTGAACTGGTTCGCTCGAGAGGGTTTTCCGCATGGCGAACTTGGCGGCTTGCTGGCGCTGATGCAGGAAATAGATCACAACGGTTTGTCCGAACTGCTCGACCCGTTACGCGCCAAACACGGCAAACCCGCCCCGCGCCATTGAAATCCCCAAACCTGACAGACTTCTGAATCGAGTAGACCCATGCCAGACAACACCCGCCGTGCCCGTGATGAAGCATTCTGGCAAACGTTTGCCGATCGCTATGCCGTAGAGCCCGGCCCGATCAATTTGGAAAATGGATATTTCGGGCGCATGTCGCGCACGGTGGTCGAGGAATATCAGCACAACATCGAACTGATAAACCGGAGTAACTCGGTGCATGTGCGTCAGCGTTTCGAACAGGGTCAGAGCGTGGAAATACGTGCGCAACTCGCTGATCTGGTCGGTGTGCCTGCTGAATCGGTAGCATTCACCCGCAACGCGACTGAAGGTTTGCAGTCGCTGATTCGCAACTACAATCGGCTTCAGCCGGGCGACCAAATACTGATCTGCGACCTGGAGTACGACACGGTAAAAGGCGCAATGCGTTGGCTGGCCGGCGTTCGTGGTGTAGAGGTGATAGAGATCGATCACCAACACCCCGCCACTTTCGAAGGCTTGCTGAGCACTTATCGCGAGGCGTTCGAGCGTTATCCAAAACTCAAATTGATGGCGCTGACCCACGTTACACATCGCACGGGTCTGGTCATGCCAGTACAAGCCATCGCTGCGGCAGCCAGGGAATATGGGATTGACGTGATCCTGGACGGTGCCCACGCGCTAGGCCAGATCGAATTTGATCTGGAGGAACTGGGCATTGCCTTCGCCGGATTCAATTTGCACAAATGGATCGGCGCGCCACTGACACTTGGTTTCATCTACATCGCCCCCGAGCGCTTGACTGACATCGACCCGGACATGGGTGAGATGCACTTTCCGATCACCGATATCCGCGCGCGTACTTCCTATAGCACCCCCAATATTCCCGCGTTACTGACATTGCCATTGGTGTTCAAGGAACATCAGGACATGGGCGGTGCCGCCGCCAAGGGCAGCCGACTTAACTATTTGCGCAACCTGTGGGTTAAAGCAGCCCGCGATTTACCGGGCATTGACGTCATGACACCGGATGATCCGCGACTGTATTGCGGCATCACCTCAATGCGGTTTACCCGTCACGCCGATCAGCAAGTCATGGTTGAACGCCTGCTCAACGAGTACAACCTGTTCACTGTGATTCGCAGCGGCGCCGCAAGTGGCCCCTCTATTCGCATAACGCCCGGGCTGACAACGACTGCGGCGCAAATAGCGTTGTTGAGCCGAGCCCTCAACGAATTACGCTGAGGTCACACGGTATATTTGTCGAAGTCCTCGGGTTTGATCTGCGATGAAACCGCGAACGTGTCGACGCCGATGGTCATGTGCCCGAAAAAGCCATCTTCTTTCGAATGTCGACCGAGGGTATAGACACTCAATGTCGAGGCATCGCCGCCCTTGTGCGTGCAGTGGACGTCTTCTTTGTTGCTCAATGGCAATACCGAGCGGCCGCTGTAGCAGGAGTCGTTGAGCCTCGACCTCGACGCAACTGGCGGCAAGTAGAGTTGGCCAACCCAGGCAACATGCCGTTCGAGGAGGTAGTTGTTGCCCGCCGCGATACGTACGGCAACATGAATGTGCGACGCCCGCCCGGCGTAGTACTCAGGGTAAAGAGTGGTGAAGCGCACAATGCCCTGTTTGTCGGTGAATTGTCCGCCGCGTAGATAGGTGTCGTCATCGGTGCGGGGTATTGCTTTGATATCGGCCGATTCCGCTTCTTTGTCGGGGTTGATGTTGCTGCAGGCTGAATAAGCACCGTGCGAATAGCGGTGCCAGATATCGACAATCGCATCGGTGACTGGCTGACCGGTCATGGCATCGACAATCGACAACCGCAGCACCAAGGGCAGGCCATCGAGGCCTTCGCTGATATTGCGCCTGATCAGTTTAGGGTTTCGACAATAGGGGCCGGCAACCTGCTCAGGTGTCAGCAGGTAAGTTGCCGGGGCTGATGTAACCGAAGTATTGGCGTCCATGACGTTCTCGCATCCATAAGAAGAACCGAGGTTAGGACTGGCTGCTGGCGAAAGTGCGGTAGATAGTTATCGTTTTACAAGCTTTCTTTCAGGCAAAAAAAAACGGTGCACCGACCAAGCGCACCGTAAAGCCGTAGAACACACAACGACGTGTCTGGTAAGTCGGTCAGTCCAGCAGCGCCAATGCCTCGGCGGTGCATTCCTGAATGCGGGCCCAGTCGCCGTTCTTGATCCACTCAGGATCAAGCATCCAGCTACCGCCCACGCACATCACGTTTTTCAACGCCATGTAACTCTTGATATTGGCCGGGCTGACGCCGCCAGTCGGGCAGAATTTGACTTCGCCGAACGGGCCGCCCAAGGCTTTGATCGCCGCGACGCCACCACTCACTTCGGCCGGGAACAGCTTGAAGCGGCGATAGCCCAAGCCATAGCCTTCCATGATGCCCGATGCGTTGCTGATGCCTGGCAACAGCGGAATCGGGCTGTCGACGCTGGCTTCGAGCAAGTCACGGGTAATGCCCGGTGTGACGATGAACTGCGAACCAGCGGCTTCGGCTGCGGCCAGCATGTTGCGGTCCAGGACGGTGCCCGCACCGGTTACCAGCTCTGGGCGTTGCTCGCGCAGAATCTGGATAGCCTTGAGACCAAACTGCGAGCGCAGTGTCACTTCGAGAGCGGTCAGACCACCGGCCGCGAGCGCATCGGCCAACGGCAGCACATCTTGCTCACGAGCGATGGTGATCACCGGCAGAATCCGCGCCTTGGCGCAGAGGCTGTCGATCAGGGCAACTTTATCCGCCATGGAAACGGTCGGGGATGTATTTTTCATAGCGGCTGATCCTTGGCTCATGGGCACCAGTAAATCTCTAACGTAGGTTGCAGAAACGCACGAATCGGCATTGCGGCGACATCGTCACCGGCCAGTGCGGCACTCAGGGTGGTCAGTTTGGACTGACCGGATATGGATAAAACGGTAGTTTTCGCAGAGGCCAGCAACGCGCGACTCATGGTCAGACGCTGATGCGGAACCGTCGGCGCCAGCATTGGCCAGCAGCGACGGCTGCCGTCGACCTTCAAGGCATCGGCCAGGTTCGGGCTGTTCGCAAACAGCGACGCCGTGTGACCGTCGTCGCCCATGCCCAACACCAGCACATCGATAGCAGGCAATTCAGCGAGCAACTGATCAGCGTTCTGCGCGGCCTCTTCGAGGGTGGCCGAGGCGCTATAAAGGCTTAAGAATTTTGCCTTCGCCGCCGGACCTTGCAGCAGGTAACGCTTGAGCAAACCGGCGTTGCTGTCGGCGTGCTCCACTGGAACCCAGCGTTCGTCAGCCAGCGTGACAACCACCTTGGACCAGTCCAGGGGTTGTTTGGCCAAGTGCTGGAAAAACGCCACCGGGCTGCGTCCGCCGGAAACCACCAGCGTTGCAGTACCCGAGGCCTTGATCGCATTGCTGAGTTGCTCAGCGACATTCAGCGCCAGGCCCTCAGCGAGCAGCGCCGGACTTTTGAACGCATGAGTGTTAACGCCCTGAGGCAGTTTCAAATCAGATATCGCCATACCACGACCTCCCGTCCCGCGTGATCAGTGCAATGGAACTCATGGGGCCCCAGGACCCGGCCGCGTACGGCTTGGGCGCATCACCGGATTTTTTCCACCCGGCAATCAACTGGTCACACCACTTCCACGCGGCTTCGATTTCATCTTTACGGACAAACAGGTTCTGATTGCCACGCATCACTTCCAGCAACAACCGCTCGTAGGCATCGGGAATCCGTGCGCTGCGATAGGTGTCGGAAAAATTCAGCTGCAACGGACCGCTACGCAATTGCATGCCTTTATCCAGGCCTTGCTCTTTGGTCATCACGCGCAAGGAAATACCTTCATCCGGTTGCAGGCGAATAATCAGCTTGTTGCTGATTTGCAGACGCTGCTCGGGGGCGAAGATGTAGTGGGACGGTTCCTTGAAGTGAATAACGATTTGCGACAGCTTTTGCGGCATGCGTTTGCCGGTGCGCAGGTAAAACGGTACGCCGGCCCACCGCCAGTTACGAATATCGGCGCGCAGTGCAACAAAAGTCTCGGTGTCGCTTTGAGTATTGGAATTAGGTTCTTCGAGGTAACCGGGAACGGATTTACCTTCGCTGTAACCCGCGATGTATTGGCCGCGTACCACTTGAGTCGTCAGGCCTTCCGGGCTGATAGGCGCCAGAGCCTTGAGCACCTTCACCTTCTCGTCTCGAATACTGTCGGCGGATAAATCCGCAGGAGGATCCATGGCGATCAAGCAAAGCAGTTGCAAAAGGTGATTCTGGATCATGTCGCGCAACTGACCCGCCTTGTCGAAGTAGCCCCAACGGCCTTCGATGCCGACCTTCTCGGCCACGGTAATTTCCACGTGCGAGATGTAGTTCTGGTTCCACTGGGTTTCGAACAGGCTGTTGGCAAACCGCAGGGCGATCAGGTTTTGAACGGTTTCCTTGCCCAGGTAATGGTCGATGCGGTAAGTGCGGTTCTCCGGGAAGAACTGCGCCACGGCGTCGTTTACCTTGCGCGAAGATTCAAGGTCCGAGCCGATTGGTTTTTCCAGGACGACGCGCGTGTTTTCGGCCAGGCCCACCTTCGACAGGTTCTCGCAGATCGCGCCGTAAACAGCGGCCGGCGTCGCAAAATAGGCAATTACACGTTGCGCAGTGCCAGCCTTTTCGGCCAGCGCCACATAGTCTTCGGACTTAAGAAAGTCGACGTGCAGATAGCTCAGGCGCGCCAGGAAACGTTCGAGCACCGCTTCGTCCAGCTCTTTGGCCCCGACGTAGCGGCGCAGCTCGGATGTGATTAAGGCCAGGTGTTCTTGCTCGCTGCCCGGCTCACGAGCCAGCGCGATGACCCGCGTGTCGTCGTGCAGCAGGCCTGCGCCATCGAGTTGATAAAGGGCAGGAAACAGCTTGCGCAAGGCCAGATCGCCGAGGGCGCCGAACAAGGCAAAGGTGCACGGTTCAACCGTAATCGAAGGCATGATGTTTGTTCTTTTATCAAGTTAAGCTACAAATACCTTTTTTCAAGGCATCGCTCAAGAGAAAATGTAGTAATAACCACAACATTTTCGCAAAATACACATTGCAAGTGGTGGTCAATCAGAGCCATCAGTAGGATAGGCCACCGTTATGGGCCGCATCAAAGGCCCTTTTGGCATAGCCAAACTCTAATTTGCGCTGCTGACCCAAGGAACCTATATGGACCGCGTGCGAAATTTACTGGAACAGATCCAGAATCGCCTTGAAGACCTGAACAAGGCAGAACGCAAAGTTGCCGAGGTGATCCTGCTCAATCCACAGCAGGCCACCCGTTTCAGTATCGCTGCCCTCGCCCAGGCCTCAAAAGTCAGCGAGCCGACAGTGAACCGTTTTTGCCGCTCGTTTGGCGTCAGCGGCTACCCGGAACTCAAGCTTCAACTGGCTCAGAGCCTGGCCAGCGGCGCAGCTTACGTCAGCCGCGCCGTTGAGGCTGACGACAATCCAGAGGCCTACACCAAGAAGATTTTCGGCAGCGCTATCGCATCGCTGGACAGTGCTTTGCAGGCGCTGGACCCGAACCTGATCAGCCGTGCCGTCGACCTGTTGATACAAGCGCGGCAGATTCACTTTTTTGGCCTCGGCGCTTCGGCACCGGTGGCGCTGGATGCGCAGCACAAGTTCTTCCGTTTCAACCTGGCCGTCACTGCCCATGCGGACGTGCTGATGCAGCGGATGATTGCTTCGGTGGCGCACACCGGAGAGCTGTTCGTGATCATTTCCTACACCGGCCGCACCCGGGAACTGGTGGAAGTGGCGCGCATCGCTCGCGAAAATGGCGCTTCGGTATTAGGACTGACAGCCGAAGGTTCGCCATTGGCCAAGGCCAGCACGTTGAGCCTGAACATCCCGCTGCCGGAAGACACCGACATCTATATGCCAATGACCTCGCGAATTATTCAGCTGACGGTATTGGACGTACTGGCGACCGGCATGACATTGCGTCGAGGCGTGGATTTCCAGCCACATTTGCGCAAGATCAAGGAAAGCTTGAACGCCAGCCGGTATCCGGTGGGGGATGAGTTTAATTAGATCTCTAATGCCTGATCGGCCCCATCGCGAGCAGGCTCGCTCCCACAGTGGATCTCTATCGGTCGCACTATTTGTGATCAACACAAACCCACTGTGGGAGATCTCTAATGCCTGATCGGCCCCATCGCGAGCAGGCTCGCTCCCACCGTGGATCTCTATTGATCGCACTATTTGTGATTAACACAAACCCACTGTGGGAGATCTCTAACGCCTGATCGGCCCCATCGCGAGCAGGCTCGCTCCCACAGTGGATCTCTATCGGTCGCACTATTTGTGATCAACACAAACCCACTGTGGGAGCGAGCCTGCTCGCGATGGGGCCAGCCGCAGCACCGCAAGCCTTCAACTAAAGCCCAACTCGCGCCTGTAAACTCAAATGAGCTTTCTGCCCCGGCGCCAAACTTAGGCTATCGGTGCCACCGCTCGCCGCTTCAACGCAGACAAACGCCAGCACCTCGTCCCAACTCACACCCAACAATGGCCGGGATCCCGGGTGCCAGACCACCGTGTCGGCATCGTCACCGGTATCGATGCACAGCTCGCGCTGCCAGGCGTGATCCTTGAGCTGCAATTCGCCCTCGTGCTGGAACACCCGCTGACAACCGCCCTCAACCCGCAACTCACCTTCCTGCTGGCAAACCTGGCGATTCAACTGGTCGTAACCGTGCGCCCCATCGAGGCCAGACAGCGCTACCTCACCGACGTCACCGATACGCCAATAGGCGTGCAACGCTTGACTCAACTGGCACGGCAGGCTGTCCTGATGCTCGGTGCTCAGGCGCAGATCCATGCGTTCGCCAAGGTGAGCATGAAGGTCCACTTGCCAGTCACATAACTGAAGCTGCCAGTGCAAGCGCACGCCTTCCTCGTCATGACTGCTGTCGAGCAACTTCCAGTCGATCAGCCGTGCCCAACCATGCGATGGCCATGCGTTTTCGCTCGGATGACGGCCGTACCACGGCCAACAAACCGGCACGCCACCGCGAATAGCACCAACCTGCGGCCACTTCGCCGCACACCAAAGCCAAGGCTTCTGACCTTTCGGCTGGAAGTGCAACAACTGCGCGCCCTGACGACTGAAAACTGCCTGGCACAGCGGATGGTCAATCACCAGCACGTCGCGCATCTGATAGCGCTCCCACGCAAACACCGGGCGTTCGCGCAAGGATTTGAAGAAGCGTTGTAGCGGATGCTCATGCATGTGCCACTGTCCTGAAAATCATGGGGTGCACTCATATCTCTGTGTTCATGGAGCCATTGTGGCGAGGGGATTTATCCCCGATAGGCTGTGAAGCAGCCCCCAAGTCTTGACACAACGGTGTGCCATGCACACCGCATGCAATGGTTTACGCCTGCTGCGCAGCCGAACGGGGATAAATCCCCTCGCCACAGTTGTGCTTTCGCCTACCACACAAAAAAAAGCGGACAGCCTTGGCTGTCCGCGAAATGCGCACATAGAGAGGAGCTTATCGCAACAGCGTTAGAACACCGACTGAATTTTCAGGCCGGCAACCAGCGCGTTATCAACTTCATCAACACCACCCGGGTGAGTGATGTACTGCAGGTTGGGACGCACGGTGAGCCAGTTTGTAACGTGGAAACCGTAGTTGATTTCGTAGTTGTATTCGGTGCTGCGCAGTGGCGCGTACAGTGGATTGTCGTAGTCGGTAACGCCGTTAGAGGCGTTGACCAACTCGGCGTTGTTTTTCACGTCATCGTTAACGTGGATACGGGCGAAACCGATACCGACGTCGTCTTTTGGACGTGCATCAAACGGACCTTTGTAGACAAACATCAGCGACTGGTAATTGTCGACGACGTTGGTGTCCTTGTCGTGGAAGGTGGCGTTGGCTGCAACGTTCAGACCGCGAGAAGCGTCGCCGTTGTGGGTGGTCAGTTGCTGCTGAATAACGCCCCAGTAGCCGTGCTTGCTGTCGTGAACCCGATAGGCATCACCGGTGGTCGCAGCGTCATTGCCGTTGATGTCTTCGCGAACGTCATTGGCGCTGGCCGTGCTCTTGTAGTAACCCACACGGTATTCGCCCGGCAGGCCGTTGACCTTCGGCGACCAGACCAGTTCGACCGGCAACACGGTGCCCTGGGTACCACTGCCGCTGAGTTTGAAGCCGTTACCGTGCTCAAGCTGCGATGGGTTTTGGTTGTAGGCGCCGATCTGTGCGTACAACTCAGGCGTGATGTTGTATTTCACGCGCAGTGCGGCCTGGCTGACGGGCCAGTTGTACCAGATGTTGGTGGCCCAGTTACCCACTTGGGAACCGCAGAACGCCAGGTTCTGGAACTCGCAAGGGAAGGTGTTGAAATCTTCGCCTTCACCGAAGTAACCGGCCTTGACGTCCAGTTTGCCGTCGAGGAACTGGTGCTGAACCCACAACTGGGTCAGACGAACCATGTGGCCACGACCGTACACTTCCTGCGAGGAGCTCAAGGTGCCGGCACGCGGATCGCCGACGCGGTCGTTGGAGATGTTTTGACCGTTACGATTGGTGAGCTGGATCTTGGCTTGGGTGTTATCCCAGCCCAGTAATTTTTGCAGGTCGAACGCAACGCCCAAACCGAACTGGTCGGAGTAACGCGCGGTCTTGTCGTTGTTGTAGCCGCCGTGGAGGTTGCCACCGACTTCACCGACATAATCGGCCTTGATGTCGATACCTTGCTCAATCAGCTTGGTTCGCTCGCCACCCCAGTCACCAGTCATCCATTTCGAGTCCTGGCTGAACGCGTCAGCCGCGTGCACGTTAGCTGCCATCGTCATGACCGCAATCGCTGACAATTGGCAGATAAGCTGAGCGTTGTTCTTCATCTTCATCCCTACATCCTCGTTTTATTGTTATTAACTGTTATCTAACGCGGTTACATCACGTGCGTTGGATGTCCCCATCCACCGCGGATTTCCCCTTGTGGGAGCGGACTTGCTCGCGAAGAGGCCGGCACATCCGGCAACTAAGCTGACTGACACCCCGCTTTTGCGAGCACGCCCGCTCCCACACTTGATCTTCATCGACCTTTGAATTGCGCGACATTGCCAACCGGCGCCTCGGCTGTTGGCACGCCGGCCACGCCCAGGCGCTCACCGGTCTTGGCATCGAACAGCAGCACTTTCGAGGGGTCGAATTGCAGTGTCAGCGTCTCGCCAACATTCGGCGCGACGTCCGGTGCCAGGCGGCAGCAAACCTTGGTCTCGTTCAATTGCACGAACACCAGCGTGTCGGGGCCGGTCGGTTCAGTGACCTGCACCTCGGCACGGATGGTCGGCAAACCGTTCGCTTCGCTGGCCGCCAGCACGATCTGCTCCGGGCGCATGCCAAGAATCACTTCGCGATCCTCAAGCCCCGCATCCTGCATGCCCAGCGGCAACTCGCAACGCGCCTGACCGCTGTCGAGCAACGCCAGCAGACGACCGTCCTTGCGCTGCAGGCGCAATGGAATGAAGTTCATCGGCGGCGAACCGATGAAGCTCGCGACAAACAGGTTGGCCGGGTTGTTGTAGATATCTTTTGGCGTACCGAACTGCTGGATGATTCCATCCTTCATGACCGCAACCTTGTCGCCCAGTGTCATCGCTTCGATCTGGTCGTGGGTCACGTAGACCGTGGTGGTCTTCAGGCGTTGGTGCATCAGTTTCATTTCGGTACGCATCTCGACCCGCAGCTTGGCGTCGAGGTTGGACAGCGGTTCGTCGAACAGGTAGATCTTCGGCCGACGAGCCAGCGCACGCCCCATCGCCACACGCTGTTGCTGACCACCCGAGAGCTGGCCGGGTTTGCGATTAAGCAGGTGTTCGATCTGCAGCAGCTTGGCCACACGCGCCACTTCCGCTTCAATATCGGCAGCGGGCATCTTGCGGATCTTCAAGCCGAAGGCGATGTTCTCGCGCACGCTCATGGTCGGATACAGCGCGTAGGACTGGAACACCATAGCGATGTCACGATCCTTGGGGCTCATACCGCTGACGTCTTGATCACCAATCATGATCGCGCCGCCGGTGATGGTTTCAAGACCGGCGATGCAGTTCATCAGGGTCGACTTGCCGCAACCCGAAGGTCCGACCAGGATCAGGAACTCACCGTCTTTGATCGACAGTTCGATGTTCTTGAGGGTATCCGGCAGGCCGGGACCGTAAGTCTTGTTTACATTGCGAAGTTCGAGCGTTGCCATGATTACCCCTTGACTGCGCCGGCCGTCAGCCCGCGCACGAAATACTTGCCTGCTACCACATAGACCAGCAGGGTCGGCAGCCCGGCGATCATCGCGGCGGCCATATCAACGTTGTATTCCTTGGCCCCGGTACTGGTGTTGACCAAGTTGTTGAGCGCTACCGTGATCGGTTGCGAATCGCCGCTGGAGAACACCACGCCGAACAGAAAGTCGTTCCAGATCTGAGTGAACTGCCAGATCAGGCAGACCATGATGATCGGGGTGGACATCGGCAGGATGATCAAGCGGAAAATGGTGAAGAAACCCGCGCCATCGAGGCGCGCCGCCTTCACCAGCGCATCAGGAATGCTGACGTAGTAGTTACGGAAAAACAGCGTGGTGAACGCCAGGCCGTAGACCACGTGCACGAACACCAAACCTGTGGTGGTACTGGCCAGGCCCATTTTGCCCAGCGTGAAAGAGGCCGGCAGCAGAACAGTCTGGAACGGCAGGAAGCAACCGAACAACAACAGGCCGAAGAACAATTGCGAGCCACGAAACCGCCACATCGACAGCACATAGCCGTTCAATGCACCGATGGCCGTGGAGATCAGCACCGCCGGGACGGTGATCTTGATCGAGTTCCAGAAGTACCCGTCGACCGTGCCCCAGGCCTTGATCCAGCCGATGCCGGTGACCACGGTCGGCCAGCTCAGCAAGTTGCCGGTATTGATGTCTTCCGGCGTCTTGAAACTGGTCAACAGCATGACCACCAGCGGTATCAGGTACAGGAACACCGCGAGAATCAGCACGGCATAGATAGCGATGCGGCTCAGGCTGATGGAAGGTTTGGCTGCGAAACTAGTCATGACGCTTGGTCCTCAGCTCGGAGTACAGGTAAGGCACGATGATTGCGAGAATCGCACCGAGCATCAGAATCGCACTGGCCGAGCCCATGCCCATCTGGCCGCGACTGAACGTGAAGGAGTACATGAACATGGCAGGCAAGTCGGAGGAGTAACCCGGGCCACCGGCGGTCATTGCCGCCACCAGGTCGAAACTCTTGATCGCAATGTGCGCCAGGATCATCACCGCACTGAAGAACACCGGACGCAGGCTCGGCAGCACCACTTTGAGGTAGATGCGCGGCATGCTCGCGCCATCGATCTGGGCGGCACGGATGATCGATTGATCAACCCCACGCAGACCCGCGAGGAACATCGCCATGATAAAACCCGATGCTTGCCAGACCGCGGCGATTACCAGGCAATAGACCACGCGATCCGGGTCAATCAGCCAGTCCAGGCGAAAGCCTTCCCAACCCCAGTCGCGCAACAATTTGTCCAGGCCCATGCCCGGGTTGAGCAGCCACTTCCACGCCGTACCGGTGACGATCATCGAGAGCGCCATCGGGTACAGGTAAATAGTGCGGATGAAACCTTCGCGACGAATGCGCTGGTCAAGAAATACCGCCAGCAGCACGCCAATCACCAAGGTGATACCGATGAACATGCCGCCGAATACCGCCAGGTTTTTGCTCGCAACCCACCAACGATCGTTATCGAACAGCCGCTGATATTGCGCCAGGCCCGCCCACTTGTACGTCGGCAGAAAAGTCGACGTGGTGAACGACAGGACAAATGTCCACAGGATATAGCCATAAAAGCCCACCAGGACGATGAACATGCTGGGCGCCAGCACCAGTTTGGGGAGCCAGCGCTGCAGAGCATCGAACGGTGAGGCCTTGCTGAACACAGCAACAGAACTCATGGGAAAATCCAGTACGTAGAAAAAATTACAGTGACATCCCTTGTGGGAGCGAGCCTGCTCGCGAAGGCGTTGTGTCAGGTATTACACCTGTGCCTGACACTCCGCTTTCGCGAGCAAGCTCGCTCCCACAGGGATTGCGTTGCTAAGGCTTACTTGGCCGACTTGATCGCGGTGCCGAGTTGCTTGGCGGTTGCCGCTGGATCAGCTTTCGGGTCGTTGATGAAGTTGGTCACGACATCAAAGAACGCGCCCTGCACTGCCAGCGTGGTCGCCATGTTGTGCGCCATGCTCGGCTGCAGGCCGCCGGTCTTGGCGTCTGCCAGGAAGTCCTTGGCCGCAGTCTGGGCACAGGAGTCAAAACCGTACTTGCCCATGTCGCTCAGCATGTCGATTCGAACCGGGATCGAGCCCTTGTTGATGCTGAAGACTTTCTGGAAGTTTTCACCCAGCACGATCTTGGCAATATCCTGCTGAGCGGCAGCAGTGCCTTTGTCTTTCTGTTTGAACACCGCCAGGGAGTCGATGTTGTAGGTGAACGCCTTGTCGGTGCCTGGGAACGCTACGCACTCGTAGTCTTTGCCGGCGATTTTCTTGGCCGCTGTCCATTCGCTCTTGGCCCAGTCACCCATGATCTGCATGCCGGCCTTGCCGTTGATGACTTTGGCCGCTTCCAGGTTCCAGTCCTGGCCTTTGCCGTCGACGTCCATGTAGGTCGCGACTTTCTTCAGCTCAGTCAGTGCCTTGACCATTTCCGGACCGGTCAGTGTCGCGTTGTCGAGGTCGACCAGGGCTTTCTTGTAGCCGTCGACGCCCATGACAGAAAGAACCACCGCTTCGAACACGGTGCTGTCCTGCCAAGGCTGGCCGCCGTGGGCAAGCGCAATGAAGCCTGCAGCCTTGAGCTTGTCGCCGGCTGCGTAGAATTCTTCGAGGGTGGTTGGCGCTTTTTCGATGCCGGCTTTCTTGAAGACTTCCGGGTTGATCCACAGCCAGTTGACGCGGTGAATGTTCACCGGCACTGCCACGTAATCACCGTTGTACTTCACGGTATCAGAGACTTTCTTGTCGAGCAGGCTGTCCCACTTCTCGGACTTGGCAACGTCTTTCAAGACGTCGGTGTCGAGCAGGCCGGTAGACGCCCACTCCTGGATGTCCGGACCTTTGATCTGTGCGACACCCGGCGGATTACCTGCCACGGCGCGGCTTTTCAGTACGGTCATGGCAGTAGCACCGCCGCCACCGGCAACTGCGCCGTCCTTCCAGGTGAAACCGTCTTTTTCGACTTGGGCCTTGAGTACATCGACAGCAGCTTTTTCGCCACCGGATGTCCACCAGTGAACGACTTCTACCGAACCTTTGGAATCGGCGGCAAGGGCACTCAGCGGGAACGCGGAAACAGGGAGCAAAGAGGCGAGAGAAATGACAGTAGCGAGGCGAGAAATCGCATTCATCTAGTAGTACCTTTCTTGTTGTTATGCATGCAAGTCTGGTGCTTGCGCTGCAGGGGATTTTAGACAGGAGTTATCCCTTCGCAGGTAACGAAGGGACGCGTGAATGTCACCACATGGTTACACAGGACTGCTCTGGGATAACTGCGCCAGAGCCGTCGCCATACTTGGCGCGAGCGGCAAGCGCGGAATCAATACTGCTTGCCAGGCGTGATAGAGGTCGGGTTTGCCCGCCCAGATATCGGCACTCGGGCGGTTTTGCGGATCTAGCTCGTGGTGCCAACTGCCATCGCAGCGGTCGATGAAATGGTTGTCACAAAATTCCCAGAACAGTCGATACCACTGTTCGTATTGCGCATCTGCGGTGCGTTTGAGCAATGCGCTGGCGGCGGCGCTGGCCTCGCAATGCGTCCAGTGCAAACGATGGCGTACCACCGCACGATTGTCCCAGTCGAGGGTGTAGACAATGCCCGGAACACCATCAACGTCCCAGCCGTGACGGCAGTTATGCTCGAACAGTTTTTGCGCATCGGTGGCCAGCCAGCCCGGCGTCAGCATGCCAGCCTGTACCCGCGCGGCTTCAAGGTGCAGCAACAGCCGCGCCCATTCGAAACCATGGCCAGGCGTGGTGCCGTAGGGGCGAAAACCATCGGCCGGGTTGTCCTGGTTGTAGTCACGCAACGGCTGCCACTTGCGGTCGAAATGCTCCACCACCAGGTAATCGTTGGCGGCGGCGTGCCCGTGAATCACCCGCTCGACAATGCGCTGGGCGCGGCATAACCAACGGTTTTCTTGCGTGACATCGGCCAAGGCGAGAAAGGCTTCGGTGGCGTGCATGTTGCTGTTGGCGCCACGATAAGCCTCTTCGTTGCTGAAGTCGCGATTGAAGGACTCGCGCATGGCGCCCTCCTCCTCGCTCCAGAAATACGTATCGATGATGCGCACCGCTTCCGTCAGTAACGCTTCAGCGCCGGGGCGTTGGGCGACTACCGCCGAACTCGCCGCCAAGGCAACAAAAGCGTGCAGATAAGCCGCTTTTCCGGTATTAGCGTCGCGGTGATCGGCCACGGCAAACCAACCGCCATGTTCGTGGTCGCGCAGTGGCCCGCTGAGCGCCTTAATGCCGTGATCGACCAGTTCGGCAAAACCCGGCAAGCCCTGAATGTGGGCCATGGCGAAGCTGTGCGTCATACGCGCGGTGTTCATGGTTTCGGCATGGGTGTTGGCCGGGAGGCGGCCCTTTTCATCGAGATTGCCAAAGCCATCGGCAAGCTTCGAAGCTTTGGCGAACGCCAGCAGACGCAGGCCCTCGGCCGCGAGCCATTGCTGGTGGGCAGGCGCGTTCAGCCAACTGCTGAATGCAGGCTGGAAGGTGTCCATTGCTGACCTTTTTGTTGTTATGACTGACAGGCAGTCTAAACAACGGTTGAGGCGCGACAGGTAACGAAAGGGGCGAGTTATGTCACTGACTTGTGACATTTACCCTGAACATTTGTTGAATGTCTGACGCCATCGCGAGCAGGCTCGCTCCCACATTGGATTTGCGAACGACACAGAACACCTGTGGGAGCGAGCCTGCTCGCGATGAACGATAACGCGGTTTCTATTCAGCACTGCGAGGCAACTGCAGCGTCACGCGCAACCCGCCCTCACGCAAGTTTTGCAGGCTGACTTCGCCGCCATGGCTGTGTGCAATGTTTCGCGCAATTCCCAGGCCCAGGCCATAACCCTGTTGCTGCCCGGCCAAACGGAAGTGCGGCTCGAACACTTGCTCCATGCGTTGCTGCGGAACACCCGGGCCCTCATCGTCGACGTGCAGAATGAATGCGCTGTCGTCATCATCGATGTGCAGATGAGCATTCTGGCCGTACTTCAAGGCGTTATCGATCAGGTTGCCGATGCAGCGTTTGAGCGCCAACGGTTTACCGGGATAAGCAGCCAGCGCCCGGCCTTGTTGGGTCACCCGACCATTACCGTTGGGGGCCAGATAAGGCTCCACCAGACAATCGAGCACGTGATTGAGGTCCACCGGTTCTATGTTTTCGTGGATATCGGTGTCTTTCACGCATTGCAACGCGCCTTTGACCAGCAGCTCCAGCTCATCCAGATCACGGCCGAACTTGGCTTGCAGCTTTTCGTCTTCCAGCAATTCCACGCGCAAACGCAATCGGGTAATTGGCGTGCGCAGGTCATGGGAAATCGCGCTGAACAGTTGGCTGCGTTCAGTCAGGTAGCGGCTGATGCGCTCGCGCATGGCGTTGAACGCACGGCCGACTTCGATGACTTCACTGCCGCCGCGCTCGGCCACAGGCAGCACGTCTGCCCCCAGCGACATATCGCGCGCCGCCCGGGCCAGGCGTTTGAGCGGGCGGCTCTGCCAGTGCACCAACAGGCCAATGAACAACAGCAAAAAACCGCTGGTGAGCACGATGAACCACACCTGTTGCGCCGGCAGGCCTTCTTCTTCAAGACTGGTGTAGGGCTCGGGCAGCAGCGATGCGATGTACAGCCATTCCCCTGGTGCCATCTGAATTTGCGTCACCAGTACTGGCGGGTTCACCGGTTCCAGAGTGAGCGCGTAATGGGCCCAGGAGCGTGGCAACTCATCGAGTTTCAGTCCGCTGTTGAAAATCCGCAGGTCCTCGGGGCTGACGAAGGTCACCGAAATATCGGTGTCACGGCCCAGGGAATCGCGCAAAACCTGGTCCACCGCCTTAAGCACCGCTTCTTTGCGCGGGGTAATCGGCAACACCGCCATGCCCAACGGCTTGTCATTGAGCGTCACCACGAAACGCGTGCCACCCATGCTGCGCAACTGGTCCAGCACCAGCGGTCGAAACGCTACCGGCAACGAGCGGAAGTAACTGACGCTGGCGGTCATCGAGTGAGCGAGGCTGCGCGCACTGGTGACCAGGCCTTCAAGTTGGGTGGCACGCAGTTGCGAAACCCAGATCACGCTCGACAGTGCCTGGGCAAACAACACCGCCAGCAGCGTCAGCAGTAGCATCCGGCCCAGCAATGAACGAGGCACCGGCACTCGCGAGGCAAGTTTGCGCAAAAACTCAGTGACCATTGCTGGCAACCACATTGGCTGCCAATTGGTAGCCACTGCCACGCACCGTACGAATCAGTCTTGGTGGTTTTTCGGTATCGCGCAGACGTTGGCGCAAGCGGCTGACGGCCATGTCGACGATTCGATCCAGCGGCATCAGATCACGGCCGCGGGTGGCATTGCCGATGGTGTCGCGGTCGAGGATTTCCTGAGGGTGATCGAGGAACAGCTTCAGCAGAGCGAAATCGGCGCCGGAGAGAATGACTTCTTCACCGTCGATGTGAAACAGCCGATGACTGACCATGTCCAACCGCCAGTCGTCGAATGCCAACACCTCACCGCCCGAACGGTCCTGGCCGAATTGCGCGCGGCGCAACAGGGCTTTGATCCTCGCCTGTAGCTCGCGTGGGCTGAAGGGTTTGCCAAGGTAATCGTCTGCGCCCAGTTCCAGACCGATAACCCGGTCGGCCTCGTCGGAGCTGGCAGTCAGCATGATAATCGGCACTTGAGACTGGCGTGGGTGTTGGCGAATCCAGCGGCAAAGACTGAAACCGTCTTCGTCAGGCAGCATGACATCAAGAATCACCAGGTCGCTGGGAGCGTTATTCATGGCGTGGCGGAAACCGGCGCCGTCGGGCGTGGTACGCACCTGAAAACCGGCCCGAGTCAGGTAGGTGTCCAGCAACTCGCGTATCTCTTGATCGTCATCGACCAACAAAATCGACTTGTTGACTGAGCTCACGGGGCGGCGTCCTTGTTGTTTGAATGGGCGGATTATGCCTTAAGCACCGATTTCACAAACACCACAGAAAAAACTGTGGGCAGACCAATGTGTGAGTGAGCCTCCTCGCGATAGCGGTTTTACATTCAACGCATTGGTTGACTGACACTTCGCTATCGCGAGCAGGCTCGCTCCCACGATTTGATCGCATTTCAGGCCAGGATGGATTGATCCAACGCCACACCCGCGCCCATCAATCCGGAATACGGTGCTGTGACCAGCCAGACTGGAATGCCTTTGAAGTAATCGCTCATGCAGCCCTTGTCGGCGAAGCACCGCGCAAAACCGCTTTCAACGAAGAAATCGGCGAACCGTGGAATCACACCGCCAACGATGTACACACCACCGCGTCCACCCGTGGTCAGCACGTTGTTGCCGGCCACACGTCCGAGCCAGCAGCAGAACTGTTCCAGCACTTCGAGGGCAATCGGATCGCCCGCCAAACCCGCCGCTGTAATCGATTCGGGGGTATCCAGTACCGGCTCATGGCCGTCCACTGCACAAATCGCCCGGTAAACGCGCGGCAAGCCACCACCACTCAGCGCCGTTTCCGCGCTGACATGCCCGATTTCACTGTAGATGTGCTGCCACAACTGAGTTTCACGCGGACTGCTCAATGGCAAATCGACGTGACCGCCCTCACCCGGCAATGCAGCAAAACGACCTTCGCCCAGATTCAGCAGTGTTCCCACCCCAAGGCCAGTGCCAGGGCCTATCACCACGGCTGGCCGCAACGGCTCCGGCGTGCCCTCGCACACCACGCGAAACTCATCCGGTTGCAAACGGGTCATGCCCAGTGCCATGGCGGAAAAATCGTTGACCAGCAACAGCTGATCGACCTGCAAGGCCTCGCAAAAGGCCTTGCGGCTGAGTCGCCAGTGGTTGTTGGTGAACTTGAACTCATCACCGCTCACGGGGCCTGCCACCGACAGGCATACCGAACCGACCGCTCCAGGCTTGAGCCCCAAACCGGTCATGTAAACGCCAATGGCTTCCTCCGGGCTGGTGTGCTCCGCTGTCGGCAGCACCTGGATCGATTCCAGCTTCTGATTCTTCCACAACGCAAAACGTGCGTTGGTCCCACCGATGTCACCGACTACAGCCAGTTTCAATTAAGCGTCTCCAGGGCAGAAGTAAAGGCGCTGGCGCCCTGCTCTGCCGAGCTGAAAGCCATGCGCATGAAACCAAACAGTTCGCGACCGCTGCCAATATTATTGCCCAGCAGGCCTTTGGCAGGTTCGCGCGCTGCAAACTCTTCAGGGTCTACCTTAAGCTGCAGAGTGCCTTTGACGCCATCGACGCGGATAATGTCGCCCTCTTGCACCCGCGCCAAAGCACCGCCAACAAACGCTTCGGGGCTGACATGAATCGCCGCCGGGATTTTGCCCGAAGCACCGGACATACGCCCATCGGTAACCAATGCCACCTTGAAACCACGGTCCTGCAGCACACCCAGGAACGGCGTCATCTTGTGCAGTTCCGGCATGCCATTGGAGCGCGGGCCCTGGAAGCGCATGACCGCGACAAAGTCCTTCTCCAGCAAACCGGCCTTGAATGCATCTGCCAGATCCTGCTGGTCCTGAAACACCATGGCCGGCGCTTCAACGATCTGGTTTTCCAACGCCACGGCAGACACTTTCATCACACCACGACCGAGGTTACCTTCCATCACCCGCAAACCGCCCTCTTGCGAGAAGGCGCGGGCGACGGGGCGCAAAATGGTTTCATCAAGACTTTCGATCGGACCTTCGCGCCACACCAGCTCACCGTTATCGAGGAAAGGTTCCACGGTATAACGGCTCAGGCCATGGCCGAGCACGGTGTTGACGTTCTCGTGCAACAACCCGGCCTCAAGCAATTCGCGGATCAGGAACGACATGCCGCCCGCCGCCTGGAAATGGTTGATGTCGGCCTTACCGTTTGGATAAACGTGACTCAGGGTCGGCACCACCTCGGAAAGGTCGGCCATGTCCTGCCAGGTCAACTGGATGCCTGCTGCCATCGCAATCGCAGGCATGTGCAAGGTGTGGTTAGTCGAGCCGCCGGTGGCGTGCAGGGCCACGATGGAGTTGACCAGCGAACGCTCGTCGACGATTTCGCCAATCGGCATGAAGTCGCCATTTTGCTTGGTCAGACGGGTGACCTGATGCGCCGCTTCGCGAGTGAGGGCATCACGCAACGGGGTGTTCGGGTTGACGAAAGAGGCGCCCGGCAAGTGCAGGCCCATGACTTCCATGAGCAATTGGTTGGTGTTGGCGGTGCCGTAAAAAGTGCAGGTGCCCGGACTGTGGTAGGAATTCATTTCTGATTCCAGCAACTCTTCACGGCTGGCCTTGCCTTCGGCATAGCGCTGACGCACGTCGGCTTTCTGCTTGTTGGAAATGCCCGACACCATCGGGCCGCCCGGTACGAAGATTGTCGGCAGATGACCGAAACGCAAAGCCCCCATCATCAAGCCCGGAACGATTTTGTCGCAAATGCCAAGCATCAGCGCGCCATCGAACATGTTGTGGGACAGCGCCACGGCTGTAGACATCGCGATCACTTCGCGGCTCGGCAAACTCAGTTCCATGCCTGGCTCGCCTTGCGTGACGCCATCACACATGGCCGGGGTGCCGCCGGCGAACTGGCCGACCGAGCCAATCTCGCGCAACGCCTTTTTGATTTGCTCTGGAAAGACTTCGTAAGGCTGATGCGCCGAGAGCATGTCGTTATAAGACGAAACAATCGCAATGTTGGCGGAGTTCATCATCCGCAGGCTGTTCTTGTCTTCAGTGCCGCAGCCGGCAACGCCGTGGGCAAAGTTGGCGCATTGCAGCTTGCCGCGCATCGGACCGTCGCTGGCAGCACCGCGAATGAGCGCAAGGTATGCCTCACGGGTTGCACGGCTGCGGGCGATAAGCCGTTCGGTGACCTCAAGGACGCGGGGATGCATGTGTAGAACTCCAGGCTAACGGATGTGGCGACCTGATTGTCTATGCTGAGCAAGCACCGTTGTTGTTGGGATGACAGACGGTTTCTTGATCAATTGGACCAGTTGATTCAGGTCACTCGTTGTAGATTGAACAAAATATTGCCACTAAAAAGGCTTGTTTTCTATTTTTATGCGAATAATCTTGTAATTCCAACAACAAATCGACGGCGGCCCAGTTAAATGACTCTTCGAATTGCAATCAATGGTTTTGGCCGTATCGGCCGCAACGTCCTGCGCGCACTGTATACCCAAGGCTATCGCCAGGATTTGCAGATCGTCGCCATCAACGACTTGGGTGATAGCTCGATAAACGCTCATTTACTGAAGTACGATACCGTTCACGGCATGTTCGACGCCGATGTTCAGCATGATGACGAGAGTCTGACTGTCAACGGTGATCGCATTGCCGTCAGCGCCATCCGCAACCCTGCCGAATTGCCTTGGGACGCAGAAAACATCGACGTTGTGTTCGAGTGCACCGGTTTGTTCACCGACCGGGCTAAAGCCGCGGCCCATATTACGGCCGGCGCACGCAAAGTCATTATCTCGGCGCCGGCCAAAGGCGCCGACGCGACGGTGGTTTATGGTGTAAACCACGACATTTTGCGCCAGTCGCACCAGATCATTTCCAACGCGTCGTGCACCACTAACTGCCTGGCGCCGGTGGCACAAGTGCTGCACCGTGAACTGGGGATCGAGAACGGCCTGATGACCACCATCCACGCCTACACCAACGATCAAAACCTGACCGACGTTTATCACACCGATCCCTACCGCGCCCGTTCGGCTACCCAGAATATGATCCCGAGCAAAACCGGGGCCGCAGAAGCGGTCGGCCTGGTACTGCCAGAACTGGCGGGCAAACTGACCGGCATGGCGGTGCGTGTCCCGGTGATCAACGTGTCGCTGGTCGACCTGACCGTTCAACTGAAACGCGAGGCGTCGGCCGATGAAGTCAACGCGCTGATGAAAGAAGCCAGCCTGCATTCGAAAATCCTCGGCTACAACACGCTGCCGCTGGTATCCAGTGACTTCAATCACAACCCGCTGTCGTCGATCTTCGACGCCAACCACACCAAATCCAGCGGCAAATTGCTGAAGGTTTTGGCCTGGTACGACAACGAATGGGGCTTCTCCAACCGCATGCTCGATAACTGCCTGGCGTTATGTAACGCAGAATAAATCGCCCCTCGCAGGGTAGAACGCAGTTCTTCACAATTGAGCACTTGACCACTCGAGCGGATGATAAGCATTATCATTCGCTCGAAATGGATCAGGTCTTCCCGTGAGTCAATCGCGCTTCAATCACGTCTTCATCGCTCAGCGAGTTTCGCTGCTGCGCACTTTGGAGCGGATGGTCAATAATCACAGCACCGCCGAAGACCTCTTGCAGGAAACCTACCTGCGAGTCACCCGAGCGCTCAGTGAGCGTGCCATCGATCACATCGAACCCTTCGTTTTCCAGACTGCGCGCAACCTGGCGCTGGACCACTTGCGTGCGCGACGCATCCAGTCCCGCACCATGCTCGATGACGTGCCGCTGGAGCTGGTGCATAGCATTGCCGCTCCCGCGAGCAGTGCAGAGGATGCCGCCCATGCCGAACAGTTGCTGGAGCGTCTGAACGTGAGCCTCAACCAACTCAGCGCCCGCCAGCAGCAGATTTTTATCCTCAGCCGGCTGCACGGCCACAGTTACCTGGAAATCGCGGAAAAACTCGACGTGTCGTTGAGCACCGTCCAGAAAGAGCTGAAATTGATCATGGCGATCTGCATCGGCGTCGCCGAGCGCTTAAATGGCGACTGAGCCAGCAGGGCTTTGCTACCCTTGCCACACTTTCTTCAAGCTGCACAAATAAAACAGCCGTGCACAGACACTGCCGAGGAAACACCGTGACGGACACCCACCGCTCCCCTTCGCCCTCCCAGGCGCAGGACGCCGCAAGCGCGATGGACCAGGCTTTGGACTGGTTGATTGTGTTGGGCAGTCCGAGCGAAGAACACACCCGACATTTCCACGAATGGTTGGCGGCCAGCCCTCTGCATGCCGAAGCCTTTGCCAAGGCCCAGGCGATATGGGATGGCCCGCAAATCGTGCAGTGCGCACAAAGCCTGGCCGCCGTACCGCCTAAGGTCAGCGTTCTAGCGCGCCTGCGCCCGCACTGGAAACCGTTGGCAACCGCCGCCGTGCTGATGCTCGGATTGTTCAGTTTCAGCAACCTGCCGATGCGCATTCAGGCCGATCACCTGACCGTGGTCGGCGAACGCCAGCGCCTGCAGCTGGAGGACGGTTCGAAGGTGCTGCTGAACACCAATTCTGCATTCTCCAGCACCATCAACGATCAACAGCGTGTGGCCCGTTTGTATCAGGGCGAGGCTTTTTTCGAGGTGCCGGCCAATCGCGGTCAGCCACTGGAAATCGACGCCGGCCCGGTCAAGGCCAGCGTCCGCGACACCGCGTTTGCCGTGCGGTACCTCGACGGCATTGCCCAGGTTCAGGTGCAGCGCGGCGATGTAGACCTCAGAGCAACACGTGACGATGCGCGGGTAAGATTGTCCGCTGGGGAAAGCATTCGCATCGGCCCCAACGGTTTTGATCGTCCAGCCAAGCTTGATGCGGCCACCGACCTGGCGTGGGTCCAGGGTCGACTGGTGTTCGAAAACTGCCCGCTGAGCGAGGTTTTGGCAGAGCTACGTCGCTATTACCCCGGGTGGATCATCAACAACAACGAGCAACTGGCCGATGTCGCAGTGACCGGAAATTATCGCCTCGATCAGCCGTTGGACGTTGTTCGCTCCCTGGCTCACATCACCTCCGCTCGACTCTCGGAATACCCGAAGCTGGTGATCCTGAACTAAATGAGAATTATTTTTACTCGATAGCCGAAGCTGGTACGTCTCGTTATAGCCAATGCAATTGATTCGCATCTCTACATGCAAATCAGCACCTATAAGATTCGTGCGACACGGAGCGCTATCGATGTCCTCTCGCCTTACCCGCCAGTCCTCTTCACCCTCTCGCGTACTGTCATTGCTGACCGCCGCCATTCTCATGGCAGGCGTTGCACCTTCAATGGCCGCTAATGCCCCCGAGCAACCCACACGCAACATGGGCGACTACGCATTCGCCATCCCCCAGCAATCTCTGGTTTCAGCACTCAATGCCTTCAGCGCGGTAACAGGCTGGCAAGTCGGCTTGCCGGCCGAACTCGCTCAGGGTGTTGCCTCGCCAGGCGTGCGGGGCTCGCTGCCACCGGAAAAAGCCCTTGATCGCCTGTTGGTGGGGACCAACCTGAGCTATCGCAAACTGGGCAATAACAACATCGTGCTGGAGAAGCGCATCAACGGCGGTGCACTCAACCTGCAACAGATGACCATCAGCGCTACTCGCCAGGAACAAAGCGTGGAAAGTGTGCCGGGTACAGTCACCGTTCATGCGCGCGAAGATCTGGACCGCAACAACGTCAACACCATCAAGGATCTGGTGCGCTACGAACCAGGCGTCTCAGTCGGCGGCACCGGCCAGCGTGGTGGGATCAGTGGCTATAACATCCGGGGCATCGACGGTGACCGGATTCTGACCCAGGTAGATGGCGTCGAAGTACCCAACGGTTTCTTCAACGGTCCTTACGCCAAAACCCAACGCAATTACGTCGACCCTGAAATCATCAAGCGCGTCGAAATTCTGCGGGGCCCGGCATCCGTCCTGTACGGCAGCAACGCGATTGGTGGCGCGGTGAGTTACTTTACCCTCGACCCGGACGACATCATCAAGCCTGGTCAGGACGTGGGGGCTCGGCTGAAAACCGGGTACAGCTCTGCCGACGATAGCTGGCTCAAATCCGCGACCGTCGCTGGTCGCGCCGACCAGTTCGACGGCTTGCTGCACTACAGCCAGCGCGACGGTCACGAAACACAATCCTATGGCAACAATAACGGCACCGGCCTGGCGCGCACCGCCGCCAACCCGGAGGACGCCCGCACCTACAATGTGCTGGCCAAGATCGGTTGGAACTACAACGAAGATTCGCGCCTCGGCCTGACCTATGAAAAATTCAAGGACGACCGTGACACCGATCAAAAAAGCGCCTATGGCGGACCTTACGATAAGGGCAAGCCGGCCATTCCAAACAGCATTTTGCCTGGCGGCATGTATCAGTGGCGAACCGGCAACGACACAATTACCCGAGAACGTTTCGGCGTAGAACACAGCTTCGCCCTCGACAGCCTGCTGGCTGACAACGTCAAGTGGAGCCTGAACCACCAGGTTGCAAAAACGGACCAGAGCACCGAAGAGTTCTACTTCCCGGTGACCCGCAAGGTTCTGCGCACCCGCGATACAATTTACGAAGAAAAACAATGGGTGCTGGACGCACAACTGGATAAAGCCTTCAGCATCGGTGATACCGAACATCTGCTGACTTACGGCACCACGATCAAGCAGCAGAAAGTCACCGGCTCGCGCAGCGGTAACGGCACGTGCCTGGCAGTCGGTCGCGGCTGCACTGCGATAGGCGCCATCAGCCCTGGTGATGTGCTGAAAAAATCCAGCGATTTCCCGGACCCGACCGTCAACACCTACAGCCTGTTCGTCCAGGATCAGATCAGTTGGGATAAGTGGACCTTCCTCCCGGGCCTGCGCTACGACTACACCCAACTCAAGCCGCACATCACCCAGGAATTCCTCAACACCGTAGCCGCAGATGGCAAAGGCACCGTCAGCGACGAGAACAAGACCTGGCACCGGGTGTCGCCAAAATTCGGGCTGACTTATGCCCTGACAGATCAATACACGTGGTACGGCCAGTACGCAGAAGGTTTCCGTACGCCGACTGCCAAAGCGTTGTACGGTCGCTTCGAAAACACCACCACCGGGTATCGTGTAGAGCCAAACCCGAATCTTGAGCCAGAAACCAGTAAAGGCATTGAAACCGGGCTACGCGGCAACTTCGAGTCCGGCTCATTCGATGTGGCAGTGTTCTACAACAAATACCGCGATTTTATCAACGAAGACGCAGTCAGCCCCGGTTACAATGAGCTGACCTTCCAGAGCGCAAACATCAAAAACGCCACCATCAAGGGCGCAGAGATCAAGGGTCGTCTTAATCTGGACGCGTTCGGCGCACCACAAGGTCTCTACACCCAAGGTTCGGTTGCTTACGCTTATGGTCGTAACAACGACAACGGTGAACCGCTGAACAGCGTCAACCCGCTGACCGGTGTGTTCGGCCTCGGTTATGACCAGAATAACTATGGTGGTTTGCTCAGCTGGACGCTGGTGAAGAAGAAGGATCGTGTTGACGACACCAACTTCAAATCCCCGGACGGCGTCAGCAGTCAGTTCAAGTCCCCGGGCTTTGGTGTGCTCGACCTGAGCGGCTTCTACAAGGTAACCGACGAGGTGACTGTCAGCGCGGGCCTTTACAACCTGACCGACAAAAAGTACTGGTTGTGGGATGACGTGCGAGGTTACGACGGTGTGGGTGAGGCCTCGGTTATCAGTCCGGCCAACCTTGACCGCCTGACTCAACCGGGCCGTAACTTTGCAATCAATCTGGTCTGGGACATCTGATCCTGCCCGCCTCATTGCGCTGCGGTGTCAACGCAGCGCAGTGAGAATTTTTACGCTTTGGCGCCTTTTCATTCGTCTAGTTACCAAGCGCCTCTCTTCTTCAAGGATTCTCATGACTACTCAGGAAACCACTGCACGTCCGGCCCTGCGTTCGCAACGCTTGAACCAGATCACCAACGAGCCGCACACCAAACTCGATGCGCTGGTCAAAGCCCACGCGCCGTTTGAAACCCAGGCCAACTTCGCGCGTTTCGTGGTGGCGCAATATTTGTTCCAGTCCGAACTGGTGTCGCTGTACAACGACGCCGAACTGACCGCCATCGTTACGGACTTACCCGCTCGCTGCAGGGCCGACGCTGCCAAAGCCGATCTGGCAGATCTTGAGACCGAAGTGCCAGAGCCATTTACAGGCGCTGTGCATAACCCCACCAAAGCCGAAGCGTTGGGCTGGCTGTTTGTGTCCGAAGGCTCGAAGCTGGGTGCGGCATTTCTGATCAAGCGTGCGGTAGGACTTGGACTGAGCGAAACCTTCGGGGCTCGCCATCTAGCTGAACCGGCCGGCGGCCGCGCAGATGGCTGGAAAAACTTCGTCAAAACACTTGATGGGCTTGAGCTCAACGCACAGGAAGAAACTGAACTGGATAAAGGCGCAATCAACGCGTTTAATCGCTTCACGGTTCTGTTGGAACAGGCCTACGCGACAGAACTCGCCTGATCACTTACCCCTGTAGGATCGCTGCACCGCTCGATCCTACAGGGTATGAATGTCGACCTTATGACCCGTAAACAACTCGCCTCATCCAAGATTTCACGAATCCTTTTCGGCTTACTGGCCTATGTCAGCCTCGGCATAGGCCTGATCGCCATCGTCGTGCCTGGTTTGCCGACCACAGAGTTCATTTTGCTGGCCGCATGGGCCGCCACCAAAAGCTCACCGCGCCTGAGTGCCTGGCTGGAGAACCACCGGCTGTTCGGCCCCATCCTGAGTAACTGGCGTAATGGCAGAATCATTGCGCGCCGGGCGAAAATCAGCGCCACTGTCAGCATGTTGCTCTGTGCCGGGCTGATGTTATTCATGCTGGATCACGGCTGGCCTGTTTACCTGGCTATTGCTGGCATGAGCCTGGGCAACCTATGGATCTGGTCGCGCCCCGAATCACTTACAGTCCCCTCCTGAACCCCGCAAACGTTTACGCCGACCGCTCATCGGCTTTTGCTCATGCAACCTTCACTCACGCCGATGGTTCAGGAATGACGCTGAATGGACTCGGCGAATTGGGTCGACGCCGACTCATAGCCAACACCTCATCCATTCGCGAGTTCGCCCTATGTTCGACTCTCTTTCTATTCGCCTGAAAATCGTCCTGTTGTCCGGTCTTTGCCTTTTGGGCGTGGTCGCGCTGATTGTTGGTATGAACCTTTACCAGACCAATCAAAACGACGAACTGGTTAGCGCCTCCAGCAGCAAAATGCTCACCAACAGTGTGCAAAACCTGCTTCAGGCCAAGGCCGCCGAGCAAGCCGTGCGAGTACAAAAGACCTTTGGCGAAACCCTGCTGGTGGTGACCGCTCTCGCTGATCAGATCAAGGACATGCGCAACATGGCGGCCAAGCGTTCACTGGACGCTGGCGCTGTGCGCGAAGAGTTGAATCAGAGTTTGAAAACCGCGTTCGAACGCAATAGCAAGGTGCTGGGCGTCTGGCTGGCGTTCGAGCCCAATGGGCTGGATGGCAAGGACAATGAATTCACCAACGACGCTGCCCGACAGTCTAACGAAGCAGGACGTTTCGCCAGCTATTGGAGTCGTGCCGGTGGTGAGGCATTGAATACGATCATGGTCGAAGACGACATGACCAAGACCACTCAAAATATCAGCGGTATTCCTTACAACAGTTGGTACACCTGCCCGCGCGACAGCAAACGCACCTGCTTGCTGGATCCGTACGCCGATACCGTCGGCGGTAAGGAAATGCTGATGACGACCATTTCCGTACCGTTGCTGGTGGACGGCAAATCGATTGGCGTGGTCGGCGTGGACATCGCCCTCGATGCGTTGCAAGCCGCCGCCGTCGACTCACAACGCGAGTTGTTCAACAGCGCCGGGCACATGCTGATTGTCTCCGGCAGCGGCGTTCTTGCCGGTTACAGTGTTGACGCCAGTAAAGTCGGCAAAAATATCGGCGACACCCTGGGCGCGGACGGCAAGGACGTTCTGCAATTGCTCAGCAGCGGCGCACCGAAAATCCTCGAGCAAGGTGATCTGATCCGCGCGGTATACCCGGTCAGTCCGATCAGCGATTCCAAACCCTGGGGCGTCGTCATCGACCTGCCGAAACAAGTGCTGCTCGCCGACTCTGTGAAGCTGCAAGCGGTGCTTGATGCAGCCCAAAGAAGCGGTACGCTTAAAGCCGTGCTGGTTGCAGCGATTGCCGGTCTTATCGGCTTGCTGCTGATATGGCTCACCGCTTCCGGCGTGACCCGTCCGATCAACAGCGTTGCGCAAATGCTCAAGGAAATTGCCAGTGGCGACGGCGACCTGACGCAGCGTTTGCACTACCACAAGAAAGACGAATTGGGTGAACTGGTGGGTTGGTTCAACCGCTTTCTCGACAAGTTGCAACCTACCATCGCGCAGATCAAACAAAGCATTACCGACGCTCGTGGCACAGCGGATCAGTCATCGGAAATCGCCCGGCAGACCAGCGAAGGCATGTTGGTGCAGTTCCGTGAAATCGACCAGGTGGCCACCGCCTCCAACGAAATGAGCGCCACTGCGCATGACGTTGCCAACAGCGCGTCAAACGCAGCCAATGCCGCCAAAGGGGCCGATCAATCGGCTCGCGATGGCATGTCCATCATCGAGCGCAGCACCCGCGATATTAATCAGCTTGCCGATGAAGTCAGCAAAGCCGTGACCGAAGTCGAAGCCCTGGCGGTGAACAGTGAGCAGATCGGTTCGGTGCTGGAAGTGATCCGCAGTATCGCCGAACAAACCAACCTGCTGGCCCTTAACGCCGCCATCGAAGCAGCCCGCGCCGGGGAAAGTGGTCGAGGCTTCGCGGTGGTCGCCGATGAAGTTCGCAACCTGGCCAAGCGCACCCAAGACTCGGTAGAGGAAATCCGCTTGGTGATCGAGCGCATCCAGACCGGCACTCGCGGCGTGGTCGCCACCATGCATTCGAGCCAGACCCAGGCGCATAGCAATGCCGGTCAGATCCAGCAAGCGGTGCAGGCCCTGAGCAAAATCAGTGACGCGGTCACCGTGATCAGCGACATGAACCTGCAAATCGCCAGCGCCGCCGAACAGCAAAGCGCCGTCGCCGAAGAGGTCAACCGCAACGTCTCGGCGATCCGTACCGTTACCGAAACCCTGACCGGCCAAGCCACCGAATCGGCGCAGATCAGCAACCAACTCAACAACCTGACCACCCACCAAATGAAATTGATGGATCAGTTCCGGGTGTAAGCCACTGATCGTTCCCCCATTCGGCGTGGGAACGATCATTCATCCAGCCTGACAATTTTTTGATCTATCATCGAACCCTCGTTCCGGAGGGCCTTCGATGACTGATTTACTCACGTCCATTCAAGCCGCACTCGGCTTGCCGCACACCCCGATCCCGTTTACGTCGAGCGGCGCCCTGCCCTCGGCGTTCGCTGTCACCGACCTGGCCAGCACCAGCATCGCCGCCGCTGGCCAGGCCGTCAGCGAATTGTTGCAGCAGCAAACCGGCCGTCTGCCCAGCCTTGAAGTCGACCGCCGCCTCGCCTCGTTCTGGTTCGCCACCTCGATTCGTCCCGTCGGCTGGAGCGTCCCGCCGTTATGGGATCCGGTCGCCGGCGACTACCCGACCCAGGACGGCTGGATTCGCCTGCACACCAACGCCCCTCATCACCGCGCCGCCGCGGAAAAGGTGCTGGGTGCCTGTACCGACCGAGCGGCAATGGCGAGCAAGGTTGCGCAGTGGCGTAAAACCGATCTGGAACACGCAGTGGTCGACGCCGGAGGCTGTGCAGCCGAAATGCGCAGCTGGGCGCAGTGGCAGGCCCATCCTCAAGGGCAAGCAGTCAACGCTGAACCACTGATTCATTTCGCACCGGGCAGCCATCTAGCAAAAACGTGGCAAGGTTCCGTTGCGCAACCCTTGGCAGGCATCAAGGTATTGGACCTGACCCGAGTACTGGCGGGCCCTGTTGCGAGTCGCTTCCTCGCGGGGCTCGGCGCCAATGTTCTGCGCATAGACCCGCCCACCTGGAATGAACCCGGCGTCGTACCGGAAGTTACTTTAGGCAAACGTTGCGCACGACTTGACCTGCACGACGCTGCGGATCGTGCAGTCTTCAAAAACCTGCTGAAGGACGCTGATGTTTTGCTCCACGGTTACCGCGCTGACGCACTTGAGCACTTGGGCTACGGCGTCGCCGAGCGAGAGCAATGGGCGCCTGGCCTGGTCGATGTCTGCCTCAATGCCTACGGCTGGAGCGGCCCGTTGCAAAACCGCCGCGGTTTCGACAGCTTGGTGCAGATGAGCAGCGGGATTGCTGAAGCGGGCATGCATTGGAAACATGCAGACAAACCAATCCCGCTACCCTTGCAAGCGCTCGATCACGCGACCGGTTACCTGATGGCGGCCAGTGCAATTTGCTTGCTGGGCCGAGGGGGTTCGGCACGTTTGTCACTGGCCAGAACCGCGAAGCTGTTGATCGAACAAGGCCCCGGCACCCACGAGCCACTACGCGCGGAGGATGTCAACGATCAGGGCCTGTTGCTGGAGCAGACGCCTTGGGGGCCGGCGCATCGGCTGCAGGTACCTCTGAAAATAACCGGCACACCGTTGCAGTGGGCGCTTCCAGCCGCAGAGTTGGGCTCGCACCGCGCGCAGTGGTAGTAATGCTCAGTCAGCCCGCGCCAGTGAGGCCCACAAATGCTGCGCCGCATGCCCTCGATGAGGGCGCCAGGCTTGCGCGCGCAGCAGCAACTGTGAAGACGTGACCGGCGCGCCTTCCAACGCCGCCAGCGCATTGATCAACCCTACATCGCCGGATGGAAAAGCGTCCGGATCGCGCAACTGCCGCAAGGCAATGTATTGCGCGGTCCAGTCGCCAATCCCGTGCAATGCCAACAGCCGTGCAACCCCACCCGCGCGTTGTGGATCAAACAACAACGGGTCATCGAGTAATGCCTGCGCTACACCTGATAACGTCCGGCCACGACTTTTTGGCATGCCCAGCGTCGCCAGTTCCGCCGCCGCCAATACCGCTGCTTCAGGAAACACGTGAGTCAGTCCTCGCTGCGCGCAATCGAGCGCCTCGCCATATTGCCCCACCAGTTTCCCCGCCAGTTTGATCGCCGCAACCACCGTTATCTGCTGCCCCAACACCGCACGAATCGCCAATTCCAACCCGTCCCACGCCCCCGGCACCCGCAGCCCCGGACGTTCGGCAATCAACCGCGCCATCAACGGATCCGTCGCCAGTTGCCGGTGAATACTGGCCAGGTCCGCGTCCAGATCAAACATTCGCCGCAGGCGTGCAACGATCTCGGGGACGGCGTCAGCGTCTGGAAAGTCCAGTGACAGCTCAAGAAAATTCGCGGCCGCCGGCCTTATCGAAAAAGTACCGTGAACGCCGTTCAGACTGATACTGCGCGAATAAGCCCCCTCAGCTACGACTTCCATCCCGACGATCGCCCGCGTCGACAAGAAGCTCAGCATCGCCGGCCAGTCGTAAGGCGCTTGATGCTCCAGCAACACGTTCATATCAGCTCCCGCTCACCCTGAGTCCATGACCACGCCACCTTTTGATTGGCGCCAGTGCAAAAGCAAACTAACGTCTGATGTCCATAATTGAAACGTTATTCAGGGCGCGGGGTCTGCCCTTATTCAAGACCTTTTTTAAAGGAGAGACGCCAATGGCTACGTTCGAGCCCGGTCATCTACACATTGAGCGCCACGCGTTGAACAAGGACGATTACAGCTACAACCTGTGTATCGACTATGAAGTCAGCCAGGACCCCAAGGAAGGCGAAGGCATGCTATTCAAAATGCATGGCACGGTTGAGGGCAAGGAATTGAACGAAACGTTTTTCCTGCCCAAGGACCAAGCCTTCGACTTTGCCCGCCATGCCACACGCATTGCGCAAAATTACGGCATGCCCAAGGAAGCCAGTATCGGTTCGGTACACAAGGAATATGACTTGATGTTTGAGGATGTAAGGGCGCAGTTGCACGTTAAATCCGGTGATCCGGTGAAGCCCGAACACCTTGAATAATTAACAGTTGCCTGTGCGTGCGGGCCTGCCCGCGCCTGCATGGGACCCGCGCCAGATTTCACCTAACCCCTCCACCAAGGCATACTTGCCACCCTTCGCACGCCAGAACCAAAATCGCCTCATGCGTATCCACGTCAGCTTCATCGACCGCGTCGGTATTACCCAGGAAGTCCTGGCCTTGCTCGGTGGGCGCAATCTCAACCTGGATGCGGTGGAAATGGTCCCGCCTAACGTCTATATCGACGCGCCAACGCTCAGCCCGCAGGTTCTCGATGAACTGCGCGATGCATTATTGAGCGTGCGCGGCGTGCAAGCGATGACCGTGGTCGACATTCTTCCTGGCCAGCGTCGGCACTTGCAACTGGATGCGTTGTTGGCGGCCATGACTGATCCGGTGCTGGCCCTCGACAGCGCCGGCAAAGTGTTGCTGGCCAACCCGGCACTGATCGCTCTGTATGGACGCGAACCTGCCGGCGAAAGCATCGCCGATCTGTTCGCGGACCCGGCATTGCTCGATGCCTTGCTGGAAAACGGTTTTCGCCTGCCCCTGCGCGAGATCACCGTCAACGGCCAGACCTTGCTACTGGACGCGACGCCGATCACTGACGCAGGTGCGTTGCTGACGCTGTATCAGCCAAACCGCATCGGCGAACGGCTCTCGGCACTGCACCACGACCATGCCGAGGGCTTTGATGCGTTGCTGGGTGAGTCACCGGCGATTCGGACGTTGAAGGCCCGCGCGCAACGCGTCGCAGCCCTCGATGCGCCGTTACTTATCCAGGGCGAGACGGGCACCGGTAAAGAGTTGGTCGCCCGAGCCTGTCACGCCATCAGTGCTCGGCACAGTTCACCCTTTCTGGCTTTGAATTGCGCGGCATTGCCGGAGAACCTCGCCGAAAGCGAACTGTTCGGCTATGCACCTGGCGCCTTCACCGGCGCGCAACGGGGCGGCAAGCCTGGGCTGATGGAACTGGCCAATCAGGGCACGGTGTTTCTCGATGAAATCGGCGAAATGTCGCCGTACTTGCAGGCCAAATTACTGCGCTTTCTCAACGACGGCAGCTTCCGTCGGGTCGGCGGTGATCGTGAGGTCAAGGTCAATGTGCGGATCCTCAGCGCAACCCACCGCGACCTGGAAAAAATGGTCAGCGAAGGCACCTTCCGCGAAGACCTGTTCTATCGCCTCAACGTGCTCAATGTCGAAGTTCCGCCACTGCGCGAACGTGGTCAGGATATTTTGTTGCTGGCGCGCTATTTCATGCAGCAAGCCTGTGCGCAAATTCAGCGACCGGTCTGTCGATTGGCGCCCGGCACCTACCCGGCGCTGCTCGGCAATCGCTGGCCGGGAAATGTGCGGCAATTACAGAACGTGATCTTCCGCGCTGCGGCGATATGTGAAAGCAGCCTGGTGGACATCGGCGACCTCGATATCGCCGGCACCTCGGTGGCGCGCCAGAACGACAATGATGTCGATAGCCTGGAACAAGCGATGGAAGCGTTCGAGAAAACCCTCCTGGAAAAACTCTACGCCAGCTATCCCTCCACCCGTCAACTGGCCAACCGATTGCAAACCTCGCACACCGCTATCGCCCATCGATTGCGAAAGTACGGCATTCCCAACAAGCCGTAAGTCCCCACACACCTCCTGTGTTCAAGGTCGTTGTTTAAAAACGACCTCCAACTGTACTGAAAGCGCTACAGCGGAACGATATCGATACACACGTCCTTTCACGCGATTCTGCAAGGCTTTGATCCGGCTGAGCTTTTTTAGCCGCCAACAGCTGTAGCGATTTCGTTACAGCCTTTTGTTATTCGACTATTCCAAAACTAGCTAACTCATTGTTTTATAACAATAAAACTACTTTGGCCGTGATCTTGCTTAGTAACCGATTATAAAACCGGGCACTGCCCGAATATTTAATCGCGTCCATCAGACGAGTCTGGCCCCTTTAGGAGTTTCCATGAGCGAGTTGCGTTTTACTGAAGATCACGAATGGCTGCGCACCGAAGCTGACGGCAGCGTCACGGTAGGTATTACCGCTTTCGCGCAGAACGCCTTGGGCGACGTGGTTTTCGTACAACTGCCAGAGCTGCAGTCCTACGACAAAGGTGCAGAAGCTGCCACCGTTGAATCGGTAAAAGCGGCGAGCAGCGTTTACATGCCGCTCGATGGCCAGGTGCTGGAAGTGAACCCGGCCCTCGACAGCAGCCCTGAGCTGGTCAACGAAGATCCGCTGGGCGCAGGCTGGTTCTTCCGCTTCCAGCCATCCGATGCTTCAGCGGTTGCCAGATTGCTGAATCAGGACGCTTACGACCGTCTGATCAAAGCCAACGCCGAAGCCTGAGGAGCGCCGACATGACCCAAGTAAACCTCACGACCGCCAACGAATTCATCGCCCGACACATCGGCCCGCGCGCAGGCGACGAGCAAGCGATGCTCAACAGCCTCGGTTTTGACTCCCTGGAAGCCTTGAGCGCCAGCGTTATCCCGGACAGCATCAAAGGCACCAGCGTCCTCGGCCTCGAAGATGGCCTGAGCGAAGCCGATGCGTTGGCGTTGATCAAAACCATCGCCAGCAAAAACCAGCTGTTCAAGACGTATATCGGCCAGGGCTACTACGGCACCCACACGCCGTCGCCGATTCTGCGCAACCTGTTGGAAAACCCGGCCTGGTACACCGCTTACACCCCGTACCAGCCGGAAATTTCCCAAGGTCGTCTGGAAGCGCTGTTGAACTTCCAAACGCTGATCAGCGACCTGACCGGCCTGCCAATTGCCAACGCTTCGCTGCTGGATGAAGCCACCGCTGCCGCCGAAGCCATGACCTTCTGCAAACGCCTGAGCAAGAACAAGGGCAGCCACGCTTTCTTCGCCTCGGTGCATTGCCACCCGCAAACCCTCGACGTGCTGCGCACCCGCGCCGAGCCGTTGGGCATCGACGTTATCGTCGGCGACGAGCTCGAACTGACCGATGTGACGCCGTTCTTCGGCGCGTTGCTGCAATACCCGGCCAGCAACGGTGACGTGTTCGATTACCGCGAACTGACCGAACGCTTCCACGCAGCTAACGCGTTGGTGGCCGTGGCCGCTGACCTGCTGGCCCTGACCGTGCTAACTCCACCGGGCGAATTCGGTGCCGACGTGGCCATCGGCAGCGCCCAACGCTTCGGCGTGCCGCTGGGCTTCGGTGGTCCGCACGCGGCATATTTCTCCACTAAAGATGCGTTCAAGCGCGACATGCCTGGCCGTCTGGTCGGTGTCTCCGTGGACCGTTTCGGCAAGCCGGCCCTGCGCCTGGCGATGCAGACCCGCGAGCAACATATCCGCCGCGAGAAAGCCACCAGCAACATCTGCACCGCACAGGTATTGTTGGCCAACATCGCCAGCATGTACGCCGTGTACCACGGCCCTAAAGGACTGACGCAGATTGCCAACCGCATTCACCACCTGACCGCGATTCTGGCCAAGGGCTTGAACGCTTTGGGTCTGAGCGTTGAGCAGGAAAGCTTCTTCGATACGCTGACGCTGAACACTGGCGCCAACACCGCCACGCTGCACGACAAGGCTCACGCCCAACAGATCAACCTGCGCGTCGTTGATGGCGAGCGCCTTGGCCTGTCCCTGGACGAAACGACCTCGCAAGCCGACATCGAAACCCTGTGGGCACTCTTGGCCGACGGTCAAGCGCTGCCAGATTTCGCGGCATTGGCTGCAAGCGTTCAAAGCACCCTCCCGGCCGCATTGGTTCGTCAATCGCCAATCCTCAGCCACCCGGTATTCAACCGTTACCATTCGGAAACCGAGCTGATGCGCTACCTGCGCAAGCTCGCCGACAAGGACCTGGCCCTGGATCGCACCATGATCCCGCTGGGTTCCTGCACCATGAAGCTCAACGCCGCCAGCGAAATGATCCCGGTCACCTGGGCCGAATTCGGTGCCCTGCACCCATTCGCTCCGGCCGAGCAAAGCGCCGGCTACCAGCGGTTGACCGACGAACTGGAAGCGATGCTCTGCGCCGCTACCGGTTACGACGCGATTTCGCTGCAACCGAACGCCGGTTCCCAGGGTGAATATGCCGGTTTGCTGGCCATTCGCGCCTACCACCAGAGCCGTGGCGATGACCGTCGCGACATCTGCCTGATCCCCTCATCCGCCCACGGCACGAACCCGGCCACCGCCAACATGGCCGGCATGCGCGTTGTCGTCACCGCGTGCGATGCCCGTGGCAACGTCGACATCGAAGACCTGCGCGCCAAAGCCATCGAGCACCGCGAACACCTCGCCGCGCTGATGATCACTTACCCGTCGACCCACGGTGTGTTCGAAGAAGGCATCCGCGAAATCTGCGGGATCATTCATGACCACGGCGGCCAGGTGTACATCGATGGCGCCAACATGAACGCGATGGTCGGCCTCTGCGCACCCGGCAAGTTCGGCGGCGACGTGTCTCACCTTAACTTGCACAAAACCTTCTGCATCCCCCACGGCGGTGGCGGCCCGGGCGTCGGCCCGATTGGCGTGAAGTCGCACCTCACGCCATTCCTGCCAGGGCACGGCACCATGGAGCGCAAGGAAGGTGCCGTTTGCGCAGCACCGTTCGGCAGCGCGAGCATCTTGCCGATCACCTGGATGTACATTCGGATGATGGGCGGCGCGGGCCTCAAGCGCGCGTCGCAACTGGCAATCTTGAACGCCAACTACATTTCCCGTCGCCTCGAAGAGCACTATCCGGTGCTGTACACCGGCAGCAACGGTTTGGTTGCGCACGAATGCATTCTTGATCTGCGCCCATTGAAAGACAGCAGCGGTATCAGCGTCGATGACGTGGCCAAGCGTCTGATCGATTTTGGCTTCCATGCGCCGACCATGTCGTTCCCGGTGGCCGGCACGTTGATGATCGAGCCGACAGAAAGTGAGTCCAAAGAAGAGCTGGACCGCTTCTGCGACGCCATGATCCGCATCCGCGAAGAGATTCGTGCAGTGGAAAACGGCACGCTGGACAAGGACGACAACCCGCTGAAAAACGCCCCGCACACGGCTCAGGAAATCGTTGGCGAGTGGACTCACCCGTATAGCCGTGAGCAAGCGGTGTATCCGGTTGCGTCGCTGATCGAAGGCAAGTACTGGCCACCGGTCGGTCGCGTCGACAACGTGTTTGGCGATCGCAACCTGGTCTGCGCCTGCCCGTCGATCGAAAGCTACGCTTAAACCTGCGTGGGGCGGTTAATCGCGCCCCACTCTCAAGAACACCACATAACCTTGTGGGAGCGAGCCTGCTCGCGATAGCGGACTGACATTCACCATAACGTCGACTGAAAGACTGCTATCGCGAGCCGGCTCGTTCCAACAGGGATTTGCGAGCTTCAGATTCCCCCACTCCTATAACAAGAAACCGGAGAACAACTATGTCGTTAAGCGTGTTCGACCTGTTCAAGATTGGCATCGGACCTTCCAGCTCCCACACCGTTGGCCCAATGCGCGCGGCGGCACGTTTCGTCGAAGGTCTGCGCCGTGAAGGACTACTGGCAGCAACCACCTGCGTCAAAATCGAGCTGTATGGATCTCTCGGCGCCACCGGCAAAGGACACGGCAGCGATAAAGCGGTGTTGCTTGGCCTGGAAGGCGAACACCCCGACACCGTGAACACCGAAACCGTCGCCACCCGACTGCAAGAGATTCGTGGCAACGGCCGATTGAACCTCCTCGGTGAGCACAGCATTGCGTTCAACGAAAAAGAACATTTGGCGATGATTCGAAAACCGTTGACTTATCACCCCAACGGCATGATTTTTCGCGCCTTCGATGCGGCAGGCCTGCAAATCCGTAGCCGCGAATATTATTCGGTAGGCGGCGGTTTTGTGGTCGATGAAGATGCGGCTGGCGCCGACCGTATTGTCGAAGACGCCACGCCACTGACTTTCCCCTTCAAAAGCGCGAAAGACCTGCTAGGGCACTGCGCCACCTACGGCTTGTCGATCAGCCAGGTGATGCTGACCAACGAAAGCGCCTGGCGCCCGGAAGCGGAAACCCGCGCCGGCCTGCTTAAAATCTGGCAAGTGATGCAGGACTGCGTCGACGCTGGCTGCCGTAACGAAGGCATTTTGCCGGGAGGCTTGAAGGTCAAGCGGCGTGCAGCAGCGCTGCATCGTCAATTGTGCAAACACCCGGAATCCGCATTGCGCGATCCATTGTCGGTGCTCGACTGGGTCAATCTCTACGCGTTGGCAGTCAACGAAGAAAACGCCAACGGTGGACGTGTGGTCACTGCGCCCACTAACGGTGCAGCCGGAATAGTGCCAGCGGTGTTGCACTACTACATGCGTTTCATACCCGGCGCCACCGAAGATGGCGTTGTGCGCTTTCTGCTGACGGCGGCTGCGATCGGCATTCTGTACAAAGAGAACGCCTCGATTTCCGGCGCCGAAGTCGGGTGTCAGGGCGAGGTCGGTGTTGCCTGCTCCATGGCCGCCGGGGCCCTGTGCGAGGTGCTTGGCGGCAGCGTCCAGCAAGTGGAAAACGCCGCCGAGATCGGCATGGAACACAACCTCGGCCTGACCTGCGACCCCATCGGCGGTCTGGTGCAGGTGCCTTGCATCGAGCGCAACGCCATGGGCTCGGTCAAGGCAATCAACGCAGTACGCATAGCGCTGCGCGGGGATGGCCAGCATTTTGTGTCGCTCGACAAGGTCATCCGCACCATGCGCCAAACCGGCGCCGACATGAAAAGCAAATACAAGGAAACCGCCCGCGGCGGTTTGGCGGTCAACATTATCGAGTGCTGATGTGCGCTCATCTGCATTCTTTCCAGGAGCTGAATATGTCCACTGAACACCTGTTGAAAACCCCGTTGCACGCACTGCACATCGAACTCGGCGCCCGTATGGTGCCCTTTGCCGGTTACGACATGCCGGTGCAATACCCATTGGGCGTGATGAAAGAACATCAACACACCCGTGATCAGGCCGGGTTATTCGATGTCTCGCACATGGGCCAGATCCGCCTCACGGGCGCCAATGCCGCAAAAGCGCTGGAAAGCCTGGTGCCAGTGGACATCATCGACCTGCCCGTGGGCATGCAGCGCTACGCGATGTTCACCAACGACACCGGCGGCATTCTCGATGACCTGATGGTTGCCAACCTCGGCAACGACGAACTGTTCCTGGTGGTCAACGCAGCGTGCAAGGACCAGGACCTGGCCCACCTGCGCCAGCACATCGGTGATCAATGCAGCATCGAACCGCTGTTTGAAGAACGCGCGCTGCTGGCATTGCAGGGTCCGGCCGCTGTCACCGTGCTCGCGCGCCTGGCGCCAGAAGTGGCAAAGATGACGTTCATGCAGTTCGCCCGCATCAAATTGCTGGGCGTCGACTGCTTTGTCAGCCGCTCGGGTTACACCGGCGAAGACGGCTTCGAAATCTCCGTGCCCACAGCGAATACTGAAACGCTGGCCCGCGCGCTGCTGGCCGAACCCGAAGTCGAAGCCATTGGCCTCGGCGCACGCGATTCGTTGCGCCTGGAAGCTGGGTTGTGCCTCTACGGCCATGACATGAACACGCAGACCACTCCGATTGAAGCGAGCCTGTTGTGGGCCATTTCCAAACCACGACGTGCCGATGGTGCGCGGGCCGGTGGGTTCCCTGGGGCTCAAACTGTCTTTGAGCAACAGCAGGCGGGCGTCAACCGTAAACGGGTAGGCCTGCTGCCCCAAGAGCGGACTCCAGTGCGTGAAGGCGCAGAAATCGTCAACGAAGCAGGTGAAATCATCGGCGCGGTTTGCAGCGGTGGCTTTGGCCCGACCTTGGGAGCTCCCTTGGCCATGGGTTATCTGGACAGCGCTTACAGTGCAATCGACACACCCGTATGGGCGATTGTTCGTGGCAAAAAGGTACCGTTGCTTGTAAGCAAAATGCCATTTGTTCCACAACGCTACTATCGTGGTTGATTGACTGTTTCTATACGTAACGCGGTTGCGTTAAGAGTGCACTAATCTGTAACGCAACCGCCATAAAACAGTGCATGTTTTCGATTATGAACTTGCCTTATAACGATCGAAAACAATTGAACACCTCTATCGTCTAAGCCGCTACTAGTGGACCGACTAACTGCCAAAACCTGAGCAAAACCGGGCCCCTGACAGGGGCTTGTTTTTTATCTGGTAGTTGGCGTAGAGTTTGTTCACTGTGTTTGCATGGGTCGCTTGGAATCGTGACCTGGGCAGTAGCCTACATGTTAGCTACATCCCGTTCGACGTCCTCTTACTTTCCTGCAACCAGCCCCAGTACTCTTTCATGAGAAGGAGACTGTCATTAATTATTGCGTCAAAGGAAATAAGAAATGTCCCAACGTCAGAGCGGTACCGTCAAGTGGTTTAACGACGAGAAAGGTTTTGGTTTTATCACTCCAGAAAGCGGTCCGGATCTGTTCGTGCATTTCCGCGCCATTCAGGGCAACGGCTTCAAAAGCCTGAAAGAAGGCCAAAAAGTGACCTTCATCGCAGTGCAGGGCCAAAAAGGCATGCAGGCTGACGAAGTTCAAGCAGAAGCTTAATCTTCTGTAACGAAAAAGCCCCTGATGCTGACATCAGGGGCTTTTTTGTGCGCGTAAATCCGTAAAATGGCTTCTTTTTTCGCCGAGAGCCCTGCCATGTCGAAACATCTGCTCAAACCTCAGGGCGACTTCCCCGCCGCGACCCTGGGTCGTCGTCTGGCAGCGATGTTTTATGATTTCCTGCTGTGTACCGCACTGTTGATCGTCACCGCAGGCATCTACAAGATGATTCAGATGGCAATCGTTGGCGAAGAGAGGATGCGCACGCTGACCGAAGCGGGGGCGCTCGACGGCGATCCACTGCTGTCCACCGTTCTATTTTTTGTGCTGTTTGGTTTCTTTGCCAAGTTCTGGACCTGGTCCGGGCAAACCCTTGGCATGCAGGTGTGGTGCATCCGGGTGCAAAACCCCGATGGATCATCGATCAGCCTGTGGCAGGCATTGTTGCGCTTTGTGGTGTCGATTGCCTCCTGGCTGTGCATGGGCCTGGGCTTTATCTGGCCGCTGTTCGACAAACAAAAACGCAGCTGGCATGACATGTACTCCAACACTCAGCTCGTTCGTATTCCAAAGAAGAGCAAGTAATTGCCGATTGCACAAATCAATGTGGGAGCGAGCCTGCTCGCGAAAGCGGTGTATCAAACAACATCAATGTCGGCTGATACACGGTCTTCGCGAGCAGGCTCGCTCCCACAGTTTTTGTGACTTATCTGACAGAACTCAGGCGTTACCCGCCAACTTCATCCGCGCAGCCTGAGTAAAATCGAGCATCCGCTTTAACGGCCTGATCGCCTGCGGAATCAACGCCGGATCAACGAAAATCTCGTTTGCGCCTTCCTTCAAGCTCTTCAGCGTGCGCTCCAGGGTGTTCATCGCCATCCACGGGCAATGTGCGCAACTACGGCACGCTGCGCCGTTACCGGCCGTAGGAGCTTCAATGAACACTTTATCCGGGCACAGCTGCTGCATCTTGTAGAAGATGCCTCGGTCTGTCGCGACGATAAACGTCTTGTTTGGCAGACTCTGCGCCGCAGCGATCAATTGACTGGTAGAACCGACGGCATCTGCCAGTTCGATCACCGAGGTGGGCGACTCCGGGTGCACCAGAATCGCCGCGTCCGGATACAGAGCCTTCATGTCTTCCAGCTGCTTGGACTTGAACTCCTCGTGAACGATGCAGGCACCGTCCCATAGCAGCATGTCGGCGCCGGTCTTGCGCTGGATGTAAGTGCCCAAATGCTTGTCCGGGCCCCAGATGATGGTTTCACCGTTGTCCATCAGGCTTTCGACGATCTCCAGTGCACAGCTGGAAGTCACCACCCAGTCCGCCCGGGCTTTAACCGCAGCAGAAGTGTTGGCATACACCACCACCGTGCGCTCGGGATGCTGATCGCAGAAAGCAGAGAACTCATCCACCGGGCAACCGAGGTCCAACGAGCAGGTCGCTTCCAGCGTCGGCATCAGCACACGCTTTTCAGGGTTGAGGATTTTGGCGGTTTCGCCCATGAACTTCACACCCGCGACCACCACAGTCTTGGCTGGGTGAGCGTTGCCAAAACGTGCCATCTCAAGCGAATCGGACACGCAACCACCGGTTTCTTCGGCCAAGGCCTGAATGACCGGATCACAATAGAAGTGGGCAACCAGCACCGCGTCTTGAGCTTTTAGCTCTGCTGCGATGGCGGCACGGTAATAAGCCTCTTCCTCAACCGTCAGCGGCTTGGGCTGTTTGGCGTCGAGGTGAGCTTGAACCAGAAGGCGTTCAGAAATCTGCGTCATGTTCGCAAGACCTGCAAGCGCTTAAGCGCGAAAGTCGAGTATACACCCGGCTCCGGACCCCTTCAGGGCACCGCCGGGAAAGTGAGTATTCATCAGGCACGGATAACATTGAAGCTGCGCAAGGCTACAGAATATCCAATGGATGCAAAAGATGATTCTGACCTGGGTTGTGCGCTGTAGCCCAGTGTGTGAGCCAGACCTAAATCGCGGGCAAAAAAAAATCCGGAAATCCTCACTTGCGTGGGCCTTCCAGACTTTTAAAACTGCTACAAAAATGGTGGGTCGTGTGGGATTCGAACCTACGACCAATTGGTTAAAAGCCAACTGCTCTACCAACTGAGCTAACGACCCGCTGTGTGGTGGCGCGTATAATACTGATTTCTAAGGACTATTCAACACTTAATTTGAAATAAATCAAAAATAAGGGGTTGGATCGGTTATTCCAGCGGCCGCGAAGCCTTCTGAACGCAGACGACAGCTGTCGCATTTGCCGCACGCAAAGCCTTTATCGTCGGCCTGGTAGCAGGAAACCGTCAGCCCATAATTAACGCCCAACTTCACACCAACCTCAATGATTTGTGCCTTGCTGAGGTTTTGCAGTGGCGCCTGAATGCGGAAGCCATTGCCTTCCACTCCGGCTTTCGTTGCCAGATTGGCCATGCGCTCGAAAGCCTCGATGAACTCAGGACGGCAGTCCGGGTAACCCGAATAGTCGACAGCGTTTACGCCGATAAAGATATCGCGCGCACCGAGCACCTCGGCCCAGCCGAGAGCAAGGGACAGGAACACGGTGTTACGTGCAGGCACGTAGGTCACCGGGATACCTTCGCCTGGCGTTTCCGGGACGTCGATACTGCTATCGGTCAGTGCCGACCCGCCCATGCCGTTCAGATCAAGGCCGATCACCTTGTGCTCGACCACGCCCAGGTCATGGGCAACACGTTTGGCAGCATGCAGCTCGGCAAGGGAACGCTGACCATAGTTGAAGCTCATGGTGTAGCAGCTATAGCCTTCAGCGCGCGCCATAGCCACGACCGTTGCCGAATCCAGGCCACCCGACAGCAGGATAACCGCACGTTTTTCAGCAGTGTTCAGTTGTTCAGTCATATCAGCGCCCCGGCTCGTCGTTCCAAAGATATTTATGCAGCTGCAATTGCAGGCGCACCGGCAGATTGTCCGCCACCACCCAATCCGCCAGGTCCCGAGCGTTCAGGTCATGGTGACTTGGCGAAAACAGCACTTCACCCGCACGCCGGTCCAGACCGTACTGGATGAGTTTGGAGACAGCCCAGTCATAGTCTTCGCGCGAGCAAATGACAAACTTCACTTGGTCGTTCGGCGTGAGCAGTTCGATGTTCTCGTAGCGATTGCGATGCGCCTCCTTCGAACCCGGGGTTTTCAGGTCGACCACACGACTGACGCGTGAATCCACTGCCGAGATATCGAGGGCACCACTGGTTTCCAGTGAGACTTCGTAACCGGCATCACACAACTGCTTGAGCAATGGGATGGCGTTGGGTTGCGCCAACGGCTCGCCGCCGGTGACGCAAACGTAGCGCGGACGGAAACCGGCTACTTGCTCGAGTATATCGTCGAGCTCGCGAACGGTACCGCCGCTGAACGCGTAGGCGCTGTCGCAGTATTGGCAACGCAAAGGGCAACCTGTCAGGCGCACAAAAACGGTGGGCAGCCCGGCGGTGCGCGTTTCACCCTGCAAAGAGTAAAAAACTTCGGTGATTCTCAATGTGTCTTGCATAGTCGCCACGGGCGTAACAGCTAAACAGGCTGTCCGCCTCCGTCAGGCACTTAAAGGAACCCCGCCAACGCGCAGATCCCAAAAAGCGGTGTTTCAGAAAAAGGGCGTGAATTCTAACGAAAAAACCCGCAACAAGTGCGGGTTTCTTCTAATTGGGTCAAACACGTTTACATGCGTTGCAAATCGCGTTGGGCCAACTGAGCTGCGGAAGTGCCAGGATATTGCGACACAACCTGTTGCAAAATGCCTTTCACCTTGTCGGTATGACCAAGGCGACGCTCTACATCAGCCAGCTTGTACAGCGAGTCAGGCACTTTGGCGTGCTTGGGGTACAACTGCGAAACCTTGGCAAAAGCCTGACCTGCACCCTGCAGATCGCCTTTGGCCAAATTGACTTCGCCCAACCAGTACTGGGCATTGCCCGCGTATTGGCTGTTCGGGTATTTGCGCAGGAAAGCGGTAAAAGCCTGGCTGGCTTTGTCGAAATCCTTGGCCTTGATCAGGTCGAAGGCTGCATCGTAGTACAGTTTTTCCTTCGCCGGATCAGCCGGTTCGCTACCCGCTGCGGGGGCTTGAGCAGCTGCTGCTCCCGCACCTGCTGCTGCACCGGGGGCGTTCAAATCGCCACCGGTGGAAGAATTATCAGGAGTCGCGGCTGGTGCAACGCCGGTTCCTATGCGCCGATCAAGATCCTGGTATCGCTCCAGGTTTTCCTGCTTCATGCGCGCAACATCATTTTGCAAAACTTCTATCACGCCTTGCTGGCGCGAGATCTGCTCTTGCATCGATTGCAGTTGGTTGAACAGCTCGCCCTGTGCCGAGACAGGGGCCGAAACCCCTCCCCCGGCATAGGCGCCGTTCGTACCGTAACCCGCAGGCGGATAACTGCTCCCGCTATTGTTATAGCCGGAGTCATTATCGACCACAGGAACCGCAGCCCACACCGCAAGCGGTGCGAGGCTGAGAGCCAAAACAGTTACAGCACGACGGCACGTTCGCATGACGAATTACTTACGCAGTTCGACGCGACGGTTTTGAGCCCAGGACTGCTCGTCGTTGCCGGTAGCAACTGGACGCTCTTCGCCGTAGGAAACCAGTTCCAGCTGAGCTGGGGAAACACCTTGCAGTACCAGGTAACGCTGAACGGCTTTCGCACGACGCTCGCCCAGTGCCATGTTGTACTCACGAGTACCACGTTCGTCGGTGTTGCCTTCCAGAACAACGCGAGCGCCGTTTGCTTTCAGGTCTTTAGCGTGAACATCCAGAGCGCGCATGGCTTCTGGCTTCAGGTCCGAGCTGTCGTATTCGAAGTAGAAGGTGGTGATTGCGCGCAGAGCAGCTTCTTCGCTCAGGGAGCCATCAACAGCACCAGTGTTAGCGCCGTAACCAGCGTTTGGATCGACAGCGCCTTCACCGGCATTGTCGCCGCCTTTGGACGAGCAACCTACAGCTACAGCCATGGCCAGAGCCAGCGCAGCAAATTTACCAAACTTCAGCATTTCCATCGTGAAACTCCTAATGAACCCCAGTGTGTTAAGTAAAACGTATAGCGCCGCGTCAGTTCAGGTAAGGGGACCAGGAAGGTTCTCTGACTTCGCCTTGTGCGGTAGGAAGCGGGAGCCTTACGCGTCCATTAATGGACACGAGCATCAAGACTCCCCGGCCCTGCTGGCGGGTGGCGTAGATTACCATGGTGCCGTTGGGCGCAACAGTAGGCGACTCGTCCAGAGTGCTATCAGTGAGGATTTTTACGCTTCCGCGCTGCAAATCCTGGGCCGCCACCTTGAAATTAGTGAAGCCATCCTGGCGGTGAATCATCACCAGGGTCTTTTCATCAGCCGAAAGTTTAGGGTTAGCGTTGTAGTTACCGATGAAGGTCACACGTTCCGCACCGCCACCACTGACGCTGGTTTTGTAGATTTGAGGCTTGCCGCCACGGTCCGAGGTGAAGTAGATGGTTGAACCATCCTTGCCCCAGAACGGTTCGGTGTTGATGCCAGGGCCATTGGTGACGCGAGAGATCTGGCGCGAACCAAGGTTCATGACATAGATATCAGGGTTACCGTCTTTCGACAGCACGAACGCCAGACGCTGACCATCCGGTGACCATGCAGGCGCGCCATTCAGGCCTTCGAAGTTGGTGATCTGCTCACGGCGACCGGTATCGATGTTCTGCATGAAAATGCGCGGACGCTTCTGCTCGAACGAAACGTAGGCAATGCGCTTGCCGTCCGGTGCGAAACGCGGCGAAAGAATCGGCTCACGCGACTGCAGCAGTGTGACAGCGCGGGCACCGTCATAGTCCGAACGTTGCAGCGTGTAACGAGTATTCTTCTCGGAGAATCGCTCGGCTGTCACGTACAGCAGACGAGTCGAGAACGCACCTTTGATGCCGGTGAGCTTTTCGAACGACTGATCGGAGATGTAGTGCGCCATGTCGCGCAGCTGATCGACGCTGCCCGATACGCTACCGGTCAGCACTTGCTGCTCGGTGGCGACATTGAACAGAGCGTACTGAACCTGCAGGCGGCCGCCCGCTGGCACAATGCTGCCGACCATGACGTACTGGGCACCCAGTGCCTTGAAGTCACGGTAGATGATTTCGCTGGCCTGGCTTGGCTGGCTGATCATGTTCTGTTTTGGAATCGGCGAGTAGTAACCCGAGTTGCGCAGGTCGTTACCGATGATTTCGGCCATATCATCCGGCAGCACGGTACCGCCCTGGAAACCGAACGGAACGACTGCGATCGGGGTAGCCCTATCGCTGCCGCTGGTGACCAGAATGTTTTTTTCGTCTGCTACCGCCATCCCTGCCAGGCAGCAGATAACGACAAGCATTCCTCGAAGAAGGTTTCTCACAAGGCTAGATCCTCAGGTGTGAATGTCATCTTGAATGAACGATACGGAGCAAAATCGCTCGGCTTCATTCCCTGCATTTCTGTCAAACGTCCAATATTCTTCACTGCCGCAACTGCCGACGCATCAAACGGCCCGTCACCACTGGACTTGGACACGTTGACCGAAGTCACCGTACCGTCCGGCAACATGCCGATTTGCAGCACGACCGTCATGCCTTTACGCGCCGAAGGTGGACGAGCCCAGCCTTCCGCTGCACGAGCACGAATCAGATCGTCGAAACTACCCGCGACTTCGTCACCCTGCTCATCCGCCAAGGCCTGCTGACGCTGCGGCGTATCGGAAAGCAAATCTGCCAAGGCCTGAGCCTTTTTATCTTCGGTAGATTTACGCGCCGCATCCTGCGATTTTTTCTTCGCAGCATCGGCAGCAGCTTTCTTCTTCGCATCTTCGGCGACTTTCTTCTTCGCCTCGTCCGCTTCAGCTTTCTTCTTGGCGTCGTCCGCGGCTTTCTTCTTCGCGTCTTCGACTATCTTTTTCTTGGCTTCTTCAGCGGCCGCTTTCTTGGCCTCTTCTTCAGCAGCCTTCTTGGCTTCTTCTTCAGATTTCTTCTTGGCTATATCAGCCAATTGTTTCTCTTCAGCCTTCTTGGCTTCGGCGGTCTTCTTCGCTTCGTCGGCTTTCTTGGCTTCATCAGCCTTTTTAGCCTCGTCTGCTTTCTTCGACTCGTCGGCCTTCTTGGCTTCCTCGGCCTTTTGAGCCGCTTCTTCTTTCTTTTGTTCCGCAGCCTTCACCGCTTCCTGCTCGACCTTCTTCTGTTCCATCTGTTCGACTTCGGTTTGACGCGCGGCAGACTTCACCGCTTCACCCGCAATCTTCTGATTGGTCTGGGTAGTCGCCCGACTTTTCGATTTCAGCTGGTACAAGGTTGCCTGGACAATCGGCTTGGCCGGCGGCAATTCCGGTGTGAAGGCGAAACTGACGAACAGCATGCCGAACACCAGCACGTGCAGGACAACCGCCCAGACACTAGGCCAGAAGTAGCTTTCCGAGGCTGTTGGCTCTCGCTGTTGCTGCATCAGGGCGCCTCGGTAATCAAGCCAACGTTACCGACTCCGGCTTTCTGCAGTCCGCCCATCGCACCCATCACGGCGCCGTAATCGACAGTCTTGTCGCCACGAATGAAGACCTGGGTATGCTTGCCACCTTCGTTGCCGGCACGAATGATCTTGGTCACCGCGTCAGTCATCTGCGGCAACGTCATCGCCTTGTCTTGCTGCTTTTCTGTATCGACTTCGCTGCCAAGGTTCCAGTAATAGGTCTTGTCAGCCTTGATCGAAATGGTCAGGACCTGGGTGTTGTTGTCCTGCGGCAAGGCTTCGCTGGAAACCTTGGGCAGATCAACTTTCACGCCCTGATTGAGCATCGGAGCGGTCACCATGAAAATGACCAGCAGCACCAACATCACGTCGATGTAAGGCACCACGTTCATCTCGGCGACCGGCTTGCGCTTTTTGCGAGCTCGAGCGATTAAAGCCATTGGAAATTACCTGCTTATTCTTCGCTGGTGTGCACTTTGCGGTGCAGGATCGCCTGGAATTCATCGGCGAAGGTGTAGTAACGGCTGATCAGCGTTTCGCTGCGAGCGGCAAAACGGTTGTAAGCGATAACGGCTGGAATGGCTGCGAACAGGCCGATTGCGGTAGCAACCAGTGCTTCTGCAATACCTGGCGCGACGGTCGCCAGTGTTGCTTGCTGGGCAGTTGCCAGGCCACGGAAGGAGTTCATGATGCCCCACACCGTGCCGAACAGACCGATATACGGGCTGACGGAACCGACAGTTGCGAGGAACGGCAAGCTCTGCTCGAGCTTCTCTTCTTCACGGGAAATAGCCACGCGCATCGCACGGGCCACGCCTTCCATGACCGCTTCCGGGTCAACGCCTGGCTGCTGGCGCAGACGGGAGAACTCCTTGAAGCCGGCACGGAAGATCTGCTCGACCCCGGAATCCGGGTCAGGATTGCTGCCAGCCTGACGGTAGAGTTTGGACAGGTCGATACCGGACCAGAAGCGCTCCTCAAAGCTCTCCAGGGCACGTCGACCGGCGCGCAGCAGGTTGCTGCGCTGAAAGATCATGATCCATGAGGTCACCGATGCGGCTACCAGAATCAGCATTACCAACTGAACCACGACGCTGGCATTGCTGACCAAGCTCCACATGGAGGAATGGTCGACGACGTTAGCTTCCACGCTTTATCTCCTGCTTTGAGTGTGTACCCGCGCCGCTCACGTCGGCAAAGGCCGCACGTAGAGCTTCGGGAATGGCCCGGGGTTTCAAACTGTTAGTGCGCACACAGGCCACCAAAAACTGCCCTTCGCAGAGCAGCGCGTTATCCGTAGCCCGCCTGACCTGCTGTTTAAAGCGCAGGCTGACACGGTTCAATTCGATTACTTCAGCGCTTACCAGCAATTCGTCGTCCAGTCGCGCCGGCGCGTGGTAACGCGCTTCGCTGGAATGCACGACGAACAACAAGTCCTCCCCTGCCAGCTGGGATTGGGCAAAGCCCAGCTCCCGTAGCCGCTCGGTTCGAGCCCGTTCCATAAACTTGAGGTAATTAACGTAATACACGATGCCGCCCGCATCGGTGTCCTCGTAATAAACGCGACAACGATGTGCGAAAGGCTCAAGCCCGTTTTGCGCGCGCATACTCTAGTGGTTACTCCTCAGGTTGCCAATCCGGCCAGGCAACTGTTTTTCATTGTTCTGCGGCTTTCTTGCAAAAGTACGGTCCTAGGACAGCACAATCCCCGAATAAATCAGCCCGCAAAAGTTATTTAATCGTCCACGGCATCGAGGAATTCGTCTACCACTGGCATTTCGCCCAATCGTGACGGGATGTTTAAACCGAAATGCAGATACGCATGCCGGGTCACCACTCGCCCACGCGGTGTACGCATGATGTAGCCCTGCTGGATAAGGTATGGCTCCAGCACATCCTCAATGGTGTGACGCTCTTCGCTGATTGCTGCTGCAAGACTGTCGACACCAACGGGGCCGCCATCGAACTTCTCGATCATGGTTAACAACAGACGCCGATCCTGGTGATCAAAACCACGTTCATCGACATCCAGCAGGTTCAATGCCAGGTCGGCAATTGGCTTGGTGATGTGCCCTTTGGCGCGAACTTCGGCGAAATCACGCACGCGGCGCAGCAGACGATTGGCGATTCGCGGAGTACCTCGGGCACGACGGGCGATTTCAAATGCGCCTTCCGGGTCCAGCGGCAAACCCAGAATGGCCGCCGAACGGCTGACAATCGTCGCCAGGTCGGCAGTGTTGTAGAACTCAAGGCGCTGGACGATCCCGAATCGGTCGCGCAACGGATTGGTGAGCATGCCGGCCCGCGTGGTCGCACCGACCAAGGTGAAGGGTGGCAGGTCAAGCTTGATCGAACGCGCAGCCGGACCTTCGCCGATCATGATGTCGAGCTGGAAATCTTCCATGGCCGGATACAGTACTTCTTCGACGATCGGCGACAGCCTGTGGATTTCGTCGATGAATAGCACATCGTGCGGTTCAAGGTTGGTCAGCAACGCAGCCAGATCGCCCGGCCGCTCAAGGACAGGCCCCGACGTGCTTTTGATCGACACGCCCATTTCCTGGGCAATGATGTTGGCCAGCGTGGTCTTGCCCAACCCCGGCGGACCGAAGATAAGCGTGTGGTCCAGGGACTCGTTACGCCCGCGAGCAGCCTGGATAAACAGCTCCATTTGTTCGCGAACGGTCGGCTGGCCGATGTATTCGGCCAAGCTGACGGGGCGAATTGCCCGGTCCTGAACCTCCTCGCGATCACGAGGGCCTGGCGCGGCGGTAATCAGACGATCAGCTTCAATCACTTAGATCATTCCCTTCAGGGCACGACGAATCATGTCTTCACTGCTCAAACCCTTCTCCTTGATCGAAGAAATTGCCTTGCTGGCTTCCTGAGGTTTGTAGCCCAGGGAAATCAGCGCGCTAACGGCATCATTTTCGGCCGTGGCCACCGGAGTTGACGCGTCCGGACCACCCGGCTGGTTGGGAACCAGGGCAAACATCGCCGGCACAGTTTCCCAGGCCTTGAAGCGATCCTTGAGCTCGACCAACAAACGCTCCGCGGTTTTTTTGCCGACACCCGGCACCTTGGTCAACGCCGAGGTGTCCTGGGACTGCACGCAACGCACCAGTTCATCTACCTCCAGACTCGACATCAGGGCCAGGGCCAATTTCGGCCCCACGCCATTGAGACGGATCAACTCCCTGAAAAAGTCTCGCTCACGCTTGCTGGCGAAACCATAGAGTAACTGCGCGTCTTCGCGTACGACCAAATGGGTGTGCAAGGTCAGCGGCTCACCGACCGACGGCAAGCGATAGAGCGTCGTCATGGGCACCTCCAGCTCATACCCCAGACCGTTTACATCCAGAATCAGGTGCGGCGGCTGTTTTTCAGCGAGGGTGCCGCGCAAGCGTCCAATCACGTTTCAGATCCTTGAGCGTTGGCCAGGTCAATGACCGGCGACTGACAGAACAAGGGTTTTGCGCCGGCAACACAGGCGCAAAACCCTCATTCACTAAAAATGTTTGCTGATGCTATCAGAGACGCAGGCGACCGCCACGACTGCGTGCAGTCCCAAGGCCATGAGGCAATAGGCTGGAACGGGTGTGAGCATGACAAATGGCAATGGCCAGGGCGTCAGAAGCGTCGATCTGCGGCTTGCTGGTGAGTTTTAGCATGTGCATGACCATCATCTGCACCTGCTCTTTATTGGCGGCACCTGTGCCCGTCACCGCTTGTTTGACTTGGGTTGCGGTGTACTCGGCAATTTCCAGGCTCTCTTCGGCACCGGCGACTATAGCGGCGCCCCTTGCTTGACCGAGTTTTAGCGCGGAGTCGGCGTTGCGCGCCATGAATACTTTTTCGATACCCATGGTCACCGGACCGTAGGTCTGGATGACCTCACGTACACCGCGATAAACAATTTGCAGACGCTCATGCAACTCGCCAGTCCCGGTACGAATACAACCGGAGGCCACGTAGACACAACCACGCCCGGTATCGCGAACCACGCCATAACCGGTAATACGCGAACCGGGGTCGATACCAAGAATTAAAGTCATAACGCCTGCGGATTAGGTAAGAGCACTATTTCAATACAACGATTAACACATGTGGGAGCTGGCTTGCCCGCGAAGGCGTGCGCAACATCAAGCACTGATGGCGCCTGACACGCCGCTTTGACAGGCAAGCCAGCACCCACATTGACTCTTGGCCCCTTAACCGAGCTGTTCGGCAACCGATTCCGGGATATCGGCATTGGAGTAGACGTTTTGTACGTCGTCCAGGTCTTCCAGCATATCGATCAACTTCAGCACCTTCTCGGCGCCTTCCAGATCCAGTTCCGCACTGGTCGTCGGCAGCATCACGATCTCGGCGTCATCACCTTTGAAACCGGCCGCCTCCAAAGCGTTGCGAACCGAGTAGAAGCCGGCAAACGAGGTAAACACATCGATTGAGCCGTCCTCGTGGGCGACCACGTCATCCGCATCGGCTTCCATGGCCGCTTCCATCAAGGCGTCTTCATCGACGCCCGGCGCGAAGGAAATCTGCCCCTTGCGTTCGAACAGATAAGCCACCGAACCGTCGGTGCCGAGGTTACCGCCACATTTGCTGAACGCGTGGCGAACAGCGGCTGCGGTGCGATTACGATTATCGGTCATGCACTCGACCATCACGGCGACGCCACCGGGACCGTAGCCTTCGTAGGTCAACTCGACCATGTCGTCGGTATCGGCAGCGCCAGCACCGCGCGCGACCGCGCGATCAATGATGTCGCGACTCATGTTCGCGCCGAGGGCTTTGTCCAGCGCCAGGCGCAAGCGCGGATTGGAACCCGGATCAGCGCCACCCTGGCGAGCCGCAACAGTCAGTTCACGGATCCACTTGGTGAAAATCTTGCCCTTTTTGGCATCTTGACGTTCTTTGCGGTGCTTGATGTTCGCCCACTTGGAATGACCCGCCATAACTCGCTCCGATTCACTTTGAAACATTGCCCGCCTTGCACGAATGCAGGCCAGCAAACAAAAAATCTCGACCTAAAAGAAAAGGCGCATCCCGGAAGGATGCGCCTTTGTGGCCAGCCTTACTCAGCCTTCGGCGTTTCGCGCAGACGAATGTGCAATTCGCGCAATGCCTTGGCATCTACAGCGCCAGGCGCTTGCGTCATGACGTCGGCAGCACTCTGGGTTTTCGGGAAGGCGATCACTTCACGGATCGACTGGGCACCGGTCATCAGCATTACCAGACGGTCAAGGCCGAAGGCCAGGCCACCGTGAGGCGGTGCACCGTATTTCAGGGCGTCGAGCAGGAAGCCGAATTTCTCTTCCTGTTCCGCTTCTTCAATACCCAACAGACGGAACACTGTCTGTTGCATTTCCTTGCGGTGAATACGGATCGAACCGCCACCCAGCTCGGTGCCGTTCAGCACCATGTCGTAGGCGCGCGACAGTGCGGTGGCCGGGTTGGCCTCCAGCTCTTGCGGGGTGCATTTGGGCGCGGTGAACGGGTGGTGCAAGGCGCTGAAGCTGCCGTCGTCGTTTTCTTCGAACATCGGGAAATCGACGACCCACATTGGCGCCCACTTGCAGGTCAGCAAGTTCAGGTCGTTGCCGACCTTGATCCGCAGCGCACCCAATGCTTCGCTCACGATCTTCGACTTATCGGCGCCGAAGAACACGATGTCACCATCAACCGCACCCACACGATCAAGGATCACGTTGAGGTTGGCTTCAGGGATGTTCTTGACGATAGGCGATTGCAGGCCTTCGACGCCTTTGGCGCGCTCGTTGACCTTGATGTACGCCAGGCCCTTGGCACCGTAGATGCTGACGAACTTGGTGTAGTCGTCGATCTGCTTGCGCGGCATGCTTGCGGCGCCAGGAACGCGCAACGCTGCAATGCGGCATTTCGGATCGTTGGCCGGGCCGCTGAACACCTTGAAATCAACTTCTTTCAGTTGGTCGGCAACGTCCACCAGTTCCAGCGGGTTACGCAGGTCTGGCTTGTCGGAACCGTAACGGCGCATGGCTTCTTCGAAGGTCATGTGCGGGAAATCACCGAACTCCAGGTCCAGCACTTCCTTGAACAGGGTGCGGATCATGCCTTCAGTGAGGCCCATGATGTCTTTTTCATCGAGGAAACTGGTCTCGATGTCGATCTGGGTGAATTCCGGCTGACGGTCGGCACGCAGGTCTTCGTCACGGAAGCACTTGGCGATCTGGTAGTAGCGATCGAAGCCGGCGACCATCAGCAGTTGCTTGAACAGCTGCGGCGATTGCGGCAGGGCAAAGAACGAACCGGCGTGAGTGCGGCTTGGCACCAGGTAATCGCGGGCACCTTCCGGGGTGGCGCGAGTAAGAATCGGCGTTTCGACGTCGAGGAAGCCGTTCTCGTCCAGGTAACGACGGATGCTGGTGGTCATGCGCGAACGCAGGCGCAGCTTCTCGAGCATTTCCGGACGACGCAGGTCAAGGAAGCGATAGCGCAGGCGGGTTTCTTCGCCCACGTCGGAGAACTCGTTGAGCGGGAACGGCGGGGTTTCCGACTCGTTCAGCACTTCCAGCTCATAGCCCAGCACTTCGATCATGCCCGACGCCATGTTGGCGTTAGTGGCACCGGCCGGACGCAGACGCACCTTGCCGGTGACCTTGACTACATACTCACTGCGCACACGATCGGCGGCGGCGAAGGTTTCAGCGCGATCCGGATCGAACACTACCTGAGCCAGGCCATCACGATCACGGATATCGAGGAAAATCACCCCACCGTGGTCACGGCGACGGTGGACCCATCCGCAAAGGGTAATTTCCTGGCCTTCCAGGCTTTCGTTCAGTTGGCCGCAATAATGGCTGCGCATCATGGTAGTAGTTTCACTTCTCGTCATTCGAAATTCGGTTGGAGGCCTTGCGCACATCCAGTGCCGGATGATGCAAGAGCTCGCACGTGTCGTTCAACCCGGTGGCTAAAACCTAGTCAGCTTTGTCGCCGCCGGCCAGATTCTTTTTGGAACCGGTCTTGAAGTCAGTTTCGTACCAGCCGGTGCCACTGAGGCGAAAGCCTGGCATGGACAGCATCTTTTTAAGCTCTGGCGCCTGGCAGGCAGGGCAGTCGACCAGCGGCGCTGCGCTGATCTTTTGAATGGCTTCCAACTGATGACCGCAGGAAGCACATTGATAGTCGTACATCGGCATGGGGGTTGTCTCGGCGATCAGATTGCTACCGCATAAGCAGGGTTTTGCGGCAAAGAGCGGGATTATATCCATTAAATGCAGCCTGTGCAGCCGTAACGCTGCACAGACCGACACTCTGCGGTTTGTGTTGCCGCGACTACCCCAATACGGCGCAGCCACTCTCCTTCTGACTGTGCACAACACAGACGACACGTACCAGCCCGCTGAAATTCTTGACCCCACCGTGGCGCAAATGTACTTCGCGATCAACGTGGGACAACAACGCGCTGACGGAGCAGCAGTTGACCTTGGCCATTTCGCCCAAAATATTCCAATACACCTGCTCTAGCCGCAGGCAGGTTGCAAATCCATTTAAACGGACAGATCGGGAAGTAGGCTGGGCCAGCCCCATGTCGAACTCACTGACAAACGGATCAAGCCTTATGTCCCTGAGTGAACCGCTTCGACCTTCATTACTTCTGCTGACATAATCCATACCGTTGACACTCCTTTGCCATCCCTGGTGCTTACAAGAGCAATGTTTCGCTCTTAATAAAAGCGCAGGGGCAAAGTTATATCCAGACGACTTTATGACCGCCAACGTAGGATAAGCCAACAACTCGGTGGCGATCATGGAGAGTGTCCTACACCGGACAACATCCTACGTATCCCGGTGCAAAATCAGCCAGCGAAAACGGCAATTGACGACAGCGCGCGAACAACACTTGATAGCGTCACCCGCGCACCGGAGTCGTTACTGGTCCAGCAATGAGCGCAGCATCCACGCCGTCTTTTCGTGAACCTGCATGCGCTGGGTCAGGAGGTCAGCCGTTGGCTCGTCGCTAACCTTTTCCAGCAACGGGAAGATCCCGCGAGCGGTGCGCGTGACCGCTTCCTGGCCGTCGACAAGTTGTTTGATCATTTCTTCGGCAGTGGGCACACCTGCCTCTTCCTTGATGGAAGACAACTTTGCATAAATGGAATAAGCACCCGGCGCCGGGAACCCGAGCGCACGAATTCGTTCGGCAATCGAGTCTACTGCCAGTGCCAACTCGTTATATTGCTCCTCGAACATCAAGTGCAAGGTCCGAAACATGGGACCGGTGACGTTCCAGTGAAAGTTATGGGTTTTCAAATAAAGAACATAAGTGTCCGACAGCAGGCGCGAGAGCCCGTCAACGATGGACTTGCGATCTTCTTCACTAATACCGATATCTATTGCCATGCTTTTCCCCTAAAGGTGATGAAATTCATCCAACAGGTGCAGGACCACTCTAGCAAGCCTGTTGCGATGTCGCAGCCCCGGATTGCCCCCGCACCTGCGACAAATCGCCCGCGACCCACCGCTGGACTGCCTGATTTGAGTAGCTACAAGCTTTGCTGTTAAATAGCAGCGTGTCGCTAGCGCTTATTTTTCCGGGCGCTGCGCATAGGCTGATACCGGACACGTGCCCAACGCCTCTTATTGTTCCGAAGCGAACCGTGCCCCATCAGCTCTTCCTTGTGATCCGTCTTAACGTGAGTTAATCAAAATGTTGAAAATCGTCCACCTGCTAATGGGCGCAGCGGCTCTGCTGCTGTCCTTCATCCCTAGCCTGCGATCCGAAGCGGTACCTTACCTGCAACAACCAGATGCACTGTACCTGGCCTTTTTCGGCCTTCTCAACCTCACTCTCGCGCCTGTTATCCCGTACTGGAACAAAGGCCCGCGTCATCAATTGCAAAACCTGGTCAGTGCCCTGCTGGTACTGGCTGTTGTCTTGCAAACCCTGACGCTGATCGCTCCGATGCCCGTCATCGCCGGTCAACCAGCCGTTCTGTTCAGTCTGGTTGCTGCACTGATAGCCGTTCTTCTGCACCTGGCCATCAGCTTCTACAGATCTTCACCGGCCGCTGCTTCGGCCAGCTACGACATGACCAACCGCGATACTGGCACCGTGAAGTGGTTTAACACCTCAAAAGGCTTCGGCTTCATATCCCGCGATTCCGGCGACGATATTTTCGTGCACTTCCGGGCCATCCGCGGCGAAGGTCACCGCGTTCTGGTCGAAGGCCAGCGCGTGGAGTTCTCGGTCATGAATCGTGACAAGGGCCTGCAAGCCGAAGACGTCATCGCTGCATTGCCGCGACGCTGATCCAAGGCTAAAAAAAACCGCGAGCAGCCAAGCTGTTCGCGGTTTTTTTATTGCCTGCTGCCTCAGTAGTGCGGCGGCGGGGCTTCTTCTTCGGAAGACTCGAACTGGCCGACCATCTCTTCCTGACGTCGCAGCAAGGCAGCCATCTGCAATTGCAAGCGCTCAACCACTTTCTGCTGAGCCACCAGCACGTCGTTCAACGCCTGAATAGTGTCGTCCTGAAACGCCTGACGGCTTTCCAGATCGTTAACGCGCTCTTCAAGGCTCATGTATCAACCCTCCAGAAACGTGAAGTCATCGGTCAATACCAGACGCAGACGCTCACGGATAGCGGCGATCTGATCGGCACTGTAAGGCTTGGCCGGGTGCTTGCCCCAGACCGGTGCCGGCCATGCGGCGTCTTCACGTTTGCGCACAATTACATGCATGTGCAACTGGCTGACAACGTTACCCAACGCAGCAACATTTAACTTGTCGGCGTCAAACGAGTCCTTGAGCATTTCGGCCAGTGCGGTTGTTTCCTGCCATAACTGCTGTTGTTCGGCGAAACCCAATTGAAATATCTCGCTGATATCCTCGCGGCGAGGCACAAGGATGAACCAGGGATAGTTTGAATCATTGGACAACAGCAAACGGCATAGCGGGAAATCCCCGATCGATAATGTGTCTTGTTGAAGTCGTGGATCTAAAGCGAACACGTTGCGCACTCCCGCCTGGTCATCAATTTTTTCAGCTTGGCGCTCATCTCAAGAGGCAACACCAAGCGACAGGTTGGCAGCATACCCGCGAATGGCACCTGCTTCACGACGGACCCTCCTCAAATCAGCCGAGAAAATCACCAACGGTCGACGGCGCGCCCCGACATGACACAATTTTCACAAAGACGCACCATTTCAGCACCCAATTCCTCACAATGATCACCGAAATGACTGATTACCAAGGATGTGTTCGAATTCACGACTTGTTCACACTGTGCTGCTTCAACCCAACGAATTATTTTTTTGCACCAAAATCGCACAGTGCGGCTACGCTGAATGCATCAGACAGGTGCCTTTTACTCAACCGAGGGGTGAACCGGTAACGTTTTTTGATGTCTCGCGTGCGAGCACAAGGCTGAGGCACGTCGCAAACCATGGCGTCAAGTCCGAACGGAGGCCGCTTGAACCCCCGATTCCATGGGGTTTTTATCGCGTTTTTCAGTGGCTGGAAAAAAAACCGTTACGAATTGATGATTTGAGCACGCTTGTTGCATTCACACCCACATCGCTTTTAAAGCGTTCGCTGGAAGCGGGGACTTTAAAAGCAAATAAAAACAGTGGCAGGGTTGCCCGACGGAGATTCAAGAGGTACACGAAGGACTCTTTTAACGATGATCAAGCCTCGACAAACAACGCTTAAGTTGTCCGTCCGCTTGCATCGAGGCTATAAATTTGCGACATCTACCACGCTATTTGCGACAGGGCCGTAAAGAACCTGAAAGGTTAGATTAGCAAGTATCGCCAACATGGTCGGCGTGATATAAGTTTGCGCCGACACAAAAAGAAAGAGCCGCCCAGATAATAAAACAGGTGGGACGGCAGTACTCTTCCTAAAAACCAAAGGAGCAAATCACGATGCGCGTGATGAAGTGGAGCATGATCGCACTGGCTGTTTCGGCAGTTACCTCGCAGTTCGCGATGGCGTCGTCCCAGGACGATTCGAAAGGCTTTCTGGAAGACCAGAGCCTGAAGCTGAAAACTCGTATGGAGTACATGAACCGCGATTACAAAAACGGTGCAGGTAACGTTGCGAAGAAAGACGGCTCCCCTGGTTTTGAAAGCGGCTATCGTCAAGATACCGGTATCAGCCAACTGCTGACCTACGAATCGGGCTTCACTCAGGGCACTGTTGGCGTTGGCGTTGACGCCATGGCAATGGGCTCGGTCAAACTGGACGGCGGTTCAGGTCGTCGCGGTAACGGCCTGTTCGCAATCGACAGCGACGGCAACGAAGAGAAATCCCAAGGCAAGGTTGGTGGTGCAGTCAAGTTCCGCATCTCTGACACTGTTCTGAAATACGGTCAGCAATTTGTTGCCAGCCCGGTATTCGCTACCGATGACAGCCGTATTCTGCCAGAAGTTGCTACCGGTACTTTGATCACCTCTAAAGAGATCAAAGGTCTGGAAGTGAGCGCAGGTCGCTTCACCGCACTGAGCAAACAAACCGGTATGGGTCGCGACAGCATCGGTGGTTTGGCTGACGAAGACGGCATGGGCGGTAAAGGCCTGAAAAGCATCGATATCTTTGGTGCCAGCTACGCCTTCACCGACAACTTCACCGCAGCTATCGCCGCGTCGAACGTTGAAGATGCATTCAAGAAGTACTACATCAACGCGAACTACACCCTGCCTATCAACGATAGCCAGTCGCTGAACTTCGACTTGAACGCGTACAAAACCAAAGGCGACAGCCGTGGTGATCTGGTTGACGCCATCGGCGACGGCCATCTGGGTGTGGACAACAACCTGTGGTCCCTGGCAGCTGCTTACAGCCTCGGCGCTCACAAGTTCACCCTTGCCTACCAGCAGTCGAGCGGCGATAACGCTTACTACTACGGCATCGACGGTAACAGCACCATCTTCGTTTCCAACTCCATTCAGATCTCTGACTTTGTGGGCCGCGAAGAGAAGTCCTACCAAGCTCGTTACGACCTGAACATGAAAGAGTACGGCGTACCTGGCCTGAGCTTCATGACCCGTTACGTAATGGGTAACAACATCGAGACCAACGGTCTGGGTGAAGGTAAGGAAAACGAGTGGAACGCCGAGTCCAAATACGTCTTCCAGGAAGGTCCAGCCAAAGACCTGTCCCTGCGTCTGCGTTATGCCATGTACCGCTCGAACGGCGCTTACAGCGGCTACTCGTCTGACAACAACGATCTGCGTCTGATCGTTGAGTACCCGCTGAGCATCCTGTAACTCGGATGTAAACCAGCCGTACTGTAGAGCCTCGCTCTAACAAACCGCTCACCTGCTTCAGGTGGGCGGTTTTTTTTGGACTGATTAATAGCAAGCTAACAACTTTCGACTCGACTTTATTGCGCGTAATAAAAAACCCAAGAGCATCCAATCTCTTGGGTTTGATACACAGCGACCTGACCCGTAAGCCAAGTAAGCAATATTTACTGTGGTGTCGTTTCCTGAACCAGACGAATAGTTCGTTGAGGGAACGGAATATCAATACCGGCTGTTTTCAAACGATCACGGGCTTGTTCATTGAACATGAACATCACATCCCAGTAATCCGCAGTCTTGACCCACACCCGCAGGGAAACGGTTATCGAACTGTCGCCCAAAATCGAAATGACAGCTTGGGGTGCAGGTTCAGCCAGGACCCGCTCATCCTTGGCCAGCTCCAGCAGCACTTCACGAGCCTTCTGCAGATCAGCCTGGTAATCCACGCCTACATCAAACACAACCTTGCGAGTAGGCTGCCGGTTGGTGTTGGTGATGATGCCATTCGACAGGTTACCGTTCGGCACAATAATGGTTTTGTTGTCGCCGGTACGCAGCACGGTGTGAAAGATCTGAATGCTGTCGACCGTACCGGAAACACCTTGGGCTTCGATCCAGTCACCGATACGGAACGGGCGGAACAACAGAATCAGCACGCCGCCAGCAAAATTCGCCAGGCTGCCTTGCAGCGCCAAACCGATTGCGAGGCCAGCGGCACCGATCGCGGCAACGAATGAAGTGGTTTCGACACCGATCATCGACGCGACACTGACGATCAGCAGCACTTTGAGAATGATGTTCGCCAAGCTGCTGATAAAACCCTGCAGCGCCAGGTCGGCATTGCGCAGCGCCAGCAGGCCGCCCAGTTTGTGCGTGACTTTATTGATCAGCCACCAGCCGATAGCCAGGGTGATGACCGCCAGCAGCACGCGGCTGCCGTATTCCATGATCATTGGAATCCAGGCTTGGGATGCCTTGACCAGGTTATCTACTTCGGTATTCAAATCCATCTACTTTCTCCTGATTTCAGCCACCCGGCACGCGAAAAAACAGCGGCAGATAATTCAGTGGGGTGAGCACAATCCAGTGTGGGAGCGGGCTTGCTCGCGAAGAGGCCATGCAGGCCCCTTCATTGCTGAATGACCCAGCGCTTTGGGGAGCACGCCCTTCTCCACGGGTTTTCGCGCCAGATTCAGTCGCGAAAGTTGTTGAACTGCAGCGGCATATCAAACGTCTTGGCGCGCAGGGCGGCGATAGCTTCCTGCAAATCATCACGTTTTTTGCCGGTAATGCGCACTTGCTCGCCCTGAATGGCGGCCTGCACTTTGAGCTTGGCATCCTTGATGTGCGCGACAATTTTCTTCGCCAGCTCTTTGTCGATACCTTCCTTGAGCACGGCTTCCTGCTTCATCAGTTTGCCCGACGCGTAAGAATCCTTGACCTCAAGGCACTGCACGTCGATCTTGCGCTTGACCAGCGAGAGCTTGAGGATCTCAATCATCGCTTCGAGCTGATAATCGGCTTCTGCGGTCAGGTTGACGGTCAGGTCCTTTTCCTTGAATTCGAAGGTACCTTTGCCTTTCAGGTCATAACGACGATCGAGTTCCTTGACGGCGTTCTCGACCGCGTTGGTGAGTTCGTGTTTGTCCAGTTCGGATACCACGTCGAACGACGGCATGTAATCTCTCCAATAAAGGGCGTGCTCGATACGATGGAGCACACCTGGCTTGCGGTTAAAATCCGCGCTGATTATAACGGGTCTTTCCTATCATTCACTGCGAGCCTCCCATGCGCGCCTCAAACAGAGCAAAAAGCTGATGTCCACCACCTGGCATGTACTGGGTGCTGGCAGCCTTGGCACTTTATGGGCGACACGCCTGGCACGCGCCGGGTTACCGGTACGCCTGATCCTGAGGGACGCTTCGCGTTTGCGCGAGTATGAAGCAGCCGGCGGATTGACACTTGTGGAGCATGGCGCCGCAACCACTTACGCCATCACCGGCGAAACAGTTGATAGCAGCGAGCCCATCCACCGTCTGCTGGTGGCGTGCAAGGCTTACGACGCGCAACAAGCTGTAGCCCGCCTGGCCTCGCGCTTGGCCCCGGGTGCCGAACTGATTCTGTTGCAGAACGGTCTTGGCAGTCAGGATGCGGTGGCTGCACAAGTGCCAATGGCGCGCTGTATTTGTGCATCAAGCACTGAAGGTGCGTTTCGTGAGGGTGACTGGCGCGTGATATTCGCCGGTCACGGCTACACCTGGCTCGGCGATGCCGGCCATCCAGTGGCACCGATCTGGCTGGACGACCTTAACGCGGCGGGTATTCCCCATGAATGGAACACCGACATTCTTACCCGGCTGTGGCGCAAACTGGCACTGAACTGCGCGATCAATCCGCTGACCGTGCTGCATGACTGTCGAAACGGCGGCCTGCAGGAACATCATTGCGAAGTCGCCACCCTCTGCGTCGAACTGACCGAATTGCTGGAACGCTGCGGCCAGCCCGCAGCAGCCGAAAACCTGCAACAGGAAGTCGAGCGGGTTATCCACGCGACCGCGGCCAATTACTCGTCTATGTTCCAGGACGTCAGCAACCGGCGCCGAACCGAAATCAGCTACCTCTTGGGCTACGCGTGCAAAGTGGCCGCTCGCCATCAATTAAACCTGCCACACCTCAATCAATTGCAGCAGCGGCTGATCAACCATCTGGATAGCCTTGGATTGCCCAGCGACTGAGCAGCGGCTACGCTGGCCACTTGTTCCTATTCAGCGACGAACCTGATGCCATTGCGCCAGCGCCTTGAAAACCTTCCGGTCGGCCAGAAACTACTGGCTGCCCTGCTGGTGCTGTTGACCACCGTTCTGCTGGTCGCCAACCTGACCTTTATCAGCGCCGCTTACTACATTTCCCAGGAAAGCATGGCGCCTCAGGCCCTGCAAACCATTGGCCGACTGGTGTCCAACCCAAGCCTGGTCTCCGAGGCATTGCAGTCGCCGGAAAGCGCCGAGCGTTTGTTGAAGGAACTCAACAGCTATTCGCCGCTGCGTGCCGCTGCCTTGTATAACGGCAAAGGCGAACGACTGGCACAGTTACAGCATGGCGACAAACTCAAGCTGCCCGAGCGCTATCGGCACATCGAAGCCTGGCAAGCCACCGAGTTTCGCAGCAATCAGATCATTACGCTGCCGCGCCCCGGTACCGATCCCGGCCACTTGTTACTGGTCGCCAGCAGCGAATTGCCAATGGCTTTCTACACCGGAACATTGACGGCCAGCCTGGGGATCCTGATTTTCTCGGTGCTGCTGTGGTTGGTCATCGCCCGGCAGATAAAACGACTGATTACCCGCCCCATTCATCAACTTGAAGAATTGTCCCGGCAAGTGACCCGAGAAGAGAACTACGCCCTGCGCGCCTCTCGCGGCAACCACGATGAAATCGGCAGTCTGGCTGAAGCCTTCAACACCATGCTCTCGCGCATCGAAGCCCGCGAGCAACAACTTAAACGGGCACGGGACGACTCTCAGGCAGCGTACGACCAGGCACAGGGTTTGGCTGAAGAAACACGCCATACCAACCGCAAGCTGGAGCTTGAAGTGCAAGTGCGCAGCAAGATCGAGAAGAAGCTCACCGGGTTCCAGAACTACCTGAACAGCATCATCGACTCCATGCCGTCGGCGCTGATTGCCCTGGATGAACAGTTGTACGTAACGCAGTGGAACCAGGAGGCCAGCGCCCTCTCCGGCACACGCCTGGACGAAGCGCTGAACCAGCCTATTTTCCTCGCCTTCGAACCGCTCAAGCCGTTTCTGCCGCAGCTCAAGCAGACTGTCGAGCAACACACGGTCGCGAAAATCGAACGCGTGACCTGGTTCAAGGACGAAGAACCCAAACATTACGCCCTGACCTTTTATCCATTGATGGGCGGTGCCGGACGCGGCGTGGTGATCCGGATCGATGACATTACCCAACGCCTTTCGCTTGAAGAAATGATGGTGCAGTCGGAGAAAATGCTGTCGGTTGGCGGCCTCGCCGCAGGCATGGCCCACGAGATCAATAATCCGCTGGGCGCCATCCTGCACAACGTGCAGAACATTCGCCGACGCCTGTCACCCGAGCTGCCAAAAAATCTTGAGCAAGCCGAGCACGTAGGCATAGAACTGGAAACGGTCAATTCCTACCTGCAAGCACGTGAAGTACCGCAGTTGCTGGACGGCATCCAGCAGGCTGGTGCCCGCGCCGCGAAAATCGTGACGCACATGCTCAGCTTCAGCCGTCGCAGCAATCGGCAAATGGCTCCCTGCGACTTGCCGGCATTAATCGATCAAGCAGTGGATATCGCCGGTAACGACTTCGACCTGGCGATTGGTTTCGACTTCAAAGGCCAGGCGATCATTCGTCAATTCGACCCTCAGCTCGGGCCTGTACCCGGCACTGCCAACGAACTGGAGCAGGTGTTGTTGAACCTGCTGAAAAACGCCGCTCAGGCCATTCACCAGCGTGAAGACGACCGCGAGCCCGGACGCATCATTTTGCGCACCCGGCTCAATCCGCCGTGGGCGGAAATACAGGTGGAAGACAACGGTATCGGCATGAGTGAGAACGTGCGAAAGCGAACGTTCGAACCGTTTTTTACCACCAAGGAAATCGGCCAGGGCACTGGCCTCGGCCTCTCGGTTTCGTATTTCATCATCACCAATAACCATAAGGGTCAGATGGAAGTGCAATCGACCCTGGGCCAAGGCACGTGCTTCACCTTGCGTCTGCCATTGACGAGCACCCCGCTCGTCTCTCAAGAACTCAATCTGCTATCGAGGTAACCCATGGGCTTTCGCTTGTCGAAGATTTACACCCGCACCGGCGACAAAGGCGAAACCGGACTGGGCGACGGCCGCCGTGTGCCCAAGGACCATCCGCGCATCGAGGCGATTGGCGAAGTCGATGCGTTAAACAGCCAGGTGGGCGTGCTGCTGGCCGGTTTGGCAGCGCAAAGCGTCGAATATCCGGGCCTCAATGAAGTGATCGACGTATTGGCACCGTGCCAGCATCGGCTGTTCGATTTAGGCGGTGAACTGGCGATGCCGGAGTATCAGGCGCTCAACACTGCGGAAATAGACAGGTTGGAAGCGGCGATTGACGTCTGGAATGAAGAGCTTGGGCCGCTGGAAAATTTCATTTTGCCGGGCGGCTCGGCATTGATTGCTCACGCCCACGTCTGTCGTTGCCTGGCCCGCAGCGCCGAGCGGCGTTGCCAGCACTTGAATGCAGTGGAGCCGTTGGCTGGGGTTGGCCTGGCGTACATCAACAGGTTGTCAGACCTGCTGTTTGTCGCGGCGCGGTTGATCGCCAAGCGCCAGAGGATTGCCGAGATTTTGTGGCAGCCGGCAGCTAAACCTGAGGTTTAGTCGGTGCTCGCGAAAACGCATTCGCGAGCAAGCGCGCTCCCACAGGGATCAACGCCGAACACAAAACTCGTGATCACCACTGAACCTGTGAGAGCCGGCCTGCTGATGGTGTGGTGATCGCTACACCGAAGCGTCCGGCCAGAACGCTCGAATCCCCGCCACGCCCTGCGCGCCTGCTTCCCAGGCTTTCTGCCGTTCGGCAGGACCGACGCCACCGAGCAGGAATACAGGTTTGCTGAACCCTTCGATCAAGGTCGATGCTTGCTCCCAACCCAAGGGTTGAGCGTCTGGATGCGTTTGCGTCGGTTGCACCGGTGACAAGGTCACAAAGTCCACCCCCATCTGCTCGGCCAGCGCCAGCTCTTCTGCGTTATGGCAGGAAGCCGCCAACCAACGTGATTCGGGCAACGGTCGTCCCGCTGCCGCGTACTTGCGCAGTTGGGCGGCCGTGATATGCCAGCCGGCCGACGGAAAGTCACCCAGCCACTCGAAGGGCCCTTTGATCATCAACTGCGCCTTGCCCGCGCACAGTCCCGCAGCGTCTACCGCCAGATCGCGATACTTCGGATCGTAGCCGTTGGGTGCTCGCAGTTGAATCAACTTGATGCCGCCGGCGATGGCTTTCTGGATGCCGCGAAGCAGTGCCGGCGTTTCCAGCTCATCGGGAGTAATCAGGTATTCAGCGGGCAAACGTGCGGCGGCAACGATCGGCTGATTGGCCGCCGGGAACTGGTAATTCAGCAGGTCCCGAGGAGCCACCCATTCCAGTGGTTGGCCTTCGGCACCGTGAGGCTCACCGGCAAAGTCCGATACCTCCCACACATCCAGCAGCACCTGTTTGTCCGGGTAATCGTGTTGCACCTTGATCAACGGACGCGCCGCATTGACCACTATGCCGAGTTCTTCGTGAAGTTCGCGCGCCAAGGCCGTTTCGACCGATTCGTCGGCTTCTACCTTGCCGCCGGGGAATTCCCAGAGCCCGCCCTGGTGCTGGGTGTCGGCACGGCGAGCGATGAGAATCTTGCCACTGGCATCACGAATGACGGCAGCCGCTACGTGTACTCGTTTCACTGCCCTATCTCCTCCAGACCAGCCTTTTGCCAGGCCTTGAACGCGGGCCATTGGTAGAGGGTTTCAATGTACGCCTCGTCCACCGCCGACAATTTCACTTGATAAGTGCGCAAGCGCACGGCAATCGGGGCAAAGAATGCATCCGCCAGGGTTACACCGCCAAACAGGAACGGACCGGTCTCGGTTGCAGCGGCACGGCACTCGGCCCACAACGCCGACATGCGCTCGATATCAGCCTGAACATCGGCTGGCAACGGCGACAACGGTGCGTCGCGACTCAGGTCGAACGGCATATTGCCGCGCATGGCGAAAAAACCGGCATGCATCTGTGCGCAGGCTGATCGCGCTTGAGCACGCGCCGCCACGTCTTTAGGCCAAAGGCCAGCGTCGGGAAACTGTTCGGCCAGGTACTCGGCAATTGCCAATGAGTCGGCGATGGTACCGTGCACGGTTTTCAGCAGCGGAACCTTGCCAGTCGGCGAGTGCTTGAGCAGACGCTCACGGGTGTCTGGCTGATTGAGCTTGATCAGTTCCTCGGTATAGGCAGCGCCGGCCAGTTCTAAGGCCAACATGCCGCGCAGCGACCAGGAAGAATAGAGTTTGTCGCCGATGATCAGGTGCAGGCTCATGTTCGGGACCTTTTGATGAGGAGGGACAGGCCAGGGCTTCTGGCGTCCGGACTTGCGTCATCGCAAGCAGGCTAGCTTCCACAATGGATCGGGCTACAGGTGGGAGCGGGCCTGCTGTCGATGGCGACTCGGTCTTACGTACGGTACTCAGCGTTGATTTTCACGTATTCGTGCGACAGGTCGGTGGTCCAGATGGTTTCACTGCAATCGCCGCGACCGAGTTCGATGCGGATGGTGATTTCTTCCTGCTGCATCACTGCCGAACCCTGGGCTTCGGTGTAAGTGGACGCGCGCGCGCCACGGCTGGCGATGCACACTTCGCCAAGGAATACGTCGATCTTGCTCACGTCCAGGTTCGGTACGCCGGCACGCCCCACAGCGGCCAGGATACGGCCCCAGTTCGGGTCCGAGGCAAACAGCGCGGTTTTGATCAGCGGTGAATGAGCCACGGTGTAACCAACGTCCAGGCATTCCTGATGATTGCCGCCGCCGTTGACTTCAACAGTCACAAACTTGGTCGCCCCTTCGCCATCGCGAACAATGGCCTGGGCGACGTCCATGCAGACTTCGAACACGGCTTGCTTCAGCTTGGAGAACAACTCACCGCTTGCTGAGGTGATTTCCGGCAATGCGGCCTGACCGGTGGCGATCAGCATGCAGCAGTCGTTGGTCGACGTATCACCATCAATGGTGATGCGGTTGAAGGACTTGTTGGCGCCATCGAGCAGCAGATTTTGCAGCACCTCGCGAGACACTTTGGCGTCGGTGGCAATGTAGCCGAGCATGGTCGCCATGTTCGGACGAATCATGCCGGCACCTTTACTGATGCCAGTGACGGTGATGGTCACGCCGTCATGCTGGAATTGGCGGCTGGCACCCTTTGGCAAGGTGTCGGTGGTCATGATGCCGGTGGCGGCAGCCTCCCAATTGTTCACAGACAGGTCATCGAGAGCGGCTTGCAGCGCGCCTTCGATTTTCTCGACCGGCAGCGGCTCGCCAATCACGCCGGTGGAGTACGGCAGCACCAGGCTCGCATCGACGCCCGTCAGCTGCGCAAGCTTCGCGCATGTACGCTCGGCGGCAGCAAGGCCGGGCTCACCGGTGCCGGCATTGGCGTTGCCGGTATTGGTCAGCAGATAACGCACCGGACCTTGCACGCGCTGCTTCGCCAGGATTACCGGCGCGGCGCAAAACGCATTCAACGTGAACACGCCCGCCACAGTGGAGCCTTCAGCACAGCGCATGACCACGACATCCTTGCGCCCCGGGCGCTTAATGCCGGCCGAGGCGATACCGAGTTCAAAACCGGCAACCGGGTGCAACGTTGGCAAAGGACCAAGACCAACAGCCATGAATGCGCTCCTTAAATAAAGATTGTCTGCACCGCTTGCAGGAAGAACGGTGGTTTAAATGGCAAAACGCCGCGACGGCTGATGCCGGTCGCGGCGCGGGTATTTCAGCGTATGTAACGGGTTTTACTGGATCTGCCCGTGGCAATGCTTGAATTTCTTGCCCGAACCGCAGTAGCACAGTTCGTTACGACCCAGCTTCTGCTCATTGCGAACCGGTGCGGTGGCGAGGGCAACATCAACCTCTTCACCGAGCAATTCCGGTTGTTCAAGACCAGGCGCTTCGTCGTGCTGGAACTGCATGCGAGCGGCCAGTGCTTCGGCTTCCTGGCGCAGGCGCTGCTCTTCTTCGATCGGATCTTCGCGGCGAACCTGAACGTGCGACAGCACACGAATCGAGTCGCGCTTGATCGAATCCAACAGCTCGGAGAACAGCGTGTACGATTCGCGCTTGTACTCTTGCTTCGGGTTCTTCTGCGCATAACCACGCAAGTGAATGCCGTGACGCAGGTGATCCATGGTCGACAGGTGGTCTTTCCACAGGTCGTCCAACACGCGCAGAACGATTTGCTTCTCGAAGGTGCGCAACGCCTCGGCGCTCGCCTGCTCTTCTTTTTCGTTGTACGCGGCCAGCAGCTCGGTCATGAGCTTCTCGCGCAGGGTTTCTTCGTACAGGTGATCGTCTTCGTCGAGCCATTTCTGGATCGGCAACGCCACGCCGAAATCGCTCTGCAAGGCCGCTTCCAGACCGGCTACGTCCCACTGCTCAGGCAGCGATTGCGGTGGAATGTGAGCACTGACCGTTGCGTTGAGCACGTCCTGGCGGAAGTCGGCGATGGTTTCGCCAATGTTGTCTGCGGCCAACAAACTGTTACGCATGTGATAAATCACTTTACGCTGTTCGTTGTTGACGTCATCGAACTCGAGCAATTGCTTACGAATGTCGAAGTTGCGGCCTTCAACCTTGCGCTGCGCCTTTTCGATGGCGTTGGTCACCATACGGTGCTCAATCGCTTCGCCTGGCTGCATGCCCAAGGCTTTCATGAAGTTCTTCACCCGGTCAGAGGCAAAGATACGCATCAGGCTGTCTTCCAGCGACAGGTAGAAACGGCTGGAACCAGCGTCACCCTGACGACCGGCACGACCACGCAACTGGTTGTCGATACGGCGTGATTCGTGACGCTCGGACGCGATCACCTGCAAACCGCCCGACTCGAGCACTTGCTGGTGACGCTTCTGCCAGTCGGCCTTGATCTGGGCAATTTGCTCAGGCGTCGGGTCTTCCAGCGAAGCCACTTCAACTTCCCAGTTACCGCCCAACAGGATGTCGGTACCACGACCGGCCATGTTGGTGGCGATGGTCAGCGCGCCCGGACGACCGGCCTGAGCAATGATTTCAGCTTCTTTTTCGTGGAACTTGGCGTTCAGAACCTTGTGCTCGATACCTTCCTTCACCAGCAAGCTGGACATGTGCTCGGAAGTTTCGATGGTGGCAGTACCCACCAACACTGGACGGCCCTGAGTCATGCATTCCTTGATATCGGCGACGATAGCCGCGTACTTCTCGTCGGCGGTCAGGAATACCAGGTCGTTGTAGTCCTTGCGCGCCAGCGGTTTGTTCGGCGGGATAACCATCACCGACAGACCGTAGATCTGGTGGAATTCGAACGCTTCGGTGTCCGCAGTACCGGTCATGCCGGACAGCTTGTTGTACAAACGGAAGTAGTTCTGGAACGTGGTCGACGCCAATGTCTGGCTTTCGGCCTGGATGTTCAGCTCTTCCTTGGCCTCGATGGCCTGGTGCAGGCCTTCGGACAAACGGCGACCCGGCATGGTACGACCGGTGTGTTCGTCGACCAGAACGACCTGACCGTCCTGCACGATGTATTCGATGTTGCGGTGGAACAATTTGTGCGCACGCAGACCGGCATAGACGTGAGTCAGCAGGCCCAGGTTGTGTGCCGAATAGAGGCTCTCGCCTTCGGCCAGCAAGCCGACGCGGGTGAGCATCTCTTCGATGAACTGGTGACCGGCTTCGTTGAGTTCGACCTGGCGGGTCTTCTCGTCGACCGTGTAGTGACCGGCCTTGGTGACTTCGCCTTCGACTTCTTCAACGTGCAATTCCAGCTGCGGGATCAGTTTGTTGATCTCGATGTACAGCTTGGAACTGTCCTCGGCCTGACCGGAAATGATCAGCGGGGTACGCGCTTCGTCGATGAGAATGGAGTCGACTTCGTCGATCACGGCAAAATTGAGTTCGCGCTGGAATTTTTCTTCCATGCTGAACGCCATGTTGTCGCGCAGGTAGTCGAAACCGAATTCGTTGTTGGTGCCGTAAGTAATGTCGGCAGCGTAAGCCAGGCGTTTCTCTTCCGGCGGCTGGAATGGCGTGACCACACCGACCGTCAGGCCGAGGAATTCGTAGAGCGGTCGCATCCAGTTGGCGTCACGACGGGCCAGGTAGTCGTTCACTGTAACAACGTGCACGCCCTTGCCGGACAGCGCGTTGAGGTAAACGCCCAGTGTTGCCACCAGGGTCTTGCCTTCACCGGTACGCATTTCCGCGATCATGCCTTCATGCAAGGTCATGCCGCCGATCAGCTGGACATCGAAGTGGCGCATACCCATGACACGTTTACCGGCTTCGCGGGCGACCGCGAAGGCTTCTGGCAACAGCTTGTCGAGGGTTTCCCCTTTGGCGATGCGGGCCTTGAACTCATCTGTCTTTGCACGCAATTGATCGTCCGAAAGGGCCACCATTTGCTCTTCGAAGGCATTGACGAATTGCACCGTCTTGAGCATGCGTTTGACTTCACGCTCGTTCTTGCTTCCAAAAAGTTTCTTTAACAAAGGCGCAAACATATCGGCAGGATCTTCCACACTAAAGGGATGGAGGGCGGCCCCGTGAGTCGCCCGAGCAGCCCTCATGGCCGCATGCGAACGAGCATTCTACCCGGAAACGATTGTGAGGAAAGTGGCGTTATTCCACGATGCTGGCACAGCGTTGTAACGGGGCTCACTTAAAATAAGGGCTTTTTACTGAACTTCAACCCATCGAGGGTACAAGTTACTTGTTGATTTAATGAGTAAAGCGCTCACAAAGCAATGGGTCGGGCGAATACGTTGCTTTCTGCTAACATGGCGGCTCTGTTACTTCAGGTGTCTGATCATGGCATTTCGCCCTCTTACGGCCAGAGCACCCGCCGTTCTGCTTCGCGAAGCCAAACCGCTGAAAGCCATTTTCGGCCACGCTCAACGCCTCGGCCATCTTCAACGTTTACTCGAAAGCCAGCTGCAGCCTGCAGCGCGTGAGCATTGCCACGTCGCATCATGGCGTGAAGGCTCTTTGCTGCTGATTGTCACCGATGGTCATTGGGCAACCCGGCTTCGCTACCAGCAAAAACGCCTGCAACGGCAATTGCAGCTTTTCGATGAGTTTGCCAGCCTGACGCGAATCATGTTCAAGGTTCAGCCACCCACCGTCCAGCAGGGCGCGGTGGGCCATACCATCAGTTTGTCGGTTGACGCCGGCGCGACCATTCAAGCCACGGCAGACGGCATCAGCGATCCTAACCTGCGCGCGGCGCTGGAACGTCTGGCAGCTCACGCCAAACCAAAAGCGTGAGCCAATTCAGCAGGTTGACCGCCCTGTGCTATTTGCGTTTGTTGCCACCCAGTAACGAGCCCATTAATCCGCGCACCAGTTGCCTGCCCAGTTGATTGGCAGCTTGGCGCATCGCTGATTTCAGGGCCTGCCCTGCCGCAGTGCCAAGGAATTCCCCGGCCTTGTCGGTGAAGCTTGGCGCTTCGGGGACCGCTTTACCCGGCACGGCTTCAGCCTCTGGCGCCAACCCTTTACGCCCCATGAGCACTTCATAAGCGGATTCGCGATCAACCGGTTGGTCGTAGCGACCCTTGAGCGGTGAACTGGCGATCAGCGCCGCTCGCTCCGTTTCACTGAGCGGCCCTATGCGCGATTGTGGCGGTGCAACCAGGACGCGCTGCACCATTTGCGGTGTGCCTTTGTCCTGCAATGTACCGACCAGCGCTTCACCGGTGCCCAACTCGGTCAGCACCGACAAGGCGTCGAACGCTGGGTTGGGGCGGAAACCGTCGGCCACCGCGCGCAGTGATCGTTGCTCTTTGGCGGTAAAAGCGCGCAGCCCATGCTGAACACGCAGGCCCAGTTGTGCGAGTACGGTATCCGGCAAATCGCCCGGTGATTGGGTAACGAAATACACGCCCACACCTTTCGACCGAATCAGACGCACCACTTGTTCCAGCCGATCCTGCAAGGCTTTTGGGGTGCCGGCGAACAACAAATGCGCCTCGTCGAAAAACAGCGCCAGCAATGGTTTTTCGGCATCGCCACGTTCTGGCAATTGCTCGAACAACTCGGCCAGCAGCCACAGCAAAAATGTTGCATAGACTTTCGGCGCTTCATGCACCAAGCGACTGGCGTCGAGCAAGTGAATACGGCCGCGGCCATCGGCGGCCGGTTGCAAAATGTCCTGGAGTTGCAGCGCAGGCTCACCAAACAATGCTTCGGCGCCCTGCTGCTCCAGCGTCGCCAGGCGTCGCAATAACGCCTGACTGGAACCGGTCGTCATCAACGCCGCGTCATCGCCCAGCAATTCGGGGTGATCACGCAGGTGATTGAGCAGTGCTTTCAGATCCTTGAGGTCAAGCAGCAACAGCCCTTCACGGTCTGCGACTTTAAAAGCGGCGTATAACGCAGACTGCTGGCTGTCGGTCAATTCCAGCAAACTGCCGATTAACAACGGCCCCATTTCACTCAGCGTGGTACGAAGGGGATGACCGGACTGCCCATGAATGTCCCACAACGTCACCGGGTAGGCCTGAGGCTTGTAATTGAGCCACGGCATCCCGGCGATTCGCTCCGCGACTTTGCCTTGCGGATCAGCGGCGGCGCCCAACCCACACAGATCACCCTTGATATCCGCTGCAAACACCGCCACTCCGGCATCGCTGAATGACTCAGCGAGGCGCTGCAGCGTGACGGTTTTGCCGGTACCCGTAGCGCCGGCAACCAGTCCGTGACGGTTCGCCAGACGCATGGCCTGGGCAATCGGCTGTCCGGCAAGGTCGGCGCCGATAACGAGTTGCGATGAGTCAGGCATTTTGTCACCCATGGTTGATCGTTAATCCTTCACGGCCGATAGGAATAAGCGAGAGGCACGATGGAAAGCAAGGTCAGGTTTATACACCATAGCTCTGAAACGGCTGTTTAACGGCGCCACGCCCCTAACTCCAAACGAACATCTATCCTTGATAAAGGTCAACCAAGGGAGAACAACGGACCGGAGGGATGCTCATCGTGCATATCGCTGACATAACCATGTTCTACGCCCCAGCCAGCGGTGGCGTGCGCACCTATCTTGACGCCAAACACCGGCGCTTGAGCGTCAAGTCCGGCATTCGTCATAGTCTTCTGATCCCAGGCTCACACTTTAGCGAAGAGGATGGTGTGTACACCGTTCCAGCCCCGGCGCTGCCCTTTGGCAGAGGTTATCGTTTCCCCGTTCGCCTCGCTCCCTGGCGAAATGTCCTGCAGGATTTACAGCCCGATCTGATTGAAGTCGGCGATCCATACCTCACCGCATGGGCGGCACTCGATGCGCGGCGACAACTCGATGTGCCGGTCATTGGCTTTTATCACTCGGACTTGCCGCTTCTGGTCAGCAATCGCATGGGCAACTGGGTAACCACCAACGTTGAAGCTTATGTCAGCAAGCTGTACGGCAACTTCGACCGTGTTCTGGCGCCGAGCCAGGTGATGGCCGACAAACTGATCGGCCTGGGTGTGAAGAATGTGTTTGTACAACCGCTGGGCGTCGATCTGCAGACGTTTAACCCTGCCGCACGTGATCCAGAGCTTCGGGCCGAGTTGGGCATCGATGAAAGCACTCACCTGCTGATTTTCGCCGGGCGCGGGTCCAAAGAGAAAAACCTGCCCGTGCTGCTCGAGTGCATGAAACGTCTGGGTCGTCGCTACCACCTGTTGCTGGTCGGTTCATCCATGCCGGCCCAAGTACCGGGCAACGTCACGGTGGTGGATGAATTCTGCTCGGCGCCCCATCTCGCGCGGTTGCTGGCCAGTGCCGATGCGCTGCTGCACGCAGGCGATCAGGAAACCTTCGGCCTGATCATTCTCGAAGCCATGGCCAGCGCCATTCCAGTAGTCGCTGTGGCCTCCGGTGCTTTTACCGAGATCGTCACCGACCAATGCGGCGTGCTCTGCGCACCGAATAATTCGCTGGCGATGGCCAATGCCGTCCGCGAGCTATTCAGCTCGGGCACCACCGAGTTGGGCCAGCGGGCGCGCAATCATGTTGAGCGGCATTATTCGTGGGATACCGTGGTGGACAGCCTGCTGGGCCACTATCACGCGGTACTCGGCAGCCAATGGCCGTTGATTGCCAATGGCTGAGCTTATGAATGTGCCGAGCCTGTTGCTGGTATTGCACGACGTTTCGCCGCAATCCTGGGCCGATTACCAGTCATTTGTCGAAGCCGTGGATGCCATGGGCCATGTGCCAATGACTTGGCTTGTGGTACCCGACTTTCATAAACACAACAACTTGCAGGACCATCCCGGGTTCCGCCGCTTGCTCACCGGCCGTGTCATGCGAGGTGACGAATTGGCGCTACACGGCTATTTTCATTGCGATGAAGGACCGATTCCCCGCACGCCACGAGACTGGTTCATGCGCAGGATTTACACACACGAAGGCGAATTCTATGGCCTGTCGCAACGCACGGCCCTCGCCCGCCTGCGCGCCGGCATTGAAATGTTTGATCGATACCACTGGCCACTGCACGGTTTCGTCGCGCCGGCCTGGTTGATGAGTGAGGGCACGCGGCAGGCCCTGCGTGACCTACCGCTGCATTACACCAGCGATCAGCAGCATTTGTATCGGCTGCCGGACTTCACTGCGGTCGATGCTCCGGGACTGGTATGGAGCGCGCGCAGCCCTTGGCGTCGCGGATTGTCGAAACTGATCAGCGACCAGCGCGAACAGCACTGGCGTCACGCCCGCGTCATCAGGCTGGGTGTGCACCCGGTCGACATGCGTCACGAATTCTCACGTCAATACTGGCTGCAAACCCTCAAGCGCCTGTTAAGCGAAGGTCGAGTGCCAATGACCAAGGCCGGATGGCTGGCCTCGCAACGCGATTCAGTTGGGTCTGCCGCGTGAGTCGAGGAATTCTGCTGCTGATTGCACTGCCGGTAGCAGTGACGATCCCGTTGTTGCTGGGCGGTAACCAGACGTGGTCACGCCTGCAAAGCTTCCCGCTGAGTTGGCTGCTGATCATGTTTGGCATGATCTTGCTGTGCTGGGTGGTGAACACCCTGCGCCTGCGCCTGTTGTTGGGTGACCAAATCGAAAAGGTCAGCCGCGTCAGAAGCCTCGGTGTGGTGATGGCAGCGGAGTTTGCGTACTGCGCCACGCCCGGCGGCAGCGGCGGCCCGCTGACCATCATGGCTCTGCTGGCACGTAACGGTGTGCGTCCGGCCAGAGGCAGCGCGGTATTCGCCATGGATCAACTGAGCGATCTGTTGTTTTTCCTCTGCGCCCTGAGCGGCATTCTGATCTATGCATTGTTCCAGCACCTCAGCCAACGCATGGAATGGCTGCTGACAGTCAGTGCAATTTCGATGTTCGGCGGCCTGATCAGTTGCGTAATCGTTGCCCGCTATCATCGTCTGTTGATTCGCCTGAGCGGCCGCCTGCTGGTTCGCCTCAATGTAAAAACCACCACTCGCCTGCGCTGGGCACGCAAACTCCTGCACTTTCTGGCGGCTTTTACCGACGCCTTGAAGTTACCCATTCAGACGTTGATCAAGGTCTTTGCCCTCACCTGCGTGCATTGGGTATTGCGTTACAGCGTGTTGTATCTGGCATTACGTGGCCTGGGTGCGGATTTGCAGTGGGCGTGGAGTTTTCTGATTCAGATGCTTTCGCTGAGTGCCGGGCAGTTCAGCCTGCTGCCGGGCGGTGCCGGGGCGGCCGAGCTGACATCGGCGGCGCTGCTGGCGCCGATGGTGGGTAAATCGACGGCGGCGGCAGCGATCCTGATCTGGCGAGCCGTTACTTACTACTTCTATCTGCTAGTGGGTGGCCCGGTGTTTTTACTGATGTTGGGACGCCCGCTGCTAAAAAAACTGATGAAGGTCAAACAGGCTTAGGCGTGTCGTCGGAATCTTGCTGCAACTGCTCCCACAACTGCGCAGCCTGCGCAAAGTCGGCGCCGTCTTCAGGGCTCATCTCTTGCGGATCGTAACGACTCAAGCAACCCTCACCTATTGTGGCGGGCGCTCTGGCGGTGGCTTTGTCGAGTGGATCGGCCATGGTCATGTCCTCTGTGCAGAAACGGCGAAGGGCCTGAAGCGATTGAACGCCCAGGCCCTTCGAATTTCAACTGTGTTGTGTCGGTGTCAGAACACCACAGTCTTGTTGCCGTGCACCAGCACCCGATCTTCCAGGTGATAACGCAGACCACGGGCCAGCACCATTTTTTCGACGTCGCGGCCGAAACGCACCATGTCTTCGATGCTGTCGCTGTGGCTGACACGCACCACGTCCTGCTCGATGATCGGACCGGCGTCCAGCTCTTCGGTGACGTAATGGCAGGTAGCGCCAATCAACTTCACGCCACGCAGGGAAGCCTGGTGGTAAGGCTTGGCGCCCACAAACGACGGCAGGAAGCTGTGGTGAATATTGATGACTTTATGTGCATACTCGCTGCACAACGCGGGCGGCAGGATTTGCATGTAACGGGCAAGTACCACCACTTCGGCGTCGTGCTGTTTGACCAGGCGCGAGACTTCAGCGAATGCAGGCTCTTTGTCCTGTGCATTGACCGGCACGTGGTAATAAGGAATACCGTGCCACTCAACCATGCTGCGCAAATCATCATGGTTGGAAATCACGCACGAAATTTCGCAATCCAGTTCATCGCTGTGCCAGCGGTGCAGCAAATCAGCCAGGCAGTGCGATTCGCGACTGGCCATCAACACCACACGCTTCTTCTGCGCGGTGTCGGTAATGCGCCAATTCATCGAAAACTCTTCGGCGATAGGCGCGAAAGCTTCGCGAAAGGCTTCTATACCGAACGGTAGCGAATCGGCACGAATTTCGTGACGCATGAAGAACCAGCCACTGAGATTGTCCGAGTGGTGGCTCGCTTCAGTGATCCAGCCGTTATGTGACGCCAGAAAGTTACTGACTTTAGCAACGATGCCGACGCGGTCCGGGCAAGCAATCACCAGCCGAAAAGTGCGCATGAGGGGGAAACTCCAGAACTTCGCAAAGGCCGCCATTCTAGCGATTACGCAGCAAAACTGCAGTATTGATGACGTATAACGTTGCACGTGGCCCCCGTGGACCGCTTTGACAGAGGTGGGCAAGTCGCGCGATGGTGCTGTTGAAGGCAATCTTCAAGTGCGCGATTGTGAATATCTGTGATGACTACCGACACTCTTTAACTTCACCGTCGATTTATGCCCAATTCATCGCAACTAATTTAAATAAAGCCCGGTTATATGTTTACTTGATGAAACACCCTGACTATTATTGCCGCACTGTAACCTGCCATCCAGCGCCCAACATAAGGTAGTCCTCATGTCCTTGATCAACGAATACCGCGCCACCGAAGAAGCTATCAAAGAGCTGCAAGCCCGTTTGAAGAATCTGTCCCAAGACGACAAACTGCAAACCGAGCTGGAATTCGAAGGTAAATTGCGCACCCTGATGGGTGAATACTCCAAATCCCTGCGTGACATCATCTCGCTGTTGGATCCGGAAGCCAAAACCAAAGCGCCACGTGGCGGCGCAGTAAAAACTACCGGCACCAAACGCGCTCGCAAAGTTAAACAATACAAAAACCCGCACAATGGTGAAGTCATCGAAACCAAAGGTGGCAACCACAAAACGCTGAAAGAGTGGAAAGCCAAGTGGGGCGGTGACGTCGTTGAAGGCTGGGCTACCCTGCTGGGCTAAGTCCTGCAGCGAGTCGCAGACTGAATTGCGATAAAAAAGAACGCCAGCAAACGCTGGCGTTTTTTTATGCCTGTGATTCAAGGACAGGCATTTTCGATTTCAAAGATTCATGCGCTGGCGCAATGACTCGACATAATTACGCCACTCATTGAGTACCTCCTGCTGAAAGGTTGTAGCACTTTCAGTCAATTGGGCAGCGGCCTCCAGGAAACTTTCAATGGTATTGGGAGCGCCCCACTCCGGTGCAGTCAAACGTTGCTGACAGAATAATTGCCAGCGTTCTTGCTCTTGGGCACTCAACGTCTCAGGGAAGTTACGTGCGCGATAACGAAACAATAATTCCGGTAGACGTTCATCATCGAAAGGCCATTGTTGCTGCGCTAATTGCGCCGGGTCGGCAGACCTGACTTGTTCGCACAGGCGCCTGTCCCGGTCACCTATAAAACCATCGTATAACTGCTGCTCGGGGTCTTGGCTCTGAGCAAAATCTTCACTGGCATATATAGCCTTAACTTTATCTTTCCAAACATCTTGTGCGTCACCAAGCCGCAGCGCACGTTCCTGATAAAGCGCCATATCCAACGCCAGACGCTGCTGGTCGTCAGGACGCAGAACCGATAACGGTGCCACAACCGGGCACTTGTTGATGTGGATCAGCTTGAGCGGTACCGGCAGTTCTCCGTCGGCAAGGTCATCACGGCGAGTGTACAACCGCTGACGCAACGTCTCAGCATCCAGGTCGAGCAAGCCCTGCGGATCCAGATGCAAGTCACACACAATCAGCGCGTTCTTGTTGCGCGGATGCCAGGCCAGAGGCAGCACCACGCCGACAAAGTTGCGCGCGGCGGAAAAACGCCCTGAGATGTGCACCATCGGCTGCAACAACCGGATCTGATCCATGACTTTTTGTTTGCCACGCAACTGAAACAGCCAGTCATACAACTTGGGCTGCTTTTGCCGGATCAGGCGTGCCAGCGCGATGGTGGCGCGCACATCCGACAGCGCTTCGTGGGCATTGCCGTGATCAATGCCATTAGCGGCGGTCAGGCGTTCGAGTTTAAGCGTGACCCGCCCCTCGTCGTCCTTTGGCCAAACCAGCCCATCGGGACGCAGGGCATAGGCCGCACGCACCACATCAATCAGGTCCCAACGGCTATTGCCGCCCTGCCACTCGCGCGCGTAGGGGTCGAAAAAATTACGGTACAGGCTGTAGCGGGTCATCTCGTCGTCGAATCGCAAGGTGTTATACCCAGCACCACAGGTGCCTGGCGCTGCGAGTTGCGCATGCACACGGGTCATGAAATCAGCTTCGCTCAGCCCCTGTTCGGCCAATTTACCCGGCGTAATACCGGTAATGGCGCACGCGGCCGGATGCGGCAGGATGTCCTCGCTGGGCTGGCAATACAGATTGACCGGTTCGTCTATTTCATTGAGTTCGAAGTCGGTACGAATGCCCGCGACTTGCAACGGACGGTCGCAACGGGGGTTGATGCCAGTGGTTTCATAGTCGTACCAGAAGATGGAGGTCACGGGCTATTCCTGAACTGAAGATCGGCAAAGTCTAGGCGCTCACATCCCGCCCAGGCCAGTATTCTTGTCATTCAATCAGTGATGGTCGTGTCTGGTGCGCTACATAGTTATGTCGTTTTCCCCCGAGAGACTGCTAGCATCGGACGTACGGAGAATCCCGATCAGGCCACATCAAGGTTGCCCATGCTCGAGAACACTGCACTGCCAAGGAAAGCAACGCTGGCCGCACCACTGGATACCCGTTATCAGGTCGAGACGCCGGAAGGCATCGACTTACCGCTGCGACCGGCCGGTTTAATGGTGCGTGCGCTGGCATTCACTCTTGATTTGGGACTGCGCGGGTTGATCCTCGGCCTGCTGTTCATGGTGTTGGCTTTTCTGGGAAAACTCGGTGCCGGGCTGGGCTCGATTCTGCTGTTCGCGGTGAGCTGGTGGTACATGGTGTTGTTCGAAGTGCTCAACCAGGGCCGTTCACCAGGCAAACAATGGATGGGCCTGCGCGTGGTACACGATGACGGCACCCCGGTTGGCTGGTCTGCCTCGCTGTTGCGCAACCTGCTGCGATTCGTCGACCTGTTACCGTTCGGCTATTTCCTGGGGGCCATCAGTTGCCTGCAACATCCGGGCTTCAAGCGTCTTGGCGATCTGGCTGCCGGCACGCTGGTGATCTACCGCGAACAACCGCTTGACCGCCCGCTCCTTCCCGATGCTCAACCGCGACGCCCACCCTTTGCCCTGACGCTGACAGAACAGCGCGCCATCCTCGGTTTCGCCGAACGCCAGGGTGAACTTTCAACAGCACGGGTTAATGAACTTGCCACCATCCTCGCTCAACCCTTGCAGGTATCAGCCCCTCTTGCCGTCGCGGAAATCAACGGCATCGCTCGCGGCTTGTTAGGCCCCGCATGAAGCAAAGTCTTTTCGAGAGTCGCCACAAGTCTGAGTGGGCACAGTTTGCGCTGACGCTTGAAAGGCTTGAAAGAAACAAGCAAACCTCCCACGCCCGCAGTTTCGCCAGCGACTACCGTCGCCTCTGCCATCACTTGGCGTTGGCGCAAGAACGTGGGTACAGCAGTTTTTTGATTGATTCATTGCAGCAGTACGTCCTGCGCGGCCATCAACAACTCTATCGGCATCGCAGCCAGTTGGGCGCCAACGTGCTGAGTTTCATCCTGGCGGACTTTCCGCGAGTGGTCCGCGAGCAGTGGCGCTTCGTGCTGGCGGCGAGCCTGTTGTTTTTCAGCAGCCTGATCGGTTTCGCGCTGTTGGTGTACCTGTTTCCGAACCTGATCTACAACCTGATTCCGGCCGAACAGGTCAGTCAGATGCAAAGCATGTACGACCCCATCGCCGGCCATCTCGGTCGGTCGGCAGAACGTGCGGCCAGCGAAGACTGGGTCATGTTCGGTTACTACATCATGCACAACATCGGCATCGCCTTTCAGACCTTTGCCAGCGGCGTGTTGATGGGTCTGGGCAGTGCCTTTTTCCTGTTCTACAACGGATTGATGATTGGTGCAGTGGCCGGGCACCTGACGCAAATTGGTTACGGGCAAACCTTCTGGTCCTTCGTGATCGGTCATGGCGCCTTCGAACTCAGCGCCATCGCCTTGGCCGGTGCGGCCGGTTTACAACTGGGTTGGGCATTGATCGCGCCGGGACGCCTGCCAAGGGCCGAAGCCCTGCGCCTGGCCGCGCGCAAGAGTGTGCTGCTGATTTGTGGGGTGATGATGTTTCTGCTGATTGCGGCGTTTATCGAAGCCTATTGGTCATCGATGACCAGCCCTCAGCCGCTAACCAAATACCTGGTCGGCGCAGCGCTATGGTTGCTGGTGGCGATGTATTTGTTGTTTGCCGGACGGGCTCGCCATGCGCCTGAGTGACGCTACGGTAGTGATTCGTCCGCGCAGCACCTGGGAAGCCATGGACCTCGGTGTGTTGCTGAGTCAGCGCCATCGACGACTGCTGATGACCAGTTGGGCAGTAGTGACGTTGCCGGTGTTCGCCTTACTTAGCCTGGTGTTCTGGCAATCACCGTCGACGGCGCTGTTCATTTTCTGGTGGCTTAAACCGGCGTTCGAACGCCTGCCGTTGTACATCCTGTCCAAAACCCTGTTCGGTGAAACGCCCACCGTGCAACAGGCGCTGCGCCAATGGCCGCGCCTGCTCAAGCCGCAACTTCTCGCCAGCCTGACCTGGCGACGTTTTAGCCTAAGCCGCAGTTTTTTGATGCCGGTCGTGCAACTCGAAGGCCTGCGCGGGCAAGCGCGACAACAACGTCTACAGGTGCTGCTGGCGCGCAATGCAGGGGCTGCGCAGTGGCTGACCATTATCGGCGTGCATCTGGAAAGCGCCTTGTGGATCGGCCTGCTGGTGCTGTTTTATATGCTTTTGCCACAACACGTGGAGCTGGACTGGAACTGGCAGAATTTGATTTCTGGTGCGCAAAAAGATTGGCTGTGGCTGGAGCATCTGACCAATGTTTTCTATGCCTTGGTACTGATTGTCTGGGAACCGATCTACGTGGCCTGCGGTTTCAGCCTTTACCTCAACCGGCGCACGGTGCTGGAAGCCTGGGACATCGAGCTGGCATTTCGCCGAATGCGCCAGCGCATCGGCAATGCGACCCTCGCGCTGTTGCTGGCGGTGTTTGTGCTGTTACCCGCGGCGCCAGACGTGTGGGCCACTGAACCGGCGAATTCCCCCGACAGCCCGCGCCTGCTGGACCAGCCGTTGACCAGTCAGGCGTCACGCGACAGCATCAAGGCCATCCTTGAACAACCACCGTTCAAGAATAAAGAAACAGTCACCCGGTATCGATTCGGTGACGACAAACCCGCTACCCACGAGGCAGACCACGGCGCTTTACCGGGATGGATGAAGGCGCTGCTCGAGCTGCTGAACGCTGAGCATTTCAGCGCCGTGGCCAGGTTACTTGAGGTGCTGCTGTGGGGTGCAGTAATCGGTGCCGCCGGGTGGTTGATCTGGCGCTACCGGAACGGATTGCAAGCCTTGGTCGGCCGTCGACCAGCGTTTAAAACCAGCCCCCAACGGTCATTGCCACAACAGGCATTCGGCCTGGATCTGACCCGCGAAACCTTGCCCGCCGACATCGCTGCCAGCGCAGAACACCTGTGGCAAAGCAATCCACGGGAGGCCTTGGGCTTGCTTTACCGCGCGCTGCTCAGCCACTTGCTACACGATTACAACCTGGCGCTGAAACCTGCCGATACCGAAGGCCAGGTCCTACAGCGCATCGCACATCTGCAGCAACCGTCGTTGCTGGCATTCAGCAAAACCCTGACCGCGCACTGGCAGAACATGGCGTACGGGCATCGCTTGCCGCCAGCGCACCTGCAACAGGAGCTGTGTAACGATTGGCGCGCCTTGTTCGGTCCGGGAGCTGCACATTGAACCGGCGCCTGTGGCTGACCATCAGCGTGTTGATCTCGGCGCTATTGGCCGCACTTACCCTGTACCTGTACTTGAAGGCCATACCGTATTCGGAAGAAATCGATCACGGCCCAGCGCCCGAAGCCCAGGCCGATCCGTACTTGGGCGCCGAACATTTCCTGCGCAAACAGGGGATGGACGTTAACCATGCCAACAGTCTCGACGTTCTGCCGTCCATCGAACCGCGTCAGCACAGCCTGCTGTTACTTGGCGACCGCAGCAACATGACCCCACGCCAGGTCGATCAGGTGCTGAACTGGACACGCACCGGTGGTCGCCTGCTGTTTGTCGCCGAGGCGCTATGGGATGAAAAGACCGGGCAAAGCAACGACCTGTTACTGGACCGGGTACAGCTGCACCAATCCTTGAGCAAAGACTTGAAGGACACGCCACCGGACACGGTCAACGACCCGTATCCGAACCTGACCAAGCTGTACATCGAGGACGAGGGCGCGCCGGCCTACGCCGGTTTCGATACCGCGTTTCACCTCGAAGACCCGAAGAATCTCGCCCAGGCCTGGGCTAACAGCGGCAAAGCCACGCACATGATGCAGCTGAATCACGGGCTCGGTTCGATCATCGTGGTCACGGATGCCGAGCTGTGGAAGAACCCGGTGATCGAGCAGTATGACAACGCCTGGCTGCTCTGGTACCTGACCGCAGACACCCACGTAACGCTGATGTACAACACCGATCACGACAGCCTGCTGACGTTGCTCCTGCGCTATTTCCCACAAGCGCTGGTCGCGCTGATTGCGTTGATCGGGCTTGGCTTGTGGCACGTCGGTGTGCGTCAGGGACCGCTATTGGAACCCGCGCCAAGGGCACGCCGACAACTTCAGGAGCACCTGCGCGCCAGCGCCGATTTCCTGCTGCGCCGCAGCGGCCAAAGCAGCTTGTTGCAAGCCTTGCAGCACGACATCCTGCGCCGTGTGCGACGCCGTCATCCCGGTTTCGAACAACTCGGCGTCGCCGAACAATGGCTGGTGCTCGCACGCCTGACCGGCCAACCCACACGCGCCATCAGCCAGGCAATGAGCCCACGACCGAAAAAACGCCTGACAAGCGTTGAATTCAGCCGCCAGGTGGCTCACCTGCAAACCTTGAGGAACGCCTTATGAGTGAACAGATCGAGCCCGGCGCGCCGTCTCACGCCAGCCAGCAACGCCAGCGCGCCAGTCAGCTGGCCCAAGCCGTCAGGACTGAATTGCAAAAAGCCGTGATCGGCCAGGACACGGTGATCGACGATGTGCTCACCGCCCTGATTGCCGGCGGCCATGTGTTGCTCGAAGGTGTGCCGGGGCTCGGCAAAACGCTGCTGGTGCGCGCTCTAGCTCGCTGTTTCGGTGGTGAGTTCGCGCGCATTCAGTTCACCCCGGACTTGATGCCCAGCGACGTCACCGGGCACGCGGTGTACGACCTGCAAACCGAGCAATTCAAACTGCGCAAGGGGCCGCTGTTCACCCACCTTTTATTAGCCGATGAGATCAATCGAGCGCCGGCAAAAACCCAGGCAGCACTGCTCGAAGCGATGCAGGAAAGGCAAGTCACCCTCGAAGGCAGAGCCCTGCCCATCGCGCAACCGTTCATGGTGCTGGCCACGCAAAACCCGATTGAACAGGAAGGCACTTACCCGCTGCCGGAAGCCGAGCTCGATCGCTTCATGCTCAAGGTGCGCATGGATTATCCCGACGCCGAACAAGAGCTGAACATGGTGCGCCAGGTCAGCCGCTCGACTCGCGCCGACATGCTTGATGTGCAACCGCTACGTACGGTATTGCAAGCTAAGGACGTGCAGGCCTTGCAACGCATTGCCAGCGATTTACCGCTGGACGATCAAGTGCTTGATTACGCCGTGCGCCTGGCCCGCACCACTCGCAGCTGGCCCGGACTGACCCTGGGCGCCGGGCCACGGGCCTCGATTGCATTGGTGCGTTGCGCTCGTGCACGCGCCTTGTTGCGCGGCGGTGAGTTTGTGCTCCCGGATGACATCAAGGGCTGTGCGCTGGCGGTGCTGCGCCATCGCGTGCGCATCGCACCGGAGCTGGACATCGAGGGCCTTGAGGTCGATCAAGTACTGCAGCAACTGCTCGACCAAGTACCGGCGCCACGTCTGTGAAACCCTCACGCCTGCTATTGATCTGGCTGGCCGTGCTGCTGGTTATCGGCATTGTGCTGGGCGCATTGCGGGCATTGGGCGTCGCAATCCCATCGAACCTTTTATCGATCAACTGGGGTTTACTGCTGGCGTTGCTGGCCTTGGCCCTGCTGGATGCCGTGCGTCTCAAGCGTTTGCCGTCGCCGCGTCTGAAACGACACATGCCCGGCAGCCTGGCGCTCGGTCGTTGGGGCGAGGTGCGGCTTGAGGTCGAGCATGACTTTGCCGAACCTCTGAAATTGCAAATCTTTGACCATGTACCCGACGGCCTGAGCTTTGAACACCTGCCCCTGACGGTCGAACTGCAGCCTGGCCTGCGCAGCCAGATCGGCTATCGCCTGCGCCCGCTGAGGCGTGGTCACTTCAGCTTCGAACACTGCGAAATCAGCCTGCCGAGTCCGTTGGGCCTGTGGTCGGATAAACGCCTGTTGGACGTGACTGACCCTACCCGTGTCTACCCTGACTTCGCCCATCTGTATGGCGGCCAACTGTTGGCGGTGGATAACTGGCTCAGCCAACTCGGCGTGCGTCAACGGCAACGACGCGGCTTGGGCCTGGAGTTTCATCAACTGCGTGAATTCCGCGAAGGCGACAGCCTGCGCCAGATCGACTGGAAAGCCACCGCCCGCCAGCGCACACCGATTGCACGTGAGTATCAGGACGAACGTGATCAACAGATCGTTTTCATGCTCGATTGCGGCAGACACATGCGCAGCCAGGACGGTGACCTGACGCATTTTGATCACGCGCTCAATGCGTGCCTGTTGCTGAGTTATGTTGCGTTGCGCCAGGGCGATGCCGTCGGGTTGGCCACGTTTGCCAGCGATAATCCGCGCTACCTCCCGCCGGTTAAAGGCGCGGCGCAGTTAAACGTCTTGCTCAACACCGTCTATGACCTGCACAGCACTCAACGCAGCGCCGATTATCAAGCGGCCACCACCCAGCTACTGGCCAGGCAAAAACGTCGGGCGTTAGTAATCCTGGTCACGAACCTGCGGGACGAGGTGGATGAAGAACTGCTGACGGTCGTCAAGCGGCTGAGTCAGCAGCACCGGGTGTTGGTAGCGAGCTTGCGTGAAGACGTGCTCGACACACTGCGCCAATCACCGGTGCAAACCATCAATGAAGCGCTGACTTACTGTGGCACCGTGGATTATCTGAACGCGAGGTCCGAACTCCATGAGCGGTTGAATGCGCATGGAGTACCGGTGGTGGATGCCCTGCCCGGTCAACTCGGCGCGCAATTGGTGACCCGCTATCTGGCATGGAAGAAAGCCGGGGTGTTCTAACGATTCAGGCAGAGGCCGGCAACGGCTGAAAACTGAAGTATTGCTTCAGCGCGTGAACCAGTTGCTGATACTCCGGCGGTACGCATTGCAAGCTGAACCCGGCGTCATAATGGTGAGGCGTCGCGTCTTCGTGGCACCACAGGCAACACGCCCGCAAATCAATGACCTGCAAGATGCCGTCGCTTGCGGGAATTTTCAGGCGCAAATCGAAAACGGCGCCGACCATGATGGGTAACTGGCTGATCAGCATCAGCCCGTCCCCGGAAACATTGCCCAAATAACCAATCGGCTTTTGGGTGACACTGTTGAATACTCTCAGAAAATACGGCAATTGATGCCGCTCGATCCGGCGTTCAGTGAACATGCGCAGTCTGCCCAGCAAGGCCCTTAAGCAGAGCCGCACTAATGCTTCGGAACGGGCCTGAATGCTTGAAAGGCGCGCTCTCCCCGTTCCTGGTGCGACCGTCTGCAAACGCAGTCGCTTACCTCTACCGATCACAGGTGTTACGTCGATTGGAGACTATGTTTCAAACCGACTTATTCGACTATAGCTCACCGCCGCCAGTGGGCCAGACATTAAATGACAGCTGTAATCAGAACTGCGTCGCACGCACGGCAGTGGCTGCTCGCGTCGGGTAATGGCCAAGACTCTGCAGGGTTTCCAGGCGAGCGCGGGCACGGTAGGCGTATTCGCTTTGCGGGTACGAAGCAATGATGAACTGGTAAGTCTGGGCCGCATCGATGAACATTTTCTGCCGCTCAAGGCACTGGCCGCGCATCATCGACACTTCCGGCCACACGTAAGGCCGCGCGCGGCTATCACGTTCGACTTTGGACAGTTCGAGCATCACTTGCTCGCAATTGCCACGATCGTACGCACTGTAGGCGTTGTTCAAATGATGGTTCATTGCAAAACGGGTGCAGCCCACAACACTGAGGGCAAGAATGGCTATGAGCGCGAATCGCATGGGGGTTCTCCTGTCTTGAGCTCTGTATCGACCCGTCGGCGAAAATCTTCAGGAATGTTCGTTTGAAAGATAAAAGCAAATAACAAAGCTCTTCACGAAAAGTAGTGCACATGAACAATGACTACACCCCAAGAGCATAGTAGCCTCACTCAGCGCTTGAACTCAGGAGTCTTTGCATGTCCGTCCGTCGTACCAAAATCGTCGCTACCCTTGGCCCGGCCAGTAACTCGCCGGAAGTTCTCGAACAGCTGATTCTGGCTGGCCTGGACGTCGCCCGCCTGAACTTCTCCCACGGCACCCCCGACGAGCACAAGGCTCGCGCGAAACTGGTGCGTGACCTGGCTGCCAAGCACGGGCGCTTCGTTGCCCTGCTGGGTGACCTGCAAGGCCCGAAAATTCGTATCGCCAAATTCGCCAACAAGAAGATCGAGCTGAAGATTGGTGATCAATTCACCTTCTCCACCAGCCATTCGTTGACCGAAGGCAACCAGCAAGTGGTCGGCATCGACTACCCGGACCTGGTCAAGGATTGCGGCGTAGGCGACGAGCTGCTGCTCGACGACGGTCGTGTGGTGATGCGCGTTGATACCGCCAACGCCACCGAATTGAATTGCACCGTGCTGATCGGCGGCCCGCTGTCCGACCATAAAGGTATCAACCGTCGCGGTGGCGGTCTGACTGCGCCGGCCCTGACCGAAAAAGACAAGGCCGACATCAAGCTCGCCGCCGAAATGGAAGTCGACTACCTCGCCGTGTCCTTCCCGCGCGACGCTGCCGACATGGAATATGCCCGTCAACTGCGCGACGAAGCCGGCGGTACTGCCTGGCTGGTAGCGAAAATTGAACGTGCCGAAGCCGTGGCTGACGACGACACACTCGACGCGCTGATCAAAGCCTCTGACGCGGTGATGGTTGCCCGTGGTGACCTGGGTGTGGAAATTGGCGATGCCGAGCTGGTGGGCATTCAGAAGAAGATCATTCTGCACGCACGCCGCCACAACAAGGCTGTGATCGTGGCGACCCAGATGATGGAGTCGATGATCCAGAACCCGATGCCGACCCGCGCTGAAGTGTCCGACGTAGCCAACGCGGTACTCGACTACACCGACGCCGTGATGCTTTCGGCCGAAAGTGCTGCCGGTCTGTATCCGCTGGAAGCTGTACAAGCCATGGCGCGCATCTGCGTCGGCGCTGAAAAGCACCCGACCAGCAAAACCTCCAGCCACCGTATCGGCAAGGTTTTCGAAAGCTGCGATCAAAGCATCGCGCTGGCCGCCATGTACACCGCCAACCACTTCCCGGGCGTGAAGGCGATTATCGCGCTGACCGAAAGTGGCTACACGCCGTTGATCATGTCGCGCATCCGTTCTTCGGTGCCGATCTACGCGTTCTCCCCGCACCGTGAAACGCAAGCCCGTGCGGCCATGTTCCGTGGCGTCTACACCGTACCGTTCGACCCGGCATCACTGCCGCCAGAGCAGGTGAGCCAAGCGGCTATCGACGAACTGCTGAAACGCGGTGTTGTGGAAAAAGGCGACTGGGTCATCCTGACCAAGGGCGACAGCTACCACACCATCGGCGGAACCAACGGCATGAAAATCCTGCACGTTGGCGACCCAATGGTCTGATTGACCGGTTGCTGAAAAATCAAAGCCCCGCCATGTGAATGGCGGGGCTTTTTGGTTTCTGACTACAAAGATGTTTCGCCTGCACTTAACCGCGCGGCAGGAAGACGTCGGCCAGCAATTGATTGCGCGGTAATCCCGACAGGTACAAGCGCCGCGCAAAGGCGTCGACGCTCTCGGGCGCCCCGCAAAGCAAGGCCTGGGTTTGCCGCGAAGCAAGTCGCAGTTGGGCCAATGCCGTGGGCAATTCGGCCGGGGTCCACAACTCCACACTCAAGTTGGGACGGCTGGCGGCAATCGCTTGCAGGGGTTTGGCCAGATAGTGCTCGCCGGCATCATGCGCGAGGTGGATCACCCGGATAGTGCCTTGATGATCTTGTCGCAAGGCTTCACGCAATACGCCAAACAACGGTCCTAAACCGGTGCCAGCAGCCATCAACCACAGCGGCCGCGTGTGCCAATCCGGGTCATATTGCAAGGCGCCGCCGCGTAATTCACCAAGGCGAAGCGTATCGCCGATCCTGAATAATCGAGCGGCATCGCTGAAGGCACCAGGCTGACGGCAATCGAGATGGAACTCCAGAAACCGGTCCTCCTCAGGCAGGCTGGCCAGCGAGTAAGGCCGTGCCACGTTGCCGGCCCAGAGCACCAGATGCTGACCGGCGCTATAGCGCAACGGGCGCTCGGGCGTTAACCGCAGGCGCAAGACGCTGGCGCTCAACCAGTCGACTGCTGCGACCTCGGCGGGGCGACCGTCCTGTTGCGGGTCGTAGGTGTGCACCTGCAAATCTTCGATGACCTGACATTGGCAAGCCAGACGCCAGCCTTGCGCCCGTTGTTCGGCGCTCAAGGCATCGGGGCGGCTGTCACTGGGCAGCCCTTGCACGCATTGCACCAGGCATGCATGGCAACTGCCGGCGCGACAGCTGTAAGGCACCGACACACCGTTGTGATTCAACGCATCCAGCAAATTACTGCCGGCAGCCACCGACCACCGGCGTTCACCCACCCGTATCTCAGGCACCGACGTTCTCCCACGCCGCCGCGCAACGATTGCGGCCATCGCGTTTGGCGCGATAGAGCGCCTGATCGGCACGCTGCAAGGCGTCATCCAGATCGTCACCCAATTCAAGCAGGGTCATGCCCGCGGACAGGCTGAGGTTCCCCACTTTCAGGCCGATCAACTCGACGTCGGTGAACGCCACGCGCAGGCGTTCGCAACAGGAGGTCAGGCGTTCAGCGTCACAATCGGGCAACAGCACCACAAATTCCTCACCGCCATAACGGGCCAGCACATCCCCATCGCGCAGACAGGCCGTTGCCACGCCAGCGAAGGCTTGCAACACCTGGTCACCCGCCGCATGGCCGTGCACATCGTTGATTCGTTTGAAGTGGTCCAGGTCAATCAACGCCAGGCCATGCACCACACCTGCGTCCATGGCATTCAATTCGCGCGAGGCCAGGCGCAGGAAGTGCCGACGGTTGAACAACCCGGTCAATTCATCGGTGGCAACCAGGTCTTCGAGCTGGCGCATCATGCCGCGCAAGGTGTCCTGATGCGCCTGCAAGGCAAAACGCCGCTGACGCATCCGTTGCCGGGAAACCTGGACGTAGCGCGCGTAAAGCACCAGCCACACCAGGACGATGAACAGCACGCACGCCTGCAATGCGGCCAGTGCCGGGTCGACTAACTGAAAGTGGTAGCCCTGCCACAGCGTGATAGCGCTGAAACTGCCGAACACCAACAATGCACAGCGCATGAACGATTGACGAGACAGGTGGAACAGGCCGAACAGCAGAATCAGCACATAAAACACCAGGAAGGCCCCGCGCGCCTCGCCCAGATGAGCCATCAGCCAGGTTTGCCAACCCAGCCCGATCAACACCTGCGCTTCAGTCAGGCTGGGATCGGGAAAACGCAGATTGATGCCGCTATAAAACAATACAAACAACACGACCTGGCTGAAAACCACCAGCACACTGCCAACGACCACGCTTGATAACGGCTGATCATAGTGCCCGGTGAAAAACGCCAGCCACAGCAACAACAAAGCCAGGGCATAGGTGCCGGCTGCGAGGGCAAAACGTTTAAGCAAAAGACGTTGGATAGCGTTATGGGTCAATCGTTGACTCACCATGCGAAAGGGGGCTGTTTGAGTATCCTACTCTACAGGCCGAATGCCACTTTAGTGGCGTGCCCGCTAAATGACCATTCAATTTTAAAGCGGTAAATTGACGTCAAAACCATGGCTGCCTGATCCCTGCGTGGTCATTGGCGCCGATAACCTGTGACGAGGGGTTTGATCCCCGTTCGGCTGCGATGCAGTCTTCAATCCGACGTTCGGTGAGCGCCCACTGCACCGGGGTGTATGTTCAAGGGAGGCTACGCCACCCAACGGGGATCAAACCCCTCGCCACAAGTTTGACCGTCGGCGCGTGTACCCGCCAGCGAGGCGCGCTATACTGCCGCGCCTTTTTAGCGTCGCGCCAGCATGCCCGGCGTGCCTTGAAAGGTGCTTGCAACCGACCGATACAACCAAGCTGCAAGCACCTTATTGAATGTTCCCGTCTTTTAGAGGAGCGCGACTCATGACCGTGATCAAGCAAGACGACCTGATACAGAGCGTTGCCGACGCCCTGCAGTTCATTTCCTATTACCACCCCGTTGACTTCATCCAGGCGATGCACGAGGCCTACCTGCGGGAAGAATCCCCGTCGGCCCGCGATTCGATCGCGCAAATTTTGATCAACTCGCGCATGTGCGCCACCGGCCATCGTCCGATTTGCCAGGACACCGGCATCGTTACCGTTTTTGTCCGTGTGGGCATGGACGTGCGCTGGGACGGCGCCACCATGAGCCTGGACGACATGATCAACCAAGGCGTGCGCCAGGCTTACAACCTGCCGGAAAACGTCCTGCGTGCCTCTATCCTCGCCGACCCGGCGGGCGCTCGTAAAAACACCAAGGACAACACCCCGGCCGTTATCCACTACTCCATCGTTCCAGGTAACACCGTGGAAGTGGACGTGGCGGCCAAGGGCGGCGGCTCCGAGAACAAATCGAAAATGGCCATGCTCAACCCGTCCGACTCCATCGTCGACTGGGTTCTGAAGACCGTTCCGACCATGGGCGCCGGCTGGTGCCCGCCGGGCATGCTCGGCATTGGCATCGGCGGCACCGCCGAGAAAGCGGCAGTGATGGCCAAGGAAGTGTTGATGGAATCCATCGACATTCACGAGCTTAAAAAGCGTGGCCCCTCCAACCGTATCGAAGAGATGCGCCTGGAGCTGTTCGAGAAGGTCAACCAATTGGGCATCGGTGCCCAAGGCCTCGGCGGCCTGACCACCGTGCTCGATGTGAAGATCATGGATTACCCGACTCACGCCGCTTCGTTGCCGGTGTGCATGATCCCCAACTGCGCCGCCACCCGTCACGCCCACTTCGTGCTTGACGGTTCCGGCCCGGCCTCGCTCGAGGCGCCACCGTTGGACGCTTACCCGGAAATCGTCTGGGAAGCAGGCCCATCGGCACGTCGCGTCAATCTCGACACGTTGACCCCGGAAGAAGTGCAGAGCTGGCAGCCAGGTGAAACCGTTCTGCTTAACGGCAAAATGCTCACCGGTCGCGACGCTGCGCACAAACGCATGGTCGAAATGCTGAACAAGGGTGAAACCTTGCCGGTGGACCTCAAGGGTCGCTTCATCTATTACGTGGGCCCGGTTGATCCGGTGCGCGAAGAAGTGGTTGGCCCTGCCGGCCCGACGACGGCCACGCGGATGGACAAGTTCACCCGTCAGATTCTCGAGCAAACCGGCCTGCTGGGCATGATCGGCAAATCCGAGCGCGGCCCGACCGCTATCGAAGCGATCAAGGACCACAAAGCCGTTTACCTGATGGCTGTCGGCGGCGCGGCTTACCTGGTGGCGCAAGCCATCAAGAAATCGCGCGTAGTGGCTTTCGCTGAACTGGGCATGGAAGCCATCTACGAATTCGACGTGAAAGACATGCCGGTGACTGTTGCGGTTGATAGCAAAGGTGAGTCGGTTCACATCACAGGTCCTGCTATCTGGCAGAAAAAGATCAGTGAAAGCCTGGCGGTAGAGGTGCAGTAAGCACTTCAACTGACCAGACCAAGGCGACAGAGGGTTATCCTCTGTCGCCTTTTTTATGGCTCATGCTATGGTGCGCGCCCCTGCACACCTGTGTACTGAAATGCTTCAATCCTCTCGAATCCTGCGTCTGACGCTCTACACCGTTTTTATCCTTGCCGGCGCAGCCCTCGCCGCCACGCTAGCCATGCGCCACGCAGAGCGTCAGGCCCTGGTGGAAGATGCTGCACGCGCAAATCAGCAATTGGCGCTGTACGCGACATCGCTGCACACCCTGATCGAACGTTACCGCGCCCTGCCCGCCGTGCTCGCGCTGGACCCGCAGCTGCGTTCGGCACTTGAGGGCTCGGTGAGTGGCGAGCAACAGGATGCGCTGAATCGCAAACTGGAAAAAATCAACGGTGCAGCGGCCTCCTCTACCCTGGAACTGCTTGATCGCACCGGCATGGCGGTGGCGGCGAGCAACTGGCGTTTGCCCAGCAGTTACGTCGGCCACAACTACGGTTTTCGTCCTTACTTCAGTCAGACACGCACCCAGGGCACCGGGCGTTTTTATGCGGTGGGCGTGACCAGCGGCATTCCTGGTTACTTCCTGTCCTGCGCGATTACCGATGACGACGGCCGGTTCCTGGGCGCGATGGTGGTGAAACTCGAGTTTCCGGAACTGGAGCGTGAATGGAGTCAGGGCAACGACACACTGCTGGTGAGCGACGCACGCGGGATTATTTTTATCGCCAACCAGCCAGGCTGGCGTTATCGACTGCTGAAACCACTGACCGAAAGCGATCACGCCGAACTCAAGGCCACTCGCCAATACGACAAACAACCGCTGACGCCACTGCTGTATCAATCACTTCGACGCTTTGATGAAAACAGCGATCTGTCGCGAGTTGACGGGCCTGACGGCCAGGCGGATTACCTGTGGGAATCGCTGCCGCTGCCCTCCGAAGGCTGGACGCTGCACCTGCTGCGCCGCCCGCAAGTGGCCTTCGAAGACCGGCGCAATGCAGCCCTGGCAGCGGCCGGACTGTGGCTGACACTGGTGTTCCTGTCGCTGTTTCTTTATCAACGCTGGCGCTTGGCGAAAATGCGTCAACGCAGCCGCGAAGAGCTTGAACAACTGGTAGAAGAACGCACCCGAGAACTGCGCACCGCTCAGGACGGCTTGGTGCAATCGGCCAAACTGGCAGCCTTGGGCCAGATGTCTGCCGCGCTGGCGCACGAAATCAATCAACCGCTGACCGCACAACGCATGCAGCTTGCTACGCTGCGGCTGTTGCTTGATCACGGCCGTGTCGACGATGCGTACAAGGCGCTCAAACCCGTCGACGATATGCTGACACGCATGGCGGCCCTCACCGGGCACCTGAAAACTTTCGCCCGTAAAAGCCCCAGCGGTTTGCGCGAACGTTTGGACCTGGCCTCTGTGGTCGATCAATCGCTAGCCTTGCTCGACACACGCCTGCGCGATGAACAGGTCAGCACGGTGCTGCACCTGACACGCCCGGCCTGGGTACGCGGCGATGCGATTCGTCTGGAGCAGGTGTTGATCAACCTGCTGCGCAATGCGCTGGATGCGATGCAGGACAAATCCTGCAAGCGTCTGGAAATTCGCCTCGACGCGGATGAACACCTGTGGCGCCTGACCGTGGCAGACAATGGCGGCGGTATCACCGAAGAAAACCTGCCGAAGGTCTTCGATCCGTTTTTTACCACCAAAGCGGTTGGTGATGGTTTGGGCATTGGCCTGGCCGTATCGTTTGCCATCGTTCATGAGTCGGGCGGCCGCTTGAGTGCTGCCAATCAGGAACACGGCGCGGTGTTCACCCTGACCTTGCCCATCGACCCACAGGTACAAAACCCATGCTGAATTCAGTGATTGTGGTCGACGACGAGAGCAGCATTCGCAGTGCGGTCGAACAGTGGTTGAGCCTGTCGGGGTTTGAGGTGCAGCTGTTCAGTCGTGCGGATGAATGCCTGGCGCAATTGCCCAGCCACTTTCCTGGGGTGATCCTTAGCGATGTGCGCATGCCCGGTATGACGGGCTTGGAATTGTTGGCCGAGGTTCGGCGTCGCGACCCTGATTTGCCGGTGATCCTGCTGACCGGCCACGGGGATGTACCCATGGCGGTCGATGCGATGCGCGAGGGTGCCTACGACTTCCTCGAAAAACCCTTCAGCCCTGAAACACTGCTGAGCAGCTTGCGTCGTGCGCTGGACAAGCGCGCACTGGTGCTGGAAAACCGTGCATTGCACGAACAGGCAGATAACCGCAGCAAGCTGGATGCGACGCTGTTGGGTGTGTCGCGAGGCCTGCAGACATTGCGCCGGCAAGTGCTGGATCTGGCGACATTGCCGGTTAACGTGGTAATTCGCGGCGAAACCGGCAGTGGCAAGGAGTTGGTTGCCAGGTGCCTGCACGACTTCGGGCCACGCGCCGGCAAGCCGTTTGTGGCATTGAACTGCGCGGCAATCCCCGAGCAGTTATTCGAAGCCGAGCTGTTCGGTCACGAGAGTGGCGCCTTTACCGGCGCCCAAGGCAAACGCATCGGCAAGCTTGAGTACGCCGATGGCGGCACGCTGTTTCTCGATGAAATCGAGAGCATGCCGCTGGCTCAGCAAGTGAAACTGCTGCGTGTGTTGCAAGAGCAGAAGCTCGAAAGGCTGGGCTCGAATCAGAGTATCCGCGTGGATTTGCGCATTATCGCCGCGACCAAACCGGATTTGCTGGACGAAGCGCGGGCCGGACGTTTTCGCGAGGACCTGGCCTATCGGCTTAATGTGGCCGAATTGCGCCTGCCGCCGCTGCGTGAGCGACGTGAAGACATCCCGTTACTGTTCGAGTCGTTCGCGCAAAGTGCTGCCGAGCGTTTGGGCCGCAGCTTTCCACCGCTGACCGGCCCACAGTTAAGTCACCTGTTGAGCCACGACTGGCCGGGCAATGTGCGAGAACTGGCCAATGTGGCCGAGCGCCAGGTATTGGGGCTGGATGAGCCTGCGCCGCTGGGAATTGATCCAGGGCAGTCATTGGCGGCGCAACAGGAAGCCTTCGAAGCGCATTGCCTGCGCGCGGCGTTGACTCGGCACAAGGGCGATGTGAAAGCGGTACTGGAAGAGTTGCAACTGCCACGCCGCACATTCAATGAAAAGATGCAGCGCCATGGCCTGACCCGCGAAATGTTCGTGCAAGGCAGTTGACTTCTGGCACGCCTGAACCGGCTTCATCGCGAGCAAGCGCGCTTCCACAGTTGATGGGTGTACACCGGACCGGTGTGGGAGCGAGCCTGCTCGCGATGAGGCCGGCACAAACAATGCTATTCCACCCGCCAATAAGCGATTTTCCGCTCACACCTGTGTCCAGATGAGCGGATTTCCGCTCACTCAAACTGTAAAACCCCTCTAAACCGGCCCTCCATTCATTGGCACAGCTCCTGCTATAGCCCCTGCAGGCTGCGTTTCCATGCGCTCCACAAAAACAATTAAACGAAGGATCCTTCAATGGATAACTCCAACGCCCTGCCCATTGGGTCGGCTGCCGCGCCCGTCACACCCAGAACCACTTCCAGTCGCATCAAGTCGATCTTCAGCGGCTCGGTCGGCAACATGGTCGAGTGGTACGACTGGTACGTCTACGCGGCTTTTTCGTTGTACTTCGCCAAGGCCTTTTTCCCTAAAGGCGATACCACCGCACAACTGCTGAACACTGCTGCGATCTTCGCGGTCGGCTTCCTGATGCGTCCGATCGGCGGCTGGCTGATGGGTCTGTACGCTGACAAGGTAGGCCGCAAGAAAGCACTGATGGCCTCGGTCTACCTGATGTGCTTCGGCTCGTTGCTGATTGCCCTGAGCCCGGGTTATGAAACCATCGGCATCGGTGCGCCGATCCTGCTGGTGTTCGCGCGTTTGCTGCAAGGCTTGTCGGTGGGCGGTGAATACGGCACTTCAGCGACGTACCTCAGCGAGATGGCGACCAAGGAGCGTCGCGGTTTCTTCTCCAGTTTCCAGTACGTGACCCTGATTTCCGGCCAGCTCATCGCCCTTGGCGTACTCATCGTGCTGCAAAACATGCTGACCACCGAGCAGTTGTACGCTTGGGGCTGGCGCATCCCGTTCGCCATCGGCGCGCTGTGTGCCGTGGTCGCGCTGTACCTGCGTCGCGGCATGGAAGAAACCGAGTCGTTCACCAAGAAAGAGAAGTCCAAGGAAAGCGCAATGCGCACCTTGATGCGCCATCCGAAGGAACTGATGACCGTGGTCGGCCTGACCATGGGCGGCACCTTGGCGTTCTACACCTACACCACCTACATGCAGAAATACCTGGTGAACACCGTCGGCATGAGCATCTCCGATTCCACCACGATTTCGGCCGCCACCTTGTTCCTCTTCATGTGCTTGCAACCGCTGGTGGGCGGGTTGTCGGATAAAGTCGGGCGCCGGCCGATCCTGATTGCCTTCGGCATTCTGGGTACGCTGTTTACCGTGCCGATCCTGACCACGCTGCACACCGTGCAGACCTGGTGGGGCGCGTTCTTCCTGATCATGGCCGCGCTGATCATCGTTAGCGGTTACACCTCGATCAACGCAGTGGTCAAAGCCGAATTGTTCCCCACCGAAATCCGCGCCCTGGGCGTTGGTTTGCCGTACGCATTGACCGTATCGATTTTCGGTGGCACCGCTGAATACATCGCGCTGTGGTTCAAGAGCATTGGCATGGAAACCGGCTACTACTGGTATGTCACGGCGTGTATTGCCGTGTCTCTCGCGGTCTACGCGACCATGAAAGATACCCGCAAGCATTCACGGATCGAAACGGACTAAATCTCCCGACGCGAACAAACGAAAGGGCAAACCCGGCATGGGTTTGCCCTTTTCCATTAGCGCCTCATGAAAAAACTGTCACCTACCCCAACCGCCGATTAATCACGCGTTAATGCCCGTGATCCATCCTGCAACTGTCTGATCGATTCATCCGTGTTGGCGCTTTCTGCCTCTGAAAAGCGAAAAGGCTGACGGCCTTAACATCTACTTAATCGATCTTTATTAACGTTTATTTGCGCTTTTTAATCGAATTAATTGGCGTCATATTAATTCCACACCCAAGGCAAAAAACGCCAACCGATCTGGAGCATCATCATGAAAAGCAAATTGATCCTCGCACTGGCCCTCTCTGTACTGGCTGCCAACACGTTCGCCGCTGATGGTTACGACCGCACGGGCTCCGCAATTGCCGCTGACGGTTACGATCGCACGGGTTCTGCAGTTGCCGCTGATGGCTACGACCGCACGGGTTCTGCAGTTGCCGCTGATGGCTACGACCGCACGGGTTCCGCCACTCTGGCTGAAGACGGCTACGACAAAACCGGTTCCGCCACATTCGCTGCTGACGGCTACGACCGCACTGGCTCCGCCACTCTGGCTGAAGATGGCTACGACAAAACCGGCTCCGCCACTTTCGCTGCTGATGGCTACGACCGCACTGGCTCCGCCACTCTGGCTGAAGACGGCTACGACAAAACCGGCTCCGCCACTTTCGCTGCTGACGGCTATGATCGCACTGGCTCGGCTGCCATCAGCTGATCCTCAAAACGTGGCATCACAGCCCGGCCTCGGCCGGGCTTAGTCGTTTTTATGGGCCGCTGATTTGCGCACTGGAAATAACTGCTCGGCCCTTGCACTATGGCCTTCTTCGCACTAAATCCCTTTTCAGGAACTGTACGCCATGGCTGATGACATCCATTTTTACGAACCTGCCAACGGCCACGGCCTGCCCCACGATCCGTTTAACGCCATCGTCGGCCCACGCCCCATCGGCTGGATTTCTTCGCAGGATGCCGAAGGCCACCTGAACCTCGCGCCCTACAGCTTTTTCAACGCGTTCAACTACATTCCGCCGATCATTGGTTTTGCCAGCGTGGGGCGTAAAGACAGCCTGAACAACATCGAGCAGACCGGTGAGTTCGCCTGGAACCTGGCAACACGGCCATTGGCCGAGCAAATGAACCAGAGCTGCGCAATGGTCGGGCCACAGGTCAATGAATTCGAGTTGTCGGGCCTCACGTCGGTCGCCTCGAAAATCATTCAGGTGCCGCGCGTCGCCGAAAGCCCGGTGTCGTTCGAGTGCAAGGTCACGCAGATTATTCAATTGCAGCGAGCTGACGGGAATGCAGTGCCGACCTGGCTGATTCTCGGCGAAGTGGTCGCCGTGCATATCGCCAAGTGGTTATTGAAGGACGGGGTATACGACACCGCCGCGGCAGAACCGATTCTGCGCGGCGGCGGCCCAGCGGATTATTTTCAGCTGGGGCCAGAGGCATTGTTCAAGATGTTCCGCCCAGGGGCGGTCAAGTGATTACCAGAGCAGGTCAGCGTTTTCTTTGACGTCTTTAAGGCGAGTCAGCTCTTTTGCAGCGGCCAGATCGGCCTCGTTGGCGGTTTTGAAGATTTGATCTTCAAGCACTTTGTGAAACCGTGGCGTCCCGGCGCCACCCAGCGCTTTGACGGCGATCGCGGCGTGGTAACCACCTTCGCCCGGTACTACAGCGGAAACAGCTTCGAAATGATCAAAGGCTTTGCGTGCCATGTCGCGGATCCTGGCTGAGTGAGAGTGGGGCCATTAAACCCTCAACCCGCCATTTTGTGTACCCACGACTGCGTGTTGCACTGTGCCTGATCGGCAGACACATCCTTGAAGGTATGAAAATCCAGGCTGTTGACGACCATTTCCTGCACCAGCTCGGCAAAAATCTGCATCGCCGGCGTGCTGAAATAAGCAGTCATGGCCTGTTGATTGATCCAGAAACCGGACACCAGCCACAACTCCGGGTCGCATTGAGAGTGCTGCAAGGCAAAGCTCAGGCAACCGGATGCATTGCGTGACGGCTCGATCAATGCGCTCAGGCGCGCGCCAAGCTCCACTGAGCGCCCGGCGCGGGCACGGACAAAAGCCATATGACTCACGGGGATCTGCGTAGACATGTTCAACTCTCCCAGGTACTCGAGTGGCAGCCGTGGGACGGGCTGCGACAGGATCAAAGGTTAAACGCGCAAATCACAGTGCGGTTAGTCGATTCCTGCTGGCTTGTTGCACAATCCTGCGACAGTGTGAAAAACCACTGTCGCTATCGTTATCCGCTGCCCTGCTCATAAAAAATCGCTTTCAAGCAAGTTTCACCTGGCCCTGACCGGTATAGAGCGACCGTTAACAAACCCCATGCAGAATCAGGCAAGCATGAGGCAGGATGTGTCTACCGCCCGCTCTTGCACAAACTTAAGCTTGGCTCATTACCAACGTCCCACCGAGGATGCCGTGCATGTCGTCACTCGATCACTTTCAAGCCCCGCTGGACGCCGACATGGAGAAACAGCGCGCGGAACTGGCGGCTATCATCCGTCGTAATACGACCGAAGATGGCACCTATGCCACAGCCATCGGCTCGCTGTGCATGTCGCGCCACAGCCAAAGCCACGACTTTGCACCGGTACTGGCGCAACCGGCGCTGTGCATCATGGCGCAGGGTCGAAAAGAGGTTCGATTGGCGGACGAGTACTTCAATTACGATCCGCTGAATTACCTGGTGGTGTCCGTCTCGATGCCACTGAGTGGGCGCGTGGTGAATGTCACCTCCGAGGAGCCCATTCTCGCGATACGGCTGGACATTGATCCGGCAGAAATAACTGCCCTGATTGCAGACGCCGGTCCGCTTGGCGTGCCCACGCGGCCCACCGGACGAGGCCTTTACGTGGAACGAATCGACACCGCGATGCTTGATGCGGTGTTGCGCCTGGCCCGCTTGCTGGACACCCCCAAAGACATCGCCATGCTCGCGCCGCTGATCCGCCGGGAGATTCTTTACCGGTTGTTGCGTAGCAAACAAGGGCATCGGCTGTATGAAATTGCCATCGCCAATAGCCAGAGCCATCGCATCAGTCAGGCGATCAAGTGGCTTAACGGCAACTATGAGCAGCCACTGCGTATTGACGATCTGGCGAAAGAAGTAAACCTCAGCGTGTCGACGCTGCATCACCGGTTCAAGGCGATGACAGCGATGAGCCCGCTGCAGTATCAGAAACAGTTGCGGTTGCAGGAGGCTCGGCGGTTGATGCTGGCCGAAGGGCTGGAGGCTTCGGCGGCTGGGTACCGCGTCGGCTATGAAAGCCCTTCGCAGTTCAGTCGCGAGTACAGCCGATTGTTTGGCGCACCGCCACTGCGAGATTTGGCGCGATTGCGGCTGACGGTTTAGTCCAACATTTGTTGTGTGGCTGATGACCCCATCGCTAGCAGGCTAGCTCCCACAGGGGTGGTGTTTGATTTGTTCCATTGGGGAGCAGTTGGCTCCCGCAGTGATTGCGTGTAATGCGATCCAATGTGGGAGGAGCTAGCGCCCACAGGGTGGTGTTTGATTGTTCCATTGGGGAGCAGTTGGCTCCCGCAGTGATTGCGTGTAATGCGATCCAATGTGGGAGGAGCTAGCTCCCACAGGGGTGGTGTTTGATTTGCTCCATTGTGGAGCTGCTGGCTCCCACAAAGGTTGCGTGTAATGCGATCCAATGTGGGAGGAGCTAGCGCCCACAGGGGTGGTGTTTGATTTGTTCCGTTGTGGAGCTGCTGGCTCCCACAAAGGTTGCGTGTAATGCGATCCAATGTGGGAGCTAGCCTGCTAGCGATTGATTCAGTCAGGCACCGAGTACCCGGCATGCCTCGGCCGGCAAGGTCACCGATACCGGGTTGCCGATGCTTAAACCAAACCCCTGACACGGTGTGCTCAGCGCCGTGAATGACACACCGGAACACTCCACCGTCGTTTCAATTGTCGCGCCGATATCGCGCACGAACGTCACTTTGCCCAACAACCGATTGCCTGCCGTAGCCTGCGGCTGCGAGAGTTGCAGGTCTTCCGGACGAATCAGCATCTTCACTTTTTCACCGACCACAATGCTGCTGCAGATCGGCACCTCCAACGCATCGCCGCCCGGCAAACCGACCTTGCCGTTGCCCAGCACGGTGGCCGGAAAAATGTTGCCCGAACCGATAAAGTCCGCAACAAACTCATTGGCTGGGTGCCGATAGATTTCAATCGGCGTGCCCACTTGCTGCACACGGTGCTCGCCCAGCACGACCACGATATCGGCCATGGTCATCGCCTCACGCTGATCGTGAGTCACCATGATGGTGGTGATGTTCAGGCGTTGTTGCAGTTGGCGGATTTCCACCTGCATCGATTCGCGCAGCTTGGCGTCCAGCGCCGACAACGGCTCATCCAGTAGCAGAATTTTCGGCCGTGCAGCAATTGCCCGGGCAATCGCCACGCGCTGGCGCTGACCACCCGAGAGCTTCGACACCGGGCGATCAATCATCTCCTGCAGTTGAATCAGTTGCAGCAACTCCACCACGCGCGCCTGTTGATCAGCCTTGCTGACGCCACGCAGTTTCAGTGGATAAGCGATGTTCTCGCCCACGGTCATGTGCGGGAACAACGCCAGCGACTGGAACACCATGCCGAAATTGCGTTGGTGCGCAGGCGTGTGGCCGATGTCTTCACCGTCCAGGCGGATCTCGCCGCCGGTCAGGGTTTCGAGGCCGGCGATCATCCGCAGCAAGGTGGTTTTACCGCAGCCCGAAGGACCGAGAAAACACACCAGTTTGCCCTCGGGCAAATGCAGGTTTACGTCTTTCACCGCACAGGCCGAGCCGTAAAATTTCTCGACGTTTTCCAGAATCAGACCAGACATGTTGCACCTCAAAAATAAGGTTCTGGCTGGAGGCCGCCGAGCGATAATCAAGCGAGGTAAACGTCTGCGAAGAAGCGAAGTTGACTGTCGTCAATGAGCATTCTGAGCAGACTTTTAACGCGGCATGATCGAGCGCAGGCCCCTCCAGGCAGAGCTAAAAGGAAACGCCACCCTCACCGACCAGCTTCTCCAACGCCCAGATCAGGACGAAGTCGATCAGCACGATCAGCACGGCAAACGAGAAAACGGTAGGGTCGAGTGAAGACACCGTACGGCTGTACATCCAGATCGGCACGGTCATGACGTCGATGGTGTAGAGGAAATAGGTCACGGTGAACTCGTTGAACGAGACGATGAACGCCAGCAGCATGCCCGCCAGAATCCCCGACTTCATCAGCGGCACCACCACATCGAAGATCGCCCGGGTCGGTGAAGCGCCGAGCATTTGCGCCGCCTCTTCCACTTCGCTGCCAATGGAAAGCATCGCCGCCGTGCAGTTCTTGACCACGAACGGCAAGGCCAGAATCACGTGAGCGATCACCAGTCTTGAAGTGGTTATCTGGAACGGCAAACTGTCGAACACCAACAGCAACGCCAGCCCCAACACCACCATCGGGAACACCAGCGGCAACGACATCAGTTGCATCGCCACGGCTTTGCCACGGAATTCGCAACGGGTCAGCACATAGGCCGCCGGCACCGCGATGATCGTCGCAAACACCATGGTCAGGCAGGCGACCATCAGGCTGGTGGTCATGGCTTTACCCAGGCTCAACACATCGCTGGAGTCGGGCGATGCAAACGTGTGCCAGGCGGCTTTGTACCATTGCAAGCTATAGCTGTTGGGCGGGAAGTCGAGGTTCGAGGCGCCGCTGAACGACATCACGATCATGGTCAGAATCGGCAACACCGCCAGCAACAGGATGAAGCCCGACACCACGCCGGCAAACTTGCCGGTTTCGCCCGGCAACAGCGAATGCCGCTTCTTGATCAGGGTGCTCATTGGGAAGCCTCCATCCTGCGCCGACGTCGGCCAGTAAAGTATTCGGACACGGTCATGATCGCGAGCGTGGTGACGATCAGCACCACACCGGCCGCCGATGCAGCGGGCCAGTTCATCAGTGGCGCGATCTGGTCATGAACCATCACTGCCAACATCGGCACGCGTCGGCCACCGAGCAACAGCGGCACGACAAAACTGCTGGCGTTGTAGGCAAACACCAACGTTGCACCGGTGATGATCCCCGGCAAACTCATCGGCAACACCACTTGGCGAAACACCTGGAAGCGGCTGGCGCCCAACGTGGCAGCGGCCTCTTCGTAAGTGCGCGCGACACCGCGCATGGCGCTGGCAATCGGCAGTACGGCCAATGGAAATGCGGTTTGCACCAAGCCCATCAATACGCCGTTCTGGTTGTAGAGCAGCATGATCGGACGCTTGATCAGGCCCAGGCCCATCAAGGCCTGGTTGAGCATGCCGCCCGGGCCCAGAATCACCAGCCAGCCGTAGCTTTGCAGCAGCAGGTTGACCAGCAACGGCAGCAGGACCGCGGCAAGGAAAATCCTTCGCACAAATGGCGACGTCAGGCGCGACATGGTGTAGGCCACCGGAATCGCCAGGACTACCGCAATCACCGCACTGATCAACGCCAGACGCAGGGTCAGCAACAGGGATTTGAGGTAGTACGGTTCCAGCAATTGAGCGTAACTGGCCAGGCTGAAACCGGTCCATTCCGCACCTTTGGTGCCCACGCTCATGCGCAGTACCAACAGGCTGGCGGCAATCAGCACGCCCAGAAACAACATCGACGGCGACAGGAAAAGCCAGGCCCGCGTCGTGGGCGAAACACCCCGCTTCGCGCGTGGCTCAGCGGGGCTGACCGAATGAGTTAAAGGTTGGTTTTCCATAGCAAAGGTCTCGTCAATGGAAAGCAGCTGACGAACACAGCCCTCAAAACCACCGCGCCCCCTGTGGGAGCGAGCCTGCTCGCGAAAGCGGTGTGTCAGCCACATAAATACCGAATGTGCCGACGCATTCGCGAGCAGGCTCGCTCCCACAGGGGATCTTCAGTGATTGAGGGACCTGTGCTCGTCACTCGATCAGGAAGAAAAGATTTCCGTGTAGCGACGAATCCATTGGTCATGCACGGTGGCCAGGAAGGCGTTGTCGTGCATGATCGCCTTCTCGGCAATTTGCTCCGGCGTGAGGATGTACGGGCTCTTGCGCGCTTCGGCAGAGATGATTGCCTTGGCATTGACCGGACCGTTGTAGATGTCCTCAGCCATCTTGCCCTGCACCAGCGGGTCCAGAGAATGGTTGATGAACGCGTACGCCAGATCGGTATCGCCCGGGCGATTCTTCGGCATCACCGACAGCATCAGGTCGGTGTAAAAACCTTCCTTCATGCCAAACGTAGCGCCCAAGCCGTATGCCGGGTCGCGAATCTGTTTCGGGAAAAACGCCGGCGCATAAAGGCCGCCCATGTCCAGCGAACCGGTACGGAACAGCTCCGCAATCTGGTTCGGGTTTTCGCCAAGGGTCACTACGCGGTCTTTCAGTTCGGCGAGTTTTTTGAAGCCCGGCTCGATGTTGTGTTCGTCGCCGCCGGCCAGTTTCGCGGCGATGATGATCAGGTCCATGGCCTCGGTCCAGTTCGGCGGCGGCAGGAAGATATTCGGCGACAGTTCCGCATCCCACAGCGCGGCATAGCTGTCCGGCGCCTCTTTGATGGTGCGGGTGCTGTAGACCAAGCTGTTGCACCACAACAGGTAACCAATGCCGTGGCCATTGGCACCGGTACGGTATTTTTCCGGCACATCGACCAGGTTCGGAATGCGGTTGAGGTCAGGTTTTTCCAGGAGATTGGCGGCGGCCAGACCTTCAGCGCCGACACCAGCCAAGGTGATGATGTCGTACTGTGCACGATCACCGCCGGCCTTGAGTTTGGCGACCATTTCCGAGGTGCTGCCGGTGCGGTCAGCGATGACCTTGACCCCGTATTTGTCCTCGAACGTCGCCGCAATATTGCGCAGTGCTGCAAGTCCGGTGTCATCCGACCAGGTCAACAGGCGCAGGGTCTTGCCCTGAAAACGTGTGTCGCTGGCGTTGGCCCGGATGAAGGGCATGCTCATGGCTGCCGCCGCTACCGACGCTACACCCACTGTTTTGATGAATTGACGCCTGTTCAGATCATGTTCGCCCATGAAGGACTCCCTTTGTTTTTGTAGGTATAAGGCAGGTCGAAAAGGTTGCATCCGCACAACTGGATAAGCGTTAGCCTCTCTATTTCCGGGGGCTTGGCTGAACCAGCGAGTTCATCCTGAGGTTGTGTAAAACCGCTGACTATCGATAAAAACTCATTGAAGCCATGACGCCAGTGCATGCCTCATCGCGAGGCATGCACTGACCCTTTTCGAGCCGTCAGAGCGCTCGAATCACGTGTTTGATTTCCTGGAAAGCCTGCAAACCCCACGGCCCCAACTCACGGCCAAGGCTGCTCTGCTTGTAGCCACCCCAAGCGGTCTGCGGGAAGATCACTTGCGGAGCGTTAATCCACACCAACCCCGCTTGCAACGCATTGGCGACCCGATCAGCGGCTTGCGCATCGCGGGTGACAACGCTGGCGACCAGGCCAAACTGGCTGTCGTTGGCCAAGGCAATAGCCTCGTCTTCGCTGGCAAACGTGCGCACACAAATCACCGGGCCAAAAATCTCATCGCGCCACAACGCACTGCCCTGGGGCACTTCGGTGAAGATCGTCGGCTGCAAATAATAACCGCGCGGCAGGTGCGCCGGGCGATTGCCGCCACAGATCAACTTGGCGCCGTCATTCAAACCGCGATCAATGTGGCCCAGCACTCGCTGGTATTGCGCTTGATTGACCAGCGCGCCCATTTCCACTTCCGGGTCAAACGGATCAGCCACCCGAATCGCCTCGGCCCGGGCCTTGAGGCGCACCAGGAACTCGTCCGCTAACGCTTGCGCAACCAACACACGGCTGGTGGCCGAACACATCTGGCCGGCGTTGAAAAACCCGCCACCACAGGCGACTTCAACGGCCAGTTCAATATCAGCGTCAGCCAACACCAGCAGCGAAGATTTGCCGCCCAGTTCCAGGCTTACACCCTTGACCGTTTCTGCCGCGCGCTGCATCACCTGCACACCCACCGCATTGCTGCCGGTAAACGAGATCTTGGCGATGCGCGGGTCGGCCGACATCGGCGCACCCACTGCCAGGCCCGTGCCGCAGACCAGGTTGAACACGCCTTTGGGCAAACCGGCGTCGGCAATGATGGCCGCCAGTTCCAGCTCTGGCAGTGGTGTCACCTCGGACGGTTTAAGCACCACGCAGCACCCCGCAGCCAAGGCTGGGGCAAGCTTCCAGGCGGTAGTGACCATCGGGAAATTCCACGGCACGATCAGGCCGACCACACCGCATGGCTCCCGGCGCAGGCGAGCGCTGAAGTCATCGGTCGGCAACTCGACGTTGCTGTCTTGCCGCGCATCGAGGCCTTCGGCCAAGCCTGCGTAATATTCGAACGTGGCAATCACGTCGTCGACGTCGATAGCCGCCTCGAACAGCGGCTTGCCATTGTTGCTCGACTGCACATGCATCAGTTGTTCGCGACCCGCCTGCACGCCCGCCGCGATCTTGCGCAGGATAGCGCCACGCTCGGCGCCGGTGGTTTGCGACCAGGCCTTGAACGCGTTAGAGGCAGCACTGATAGCGTGATCGACAGCCTGTTCATCACCCCCATTGACTGTCGTCAACAAGGCTTCGGTCGCGGGGTTGATCACGCGCAGGTGTTGTGTGCCGCCGGACCATTGGCCATCGATGTACAGCCCATCGAGTGTCGTCGGAAAACTCATTTCGACACCGCCTTCATCCACTCAGCCTGATCGATTTCAATCAGGGTCGGGCCCTGCCGGTCGGTGGCTGCACGCAATGCAATGCGCAAGGCATCGATGCCTGCGACCGCTTCGGCTGCACACCCCAGCGCCTTGGCGACGCCGATGAAATCCGGGGTATAGATGTCGACGCCAACCGGTTCGATGGCGCGGTTGACCATGTATTTCTTGATCTCTTCGTAGCCCTGGTTGTTCCACAACAGCACAATCACCGGCGTTCTTGCCTCAACGGCACTGGCCAGTTCCGGCAAGGTGAATTGCAGGCCACCGTCACCGATCAGACACACCACTGGCGGTCGCGTGCCATGCTCGGCGCTGCCGCCAAGCCAGGCGCCGATCGCTGCCGGCAAGGCGTAGCCGAGGGTGCCGTAACCGGTTGATGAATTGAACCAGCGACGCGGACGCTCCGGGTTGAACGTCAGGTTGCCGGTGTACACCGGCTGGGTCGAATCACCGACAAACACCGCGTTCGGTAATTCGTGCAACACGGTCTCCAGAAAACACGTCTGGGCCAGCGTCGGGGCATCCCAGGTGGCGGCGAGGTCTTCACGCAAACGTGCGGCGCGAACCTGCCCCCAATCGTTGCGGCGCTCGGCCAGCGTGTGATGGGACAATTGGTTCAACATGGCTCGGGCGGCATTGCGCGAATCGGACACCAACGCCACGTGTGGCGGGTAGTTGCGCACAGTTTGATCCGGGTCGATGTCGACACGCAGCAGCGCGCCAGGAATCTCGAAACCACCCGCGAAGGTAATGTCGTAGTCAGTCTCGGCAAGCTCAGTGCCGATCGCCAGTACCACGTCGGCCTCAGCCACCAAGGCACGGGTCGCGACCAGGCTTTGGGTGGAACCGATCAACAATGGGTGGCCGGATTCCAGCATGCCTTTGGCGTTGATGGTCAGGGCGACAGGCGCATCCAGCAGTTCCGCGAGTTCGGTCAATTCCGCCGCTGCGTCGATGGCGCCACCACCGGCGAGAATCAACGGACGTTTGGCACCGGCCAGCAGCGCGGTCATGCGGCTGACAGCCGTTGGCGAGGCACCGGCGCGATCAATATTGACCGGAACGCTGGATAGCAGCTCATCGGCGTCTTCGACCAATACGTCCAGCGGAATTTCGATATGAACAGGACGCGGACGACCCGCCTGGAACAACGCGAAAGCTCGCGCCAGTACGCCCGGCAACTCAGCGGCCGACATCAACGTGTGGGAGAACGCCGCCACGCCAGCGACCAAAGCGCTTTGGTTCGGCAGTTCATGCAGCTTGCCGCGACCGCCACCCAATTGGCTGCGCGATTGCACGCTGGAGATCACCAGCATCGGGATCGAGTCGGCGTACGCCTGGCCCATCGCCGTGGTGATGTTGGTCATGCCAGGGCCGGTGATAATGAAGCACACACCCGGTTTGCCGCTGGTGCGTGCATATCCGTCGGCCATGAAACCGGCACCCTGTTCGTGACGCGGTGTGACATGGTTGATGCTCGAACGGGCCAGGCCGCGATACAGCTCCACGGTGTGAACGCCGGGAATGCCGAACACCTGCTCAACCCCGTAATTTTCGAGTAACTTGACCAATACTTCGCCGCACGTCGCCATGTGTTTTGCCCTTCTTGTTCGTTTGAGACGCCGGGCCTGCGCCGTGTTTATGATGAGTGGGCAGGTCCAGGGATGGCCTCATTGGAACGGGCGACACGTAGCCGCAACAATGGATAAAAAGTCATACTAGCCATGTCCTCACGTCATACCTTGGATCTCCATGAAACGACTGCCTCCCTTGCCGGCGTTGCACACCTTTCTGATTACCGCGCAGTGCTGCAACTTCACGCGGGCCGCCGAACAGCTGCACATTACCCAAGGCGCGGTGAGTCGGCAGATTGCCGGGCTGGAAGATCATCTGGGTTATGAGCTGTTCATTCGCCAGGCCCGCGGCCTCGACCTGACCGCTGAGGGACGCGAGTGGCTTCCGCGCGTGCAGCAGATTTTCGGTTTGATCGACGAGGCGGTGGAGCAGATCGGCGAGAAGCGCGAAACCTTGCAGCTCAAGGCCCCGACGTGCGTCATGCGCTGGTTGCTGCCACGCCTGCTGCAGTGGCAAAGGGAACGCCCGGACGTGCCGGTAGAGCTGACCACCACGGTCAAGCACGGCGTGGATTTTCATCGAGAACAGTTCGATGCGGCGGTGATGTACGGCCCGCCACCAGACAGCGCACTCGCCTCTTTTCACCTGTTCGATGAACAACTGACGCCGGTCTGTTCCAGGCCGCTGCTTGAAGGTTCGGTACCGCTGTCGACGCCGGATGACTTGCAACAACATCTGCTGCTGCACCCGACCCGCGACGAACGTGACTGGAAGGCCTGGCTGAAAACCGCTGATGTGCGCTTGAGCAATGTGAGCAAGGGTCAGCATTTCGAAACGCTGGACCTGGCGATGTCGATGGCGTCCCAAGGGACAGGCGTGGCGATTGGGGACTGGTCGTTGATTGGCGATGATTTGAGCGCGGGACGACTGGTGATGCCGTTCGAATTGAAGGTGAAAACCGGATTGGGGTACTACCTTGTGTTGCCGGAAAAACCCGCGCCCTCGCCACGATTGCGTGAGCTGATGGGATGGCTGGTGCAGCAAGCCCAATCACGTTAAGCCTCAACGCTTTGCGCTACACCAGCACTCCCACAATTGCCCGGTGTGTTCAATACCCGACGGTAAACCGCTGCCGGGAGTGTGTCGGGGTTTCGACTTCATCAATCAGCGCGATTGCATAATCGGCGAATGTGATCCAGCTGCGCCCTTCACGGCTCACCAGCAAATCGTCCTTGCCGACCCGGAATGTGCCCGTGCGCTCACCTTCGACAAACTCGGCGGACGGCGACAAAAACGTCCAGTCCAGATCCTTTTCCTGACGCAGGTTTTCAAGAAACACAGCACCGGCACTCGCCTCGGCTTTGTAGGCCTCAGGAAAACCCGCGCTATCAATCACCCGAGTGCCGTCCGGCAGCAACAACGAACCGGCACCGCCCACGACGAGCAGACGTTTCACTCCAGCCTTTTTGACAGGACCGACAACGGCACTGGCCGGCAGGGTCGCGAAGTGTGCAGCGCTGATCACAACATCGTGACCCGCAACCGCCGTTTGCAGAGCATCGGCATCAAGGGCATCGACATTGCGCGTCACGACGCCGGCACGCTGGCCAATTTTCGATGTGTCGCGGGCGATGGCGGTAACGCTGTGACCGCGACGCAGGGCCTCTTCCAGCAGTTGGCTGCCAGCACGACCGGTGGCACCAATAATTGCAATCTTGCTCATGACGTTCTCCCGTGTGGATCAGTGTGAGTGGGTGAATCGGGTTACCACTTCATCTCGCCCTTGGCGACTTTCGCGCTCAACTCAAGGGAGCTTTCCTCACCCAGTGTCGGGTAGCGCTTTTTCATCGCGGCAATCAGCGCTGCCGAGTCCTTGGCCTTGGCGGTTTCTTCGTCGAAAGCCTTGATGTAATCGGCCGTGAACTTCACGGCCGCCATCGAGCGGGCGCTTTCACCCAGGTAGTGACCCGGCACGACCGTTTTCGGTTTCAGGGTTTCGATGGAATGCAGCGTAGCCAACCAATCGGCATGCGACTGCGAGGTTTGAGTGTCGGCCATCCAGACATGGATGTTTTCGGCGACGATCACACCACCGACTACCGCCTTGATCGAGGGGATCCACACGAAACTGCGGTCCGGCTGTTTGCCCTCAAGGCCCACCACCTGCAATTTCTGCCCTTCCAGCATCAGGCTGTCACCCTTGAGCACCTGCGGCACGATGGTTTTTGCAGGCACATCGGCACCCATTTTCGGGCCCCAGTACGCCAGTTTGCCGTCGACCGTTTGCTTGATGTGATCCACGGTCGGCTGCGAGGCCAACACTTTGGCGTTGGGGAATGCACGGGTCAGCGTGTCGAGGCCAAAGTAATAATCCGGGTCACCGTGGCTGATGTAGATGGTGGTCAATTGCTTGCCACTGTCGCGAATTTTCTTCACGACGTTTTCAGCCTGGGACTTGCCGAATTGCGCATCGATCAGAATCGCCTCTTTCTGGCCACTGACCAACACCGAACTCACAGGAAAAGTCGCCTGGTCCCCCGGGTTGTAAACGTCCAGGGTCAAGTTCGACGCCGCCGCTGCGTGGGCTGCGAAACCAAGCGCTGCGGTCGCCAGCAAAATACGTTTAAGCGAAGTGAAGCCGATCATCTATTGCTCCGTAATCCAAATGCCGCAATGGCGATGGCACACAGCTTAGTTGCGCGACTCAGTACAAAAAATGCGATGCTGGAACATAGTTTGTTTCTGAAATCGGGCAAATCATGGATCGTTTACAAGCAATGCGCGTCTTCGTAGCGGTGGTCGACCTGGGTAGCCAGTCCGCTGCGGCTGATCATCTGGACCTTTCGCGTCCCGTTGTTTCGCGTTATCTGGCGGAACTGGAAGACTGGGTCGGCGCCAGGTTGATGCACCGCACCACGCGTAAATTAAGCCTGACGGCTGCAGGCATGGAAGTATTGCCGCGTTGCCGGTCGATGCTCGACCTGGCCGGCGACATGCAAACCGCTGTCAGTGAGCCCGACGATGCACCGCGCGGCCTGCTGCGAATCAGTGTCAGTACGTCGTTCGGCCAGGCGCAACTGGCGGACGCCATTGCTGTTTATGTCAAACGCTACCCCGGCGTCACCATTGACCTGCAGATGCTCGACCGCACGGTAAATCTGGTGGATGAGCGTATCGATCTGGCCATCCGTACCAGCAACGATCTGGACCCGAACCTGATCGCTCGTCGGCTGACAGTCTGTCGTTCGGTGATCTGCGCGTCCCACGCCTATCTGGATGAGCACCCGGCGCCGCAGCGGGTAGAAGATCTGGCACAGCACAATTGCCTTACCCACTCCTACTTTGGCAAAAGTCTTTGGCATTTCGAGCAGGACGGCGAACAGGTGTCAGTGCCGGTGCAGGGCAATATCACTGCCAACGAAGCCAGTACGCTGCTGCGCGCAACCATGGCGGGGGCCGGGGTGGCGATGTTGCCGAGCTATCAGGCCGGCGTGCACATTCACAGCGGGGAGTTGGTGCGCCTGCTGCCGGACGCCGAGCCCCGGCAGATGAGTGTGTACGCGGTCTATGCCTCACGCAAACATATGCCGGCCACGTTGCGCAGCCTGCTGGATTTTTTGGTGCTGCGGTTTCCGCAAGAGCCGGACTGGGATAAAGGCCTGTAAACACCGCGCGCCTACCCAACTCTCCAACACTGACCTATGCTGAAGGTAATACCGAAGAGTATTCGTTCAGAGGTCAACGCCATGAACATCAAAACAAGAAGGTACCTCGCCATTTTCATCACCTGTGCAGCGACGATGGCGCTGTACGGCACTGCCGCCTGGCGTGTTGAACAATTGCGACAACTGCCCCGTGAATACGCGAGCTGTAACTTCGAGCGCTGCATGCCCCACAACGGAACACTCAACGCCCTTCGCTAACGCGCAGTCAGGCGTGGTGATCTTGATCGGCCTTCAAACGGTCGCGAAACGCCTTGGGCGAAATGCCTACCCGGCGCCGGAACAGGCGTGTGAAATTGGTCGGGTCTGAAAATCCCAGCATGTCGGACATTTCATAAATGGTCATGCTGGTGTAGGTCAGCAGTCGCTTGGCCTCCAGCAACTGACGCTCATGCATGATCTGCAATGCCGGTTGCCCTGCCAGTTCACGGCACGTGCCATTGAGGTGGGATACCGAGATCCCCAGGCGATGGGCCAGGTCTTCGACCTTCACATGCTGGCGATAGGTTTCCTCTACCAATTGAATAAAACCATTGAGGTATTCCCGCGCCCGCTGCGGACGCTGGCTGGCTGTGCGGCGTTGCAGCGCCTGTCGGCTGGTCCACACCATGATCACGCTGACCAGCGAATGCATCAGCATTTCCCGGGCAGGCTGATGGCCGGTGTACTCCTCCTGCAGCGCGCAAAACAGGCTGTTGAGGTATTCACCATCCTTGCCCGCCGGGTAGCTTTCGGCCTGAGCCAACGCATTCATCGCGCTGCCCAATTGAGCCTGCAGGTGAGCAACCAACGGCGCAGCCAATGTCACCACAAACCCTTCGATGTCTTCGGAAAACCGAAAACCGTGCACCGATAACGGCGGCAGGATCTGGATCGCCGGTTCAGTCAGTTGAGTTCGTTTGCCTTCGATTTCAAGCTCTGCCTGACCTTTGAATACGAAGAGCAACTGACACAGATCAGCGTGGCGATGGGGTTTGATTTCCCAATGATGCTCACGACTGCGTTTGGAAATGGTTTCACAGTGCAGCAAATCCGGAGTCGGCCAGTCCAGGCTTTCACCATAGAGTTTGAATACGGGTATCGAAGGCAGAGCAGGCTTGTTCATAACTTCAATCCAGGCCTCGGGGTGGTGACGGGCGATAATCGCACCGATTGGCAGAATGTACAGGTATCGGCTCAGTTTTCACCTTCAATTGACAGACCCGCAAGTGAAAAATGCAAGCACTCGATCCATAAAAATCATTCACCGGCGTGAGTCGCGTGAAGCTTGCGAGTCATAAAAACAATGAAAACGCTGAAAACCCAAGTCGCCATTATTGGTGCCGGTCCGTCCGGATTATTGCTCGGCCAATTGCTGCACAACGCCGGCATCGACACCCTCATCCTTGAACGCCAGACACCTGAGTATGTACTCGGGCGAATTCGTGCGGGCGTCCTTGAACAGGGCATGGTAGAGCTGCTGCGTCAGGCCGGGGCAGGTCAGCGGATGGATGCCGAAGGGCTGGTGCACGGCGGGTTCGAACTGGCCCTGGATGGGCGCCAGGTGCACATTGACCTGCAACAACTGACGGGCGGCAAAACCGTCATGATTTATGGTCAGACAGAAGTCACCCGAGACCTGATGGCCGCCCGTCGGGAGGCCGGTGCGCCCACCATTTACCAGGCCTGCAACGTTGCGCCCCACGGTATGAAAACCGATGAGGCCTGTGTCACGTTCGAAAAGGACGGTGAGCTGTATCGCCTGGACTGCGATTACATTGCCGGTTGCGACGGTTTTCATGGCGTGGCGCGACAGTCGATTCCCGCCGACTGTTTGAAGGTATTCGAACGGGTGTATCCGTTCGGTTGGCTCGGTATTCTCGCCGACACCCCACCCGTCCACGAAGAGCTGGTTTACGCCCGCCACGAACGTGGCTTTGCGCTGTGCAGCATGCGTTCGGCAACCCGCACCCGTTATTACCTGCAAGTGGCGGCCGACGAAAAAGTCGAGGAATGGTCTGATCTGCGTTTCTGGGATGAACTCAAAGCACGCCTGCCGTCGACACTGGCCGCCTCGCTGGTAACCGGGCCATCCATAGAGAAAAGCATCGCACCGCTGCGAAGTTTTGTGGTGGAGCCGATGCAATACGGGCGCATGTTTTTGGTCGGCGATGCCGCCCATATTGTGCCGCCCACCGGCGCCAAGGGTTTGAACCTGGCGGCCAGCGACGTCAGTACGCTATTCAATATCCTGCTGAAGGTTTACCGCGACGGGCGCATCGACCTACTGACTAAATACTCCGAAATCTGCCTGCGCCGCGTATGGAAAGCCGAGCGGTTTTCCTGGTGGATGACGTCGATGCTGCATCGTTTTGACGACCAGGACGCGTTCAGTCAGCGCATCACCGAATCAGAACTTGGGTACTTTGTCGACTCCGAGGCCGGTCGAAAAACTATTGCAGAAAATTACGTCGGACTCCCGTACGAGGCTATCGAATAGCCTGCTACCGACTTACACTGGCAAGCATCCCGCTGGCCCTGCCGCTTGCGGGCCCTTCATTGCCCGCAGGTTTTACTCGTGACCAATCTCAAGCAGCCTGAAACCCCCAAACCTGCGATTCGCAGCGTGTTACTCGCCTTGATGCTGGCGATTTTTCTGGGGGCACTCGACCAGACAATTGTCGCGGTATCGATGCCGGCTATCTCCGCCCAATTCAAAGACCTCAGCCTGCTGGCCTGGGTGATTTCCGGCTACATGGTAGCGATGACGGTAGCGGTGCCGATCTACGGAAAACTGGGCGATTTGTATGGTCGTCGCAAGTTGATGCTATTCGGCATGGGATTGTTCACGGCTGCCTCTTTATTTTGCGGCATGGCGCAAAACATGGAGCAATTGGTACTGGCGCGAATTCTTCAGGGCATTGGTGCCGGCGGCATGATTTCGGTCAGCCAGGCGATCATCGGCGACATCGTGCCGCCTCGCGAACGTGGTCGATATCAAGGCTATTTCAGCAGCATGTATGCGGTGGCCAGCGTCGCAGGCCCGGTGCTCGGCGGGTACATGACCGAATACCTGTCCTGGCGTTGGGTGTTCCTGATCAACCTGCCGTTGGGGCTGGGTGCGTGGCTGGTGGCCCATCACACGCTGGTAGGTCTGCCCGTGCCACAACGCAAACCGGTGATCGATTACCTCGGCACCGTGCTGATGATCATCGGTTTGACGGCTCTGCTGCTGGGCATCACCCAGGTCGGCCAAGGGCACGCCTGGCGCAGCGCGGAAGTGATGGGCCTGCTGGGTTGCTCCGTCGTGGTCCTGGGGATTTTCGTCTGGCATGAACACCGCTCGCGGGAACCTTTGCTGCCCATGCATTTGTTCGCCAACCGCAGCGCAATTTATTGCTGGTGCACGATTTTCTTTACCAGTTTCCAGGCCATCTCACTGATTGTGCTGATGCCTTTGCGCTTCCAGAGTGTTACCGGGGCCGGGGCCGACAGCGCTGCGTTGCACTTGTTGCCGCTGGCCATCGGTTTGCCGATCGGTGCTTATTTTGCCGGACGCCGGACGTCGGTGACCGGCCGCTATAAACCGATGATATTGACCGGCGCTGTGCTGATGCCAATCTCCATTCTGGGCATGGCCTTCAGTCCGCCTGAGGCGACAGTTTGGAGCGGCCTTTTCATGTTGCTCTCCGGCATCGCGGGCGGGATGCAGTTCCCGACGTCTTTGGTCGGTACACAGAACTCGGTACATCAGCGCGACATTGGCGTCGCAACCAGTACCACTAACCTGTTTCGCTCGCTGGGAGGCGCCGTGGGTGTGGCGTTGATGTCGGCGTTATTGTTGGCGTTGCTGCAGGATTCTAGTTTCGCCCACCTTGCCGATTCTTCGATGATCGCTGAGGGCAGTTCGGGGAATGTCTTGCTCGATGGCCTGAACGCCGCGCCGGGGGATGCACGCAATGCGTTACGCGCGGAGCTGTTGCTGACGTTCAGGCATCTGCTGCTGGTCAGTGCGGCAGTGTCGCTATTAGGGCTGGCCGCAGCGATAGCGATGCCGAACATGCTGCTGCGTGGGCGTGAGGACAAGGCTCAATAATCTTTTGCAGGAACCTGGCTTACCAGCGATGGCGAGATTGAAAACGTCATCGCCGGCAAGCCGTACGCCTACAGAGGTGGGCAGTCACTGCAACATCATGGGCTGTAATAACCCACAGCCACCAGGAAATGCCCGACCTTCTTCAAGTAGGCATGTTTGGATTCAACCTTGCCAGTCACCGGGTTTTTCCAGCGGTATTGGTATTCGCCGTGATCCTGTTTGGCGATCAACGCCAGGATCGGCTCACCCACCGGATTGCCTTCCGGGTCTTTTATCTTGCTGAAATCGGTGTTGATCAATCTGAGGTTGGTGCCGTGCGCAACGTATCGCTGGGTGTCCAGGTCGACGACAAACACATAAAGGTCATCCTGCAAGTACCCCCCCTTGAGCGAGTTGATCGCGGCCAGGGTGCCCTTCTCGTCCTTGGTCAAATCTTGTGCAGCTTTATTCAGCAAGGCCATCGCCTGTTCCGCTGAGGCTCGTGGCAAGTAGTAGCCGACTGCCAGAATCCGTTCGCCGATGCGTTGATAGAACACGTGTTTGCGTTCTTCCTTGCCATCGGCCCAGTTCTGCCAGCGGTACTCGGCTTGTTGAATACCGTTGCCTTCGGGCACTTTCAAGGCGTCCTTGAAGGCTTTTTGCAAGTCAGGCCCGAGCGTGTCGGAGACATCGCGACCAATCAACGCTGAGGACGGGCCGCCACTGGCGAGCATGACGCCTTTGGTGTCGACCACGAAGACGTAGCGATCCTTGTCGACAAATTCGCCTTGGCGGCTGAACGCAGCGAAGGCCTTGTCGCCGTTTTGGTGGTAGTAAGCCAGGGCTTTTTCCAGCAGGGCTTTGGCGGCCTGGCTGTCGTCTTTTTCTGTGGTGGCGGCTTGCGCTTGGCCTATGCAGAGTAGAAGCAGGGTGCCAAGCAGGGCTAATCGTTGCAGTAACGCCATTACGCATTCCTCGGTCTTTAGTGTTTTGAGAGCGTAGACGGGAATGCGTTGGTTTTGGGGCTGATTGCGTTGTGTTGGCGGCCTCCCAAACCTACTGCCGGGCGCTCAGTTGTTGTTGCAGGTTCTGGATCTGTGCTTGCAGGGTGTTGATGTTGCGAGTGACTTGGCCACGGAACGCGTCGAATTCGGCGGTGTTTCCGCCCTGAGCGGCTGTCGGGCGGTTGTCCTGCTGGCTTTTGAGCACGATCATGTCTTGCTCCAGGCGCTCGACAGCAGCACTCGGATTGCCTTGTTTTTTCAATGCCACGATGTCGGCGCCCAGGCTCTTGAGTTGTGCGTCGAACTTGCTGGTGTCCGATGAGGCGCTTTTCACTGTGGCCAATTCGCCGCTCAAGGCTTTGACTTGAGCCTGCAACTGGCTGTTGGCGCTTTGTTGCTCGGTTGCCTGCGCGGTGATTTGTGCCAGGCGTTTGTCCAGATCGGTAGTTTGCGCCGTCATCTGCGCCAGACGTTTATCCAGGTCGCTGGTTTGGCCTACCACGCCTTGCTGCTGTGCGCTTTGATCCTGCAGTTTGCTTTCCAGCTGCTTGATTTGCAGCTTCAAGGCCTCACTGTCGCTGTTGACGTTGGACTGGCTGGCGACGACCTTGCCGGAAATATCCTGCAAACGCCCCGCCGCTTCTTCGCTGATACGCGCAAAGCTTTCCTGGGTCGCGACCAATTGCTGCTCCATCAGCGATATCTGCTGGAAGCTCCACCATGCCAAGCCTGCGAACGCAAAAAACAACGCACCGACCAACGCCCAGAGCGGTCCGGTGCTGGCGCTTTTGACATTGACTACCGGGGCTGTCCGCGAATGCACAGAGGTGCGCGCAGTGGGCACAAAGTCATCGTGGTCGAGGCTGTCGGCACGCAGGCTTGGTACATCGTCGAAGTCATCGTTGGCATCGTTACGCATGGACATTGAGTCAACCTTTGTAGAACGGGGTGATGGCGTGATGCGGCGCAGTATAAACCCCACTGCCGCACCGATTGACCCTGAACCCTCAACTCGGTTCAGCGCCGGGGCCGCTGCTCGGGCAATCGTTACATATCCTGCGCCTTCCACCAGCCACAGAATTCATCGAGGGCCGTCCACAGACTGACCTTTGGATCGTAATCCAGATAATGCCGGGCGCGACTGATGTCCAGGGTGAAATTTTTGTTCATTACCTGCATGCCTAACCGCGACAGGGTCGGCTCCGGGCGGCCCGGCCACAATTTGCAAGCACCTTCATTGAGCGCGGCGACGGTGTAGGCCAAACCGTAGGAACGGTAGCGGGTTACCTGTGGGACTTCCATCTTGCGCATTACATAATTGACCACGTCCCACAATGGAACCGGCGCACCATTGCTGATGTTGTAAACCTTGCCCAGCGCCGACCCCGAGGCCAGCAAACTGCTGAGCAATGCCTCATTGAGGTTTTGCATGCTGGTGAAATCGACGGTGTTCAGGCCATTGCCGACAATCGCCAACCGTCCTTTGCGCTGCATTTTCAGCAGGCGCGGAAAAATGCTCATGTCACCGGCGCCCGTGACAAAACGTGGGCGCAGGGCCAAGGTTTCGAGACCGAACTCCTGGGCACCGAAGACCTTTTGCTCGGCCAGAAACTTGGTGGCGGCATAAGGGTGCCTGATGCGTTTGGGCACCTGTTCTTCAGTCAAACCCAAGTGATCGCGGCCATCGAAATAAACCGAAGGTGATGACAAGTGCACCAACCGCCGAACGCGCTGCTTCAGGCAGGCTTCGACGATGTTTTCGGTGACCTGGACATTGCCCTGATGAAAGTCCTGGTAACGTCCCCACAACCCGACCGCACCGGCGCAATGGACCACGGCTTCGACGTCTGAACACAGGTCGCGCGCCAGTTGCGCATCACTCAAATCGCCCTGAACGAACTTCGCGCCACGGCGCACAAGGTGTTCGACGCTTTCAGCCCGGCGACCGTTGACCCGCACATCCAGGCCTTGCTCCAGCGCAAAACGCGCAAAGCGTCCGCCGATGAAGCCGCTTGCGCCGGTAACCAGAATTTTCATTTAGAGCTCCGATGTCTTTCGTTTTGCGTAATGCGTGAGTCTTGACGCTGCCCATCAGTCCAACGGCACCAGCCATTGCCTGGACGAGCGCACCAATTGATCGGTCAGTAACCCCAGTAACTGACCGCCATTGCGCCAATGATGCCAGTACAGCGGCACATCGATCGGCTTATCTGGCAAAAGCTCGAGCAATATCCCGCGTTCCAGCTGCTCACGCACTTGCAGTTCCGGCACCAGGCCCCAACCAAGTCCCGCCTCGGTCAGACGAATAAAACCTTCAGACGATGGGCATAAATGATGTTCGAAACCGCCGTCGACGCCGAGGGATGCGAGGTAGCGATGCTGCAGGAAATCGTCCGGCCCGAACACCAGCGCCGGCGTTCGGGCCAACTGATCGGCACGCACGCCTTGCGGAAAATGTCGGGCAATAAACGCAGGGCTGGCCAATGCCCGATAACGCATCGCCCCAAGAAGCACACTCCGTGCGCCCGCGACCGGACGTTCACTGGCGCAGACACACGCAGCGACTTCGCCGGCACGCATGCGTTTGAGGCCGACTGTCTGGTCTTCAACCACCATATCCAGCAGCAAGTGTTGCTCTGCGCAGAAAGCGCCGACCGCCTCTGCCCACCAAGTGGCCAGGCTGTCGGCATTCAGCGCGATGCGCAGCCGTTCGGGCAGGCCCTCTTCGTCCAGCGCCGGCACTAGCGTTTGCAAATCCCGCTCAAGCAAACGCACTTGCTGCACATGGTTGAGCAGTCGCCGGCCAATTTCGGTCGGCGCCGGCGGCGTCACACGCACCAAAACCGGTTGCCCCACACGCGCTTCGAGCAATTTGATGCGCTGCGAAATCGCCGATTGCGACAAGCCCAGCACCTGTGCGGCGCGTTCGAAACCGGCCTGCTCGACGACAGCGGCCAAGGCAGACAGTAATTTATAGTCGAACATCAGTTTTCCTAATGAGCGATCAGCATGATTGGTTTTTCTTATACCGCTTCTGCACGGAGAATGGCCAGCAAGAACTCTTGAACAAGGAACACCGACATGGCTGGCGAAACCTCTTTGGCAACGTTGCTGCGCAGCATGAGCCCACAACTCAATGCGGGTGAATACGTATTTTGTACGCTGCGAGACGGCCAATTGCCTACGGCTGTCGACGTGATCGGCAGCATTCGCGAGCAGGAAGGGCTGACAGTCATTGTGGAACGCTCCCACGCCGAGAAGGCCGGTTTCAGCTTCGATTACGTCGCGGCCTGGATCACTTTGAACGTGCACTCCGCCCTCGAAGCCGTCGGCCTGACTGCAGCGTTTGCCAGCGCATTAGGCAAAGCAGGCATCAGTTGCAATGTGATCGCAGGTTATTACCACGACCATTTGTTCGTCGGCCAAGCCGATGCCGAACGCGCCATGCAAGTCCTGCGGGACCTGGCAGCCAACGCGGAGTAAACATCTTATGTGGCAAAGCTATGTAAATGGCTTGTTGGTGGCCGCCGGGCTGATCATGGCAATCGGTACCCAAAATGCGTTTGTGCTGGCGCAGAGCCTTCGCCGCGAACATCACCTGCCCGTGGCGGCACTCTGCGTCATCTGCGATGCATTACTGGTGGCCGCCGGTGTTTTCGGATTGGCAACTGTATTGGCGCAGAACCCGACATTACTCGCCATCGCTCGCTGGGGTGGCGCCGCATTTTTACTGTGGTACGGCAGTCTGGCATTGCGCCGGGCGTTTTCTGCGCAAAGCTTGCAACAGGGCGAAAATCAGACCGTACGCTCACTGCGAGCGGTCATGCTGAGCGCGTTGGCGGTGACGCTGCTTAACCCGCATGTTTACCTGGACACGGTGCTGCTGATCGGCTCCCTCGGTGCGCAGCAATCGGTTCCCGGGGCTTATGTCGTGGGCGCAGCCAGCGCATCATTGATATGGTTTTTCACGCTGGCGCTCGGCGCCGCATGGCTCGCACCCTGGCTGGCACGACCGAGCACCTGGCGAATCCTCGACCTGCTGGTCGCCGTGATGATGTTCACAGTTGCGTTCCAATTAATCATCGCGGCCTGATTATTCCAAAAGGCTCTGGAACCTCTATTCCACACAGTTGTTGCGTGGTTATGCCGCACCCCCGGTGCTATGATCCGATCCGATGCGCCGCAAAGAGTACAAACTCCCCGGCGCTTGTCTGGCCGCCCGTGATCGGCCTTGCGCTCACCGCAACTGACCTGATTAGGAGAATCATCATGGCTTTCGAATTGCCGCCGCTGCCTTACGCACACGATGCCCTGCAGCCGCACATTTCCAAGGAAACTCTGGAATTTCACCACGACAAGCACCACAACACTTATGTCGTGAACCTGAACAACCTGGTGCCTGGCACCGAGTTTGAAGGCAAGACTCTGGAAGAAATCGTTAAATCTTCCTCGGGCGGTATCTTCAACAACGCCGCTCAAGTCTGGAACCACACTTTTTACTGGAACTGCCTGGCGCCAAACGCCGGCGGTCAACCTACCGGCGCGCTGGCTGATGCCATCAACTCGTCCTTCGGTTCGTTCGACAAGTTCAAGGAAGAGTTCAGCAAGACGTCCATCGGCACCTTCGGTTCCGGTTGGGGCTGGCTGGTGAAAAAGGCTGACGGTTCCCTGGCATTGGCCAGCACCATCGGCGCCGGCAACCCGCTGACCAGCGGCGACACTCCGTTGCTGACCTGCGATGTGTGGGAACACGCTTACTACATCGATTACCGTAACGTTCGCCCTAAGTATGTCGAGGCGTTCTGGAATCTGGTGAACTGGAAGTTCGTGGCTGAGCAGTTTGAAGGTAAGACTTTTACTGCTTAAGTTTCGTTCTGTTCGAAAAACCCGGCCTCTGTGTCGGGTTTTTTGGTTTTGGGGGAGTGGGTTTGGGATTCACGATTGGCGTTTGGACGTTTGGCGTTTGGGCGGATATCAACGCAAACCTGTAGGAAACCGGCTTGCCGGTGATGGCGATTTCAAAGACGCCATCGCCAGCAAGTCAGCCTCCACAATTCGGTGGTGAATTCCCAAACTTAGGTATCACCCCAACAACGGATAGACACCCCCATTCTCCTACACCAAAACCAGCATTCCCCCCTTGCCGCAACGCCACACCCGACTACCATCAACTCATGACAAAATAACGCCCGACCCACCTCAAGTTGAAGGCCCGGACAACCGACACAGTACTCACTGACGAAACCACTCTACACACCAACATATCGGCCAAGCTCCAGGCAAATCCCCCTGTGGATGAATGTCCCTTTGACTGCCATCACGGGATTGCCAATACTCATGGCAACTTGACGCTACCCGCACGGAACAAGGAATAGCCTTTTGAAGCTGGAACTCAAGAACAGCTTGTCGGTAAAGTTGCTCCGGGTCGTGCTCCTGTCGGCATTGATCGTCGGCGTAGTCTTGAGCTGCGCGCAGATCGTTTTCGATGCCTACAAAACGCGCCAAGCCGTGGCCGGCGATGCTCAGCGCATACTCGATATGTTCCGCGACCCCTCCACCCAGGCCGTTTACAGCTTGGACAGGGAGATGGGCATGCAGGTGATCGAAGGCCTGTTCCAGGACGATGCCGTGCGCAAGGCATCCATCGGCCATCCCAACGAAGCCATGCTCGCGCAAAAAAACCGAGACCTGCAGCAATCCGACAGCCGCTGGCTGACCGACCTGATCCTCGGCAAGGAACGCACCTTCACCACCCAACTGGTGGGCCGTGGCCCTTACAGCGAGTATTACGGCGACCTGAGCATCACCCTCGACACCGCCACCTACGGGCAGGGATTTATTGTCAGCTCAGTGATCATCTTTGTTTCCGGCGTATTGCGCGCATTGGCCATGGGGCTGGTGCTGTACCTGGTGTATCACTGGCTGCTGACCAAACCGCTGTCGCGGATCATCGAGCACCTGACCGAAATCAATCCGGACCGGCCCAGCGAGCACAAGATTCCGCTGCTCAAGGGCCACGAAAAAAACGAACTGGGCATCTGGATCAATACCGCCAACCAGCTACTCGAATCCATCGAGCGCAATACTCATCTGCGCCATGAAGCAGAAAACAGTTTGCTGCGCATGTCCCAGTACGACTTCCTTACCGGTCTGCCAAACCGTCAGCAGCTTCAGCAGCAACTGGACAAGATCCTCGTCGACGCGGGCAAGTTGCAGCGCCGGGTTGCAGTGCTGTGTGTGGGTCTCGATGACTTCAAAGGCATCAACGAGCAGTTCAGCTACCAGACCGGTGACCAGTTGTTACTCGCGCTGGCTGATCGCCTACGCGGCCACAGTGGACGTCTCGGCGCCCTTGCGCGTCTTGGTGGCGATCAGTTCGCGCTGGTCCAAGCGGATATTGAACAACCCTACGAAGCCGCCGAACTGGCGCAAAGCATTCTCGATGACCTGGAAGCTGCATTCGCCCTCGATCACCAAGAAATCCGTTTGCGCGCCACTATCGGCATCACCCTGTTTCCCGAGGATGGCGACAGCACCGAAAAGCTGCTGCAGAAAGCCGAGCAGACCATGACGCTGGCCAAGACTCGCTCGCGCAATCGTTATCAGTTCTATATCGCCAGCGTCGACACCGAAATGCGCCGCCGACGCGAGCTGGAAAAAGACCTGCGCGACGCGTTGCTCCGTGATCAGTTTTATCTGGTTTACCAACCGCAAATCAGCTATCGCGATCATCGGGTCGTGGGCGTCGAGGCCTTGATTCGCTGGCAGCACCCGGAACACGGGCTGGTACCGCCGGACCTGTTTATTCCGTTGGCCGAGCAAAACGGCACCATCATTGCCATCGGTGAATGGGTACTGGATCAAGCCTGTAAACAATTGCGCGAGTGGCATGACCAAGGCTTCATCGACCTGCGCATGGCGGTCAACCTGTCCACCGTGCAACTGCACCACGCCGAACTGCCGCGCGTGGTAAATAACTTGTTACAAATGTATCGCCTGCCGCCGCGAAGCCTCGAACTGGAGGTGACTGAAACCGGCCTGATGGAAGACATCAGCACCGCGGCCCAGCATCTTCTGAGCCTGCGGCGCTCCGGTGCGCTGATTGCGATTGACGACTTCGGCACCGGTTACTCGTCATTGAGTTACCTGAAAAGCTTGCCGCTGGACAAGATCAAAATTGACAAGAGTTTCGTGCAAGACCTGCTGGATGACGACGACGATGCAACCATTGTCCGGGCGATCATCCAGTTGGGCAAAAGCCTGGGCATGCAGGTGATTGCCGAAGGTGTAGAGACCGCAGAACAAGAGGCCTACATCATTTCAGAAGGCTGTCACGAAGGTCAGGGCTACTTCTATAGCAAGCCACTGCCGGCGCGGGAACTGGGCGTTTACCTCAAGCAGGCGCAACGCAGCAACGCGGCCATTTTATAAAATCCAAAAGATCACAGCCTCGTTTCCTGCGGGAACGAGCGTGCTCGCGTGTGCAGAACAAAGTCTGAATAAGAAATATTTCCAGGTACAAGCCTTTACACATAATGCGAAAGATTTGCATTATGTCGCAGTTTTGCGCGCCCGCCGCGCCATTCCACCCCCCTTTCGAAGCAGGATGTTCGCCATGATTCGTATGCCTCTGGCTACCGCCAGTCTGTTGGCCATCGCTATTTCCCTCGCCGGTTGTGGCGAAGGCAAAGACAAAACCGCCGCAGCGCCAACACCGGCCGCCAGTACCACGGCAGCTGCTACCCCGGCCACTGCGCCTGCTGCCGCTGGCAAAGTCGATGACGCCGCTGCAAAAGCTGTTGTCGCGCATTACGCCGACATGGTTTTCGCCGTCTACAGCGATGCCGAATCCACCGCGAAAACCCTGCAAACCTCCGTTGACGCCTTCCTCGCCAAACCGAACGCCGACACACTCAAAGCGGCCCGGGATGCCTGGATCGCATCTCGCGTGCCTTACCTGCAGAGTGAAGTCTTCCGCTTCGGCAATACCATCATTGACGATTGGGAAGGTCAGGTGAATGCCTGGCCGCTGGACGAAGGCCTGATCGACTATGTCGACAAGTCGTACGAACACGCATTGGGTAACCCGGGCGCAAACGCCAACATCATCGCCAACACCGAAATTCAGGTCGGCGAAGACAAGGTCGACGTGAAAGAAATCACCCCGGAAAAACTCGCCAGCCTGAACGAGCTGGGCGGAGCCGAGGCTAACGTCGCCACCGGTTACCACGCCATCGAGTTCCTGCTGTGGGGCCAAGACCTGAACGGCACCGGCCCTGGCGCTGGCAACCGTCCGGCCTCCGACTACCTGGAAGGCGCTGGCGCCACTGGCGGTCACAATGATCGTCGTCGTGCCTACCTGAAAGCGGTCACCCAACTGCTGGTCAGCGACCTCGAAGAAATGGTCGGCAACTGGAAGCCAAACGTGGCCGACAACTACCGCGCCACCCTGGAAGCCGAACCGGGCGAATCCGGGCTGCGTAAAATCCTCTTCGGCATGGGCAGCTTGTCCCTGGGCGAATTGGCCGGTGAGCGGATGAAGGTTTCCCTGGAAGCCAACTCCCCAGAAGACGAACACGATTGCTTCAGCGACAACACGCATAACTCGCAATTCTACGATGCCAAAGGCATTCGTAACGTCTACCTGGGCGAGTACACCCGCACCGACGGCACCAAAATGACCGGCGCCAGCCTGTCGTCGCTGGTGGCTAAAGTCGATCCGGCTGCCGACACTGCGTTGAAAGCCGACCTGGCCGCCACCGAAGCCAAGATCCAGATCATGGTCGATCACGCCAACAAGGGTGAGCACTACGACCAACTGATTGCCGCCGGTAACACCGCTGGCAACCAGATCGTGCGCGACGCTATCGCATCCCTGGTCAAGCAGACCGGTTCGATCGAAGCCGCTGCCGGCAAGCTGGGCATCACTGACCTGAACCCGGACAACGCTGATCACGAGTTCTGATCAACGCTGACTGGATAAAAAAGCGACCTCAGGGTCGCTTTTTTTTCATGCCCGCCAACACTGTCCACGGGCGGATCGCGGTATTGCGATAAACCCTGCCCCACATCAACCAAACGATAATTCCTCTTATTCAAACTCCGCTGCCCTGTTAGACTTTGCGCCCTTGTTTTGCTCCTCTGCAGGATGTCTGATGCCCTCGCTGCCTCTTCGTTTGTCTGCACTGTTTCTGGCCTTGGGCCTGAGTGCCTGCGATGACGCCCCGAAGTTCACCCAATCCGAACCCGGCGAAGCCCGGTCCGGCGGCAGCACAACCGTGCGCAAAACAGACCAAAACTCGTTTTCCCTGCCTTCCGCCAACCTTGCGCCCACCCGGCGCCTGGACTTCAGCGTGGGCAACAGTTTCTTCCGCAACCCATGGGTCATTGCCCCGGCAACCACTACCGCGCGCGATGGCCTCGGGCCGTTGTTCAACACCAACGCCTGCCAGAACTGCCACATCAAGGACGGCCGCGGTCATCCGCCGCTGCCGGATGCGCCTAACGCGGTGTCAATGCTGGTACGGCTGTCGATTCCTGATACTGCGGCGTATGCCCGCGTGATCGAGCAACTAGGCGTGGTGCCAGAGCCCGTGTATGGCGGGCAACTACAGGACATGGCCGTGCCCGGCGTGGTGCCGGAAGGCAAGGTGCGGGTCGATTACACGCCAGTGCCGGTGCGTTTCAAGGACGGTACCGTGATCGAACTTCGCAAACCCCAGTTGCAGATCACTCAGCTCGGCTACGGCCCGATGCACCCGGATGTCCGCTTCTCGGCGCGGGTGGCGCCACCGATGATTGGCCTTGGCCTGCTCGAAGCCATTCCCGAGGAGGCGATCCTGGCCAATGCCCAAGCGCAGGCCAAGGACAACAACGGCATTACCGGGCGCCCGAACCAGGTCTGGGATGACGCACAGCAAAAAACAGTCATGGGGCGATTTGGCTGGAAAGCAGGCCAGCCGAACCTCAATCAACAGAATGTTCACGCGTTTTCTGGTGATATGGGCCTGACCACCCGTCTAAGACCGATTGATGACTGCACCGATGCGCAAACGGCCTGCAAGCAGGCGCCCAACGGCAATGGGCCGGATGGCGAGCCGGAAGTCAGCGATAACATCCTGCGTCTGGTGCTGTTTTATAGCCGTAACCTGGCGGTTCCGGCTCGGCGCAATGTCGGAGCGCCCGAGGTACTGGCCGGCAAGAATCTGTTCTACCAGGCAGGTTGCCAGTCGTGCCACACCCCTAAATACACCACCGCTGCCAACGCTGCGGAGCCTGAACTGGCCAATCAAGTGATTCGCCCGTACAGCGATCTGCTGCTGCACGACATGGGCGACGGTCTGGCCGATAACCGTACCGAGTTCCAGGCCAGCGGCCGCGAATGGCGCACACCGCCGTTGTGGGGCATAGGCCTGACGCAAGCGGTCAGTGGCCACACCCAGTTTTTACACGATGGCCGCGCCCGGAATCTGCTCGAGGCCGTGCTTTGGCATGGCGGGGAAGCAACCGCGGCGCAGCAAAAAGTTTTGTCTTTCAATGCCGAACAGCGCACTGCGTTGTTGGCATTCCTGAATTCCCTTTAATACCTATTCCATCAGCGGGAGCCCTACATGTTTCGTCCCAAACTGCTGTTTACCAGCCTAGCCGCACTCGCACTGGGCGCCTGTTCGCCTCAGGACCCGCAAGCAGTCACCTCGGCGGCGATCGCCAAGTCGGTGATCCTGCCGACCTACACGCGCTGGGTTGAAGCTGACCGCCAGTTGGCCGTGAGCGCCCTCGCCTATTGCGAAGGCAAAGAAAACCTCGACACCGCGCGCGCCGACTTCCTGCACGCACAAAAAGCCTGGGCCGAACTGCAACCCTTGCTGATCGGCCCGCTGGCCGAAGGCAATCGCGCCTGGCAAGTACAGTTCTGGCCAGACAAGAAAAACCTCGTCGGGCGTCAGGTCGAGCAGTTGATCATTGCCCAACCGCAGATCGATGCCGCCGCACTGGCCAAATCCAGCGTGGTAGTCCAAGGCCTTTCCGCCTATGAATACATCCTGTTCGACAGCAAGCCTGACGTGGCCAACGACGAGCAAAAAGCCAAATATTGCCCTCTGCTCAAGGCCATTGGCGAACGTCAGAAACTGCTCGCCGAAGACATCCTGAAAAGCTGGAACAACACCGACGGCATGCTCGCGCAGTTGAGCAAGTTCCCGAACCAGCGTTACGCCGACTCCCACGAAGCCATCGCCGATTTGTTGCGCGTGCAGGTCACAGCCCTCGACACCCTGAAGAAAAAACTGGGCACGCCGATGGGCCGCCAGAGCAAAGGCGTGCCGCAACCGTTCCAGGCCGATGCATGGCGCAGCCAGTCTTCGCTGATTGGCCTGGAGGCCAGCCTCGCCGCGGCTAAAACCGTGTGGGAAGGTGTTGACAACAAAGGCCTGCGCGGTCTGCTGCCGAGCGAGCAAAAGCCGTTGGCCGACAAGATCGACGCGGCCTACGCGGCCTCGCTCAAACTGTTCGCCAGCAACTCACGCTCGCTGACCGAAATGCTCAACGACGATGCGGGTCGCCAGCAACTCAACGACCTCTATGACAGCCTCAACGTCGTCCATCGCCTGCATGAAGGTGAACTGGCCAAGGCGCTGGGCATTCAACTCGGCTTCAACGCCAACGACGGTGACTGATGAGGGCGACTGCGATGCTGCGACGTCAGGCTCTGGCCTTAGGTAGCTTGCTGCTGGGAGCAGTGACACTGGGCGGCTGGACGCTGTCCAGGCAAAAAGACAAGAGCCCGCTGTTGCTGTCGGCGCGAGACGATGGCGATGGCAAGCATTACGCTGTCGGCTATCGGCTGGACGGCACCCGTGTGTTCGCCACTCAGGTTGGCCAGCGTTGCCACGACATCATCAATCACCCGACGCTTGCGATGGCGTTGTTCGTGGCCCGACGCCCCGGTACCGAGAGCTACCTGATCGACTTGCGCGACGGCACGCTGCTGCAAACCGTGGTCTCGAAACCAAACCGGCATTTCTACGGTCACGCGGTGATACACAGCAGCGGTAACTGGCTGTACGCGACCGAGAACGACACCACCGATCCCGGTCGTGGCTTGCTCGGCGTGTACACATTTGAAGGTGAGCGGCTGGTGCACAGTGGCGAGATGTCGACACACGGCATCGGCCCGCATCAGGTGTCGTGGATGCCCGACGGTGAAACCCTGGTGGTGGCCAACGGCGGCATTCGCACCGAGGCCGAGAGCCGGGTCGAGATGAACCTCAATGCGATGGAGCCAAGCCTGGTGCTGATGCAACGCGACGGCACACTGTTGAGCAAGGAAACCCTCGGCCAACAGATGAACAGCGTGCGTCACCTGGGCATCGCCAGCGACGGCACCATCGTCGCCGGCCAGCAATTCATGGGCGCGTCTCACGAATCGTCAGAGTTGCTGGCGATCAAGCGTCCCGGCCAACCGTTCGTGGCGTTCCCGGTACCTGAACATCAATTGCAGGCGATGGGGCATTACACCGCAAGCGTCGCGGTACACAGCGAATTGCGCCTGGTGGCGTTGACCGCGCCAAGGGGCAACCGCTTCTTCATCTGGGACCTGGACAGCGGCGAAGTGCGCCTCGATGCGCCACTTCCCGATTGCGCCGGGGTGGGCGCGGTGGCCGATGGTTTTGTCGTGACCTCGGGTCAGGGCCGATGCCGGTATTACGATTGTCGCCAGACAAATCTTGTTGCAAAACCACTGGAGTTACCGGCAGGCCTTTGGGATAACCACCTGCACCTGATCTGAGTAGAAAAACGGCCCATGGATTCGCCGCCATACTCAGAGTAATGTTCGCGCCTGTCTCACCTGATTTTCTCAAGGAAGTGGAAATATGCTGCGTCGCCGCATGCTGATCATGTTGGGTGCTGTTCTGCTGATTGTGCTGGTCCTGGCCGCTTATAAAGCCTTCTCCGTCTATACGATGATTCAAGGTTTTTCCGCACCTCGACCGCCGATCAGCGTCGCCGTGGCTACCGCCAACGAACAGCCGTGGCAGTTGCGCCTGCCCACTGTCGGCACGCTCAAGGCGCTGCAAGGCGTTGACCTGAGCCTGGAGGTATCCGGCACTGTCACGGACCTGCAGTTCGAATCCGGGCAGAAGGTCCAGGCCGGCCAGCCAATCGTACAACTCGACAGCGGCGTAGAAACCGCCCTGCTCGAAACCGCGCTCGCCGACCTGGGTCTGGCCCAGGTTGATTACACCCGTGGCAGTCAGCTGGTGGGCAGCCAAGCCATCTCCAAAGGCGAGTTCGATCGTCTTTCGGCAGTACTGAAAAAGAACAAAGCCACGGTCAACCAGCTCAAGGCATCACTGGCGAAAAAGCGCATCCTGGCGCCCTTCAGCGGGACCATCGGCATTCGACAGGTTGACGTTGGAGACTACCTCGCCAGCGGCACCAAGATCGCGACCCTTCAAGACCTCAGCAGCCTGTACGTCGATTTTTTTGTGCCCGAACAATCGGTGCCGAAAATCGCTGTCGGTCAATCGGTGCAACTCAATGTCTCGGCGTACCCGACACAAAGCTTCCCCGGCACCATCAGCGCGATCAACCCCAAGGTCGAAAACACCACGCGCAACGTCCAGGTTCGCGCGACGCTTGCCAACCCCGACGGCAAATTGCTGCCGGGCATGTTCGCCAGTTTGCAAGTGTTATTGCCTGATCCGCAGCCGCGCATTGTCGTGCCGGAAACAGCGATCACCTACACGCTCTACGGCAATTCGATCTACGTGGTAGCGCAGAAGAAAGCCGAAGACGGCAGCATTGAAAAGGATGACAAGGGCCAACCGATCCTGATCGCCGAGCGGCGTTTCATCGAAACCGGCGAGCGTCGCGAGGGGCTGGTGATGATCACCAAAGGCCTGCAAAAAGGCGACAAAGTGGTCACGGCCGGCCAGATCAAACTGGACAACGGCGCACACATTGCTATTAGCGACGACAAGACTTTAGCCGAGCAGAGCAGTCAGCCGCGCGCGGACTGATCAAGGAATCCCCATGGCTTTTACTGATCCGTTCATCCGTCGCCCGGTGCTCGCCACCGTGGTCAGCCTGTTGATTGTGCTGCTGGGCTTTCAAGCCTTCAGCAAGTTGCCGCTGCGCCAATACCCGCAAATGGAAAACGCCCTGATCACGGTGACCACCGCTTATCCCGGGGCCAACGCCGAAACCATTCAGGGCTACATCACCCAACCCATGCAGCAAAGCCTCGCCAGCGCGGAAGGTATCGACTACATGACGTCGGTCAGTCGCCAGAACTTCTCGGTGATTTCGATCTACGCACGTATCGGTTCCAACAGTGACCGCTTGTTCACTGAACTGCTGGCCAAGGCCAATGAAGTCAAGAACAAGCTGCCGCAGGACGCCGAAGACCCGGTGCTGAGCAAGGAAGCCGCCGACGCTTCGGCGTTGATGTACATCAGCTACTTCAGCAAGGAACTCAGCAACCCGCAGATTACCGACTACTTGTCGCGGGTGATCCAGCCAAAACTGGCGACCCTGCCGGGCATGGCTGAAGCCGAAATTCTCGGCAACCAGGTGTTCGCCATGCGCCTGTGGCTGGACCCGGTCAAACTCGCGGGTTTCGGCCTCAGCGCCAGCGACGTGACCAATGCCGTGCGCCAGTACAACTTTCTGTCCGCCGCTGGCGAGGTCAAAGGCGAATACGTGGTCACCAGTATCAACGCCAACACCGAGCTTAAATCTGCCGAAGCCTTCGCCGCGATTCCCCTCAAGGTCGACGGCGACAGCCGCGTGCTGCTCAGCGATGTCGCGCGGGTTGAGATGGGCGCGGAAAACTACGACACCATCAGCTCATTCGGCGGCACGCCTTCGGTGTACATCGGCATCAAGGCCACGCCCGGCGCCAACCCGCTGGATGTGATCAAGGAAGTGCGCAAGATCATGCCGGAACTGGACGCCCAGTTACCGCCCAACCTCAAAGGTGAAATTGCCTACGACGCCACGCTGTTCATTCAGGCTTCTATCGACGAAGTGGTGAAAACCCTGTTCGAAGCCGTGCTGATTGTGATCGTGGTGGTGTTCCTGTTTCTCGGCGCGCTGCGTTCGGTAGTGATTCCCGTCGTCACCATCCCGTTGTCGATGATCGGCGTGATGTTTTTCATGCAGATGATGGGCTACTCGATCAACCTGCTGACCCTGTTGGCGATGGTGTTGGCCATCGGTCTGGTGGTGGACGATGCCATCGTCGTGGTGGAAAACATCCACCGCCACATCGAGGAAGGCAAAACGCCGTTCGATGCCGCCATCGAAGGCGCGCGCGAAATCGCCATGCCAGTGGTTTCGATGACCATCACGCTGGCAGCGGTCTATGCACCGATCGGTTTCCTGACTGGACTGACCGGTGCGTTGTTCAAGGAGTTCGCGCTGACGCTGGCCGGTGCAGTGGTGATTTCCGGCATTGTTGCCCTGACGTTATCACCGATGATGTGCGCACTCTTACTGCGCCACGACGAAAATCCCAGCGGTCTGGCGCATCGTCTCGACCGGATTTTCGAGGGCCTGAAGCGGCGTTACCAGAGCGCGCTGCACGGTACGCTCAACACCCGGCCGGTGGTGCTGGTGTTTGCGGTGATCGTGTTGTGCCTGATTCCGGTGTTGCTCAAATTCACCAAAAACGAACTGGCACCGGACGAAGACCAAGGCATCATTTTCATGCTGGCCAACGCACCGCAACCCACCAACCTTGACTACCTCAATACCTACACCGACGACTTCATCAAGATCTTCAAGGAGTTCCCGGAGTATTACTCCTCGTTCCAGATCAACGGGTTCAACGGTGTGCAATCGGGCATCGGTGGCTTCCTGCTCAAACCCTGGAACGAACGCAGCAAGACTCAAATGGCAATTCTGCCGGAGGTGCAGGCCAAGCTTGGGCAAATCCCCGGCCTGCAGGTTTTCGGCTTTAACTTGCCTTCGCTACCGGGCACCGGCGAAGGGCTGCCCTTTCAGTTCGTGATCAACACGGCCAACGATTACGCCTCTTTGCTGCAAGTGATGGACCGGGTGAAAAAAAGGGCGATGGAGTCCGGCAAGTTTGCATTCGTCGACGTCGATCTGGCCTTCGACAAACCGGAAGTGGTGGTGGACATTGATCGCGCCAAAGCAGCGCAGATGGGCGTCTCGATGCAGGACCTGGGCGCAACCCTCGCGACCTTGCTGGGTGAGGCTGAAATCAACCGTTTCACCATTGAAGGACGTAGCTACAAAGTCATCGCGCAGGTCGAACGGCCCTACCGCGACAACCCGGATTGGCTGAACAACTACTACGTGAAAAACAACAAGGGCGAACTGCTGGCGTTGTCGACGCTGATTACCGTAAGCGACCGCGCACGGCCGCGACAGCTCAACCAGTTCCAGCAACTCAATTCGGCCATCCTGTCCGGGGTGCCGTTGGTCAGCATGGGTGAAGCCCTGGAAGCCGTGCGCCAGATTACGCTCGAAGAAGCGCCGGCCGGTTACGCCATCGACTATGCCGGCGCCTCAAGGCAATTCGTCCAGGAAGGCAGCGCGCTATGGGTCACCTTCGGGTTGGCATTGGCGATTATTTTCCTGGTGCTGGCTGCACAGTTTGAAAGCTTCCGCGATCCACTGGTGATTTTGGTGACCGTGCCGCTGTCGATTTGTGGCGCGCTGATCCCGTTATTCCTGGGTTGGTCGAGCATGAACATTTACACCCAGGTGGGTTTGGTGACCCTGATCGGTTTGATCAGCAAACACGGGATTCTGATTGTCGAGTTTGCCAATCAGCTACGTAAGGACAAGGGGCTGACACCGCGCGAGGCCGTGGAAGAAGCCGCAGCCATTCGTTTGCGTCCAGTGCTGATGACCACCGCTGCGATGGTATTCGGCATGGTGCCGCTGATCATTGCCACAGGGGCCGGGGCGGTCAGCCGATTCGACATCGGCATGGTGATCGCTACGGGCATGTCGATCGGCACCTTGTTTACATTGTTCGTGTTGCCGTGCGTGTACACGCTGTTGGCCAAAGCTGACAAAACCTGAATACAGGAAGGGCTAGCTACAAAATAAAAGGCCTCGCATTTGCGAGGCCTTTTATTTTGGCTTCAATCTGTTCAACTCTGCGGCCTCATTCCCTGGGACATGCCGAACATGAACAGCAGTAAATCATGGTCGGGTTGAGACGCCACGGCGGCTTTCGCAACCCGTGGCAATGGACAGTGAGCATCGCTGCTCACTGAACTGAGGACCTGTGTGCGAGGCTGCTCCCAGGCAGCCACCGCCAAAGAGGCAACTGCCAAGGCTCCGATTAAAAACACACCTCGTGCAATTTCGAGTTTCATTGCTATAAACCCTTGATAGCGCTGCCAAACGCCGTCTCATAAAAGTAGACGAGTTTTTGCCAATCTGCGGTACTGAACGACGAATGGCGGCGCAATTGCTTCATGTCATGAGACGCCGCCTGATAGGCCGTCAAACGCCGACGGCACTTCTCCAGATCGATCAATGCCACCTCGACCTGTGCCGCATCGCCGTCACCGCTCACCCGAACGAACACATGTTTGATGTAAATGCAGCTGTGCTGCCAACGTCCTTGGTGCATGCGTGCCAGATTGTCTGCCAAGTCCTTGAGCACGCGCTCATAGACCGCTTCGCCATGACGCTCGCGACCGCCACCGGCGATCCACTGCTCGATTTCCTGGAAACCGTCCAGCGACTTGGTCACCAGTAACGCGCGCCATTTGTGCACGGGATCGCGTTGTGCACCACAGAACACAATTTCGGGCACCCGAACGTTGATCTGGCGCAAACCGGTGAGTGCATCACGCTCGCGCAACACCGTCGGCCGACCCAACGGGTGCAGCCAGCTGCGGTAAATATGCCCGGTTTGACGTTTCGCGTAGAGCAGTTGCCCATCGCTGCCAAAAACACGCTGCACACCACTTTCACCGCCACGGCGGACGTTAGGTTCTTCTACCCATTCACCGCGCTGATTCCAGAAATAGTCGAAGCGGTCCTGAGGAGCGACTTCCGTTTCTGCTGCACATTGAACTGCCATCCTGTTACCTCTTGCGTAATACGTAAACCCGCCACATGGCGTAGAGCGGTATAAAGTCCAATTGTTCCTGTATACGAAAACCAGCCATTTCGAATTCTTTTTCAACCGTAGCAGCCGGTAACACAAACCTGTTTTGGTAACCCTCTTGCCCACGGGTTTTCTCGGCGCGCTTGCGTTTCCAGGCTTTGAAGTTGCCGTCCACCCACAGAGAAAGAATCACGCTGTCACGAGTGACACGCTGGAATTCTCGCAAAATAGCCAATCGATGCTGGGCTTCGCCGATGTGATGCAGCAAACGCATGCAAAAAATACTGTCGACGGCGTTATCAGGTAAGGCAATGTCGAATGCAGAAGTGTGCAAGGGTTGTACCCGTTTCACTGCGTCTGCGGGTTGTGCCTGCAGAGCGATCTTCAACATTGACTCGGAGTTGTCGGCTCCGATGATTGCGCGATTGGACTTCTCTGCCAGCAGAGGCCAGAAACGCCCTGCTCCACACGGTAAATCGAGGACCAGCCCCGGTTCTCCAGCGAGTTTCAGTGCCTTTCGCGCCAGTTGCTCGTCGCGTCGGTGAGACAGACGTCGAGCCAAGCCTTCCTGATGCTTGCGCAGGTATCGATTAGCGTGCTGGTCGTCGTATTTCTCGGAAAAATCAAGTTTGATCGGGCTGGTCATCATCAAGGTCTCTTAACTGCTGATGACGACCACGATAGGCAGCGCCGTGTCAGAGTCAGGTCATGACCTTGTGAAAAAATCGTCGTGTAAAACCCCGAAGTATTTCGAGGTTTTACAGGGCACCAGCAATGGCTCTGGGCCAGTACCGAGCAGAAATCCGATCAGCTCACACTCGATGGATCCAGCTCAACCTGAAAACGGCAACCGTTGGGCTCCATGGTTGTCAGGCTGACCGTCCAGCCCTGGTTCTCGCAAATACGCTGCACCAGCGACAACCCGAGCCCCAAGCCTTCGCCACGTTTTTCAGTACCCCGCACGAAGGGCTCGAACATCGCCTCGCGTTTTTCCTCGGGAATACCGACACCGCTGTCTTCCACCACGAAACCTGTGGCAGTCAACGTCAAACGGATGAACCCTTGCTCGGTGTAATGCAGCGCGTTACGCAAAAGGTTACCCATGACCGCGTGCAGCAGTGTTGCGTTGTAGCAAGTGTTTGCCGGATGGCCCGGTTCAAACATCAGCGCCAAGCCTTTTTCCTCAATGGGTTCACGCCATTGATTGAGCAAACCATCGGCCACCTGGGTCAGGCTCTGTTGCGGCGACATGCTGGCGTCTTCACGTTGTGCGCGGGCCAGCATCAAGAAGGTTTGTACCAGCTCACGCATCTCTTCACAGGCACGGGCAATTCGCTCGACCTGAGCACGACCCCGTTGATCGATGCCGGGGTTTTCCAGCAGCAGCTCACAGGAACTGGCAAGCACCATCAACGGTGTGCGCAGTTCGTGGCTGACATCACTGGTGAACAGGCGCTCGCGCGTTAGTGCCTGGCGCAAACGCCCCAACGTAGCGTCGAAGGCCACGGCCAACTCGCCCACTTCATCGGCGGCGTAGTCCGGAGCCAAGGGTGGCGCCAGTCCCAATAATTGATCACGGTGACGAACCTGACGAGCCAAGCGTACGACCGGGGCCATCACTTTGCGCGCCAGCACCCATCCGAGAAATACCGCCAGTGCCAGGCTCAGGACAAAGCCCACCAACACCACGGCGAACAAAACCCGCTCACGCTCCTCGAAATCGCTTTGATCCTGCAACAACACGTAACGCCGGCCATCAACGACTTCAACCATCGCGTGGTACGACAATTGTTCGCGAAACACTTCGTGAAAACCCGGCTCAAGATGCCGCAGATCCTTGGGCAGTTCGAAGTCGCCCGGGCCACCACTGAAATAGAACAGCTGATCCGGCTCCGGGCGGTGGCTCCAGTCCGACACACTGTCCATCAGCAACAAGCGCTGGAGATCGCCGCCCAAACCTGCCGAAATCAGTTTTTCTTCCACCAGGTGCACGGTCGCCACAATGCCCATGGCGAACGCGCCCGCCACCAGCGCGCTCATCAGCGCAAAGGCAATGATGATCCGCTGAGCAAGGCTCTGTTTAAACTCCATCCCGGCCCTCGGCCAAACGATAGCCAACACCGTGTACGGTTTGCAGCAAAGGCTTGGCGAACGGTTTGTCGATCACCTGGCGCAACTGATGAACGTGGCTGCGCAAGCTGTCGCTGTCCGGGCAATCATCGCCCCATAGCGCTTCTTCGAGAATTTCCCGACGTAGCACGTGCGGGCTCTTTTGCATCAGCACCGCCAGCAGTTTCAGGCCCACCGGGTTGAGTTTCAGCAACCGCCCCTCGCGCGTGACCTCCAGGGTATCCAGGTCGTAAGCCAGATCGCCGACCTGCAACGTGCGTCGACCGCCTCCTTGGGCCCGGCGCATGACGGCTTCGATGCGCGCAGCCAGTTCGGACAGGGCAAAGGGTTTGATCAGGTAATCATCGGCACCGGACTTGAAACCTTGCAGACGGTCGTCCAATTGATCACGCGCAGTGAGCATGATCACCGGGGTATCACGACGGGCGTCTTCGCGCAGGCGTTTGCACAGCGTGTAGCCATCAATACCCGGCAGCATGATGTCGAGCACGATCAGGTCGTAATGCTCGGTGGCCGCAAGGTGCAAGCCCGACAGACCGTCCTGCGCACAATCCACGGTGTAGCCCTTGAGTCCCAGGTAATCTGCCAGATTGGCCAGGATATCGCGGTTGTCTTCAACCAACAGAATTCGCATGGGTATCTCCTCCGCACGCAGTAACAGCCGTCTTGGCCCGCGCAGCTTAAGGCCAAGCGTGGCTCAGGGCTAGACCGGCGAACAGCAGAATCGGTATGTTCAACCGAATCAGCCAAATAACAAGTTTTTCACTATCGATTCACAAGCTGACTACAGCACGAGGGTGAAACTCCCGCGCCTAAGACCAAGGAATGTATACACAATGGATCATTTCAAGACCGCACCCCTGCGTTTTCTGTTGCTCGTCACCGGCGTCTGGCTGGTCATTTTCTTTCTGACCCGAACCATCCTGCTCCTCACTCATCTGGACGAGGCTGGCAGCGGCTCACTGTCGCTCTTCGGAATAGGCCTGCTGTACGACCTGGGTTTTATCGCCTACGCCGCGCTGCCCATGGGCCTTTATTTGCTGCTTTGCCCGAAAGCACTGTGGCAGCGTCGTGGTCACCGCTGGTTTCTTCAAGGCCTGTTGACCGTCAGCCTGTTCGCGATGTTGTTCGTCTCAGTGGCCGAGTGGCTGTTCTGGGATGAATTTGGCGTGCGCTTCAACTTTATCGCTGTCGATTACCTGGTGTATTCAGACGAAGTACTGAACAACCTGCTCGAGTCCTACCCTATCGGCGCATTGCTGAGCGCGCTCGCAGTGGTGGCTGTAGCCTTGAGTTTCGCTTTGCGTAAACCGTTCAATGCTGCGCTGGATGCACCGTTGCCGCCATTGCGCGGGCGCATGTTGAGCGCGCTGGGCCTGTTGCTGGTCGCTGGCCTGAGTGCGCAACTGCTCAATCAGGACGCGCCTCGGGCGCAGGGCGGCAATGCCTATCAGAACGAACTGGCAAGCAACGGCCCTTATCAATTTTTTGCCGCGTTCCGCAACAACGAACTCGATTACCCGCAGTTCTATAGCAGCCTGCCGCCCGCCGTCGTCGCACAGCAGATTCGAGCGGAATTGAGCGAACCCAATGCCCGTTTCATCGGCGAAGACCCGCAAGATATCCGCCGACAAATCGACAATCCGGGCGCTTTGCGCACACCCAATATCGTGCTGGTGACCATCGAAAGCTTCAGTGCCAAGTACATGGGCAGCAACGGCGACGAACGTAATCTCACCCCCAATCTGGACGCCCTGCGCAAGCAGAGCCTGTATTTCAACAACTTCTACGCCACTGGTACGCGTACCGATCGCGGCCTCGAAGCGATCACCCTGGCGATCCCGCCCACGCCTGGGCGTTCAATCGTGAAACGGGTCGGCCGTGAAAGCGGTTTTGCCAGCCTCGGGCAACAACTCGCCGCCATCGGCTACGACAGCGTCTTCGTCTATGGTGGGCGCGGTTACTTCGACAACATGAACGCTTTTTTCAGCGGTAATGGCTACCGCGTGGTCGATCAGAGCAGCGTTGATGAATCAGAGATCCACTTCAAAAATGCCTGGGGCATGGCCGATGAAGACCTTTATAAGCAGACCTTGAAGCTGGCCGACGCCGACTACGCCAAACAACAGCCTTTCCTGCTGCAACTGATGACAACCTCCAATCATCGTCCTTACACCTATCCCGATAACCGGATCGACATCAAATCCGGCAACGGTCGCGACGGCGCGGTGAAATATACCGACTACGCCATCGGTCAGTTCCTTGATCAGGCCCGCAAAAAGCCGTGGTTTGATAACACGATTTTCGTGTTCGTCGCCGATCACACGGCCGGTAGCGCCGGCCGTGAAGACTTGCCGATCAATAACTATCAGATTCCATTGTTCATTTATGCACCGAAACTGATCGACGCCCGGGAAACCGCGCAACTGGCCAGCCAGATCGACCTGGCGCCCACTTTGCTGGGCCTGTTGAACCTTGATTACCAGTCGACGTTTTTTGGTCGCAACCTGTTGCAGGACAATCCGCTGCCGCCACGTGTGGTAGTTGGCAATTATCAGCATCTGGGCTTGTTCGATGGCAAGGATCTGGCGATCCTGAGCCCGCGAAACGGGCTGCGTCGCCACGATGAAGCATTGACCGAGAGCCGGGAATCCCGGGTTGACTCCACCGACCCGTTAATTGCTCGCGCAATCACTTATTACCAAACGGCCAGTTATGGCTTCAAGCAACAGCTGCTTGGCTGGCGGACGCCCATGGAGGGCGCTGCTCAAGTCAGCGAACGTTAACCGAATTGCCCCGTGCCGATGCCTCGGGGCTTTTTCCTTTGTTCAGGATCCAACATGTCATCAACCGCTGTCCGCCCTGTCTCTCGCCCCCTCAACTTTTGGGTGTGCCTGGGTGTTCCCGCCATTGCGGCGATCATTCTGGTGCTGCTCGAATTGACGTCCGTGGACATGGACCTGGCCAAACTGTTTTACGATCCGGTCGCCGGTGACTTTATCGGACGCCACAGTTACTTCCTGGAAAACATCCTGCATGACCGCGCCAAGCAAGTGGTCATCGCTTTTTCCGTACTGGCAGTGATTGGCTTTATTGGCTCGTTTTTTGTGCCGAAGCTTAAGCCCTTCAAACGCGAACTCGGCTGCCTGGTGCTATCGCTGGGGCTGGCCACTTCGTTTGTCACGCCGGTTAAAGTGGTGACTTCCGTGCAATGCCCGTGGAGCCTCGAGCAATTCGGCGGCCATGAAACCTACAGCGAACTGCTCGCCCATCGTCCACAAACCGATAAGCCTGGCCGTTGCTGGCCCGGAGGCCATGCCGCGACTGGCTTCACCCTGTTTGCACTGTTCTTTGTCATGCGTGATCGTCGTCCGAAGCTGGCCCGTAAAGCGTTTGTCTTCGCCTTCGCGCTGGGCACGGTGTTTTCCATCAGCCGGATGATGCAGGGCGCACACTTCTTCTCGCATAACGTGTGGACCGCCATTTTCTGCTGGCTGATCTGCCTCGGGTCTTATTACTACATCTTGTATCGGCCAGCCTCCAAGGCCGAGCCTGTAGTGAAAGCGAAACCGGTCAGCGCCTGATACACAGATCGAAACATGGGCAATAAAAAACCCCGCCTGCTTAACGCAGGCGGGGTTTTTTTATACGGGTAAGGCTGGGTTACATCATGCCGCCCATGCCACCCATACCGCCCATGTCTGGCATGCCGCCGCCAGCTGGACCGTCTTCCTTGATCTCGGCGATCATCGCTTCGGTGGTGATCATCAGGCTGGCGATGGAAGCCGCTGCCTGAAGAGCCGAACGAGTCACTTTAGCCGGGTCGAGGATACCCATTTCGATCATGTCGCCGTATTCGCCGGTAGCAGCGTTGTAACCGTAGTTACCCGAACCCTGCTTGACCTTGTCGACAACAACGCTTGGCTCGTCGCCGGAGTTGGCAACGATCTGGCGCAGCGGCGCTTCAACAGCGCGACGCAGCAACTGGATACCAACGTCTTGATCAGCGTTGTCGCCTTTCAGTTCGGAGATAGCCTGCAGAGCGCGAACCAGTGCCACGCCACCGCCAGGTACCACGCCTTCTTCAACGGCTGCACGGGTTGCGTGCAGGGCGTCTTCAACGCGGGCTTTCTTCTCTTTCATTTCAACTTCGGAACCAGCGCCAACCTTGATCACTGCAACGCCGCCGGACAGCTTGGCCAGGCGCTCTTGCAGTTTTTCACGGTCGTAGTCGGACGAAGTGTCAGCCACTTGCTGACGGATCTGCAGAACGCGAGCCTGGATGTCAGCCTCAACGCCGGCACCGTCGATCACGGTGGTGTTTTCTTTCGACAGGATCACGCGCTTGGCATTACCCAGGTGTTCCAGGGTAGTGCTTTCCAGGCTCAGGCCGATCTCTTCGGAGATAACGGTACCGCCAGTCAGAACAGCGATGTCCTGCAGCATTGCCTTGCGACGGTCGCCGAAGCCTGGAGCCTTGACGGCTGCAACTTTAACGATGCCACGCATGTTGTTCACAACCAGAGTCGCCAGGGCTTCGCCTTCAACGTCTTCGGCCACGATCAGCAGTGGACGGCCCGCTTTGGCAACGGCTTCCAGTACTGGCAGCATTTCGCGGATGTTCGAGATTTTCTTGTCGACCAGCAGGATCAGCGGACCGTCCAGCTCGGCAGTCATGGTCTCTGGCTTGTTGACGAAGTACGGGGACAGGTAACCACGGTCGAACTGCATGCCTTCAACAACCGACAGTTCGTTTTCCAGGCCCGAGCCTTCTTCAACGGTGATCACGCCTTCTTTACCGACTTTTTCCATGGCTTCGGCAATGATGTCGCCGATGGAGCTGTCGGAGTTGGCCGAGATGGTGCCGACCTGAGCGATTGCCTTGGTGTCAGCGCAAGGCTTGGACAGGGCTTTCAGCTCTTTGACGATAGCGATGGTCGCTTTGTCGATGCCGCGTTTCAGGTCCATCGGGTTCATGCCGGCAGCGACGGCTTTGAGGCCTTCGTTGACGATCGATTGAGCCAGAACGGTGGCGGTGGTGGTGCCGTCGCCTGCGTCATCGTTGGCACGGGAGGCAACGTCTTTAACCAGCTGCGCGCCCATGTTTTCGAAGCGATCTTTCAGCTCGATTTCTTTGGCAACGGAAACGCCGTCCTTGGTGATGGTCGGAGCGCCGAAGCTCTTCTCGATGATCACGTTACGGCCTTTAGGGCCCAGGGTCGCTTTTACTGCGTCAGCCAGGACGTTGACACCGGCGAGCATTTTTTTACGGGCGGAATCGCCGAATTTAACTTCTTTAGCAGCCATGATCGATAATCCTTAAATACTTTTGTAGTAACGGGAAAATGAGCGGGGAATCAGCCTTCGATAACGGCGAGAATCTCGTTCTCAGCCATAACCAACAGGTCTTCGCCGTCGACTTTCACAGTGTTGCTGCCGGAGTACGGGCCGAACACAACCTTGTCACCCACTTTTACGGCCAGTGCACGCACTTCACCGTTTTCCAGCACGCGGCCAGTGCCGACAGCGAGGATTTCGCCGCTGTTGGCTTTTTCAGCAGCCGAGCCTGGCAGGACGATACCGCCAGCGGTTTTCTTTTCTTCTTCGCTGCGACGGATTACGACGCGGTCATGCAGAGGACGAAGCTTCATTGTCGATCTCTCCTAATTGTGGTTTTCATCGGCCGGTGTAGTCCCGGCGGGTTTAACAAATCCGGCGGTGCCGGGTGCGTCTCGACAAGCGAAACGCGGAAGTCTGTCTGGCGTAATTACCAGAAACCTTGCGGTGACCGTTACATAAGGGCGCATAAGGTTATTACAAGGGCGGGGATCGAAAATTTTTCATGTTGAGACCCCAAAAACAAACACGGCACCCGAAGGCGCCGTGCAGTGAAGTGGATTACTTGGGATCGCGGTGCTCGAACTCGCCTTCGATCACGTTGGGCTCGCGGCCCAGCGGTTGATGGGGAGCCGGGCCACCACGTGGTTGCAAGTCGTCGGCAAAAGCTCGCTGACGGATTGCCGCCTCTTCGGCACGCTGGCGCATTTTATTGGCCAACAGCTTGCGCGAAATCGGCAGCAGCATGATCAAACCCAGCACGTCGGTGACGAAGCCCGGGAGAATCAACAGGCCGCCGGCCAATGCCAACATCAAGCCTTCCAGCATGGTCTGGGCTGGCAGTTCGCCACGATTCAGGCTTTCACGAGCACGCAGCGCAGTGGCCAGGCCGGCGATGCGCAGTACGAATACGCCGAGCATCGAGCCGAGAATAATCAGCAGCAGGGCCGGGAAAAACCCGATAGCCCCTGCCACCTTGACGAATACGAACAGCTCCAACACCGGAAACAGTACAAAGAGCAATAAAAAAGGGCGCATCAAATGGTTCCTCAACGCAAGAATGCCTTGCCAGTAATCCTTAGATGACGTCGCCGTTTCGTGAATTCAAGCGTTGGTCACTTCATTTTTTGGCCAATGTTCGGCGTGAGCCAGAAAAACCAAGGCTTCCCGCACTTGTGTCGGCGTATTACAAGGCGCTTGAAACGGCAGCCAGTACAGCCCCTGACCAATACGCAGGTGCATGCCTTCGGTGTCTATACCCGCCAATTGCGCGGGCTCGGTTTTCGGCAACCCGGCCAGCTCGACGTAATGAGCAATGGCTTTGCTGTGATCGGCGTTCATGTGCTCGACCATGCTCACTTCTGCCTTGCCGGCAAACGGATTGGCCAGGGTCAAATGGTCGACCCAGTGAATCGCGCCGAAACCACCGATGTAGCGGTGACGCACGGGCTTGAGCACCCAGAAGTCGAAATCATGCGCCTTGTGGTAACTCTGCGAGTCCGGGAAATAGCGGTAGTAGCGCTCGGCGGCGGCTTCGATGGCCGTCTCGTCCCCCAGTTTTTCTGCCTCGGCCAGATAGGTCAAGCGACCGACGGCTTGTGCGTCCTCAGCCCCGCGCTCACCCACGAACAACGAGCACTTTGGGTCTTTTTGCAGGTTATGCGTGTGTTGAGCAATGCGACTGATCAGGATCAGCGGCCGACCCTGGTCGTCCAGGCAATACGGCACGACGGAGCCGAAAGGGAAACCGGGCATGGCTTTGGAGTGCGTCGACAGCACTCCACGGTATTCCTTGAGAAGCAATTCTCGGGCATTCTTGGCCGCTTCAACGCTCAATTTATGACTCCTTATATAGAATCCGTCGAAAAAACGGACAGGCATCTGGTGAAAGTTCCAGTACGCCATCGGGGCAGTTCTCATGTGCAGCCGGGCCACATCAGGTGCAGATAGAGAGGCCCTCTTAAAGGAAGACCACTGCGACCTACTACCAGGGCATGCGAATGCAACTCACTGACAAAGTAATCATTATCACTGGCGGTTGCCAGGGTTTAGGCCGCTCCATGGCCGAGTATTTCGCAGGCAAGGGCGCCAGGTTGGCGCTGGTAGACCTGAATCAGGAAAAGCTCGATGCCGCCGTCGCCGCTTGCAAGGCCCACGGCGTCGACGCCCGCGCTTACCTGTGCAACGTTGCCAATGAAGAACAAGTGACGCATATGGTGGCTCAGGTTGCCGAAGATTTCGGCGCTATCAATGGCCTGATCAACAACGCCGGCATCCTGCGCGATGGCCTGTTGTTGAAGGTCAAGGACGGCGAGATGACCAAGATGAGCCTGGCCCAATGGCAGGCAGTCATCGACGTTAACCTGACCGGCGTATTCCTGTGCACCCGTGAAGTCGCGGCGAAAATGGTCGAACTGAAAAACACTGGCGCGATCATCAATATCTCGTCGATTTCACGTGCGGGCAATGTCGGCCAGACCAACTACTCCGCCGCCAAGGCAGGTGTCGCCGCAGCAACCGTGACTTGGGCCAAGGAACTGGCACGCTACGGCATCCGCGTCGCAGGCATTGCGCCAGGTTTCATCGAAACCGAAATGACGCTGGGCATGAAGCCTGAAGCACTGGAGAAAATGACTTCCGGTATTCCACTGAAACGCATGGGCAAGCCTGAAGAAATCGCCCACTCGGCGGCGTACATTTTCGAGAACGACTACTACACCGGCCGGATTCTGGAAATGGATGGCGGGTTGCGCATCTAAAACCTGCACAAAACGACTGTGGGAGGGAGCCTGCTCGCGATAGCGGTGGTTCAGTCAACAAATCTGTTGAATGTAAATCCGTCATCGCGAGCAGGCTCGCTCCCACATTGCATCGGGTTTCTTCAGCGAATCAATCGTCGCTGACGGTGATGTTCGGCATCGCCTGCGATACCGCTTCCTGCAACACAATCCGCGCGCCGACGTGGCGTGCAAGCTCCTGGTACACCATGGCGATCTGGCTGTCCGGTTCGGCGATGACCGTTGGCTTGCCGCTGTCGGCCTGCTCGCGAATCACCAATGACAGCGGCAACGAGGCCAGTAGCTCGACCCCGTACTGATTGGCCAGTTTGACGCCGCCCCCCTCACCGAACAGATGCTCGGCATGTCCGCAGTTCGAACAAATGTGCACGGCCATATTCTCGACCACGCCCAATACCGGAATGTTGACCTTGCGGAACATTTCGACACCCTTGCGCGCATCCAGCAGTGCCAGGTCTTGCGGCGTGGTGACGATGACCGCGCCAGCGACCGGTACTTTTTGCGCCAGGGTGAGCTGAATGTCACCGGTGCCTGGCGGCATATCGATCACCAGGTAATCCAGGTCGCCCCAAGCGGTCTGGGTGACCAGTTGCAGCAGCGCCCCCGACACCATCGGCCCGCGCCAGACCATCGGGGTGTTGTCGTCGGTCAGAAATGCCATCGACATGACTTCGACGCCATGCGACTCGATCGGGATGAACCACTTTTGATCCTTGACCTTGGGTCGCGTACCTTCGGGGATACCAAACATGATGCCCTGGCTTGGGCCGTAAATATCGGCATCGAGAATCCCCACTTTGGCACCTTCGCGGGCCAGGGCCAATGCGAGGTTGGCCGCAGTGGTGGATTTACCCACGCCGCCCTTGCCAGAAGCCACGGCCACTACGTTCTTGACGTTAGCCAACCCCGGGATCTGCGCTTGAGCCTTGTGCGCTGCAATCACGCTGGTGATCTCGACACGGGCGATGGTCACGCCATCCAGCCCTTCAATCGCCATTTGCAGCAGTTGCGCCCAGCCACTTTTGAACAGGCCGGCGGCATAACCCAACTCCAGTTGCACGCTGACGCGATCGCCCTGAATCTCGATATTGCGCACGCACCCGGCGCTGACCGGGTCCTGGTTCAGGTAAGGGTCGGTGTATTGGCGAAGGACGGCTTCCACCGCTTCGCGATTGACGGCGCTCATGGGCAACTCCGATAACAAGACTGGAAAATCAGGCGGGTATCGTACGCCGGACACGGATGTGTGGCGAACAGATTACTGTGGCTCGCGCGCTTGACTGTGGCGAGGGGATTTATCCCCGTTGGGTGGCGAAGCCGCCCCAGAAACTTTGCTATCACGATCCATCCGGAACAGAACGCGACAGTTATAGGACTGCTGCGCAGTCGAACGAGGATAAATCCCCCTGCCACAGATAAATCCCCTCGCCACAAAAAGCGCCCTTGCAACAATAAGCCTTCAGGCCTCGGGGGTGAAAAATATGCGCCAGCGCTTTATAGTGGCCGACCTCCGTTTCATCAAGTAGCCGAGCCCCATGTCCGAGCCACGCAAGATCCTCGTCACCAGCGCCCTGCCCTATGCCAATGGTTCGATCCATCTTGGCCACATGCTGGAATACATCCAGACCGATATGTGGGTGCGCTTCCAGAAGCACCGCGGCAACCAATGCATTTATGTCTGCGCCGACGACGCCCACGGTTCGGCCATCATGCTGCGCGCAGAGAAGGAAGGCATCACCCCGGAACAACTGATCGCCAATGTCCAGGCTGAACATAGCGCCGACTTTGCCGAGTTCCTGGTGGACTTCGACAACTTCCACTCTACTCACGCCGAAGAAAACCGTGAGCTGTCGAGCCAGATCTACTTGAAGCTGCGCGACGCCGGGCACATCGCCCAGCGTTCGATCACTCAGTACTTCGACCCGGAAAAGAAAATGTTCCTGGCCGACCGCTTCATCAAGGGCACTTGCCCGAAATGCGGCACCGAAGACCAGTACGGCGACAACTGCGAAAAATGCGGCGCCACCTATGCACCGACCGACCTGAAGGATCCGAAGTCGGCGATTTCCGGTGCCACTCCGGTGCTCAAGGACTCGCAACACTTCTTCTTCAAGTTGCCGGACTTCCAGGAAATGCTGCAAACCTGGACCCGCAGCGGCACGTTGCAAGACGCCGTTGCCAACAAGATTGCCGAGTGGCTGGATGCCGGCCTGCAACAGTGGGACATTTCCCGCGATGCGCCGTACTTCGGGTTCGAGATTCCGGATGAGCCAGGCAAGTATTTCTACGTTTGGCTGGATGCGCCGATCGGCTACATGGCGAGCTTCAAGAACCTTTGCGCGCGTCGTCCGGAGCTGGATTTCGATGCGTTCTGGGGCAAGGATTCCACCGCAGAGCTGTACCACTTCATCGGCAAGGACATCGTCAATTTTCACGCCCTGTTCTGGCCGGCCATGCTCGAGGGCGCCGGTTTCCGTAAGCCGACGGGTATCAACGTGCACGGCTACCTGACCGTCAACGGTCAGAAAATGTCCAAGTCGCGTGGCACCTTCATCAAGGCCCGGACCTACCTCGATCACCTGTCGCCGGAATACCTGCGCTACTACTACGCGGCCAAACTGAGCCGTGGCGTCGACGACCTGGACCTGAACCTCGAAGACTTCGTGCAGAAGGTCAACTCTGACCTGGTGGGCAAGGTCGTCAACATCGCCAGCCGCTGCGCAGGCTTCATCCACAAAGGCAATGCCGGCGTGCTGGTGGCAGGTAATGCTGCGCCAGAACTGACCGAAGCGTTCCTCGCCGCCGCGCCAAGCATCGCCGAAGCCTATGAGGCTCGCGATTTTGCCCGCGCCATGCGTGAAATCATGGGCCTGGCCGACCGCGCCAACGCCTGGATCGCCGACAAGGCGCCGTGGTCGCTGAACAAGCAGGAAGGCAAGCAGGACGAAGTCCAGGCCATCTGTGCCCTGGGCATCAACCTGTTCCGCCAGTTGGTGATTTTCCTGAAACCGGTACTGCCGCTGCTCGCCGCCGATGCCGAGGCGTTCCTGAACGTCGCGCCGTTGACTTGGGACGATCACGCCACCTTGCTCAGCAATCATCAGTTGAACGAGTTCAAGCCGTTGATGACCCGCATCGACCCAGTAAAAGTGCAAGCCATGAGCGACGCATCCAAGGAAGACCTGACCGCCAGCCAGACTGACACCGGCGAAGCGGCACCTGCCGGTAACGGCGAGCTGGCCAAAGACCCGCTGTCGCCAGAGATCGACTTTGACGCGTTCGCCGCAATCGATCTGCGCGTTGCACTGATCATCAAGGCAGAAGCCGTGGAAGGCGCTGACAAACTGCTGCGCCTGACCCTGGACATCGGCGATGAGCAGCGCAATGTGTTCTCCGGGATCAAGAGCGCCTATCCGGACCCATCGAAGCTCGATGGTCGCCTGACGATGATGATCGCCAACCTGAAGCCACGCAAAATGAAATTCGGGATCTCCGAAGGCATGGTGATGGCCGCAGGCCCAGGCGGTGAAGAAATCTACCTGCTCAGCCCTGACAGCGGTGCCAAACCGGGTCAGCGCATCAAGTAAGCGCTTGCGGTAAATCGATCCCACAGCCGTGCTTCGCGCGACTGTGGGATTTTCATATCTGGCCCACCCTCCTTCCTTGCCGGATAATGCCTAATCTTCAGGTAAGCAGGTCTATTTTGCCGGCGCCGTCATGACCGAGATTATTCTTACGTTTATCAGCGCAGCCCTGATCAACAACGTGGTGTTGCACTGGCCGCTGGGCGTCGATCCGCTGCTGGGCACCGAGCGTCACCAGGTTCACGCGCTGGGCATTGCAACCACGTGCCTGATGCTGTTGGTGAGTACGCTCGGCCAAGCGCTCGATCATGGGGTGCTGGTTCCGCTGGGACTGACTTCGCTGCGAATGTTGGTGCTGCTGGCGCTGAGCGTGCTGTTGATCGGACCACTGCTCAAGCTGCTGTCACGGCTCTGCGCAACGCTCTCGTTCGATGGGCTATGGCCATTACTGTTCGGCAACGCCGGTGTGCTCGGCCTGGCACTGCTCAACCTTGAGTACGATCACGGTTTCGTTCACGCAGCGGCCACTGGTTTCGGTGCTGGCCTGGGATTCTGGCTGGTATTGAGCCTGTTCACCGACTTGCGCCAACGCACACTTGATAACGATGTTCCACAGCCCTTTCGCGGCCTGCCAATTGACTTGATCGGCGCCGGACTGATCGCAGTGGCTTTTCTCGGATTCAGCGGACTGATCAAAACATGAGTCTGATTCAACGCATCGACGCCCTCTTGCCACAGACTCAATGCGGCAAATGCGGCCATCCCGGATGCAAGCCGTACGCCGAAGGCATTGCCAACGGTGAGTCCATCAACAAGTGCCCGCCTGGCGGTGACGAAACTATTTCGGCACTCGCGCAATTGCTGAAAGTACCCGTGCTGGAGCTGGACGTGAGCCGTGGTTCGGCCCCTGCGCAAATTGCCTACATTCGCGAAGCCGAGTGCATTGGTTGTACCAAGTGCATACAGGCCTGCCCGATTGACGCCATCGTGGGTGCAGCAAAACTGATGCACACGGTAATCGTTGATGAATGCACCGGCTGCGATCTGTGCGTGGCGCCGTGCCCGGTAGACTGCATTGAGATGCGTCCGCTGCTGCAAACCAGTGTGTTGCCGATTATCGGCGGGCTGGCGTTCAGCATCGAAGAGCAACAGGCTCGCACCGCCAAGCGCAACCATGCCCGGCGTCGATTCGAACAACGCAATGCACGTCTGCAGCGTGAAGAACAACAGCGGCTCGCCGAACGTCAGGCCCGCGCCCATCGCGCAGTGCCGCAGCAAACAAGCGACGCGCTACCTGACCCGGTACAAACAGCACTTGAACGCGTCCGCACGCAGAAAGCGGCAAATGCCGATGCTGGGTTGAAAAAGGCCAAGGTCGATCTGGCGATGAGCCGCGCGCAGTTGAACAAATCGCTCAAGGCTTTTGGTCATCCACCGACCTTCGAACAGCAATCGCAATTAATCGTCCTGCAACAGCAGTTCGAAGCGGCAGAACGAGCATTGGCGAAACTGGACGATAACGCCGCCACTGCCTCGTCACCGTCACCGTCACCGTCATCGTCTGCTCCTGCGAAGAATGCCGAGTTGAATCGGGCGAAGATCCAACTCGCCATGCGCCGCGCCGAACTCAGCAAAGCCCAGGCTAACGCAGGTTTGCCAGCACAGATCGAAGCCTTGCAAGCAGCGGTGGCTGAAGCTGAGCGTCAGGTGCAAACCCATGCTGTTACCTGAACCGGTCGACGAGCGCCTTCAACACGCAATGAAACTGGTATTGCTGGCGACGCTACCGGGCATGTTGGTGTTGTTCGTGTTGTATGGCTGGGGTGTGTTGATCAACCTGATACTGGCAGTGACCACTGCGCTGGCTGTCGAGGCGGCGATGGTGAAACTGCGTCAGCGACCCGTGATGCCGAGCGTGCTCGATGGCAGTGCCTTGATCAGCGCGACGCTGCTGGCACTCGCGCTGCCGCCCTATTGCCCCTGGTGGCTGACGGTGAGTGCCGCGGCCTTCGCAATGACATTCGGCAAGCATTTGTACGGCGGCGTGGGCAAGAACCCGTTCAACCCGGCGATGCTCGGTTTCGCGATGGTGCTGTTGAGTTTTGCGCAGCAGATGACTCATTGGCCGTCCACTCACGGCATGGACTTGTTGATCGGCTTGCAGCACGTGTTCGGCTTCACCCTCGACCCGGCGCCAGACGCTTGGGTTCAGGCCACTGCGCTGGACAGTCTGCGAATAAACAAAAGCCTGACCATGGATGAACTGTTTGCCGGCAACCCGGCGTTCGGGCATTACGGTGGACGCGGTGTGGAGTGGGCCAATCTGGCCTTCCTGGCGGGCGGCCTATTTTTGCTGCAACGCCGCGTGTTCAGTTGGCATGCGCCGGTTGGCATGCTGGCAAGCCTGTTTGTCATCACTTTGTTCTGCTGGAATGGTTCGGGCTCCGACTCACACGGCTCGCCACTGTTTCACCTGTTGACCGGCGCGACCATGCTGGGAGCATTTTTCATTGTCACAGAACCCGTATCCGGAGCAAAAAGTCCCGGCGCTCGGCTGTTGTTTGGCGCAGGCGTGGGACTGTTGACGTACCTGATTCGAACCTGGGGCGGTTACCCGGACGGCGTGGCATTCGCGGTGCTATTGATGAACCTTTGCGTACCGGCGCTGGAGCGATTCGTGGCATCCAGGCAAGAGCGGGTTGTACCATGAATCGAATGTCGAGCGCTGTGATTGTGTTGCTGCTGACCGGCGCCGGAATTGGCGCGACTTACTGGGTTCAGCAAAGCAGTGCACCGCGTATTGCAGCCGAGCAGCGCTTGATCGACAGTCGCAACCTGCTGGATATGCTGCCCTCTGGCAGCTACGACAATCAGCCCTTGGATCAACCCATAAGCCTGCAAAACAGTGAACTGGCTAGCAGCAAGTTGCTCATGGGTTATCGAGCCACCAAGACCGGCCACGCAAGCGCAGTACTGCTGCGCAGCCAAATCCAAGGCTATGCAGGCAATATCGAATTACTGATCGCTATCGACGCTAACGGCAAATTGCTCGGGGTCAAAACCCTCAAGCAATCAGAAACCCCAGGCTTGGGCGCCCGTATTGCCGAATGGCCCAACAACTGGCTTCAACTATTCTCCGGCAAATCGCGCACCGACCCTGCCGACACCGGATGGGCGCTGAAAAAAGATCACGGGGAATTCGATCAAATTGCAGGTGCGACCATCACTTCAAGGGCAGTGATCAGCGCCATCCACGATGCGTTGCGTTATTTTGACGAGCACTCGCAACAGCTGCTCGGGAGCACATCGGATGAATAGTCGCGCGCCGTTGCAATATTCGCTGATGCTTGCGCCATTAATCGGCGCCACAGGCTCTGTGACCACTGCGCTTGGGCTGTGTCTGATGTTCTTTTTGGTGATCGGCGCGTTTGGCCTCGGCATGGCGGTTGTACGCCGGTGGCTGAACCCGGCGACACACACACTGGCGAGTATCGTGTTGGCCGCAACGCTGACCAGTTGTGCGCAATTTGCAGCGCAAGCCTGGTCGCTGCAATGGCATCAGAGCCTCGGGATTTACGCAGGATTGATCGCCTTGCAATGCATCGTCTTGAACCACACTGGTTTTTTCCAGCGCGCATGGCGCGATTGCCTGCGACTCTGCGCGCTGTTCGTCGTGTTGATGACAGGGCTGGGACTGCTGCGCGAAACGCTTGGTAACAGCGGCTTCCATCTGGCCGTCCTGGCACCGGGAGGATTTATCTTGCTGGGTTTGATGATCGCTACCTGGCAGGCCTGCACCCCTTTGACGAATAAACACTGACTGCTTTCGAGGAAACTCACCGCCCATGAATGCTGCAAAACGTCTGGAAATTTTCCGCAGGCTTCACGAAGACAACCCGGAACCCAAAACCGAACTGGCCTATTCCTCGCCATTCGAATTGCTGATTGCGGTGATTTTGTCGGCCCAGTCGACCGACGTCGGCGTCAATAAAGCCACCGCCAAGCTTTACCCGGTTGCCAATACTCCGGCAGCCATTTATGCACTCGGCGTTGAAGGGCTGTCGCAATACATCAAGACCATTGGCCTGTTCAACAGCAAAGCGAAAAATGTGATCGAGACCTGCCGCTTGTTGGTGGAGCGTCATGGGAGCGAGGTGCCGCAGACCCGCGAAGAGCTTGAGGCGCTGCCCGGTGTCGGTCGCAAAACAGCGAATGTGGTGCTCAATACTGCATTTCGCCAGCTCACCATGGCCGTCGACACTCATATTTTTCGGGTCAGTAACCGTACCGGCATTGCTCCCGGCAAGAATGTGGTCGAGGTGGAAAAGAAACTCATGAAATTGGTGCCCAAGGAATACCTGCTCGACTCCCATCATTGGCTGATTCTGCACGGTCGTTATGTGTGCCTCGCTCGCAAGCCGCGATGTGGCAGTTGCCGGATTGAAGATTTGTGCGAATACAAGCAAAAGACCTCGGACGATTGAGGCACTATTAGGATTAGTGATTTATCGATTGAAAAAATCTTTTTTACCCGCGTGGAGATTGTCGATATAAGGGGCGCCAAAGGCAGTCTTAGCCTGGAGTGACAAAATGAGCACTGGCAAAGAGCAATTGGACGTAGAAGAAGACTTCACCCCTGTTGAGGCCGATGACGCTGAACCGGTGGTTGAGGTGGCGAAGACCAACCTGAGCAAACGCCGCACTATCGACAACCTATTGGAGGAGCGCCGACTGCAGAAGCAATTGGCCGATTACGATTTTGACCTATGACACCTGAAAGCCTCCTGAAACGGAGGCTTTTTTTTGAGTGCTTCCTTGTCACTCTTAACCAACGCTGACGAAATCACACCAGACCATTGCGCTGAGCCAACTCGATCAGATCGACGAGGGAGCGTGCATTGAGTTTTAACAACAGGCGAGTCTTATAAGTACTGACAGTCTTGTTGCTGAGAAACATCCCATCGGCTATTTCCTTGTTAGTCTTGCCTCGGGCCAACTGCTGCAGCACCATCATCTCTCGTCCGGACAAGCGATCTACCATCTCGGCTTCACTGGCGTTTCCAAGACTTGAACGAACTGTGTGCAAGGCCTGATTCGGAAAGTAGCTATATCCGGATAGCACAGCCTTTATTGCACTCAACAACTCAGTAAGATCCTGCTGTTTACATACATACCCAGCGGCGCCTGACTGCATGCAACGCATGGAAAAATGTCCAGGCGCCTGGGAAGTCAATATCAATACTTTGATGGGCATTGCCGCCGATGTCAGTCGTGCAATGACTTCCAACCCATCGAGCTTCGGAATTCCAATATCCAGGATGACAATATCCGGCATATGTTCACGAGCCAGTTGTAATGCATCCACGCCATTATCAGTTTCTGCAATAACCTCGTAGCCATGACGCTCCATCAGCATACGTACCGCAAGACGAATGACGGGATGATCATCCACGATCAGCACTTTATTCATGGGCAAGTCCAATTTCGCTGTTCGAGTTTTTAGAGCCCGCACAATAGCCTAGTCGTTTCACCCGTGGCATGTCGCTCTAGCCGGCCAGCCTCAGCAAAAGACATTCCCTACATAAATTAAGGATTTGTCTTACAAAAAAACTGTAAATACAGTGCATCCGAAAATGTACCTGACTGTTGAAATTAAAACTTTCGACAATTTTTTGTATCGACTTAAAACTAAAAAAACAAGATTGCAAGACTGAACGGCAGAAATCCGGCACACGCTGACTATTAAGCTAAGCTGGAAGTAACTGATATTGTCCAAGTGGATACTCGTACAAAAACCGGCCGGAAAAATCAATTCACTTGCCATCACATAAAAACACACATCTTTATCGCAGCCGAAAATCAAAGAAGCCGCTGTTTAAACGATCTGGCAAATACAGAAAGCCAACCCAAACAACTTCCATTAACCCTTCGAGATAAGCAAAACTCAATGAGTATAAAACATGCGAAAACTACAGCAGAGAATTACCAACCCCCTGACAGTGATCGCTATATTCGCGACACTGTCTGAAACATCAGCAGCCATCTCACTTCCTTTTCTAGACGATGAGGACCGGGAAATCTATATCTGGTTTTTAATCAGTTTTCCTTTTTATTTGCTGTTCTTGTTCTTTGCCACCTTGAACTTCAACTACCGATCGCTTTACGCACCGTCCGACTTTGAAAACGGCAAGGACTTCATAAAAGTCATGCGCCCTGTGCATCGCTCTTCCAATGCACAGGACCCACCGGTAGACATTCGTTTAGGGGCAGCACCGAATCAACACCACGTTCGATTGCCGCAGCGATTGAAGGACCTGTACATCGTGGATGTGCGTGGCATGAACAAAAAAATTGAGCTCAATACGTCGGTGGGGAACATTCACAGCGAGCAGGGCAAACCCGCACACATGATTTTGTTCATCACCTGCACCGAATCGGAAAATTTTCTGAGAAAGAATGCGCCTACGGACTCAAAGGCCAGCGGCAAGCACAGCAGCACAGCGTTCTGCGTTGCCTACAATTTGAATTCGAACGACGTGAAGGTCTTGAATCAGGCGCACCTGGCGGTACACAACAATCAGTAGCGCTTGAAACGCTATGAGAGTGAAACCTCTTTCAAATTTGTGGCCCTGTCGACGACAGGGCCACAAACTCTAAGGCTCAAAGGCCTCAGAAAAGCTTACGACCTTTGTTTGCAGCAATGCGCATGCGCAAGGCGTTGAGCTTGATGAAGCCCGCCGCGTCGGCCTGGTTGTAAGCGCCGCCATCCTCCTCGAAGGTTGCGATGTTGGCATCGAACAACGACTCGTCAGATTTACGCCCGGTAACGATCACATTGCCTTTGTACAGCTTCAGGCGTACCACGCCGTTCACGTGGGCCTGGGAAGCGTCGATCATCTGCTGCAACATCAGACGCTCAGGGCTCCACCAGTAGCCGGTGTAGATCAGGCTGGCGTACTTAGGCATCAACTCGTCTTTGAGGTGAGCCACTTCACGGTCAAGGGTGATCGATTCGATCGCACGGTGAGCGCGCAGCATGATGGTGCCGCCAGGTGTTTCGTAGCAGCCACGGGACTTCATGCCCACATAGCGGTTTTCGACGATGTCGAGACGGCCGATACCGTGCTCGCCACCGATACGGTTCAGGGTCGCCAGCACGGTGGCCGGGGTCATTTCGACGCCGTCCAGTGCAACGATGTCGCCGTTGCGGTAGGTCAGTTCAAGGTACTGCGCCTTGTCAGGAGCCTTCTCCGGGGAGACGGTCCATTTCCACATGTCTTCTTCGTGCTCGGTCCAGGTGTCTTCCAGCACGCCGCCTTCATAGGAGATGTGCAGCAGGTTGGCGTCCATCGAGTACGGGGATTTTTTCTTGCCGTGACGCTCGATCGGGATGTTGTGCTTTTCAGCATAATCCATGAGCTTTTCACGAGAGAGCAGGTCCCACTCGCGCCATGGAGCGATCACTTTCACGCCTGGCTTCAAGGCGTAAGCGCCCAGCTCAAAACGAACCTGGTCGTTACCTTTACCGGTGGCGCCATGGGAAATGGCGTCTGCGCCGGTTTCGTTGGCAATTTCGATCAGGCGTTTGGCGATCAACGGACGAGCGATGGAAGTACCCAGCAGGTACTCGCCTTCGTAAACGGTGTTGGCGCGGAACATCGGGAAAACGAAATCGCGTACGAACTCTTCACGCAAGTCGTCGATGTAGATCTCTTTGACGCCCATGGCCTGAGCCTTGGCGCGTGCAGGTTCGACTTCTTCGCCCTGACCCAGGTCAGCGGTGAAAGTCACCACTTCGCAGTTATAAGTATCCTGCAGCCACTTGAGGATCACCGAAGTGTCCAGGCCGCCGGAATACGCCAGAACGACCTTGTTTACGTCCGCCATGCCATCACTCCACGGGGTTCTACGGAAAGCCGTCGAGTCTACCGGGCATGCAGAATAATTTACAGAGGCGCGACAGCTTATGACGACGAAGCGACAGGATCTGTCGAGAGCGCGACGATAACCGTAGGGTCAGGAAGTCGTCGCAGCGCTGCCCTGCGTTGTCGTTTGAGGTGCGACCTTCTCGGTTGGAGCCACCCGCTCAAGGCGTACCGCGACCCGGCGATTTTTCGCGCGGTTGGAAGCGTTGTTGTTCGGCGCGACGGGATAACGCTCCCCATGAAAACGCAGGGTGATTTGCGATTCCTGAATGCCATTGGCCTTGAAGTAGTCCATCACTGCCAGTGCCCGGCGGCGAGACAATTCGCGATTGGTCAGGCGATTGCCACTGTTATCGGAATGGCCGTCGAGTTCTATGTGGTTGACGGTCGGATCAGCCCGCATGAAATCCAGCATGACATTCAACTGTGCCTTCGCTTGAGCATTCAGATCGAAACCTTCGCCCGGAAAACCGATCTCGGATTGTTTGACCTGTTCGAAATTCTTCGGCAACAGTTTCGCCACGCAACCCTGGTAATCGTTGAAAGCCTTGTTGAACTTGACCGGCAACAAACGCACTTCGGAGACGCGACCATCGCCAGCGGAGTGCCGGATAACCGGGCTGCGCCCTTCCATCAAGCCGCTGATCAAACGCCCGGCCTGCACTTGGGACGTGTTGAACAGTACGTTGCCGCTGCCAATTCTGACGGAACCCAGGTTGATGTCGCCACGCCCGGGCTGCCACGGTGCAGCGGCCGCGAGCAGGGTCGCAGAGCCACCGCCGATCATCGAGTTGTAAGCCTTCAGACGAAAGGTCGCTTGCTCGCCCGCACGTCGCACGAACTCGCCCGAACCGAAATCGGTGATCGGTTGAGCCAGGCGGCATTCGAACTTGTCACCCTCGACCGTCCACTCGATGCTCTCCAGACGAGTCTGGAAAGTGAGCGCCATCGCAGGAAGGCTGGCAAACACACTGAGCAAGGCTAAATAACGCTGGCGCACGGGAGGCTCCACTGGCTTCTACAACAAAAAGACCGACACACACTTGTTTACGGCATACCTGTTGGATATCGGACGCTTGCTGCAAAACTTGATAGCGAGTGCCTGCAAGAGTCTTTTCCGGTAGCATTCCCCTCAGTTTGACCCGCCTGGAATCCCCTCATGTCCGACCGCCTGACCCTGCTGCGTCCCGACGACTGGCACATTCATCTTCGCGATGGTGCCGTGTTGACCAATACCGTCGCGGATGTCGCGCGTACCTTTGGTCGCGCCATCATCATGCCCAATCTGGTTCCTCCGGTGCGTAATGCCGCAGAAGCCGATGGCTATCGCCAGCGGATTCTCGCTGCACGCCCGGCCGGCAGCCAATTCGAACCCTTGATGGTTCTGTACCTGACCGACCGCACTCAACCCGAAGAAATTCGTGAGGCCAAGGCCAGCGGTTTCGTTCACGCCGCCAAGTTGTACCCGGCCGGCGCGACCACCAATTCGGATTCTGGCGTCACCAGCATCGACAAGATTTTCCCAGCGATCGAGGCCATGGCCGAAGTCGGGATGCCCTTGCTGATTCACGGTGAAGTCACCCGCGGTGATGTCGACGTGTTCGACCGCGAAAAAATCTTCATCGATGAACACATGCGTCGTGTGGTCGAGCGTTTCCCGACCCTCAAGGTCGTGTTCGAGCACATCACCACCGCAGACGCCGTGCAGTTCGTCAACGAGGCCTCGGCCAACGTTGGCGCGACCATCACCGCTCATCATCTGTTGTACAACCGTAACCACATGCTGGTTGGCGGGATTCGGCCGCACTTCTACTGCCTGCCGATTCTCAAGCGCAATACACACCAGGAAGCGCTGCTCGACGCCGCCACAAGCGGCAGCGAAAAGTTCTTCCTGGGAACCGACTCGGCGCCACACGCCCAGCACGCCAAGGAAGCTGCTTGCGGTTGCGCCGGTTGCTACACCGCTTATGCGGCAATCGAGATGTACGCCGAGGCGTTTGAACAACGCAATGCGCTGGATAAGCTCGAAGCCTTTGCCAGCCTCAATGGTCCGCGCTTCTACGGCCTGCCGGTGAACACCGATCGCATTACCCTGGTCCGCGACGAGTGGACCGCCCCAACCAGCCTGCCCTTTGGCGAGCTGACCGTAATTCCGCTGCGCGCCGGTGAAAAACTGCGCTGGCGCCTGCTGGAGGAACACGCGTGAGTGAAGACCATTTCGACGACGAACAGGAAGGTCAAGGTGGCGGAGGTGGTTCGCGCCACCCGATGGCTGCCCGCTTTCGTGGATACCTGCCCGTTGTTGTCGACGTTGAGACCGGTGGTTTCAACTCTGCCACTGACGCCTTGCTGGAAATAGCCGCCACCACCATTGGCATGGATGAGAAAGGGTTTGTTTACCCCGATCACACCTACTTCTTCCGTGTTGAGCCATTTGAAGGCGCGAACATTGAAGCCGCGGCACTGGAGTTCACCGGCATCAAACTGGACCATCCATTGCGGATGGCAGTCAGCGAGGAAGCAGCGCTGACCGACATCTTCCGTGGCATCCGCAAGGCGTTGAAAGCCAACGGCTGCAAACGGGCGATCCTGGTCGGGCACAACAGCAGTTTCGATCTGGGCTTTCTAAACGCAGCCGTTGCGCGCCTGGACATGAAGCGCAACCCGTTCCATCCGTTCTCAAGCTTCGACACCGCAACGCTTGCTGGCCTGGCCTATGGTCAGACCGTATTGGCCAAGGCCTGTCAGGCCGCCGACATCGACTTCGACGGTCGTGAGGCTCACTCAGCTCGCTACGACACAGAAAAGACGGCTGAGCTGTTCTGCGGCATCGTCAATCGCTGGAAACAAATGGGTGGCTGGGAAGACTTCAACGACTGATTGTTTCGCTCCCACAGAAATTGCAGTCTCGGGTTTATCGCCCCCATAAAAAAACCGGCCTCAACGGCCGGTTTTTTTATGCTTCAAACGGTGCCTTACAGCGCAGCAGCGTTTTCAGTCAGGTAAGCCGCAACGCCTTCTGGCGAAGCGTTCATGCCTTTGTCGCCTTTTTTCCAGTTGGCAGGGCAAACTTCGCCGTGCTCTTCGTGGAATTGCAGTGCGTCAACCAGACGAATCAGCTCTTCCATGTTACGGCCCAGCGGCAGGTCGTTGATGATCTGCGAGCGAACAACGCCTTTGTCGTCGATCAGGAACGCGCCACGGAAAGCCACGCCGCCTTCGGACTCAACGTCGTAGGCCTTGGCGATTTCGTGCTTCATGTCGGCAGCCATGGTGTAGCGAACCTGGCCAATACCGCCATTGTTCACCGGGGTGTTGCGCCATGCGTTGTGGGTGAAGTGCGAATCGATCGAAACCGCGATCACTTCAACGTTGCGTGCTTTGAAGTCGGACATGCGGTTATCCAGAGCGATCAGCTCGGATGGGCAAACGAAGGTGAAGTCCAGTGGGTAGAAGAACACCAGGCCGTATTTGCCTTTGATGGCCGACGACAGGGTGAAGCTGTCTACGATTTCGCCATTGCCGAGTACAGCCGGTACGGTGAAGTCAGGGGCTTGTTTGCCTACGAGTACGCTCATTGAATATCTCCTGGTGTATTAACGTGAAGAACTGGGCCCGTACCAGCCTGCCACTTTCAAGCGACAGCCCTGTGACACGAACCCGCTTTCGCAAGGACCGGCAATCATACACCGCGTTTTTAGCCTGTCCTTAACGGTTTTTTCGAGCGCGATAAAAAACACCTTCGTCAGGTTTGACTGATTCGGGCCCGTCGGCCTAACCGTTCGTCAGTGATCGCGCCAAGCTGTGCAAAGGCTATAGAAACCACTTTGACAATCATTCTCGTTAACATTAAGATCCATCGCAATTGAGTCACAACCAGCGACGGTTCTCACTTATGTATGTTTGTCTCTGCACTGGCGTCACCGATGGACAAATCCGCGATGCAATCTATGAAGGTTGCTGCAGCTACAAGGAAGTCCGTCAGGCCACCGGCGTGGCCAGCCAATGCGGTAAATGCGCTTGCCTTGCCAAGGATGTGGTGCGTGAAACCCTGACCAAACTGCAAACGGCCCAGGCTGCGATTCCTTTCCCGGTAGAATTTACTGCCGCGTAAATACCCTGTTTTAAAGAACCGGACTTAATGTCCGGTTTTTTTATGTCTGAAAATCAATCGCTTAGCCTCTAGACGCGGAACACAAACATTCTTATTCCGATTAATTTTCATATAACTTTCAATAACTTAGGTTTGACACTGTTAATAACGCAGCTCAAACTCTGCGTTATAGACAGCTATTAAGGGCAGGACCCCATCATGAAAGGCGACATTACAGTCATCCAGCATCTCAACAAGATCCTTGCCAATGAACTGGTCGCGATCAATCAATACTTCCTGCATGCACGCATGTATGAAGATTGGGGTCTGAATAAGCTCGGCAAACACGAGTACAAAGAATCCATCGACGAGATGAAGCATGCGGACAAGCTGATCAAGCGAATCCTGTTTCTTGAGGGCCTGCCTAACGTCCAGGACCTGGGCAAGCTGCACATCGGCGAGCACACCAAGGAAATGCTTGAGTGCGACCTGCGTATCGAGCGCACCGGCCATGCCGACCTCAAGGTCGCGATCGCTCATTGCGAGACCGTCGGCGACTTCGGTAGCCGTGAGCTGCTGGAAGATATTCTTGAGTCGGAAGAAGAACACATCGACTGGCTGGAAACCCAGCTCGGCCTGATTGACAAGGTCGGCCTTGAGAATTATCTGCAGTCGCAGATGGGCGAAGAATAAGTTAGTGCCCGCTTAATACTTGAAACAATAAAAAGCCCCACACTCTTTTAAAGAGGTGGGGCTTTTTTATGCCCGGGTTTCCGTGCCGGCGACGCGATAATTACAGGAAGACCCAATTATCGTTCATCGCTGGCAAGCCAGGCCCTACAAGGGCGCTACAGGCGTTAAAAAGTTTGGGCATGGTGCAAATTTGTTGGAGCCCGGCTTGCCGGCGATGGCGATTTGAAGGCGCATCGCTGGCAAGCCTGGCTCCTGAACAACCGAATCAGGCTTCGGTCTTGTTGACAGCAGCGGCTTCAACTGCCGCTTTGATGGCGGTTTGCAACGAACCATCAGCCGCCATTTCAGTCATGATGTCGCTGCCGCCGAGCAGCTCACCACCCACCCACAGTTGCGGGAAGGTTGGCCAGTTGGCGTATTTTGGCAGGTTGGCGCGGATTTCCGGGTTCTGCAGGATGTCCACGTACGCAAACTTTTCACCACATGCCATCACGGCCTGCGCGGCTTTCGCGGAGAAGCCACACTGCGGGGCATTCGGCGAACCTTTCATGTAAAGCAGAATGGTGTTGTTAGCAATCTGCTCTTTAATCGTTTCGATGATATCCATGGAGCACCTCGGCTGAACTTTCCGACTCAGAGGTCGGCACGGTGGCGCATTGTAACGGAAACCCGAGCGCCATGCTCGGTCTCCCCGACAGACACGATCACGCCGCCGCCACGGTCACCGGCACACCGTTCAACGCAGCATTACCCGATAACTCATCCAGCAGACACTCGTCCGTCAAGTCGTTAGCACTGGAGCCCGGCTGGCCGCTGGCAATGGCCATTTGCACACCCGGACGGGCATGACCCCAGCCGTGAGGCAGGCTGACCACACCTTTCATCATGTCCAGACTGGCAACCACTTCCACCTCGATCATGCCGACCCGTGAACTGACCTGCACGCGCTGACCGTCATTGAGCCCACGACTCGCCAGATCATCAGGGTGCATCAGCAATTGATGACGCGGCTTACCCTTCACCAAGCGGTGATAATTGTGCATCCAGGAGTTATTACTGCGCACATGGCGGCGGCCAATCATTAACAATTCGTCGGCGGCGGGTGCTTGCAAGGCAGCAAAACGCGCCAGGTCGGCAATGATCGCCGCGGGAGCAGCCTGAACGCGTTGGCCAGGCGTTTTCAGGCGCGCGGCAAGATTGGATTTGAGCGCTCCGAGGTCCACCCCGTGCGGATGTTCGAACAGGGTTGCCAGCGACAGTTTGTGCGCTGAAGCATCACCATAGCGCCCCATCCGCAAGCCACGGTCAATCATCAGCGCCGGCGCAATGGTGGGTTTCAGCTCTTTGCCGACCCTGCCGGCGAACGCCTTGGCCAACCCCACGAAGATTTCCCAGTCATGCAAAGCACCGTCAGGCTTGGCCAGAATGGCTCGATTGAAACGGCTGACATTTCGCACCGCAAACATATTAAACGTGGTGTCGTAGTGGTCGTTTTCGAGCGCCGAGGTGGACGGCAGGATCAGATCGGCATAACGCGTGGTTTCATTGATGTACAGGTCAATACTGACCATGAATTCCAGCCCTTCCAGCGCTTGCTCCAGTTGCCGGCCATTGGGCGTGGACAGCACCGGATTGCCGGCGACGGTGATTAACGCCCGCACCTGCCCTTCGCCCTCGGTGAGCATTTCCTCGGCCAGCGCCGACACCGGCAACTCGCCACCGTACTCCGGACGCCCGGATACCCGGCTCTGCCACAGGTTGAAATGTCCACCCGATGTTGACGCGACCAGGTCCACCGCAGGTTCAGTACACAACGCACCGCCTACGCGATCGAGGTTGCCGGTCACCAGGTTGATCAGCTGCACCAGCCAATGGCACAAGGTGCCGAAGGCCTGGGTCGAAACCCCCATGCGACCGTAGCAAACCGCTGTCGGGGCCGCCGCGAAGTCTCGGGCCAGTTGTCGGATCTGCGCGGCGGGCACTGCACACAGCGGGCTCATGGCTTCGGCGGTGAAGCGTGCGACCGCTGCTCGAACCTCCTCCAGGCCGTCTACCGGCAAATGACTGTCGCGGGCCAGGTTTTCTGCAAATAGGGTGTTAAGCAATCCGAACAACAAGGCTGCATCGCCACCGGGCCGCACGAACAGATGCTGATCGGCAATCGCCGCCGTTTCACTGCGGCGCGGATCAACCACCACCACTTTGCCGCCCCGGGACTGAATGGCTTTCAGCCGCTTCTCAACATCCGGCACGGTCATGATGCTGCCGTTGGATGCCAACGGATTACCACCCAGGATCAGCATGAAGTCGGTGTGATCAATGTCCGGAATCGGTAGAAGCAAACCGTGGCCGTACATCAAATGGCTGGTCAGGTGTTGAGGCAGTTGATCGACCGACGTCGCCGAAAAGCGGTTGCGGGTCTTCAGCAACCCCAAGAAATAATTGCTGTGGGTCATCAACCCATAGTTGTGCACGCTCGGATTGCCTTGGTAGACCGCCACCGCGTTTTGCCCATGACGCTCCTGAATCGCGGCCAAACGCTCGGCAACAAGGCTGAAGGCTTTTTCCCACTCGATAGGTTGCCATTCGCTGCCGACCCTCAACATGGGCTGATGCAGGCGATCCGGATCATTTTGAATATCTTGCAGGGCAACAGCTTTCGGGCAGATATGCCCTCGGCTGAACGTGTCTTGCGGGTCACCCTTGATCGAGGTGATCTGCACGCCGGCGCCTTCAACCTCGGTCGTTTCGATGGTCAGCCCGCAGATGGCTTCACAGAGGTGGCAGGCACGGTGATGGAGAGTCTTGGTCATGGCCAGTCTCTGTCTTGTTCTGTGCGGACAATAGTGGCCGCGGGAACAAAACTATGGCGCCAGACCTGCCGGTTCGCCAGCGACGTTCATCGTGTGAATCGGCACTCATCAGGCCAGCCGATGGTAGGTTGAAATCAGTTGGGCGGCAGCCTGGACGGCACCTGCAACTGGATCTCCTGCACCGTTTCGATTTGCTCGTGGGCAACATGCACCCCGGTGAGTTCGCCGATCAGTCGCCAATGCTCATCCAGACCTGCACTGATCGTCGCCATTCGATCAATCATGCGCCGCCCCGCGGCCCGGGTCACTTCGTCATCGCTGCGCAATAACTCGAAAGACATGGTCGTCATGGATGCGGTGAGGTGGGTCAATGAGCGGGCGGTGAGGCCAAGCAGTTCCATCAGCTGTCGTTCTTTCGATTCCATCCCAAAGCCTTCCTGCGTCGCTCGTGAGTTAGTTATAACCCAGCACTTTGCATAAGCAAATGTTTCAGGCTCGATACGTTGCCAATGTGTGCCGCCAATCACAGCGCATAAATTGAACAATCGGACCTTGCCCAATCCCTGTTTGATTGCAAAGCCCCGCAAGCCCGGTGTACAAATGTCGGGCTGCTGTCATTAAACAGGCTTCAAAAGCGCTACTGCGGTAACCCCGTAGCCCCTCTGAAATCCCCTAAAAACCGTAGCCCTATTGGTAAGACGCGACATTTAATTATAAGATCGCGCCTTCCCCTATTTCGTCGCCACGTGCGGCTTACGCCGCAGGTCTCGCCCGTTTTTCAATTAAACAAGGCTTTGAGTATCTGCGGTCTGTTGCAAAAAGGTAGTCAATGATGAGCGCAAGGCACTTTCTCTCCCTGATGGATTGCACGCCCGAAGAGCTGGTCAGCGTGATCCGTCGAGGCGTTGAGCTCAAAGACCTGCGTAACCGCGGCGTGCTGTTCGAGCCCTTGAAAAACCGTGTACTCGGGATGATTTTCGAGAAATCTTCGACGCGCACCCGTATTTCGTTCGAAGCCGGCATGATCCAACTCGGTGGCCAGGCAATTTTCCTCTCGCCGCGCGACACCCAACTGGGCCGTGGCGAGCCGATTGGCGATTGCGCGATTGTGATGTCGAGCATGCTCGATGCGGTGATGATCCGTACGTTTGCCCACAGCACCCTGACCGAATTCGCGGCCAACTCTCGCGTGCCGGTGATCAACGGTCTGTCGGATGACCTGCACCCGTGCCAGTTGCTGGCCGACATGCAAACCTTCCTCGAACACCGTGGCTCGATCCAGGGCAAAACGGTGGCGTGGGTCGGTGACGGCAACAACATGTGCAACAGCTATATAGAAGCGGCGATCCAGTTCGACTTCCAGTTACGCATTGCCTGCCCGGAAGGCTACGAGCCTAATCCTGAATTCATGGCCAACGCCGGTGATCGGGTCCATATTGTTCGCGATCCGAAAGAAGCCGTGCGCGGCGCTCATCTGGTCAGCACCGATGTCTGGACCTCCATGGGCCAAGAGGAAGAAACCGCCAAACGCCTGAAGCTGTTTGCCCCTTATCAGGTCAATCGCGCGCTCCTCGATCTTGCCGCCCCGGATGTACTGTTCATGCACTGCCTGCCCGCCCACCGTGGCGAAGAGATCAGCGTCGACTTGCTCGATGACACGCGCTCGGTCGCCTGGGATCAGGCCGAAAATCGTCTGCATGCCCAAAAGGCCCTGCTCGAATTCCTTGTCCCACCGTCGTACCACCACGCATGAGCCAGCCATTACTGCTTAACCTGCGCAATCTGGCCTGCGGCTACCAGGACCAGCGTGTCGTACAGAACCTCAACCTGCACTTGAACGCCGGTGATATTGGTTGCCTGCTCGGTTCATCCGGTTGTGGCAAAACCACTACGTTGCGCGCAATTGCAGGGTTCGAACCTGTGCACGAGGGAGAAATCCAGCTCGCTGGAGAGACCATTTCCAAGGCAGGTTTCACCCTCGCCCCGGAAAAACGCCGCATCGGCATGGTGTTCCAAGACTACGCACTGTTTCCGCATTTGAGCGTGGCCGAGAACATCGCATTCGGCATCCGCAAGCACCCGCAAAAAGATCGCATCACTGAAGAATTGCTGGAACTGGTCAACCTGAAAAACCTCGGCAAGCGCTTCCCGCATGAGCTTTCCGGTGGGCAGCAGCAACGTGTTGCGCTTGCTCGCGCCTTGGCACCGGAACCGCAATTGCTGCTTCTTGACGAACCGTTCTCCAACCTCGATGGCGAGTTGCGCCGCAAGCTCAGCCACGAAGTACGCGACATCCTTAAAGCACGTGGCACCAGCGCAATTCTGGTCACACACGACCAGGAAGAAGCGTTCGCGGTCAGCGATCATGTGGGTGTTTTCAAGGAAGGTCGACTCGAACAGTGGGACACGCCCTACAACCTGTATCACGAGCCGCTGACGCCTTTTGTGGCCAGTTTCATCGGCCAGGGTTATTTCATTCGCGGCCAGCTGAGCAGTCCGGAATCGGTGCAAACCGAGCTGGGTGAGCTGCGCGGCAATCGTGCCTACACTTGGCCGATTGGCGGCGCAGTGGATGTATTGCTGCGCCCCGACGATATCGTTTATGCACCGGACAGCCCTCTCAAGGCGCGAATCGTCGGCAAGACGTTCCTCGGTGCATCGACCCTGTACCGGATGCAACTGCCGACAGGTGCACAGCTGGAATCAATTTTCCCAAGCCATGCAGATCATCAGATCACCGCTGAAGTCGGCATTCGGGTGGCGGCGGAGCACCTGGTGTTGTTCCAGGCATCCGGCAGCACTGCGGCGCAGATCCCGTCAGTTGAATCAGGTGTAAGGCGTTACAGCGCCGCCCATTGATACCCGCATGCCAGATTCACGCGCGACCAATATCAGCGAACTTCGCCTGTGTGTGCTCAGCCAGCACCGCAGGCGCCAACTCCACCTCCAGCCCACGACGCCCGGCACTTACAAAAATGCTGGCGAAGGGTTGCGCCGAATTGTCGATGAACGTTCGCAAGCGCTTCTTTTGCCCCAGCGGACTGATCCCACCCAACAGGTAACCGGTCGATCGCTGGGCAGCCGCCGGATCGGCCATTTCAACTTTTTTCACCCCCGCGGCGTGAGCCAGCCCCTTCAAGTCGAGACTTCCGACGACCGGCACCACTGCGACTAACAATTCGCCTTTCTCACTCGCCGCCAGCAAGGTCTTGAACACCTGCGCCGGATCTAGCCCCAGTTTTTCTGCGGCCTCCAGCCCGTAGGACGCTGCCTTCGGATCATGTTCATAACTGTGCACGCGATGTTCGGCACGAACTTTTTTCAACAAATCCAATGCGGGGGTCATGACAGCTCCAAGCTTGGCGGCGGATGAAAAACACTGCGCCAGATTCTAGGTCATCGCCTGATAAAAGGCTCCTTTGCCGGGCGATTTCAAAGGCTTGTAAGAGCTGAGGAGGCTTTTTGGGCTGTAGGACAATCCTGTAAGACACATGATCATTCATGTGACTAATAGTTAAATTATGACTGATAGTTCACTTTCGACCTTTGACAGCAGCGTTTCTTGTCTATATTTTTTCGAATCTGAATACTGCACTGCCGTCACATCGCAACACCCGCAGTAAGCCAAGAACAGGATGGGGATCTTGCCTTGGTGAAAATCGCGCTTGGCCCATTGGGGGGATAAGTGCCAAAAAAAACAAAAATCGAGGTTTTCAATGGCTACTGCTTTACAACAACCGACACTCTCAAGCCAATGCATGGCCGAGTTTCTGGGTACTGCGCTGCTTATCTTTTTCGGCACCGGATGTGTCGCTGCGCTCAAGGTCGCGGGTGCCAGCTTTGGACTGTGGGAAATCAGCATCATCTGGGGCGTTGGCGTCAGTATGGCGATTTACCTGACTGCAGGGGTTTCGGGCGCACACCTCAACCCAGCCGTCAGCATTGCCTTAAGCATTTTCGCTGATTTCGAAAAGCGCAAATTGCCCTTCTACATTTTCTCCCAAATCGCCGGCGCTTTCTGCGGTGCCTTGTTGGTTTACACGCTTTACAGCAATCTTTTCTTCGATTACGAACAAACTCACCACATGGTACGCGGCACTCAGGCGAGCCTTGAGTTGGCCTCAGTGTTCTCGACCTTCCCGCACCCAGCCCTGTCCACGGCCCAAGCATTTCTGGTTGAAATGATCATCACCGCCATCCTGATGGGCGTGATCATGTCCCTTACCGACGACAACAACGGTTTGCCGAAGGGGCCGCTGGCGCCGTTGCTGATTGGTTTGTTGATTGCAGTCATAGGCAGTTCGATGGGCCCGCTGACCGGTTTCGCGATGAACCCTGCGCGTGATTTCGGTCCCAAGTTGATGACGTTCTTCGCTGGCTGGGGTGAAATATCCTTTACCGGTGGACGCGATATCCCGTACTTCCTGATTCCGATTTTTGCACCGATTGTCGGTGCCTGCCTCGGCGCTGCCGCTTATCGCGGGCTGATCGCCCGTCATCTGCCCATCGCCACACCTGCTACAACGGAAGAAGCACCGGCCATTGACGGCAAACCCAGAACTTCTTGATACCGTGGGCGCGTGATCCTGCCAATCTGATTGCGCGCCAGACCTTTTTCCCTTATTTCGTCCAAGGCAATCGACATGACCGACATTCAGAATAAGAACTACATCATTGCCCTCGACCAGGGTACGACCAGCTCGCGCGCGATCATTTTCGACCGTGACGCAAACGTGGTCTGCACCGCCCAACGCGAATTCGTGCAGCATTATCCGCAAGCCGGCTGGGTCGAACATGACCCAATGGAAATCTTCGCGACTCAAAGCGCCGTGATGGTAGAGGCCCTGGCTCAGGCTGGCCTGCATCACGACCAGGTCGCGGCTATCGGCATCACCAACCAGCGTGAAACCACGGTGGTCTGGGACAAGACCACCGGCCGCCCCATCTACAATGCGATTGTCTGGCAGTGCCGCCGCAGCACCGAAATCTGCCAGCAACTCAAGCGTGACGGTCACGAGCAATACATCAGCGACACCACCGGTCTGGTCACCGACCCGTATTTCTCCGGCACCAAACTCAAGTGGATCCTCGACAACGTCGAAGGCAGCCGCGAGCGTGCACGCAATGGCGAGTTGCTGTTCGGTACGGTCGACAGCTGGCTGATCTGGAAATTTACCGGCGGCAAGGTGCACGTCACCGACTACACCAACGCCTCGCGCACCATGCTCTTCAACATCCACACACTCGAGTGGGATACGAAGATGCTGGAGGTGCTGGATATTCCGCGCGAAATGCTGCCGGAAGTTAAATCCTCGTCCGAAATCTACGGCCACACCAAAAGCGGCATCGCCATCGGTGGTATTGCCGGCGACCAGCAAGCAGCTCTTTTCGGCCAGATGTGCGTCGAACCTGGCCAGGCGAAAAACACGTACGGCACCGGTTGCTTCCTGCTGATGAATACCGGCGACAAAGCGGTGAAGTCCAAGCACGGTATGTTGACCACCATCGCCTGCGGTCCGCGTGGCGAAGTGGCTTACGCTCTGGAAGGCGCCGTGTTCAACGGCGGTTCGACGGTGCAATGGCTGCGTGATGAACTGAAGATCATTGCCGACGCAACCGACACCGAATACTTCGCCAGCAAGGTAAAGGACAGTAATGGCGTGTACCTGGTACCAGCCTTCACCGGTCTCGGCGCTCCCTACTGGGACCCGTATGCCCGTGGCGCGCTGTTCGGCCTGACTCGCGGCGTGCGCGTGGATCACATCATCCGCGCAGCGCTGGAGTCGATTGCCTATCAAACGCGAGACGTGCTCGACGCCATGCAGCAGGATTCCGGCGAACGCCTGAAGTCTTTGCGCGTGGACGGTGGCGCTGTAGCGAACAACTTCCTGATGCAGTTCCAGGCCGACATCCTCGGAACTCAGGTTGAGCGCCCGCAAATGCGCGAAACCACCGCACTGGGCGCCGCTTACCTGGCAGGCCTGGCGTGCGGCTTCTGGAGCAGCCTCGACGAACTGCGTGGCAAGGCTGTCATCGAGCGCCAATTCGAACCTGCACTGGACGAGCCCGCCAAGGAAAAACTCTACGCAGGCTGGAAAAAAGCCGTCAGCCGCACCCGCGATTGGGAACCGCACGAAGGGGCTGAATAAGCCAAGCTCAGGACCCTGAAAGGGTTGTAACTGGTCGGGAGCGGATTCCTGCGGCATCATGGGCAAATTTTGCACGGCAGCCCAAAGGAAGCCCCATGAATCTGCCTCCCCGTCAGCAGCAAATTCTCGAACTGGTCCGCGAACGCGGCTACGTCAGCATCGAGGAAATGGCTACGCTGTTCGTCGTTACCCCGCAGACTATTCGCCGCGACATCAATCAGCTCGCGGAAGCTAATTTATTGCGTCGCTACCATGGCGGCGCAGCCTACGATTCCAGCGTCGAAAATACCGCCTACGCCATGCGCGCAGACCAGATGCGCGATGAGAAACAGCGTATCGGTGAAGCCATTGCCGCCCAGATCCCCGATCATGCCTCGCTGTTCATCAACATCGGCACCACCACCGAGTCCATTGCGCGGGCACTGCTTAATCACAGCCATCTGAAAATCATCACCAACAACCTGCACGTCGCGTCGATGCTCAGCGCCAAGGACGACTTCGACGTATTGTTGACCGGAGGGACTGTGCGGCGTGATGGCGGCGTGGTCGGACAGGCCAGCGTTGACTTCATCAATCAGTTCAAGGTCGACTTCGCGCTGGTGGGCATCAGCGGTATAGATGAGGACGGCAGCCTGCTGGATTTCGACTACCAGGAAGTGCGGGTGTCGCAAGCAATCATCGCCAATGCGCGGCAAGTGATATTGGCCGCCGACTCCAGCAAATTCGGGCGCAACGCCATGATTCGCCTGGGGCCGATCAGCCTGATCGATTGCCTGGTCACCGACCAGCAACCGGTGCCCGCGCTGGCGCAGCTGTTAAGCCAGCACAAGATTCGGCTGGAAGTGGTTTAACTCACGTTCAAAACCAACGTGCTCCCTCTGGCGAGGGAGCGTGCTCGCGCCGGTCGACTGCGAAGCAGACGCAAATCAGACCCGATACCCCTTCTGAAGTAGTTCACCTGCCGGTTTCCAGGCTGCTTCACAGTCCAGGCTGAGCAAGCTCCCGCGCCAAAAAAGCCAGCGCGACCTGCGCGCAAATGTTCGTAAATTTTCCTTTCTCGGCCCTTCGATGAGTTTTTTCAATCGAAGTGGACTGGCTGTGCGCGCCTTTATGGGCTAATATTTTCGCAAATGAACATTAATGTTCGAATTCCAATACAGAATTTCAAAATTCCGAGGCCAGCCGATGCCCACTTCTAACTTGCCTACGCCCCCACTCGCCGAGGTCTACGATATTGCCGTCATTGGCGGCGGGATCAATGGCGTCGGCATAGCAGCGGATGCCGCCGGTCGCGGTCTTTCGGTATTTCTTTGTGAAAAAGATGATCTGGCCAGCCACACCTCTTCGGCCAGCAGCAAATTGATCCACGGCGGCCTACGCTACCTCGAACATTACGAATTCCGCTTGGTACGTGAAGCCTTGGCCGAACGCGAAGTGCTGTTGGCCAAAGCTCCGCACATCGTCAAGCAGATGCGTTTTGTATTGCCGCATCGTCCGCATCTGCGTCCTGCCTGGATGATCCGCGCAGGATTGTTCCTGTATGACAACCTTGGCAAACGGGAAAAACTGGAAGGTTCGAAAAGCCTGAAGTTCGGCCCGGACAGCCCTCTGAAAAGCGAAATAACCAAAGGTTTTGAGTATTCGGATTGCTGGGTAGACGATGCACGACTGGTGGTATTGAACGCCATGGCGGCCCGCGAAAAGGGTGCCCACGTTCACACTCAAACTCGTTGTGTCAGCGCTCATCGAACCAAAGGTTTGTGGCATCTGCACCTTGAACGGGCCGATGGCAGCCTGTTTTCGATTCGCGCCAAAGCACTGGTCAACGCCGCCGGCCCGTGGGTCGCCAAATTCATTCGTGATGACCTGAAGATGGAATCGCCTTACGGCATCCGTCTGATCCAGGGCAGCCACTTGATCGTGCCAAAACTCTACGAAGGTGAGAACGCGCATATTCTTCAAAACGAAGATCAGCGTATCGTCTTCACCATTCCATACCTGAACCATTTCACCCTGATCGGCACCACCGACCGCGAGTACACCGGTGACCCGGCGGCCGTTGCGATCACCGAAGGCGAAACCGACTACCTGCTGAAAGTCGTGAACGCGCACTTCAAAAAACAGATCAGCCGCGACGATATCCTGCACAGCTATTCTGGCGTACGCCCCTTGTGCAACGACGAATCCGACAACCCGTCGGCCGTTACTCGCGATTACACGCTTGCGCTGTCGGGCAAGAAAGAAGAAGCCCCCCTGTTGTCGGTGTTCGGTGGCAAGCTGACCACCTACCGTAAACTGGCCGAGTCTGCCCTGGCGCAACTGGCACCGTATTTCACGCACATGAAGCCTGCCTGGACCGCTAGCGCCACGTTGCCTGGCGGTGAAGACATGACTACGCCGCAAGCCTTGTGTGCCCTGATCCGCGACCGGCATGACTGGGTACCGACCGAAATCGCTCGTCGCTGGGCCACCACGTATGGCAGCCGCACATGGCGCATGCTTGAAGGCGTGAATGACCTCGCCGACATGGGCGAACACATCGGTGGCGGACTCTACACCCGCGAAGTCGATTATCTGTGCCGCGAAGAATGGGCCACCGCCGGCCACGATATTCTGTGGCGTCGCAGCAAACTTGGGTTGTTCACCACAGCTCAAGAGCAGCTCAAGCTTGAGGATTACTTGAGCAAGGTCGAACACAATCGTCGCAAAACCGAAGCGGCCTGACAGGCAAAGCGGTTGAACAGAGCCTCTGAATTGAAAAATTCAGGGGCTTTTTTGCAGGTGGCTTGGCGTCAGATCGCTCTCCCGTTATTTCATTCGGTTTTCCGAACATCAACTACTATCCGATTCGGTAAACCGGATTATTCGCCATCCTCAAATACCCTTTTTATTTTTATTATTCTTATAAAACAATGGCTTGAACTATTCATTCTGGACTGGCACGACTCATGCTCTACACTCTTGGACGATTGCTTGCCCAGTCGAACTTTCAGGGCTTTCAGGTAATCGAAGCACAAAAGGGCCGGTGAACTGGCTCCATAAAAAAAACAATGTCGAGGAAAATTTGATGCGTATCGTTCCCCACATCCTGGGCGCAGCCATTGCTGCCGCTCTGATTACAACTCCAGTTTTTGCTGCCGAGCTCACCGGCACACTGAAGAAAATCAACGACTCCGGCACGATCACTCTTGCTCACCGCGACAGCTCCATTCCGTTTTCCTATATCGCGGATGGTTCGGGCAAACCGGTTGGCTACTCCCACGACATTCAGCTGGCTATCGTTGAAGCCCTGAAAAAAGACCTGAACAAACCCGATCTGAAGACCAAGTACAACCTGGTCACCTCGCAAACCCGTATTCCGCTGATCCAGAACGGCACCGCGGACATCGAGTGCGGTTCCACCACCAACAACACTGAACGCGCCCAGCAAGTCGACTTCACCGTCAACATCTTCGAAATCGGCACCCGTCTGCTGGTCAAGAAAGACAAGGATGGCAAGCCGTCCTACAGCGACTTCGCTGACCTGAAAGGCAAGAACGTCGTGACCACTGCCGGCACCACGTCCGAGCGCATCATCAAAGCGATGAACGCCGACAAGCAGATGGGCATGAACGTTATCTCCGCCAAGGACCACGGCGAATCCTTCCAGATGCTGGAAAGCGGCCGCGCCGTCGCCTTCATGATGGACGACGCCCTGCTGGCTGGCGAAGAAGCCAAGGCGAAGAAGCCGGATGACTGGGTGATCACCGGTACTCCACAGTCCTTTGAAGCCTACGCGTGCATGGTTCGTAAAGACGACCCGGCCTTCAAGAAAGCCGTGGATGACGCTATCGTCGGCCTGTACAAATCCGGCGAGATCAACAAGATCTACAGCAAGTGGTTTGAAAGCCCGATTCCACCTAAAGGCCTGAACCTGAACTTCCCGATGAGCGAGAAGGTAAAGGATCTGATCGCCACTCCGAGCGACAAGCCAGCGCCTGACGTAAAAATCTGATACCTGACTAAGCTTATGTCCTGAGGGAGCAAACGCCCCCTCAGGCGTCTGTTACTACCTGCTGGCTTTAATTTTGGAACACTCGACCTGGCGGTTTTCGAGCCGATTGCGTGTGCCTGACGTTCACCGTCAGGCGGGAAAGGACCTTTCCCAAGCGGGTGCTTGTACATCGATCGATCTCGAGGGGAGACCCTAATGAATTACAACTGGGACTGGGGCGTGTTCTTCAAGTCCACCGGCGTTGGCAGCGAGACTTATCTCGACTGGTACATCGCAGGTCTGGGCTGGACCATCGCCATCGCCGTCGTGGCATGGATTATCGCCTTGCTGCTGGGCTCCGTACTCGGCGTCATGCGCACCGTGCCAAACCGCATCGTATCGGGCATCGCGACCTGTTACGTGGAGCTGTTTCGTAACGTACCGCTGCTGGTGCAGCTGTTCATCTGGTATTTCCTGATACCCGACATGCTGCCGCAGAACCTGCAAGACTGGTACAAACAAGACCTCAACCCGACCACCTCGGCCTACCTGAGCGTTGTCGTGTGCCTGGGCTTGTTCACCGCCGCCCGCGTATGCGAACAAGTGCGCACCGGCATCCAGGCGCTGCCACGTGGCCAAGAAGCCGCTGCGCGCGCCATGGGCTTCAAGCTGCCGCAGATCTACTGGAACGTGCTGCTGCCCCAGGCTTATCGGATCATCATTCCGCCGCTTACCTCGGAATTCCTCAACGTCTTCAAGAACTCCTCAGTGGCGTCCCTGATCGGCTTGATGGAACTGCTGGCGCAAACCAAACAGACCGCCGAGTTCTCTGCCAACCTGTTTGAGGCCTTCACCTTGGCCACGCTGATCTACTTCACGCTGAACATGAGCCTGATGCTACTGATGCGTGTAGTCGAGAAGAAAGTCGCCGTGCCCGGCCTGATCTCCGTGGGGGGTAAATAATGGAATTCGATTTCAGCGGCATCATCCCCGCCATCCCGGGCCTGTGGAACGGCATGGTCATGACCTTGCAATTGATGGTCATGGGCGTGGTCGGCGGCATCGTGCTGGGTACGATCCTCGCGCTGATGCGCCTGTCGTCCAGCAAACTGCTGTCGCGTCTGGCCGGCGCTTATGTGAACTACTTCCGCTCGATCCCACTGCTGTTGGTGATTACCTGGTTCTACCTGGCAGTGCCGTTCGTGCTGCGCTGGATTACCGGCGAAGACACGCCTATTGGAGCGTTCACCTCCTGCGTCGTGGCCTTCATGATGTTCGAGGCCGCGTACTTCTGTGAAATCGTGCGGGCCGGTGTGCAGTCGATCCCTAAAGGGCAGATGGCCGCCGCACAAGCGATGGGCATGACATATGGCCAGACCATGCGCCTGATCATCCTGCCCCAGGCGTTCCGCAAGATGACCCCGTTGCTGCTGCAACAGTCGATCATCCTGTTCCAGGACACCTCGCTGGTGTACACCGTGGGCCTGGTGGACTTCCTCAACTCCGCCCGCTCCAACGGCGACATCATTGGCCGCTCCAATGAGTTCCTGATCTTCGCCGGTGTCGTCTACTTCATCATCAGCTTTTCCGCCTCGCTGCTGGTCAAGCGTCTGCAAAAAAGGTTTGCCGTATGATCTCTATCAAGAATATCAACAAGTGGTATGGCGACTTCCAGGTGCTGACCGATTGCAGCACCGAGGTTAAAAAAGGCGAAGTGATCGTGGTGTGCGGGCCCTCCGGCTCGGGCAAATCCACCCTGATCAAGTGCGTCAACGCCCTGGAACCGTTCCAGAAAGGTGACGTGGTAGTTGATGGCACCTCCATCGCCGACCCGAAGACCAACCTGCCGAAACTGCGCTCACGCGTGGGCATGGTGTTCCAGCATTTCGAGCTGTTCCCGCACCTGACCATCACCGAGAACCTGACCATCGCGCAGATCAAGGTGTTGGGCCGCAGCCAGGATGAAGCCACTAAAAAAGGCCTGCAATTGCTGGAGCGCGTGGGCCTTTCCGCTCACGCCCACAAGCATCCGGGTCAACTTTCCGGTGGTCAGCAACAACGCGTGGCGATTGCCCGTGCGCTGGCGATGGACCCGATCGTCATGCTGTTCGACGAACCGACCTCCGCGCTCGACCCGGAAATGGTTAACGAAGTACTCGACGTGATGGTGCAGTTGGCTCACGAAGGCATGACCATGATGTGCGTTACCCACGAAATGGGCTTCGCCCGCAAGGTGGCCGATCGGGTGATCTTCATGGACCAGGGCAAAATCATCGAAGACTGTCCGAAAGAAGAGTTCTTCGGCGACATCAGCGCCCGCTCCGAACGCGCGCAGCATTTCCTCGAGAAGATTCTGCAGCATTAATAGCACCACACCCGCTCCCCATCTGCGGGGGGCGGGTTGCCTGACAATGAGAGCCCACCTACAAACCAGCGGTGATTCACAAACAAGTGTTGTGGTTGACCCAAGGCATCTGTGATGAAATGCGACCCCACTCTTTATCGCGCCGCGCCGCCATCACTCGCCGTGAAACCCCGTCTGATTCGCCATCTGTTCCTGCCGCCGCTGGTCATCGCGCTGATGATCGGGTTGGGTTACATCGGCTATTGGGTCAGTGAGCACTACGGCATACGCAGCCTCAGCGAGAACGGCCAGCGTCAGCTCGAACTGCACGCCCGCGCCGTCGAAAGTGAGATCAACAAATACACCTACCTGCCCAGCTTGCTGGAACTCGAATCGAGTGTTTCCAAGCTGCTGGCCGACCCGTCGCCGGAGCATCGGCAAACGGTCAATGATTATCTTGAAGGCTTGAACCGGCGCAGCCGCAGTCGAGCCATTTATGTAATGGACACCACCGGCCGCGTCGTTGCTACCAGCAACTGGCGCGATGTCGACAGTTACCTCGGTGAAGACCTTTCGTTTCGCGCCTACTTTCAGAATGCCATTCGCGGACAGCCGGGACGCTTCTACGGCATCGGCAGTACAAGCGGCGAGCCCGGTTATTACCTCGCTCATGGCCTGGAAGAACGCGGCAAGATCATCGGCGTGGCGGTGGTCAAGGTGCGTCTCGAAGCCATGGAAGAGCGCTGGCAACGCGCCCGTCTGGAAGCATTCGTCAGCGATGAAAACGGCATCATCATCCTGTCCAGCGATCCCGCGCGCCGGTTGAAGTCGGTGGTGCCGCTGAGCGAAAAGACCAAGGAAAAACTCGCCCGCAGTCTTCAGTACTACTGGTTTCCACTCAACGAACTGCAACCTCTTGCACGCGAAACCCTGGCCGAAGGTGTGGAAAAACTGACCTTCCCCGCCAACAGCGAAGTCGAGTCGGACCAGGAAGACATCAGCTATCTGGCCCAAACCCGTCCTCTCAGTGACACACCGTGGAATTTCACCCTGTTGACGCCGCTACAGGACCTGCGCCGCGAAGCCATCAACCAGGGAATTCTGGTGGCCGTGGCTTTTGCCCTCGTGGCGTTTCTGTTGATCGCCTGGAATGAGCGGCGCAAGGTGATCGCCACCCGCCTCGCGGCCCGGGAAGCCTTGCAGGAAGCCAACAATCAGCTGGAGCGTCGGATTACCGAACGCACCACTGACCTGCGTGCCAGCAACGAACGCCTGAAAAGCCAGATTCGCGAGCGCCGCCAGGCCGAAGAAACCCTGCGCCGCGCTCAGGACGAATTGGTTCAGGCCGGAAAACTGGCTGCCATAGGCCAGATGTCCACCAGCATTGCCCACGAACTAAACCAGCCCCTGGCGGCGCTTCGGACCTTGTCCGGCAATACCGTGCGCTTTTTGGAACGTGGCCAGTTGGATGTCGCCAGCACCAACCTTAAAACCATTAATGAACTGATCGATCGCATGGGCCGGATCACCGCCAGCCTGCGCTCGTTCGCTCGTCGCGGCGACGACAAAGGTCAGGCCAGCCTGGGCAAAGCCGTTGACGCGGCGCTGCAACTGCTGGGCAGTCGTGTGGAAAGCGCACAACTGCAACTGCACCGCCACCATGCCGACGTTCAGGTGCAGATCGATCAAACCCGCCTGGAACAGATCCTGGTCAACCTGATCGGTAATGCACTGGATGCCATGCAAGCACAGCCGTCGCCGGAACTGTGGCTGGAAGGTGAAATACTCGATGACAAGTATCGGCTCCGGGTTCGCGATAACGGCCATGGCATCGACGATGAAGCGCGCAAACATCTTTTCGAACCGTTCTTTACCACCAAACCCGGTGAACAAGGCCTGGGCCTCGGTCTGACGTTGTCAGCGAGCCTGGCCGCTGCCACTGGCGGGAACCTGGGGGTCGAACACCCGGCCGGCGGTGGTACCACTTTCATCCTCAGTTTACCGTTGGTAAGCCCCTCTCTCGCCGAGCCAATATGAACAACGACCTAAGTGTGCTGATCGTCGAAGACGACCCTCATGTGTTGCTCGGCTGTCAGCAAGCGTTAACCCTGGAAGATATTCCCTGCGTTGGCGTTGGCAGTGCCGAAGAAGCGCTGGAACGCGTTGGCGACAACTTTGCCGGTATTGTCATCAGCGACATCCGCCTGCCGGGCATTGATGGCCTGGAACTGCTGACCCGGCTCAAGGCCCGTGACCGCAGCCTGCCGGTGGTGCTGATTACCGGCCACGGCGACATTTCGATGGCCGTTGGCGCGATGCAAAAAGGCGCTTACGACTTCATGGAAAAACCGTTTTCGCCCGAGCGCCTGGTAGACGTCGCCCGACGCGCGCTGGAACAACGCAGCCTCGCGCGGGAAGTGTCGTCTTTGCGTCGGCAACTGGCAGAGCGTGATTCGCTTGAAGGCCGGATCATTGGGCGTTCGCCGGCCATGCAAAACCTGCGCGAATTGATCGCCAACGTCGCGGACACCTCGGCCAACGTCTTGATCGAAGGCGAAACCGGCACCGGTAAAGAGTTGGTAGCGCGTTGCTTGCACGACTTCAGTCGCCGGCACACCAAGCAATTCGTTGCACTCAATTGCGGTGGTTTGCCAGAAAACCTGTTCGAAAGTGAAATCTTCGGCCACGAAGCCAATGCGTTCACCGGCGCCGGCAAACGACGCATCGGCAAAATCGAACACGCTGACGGCGGCACATTGTTCCTCGACGAAGTGGAAAGCATGCCGCTGCCCTTGCAGATCAAATTATTGCGCGTGTTGCAGGAACGAACCTTGGAACGCCTCGGCTCGAACCAGAGCGTGGCGGTGGATTGTCGGGTGATCGCGGCCACCAAATCCGATCTCGATGAATCGAGCAAGGCCGGCGAATTTCGTAGCGACCTGTATTACCGGCTGAACGTCGTGACCCTGGAATTACCGCCGCTGCGCGAACGTCGCGAAGACATCCTGCAATTGTTCGAACATTTTCTACAGCAGTCCGCTTTGCGTTTCGACCGTGAGGTACCGCAGCTGGACAATCAAACCTTGTCGAACCTGATGAGCCACGATTGGCCGGGCAACGTGCGCGAACTGCGTAACGTCGCCGAACGCTTTGCGCTCGGCCTGCCAGCCTTCAAGAAGTCCGGCACCAGCAGCAGTAATCAAGGGCTGGCATTCGCCGAAGCGGTAGAAGCATTCGAACGTAACTTGCTCGGCGACGCCTTGCAGCGCAGTGGCGGCAACCTGACCCAGGCCAGCCTGGAACTGGGCATGGCCAAGACCACACTGTTCGATAAAGTGAAGAAGTACGGGTTGAGCCACTGATGGACCTGATTCTGAAAGCAACGCTGGGCGCCGCAGTGGTGTTGATCCTTGCTGCGCTGGCGAAGACCAAAAACTACTACATCGCGGGCCTGGTGCCGTTGTTTCCAACCTTCGCACTGATCGCGCATTACATCGTCGGCAAGGGCCGCTCGGTGGATGATTTAAAGACCACTATCGTGTTTGGCATGTGGTCGATCATTCCGTATTTCATTTACCTGGCGACGTTGTATGTGATGGTCGACCGCCTGCGCCTGGAGGCCTCGCTGGCGGTGGCAGCAGTGGCCTGGTTGATCGCCGCGACGCTGCTGGTGATGGTCTGGCTGCGCTTTCAGGCCTGACAACTCCCTTACTCCGCACACACAAGCCCAAAGAAGCTCGCACACCTTTTGTAGGAAACTGGCTGCCGGTGATGGCGATTTCAAAGACGCCATCGCTGGCAAGCCAGGCTCCTACGGTTCGGCGGTGATGCCGAAATTGATGTCACCAACACCAATCCTGTAGGAAACCGGCTTGCCGATGATGGCGATTTCAAAAACGCCATCGCTGGCAAGCCAGGCTCCTACGGTTCAGTGGTGCCGCCGAAATTGATGTCACCAACACAAATTCTGTAGGAAACCGGCTGGCCGGTGATGGCGATTTCAAAGACGCCATCGCTGGCAAGCCAGGCTCCTACGGTTCGGCGGTGATGCCGAAATTGATGTCGCCAACACAAATCCTGTAGGAAACCGGCTGGCCGGTGACGGCGATTTCAAAGACGCCATCGCTGGCAAGCCAGGCTCCTACGGTTCGGCGGTGATGCCGAAATTGATGTCACCAACACAAATCCTGTAGGAAACCGGCTTGCCGGTGATGGCGATCACGAGGACGCCATCGCCGGTAGCTGGCCCGGCCCTTGCATTTACCCCTTCAAGCCCCTCGGCCGGTGCTCATGAGTGATGAACCCGGTGTCTGGGAGGTCTACCAAGGGTGAATCCTGACCTTGAACATATTAGATCTCGACCACAGCCTGACAGATCAGGCGTGCATCACACGCCTGCTCGACAGCGGCCGTGCCAAACGTCTGGACCTGCTGGATCTCGGTCCGAAACTGCGGCTTTGGTCCAGCGAGCGCACGTTTCGCCGTTTCACCGAGCGCCTGCAAAAACACCCCCGCGAGGATGATTCGAAACCGCAAATTTTCTTTGTCGGCTCTGGTGATTATCACCATTTGACCCCGGCATTCCTGGCCGACCTGCCAGAACCGACAAGCCTTATCCACTTTGACAATCACCCTGACTGGGTGCATCTGGCGCCCCGCAGACATTGTGGGTCATGGGTCAACCAGGCCCTGAAACTGCCGAACATCAAACGTATCGTCACGCTCGGCCCGTGCAGCGATGACCTGCAAAATCCGCAAATCAAAGGGGGCAATCTCGGCGCGCTCAAGCGTGGGGTATTGCAACTGTTCCCATGGCAACATCCGCCCTCGAAAGTCTGGGGCCGAGTCGGCGACGGCGCGGGCCACCAGCAGCAGGAAAACCTGCTGCACTGGCGCAACCTGGCCGATCTGGACTGGCCGGTGTTCCTGCAGCAGATGATTGCCAGCCTGCCCACCGAGGCGGTGTGGATCACCATCGACAAAGATGTACTGGCTAGCGAAGACGCCGCCACCAACTGGGATCAGGGCGGCATGCGTCTCACTCATTTGCTGCAAGCGATACGGCTGCTGGCGGCGAGTAAACGAATCCTTGGCATCGACATCTGCGGCGAGTTCGCAAGGCCTGCGTTCAGCAATGCCTTCAAGCGCTGGGAAGCCAAATCCGATCAACCGCCCGCGGAGCGCTGGAGCGACGCTGATCTGCTGCGTAATTCGGCGACCAATCAGGCGTTGATCGAACTGTTCGAGGAGCTGTTCCCATGACCTTCACCGTGATTGTGCTGGTGGCGTTTTCCATCGTGCTGGACGTCATCGGCCAGCTCTGTTTCAAACTCGGGCTGGATCGCTTGCCCGAACTCGAGGGCGGCTTTCGCCTGAATGCATTCTGGGGCCAGGTGTTTAACGCACCCCTGTTGTGGTGCGGCATCGGCGCCTACGTGATCGAGTTTTTCATATGGCTCGAAGCCTTGTCCCGCGCACCGTTGAGCCTGCTATTCCCTGCCGCTGCGCTGGCGTATTGCGGGGTGGTGCTGGCCGGAAAGCTGATTCTCAACGAGACCGTCAGCCGGCGTCGCTGGCTCGGAACAATGGTCATTACGGCGGGCGTGATGCTCGTGTGTGTCGGCTATGCATGACTCTCAATTGACCCTGCAAAGGAACCGCACGATGGATTGGCTACACGGACGTCTGGGCACAGTGGTGCTGTGGGCACTGCTGATCATTTTGGAAAGTGGCGGTCAGATTGCCACCAAAGTGGGCGGTGACCAGTTGGGGCAAATGGATTTCACCTGGCAATGGCTGCAAGCCGTGGCGGTGTCGCCCGGCGTGTTGGTTGCGATTGCCTGTTACTTCGGGGCGTTCTTCGTGTGGATGCTGATACTGCGCCGTAGCAGCTTGTCGCTGGCATTCCCGCTTAGCTCATTGGTGTTCGTCGGCGTACTGCTGGGGTCATGGCTGGGGCTGGGCGAGCACATCAGTTGGCTGCACTGGGCGGGCGTGGCAGTGATCATGGTCGGAATCGCGCTGCTGGCCGAGGGTAACGAAGCCTGAAGTTCAAGCAACCGCAGTAGCGGCCCGAGGCTCGGCCGCTACTGCATATACAGGGTTTAAGTGTTGTCTTTGCGGTGAGCCACCAGAAACCCCAACCCGTGCGCCAGTGGAATATCCTTTACCCCCGCCTCACGTTGCTGCCGAGCGATCTGCCGGTGGTACGCCTTGACCTGCGTCCAGTGCATTTTCGGCCGATAGTGATGCTCGGCGTGATACCCATTGTTCATCCACAGCAGGTTATACAGCGGGCTGTAGGCACTCACGCCCCAGGCAATAGGCAAGTTGGGGTTGCCGCCAAAGTGCTCGTAGTAACCATTGAGCGAAGACAGTGCCTGACCCAAATACCAGAACGGCAACAACACCAGCACCGCTTGCCAGTTGAAGCAGGCGAGTGCCAGGTAGAACGCCACCGTCACGTAGATTTCCACTTTCACCCAGCGTGCATCGTCGGGCCGCTTGCGCTGCATTTCCTGGTAGATCGGTTTCGGGTCGTCGCGAAAAAAACTGAGGAAGGTATACGCCCAAGGGTTCTCTGGCTGACCGTTTTTGCCGCGCAGGTAAATGGACAACGGATCGATGGTTTTGCCGTCCGCGTTCGGTAAATCCGAATTACCGCGGTGATGATGGTTGTGGATATCGCGGTACAGGGTTTGCGAAAAACCGATGGTGATCGACAGCAGCAGATCAAACGCGCGATTCATCCAGAGAGGGGTGAAATAGGCGTTATGAATCTGGTTGTGGGAAATGCTGTTGATGCTCCACGACAAGCTGATCGCATAGCACAGTGCCAACGGCACAAAGGCCCACCAGGACAGGTCGTGGAAGGCCGATACCAGCCAGACAACACACACGAAATGGGCGACGCCCAATGCGATGGGAATCAGGTCCCATAGCGAATGAGCCAGCAGACGGTAAGCAGGGCGAGCCATGAAGAACTTCCTGAAAGAGTGGGTTCTAAATGGCTATTGCAAACAGCAGACCAGTCTTCAAAAAATCATGAGCCAGCTCGCGTCTACCGTTTTTAATCGAACTTGTAGGCAACGGCCGCCTGCACTTCGCCTTGATGGGTGTCGCCGACGGCTTTGACGATGCTGCTGTCCGCCGCCGAACCGGTCAGGTGAGTCCAACTGGCGCTGGTCAACAACGACCATTGCCGCGACAAGGGAAACTCGAAACTCTGGGTCAGCGCCACCTTCTGCAAGCCGCCGCCGGCGTTGTACGGGCGAATTCCGGACGCCAGGGATTCATTGTCATCGACCCCGAAATACGTCTGGTTTTGCCGGGCATCGGCGAATTGTGCGGTCAGGTTACTGCTGCCAATCACCCCGCCACCCATTGGATAACCGAGTTCCCCACCGACCCGCCCCAGTGCTCCGCCCTGACCTCCCCGGCCGCCCACTGCCTGGCCGACAGAGGCAAACACGCGCCAGAAATCAGCCGGTGCGTACTGCACAAAACCGCCGATTTCACCCATGTCCGGCACATCACGCAAACCTTGCAGGTTGCCGTTGGAGGTGCGTCCCGGCAGGTAATTCACAAACGGGCCGGCGCTGAAGCCGTTCGACTTGAAAGCGTCCCAGGTCAGGCCGTCGTCAGTACTGAGGCTGACATCGCCCCAGTCCAGATCGAGGTAGGGCACCGGGCGGGTTTCATAACGGCTACCCGTCGGATCGTGAGGCTGATAGCTGATGCCAAGGCCCGCCTCACCGGTGATACCGTCCGCTAAAACACTGCCCGACAGACAGGCCAGTACGGCGAATAGAGCAATGTTGATCCTCGACATGAGGCGATTCCTTATCTAGACATGCGCGCATCAACTCGCAAACCCCGGCCAACGCGCAAGCACTCATGTTGTTTGTAGCAACCTACAAAAATTGTAGCTTGGTCGATACGTTTTGCCGAGAAACCTCCAGCAATACGGGGCCAAACACGATTGGCACAGTCCCTGCTCTACCCTTTGGCAAGCGCAAACAGCGCCTCCTGCCCAATAGGTACTAGAGATGAATGACTGGCATATCGTGTGTGATTTCGACGGGACCATTACCCGCACCGACGTGATCGACAGCATCCTCCAGCGTTTCGCCGACCCAAGCTGGGAGGCAATCGAAAACGAGTGGCTGGCCGGCAATATCGGTTCCCGTGAGTGCCTCAGTCGCCAGCTCTCGCTGGTCAAGGCCACACCGAACGAATTGCTCGGTTTCTTCGACACCATCGAAATCGACCCCGACTTCCCCGACTTCGTCGACCACGTGATCGGCCTCGGTGCATCGCTGGAAGTGGTCAGCGATGGCATCGAGCAAGGCATCGCACGAATTCTGGCGCGCAACTACGTCAGCCTGTTGCCGATCCTCGCCAACCGCCTGCGTCAGCTTGACCACAACAGCTGGCGCATCGACTTCCCGTATTCCAGCGACGCCTGCCGCGCCGCTTCCGGCAACTGCAAATGCAAATCCACACCCAGCACCAAACGTGTGTTGGTGATCGGTGATGGCCAGTCCGACATGTGCGTAGCCGCTACCGCCGATTTCGTGTTCGCCAAGGATCGCCTGGCCGAGCACTGCGAGCGCAACGGCATCGCCTTCGCTCGCTTCGACAGCTTCGCCGAACTCCCAGCCTTGCTGGCCAAACTGCCAAACGCAAGTGCCGCCAATGCCACCTCTTTCAACGTAGAAACACAGGAACTTTTCCATCATGTCTGATATTCGAATCGCTACCGCGGAAGACCAGGTTCTTCTGGAAAAAGAAGCCAAATATTGCTCCTACGGCGACACCGTTCACTACATCGACCCGCCACGTATCTTCAGCCGTTGCGAAGGCTCGTATGTTTGGGACACCGAAGACCAGGCTTACCTCGACCTGCAAATGTGGTACTCGGCCGTCAACTTCGGCTACGCCAATCCGCGCTTGAACAATGCACTGAAGCAGCAGATCGATACCCTGCCGCAAATTGCCAGCCAGTACCTGCATAAAGGCAAGATCGAGCTGTCGGAAATGATCGCCGTTGATGCGAAGAAAAAGTTCGGCCTCGACGGCCGGGTGCACTTCAACGTCGGCGGTTCGCAGTCCATCGAAGACTCGTTGAAAGTGGTGCGTAACGCCACCAATGGCAAAAGCCTGATGTTCGCCTTCGAGGGTGGTTATCACGGCCGTACCCTTGGCGCTTCGTCGATCACCTCCAGCTACCGCTATCGCCGCCGCTACGGTCACTTCGGCGAGCGTGCCAATTTCATTCCGTTCCCGTATCACTTCCGTGGCCCCAAAGGCATGACCAAAGAAGAATATGGCAGCCATTGCGTGCAGCAATTCGCTCGCCTGTTCGAGACTGAATACAACGGTGTCTGGGACCCGAAAGTCGGCCAGAGCGAATACGCAGCGTTCTACGTCGAGCCGATTCAGGGCACTGGCGGCTACGTGATTCCACCGATGAACTTCTACAGCGAACTCAAGCACGTGCTGGACCAGCACGGCATTCTGATGGTGGTCGACGAAATCCAGATGGGCTTCTGGCGCACCGGTAAGTTGTGGTCGATCGAACACTTTGACGTCAAACCCGACATCATCGTCTTCGGCAAGGCACTCACCAACGGCCTCAACCCATTGGGCGGCATCTGGGCCAAAGAAGAGCTGATCAACCCGAAAATCTTCCCGCCGGGTTCGACCCACTCCACCTTCGCCTCCAACCCGTTGGGCACTGCAGTCGGCCTTGAAATGTTCAAGATGACCAGCGAAGTCGACTACGGCGCGATGGTCATGGCCAAGGGCAAATACTTCCTTGAAGGCCTGAAAGACTTGCAGAAACGCTACCCGATCATCGGCGATGTCGACGGTCTGGGCCTGGCACTGCGTTGCGAAATCTGCGGCCCGGATGGCTTCACGCCAGACAAGGCAACCCTGGACTTCATGGTCGACGAAGGCATGAAAGGCGACATCGAAATCGACGGCAAACGCCTCGGTCTGATTCTCGACGTCGGCGGTTACTACAAGAACGTGATCACCTTGGCGCCGTCGCTGGAAATCAGCTACCCGGAAATCGACCTCGGTATCGCCCTCCTCGACCGTCTGCTGCACCGGGCCATGAAACGATGAGTGATCACGAGATCGACATGGGCGAAGGCAGCGCCGGTTTCGTTCTCGGCTCAGGCGAGGTCGCGGTGTTGTTGATCCACGGCCTCACCGGCACCCCGACGGAATTACGTCGGGTGGCCATGGGCCTGGCCAAGGCGGGGTGCACGGTCTACGTGCCAACCCTGGCCGGCCATTGCGGGAACAACGCCGACTTGCAAGCCACTGGCTGGCGAGACTGGTACGAAAGCGCGCGCAATACGTTTGTCGGTGTACGCCGCAAACACGAAAAAGCGTTCGTCGGTGGTTTGTCGATGGGCGCCGTGCTGTCGATGTACCTGGCTGCCGAGCACCCAGGGCAAATCGAAGGCTTGCTGCTGTATTCGACCACGTTGCGTTACGACGGCTGGAACATGCCGTGGGTGGCGAAGTTGAGCAGTCTGGTCATGTCGATTCCATTCGGCGTACACCTGTGCCGTTTCAACGAGAAGTCGCCATACGGCATCAAGGACCAGCGCTTGCGCGCCATCGTCGAACGGCAGATGAAGGCCGGCGAAAGCAGCAATGCCGGATTGCTGACAATGTCTGGGGTCAGCGTTCGGGAACTGCATCGACTGGTGGCGGCGGTGAAAAAGCGCATGCCGCAGATCACCACTCAAGCGCTGGTTCTGCATTCAAGCGAGGACGACATCACCAGCGTCTGGAACGCCGATTACGTGGAGCGCAAATTGGGTGGGCCAGTGGTGAAAATCCTGCTCGACGATTGCTATCACATGATCACCGTCGACCTGCAATACCGGCGGGTGGTGGAGTTGAGTACTGACTTCATTCAGCACCGCTTCATGCAACAGCCAACCGCCCCGCAACCCCTGCGCCAGGAATATCGGCAGCTGGCGTAAACAAGGAAACGACGTGATCACTGCCCTCGCCTTTTCGACGATAGAGGCCATCGACCGCGGTGCCTGGAATGACTGCTTCCCCACTGAGCTGGAGGACTGGGATTACTACCGCGCCGTGGAACAGGCAGGTATTGCAGACTTTCACTGGCGCTACCTGGCGCTCTACGAGAACGATGTACTGATTGCGGCGGCGGTGGCCTTCACAACTGCCTATTCGCTGGACACCACGGTTCAAGGCGTTGGGAAACGCATCACCGAAAAGCTACGTCGGTGGTGGCCCAAGCTGCTTGAAGTTCGTTTGTACGCCCTCGGTTCACCGGTGGCCGAGCAATGCCACGTCGGCACTTTGTGCCCGGTCGATAGCCCCCGACGCCCGCTGCTGCTTCGGCAAATACTCGACCTGGCCCGCGCCGACGCCAACCAATCGGGTATTGGCTTGTTGGCGGTCAAGGATGCTTCTCACCGTGACCCGCAGTGGCTGCAGGTGTGCCAGGACTACGGACTGCAAAGCATGCCAGGGCTGCCGAGTGCCGAATTACCGATCAGTTTCGGCACCGTGGATGCGTACCTCGGCACACTGGGCAAATCGACGCGCAAAGACCTGCGCCGTACATTGCGTGGGCAAGGTCCGCGAATTGAATGGCGACGTTCGGTCGACGATTTACTGCCGAGCATGATGCCGCTCTACGAAGCAACACTGGCGCGCAGTGACCTTGCGTTCGAATGTTTGCCTGCAGGGTATTTTCGAGAAGTGCTGGCCCACCTCGATGAACGCGCTGCGTGCGTGCTGTACTGGATCGGTGAAGAGTTGGTCGCCTTTAATCTGGTGCTGCTGGATGAGCAGCAACTGGTGGACAAGTTTTTTGCCCACGACCTGGCCAAAACGCGCCAGCACAATCTATACATGCGTAGCTGGCTGGCCAATGTCGACTACTGTATTGAACACGGTATCAAGAACTATGCGTGCGGCCAGGCCGGCTATGCCAGTAAGCTGCGGCTGGGTTGCTCATTTACCGGCAACACGTTGTTTTTCCGTCACCGCAATCGCATGCTCGACAGGCTGCTGCGCGTGGTGAAAATGTTTATCCGACCGGACCGTTCCGACCCTTCCATGGCTGCCGCGATCAGCGAGCTGCAATAAGCGAAGCATATGATCAAAGACTCACGCACCACCGCCCGACCCTTTGCCCTCTCGGGCTGGAGCTTGCAACGCAAACTGGTGCTGGCGTTCTGGATGGTCAGCGTGATCCCGACCATGATCGCTGCCGAATTGGCGGCCACGACGCTTTCGCAGATTTTCGACAGCAACGTGCGTATCTGGCTGCAGGAGTCGACCAAGATCGTCGAGGACGAAATCAGCGAAATCCTCCGCGACAACGCCCGGGTCGCGCAATTGTTCCTGCGCTACACGCGCCCTCCCACCGATCGCCTGTCCACCAAGCACGACAAACTGACCGCCGACATCGCCGACTCCATGGGCATCGATGTGGTGGCGCTGGTGCGCAGCAGCGATCACAAAGTGGTGTTCAGCACCGCGGCCGATGACGTCGTTCGCCAGATCAGCACCGAGCCGAAAGCCGTGTTGCAGACGCTGCAAGTGGGCGGAGTGGCCACCGGCACCGTGGTCTCGACTTTCGAAACCGAGCAAGCCGGCGTTGATTACAAAATGATCATCGCCACCTACCTCGACAGCAGCTTCCTCACCAGCGTCGCGGATGTGCACTCCCTTGATCTGCGCCTGTACCTGGCCAAGGCTGATGACTTCTCGGAGATTTTTTCCACACAACGCTTCGAGGATCACCCGTTGCAGGTGCCGGAAAGCATCGAGCGAACCTTGCGCCTGACCAAAGAGCCCATTGAACAGTTCACCAACCGCTACAGCGGTATCTATCGGCCAATTCTCAACGAAAATGGTGAGCTTCAAGGCGTGATTTTCAGCGGGCTGCTGCGCCACACCAGCCTGGTCGGCCTGGTGAATCAGAGCAACTTGTTCATCCTGATTTTCCTGCTCAGCTCGGCAGCATCACTGGCGGTTGGCTGGCTGGTATCGCAACGCTTGACCAAGCCATTGCGCGGCTTATCCAACGGTGTACAAGCGGTGATTGCCGGCGACTATCGCCAGCGCCTACCGGTGTCCGGCGGCGACGAACTGGCTGAACTCAGCAGCACGTTCAATCACATGAGCGAACGCCTTGGCGAGTTGCAACATCTTGAATCGCAGTTGCGTCGGCGTGACCGCTTGCACGCACTCGGCGAAGTGGCGATGGGCCTGGCCCATGAAATTCGCAACCCGCTGGGCATCATCAAAACCGCCACGCAATTGCTGCATCGACGCGCAGACCTGCCCGAAACCGACAAGCGTCATCTGGAATACGTGGTCAGCGAAGTCAGCCGCATCAACGACCTGATCACCGATTTCCTGGATTTCGCCAAACCCAGCGCCCCCATGCGCTCGACTCAGTTGGCCAGGCCGTTGGTGGATGACCTGGTCGGCTTTTGTGCGCCGGAACTGGCCAGCCATAACATTGATGTGCGCATCGACGATCAAGCGCCGGGTGCGACCTTTCACGCCGACGCCCGCCAATTGAAACAGGCCGGCCTGAACCTGATCGTCAACGCCATCGACGCCATGCCCGACGGCGGCCGATTGACCTTGGGCATCAGTAGCGACAAGCAATACACGGTGATCAGCATCGCTGATACCGGCCAAGGCATCGAGCCCGACATGCTGGAGCGCATATTTACCCCCTTCGTTACCACCAAGGCTTCGGGCACGGGCCTGGGCCTGGCGAAGGTGTTCTCGATCATGGAAAACCACGAAGGGCGCATCGAGTGCATCAGCGAAAAAGATGCCGGCGCCACCTTCAGCCTGTACATTCCGGCCAATGGCGATGACTTCGACGGAAACAGCGATGACGCATAACGTATTGGTGGTCGACGACGAACCCAAGCTCTGCGACCTGCTGACGTCGGCGCTGAGTCAAAATGGCATTCAGGTCTTTACGGCCGGCAATGGCTTGCATGCGTTGAAGGTGCTGGAGTCCGAAGACATTGACCTGGTCATCAGCGACTGGCGCATGCCGGGCATGGACGGCCCGCAATTGCTGGCAGAAATAAAAATCCGCTACCCGCAGTTGCCAGTGATCGTGATGACGGCCTACAGCACGGTGAAAAACGCCGTGCAATCAATGCGCAATGGCGCCTTCGACTACATTGCCAAGCCCTTTGACATCGACGAGCTGGACATCACCGTCAGCAAAGCCCTGCAGTTTCGCGACATCCTCAAAGACAACCAGCGCATGCGCGCCGAACTCGACGAGCATCAGCAGATAGAGAGCCTGATTGGCGACAGCCCGAATTTCCGGCGGGTGCTGCACGCCATCGACTCGGTACGCGAAAGCAACGCCACGATTCTGCTGACCGGCGAAAGCGGTACCGGCAAGGAAATGGTCGCACGTGCTATCCACAAACACGGCAACCGCGCCGACAAACCGTTTGTCGCGGTGAACTGTGCGGCGATCCCCGAAGGCTTGCTGGAAAGCGAAATGTTCGGCCACCGCAAAGGCGCGTTTACCGGCGCCGTCGCCGACCGCGTCGGGCGCTTCATGCAGGCAGACAAGGGCACGCTGTTTCTCGATGAAATCGGCGAAATGCCGCTGGCACTGCAAGCCAAGATTTTGCGCGCATTGCAGGAACGGGTGATCGAGCCCGTGGGTGACCCGCGCGAGCGCAAGGTCGATGTACGGGTTATCGCCGCGACCAACAAGAACTTGCTGGAAGCGGTGGCCAACAAGGAGTTTCGCGAGGATCTTTATTACCGCCTCAATGTATTCCCGATTCCGCTGCCCGCGCTGCGTGAACGCGTCGAAGACATCGCGCCGTTGGCCCGTCATTTCGCCCACACACTGGGCGCCACGGCCGGCAAACGTTTTACCGGTTTCAGTGCTGAAGCGCTCCAGGCCATGGCCGTGTATTCGTGGCCGGGCAACATTCGCGAACTGCAGAACTGCGTCGAACGCGCCACGATCGTCGCTTCGGGTTCAGTGATTGAAGAAGAAGACCTACCGGCCTATCTATTCGCTGCCACAAGCCAAACCAGCAGCGCCATGGTCACCGAAGGCAACGTGCCAGCCGACCTTGAAGCCGCCCTGGCCGAAGTCGAAAAGGCCTACATCCTCGCCGCCCTGGCACAGAGCAATGGCGTGCAGGCAGCAGCGGCGCAACTGATCGGAATCTCAGAGCGCAGCTTCTGGTATCGACTGAAAAAACTGGGAATTCATGTGGACAAGATCGTGCGCTAAAGACCTTTAGGAACGAGCACGCTCGTCCCTACGATTACTGCCCGTAAACCTTCTGCAACTGAGCCTGCGACAACGCGTCTTCAAACGGAACCGGCACTGATTTCACCGCACCGTAGAGATTGCGATACCGCCAGTAGTTACCGTTGTTGGCCAACTGATAACCGCGCTCGACCACTCGCTGGCCGTCCAGAACATAACGCAAGGTTTCCTGGGCGGCCTCGGGAGGTGCCGGCTGCATCAGGTCGGCGGCCAGCACGCGCATGGACTCCTCGATACACTCGTCGAGTACCGCCGTGACCTTCGCCAACTCCAGGCTGCCGTCGTCGATGCACTGTTTGCCACAGCGACGAATCGGCTGGCTGACCACTTCGATGCGCATGCGATACAGCGCCGTGCCGGCGATGTCCTGAACCTGCACCTGATTGACCAGCACAAAGCTGCCACGGTCCGGGGTGAGCATCAATTTGGGTTCGATCACCAATCGTGCGGTGACCTGCCCTTCACCCTGCTTGAGCCCTGCCGATTTCGATGCCTGCTGATAGCGATTTTGCAAACGCTCCTGCAACGGCACGCCCGACAGCAAGTCAGCCATCGGCTGGGAATCCTTCAACGCAGACTTTTCCGCATCGCGCTGCAAGCTGCCGCTGCCCATCTGAGTGTTGATCAGGCTGGCCACCAGCAAACCCGCAAGCCCTGCTGTGTTGCCGGAGTTTTGCATCAGGTTTTGACTCGACGACGCGGCTTTCAGCGCGTCCTTGGAATCGATCACGGTGCTGGCACCGACAAACGCTTGCGGCAACTGCAGGTCCACCTTAAGCCCATGCGCCTGGACATAAGGCAGCGCTTCCTGAGCTTTGAAACCAGCCTGCGGGGCTGGTTTCTGCGCACAACCGGCGAGCATCAGCACGACAAGCGTGCTGGCCACAACCCTCGGAGTTTTCATTGCTCGAACGGGGTGATCATTTGCTGACGGCTATTGTCCATTGCCTGGTAGAAGGCGTTGGACAAGTTGGCGTAGTTCGGCTCATCCCACTCGCCCTGCGCCGCTTGCACAGCGGTAAAAGGCTTGAACCACAGCAGTTTATTGTCGGCCAGATCAACCACCATGCCTTGGCCACTGATCTGCGCCATCGGCACGCTGGTGGGCACGATGCTGTAGTAGCTGCGGGTGGCGCCAGTGGTGAACACGTTCACCAGCAACAGACGATCAACACCGTAAGCACCTTTGATCGGTGTCAGGTCGCGGACCGTGTAACCTTCACGAAAACTGACTTCCTTGTAGGTTTTCAGATCGACTGGCTCGTTGATCCGCTTGGCCTTGAAGCCCTTAGCCTGCAACTTGGCCACGATCACATCCGGCAGGGTGTTGAGATCGCGCACTTGCCATTTTTCGACATTGTCAGTGAGTTTGCTGTTAACGCCCTTATTGATAGCGAAATCGAGCAGTCCCTGGTTGCCGGTCAACGCCAGCGTCGGCTCCGGAACCACGGTAATCGCCACGCCGATAGTCGGCTCCTTGGCATCCCAGAATTGAGCATCAAGCGGCACAGGAGGTTGGACGTGGGCACAGCCGGTGAGGGTAAGGCAGGCAAGCAGAGTGAGAGCGGCAAACGTACGTAGAGCGTGCAAAGACATGGATCAAATCCCTATGATTAAAAACGTCGCTGTCTGTATCGGCAGCGACGGCCTGAACCAATAGTGGCATATTGATATTTTTTTGACGACTGGAATTTGTCAGCTCACGGTGCCGCCCTTCGCCTCACTCATGATCTGCCGGATTGCCCCGACAAACGTTTCTACCGGCTGCCCGCCACTGATCGCGTACTGCCCGTTGAACACCACCGTGGGCACCGAGCTCACCCCGCGCGACAACCACAATTGCTCCTCTTCGCGAACCTCCTTGCCGAACTCATCCGACGCCAGAATCGCCCCGGCCCGCTGCCCGTCGAGCCCCACGCTTGTCGCGATCTCGATCAATTGAGCGTGGTCGGACGGATTGCCGCCCTCGGTGAAATACGCCCTGAACAGCGCCTCTTTCAGGTTGAACTGCAACCCCTCAAGCCCCGCCCAATAAAGCAAACGGTGGGCATCGAACGTGTTGTAGATACGGCTGTTGCCATCGGTACGAAAAGCAAACCCGACCTCGGCGCCGCGCGCACGAATCATCTCGCGATTCTTCTGCGACTGCTCAGCCGTCGAACCGTACTTCTCACTGATGTGCTCAGTAATATTCTGCCCCTCAGGGCCCATCTTCGGATTCAACTCGAAAGGCTGAAACCGAATCTCGGCCTGCACCTCATCACCTAACTGATCCAACGCACGGGTCAACCCATACAAACCAACCACACACCAAGGGCAAGACACATCACTGACGAAATCGATTTTCAACGGAGTACTCATCAAACACCTCGCAAACTGAAACACGCCGCAAAGAAAGCACGATACACCCGAAAAACCGAATGAGTGAAAGCCCCAGCCTATTGAGCAACCCGAAGGCCGCCATCGCGGGCAAGCCACGCTCCTACGGATCGGGGGTGATGCCGGGATTGATGCCCCGAACGCAAATTCCGTAGGAAACCGGCTCGCCGGTGATAGCGATTCCAATGACGCCATCGCTGGCAAGCCAGTCTCCTACGGATCGGGGGTGAATTCCCGGATTTATGCCGTTAACGCCACCCCGTAGGAAACCGGCTTGCCGGTGATGGCGATTCCGAAGACGCCATCGCTCGCAAGCCAGTCTCCTACGGATCGGGGTGAGTCACGGATTTATGCCGTTAACGCCACCCCGTAGGAAACCGGCTTGCCGGTGATGGCGATTCCGAAGACGCCATCGCTGGCAAGCCAGTCTCCTACGGATCGGGGTGAATTCCCGGCCTCAGGTATCAACACAACCCGTACAAAATCAAAAACAACCCTGATTCCAACCCACAAACCCGCGGTCGCTCTTGCCCTCAACCACTCAACAGGCCGAGCGTTAGCTCGCCTGCAAGCCCTTGAACTTGACCTTGATACACAGGCCCCTTCGGAGCGAGGGAGCACCGAGCGAAGCGACGTGCCGCACGCTGGGGCAAGCGTTTTTTTACTTACTTTTTATTGGCGCTTGTAAAAAAAGTGAGTCGCCGTAAGGGCGAAACCCCCATCAGCCATCACAGCAAAAACGGATATACACGCCAAATGACCCGACAATCAAAACCCCAAAAAAACCCAACCCATTAAAGGAGATTCGAATCCACCACAGGATCAATCTGCGCCCAACGCGAAGTCCCCTCCCGATGAGCCCGCAGATACGGCAACACCGCCGCCAGCAACGGCGCCTTGAACGCCTCCTGAAAACGATGCGCCAACCCCGGAATCAACCGCAACTGACTGCCCTGAATATGTGCCGCCAAATGCACCCCATGCATAACCGGCAATAAAGGATCCGCCGTCCCATGCACCACCAATGTCGGCACCCGCAACTGATTCAACAACGCCACCCGACTCGGCTCCGCAAGAATCGCCATGATCTGCCGCTTCACGCCCTCAGGATTAAACGCCCGGTCATAAGAAACCGCCGCCTGCTGCAACAACATCTGCCGATCATCGGTCACCGAAGGACTGCCCAACGCAGCCAGTAAATCCGCCTGCTGCTCCAATGCCACTTCACGATTGGGCGCCCCGCGACGCGACAACAACTGCACCAACGCCGCACTCGGCGCCGGCAAACCTTCGGCACCGGAACTGGTCATGATCAAGGTCAGGCTCTCGACCCGCTGCGGCGCCATGGCCGCCAAATGCTGGGCAATCATCCCGCCCATGCTCGCGCCCAGCACATGAAACTGCTCAACGTGCAACGCGTCCATCAAACCCAAGGCATCGTCGGCCATGTCGGTCAACGTGTAGGGCGCCGACACTGGCAACCCGAGCTTGTAGCGCAGCACTTCGAACGTCAGGTTGGCATCGGCCGGCGCCTGTCGCCAAGTGGACAGCCCGACATCGCGATTGTCGTAGCGAATAACCCGAAAGCCCTGCTGACACAACGCAACCACGACCTCGTCGGGCCAGTGAATCAACTGCCCGCCCAAGCCCATCACCAGCAGCAATGCCGGATCGGACGCACGACCAATGCTCTGATACGCCAGGCTCACCTGCGCCAGATCGACCCGTTGGGTCGCAACATTGACATCACATCGAGAAGCCGCAATGGCCGGCAAGCCGAACAACAACGCGGCCAGAAAAGCCACGGTGGATAAAAATCGTGCACGCATGAAAAACACCGAAACGCAGAACCCCAGTAGAGCGCGAGTCTGATGAACTTCATTCAAGCGCGCTGCCACAGTTGCGTGACAGTTTGATGAAGCGCGCTGAACGGTCATCCCCCGGCCCGAGCGCTTCAGTCTCGACAGCTCATCCAACATGAGACAAACTCAACCTTTGCTCGTTAATCACAAGTTTTACTCATGGAGCCCCCGGTGCTTGAAATTCGCCACCTGAAAACCCTGCACGCCTTACGTGAAGCCGACAGCCTGGTCGATGCCGCCGACCGCTTGCACCTGACCCAATCCGCGTTGTCCCACCAGTTCAAGGAACTGGAGGAACGGATGGGCATGCCGCTGTTCGTGCGCAAGACCAAACCCGTGCGATTCACCAGTGCCGGTTTACGGCTGCTGCAATTGGCCGACGCCACATTGCCGCTGCTGCGTGGCGCAGAACGCGATATCGCGCGCCTGGCCGGTGGCACCGCCGGGCGTTTGCACATGGCAATCGAATGCCACAGTTGTTTCCAATGGCTGATGCCGACCATCGATCAGTTCCGTGACGCCTGGCCGGAAGTCGAACTGGACCTGGCGTCGGGATTCTCCTTCGCCCCGCTGCCCGCCCTCGCCCGTGGCGATCTGGATCTGGTCGTCACCTCCGACCCGCTGGAACTGGCGGGCATCACCTACGTGCCGCTGTTTACTTATGAAGCGATGCTGGCGGTGGCCAATCAGCACAAATTGGCGAACAAGGCGTACATCGTGCCCGAAGACTTGATCAACGAAACACTGATCACCTATCCGGTGGAGCGTGATCGGCTGGACATTTTTACGCGTTTTCTGGAGCCGGCCGACATTGAGCCAGCGCAGGTTCGCACGTCTGAATTGACGGTCATGATGATGCAACTGGTGGCGAGCGGTCGCGGCGTGTGCGGCATGCCGCACTGGGCGCTGCATGAATACAGCTCACGCGGTTACGTGAAAGCCAAGCGGCTGGGTGAGAAAGGGCTTTTTGCGACGCTGTACGCCGGAATTCGTGCCGACATGCTCGACGCGCCATACATGCGCGATTTCCTGCTGACAGCCAAAGACACATCGTTCTCGACACTGGATGGGGTTAGCGCAGTTCGCTGATTCAATGGGCGGGCGGCGGACTCAGACTTCACGCCACATGTGGATTTTGTCGAAATAGTCCTCGCCGACCCGCACGGCCAAAGGCTCGAGGCCAAACTGAATGAAGCCGCAGCGTTGATAGAGCTTGAACGCGGCTTCATTGCCGGCAGTGACCGTCAACTGAATCAGGCGCAACCCCTGATGGTGCCGAGCCTCGGTCAACGCGGCCTGCACCAGTTGGTAACCCAAACCACGCTGGCGGACATTGCCGGACACGTACATGCCAAACAATGTCGCCTTGTGCCGGGCCTTCTCCCGAGGTTCGAAAGCGAGACCGACAATGCCTGCCAGTTTCCCCTCCTCAAATGCCCCGAGCACCACATCCAGTTTGCTGGTCAGGCGCGATTCCCACCACCCCAGCGGCATCGCGGCGCGCTCACGCACGGTGGAAGTGAACGCCTGCGGATGCAAGTCATAGGCTTCAAGCATCAACGCCCGATAGTTCAGCGCATGGCTTGCGTCCAGCCGTTCAATCCACATGCTCACGCTGCCCGTCGTTGCTCAAGCATCAGCCGCACCGCCAGTGCCGCCAGCACGAAGCCCATGAAATAACGCTGCACCGCGAGCCAGGTCGGATTGTTGACGAACCAGGAGGCGATGCCCGCAGCAAACACCGCGATCAGCAGGTTGACGCAAAAACTGACGCTGATCTGGGTCAGCCCCAAAATGATGCTTTGGGTGAACACCGAACCGTGCTCAGGCGTGATGAATTGTGGAAAAACCGACAGGTAAAACACCGCTATCTTCGGGTTGAGGGCGCTGGTCAAAAAACCCATGGTGATCAATTTTCGCGAGGAATCCGGTGACAATTGTTGCGCCTCGAACGGTGAGCGAGCCCCGGGTTTTACTGCCTGCCAGGCCAGCCACAACAGGTACAACGCGCCCGCCCACTTCAGCACTTCGTAGGCCATCGGCACGGCCAGGAACACCGCCGTCAACCCGGCAGCGGCGGCGAACAAATGCACAAAGAAACCCGCAACCACACCGACCAACGAGGTCACGCCAGCCTTGCGCCCCTGGCAGATGGAACGCGAGATCAGGTAAATCATGTTCGGCCCCGGCGTCAGCACCATCAGCAACGCGGCGGCGGCGAAAATCAGCAAGTCTTGAAGTGGAATCATGACAGTCCTTCGTCCAGAGCTTTTAAGTCAGTGAGGCCCGATAAAACGGCAGGATCAGGTCGCGTGTCAATGGCGCCAGAGTCACTCCGCCGTCGGTGGCAGGATCAATCCAGCGCACCTCTTCGATCTCTGCCGCGGGTGAAACGTCCGTCTCGACTGTCAGCTGAAAGATCTCGGCCTGTACGACACAACCTGGCTCGTTGGCGGCAGGTGCCGAGAATTGCCCGAGGTAGGTGGCTTGCGCGGGATCAATGATCAAACCCAGCTCTTCTTCCAGCTCGCGGGCCAGCGCATGCAGCGGCTGCTCATGCGCCTCGATCTTGCCGCCCGGCTGCATAAACGCCTGGGTACCGCGCTTGCGCACCAGCAATGTATTGCCATTAGGACCGATCAACAGCGCCGCGGCGATGCGAATTATGGCGCAATCGTTGAGCACAACACAGGTAGAAAAAGACATAACTGATCAAGGGTCCATTTTGAAATTGTGTAAAGAATCCCACGCTTGTTTGACGCGGCCAAGCGTGGATTCCAGGCAAGAAAAGGAACCATCCGCCTACAAGCCCGGAAACTTCCCACTGCCTATACGTTGACCGAACACCATTTCGAGATCCGCATGAACCGTGTCTTCTCGGTCCTTTTCACCTTTCTCCACATCAACTACTGCATCAACGCCCTTCCCCGGGCGAAGCAAAAACATGAAAAAAAGATTCGCCATCAGCGTCGACGTGATGAGGAAAAAGGTAGATCTGCGCGAAAGTCACCCGCGCTCGCCAGCGCTGAATGCCAAGGTGAGCGCACGGTGTGACGACGCTTAAGCTGCCAGTAAACACCGTTGATGTCGCTGATCCAGCCTTGGGCACCGCGCCTGTCCCGACAGCGTCGGTAATGGTTAATTGGCAGGTATAGCTGCAGGCCTCAGTGCGACACTCAAAGGTGCACAATGGGCCCATTCGGGAATTGCATATCGAGCGTTTGATGCTCAGCGGTTGCTCCAGTAAAGAAATTGCCCGTAAGCTGGAAAGTGGCTGACACACGCATTGGGCGGAACACCTTCCGCTGCAATCCCGCGCCCTCAGGGTCCAAGTGCCCCTGGTAACCGAGTCCGAACCCAAGGAAACCGTATGAGCCTGTCACTCCTGAGCCGCTACGCCTTCTTTGCCGCGTGTGTGATTTTCACCCTGGCCAGCCTGCCATTTCTGCAGCACGATTGGCTGTGGCCGATTACCGCCGTTACCGGCGTGCTTAGCCTGATCGGTATTTTCGACCTGTTGCAAAATCCACACGCCGTGCGTCGCAACTACCCGGTTCTGGGCAATATCCGCTACCTGGTAGAAGGCATTCGCCCGGAAATTCGCCAATACCTGCTGGAATCCGACAGTGATGCCCTGCCCTTTTCCCGGGCACAGCGTTCGCTGGTTTATTCACGCGCCAAGAATGAAAGCGCCGACAAGCCTTTCGGCACCCTGATTGACGTCTATCAGTCGGGTTTCGAATTCATCGGCCACTCGATGCGCCCTGCACCGTTGAGCGACCCGAGCGCTTTTCGCGTGATAGTCGGCGGCCCGCAATGCACTCAACCGTACTCGGCGTCGGTATTCAACATTTCGGCAATGAGCTTTGGCTCACTCAGTGCCAACGCTATTCGCGCGTTGAACCAGGGCGCCAAACTTGGCAACTTCGCCCACGATACCGGCGAAGGCAGCATCAGCGCCTATCACCGCGAAAACGGCGGCGACCTGACCTGGGAACTCGGCAGCGGCTACTTCGGTTGCCGCACCGCTGACGGGCGTTTCGACCCGGAACGCTTCGCCGCCCAAGCGCAGACTCCGCAGGTGCGGATGATCGAAATCAAAATGTCGCAAGGTGCCAAACCCGGCCACGGCGGAATTTTGCCCAAGCACAAAGTCACCAAGGAAATCGCCGAAACCCGCGGCATCCTGATGGGCGAAGACTGTGTCTCGCCGTCGCGGCACAGCGCGTTTTCCACACCCATCGAAATGATGCACTTCATCCAGACGTTGCGTGATTTGTCCGGCGGCAAACCGGTCGGTTTCAAATTCTGCCTCGGCCATCCATGGGAGTTCATGGGCATCGCCAAAGCCATGCTTGAAACCGGCATTCTCCCGGACTTCATCGTCGTCGATGGCAAGGAGGGCGGCACCGGCGCGGCACCGGTGGAGTTCACCGATCACATTGGCGTGCCGATGCGCGATGGTTTGTTGTTTGTGCACAACACGCTGGTGGGCCTGAACCTGCGGGACAAGATCAAACTTGGCGCCAGCGGCAAAATCGTCAGTGCTTTCGACATTGCCAGCGTATTGGCCATCGGTGCCGACTGGGCCAACTCGGCACGCGGCTTCATGTTTGCCATCGGCTGTATCCAGTCACAAAGCTGCCACACCAACAAATGCCCGACCGGGGTCGCCACCCAGGACACCTTGCGTCAACGTGCACTGGTGGTTCCGGACAAGGCTCAGCGGGTGTTCAACTTCCACCGCAACACGCTCAAGGCGCTGGCAGAAATGCTCGCCGCCGCTGGACTCGATCACCCTTCGCAGCTGTCTGCCAAGCACTTGGTGCGACGCATGTCGGCGACCGAAATCAAACTGTTCTCGCAGTTGCACGTGTTCTTGAAACCGGGCGAGTTGCTCACCGGTGAAGTGAATGGCGAGTTCTATTCGCGTATGTGGCAAATGGCGCGTGCCGACAGTTTCGAGCCCAATGAAGTGGTTGCTGCATAGACGTGACTGAGACATAAAGCAACATCCCAGCTTTGCAATTCCCTCCGATTCGCGCCAACCTGCGCGCCGCCGATGTGCGGCGCGCAACCTTTGTGCTGTTCGCCACTCCTATTCCTTACCCGTTTTAGAGCCCGTAGCCATGACGTCTGAACGCGATCAACGGATCGACTTTTTTCGAGGGCTGGCGCTGATCTTCATTTTCTGGGATCACGTGCCACATAACCCCCTCGGTCAAATCACCCTGCGTAACTTCGGCTTCAGCGATGCCGCGGAAATTTTCGTGTTCCTGGCGGGCTACGCGGCAGTGCTGGCGTACGGAAAAATCTACCGGCGAGACGGCTACCTGATTGCCTGCGTGAAGATAATGCGGCGCGCGTGGGTGCTGTATGTGGTGCATATTTTTCTGCTGGCGATGCTGATGGGTATCGTCTTCTTCGCCAACAGCCATGTAGAAACGCGCGACCTGGTCGAGGAAATGGGCCTGCATCACTTCATCACCAATCCCCAACAGGCGTTGACCGATGAATTGCTGTTGCGCTTCAAACCGAACCTGATGGACCCGCTACCGCTGTACATCGTGCTGTTGGCGGGTTTGCCGCTGGTGCTGCCGATGCTGGTGCACAAGGCGTGGGCGGTGGTGGCGGTATCGTTGACGGTGTACCTGCTGGCGCCACATTTCGGCTGGAATCTGTCGGCTATCAAGGATGGCGTGTGGTATTTCAACCCCGTGACCTGGCAATTGCTGTTTGTACTCGGGGGCGCGGCCGCCATTTACAGCCAGCGGCCGAAGTTGCCGGAAACCCGCCCTCTGCTGCGCCAGCCGTTGTTTGTCGGTGCAGCGCTTTACGTGCTGGCGGCCGGCGTGATTACCGTTTCGTGGCGCTGGCCTGAAATACACGACGCGGTGATGCCCGCCAGCCTGAGCAACCTGCTGTACCCGATCAGCAAGACCGATCTGTCACCGGTGCGGCTGCTGCACTTTCTGGCGCTGGCTTACGTCACCGCCAAGCTCTTGCCGAGCAGTGGCTGGACGCAAAACCGGCTGGCACAGGAATGCTGTCGGATGGGCCGTTACTCGCTGGAGGTGTTCTGTTTGGGCGTGCTGCTGGCGCCGCTGGCGGACATGGTCAACGCCATGACCGACGATGCGTTCGCCATGCAGATATTCACAGCATTGGTGGGCGCAGGTTTGATGGCATTGCTGGGCATCTGGCTCGATTTCAACAAACGCCTGACCCGGCCCGTTTCTACGGTAACGGCATAAAAACCAAACACTGAAAACACAAAAGCCCCGGCCAAATGGACCGGGGCTTTTGCGTTCAGGGCATCAAACCATCAAGAGACGGAACGCTGTGCATCCTGCGAAACGTTGGTCGGTTGCAGCTTGAACACGTAGAACAACACTGTCAGCAAGACCAGAAACGCCGGCCCTACATACAGTGCTACGCGGGTGTCAGGGAAATACGCCATCAGGCCGACCACCAGCACCAGGAACGCCAACGCCAGATAGGAGCTGACCGGGTACAGCCACATTTTGTACGTCAGGCCGGCACGTTCGCTGGCGCTCAGGCCCCTGCGGAATTTTAGCTGGGCCAGCAAAATCATTACCCAGGTCCAAATTGCGCCGAAGGTCGCAATGGCGGTTACCCAGACGAAGACTTTCTCGGGCACCAGGTAATTAAGCAGAACGCCCAGCAGCAACGCGCCAATCGACAACAGCAAGGCACGACGTGGCACACCGTTGCTGGAGGTTTTGGCGAAGCCGGCCGGAGCCTGACCGTTCTGTGCCAGGCTGTAGAGCATACGCCCGGTGCTGAAAATGCCACCGTTACAGGACGACAGCGCGGCGGTGATCACCACGAAGTTGATGATGCCTGCGGCAGTCTTGATGCCCAGACGCTCAAAAGTCATCACGAACGGACTGCCTTGGGTGCCGATTTCGTTCCACGGGTAGATCGACAGAATCACGAACAACGCGCCGACGTAGAACAGCAGAATCCGCCAGAATACCGAGCCGATTGCATTGGGGATGGTCTTTTGCGGGTTTTTGGCTTCACCTGCTGTCAGGCCGATCATCTCGACGCCGAGGTAGGCAAACATCACCATCTGCAGCGACATCAATATGCCTTGCACACCATTGGGCATGAAGCCGCCATGGGCCCAAAGATTGGAGATGCCCAGTGCTACGCCATCGTTACCGAAGCCGAACGCGATGACACCGATACCGCCGATGACCATCGCAATGATGGTGACGATTTTGATCAGGGCGAACCAGAATTCGAACTCACCGAACGCTTTTACCGCGATCAGGTTGATGGTGCCCATGCTGATCAATGCCGACAGTGCCCAGATCCAGCGTGGCACTTCGGGGAACCACACGCCCATGTACACGGCCACTGCAGTGATTTCCGCGACGCAGGTCACCAGCCACAGAAACCAGTAGTTCCAGCCTGTGAGAAAACCGGCCAATGGGCCCAGATAGTCTTGGGCATAACGGCTGAAGGAGCCGGCTACCGGGTTGTGCACGGCCATTTCGCCGAGGGCACGCATGATCACCAGGATCGCCAGACCACCGATAATGTAGGACAGCATGATTGCCGGGCCAGCCATCTCGATGGCCTTGGCCGAACCGAGAAACAGACCGACGCCGATACAGGCACCGAGCGCCATCAAGCGAATATGCCGTTCGCCGAGTTCGCGTTTAAGCGGGCCGCCCTGAGCGGTCTCGCCTTGGGGCAGATGATTGCCAACTGGCATAGAGATACAACCTCGTCTTGTTATTGGATATGACCACCGAGTGGTCAAGCGCTGGCCGATAAGCCATTGCTTGCCTGAAACCGACCCTGCTTCGTGGGCAGAACCGTCCTGCAGGACCAGGCCTCCAGGATCAGCGGGAGCGTGCATTACCTAACTTTGTAGGATTATTCCCAGCTAAAACGGCGCGGAGTATTGCACAGCATTGGTGCATCGTCATGCCCCTACCTAAGCCGCATTTACCCGAAGATGGCGCCACCGCTCATGGCAAATGAGCTGTTGTGGCGAGGGGATTTATCCCCGATGGGTGGCGCAGCCGCCCCAAAAAACTGACGACTGCTACGCAGCCGAACGGGGATAAATCCCCTCACCACACGTTCTTTTCCAAGCTGTTGGTCCTTCAACGAAACAGGAATTTTCGCTCAAACGTTTCAGACCCGGATAAAGCAGTTACCTCCTAGCCTTTAAGAGCCATCTGCCACTTATACAAGGATGTAATAGATTGAATAACCGACCAAATTCTCATCGCCTGCGATTGGGGCGACACTCCGAAATGGGTCGCGCTTATCTGATAACTGCCGTAATTCAGAATCGGCAGCCCATTTTTGCTGACTGGCGTTTGGGTCGCCTACTGGTCACAGAACTTCGACGAGCCCATGATTACGGGCAGGTGGATTCAATTGCCTGGGTGGTCATGCCGGACCATTTTCATTGGCTGATGCAATTGCAAAATAGCGACCTGGCGGGTGTTATCGGCGCAACCAAAGCCCGCTGTACCCAGGCGGTGAACAACATGACCCGCCGTAGCGGTCCGCTCTGGCAAACCGGCTACCACGACAAAGCAATCCGTGATGGCGAGGATCTACTGCCTTTTGCCCGGTACATCGTTGCCAACCCATTGCGTGCCAGGCTTGTGGAGAAAGTCGGTGATTACCCGCTCTGGGACGCCTGCTGGCTATAAAAACGAACATTGCCCTGCTCGCTATCGGCCTTCGTGGTGAGCGGATGAATACCCCTCATCACAAAATTTGTGTGTTCACAATTTTTTCACCAATGCCAACCACCGTCTAAGCTTCAGACAAGTCAGATCAATCTGCGTGAATGGATCAATCGACTATGGGCGTTTTGTGGCAGACCGACTCGAGTAAACCTGTGGTCCCGACTGAACGTGTGGATGAAGCGCCTATACCTGAAAAACCCCGTCGCAGCCGCATCAAGCACGGGTGGAAAGCTTTTTGGTTGTTGCTGGTGATTATCGTGATTGCTCTGGGGCTGGCCGCTACCCGAGAAATGCGCACCTCGAAGTTTCAATCACGTGAAGTCAGCAAATTCGCTGCGTCGCTCAAATATGACCTGCAGCCAGGCCCTAGTGACGCTATTCACTATCCCGGCGCAGGACCTTTCGATATGCGCCTGGGTTACAGCGCTATTGGCGAATTCCTGCCCAGGTTGCTCAAGCGCGACTACGTCATTGCCTCGCAGACACGCTTTTCCCCGGCACTGATGGACTACACCCGTAGAGGATTTTTCGTGCCCTACGCCGAAAAAATCCAGGCCGGCCTGTCGATCACCGATTGCAGCGCGTCGCCGCTGTACCAGTACAACTACCCACAACAGCTCTATTCAAGCTTCGACGCGATCCCGCCAGTGGTGGTGAACAGTCTGTTGTTCATCGAAAACCGCTTCCTGCTCGACCCAAAACAACCCCTTGCCAACCCGGCCGTGGATTGGCCGAGGTTCGGAATGGCGGCGTGGTCTCAGGTAGCAAAATTGCTGCACATGCCCGGCCAGTCAGCAGGCGGCAGCACGTTGGCAACGCAGCTTGAGAAGTACCGGCACTCGCCGGATGGCTTGACCGTCTCGGGTTCGGAAAAAATTCGGCAGATGATTTCAGCCAGTGTGCGGGCCTATCAGGATGGACCGGACACCCTTGAGTCCCGTAAAAACGTAGTGCGTGACTATCTCAACAGTGTGCCGCTGTCCGCGGTGCCGGGTCATGGTGAAGTGCATGGCATGGCCGAAGGGTTGCGTGTCTGGTACGGCGCCGATTTCAACAAGGCCAACGAACGGCTGGCAAGTACCGCAACCGACCCAAAAAGCCTGGCGGAAAAAGGCCTGGCACTGCGGGAGATGCTGTCCTTGATGATTGCCCAGCGCCGCCCTTCTCACTACCTGACCAAAGGTCATGACGAACTCGCCGACCTCACCGACAGCCACATTCGCCTGTTGGCGCAGAACAATGTTATCGATGCCCCACTGGCGACGGCGGCGCTGGCCAGCAAAGTCACCTATCGCGATTGGCAAACCCAACCGACCATCCAACCGATCGAAACCAATAAAGGCATCAGCGTGGCGCGCAGTCGGCTTGGCGGGCTGCTCAATCGACCGCTTTACGACCTTGACCGTCTGGACCTTTCCGCCACCAGCACCTTGCAAGGCGAGTTGCAAACGCAAGCCACCGAATACCTGAAAGAGCTGGCGGACCCGGCATTCGCTGCAAAAATCGGACTGATTGGCGAGCGTTTGCTGACGCCCACCAGTACCACCCAAGTGCGCTACAGCTTCACCCTGTTCGAGCTGACCCCGGACGGTTCGCGCGTGCGGGTCCAGACAGACAGCACTGATCAGCCGTTCGACATCAATGAAGGCAGTAAGCTGGAATTGGGCTCGACCGCCAAAATGCGCGTGCTCACTACTTACTTGCAGATCATCTCGGAACTGCACGATAAATACGCCGGCATGAGCATTCCCGAATTGAAGAAGGTCGAGGTGCCTGACCAGGATCGCTTGAGTCGTTGGGCCATCGATTACCTGATCCAGAACAAGGATCGCAATCTGCAGGCGATGCTCGGCGCCGCACTTGACCGCAAATACTCCGCCAGCCCCGGCGAAGCCTTTTTTACCGGTGGCGGGTTGCATGTGTTCCACAACTTTCGCAATGAAGACAATGGACGCATGCCAACCCTGCGTGATGCTTTGCGGGAGTCGATCAACCTGCCGTTTATTCGATTGATGCGCGACCTGGTGCGCTACACCACTTACTCCGGCCCCAACAACAGTGCCGAATTGCTCAAGGACGATCGCGATCCAAGGCGTCAGGAATACCTGGCCTCGTTTGCCGATCGCGAAGGCACTTCGTTTTTGCTGAGGTTCTGGAAAAAGTACAAAAACAAAGACACACAGGCACGCCTTGAAACATTCCTCGACAGCATGCGCCCGACACCGATTCGCATGGCGGCTGTGCACCGCTATCTGCTGCCACGTGCCGACCAGGAAACGTTCAACACCTTTGTCCGGTCGCACCTCAAAGGCGCCAAACTGACTGAAAAACTGACCGACGAGCGCCTGCAAAAACTCTACGAAAACTACAGCCCCGGCGCCTACGATTTGCCCGATCAGGGCTTTATCGCCAAGGTTCACCCATTGGATTTGTGGCTGATGGGCTACCTGCTCAACAACCCCGACGCCAAGTGGGGCCAGATCGTCAAAGCCAGCCAGTTTGAACGTCAGGAAGTCTACAGCTGGCTGTTCAAAAGCCGCCACAAGGGTGCACGCGACAGCCGAATCCGCACCATGCTCGAGATTGAAGCCTTCCTCGATATCCACCAGCGCTGGCAAAAAGTCGGTTACCCGTTCGACCACTTGGTGCCGTCGCTTGCCACCGCTATCGGCAGTTCCGGCGACCGACCTGCGGCGCTGGCGGAGCTGATCGGCACCATCCTCAATGACGGTGTGCGGATGCCCACATTACGTATCGACAGCCTGCACTTCGCGGCGAATACGCCGTACGAAACCAAACTGACCAATGACCCGGATGTCGGCAAACGCGTGATGCCTTCAGAGGTGGCCACAGCGATGCGTGAAGCGCTGTCACAAGTGGTGGATGCCGGCACCGCGAAACGTGTGTCCGGCAGCTTCAAACTACCGGATGGCACGCCGCTGGCGATGGGCGGCAAAACAGGTACTGGGGATAACCGCATTGAAGCGATCGGTTCCGGCGGGCGAATTCTCAGCTCCAAATCGATCAACCGCACGGCCACGTTCGTGTTTTACATCGGCGATCATCACTTCGGGACGCTGACCGCCTTCGTGCCCGGCCGATCAGCTGAAGCCTTCAAGTTCACCTCGGCGCTACCGGTGCAAGTACTCAAAGGCATGGCGCCGATTCTGACACCCTACCTGCAACCCGGAAGCCATACGCAATGCTTGCCTGCCTCGGTAGCACAGCGCTGAGCCGAACTGTGCTACTCAAGTATTTTAGACATTGATAGTCGCCCTGCAGAACAGCGTTCGAATGGACGTAATTCACGCTTTTACTTTAAGCAGTCGAGCACAGGCTGAAGCCCTCTCGGGACGTTAACCCGTGAGTCATTGAAGAGAGCTGAACAATAAATGATTGCCAGCGGTGGGCGCATTAGCCCACTTCCGAATCCCAGATAACCGTCACGGTTGCTGAATACTCTCGACGCTCCCCAGGGCTTATCATTTCGGCGACCTGGTCAGGTTCTATTTCAAAATGCAATGTTCCAGGTTTTCTATCCACATAGAAGCCGGGATGAAATACCTCCCCCTCCGTCACCTTTAATCGGCGCCGATTGACGGATTGACCGTCCGCATCGGTGAGGCCATTTGGCAACGTTACGCTAATATTCAACTTAGCCGACCGGGACGGATTTTCTACATTGCAAGTGTTATTCGACACATTGTAGCTACTGCAATCGAGCGTCATTTTGAAACGCGAACTCGCGGAGATATTAAAAGTCTGGTCTTTGAACAATCGTGTTGGCTTTCTACCGTGAGTCAACCACGATTGCCAGCCTCCTTGCGGCTCCAATTCAACGCGATTGCCACCCGGTGGCACGTCGACTTTCAAGGTGTGTTGAACGTCCAGCGTAAAATTGAATGTTATTCCGTCGTCCATTGACTTGATATTGTCTCCAAGGTCAATGTCCCCCGGCCCGAACATGTATTTTATATTACCTTTATAAATACCCGTCGCCATCGTCAAAGGGCTGGGCGTACGTAACTCGTAGCCAATGTCCATGGCTACGTATTGTAAAAATGGAATATCAAACCTTGCTTGCTTCGCACACACTTCATCACTGGGAGGAACATAGAATAAAAAACTGTAAATATATGATGTGACACCGCTGTAACTGGCAGGTTTGCATGCCCCTGCACCCTCTCCCCAAGCCTGCCCAACCCATAATGCATTCCATGCCGCCGACGCTTGATGGTCCGGCATGCCGACCAGGTCTTGCACCGCAGTACCGCCGAGTTGATGCGTTACCCCTATCGCTGCAATCCGCACTTCCAACTGTTCAATTTCGTTGGTTATAACATTAGTTACCGAGAAAGAACGCCATTGCCCTGGCACTCCCAGGAATGCTCCCTGCCGTGGGCTCGGATGATAGGCACTTATCGGAGACTGCGCTGCAAAATTCGAAGTGATACGAAAACCTACAATATTAAGATCTCCGCACTGTGTCGGATAATAGAAACAGTAACCACTTTGCAGCGTTGTGTTTACAACGTCTTTTTCATTGGGTTAGCGGGATCCGGCTTAAAGACTGCCGAAGCCTCAAGTTCGAACGCATTCGCTGTCATCGAGACAAACAGCGTCATCGAACAAAATAATAAAATCGTCATTCTAATCTGCTGGAGCAATAAACTGGTTTTCACCCTAAACCTCTTAATTAATACACGCGCACTTCAGAGCCCATGCAATGGTTACGGCTGCTGTGACACACCTATCTTTATCAACTATTAACTCGACTAAACGGCCGACCCTGTCGCTAGAAGCTCACGCACCCGGCATAACAGCTTCAAACATGATATTGACACTGCCGAAATAATTCCCCGGCTTGTAAACCCCATCCAAGGGCGGAAAGGGCAAAATCTCCAATAAAACGCGTTTTCCGTGGGCTGCTTCGCTTGATGAAACTACTGAGGTATTTTCTGCCTCGCTCAGCAACTGACCATTAAATGTTACCCGCAAACCAACATCATCCGCATCGTTGCCATTTGACAAGTAAGGTCGCGCCAGTAACCTCGCGTCGATAGAGCCAGCTTCATTCTTCACATCAAAAAATTTACGCAAACCGCCCAACGTCGACGTTGTCAGGCTCCACGTTAACCGCTGTTCCCGGTGAATCCAGTTCGGGTCCGCCGGGATGACATAAAAGGCTTGCGTCGGGATGGTCACGTACACTTCAAACGTATGCTTTTCTAGCGCGGCAAACGTCAACGTGTTTGCACAAAGCACAGCGCTAAATAACAGAACATGCATTAGCTTGTTGAGCATTCCGTTACCCCTTCACATTCATTTTTTTGCTTGTTTCACCTTCAACCAGGCTGAAGCTGTACTGTCGTCCAGCCTGTTTTTCAAATGAGAAGGACCGTCCTTCAAGGATGTGGCTTTTAGTGACAGGTTGACATTCATTTTCATTGCTGGCCGAACAATCACGAAATTCATCGATCACCACCACCGTATTGCCATTATTATTAATGCGATAGTTACCTGCCTGGTCCTCGATGACGCTGTTAAAAAGTGAATTCTTGGGCCTTACAAAAAATACCGCGCCATAACCCGCCAACACGGTTACCCCGGCAGATAACTGCTTTTTGTAGGCTTCACGCTCCTCAATGGAAACGGCAAACTCATCCTCTTTCTCCGGCACTACCGGGATGAAACGCACTCGAAAGTAGCGTTCTCGGTCACGTTCCCCCATAAATAAAAGACGTGTCCCTTGCATCGCATTAGCTGGAACGATCAAGCGTGCCGGGCTCGCCATCAAGCCGTCACGGGAATTGCCGTTATCTGCGGCTTTAACTGGCACTTCCTGCGAAGTGCCATCTGCCGCGTACAGTATTTCCAGGATATTGACTTTAACGAACGCAGTGCTGTCGCCACCGTTGAACACGCGTTTCAGGAAGGTACTTTTATCGCCGTCCATATAGTCATAAACAGTGCCTATATTGATATTGGGACCGGCATGAGCCAATTGAGCCGAAACACACAACAAACACAGCAGCAATACCCGTTTCATATTAAATAAACCCCATAAAATAATGCATCGACACACCGCCTGCTAAACATCAAAACCGCACACGATCGTCACCAAAAAAGGTAATGTCGTTCTCTCCGCAACTGCCCGCACACTGTTTTAGAACGCGTTCTCTTCACGACGCTGGCGCCGATTTAATATTCACGTCTGCCAACGTATCCGGCGTGCATCGCAAATCACCGATCATTAACACGTTGTTTTCCGTTTGCCCCTTGTCCGTATCCAGACGGAACTGGCACAGCAATTGGCTGCCATGCCGCACTTCCAGGGTCGGTGAGCTCGCGTTCATTTCCATTGAGAAAAATCCGTCCACTTCACTCACACCGCGACTGGCGTGATTGATGATGTGGTGCCCTTTAAGTGGATTGCCCTGGGGATCGACCAAGCGGCCAAGCACGGTGAGCGTTTTCATCACACGGATCTGGTGATATTCCACGCCGCCCTTGTTCAGGTGATAACTGGAACGGGCGGGACGGATCGTCGCGGCGGGGACGTGAGTGCCCTCGAAATCGAAACTGACGGAACTGCTCTTGTACGCGGTGATTGGCACAAAATTTCGCCCTGGCCGCAACATTGTGCTGCCGCCGCTCAAATCGTCAGCACGCAGCGCAATGCCCTCGATATCTGACTCGACATCGACAATCATGCCGGAGCCGTCACGGTGGTATTGGCTGGTCATGACTATCTTCTGGCCGCCGACAGCGACGGTGCTGTCCAGATTCAATCCGCCAGTGAGAGAGTTGTTATAGGACGACCGCTGGATGAACCCGTCGCCATTGACCAGATCGGAACTCATGCTCGCTATCGCACTCATCCCGACGCCATACGTATCAGTAGTTGCCGTCGCGGAAACGCTTTGCAGCAAATGGTTTTGAAGTGTTTTGCTGTAAGAGATGGATGCGTTGTTATCGCGGCTGCCATCACGTGCGGTGCGGGTGCCGACGCTGGCACTGAGCTGTTCGCCGGGACCGCCCAGCGCCAGGTTCAGATTTAAATCGATGCCACGATTGCGACTGTCGCCAGCACTGAAACTGCCCGGCCTGTCGAACACTGATAAACGCCAGTTGGCCTCGTTGCCAAACAGTTGAGAGCGTCGTGTCCATCCCAGGTCCAGCGAAATGCCTTCGGTATTGCCCTCGCTGTGTGAGACACGGGTGCTCACCGAATTTTTGCTGTCGAGCCGATGATTGACGGACAATGACGAGTTGCTGGTTTGCCCCACAAACACTTGGCGTTGCCGCACCCGCGTGCCATCCGGCAGGGTGTCATAGAGCTTGGTGGTGTCGAGCCAGCTGCGGTTGTGGCTGGCGACAATACTGCCACTGCCGTAGGAGTAAAGCCCCTGTAAGTCCAGGCCTGTGCCGTAGTCCCGGGTTTGATAAACGTTGGCGAAGACGCTTGCGTTATCGACGATTGCCCAGTCGGCAGAGGTACCGTATTGCAATGAGTCTTGCACCTGGCGGCCGGTCATACCGAGGATCAATCGCGGGTGCAGCAAATAATTGAACGCTGCACCCGCGGTCATTTCGTCAGAACCCTGCTCTTGCCAGTTGCTGAGTAATTTGCTCTCGCGCCCGGCGAACACGTTGTAGCGCCAGCGCTCGTCATGGTTGCCCCAATTACTGGGTTTATAGACCAGCTCCTGAGCACTGGAAGTGATCTGACCGTCTTCGATCAACCGCACTTCCACTTCGTAGATCCCACCGGGCAGCGAGCGCGTATCCAGTGTCTGTAACCCGGCGGGCATCGCCTGAGTATTGATCAACAAGCCGTTGCGGTAGATCTCCACCGAGGCCAGGCGATTGGCCGTGACATAAATCGGATAGATCGCCGGTTTCGGACTATTGATAGCCAAGCTGTCGGAACTGCCGTACATCAGGCCCAATGCCGTGTCGGGGCTGGCGCCGAATGTGCGAGGCTGACGGGCCAGCCCTTCCGAGGTTGGAGTGAAATAACCCAGGCGCAGAAAGTTGCCTTGCAACTCGCGCTGGGTATAGAGCTCGTGCACAGCGTGGTAGAGCTGGTTGTCCATACCGCCAATTCGCGACAGCTGCACATTGACCGCTTGGGTCCAGTTGCCCAGGCTGCTGCTGGCTTCCAGTCCGTAACGCCCACCAAGTTCCTGGTTCTGGCCGCCGTTGATGTTCAACTGGTTGCGCACAATGAGCCCCGTACTGCCACCCTCGGGCAACGTGTAGAAGCGTTGTTCCTGATCGTCGCGTTCGGCGTTTTCGGTAAGAATCGAGACCAGTGAGTTTTCGAGGCTGTAATGCACTGCCAACAGTTGCTGAGGGCATTTTGACTGGCAACTGCCAAGGGCAATGCCTTGTTTTAAATAATTCGCCCACACTTCGCGTTCACTGGGCAAGATTCTGCTGTCACCAACATCGTTGAAGCTCAAGAGTGAGAGGCGGTCATCGTGGGTTAATACAACCATTGCCTCACCCAGAAACTGCTGATCAAGTTCTACGCGTACAGCCAGCGGTACATCAAAAAAATGCTCCTCGAAATCCGCCGGCAAGCCTTTTGCCTGAGCCAGCAAACTTCGTGGCGTCGTGCCATTCTCCGCGGGAGCAGCCAAGGCATTAGCACAAAAAAATAAGGCAAGCGCCGTCGCGATGGGCGTCATCGGGAACATGAACGAAGTTCTCTAATAATAAATACTGTAAACCCGATCGATGGAAAAAATGCCCCATCAATCGGTGATCGTTAATAAATAAGGACTAACCGTTACTTATAACTTAATGGTGTGATCAAGGCGCAGTGCGAATCAGCGCATCAAACACTACAACCGGCGTCGCGGAATACAGACCGGTTTGTTCAAGACCAGGCTTGGTCGCGGTGATCACCAGGTCAGCTCGCATGCCGCCATTCGATTCAGCGTCGCCCACAACTTCTTGCGAAACGCCTGTCAACGTCGTGCCGTTAAAGGCGTAAGTCAACGTAATATTTTGAGTAACATTACCGTTAAACAATGGCGCGGGGCCGCCTTCGACGTAAGCGGCTACTGCGCCGGTAGTATTGCGAATATCAAAAGTGCCACGAACTTCCGACAACGTACCGTTCGCGATGCTGTACTGCATTTTTTCGGACTTACCGAACTCTTTGTCCACAGGCTGGGCATGGAATGCGGTAGTTGGGATATCAGCGGTGATATTGATGGAAGTGCTGGCGCTTTCCGCGAGCGCTGCCGAAGTGTTCAATGCCAGTAGAGCCATTGGAACGCCGATTACAAACTTCTTGAACATTTTGACTACCTGTCTATTTAGAAGGATCGAACGGAAGAAGCCATTAAAATGAGCCCCCATAAATAGTGGCCATTTAGCTCCCTCCAACGCCGACGCATCATCGGCCAATTCTTCGATAAAGTAAGTCCGAAAAGTCCTTAGGTAATGTAGTAAAAACAAACTACGAACTGTAGGAAAAATACCGAAAAACCATCACTAATGCTTCGAACCTTCAGAAAAATACTACACACAATCTTATATAAAAAAAGATACAGCCAGACCTCGACATTACTTATAAAGCAAAAAACTACGCCCTCTAGTAATTAGTTTAGAGACTCTAAAGTAGCAACGTCTTCGACTCGGCTCAGTGGTCAGGATTTTTCCTTACCGGCTGCCAGCGTGGCTTGCCATAGATGCTCAGCCTGACAGATGACCGTTCGTCCGGAGCCGTTGCCTTGTCGATAAGATATATCTTAAGTTGTATCTAACAACGACAGAGAGAAGGAAAAAAATGAGAGACCATCATTCCCACCCACACCACCGTGAACACGGCGACGGCCGCGACGGCTTTGAGAAACGTCCCGGTCGCGAGCGCGGCGGTCGAGGCCCTCGGGTCTTCGCCCCCGGCGACTTGAAGTTGCTGCTGCTGGCGTTGATCGCCGAGCAGCCCTGCCACGGTTATGACCTTATCCGCCAGATCGAAGGCATGTTCGACGGTGCTTACAGCCCAAGCCCCGGCGTGATCTACCCGACACTGACCTTTCTTGAAGAAAGCGAAATGATCCAGGGCGATGCTGAAGGCGGCAAAAAACGCTACAGCGTGACCGACGCCGGGCGTTCGTCCTTGAGCGAGCAGGCGATTGCGCTGGAGGGTGTGCGGATGCGCATCGACGTTAGCAAGCGCTCGCTACGCGGCCATGATCGTCCGGCCGAGATTCATGAGGCTGTGCATAACTTGCGTCACGCGTTGCAAATGCATCACGGTCGCTGGGGCCCGGAAGAAATCCTGCGCGTTGCCGCCCTGCTGAATAACACCGCCAAAGCCATCGTTGACGGCCCCGCCGTTCAACCTGCACAGGAGAAATCCGAATGACTGCAGTCGATACTCAAACCATTCACCGCGTCACGCATGAAATCAAACGGCGGCGGCTGCAGGTGTTGCGCGTGGTTGACCTGCCACCGCGCATGCGCCGTATCACGCTCGGTGGCCCCGATCTGGCGGGTTTTATCAGCCTGGGGACCGATGATCACGTCAAGCTGCTGTTCCCGCAGAACGCGGCGCAACAGGCAGCGCTGGAGACCCTGGTACTCGGCGCCGGCAAGGACAACGGCCCGATGCCGGCGATGCGCGATTACACGCCACGTCGCTATGACCTGAATGCGCTGGAACTGGACATCGACTTCGTGCTGCACGGCGATGGTCCTGCCTCAACCTGGGCCGAACACGCTGAACCTGGCCAGTACCTGCACATTGGCGGGCCACGTGGTTCGATGATCGTGCCGGACATCTTCGACAGCTACCTGCTGATCGGTGACGAGACCGCCATCCCCGCCATTGCCCGACGCCTGGAAGGCCTGGCCGCCACTCGCCGCGCGCTGGTGATCATCGAAGTGGAGAACGGCGCCGAACAGCAGAAGCTCGAGAGTGATGCGCAGGTCAACGTGATTTGGGTATTGCGCGACGGTGGCAAAGACAACTTGCTGCAGGCCGTGAAACAGCTAGAAGTGCCCAGCGGCAATCTGTATGCCTGGGTGGCTACCGAGAGCAAAGTGTCACGGCAGATTCGTCGGGTTTTGCTCGATGAACACGGGCTGAATGATCAGTTTGTCAAAGCGGCCGGCTACTGGCGGCTGGATGACAGCGACGAAGAGTGACTGCCTTAAAGTCCTCATCGCGAGCACGCTCGCTCCCACAGTTCGATCGGCGAAGTCCACCCTTTCAGTGTTCACAGCCAATCCCCGTGGGAGCGAGCTGCTCGCGATGGCGATGCTAAAAACACTGAAAATTCAAACCGTGCCTGTTCGCCCTCGCCACCGATCCAGGGCGATCACCACCCACCCAATCACGATAAAACCTGCCAGCAATCCGCACGCGTTCACAAACACCTGTGGATAACCCAGCGTGTCGACATCAATGAACGGGTAGGGATAAACCGCCAGCAAATGGCCTCGCAGCAGTAAATAGGCGAAGTACAGCAGCGGATAGATGACCCACAGCGCCAGGTGTTTCAGGCGCAATGTGCCCTTCGGTACGCAAAGCCACCACCACGCCAAAAACAGCAACGGCACGATGTCGTGCAACAACTCGTCAGCGACAAACTGCCAACCTTCGGGATGCCACAGGTGGCGCAACAAAACGTTGTACGCCAGGCTGACCACGGCAATGCTCACCGCGACGCCACTGCTGACCCCAGGCTGCAAAAACCAGCGTCGAGCCACCGACTCGCGATGGCTCAGCTCACAGGTCAGCACCGTTGCCACCAGCGTATTGCCGAGCACCGTGAAGTAGCTGAAGAAACTCACCAGACCGCCGATCAGGCTGGCGCCGAGTGTCCAGCGCGAATAAAAAATCAGGTACAGCTGAATGCTCAGTCCGGCCCAGCCCAAAAACGCCGCCAAGGCTACCAAACGGGTTCGCACGCCAGACGTTGGAGCGGCCTGGGTGTTCATGTTCAGAGCGGTCGCTTGGTGCGCATCAACTTGACGTACAAGTGCTCGACCTTCTCCCGCGCCCAAGGTGTTTTACGCAAAAACGTCAGGCTCGACTTGATGCTCGGATCGCTCTTGAAACAACGGATATCGATGCGCTCGGCGAGCCCCGACCATTGGTAATGCTCAACCAGAGCATTAAGGATTTGCTCGAGCGTTACGCCGTGCAGCGGGTTGTTGTTGTGTTCGGTCATGCCGGGCCTTCGAGCGGTGAAAAGTTGGGAAGGCGCGCACCTTAGCCGAGCGCTTCGCTGGGGGAAAGCAATCTGTGTGCTGTGCGGTAAATGTAGGCCAACCGGACACGTTTGCCGCCCGGCACTGTTACCGAATCAACAAAAATTCATGTCAGTAAAAGCACTTTTTCTATTTGTAACAGAACATTATCCTTACGCAACCCAAGCTGAAACGTTTCCGCCAACAGCTTCGATGCCGCTTCAGCCCGCGCCACCCGATTACACCCTCGTTTCAGGTCTTCATGAAAAACCCGTGGCGGCGAGCCTGTTCGCGATGGCGATCTATCAGTCAATTCCGAGCCTGAATGTTGAGCAGCCATCGCAAGCGGGTTCGCGCCCACAACACCGCTCTGACAACTTTCACTTTTCTTACTGAACCATGCCTGTGCCAGATCGTCATCTACAGTGAACTTGCGCGGGACTACTTAAAACGTCACGGAGAACCACACTATGAGCACTGATGGTGCTTTGAGTCGAAGCCGTCTACTGCCGAACCTGCTCGGCATTCTGCTTCTGCTAATGGGCCTGGCCATGCTGGCCGGCGGGATCAAGCTGAGTATGCTTGGCGGCTCGCTGTATTACTTGCTGGCCGGTATCGGCTTGGCGCTGACGGGCGTGCTGTTGATCGCCGCTCGCCGAGCAGCGCTCGGCCTATATGCATTGGTGCTGTTTGCCAGTACGGTCTGGGCCCTGTGGGAAGTAGGCCTGGATTGGTGGCAACTGGTGCCGCGTCTGGCGCTATTGTTCGCGCTGGGCATCGTGATGTTGCTGCCGTGGTTCCGCCGTCCGCTGTTGCTCACCGGCGCTGCGCCGATGGGCACCGGCGCGTTGAGCGTGGCGGTGGTGTTGGCTGGTGCCGCGGCATTGGCCAGCCAGTTCACCAACCCCGGTGAGATCAAGGGTCAACTGGACCGCGACAGCGTTCCGGGCATGACCAACACCGCGCCAGCGATGGCTGACGGTGACTGGAACTCCTACGGGCGCAGCGCGCATGGCGACCGTTACTCGCCACTGGCGCAGATCACCCCAGAAAACGCGCACAAACTGGTTCCGGCCTGGACCTATCGCACTGGCGACATTCCTGGGCCTAACGACCCGGGTGAAACCACTGCCGAGAACACCCCGTTGAAGGTCAACGGCATGCTTTATGTGTGCACGCCGCACAGCCAGGTGATTGCGCTCGACCCAGACACCGGCAAGGAAATCTGGCGCTTCGACCCGAAAATCAGCACCCAGAACGCCGCCAACTTCAAAGGTTGGGCGCACATGACGTGCCGTGGCGTGTCGTATCACGATGACGCTGTTTACGCCTCCGAGCAGAGCCCTACCGGTAGCGCCAGCGCTGCCGTTGAAAGCAACGCCTGCCCGCGTCGCCTGTTCCTGCCGACTGCCGACACGCGTCTGATTGCGCTGAACGCCGACACCGGCAAGATGTGCGAAGACTTCGGTGACAAAGGTCAAGTCGACCTGCGCGCCAATATCGGCACGTTCGCACCGGGCGGTTACTACTCCACTTCGCCGCCAGCGGTGACTAAAAACCTGGTAGTGATTGGTGGCCACGTCACCGATAACGTCTCCACCGATGAGCCTAGCGGCGTGATCCGCGCGTTCGACGTGCACACCGGCAAACTGGTGTGGAACTGGGACAGTGGCAACCCGGACGACACCACGCCGATTGCCGAAGGCAAGACCTACACCCGCAACTCGCCGAACATGTGGTCGATGTTTGCGGTCGACGAAAAACTCGGCATGTTGTACCTGCCGATGGGTAACCAGATGCCCGACCAGTACGGCGGCGACCGTACTGCGGACTCTGAAAAATACAGCGCAGGCCTGACGGCGCTGGACATCGACAGCGGTCACGTGAAGTGGACTTTCCAGTTTACTCACCATGACTTGTGGGACATGGACGTGGGTGGTCAGCCAACCCTCATGGACATGAAAACCAGCGAAGGCGTGAAACCTGCCGTGCTGGCGTCGACCAAGCAAGGCAGCATCTACGTGCTGGATCGCAGCACTGGCAAGCCGATTGTGCCGATCAACGAAGTGCCGGTTCCGCAAGGTGCTGTCGCGGGTGATCACACGTCGCCGACCCAACCCAAGTCCGACCTGAACTTCATGCCGCCGCCGCTCAAAGAGCGCGACATGTGGGGCGTGACGCCGTTCGATCAACTGATCTGCCGCATCGATTTCAAATCCTTGCGCTACGACGGTCCGTTCACGCCGCCATCGCTGCAAGGTTCGATTGTTTATCCGGGTAACTTCGGTGTATTCGACTGGGGCGGTATCTCGGTTGATCCGGTACGCCAGATTGCTTTCGTCAACCCAAGCTACATGGCGTTCAGATCGAAACTGATCCCGGCCGCCGAAATCGCCAAGCAAGGGCCGCGCGTCAGTGAAACCGAAGGTGTGCAGCCAAACAAAGGCGCGCCTTATGGCGTGATCCTCGAAGCACTGCTGTCGCCAATGGGCCTGCCGTGCCAAGCGCCAGCGTGGGGTTATGTGGCCGCGGTTGACCTGACCACTCACAAAACCATCTGGATGCACAAAAACGGTACCGTGCGCGATAGCTCGCCGGTTCCGATTCCGCTGACCATGGGCGTTCCGAGCCTGGGCGGTACGTTCACCACGGCCAGTGGCGTTGCGTTCCTGAGCGCCACCCTGGACCAGTATCTGCGCGCCTATGACGTCAAGAACGGCAAGCAGCTGTGGGAAGGTCGCCTGCCAGCAGGCGCACAAACCACACCGATGACCTACACCGGCAAGGACGGCAAGCAATACGTGCTCGTCATGGCCGGCGGTCACGGCTCGCTGGGCACCAAGCAAGGTGACTATGTGCTGGCGTACAAACTGTCCGAGTAAGCATTAGCGGCGGTTGAACGAAAGGCGACTCCTGTGAGGGAGTCGCCTTTTTTTGTGCCTGCTGACGCCAAGTGTGGGAGCGCGATCGCGGTGCGTCAGACGACGTTAATACTGAAAGCCGAGCAGCCCTTGCAAGCAGGCTCGCTGCCACCGATGAGTGTGTTCAGCGCACAATTTACTGCTCGATGACCTCGGGGCGCATTGGCGCCAGCCGGGCGATCAAGCGGTTCTGCACCTGCACACTGATGCCTTGCTCATCCATCGCCGCAATCAGGTCCTCAACCAACGCATTGAAGTCGCTGCGGCTGACGTTTTGGCCTTTGTGACTTTCGGCCATGGTGTCGCCGGTATACACACAAGGACCACCCGCCTCGACGCAGAACTGTTCGATCAGTTTGTCGCGCAAGCGCTGAATATCAATGTTGCGAAAGCGCTCGACAATCCGTTCGTCCCGGGCAATTTTCAGCAGCATGCCTTCGACAATCCGGGTGATTCCCGCACGTTCGCCGAGGTCTCGATACAGGCTGTCGTTCTTCGGCGGCTGCTGCGCACAAGCGCTCAACAACAGCAGCAGAATCAGCGGCAAAAATCGCATCAGAAACTCCCCTGCACAGAAAGATAAGTGCCGTTTTGATTGGCCAGCGTGGCGATCTCACCCAGCCGCGCGTAGGCCAATACCACCGACACATGCTTGTTCGGGAAATAGCCGACAAACACGTCTGCCCAATCACTTTCCCCGGCGAACGACAGGTTGTCCGGCTTCTCGCGGTACTCCACACCCACCGCCCAACGCGGATTGAACAACACCGCCACCGAGCCTTCTTTCAACACACTGCGTGTGTCACGACGATCGCCACCAAACCCCAACAACCCCAACTCATTTGCTCTGCTGTAACGCAGGCTGCCGTTAACCAGCAGGTTGTAACCCAACGCCGCGCCCATGAACAAACGGCTGGCTGCCAGGTAGCCTTCGGTGTCGCTGTCACGCTTGGCGCCCACCAGACTCGGGATCAGAAAATCACGCTGATGCTTGTACTCCAGCCCCAGGGAAACCTGCGGCAGATCGTCGTAGATCACATCGCCAAACAGCCGCACCTTTACCCCGAGCACGTCCTGGCCGAGGCTGTCTTCGGGCAGGTTCAACTTATGCACCAGCGAGCCGAGGTCGAAACGCTGGCGGGCAAAAGACAACTCGATGCGGTTGTCATAAGCGACCGCTAATCCGGCCACATCCAGCCGATAATCCGGCAGGTTGACGGTGGTCGCGAAGGCGCTGGCGCCCCACTCGTTTTTCTCACCGTAACCGGCGAGCATTGCCCACGGCGTGATGCCACCGCCCGCCGCACCCTCAAGGCTGCTGGCACCGCCGGTGGCGATCAGGCGACCGTTGTCGGCCAAGGCAGTTTGCAGGGGCAAGCTTAAGAGGCAACCGAGCAACACCGTAAAACGTGACGTCATGAATCAATGAACCCTGCAAGTTTGAGCGCTCAGGGGCAATGCCACCCAAGCTTCGAAGGCCGCCGCACTCAGCGGACGACTGATGAGGTAGCCCTGCGCCGTGTCGCACTGCCAGCGCTCCAGCAGACGCAGGCTGTGGGCGTATTCGACGCCTTCTGCCACAACCTTGAGCCCCAGGTTGTGGCTCATCTCGATGGTCGAGCGAACGATCACCGCGTCTTCGCTGGTCTCGTCCAGATCGCGCACGAAGGATTGATCGATTTTCAGCTCCTGCACCGGCAATCGCTTGAGGTGCGCCAGCGATGAGTAACCCGTGCCGAAGTCATCCACCGATAAACTGATGCCGCAGTCACGCAACTGATGCAGCACCTTCAATGCCTGCGCAGGCTCGCGCATGACCGCGCTTTCGGTGATTTCGAAAATCAGTTGTTCAGCCGGCAAGCGGTAAGCCCGCAAGAGCGCCGAGACCCGTTTTGCCAACTCATCACTGAGCAGGTCATCGGCAGAAATGTTCAGTGACAGCTGTAACCACAGGCCTCTTCGATTCCATTCCGAGAGCTGACGCATGCCCTCCTCGATCACCCAATGAGTGAGGGTTTGAATGCTGCCGGTACGCTCGGCCAAGGGAATGAATTCTGCTGGCGAGACCATGCCGAATTGCGGGTGTTGCCAACGCAACAAGGCTTCTGCCTGACGCACGTGACCGTGGCGAATGTCGAGTTTGGGTTGGTAATGCAGAAGGAATTCACCATTGCCCGCCGCGTGACGCAAATCGCGAATCAGGGTGATCTGGCGGCGGTGGGCGAGGTCACGACCCTGCTCATACATTTGCAGCCGGCCGGGCATTTGCGCCGCGTCTTTCATCGCAATGGCGGCACGTTCCAGCAAGGTCTGTGCGCCAAGGCCATCCGCTGGATAGGCGGCAATGCCCATGCGACAGTCCAGTGCCACGTCATGACCGTTGATGCGTTGGGGCTTGAGCAACAGTTGCTGCAGCTGATCGGCCACCGCCACGGCCGCGTCGCCGTCCATACCATCAAGCAACAACAGGAATTCGTCAGCAATCAGATGCGCCACGGTATCGCCGGGTCGCAACGCACCTTGCAGACGCTGGCCGATCTGGCGCAGCAATTGATCGACCGCCTCCGGCCCGGTCGTTTCGTTGACCGCCCGCAAGTTATCGATGCCCATGTACACCAGGGCCATGGGCCGCTGCGCGGAAATCGTGCTGCCCAGTCGTTCCATGGCCAGCGAGCGATTCGGCAAACCGGTGAGCGGGTCGTGCAAGGCGTTGTGCGCCAATTGCAGTTCGCGCTCGGCGATTCCACTTTGCATATCGTTAACGGCATTCGCCAGCCGCCCGAGTTCGTCACTGCGCTTGAGACTGACCGGGGTGTGATAGTCGCCCTGACCGATACGCTCGGCGGCCTCGGCCAACACCCGTACCGGTTGCGAAACGCTGCGGGCCAGCAACAGTGCGCCGGCCAGCGAACCCAACAGCGCAACCAAAGCAATACCGAGAATTTTTTCATCCAGCGGGGCGAACGCCTGCAGCGCGGCGTCCAATGGACTTTGCAACAGTGCAATAACCTGGTTGTCACTGCCCTCAGTCACACTGGCCAACAGCAACGACTGGCTCAGAAAACGCTGGTCCTCAAACTCACTCAACTGCACCTGACTGCCTTGACGACTGTCGAGCATCAGGCTCACCAGGCTATCGTGCAGGGCGCCGGGCTGAGTGCTGACCAGTTCGCCAACCTGCTGGCGATCGACGGTCAGGAACGACACTTGAAGATTGGTCAGCGATTGCAATTCACTGGCCCAACTCCCGTCCATGCTGAACCCCATCACCACGCGGGCAATCGGCAGAGGCGCCAGCACCGTGGCTTCGACCAACAAATGCGGTTTACCCTGTAATGGCACGATGACCATGGTTTGCTGCAGCCGCTTGGCGTCACGCAGGGCCTGGTCGAAGCGAAATGGCGTGCCTTCAACGACATCGTCCAAGGTACTGGCCAACACTTTGCCATCCATGCCCAGCAGGATCATGTCGCTGGCATTGATACGTTTGCCGTGGTTAAGCAGCACGGAGGCCATGGTCGCCGAGTCGCCGCTGGCCACGGCGTCGCGAAAGCCGAAATCTGCCGCGAGCAATTGCGCACCATCGGCCAGCCGCCGGCCGCGCACTTCCAGCAACCGCTCGAACACCCGCGCACCCACTTCCAGTTGCGCGCTGGCCTGGCCGCGCACGGCGGAATTGGTTGCCATCTTGACGCTGAAATACAGCGCACCGACCACCACCAGCAACAGCAGGATCAGGACGAACGCAACCCGGGCCTGAAAGCTATTGCGCAGTTTCATGGGCGGCTCGCTTGAAGGCGTCACCAAAGGCACTGGGTGCCGGCGCGGTGGGGGTTTGCGCGGTTTGAGGCTCAACCGTCAGTACAAAAGATTGCGTAAGACCGGCGGCGGCAATCTTGACGTCACCACCGTCGACCGGTTGCATGCCCGGCGCCTGCGGATGCCAGAGGGTGGCGTGATAACCCCCGGGCGGTGCGTCGAGCGTCAATTGACCGCTGGCATCGGTTACACCGAAGCGCGGGTCATCGGTGACGTAGACATAACCCAGCATCCAGTCGTGAATATTGCAGCCAAGCACCACTACGCCGGGTTTATCGAACAACACCGGATCCGACGGCGTGCCTTCATACAGCCGTAATTCGAAGCGCTTGGCCGGCGAAAAGGAATAAACCTGATGGCGAATATTGTCGCTGTTGGGAAATTTGATTGGCGTACCGGTATGCACCGCCAACACATGCGGCGCGAACTGCTGCGCACGCTGGTCCATGTCGGCCTTGAGGGTACCTACGGGCAAGCCGGCCGGGCCTTGTAACGTGACCACCGCGTCGGCCAGCGGCTTGCCATGCTGATCGTTCACCTGAATGTTCAGTGGCGCAGCGTTGGCGAAATAACTGATGCACAGGGTTGTGGCAGCAAGAAGCAAGGAGTGAAATCGGGCCATACAGGCTTCCAAAAATTCAGGGAGTCAAAATGGCCAACCTTGGCGCCAGTGGTGCTGATGTGTCGTATCAGAGAAACAATGCCAGAAACAAGGCAAAATGCCATCACTCAATATGACGCGACACGCGGCCGCTCGTCCAGCAAAAACCTATGCAACAGATCAGCTTCTGTACAGGCTATCGACCATGAATAAAAAAGCTGAAGACAAAATGTCAGTCCGCCCGGCAAGGATTCACGGTGGTCGCGGCAAAACTGTCAAAACCTTGAACGCAGCGCTTCAAATAGTCGCTGCCATTGAAACCACCCCGCACCTGCCCCATCTAAGAGCCATACTCCATTGCGCAGGTGCCCCATGAGCGACCAGCAAGAATTCCCCGACGATCCGAACGACTACGCTGACCCCGAGAACGCCGAACACCACTCCGCTAGCAAAGGCCTCGCCCTGCCAGGCCAGAACCTGCCGGACAAGGTCTACATCATCCCGATCCACAACCGCCCGTTCTTCCCGGCCCAAGTGTTGCCGGTCATCGTCAATGAAGAGCCGTGGGCAGAAACACTGGACCTGGTCAGCAAATCCGATCACCACTCCCTCGCCCTGTTCTATATGGACACGCCGCAGGAAGACCCACGTCATTTCGACACCTCGGCCCTGCCGCTCTACGGCACCCTGGTCAAGGTGCACCACGCCAGCCGCGAAAACGGCAAATTGCAATTCGTTGCCCAGGGCCTGACCCGCGTACGAATCAAAACCTGGCTCAAGCACCACCGTCCGCCGTACCTGGTAGAAGTGGAATACCCGCATCAGCCCACCGAGCCGACCGACGAGGTCAAGGCCTACGGCATGGCGCTGATCAACGCGATCAAGGAATTGCTGCCGCTGAACCCGCTGTACAGCGAAGAACTGAAAAATTACCTCAACCGCTTCAGCCCCAACGATCCTTCGCCACTGACCGACTTCGCTGCGGCGCTGACGTCGGCGACCGGCAATGAACTGCAAGAAGTGCTCGACTGCGTGCCGATGCTCAAGCGCATGGAAAAAGTCCTGCCGATGTTGCGCAAAGAAGTCGAAGTGGCGCGCCTGCAGAAAGAAATTTCCGCCGAAGTTAACCGCAAGATCGGTGAGCATCAGCGTGAATTCTTCCTCAAGGAACAACTGAAGGTCATCCAGCAGGAACTGGGGCTGACCAAGGACGACCGCAGCGCGGACATCGAGCAGTTCGAGCAACGCCTCACCGATAAGGTTTTGCCGCCACAAGCGCAGAAACGCATCGAAGAGGAAATGAACAAGCTGTCGATCCTCGAAACCGGCTCGCCGGAATATGCGGTGACCCGTAATTACCTCGACTGGGCAACGTCGGTGCCGTGGGGCGTGTATGGCGAGGACAAACTCGACCTCAAGCACGCGCGCAAAGTGCTCGACAAACACCATGCCGGCCTCGACGACATCAAGGACCGCATCCTCGAATTTCTCGCGGTCGGTGCTTATAAAGGCGAAATCAGCGGCTCTATCGTGTTGCTGGTCGGCCCGCCGGGCGTGGGTAAAACCAGCGTCGGCAAGTCCATCGCCGAATCACTGGGTCGCCCGTTCTATCGCTTCAGCGTCGGCGGCATGCGCGACGAAGCCGAGATCAAGGGCCACCGTCGCACCTACATCGGTGCGCAGCCGGGCAAACTGGTGCAGGCGTTGAAAGACGTTGAAGTGATGAACCCGGTGATCATGCTCGACGAGATCGACAAAATGGGCCAAAGCTACCAGGGCGATCCGGCCTCGGCACTGCTGGAAACCCTAGACCCGGAGCAGAACGTCGAATTCCTCGACCACTATCTGGACCTGCGTCTGGACCTGTCGAAAGTGCTGTTTGTATGCACCGCCAACACACTCGATTCGATTCCCGGCCCGTTGCTGGACCGTATGGAAGTCATTCGCCTGTCGGGTTACATCACCGAAGAAAAAATCGCCATCGCCAAACGTCACTTGTGGCCCAAGCAACTGGAAAAGGCTGGCGTGTCGAAAGGCAGCCTGTCCATCAGCGACACGGCGCTTAAAGCCCTGATCGACGGCTATGCGCGTGAGGCCGGCGTGCGGCAGTTGGAAAAACAACTGGGCAAACTGGTGCGCAAAGCGGTGGTGAAGTTGATCGACGAGCCGAAAGCCGTGATCAAAATCGGCCCGAAAGATCTGGAAGCGTCGCTCGGTCATCCGGTGTTCCGCAATGAACAAGTGCTGTCGGGCACGGGGGTGATTACCGGTTTGGCCTGGACCAGCATGGGCGGTGCCACATTGCCGATCGAGGCAACGCGTATTCACACCTTGAACCGTGGTTTCAAACTCACCGGACAGTTGGGTGATGTGATGAAAGAGTCGGCAGAAATTGCCTACAGCTACGTCAGTTCGAACCTCAAGTCATTCGGCGGTGATCCGAAGTTTTTTGACGAGGCCTTCGTCCACCTGCACGTGCCGGAAGGTGCCACGCCGAAGGACGGCCCGAGCGCTGGCGTGACCATGGCCAGCGCCCTGCTTTCGCTTGCACGTAACCAGCCGCCTAAAAAGGGAGTGGCCATGACCGGCGAACTGACGCTGACCGGGCACGTACTGCCGATTGGCGGAGTGCGTGAGAAAGTAATCGCGGCGCGCCGGCAGAAGATTTTCGAGCTGATATTGCCGGAGCCCAACCGCGGGAGTTTTGAAGAATTGCCGGATTATCTGAAGGAAGGGATTACCGTGCATTTCGCCAAACGCTTTGCGGACGTGGCGAAAATCTTGTTCTGATAGTCATGTAGTGCCTGCACCACCGCTTTCGCGAGCAAGCCCGCTCCCGCAGTTGGAATGCGTTCCGCTGCGGGAGCAGGCTTGCTCGCGAAGGCGCCTGCACTCACAACATCAAACTCCCTCCAGCCCTTGCCGCGACTGTCACACTTTGTCTTAACTCGGTTATGCTCGCCGTTCGTCGTGAATGCCGGAGCTGCTGATCTTATGTCCCCCACCCGCCTGTTTATCCCCCTCGCCCTCTCTTTACTGGCCGCCTGCGCCACGCAGCCGAAACAGAACGTGACCGTGGAAAAACAAAGCGAATGCCCGGTGAAACTGAGCAACGGGCAAAACCTGATCCTGACGCTGCCCAGCAATCCGACCACAGGTTATCGCTGGGCTATCCAGGATTCGGCCGGTGGCGTGCTGCGCGCCCTAAGCCCAGAGGTTTACAGCAACCCGGAAGATGCCGGAATTGTCGGCAGCGCCGGTATATCGACCTGGCGTTTTCAGGCCTTTGGGTCAGGGCAAGGCCGTTTACGCCTGACGTCACAGCAGCCGTGGGCGCCGGAGGTGTTGCCGGTTGAAACCTTCGACTGCGCGATTTCGGTCAACTGATCATGGGCTGGATGATTCTGGCGCTGATGGGTGCGGCGACTTACCTGTATGGCCTGAGCATGCACGCTGCACTGCTGTGTTTGCTGGTCAAACCACTGCCCGTGCTGGCGTTGCTCGGTTGGTTGCACGATGCGCCGCCCACCGACTACCGGCGCTGGATCAGCCTGGGGTTGATTTTCTCGTTGATCGGCGACGTGTTGCTGGCATGGCCTGGGGACTTGTTCGTGTTTGGCCTCGGGGCATTTCTGGTCGCCCACCTGGCTTACCTGAAAGCCTATTTGAGTGATTGCCGGCGACTGGCAGTGTTGCCACTGGTGATCGCGCTGGGTGTCGGTGCGGTGCTGTTGGGGGTTCTGATCGCTCACGGCCTGGGGCCTTTGCTGGTGCCGGTGATTGTCTATGGCCTGGCGATCAGCGCAATGCTCTGGCGCGCATTGGCCCGACTCGGCAGCGATGTGCCCAAGCGTTCGGCGCTACTGGCAGCGGGGGGTGCCGTGGCGTTTGTATTTTCCGACAGCGTGATTGGCATTGATCGTTTTGTGACTTCATTCCACGCCGCTGCTTACGTGATCATCCTCAGCTACTGGCTGGGGCAATGGGCTATCACCGCGTCGGCATTCACCCAAAAACAACACTAACTGCGGTTACAACACCAAGCCCTGTGACCCCACTAACCCTGTGGTGAGGGGATTTATCCCCGTTGCGCTGCAAAGCAAACGTCAAACCTGTGAATGCGGCCTATTGAAAGCCGACGTTCAAAAGTTCAAGGACCGCTTCGCGCTCCAACGGGGATAAATCCCCTCACCACATCAGACAACCCGCGCATCTGCGTAACAACTTGGCTAAAATACCGGCCTTTCCCTCTACGCCGCCGGAACCGCCGTGAGCAAAGAACCCGATCGCCTTTTCGCCCAGCCTTTGGCCCAGGTGCCTGACTTCGCCTTTAACGAGGACGTGGTGCGGGTATTCCCGGACATGATCAAACGCTCGGTGCCCGGCTATCCGACCATCGTTGAAAACCTCGGCGTACTCGCCGCGCAATTTGCTCAGCCCAACAGCGTGCTCTACGACCTTGGCTCGTCCTTGGGCGCCGTGACACAAGCATTGCGCCGTCACGTACGCACCGACGGGTGCCGGGTGATTGCTGTGGATAACTCCGCCGCGATGGTGGAACGCTGCCGCGAGTACCTGAACGGCCAGGATTCGATGTTCCAGGAGTTGCTGCCGGTCGAAGTTATAGAAGGTGACATTCTCGCCCTGCGCTTCGAACCAGCCTCGGTCGTGGCGCTTAACTTCACCCTGCAATTCATCGCCCCGGACCAGCGCACACCCTTGCTCTCGCGCATTCGCCAATCATTGCTGCCCGGTGGCGCGTTAATCCTGTCGGAGAAGCTGCGCTTCAACGACCTGCAAGAGCACGCGTTGCTCACCGACCTGCACGTCGCGTTCAAACGCGCCAATGGCTACAGCGAACTGGAAATTGCCCAGAAGCGCAGCGCCATCGAAAATGTCATGAAGCCCGACAGTCTCGAAGAACATCGCGAACGCCTGCTGGCCGCCGGGTTCTCCAAAGTCGTGCCGTGGTTCCAGTGTCTTAACTTTGCCTCGTTGATTGCCTTGCCATGATTGATTTGTCGCCTCTCGCCCGCCGTCTGGCTGGCACCCCGCTGGCCGAATGGGCCAACACCCTGCAAGCGCAACTCGACAAGAAAATGGAAAAGGGCCACGGCGACCTCGAGCGCTGGCAGAGTGCGCTGGACGCGCTGCCAAAGATCCAGCCCAGCGACGTCGATTTGCTCAATGGCCTGAGCCTGAACACGGATTGCGACGACGAAACGCGTGCGCAAATGCGCACCGCGCTGATGGGATTGTCGCCTTGGCGTAAAGGCCCCTTTGATTTGTTTGGTGTGCATGTCGACACCGAATGGCGTTCGGACTGGAAATGGTCACGCGTGGCGCCGCATCTGGACCTCAAAGGCAAACGCATCCTCGATGTCGGCTGCGGCAACGGTTATTACATGTGGCGCATGCTCGGCGCCGGTGCCGACAGCGTGATCGGTGTTGACCCCAATTGGCTGTTCTTCTGTCAGTTCCAGGCAGTGCAGCGTTATCTGTCCGAGCCCAATGCCTGGCACTTGCCGTTCCCTTTTGAAGACCTGCCGCCGAACATGGAAGGTTTCGACACAGTGTTTTCGATGGGCGTGTTTTATCACCGTCGTTCGCCGATCGAGCATTTGCTGGCACTGAAGGACTGCCTGGTAAAAGGTGGCGAACTGGTGCTCGAAACGTTAGTGATCGAAGGCGATCAACAGCAGGTGCTGGTGCCGGAAGACCGCTACGCGCAGATGCGCAATGTATGGTTTTTACCGTCGGTGCCGGCGCTGGAATTGTGGCTACGTCGGGCAGGATTCAGCGATGTGAAGTGTGTTGACGTCAGCACGACCAGCGTCGAGGAACAGCGCGCAACTGAATGGATGAAGTTTCAATCGCTGAGCGATTACCTTGACCCCAACGATCACAGCAAAACGGTTGAAGGTTTGCCCGCACCGATGCGCGCGGTGATCGTGGCCCGCAAATAACCCACCGATTTCCTGTTCGCCGAGATTCCCTGTTGGAGTGGGTTTGCTCGCTTATGCGGATGAACATTCAACAGAGATGTTGACTGAAACACCGCTTTCGCGAGCAAGCCCACACACATTGGTTTCGTGCTCAGTCTGTGGGTTTGGCACGTCGGGCCTTGAAGAATTCGCTGAGTACTGTCCCACATTCCTCGGCCAACACCCCGCCCTCGAACAGCACCCGGTGATTCAAAAAGCCCTGGGTAAAAAACTGCCCCTGGCTTTGCACGATTCCGGCCTTCGGCTCCAGCGCGCCATACACCACCCGCGCAATTCGTGAATGCACGATCAAGCCTGCGCACATGCTGCACGGCTCCAGCGTCACGTAAAGCGTGCTGCCGGGCAGACGGTAATTGCTGGCAGCCAATGCCGCAGCGCGAATCGCGACCATCTCAGCGTGGGCACTGGGATCGTTGCCACTGATCGGGCAGTTGAATCCGCGTCCAATAATCTCGCCATCCTGCACCAGCACCGCACCCACCGGCACTTCGCCCAACGCCGCACCTTCGGCGGCCAGCGTCAGCGCTTCACGCATGAACTCTCGATCACGGCTGCGATCGATGATCGCAACGGGACGTATCTGACGCATCACGCCACCTCGATGGCGGCCATCAGGCCGGTTTCCATGTGGTCGATCACATGGCAATGGAACATCCAGACGCCAGGGTTATCGGCTACCAACGCCACTTGCGCACGCTCGTTCTTGCCCAATAAATAGGTGTCGGTGAAGTACGGAATAACCTTGTGCCGGTTCGAGGCAATGACCTTGAAGCTCATGCCATGCAAGTGAATCGGGTGCTGATACTGAGTCATGTTTTTCAATTCGAAGATGTAGCTTTTGCCCTTCACAAGCTTGGCAATCGGGCGGTCGGAGCAGGTTTTATCGGTGATGTCCCAGGCCTGGCCGTTGATCTGCCACAAGCTCGGCGGCTTACCGTTGTCGACGTTCACCGACACCGAGCCTACCCACTCGAAATTGAAGTTGAGTTTCTCGGCATTGGCCAGGTCTGGCTCGGCGACCGGATTAGCGGGTAGCGCGGGTGGCCATTCGGTCGGTGCATCGGTGTTTGCCACCGAACGTAAAGTACCCAGGCGCACCGGCCCGTTACGCAACGACAACTCTTCACCGGCGGGCGGTGCCTTGATTGCCAGGCAAATACGCATGCCGGGGCCCAGCCAATACTCCTTGCCCAGCGGACGCGGCTCGACGGGGTTGCCGTCCAGCGCATAGATCTGCGCTTCGACCCCCGGAATATTGATGCGATACGTCAGCGTGTTATCGAGGTTCAACAACCGCACGCGACTGATCTGCCCAGCCGGCAAGTCGATCACCGCCTGCGATACACCATTGATGGTCGACAGCCGCCCCGCCGTGCCGCCACGCGCTGCCTCGCGAGGAATGCTGAAGGCAACAAACGCGCCCTCTTCATCAACGTGCCAGCTCTTCAGGCTCAAGGTTTTTTCGTACTTGAAACCGGTGGGGTCGCGCTCCTCGATGATCAACGGGCCGACCAGGCCACGACCCAACTCTTCACTGCTGTTCACATGCGGGTGGTACCAATAGCTGCCTGCGTCGGGCACGCGGAATTTGTAGTCGAAGTATTCACCGGGTAATACCGGAAGCTGCGAGACATACGGTACGCCGTCCATCTCTAGCGGCAGGCGGATGCCGTGCCAGTGAATGGTGGTTGCTACCGGCAGATGATTGATGAACCGCACCCGCAGCCATTCACCTTGGCGCACACGCAACTCGGTGCCGGGTGCCGATGGCCCGAATGCCCAGGCCTCGGTTTTGTGCCCGGCCACCAACTCGACATCCAGCGGCGCCGCAATCAGCTCATAGTCATGACCTGCCTCGGCATCGGCCATTTTTCCCAGCCAGTAACGCGACGCGCCTCCGGCCCCCACGCCAACCACTACAAGACCGGCCAGACCACCGAGTATTTGTCGACGGGTAAAGGACATGAACTCAACTACCTCACGTATCAGCAGCAGGCTCGGGGGCCCGCAAAAGGCGAATACGATACACCTGCGATTGAGAAACAGTAAGACCAGCGCGGCGGATGGCCGCAATCAACCAGCATGCGACAACTATGTAGTGCACTTTCTTTGAGCGAATGGGCAAACATCGGCACTCCATTCTCAAGGAACGAGAACATGCCCCGCCATCAAGACACTGCAGCAATACCGATGACCGATCAGGAACAATTGCGGATTGTCGCGCCAGTAATCGTCACAGCCTGCCCGGGCATACAGGAGGAGGCGCATGCAGTTGCCAGCGAGATTTTACAAAAGCACGGCATTACCGGACTCGATCCTGATCAGGTCTGGTGGCACCGGTTCAATACTATTTCCGCAAGCAGCCAAAAGGCTTTCCTTGGCTGGGAGCACGCTCCAACACCCAGCGAATCCTTGACCCTGACACAACTGGTAATACACCGCTACCGCGTCACCGACCAGGACAATGCTGACTTGCTGGACGGCGACGGTGGTTTTTACACCGCAGACGCGAGCGCCAACGTTTACAACGAAACAAATGAAGTGCGGATGTACCCCAGCGAAGTGCTCAAAGATTTGTGGGAAATGGACTTCAGTGATCGGTACCTGACCAAGCTGAATAATTTCTGGCGCACTCATTTCGATGATTTCCGCACCTTGGCCAAATGCAATTACCTCAATCAAGCCGTACAAGCCCGGCAAAACCTGCAGCTTGAAGAAGCCGACTTTCAAACTGTCGTCAGGGCGGTGATCGATGACCAGGCGTGGCCGATCACCCGCGTAACATTGGCATCAGAAAACCCGGTGCCCGCAGGTACTCGAATCTGTGTGCTGGACGTGGCTGGACATGTCGCGAGTGACATTTTGCGCATCGTTGGCCATGACGGGCGGCAAATCACCTACGTTCCGGGTGCCACGCAAGCTTTTCAGGTGCATCCGACACCAACAGACCTGCACTGGTGGGTGTTGATGCAGATGAACGACGACGCACTGCTTGCCGCGTTCCTGATGCATTTCCCCCCGGCAGAACGCCAAGCCATCAACGATGGCATCACCCCGTTGATGAACCAACTGGTCAGCACTTGGGGGGCAAGTGACCACCATCTGATCAATCAAAAAAATGTCTTCATCCACGGTGATGCGTTCACCTGGCTGAGCCACTCCGTAAAAACCACGATGCTGACGGAAGCCGATTTGACCTTGGTAACCAACGGCCATATGCGCCAACAGCTTTGGCTGGGTTACCTGACCGTTGGCCTGCACGTCTTCGGACCGTTGGCGCTGCTTGGCTGGCCAATCGCATTGACCGTGATTGGAGCAAGCGTTGCCGCCATGGGCTTGAACATCGACAAAGCAGTGCACGGCAAGACAGCCGCTGAACGCAAGGCCGGTGTCATAGGCGCGGTGCTGGACAGCATCAATATTGTGTTCAACATTCCGCTGCTCAAAGAGGTCAACGTGTTGGAGGAAGTGGAGGCTTCGGTCGACGCTGCCGAGGCCACAGAAATGGCCAGCCTGCAAATCACCGACGAACCTGGCGCGGTACAGGTTTCTGGAGCACCCGAGGCGCCGGTCATTGCACCCCTTCAGGCATTTAAACCCCTGGAGCGCGAGGCTGGCCAGCCCCTCTCAGTTCCTGAGCATTGGCAAAGCAATGAAATTCTGGAGAGCGACGCCGTTATTGCCGACAGTGGCAAATTCCAGGCAATTTATTCGCTAAACAGAAATCCCTCGAACGCGATAATGCTCAACGATGACGCCTACTACGTGCGCTACGAAAGCGACGTCAACGGCGGCGGCACCTGGGCAATCATCGATCCGCAAAGCCCCAACGCGACATCGGGATCGATACCGGTCAACCTGACTGCCGAGGGCAAATGGGTAATTACTTCGAAAACCGGACTGAAGGGAGGTGGTAACGACCTTATCAAACCGTTGCGCAAACCGCCGCAAGCCGTCTCCGGATCACAAGCTCCAACAGCGATCCGCTTGGTTTCCAGCCCTTACGATACGCCCCCAGACAGTCAGCTGCGTTATCTGGCCCTGGGCATAAGACAGACCCATGTCAAAGTCTTCCTGACCCCTGGAGGTTTGAAGTCCATATCCACCTATCAAGACCTGGTCGCAACACGTCGCGCAGTGCTGATTGCCAACTCGCGCAAAACCCTGTTTAAAAACGATTTTTTTGCATCGTTACCTGCGCGCCCGGTGCAGCCGTCGATAACACCGTCGACCACCGTCACGCAGCTCCTGCAGAATGTTTTCGAGTCTGCTCCCGGGTTGGTTATTGGTGAGGCTCAGAATCGAATCGCCAGCATGAGATTTCTCATCGAGAACATGCAAACGTTCGCTCGCGAGGGGGTCAAGACCCTCTACATGCACCGTCTTCTCAATGATTTCAGTCAAGTCGATTTGAATGCTTTCGTCCGGACCGGGGAAATGTCCGAGGAACTGGAGGCATACCTGACCAAGCTTCAGGATGACCCATCAGGAATATACACGCCGCTTCAAGTCGTCCGGCTTGCGCGAAAAAATAACATCCGCATCCAGGCCATCGACTGTCTGGCGTCCTACAAATACGAAAGTGCATCGACGGGTTCGGTCTCGGAGCAGGCCATCAAAAACTTCTATTCCAACACCATTATCCATGCCAATGAGTCACTCAATGGAGCCGGAAAGTGGGTGGTCCTGACAGGCCAGGAAAACACCAACACCTTCAGGGGTCTCCCTGGTATCAGCGAAATGAATGGAGGAATAGGCCTGCGAATAGAAGAAGTACTGCCCGGCAGGGAGACGCTTTTTGAAATAGATCATGGGATAGAAATTGGCCATAACCTGACCCCGACGCAAACGCAAATGGCGGGAGGTGTCGAAACGTTATATGCGGACCTGCACCTGCAAATGCCAACACCCATGGTTATCCGAACGACAACGGCAATCGACGAGTTGCTGTTCCGGGAGGGAATGTTCGTCATTGATAAAACTATCCTGGATTTCACATTGATTCATCGCAGTCGGACCGGTCAGCTTATCCATACGCTGATCGAGCGAACCGTGGGTGGCGGCTTTCTGATCCAGCGTCCTGCCTGGGTCAGCGTTCACAACATCAGTTACTCAAGCCTTGAGCACCTCGCCCACGCGCTAAACCGCATGGGTTTGACACTTGAGGGACGACTGCCTGTTTAAGTGATCACGCAAACCCGCTCACCGCCGGCCTGGAGGAGCGGGCCTGAAACGACCACTTTCCACATTATTTCTCAAGGAGCGAGAGATGCAATTATCCGAAACAACCCATCATTTTTTACTGCCCAATCCAGCTGATGAGCAAACTCTCAAAGCGTTGGCTTTGCCCTTCACCGAAGCTTGCCCCGACCTGCACGCGATGGCGTATGAAGCCGCCCAAGGCATTCTCGAAAAACACGGGGTCAGCGGCATCGATCCCGATAAGGTCTGGTGGCACCGTTTCAACAACATTTCTGCCAGCAACAACAAGACATTCCTGGGCTGGGAGCACTCTCCCCACCCCAGCCAATCGTTGACCCTGCCGCAATTGGTGGTGCAGCGTTTCCGGGCACACGACCAGGACAGCGCCGACCTGCTGGATGGCGATGGCGGCTTTTACAGTGAAGGGGCGCACGCAAAAGTCTTCAACGAAACCAACGAAGTGAAGATGTACCCCAGCGACGTCTTGAGGGACCTGTGGAAAATCAATTTCAGCGGGCCCTATCGAGAGAAAATGGAGCAATTCTGGTCACAGCATTCGGATGATTTTCGAACACTCGCCAAGCTCAATTTCCTGGCGCGTGCACTGGACGAGCACAATGGCTCGCGGTTGAACAATGAAGACCTCAAGACCGTGATCAAAGCGGTCGCAGGCAATGTGAGATGGCCAATCAGCCTCGCAATGCTGCAAGCGCGAGCCTCACCCGTCGAGGGACTTGATGTCTGCGTCCTGGACATTGGCGGCTATAAAGCCACCGACATCCTTTGCATCACCGACCGCAACGGAGTGCGGATTCTTTACACCCCCGGTGAAACCAACAGCTTCCACATCTTCGCCACCGCATACGATCTGCATTGGTGGTTACTGATGCAAAATAACGAATCAGAGAACCGGGCGCGCTTCATGGCGCACTTTCCCTTGGCAGCCCAGCGACAGGATGATGGCAACATCGGCTTGAACGCGATGATCGACCTGCTCTACTCGACGTGGGGCGCACGCGATCACCATCTAATCAATCAGAAGCCAGAAGCAATCACGGGCGATGCTTTCACCTGGATTCGCGACGCCGTCAAAGATCGCATGCACAGCGATGCGGACCTGTCGTTGCATTCCAATGGCGAGTTGCGAAAAAAAATGTGGATCGGCTACTTGAACGCATTCGTACATGTGTTCGGCTCCATGGCGGGCCTTGGCTGGCCAGTCGCGCTCGCCGCCGTGGGCGCCGGCATTGCCGATATGGGCTTGAACATCGACCAAGCGATTAACGGTACTACCAAGGCTGATCGTAAGGCCGGGGTCGTCGGCGCCATCACCAGCGGTATCGAAACCCTCTTCAACCTGCCCTTCTTGCGCGGGGCATCAGAGCTTGCCGAAGTGGGAGAAGCCAGCGAAACCTTCACCCCTCGAGAAAGCGTTCCCGAGCGACCGGTTGATGAGGCACAGGTAGTTCCTTCGCAACTGCCGCCGATTGCCCGTTTTGCTCCTGGCCCTGCGTACGCGGAGAACGGCGCGGAACTGCTGTCATTGTTTGACACCAACGAGATTCTGGATGGTCTGTCGCCTATCGCCGAGCAGGGCAAATTCCATGGCATTTTTCAACCACCAAGTGGTGGAAGTTATGTGCTGATCAACGACAGCTATTACCTCGTGCGCTACGTTAACGAACTGAAAACCTGGGCCATCATCGATCCTGCCAACCCGTATTCCTTCTATCGCAGCCTGCCCATTCGGCTCGATGCCGCGGGAGAATGGCAACCCATCAATCGCCCCGGCCTGTTCGGTGGTGGCAAGTTCGACGGATTATGGCCATGGGGCAACGACAGCCACCCGCTACCAGACGTCGAGTCGCCCGCGACTCCGTACGATATGCCCCAGGCGCTGCGAGAAGACCTGAACGACATCGCCCAGGGCGGTGGCAGCAAGTACGATTTGAAAGACTACATGGCCAGTGTGCCCAAGGTTGAAGGCACCAACCCAAATGCGGAATTCAAGGCGATGAGGCAAACCCTTTATCGGGACGCCAACACGTTTTTCGAATCACCCACATTGCCACCCAAGCCGCAGATACCTGAGCTGCCAGCGAATCTGGACGGTAAGAACATTATCAAGAAGCTGTATCGCATTGCTTCCGGGCTAGTAATCGGCGAGAACCACTCCAGCGTGGGCAGCAAACAATTCCTGATCGACAACATGGAAGTGTTGAGCAAGCAGAAGGTCAAAACACTGTACATGGAGCATTTGCTTACCGACTTCCATCAGGCTGATCTCAACGTTTTCAACCGCACAGGCAAGCTATCGGCACAGCTGGAGACCTACCTGAAAGAACTGGACCGAGGACACAGAACCGACCCAACGGGTCGATTCAATTTCCTGGAGCTGGTCAAAGCGGCGCGTACCAACCATATACGGGTCCAGGCCATCGACTGCCTGGCCAGTTACAAAAGTACGGGCATGCGTAACGTTGACCTCAACTTCCGCCAGAAGATGATGAATTTCTTCGCGCACAAGGTCATCACCACCGACCAGACGCTGCGCGGTGCCCACCGCTGGGTGGCGTTGGTGGGTGACAGTCATGCTGGAGCATGGGAAGGCGTGCCGGGCATCAGTGAGCTGGAAGGCGGCATCAGCTTGCGTGTAGAAAACCCTCTAACAGGTCCCGCAAGGGGTATCGAGGTAGATCCGGGGCGTATTCCAACCGACAACTTCGGGCGCCCATTGGCAATGGTCAAAAGCGACCTGCGACTGCAGCTGGATTTGCCTTCCGAAGTGACCCAAATCAAATCTCTGGAGAAAGCCTTGTTGAGGCCCGGCGATTGCACGGTATTGAATATCGATGGCCAGGCAACACTTATTCACCGCAGCACAGACGGCTCGATTGTCCAGACTGTGATTCGGCGTGACGGCAGCTCGTATTACATCGAACGGCTCAAGTGGCCGACCATGAGCGGACGACGATTCCCGACCCTTGAGAGTCTTAAGTCAGGACTGATGCTGATAGGGCTAAAGCCTTTAAAGGTTGCAGGGGGCTGACAGGCAAACCAGTGGTGCGCCAAGGGAGCACCACCAGGTTCATTTATCCATGCGCTGGTTTGAATGCCATGAAACGTTCGACCAGCGCGGCCAATACCGGTTTTAGTGTTCGAACAAGTGCTTGATCCAGCGCGTAAGGCGCGACTTCCTGCATGTAGCAGCGTTGTGCAAGCTCCAGCTGAATGGCATGTACCTGTTGCGCTGGGTTGCCATAGGCGCGGGTGATGTAACCGCCCTTGAAACGCCCATTCAGTACTGCAGGCATATTCGCAGCGCCGGCCTGTACCTGCGCCAGCAGATCCTCTGCAATGCCAGGAGCGCAGGAGGCTCCTTGGGCCGTTCCAAAATTAAAAACCGGGAGTTCGCCATCAAACAAATGTGGAATGACTGAACGAATCGAATGCGCATCCCAGAGCAAGGCATAACCGTAGACGGACTTGATACGCGCCAACTCCGATTGAAGGGCGGCATGGTACGGCTGCCAGTAGAGGGCTAAGCGCCGGGCCTTTTCGGCCTCATCCGGCTCCTGCCCCTCTCGGTACAGCGCGACGCCATCAAACGTTGTGACAGGGCATAGCCCCGTGCTGTTCTGACCGGGGTACAAACTTTCGCCATCAGCCGGGCGATTCAGGTCGATCACATAACGCGAACAATGTGGCCGCAATACGGAGGCGCCCATTGCATTGGCAAAGTCGTAAAGCGATTCGATATGCCAGTCCGTGTCATCAACTGCCAAGCCAGTAGGGATGAGCCGCACCTTGATGTCTTCGGGTAGGTAAGTACCCACATGGGGCATGGAAATCAGCAGCGGGCCAGAGCCTTGATGCAAATCCAAAACAGCAGCGCTGGTCATACAGATTCCTCCAACAGTTGCGTCAATGCTGCACGGTAATCCGTTAGCGCCTGTGCTTGTAGAGCATGGTTACCGTCGTCGATGACTTTTTTGCCGCCGACGAAGACGTCTCGAATCGAGTTGCCGCCGTGTTCACAAAACACCATCGCCGACAGCAACTGCTTGTGATTTCGCTCATCGACGTTGGGGCCGTCCCGATCAACCACCACAAAGTCAGCGCGCTGTCCGACCACCAAGCCTGCAACCCGGCGCCCCGTCGCGGCGGCCCCGCCTGACACTGCCTGACTGAATAGGCGGTCGGCGACAACGGGTGCGCTCAACTCGGCCAGCACGTTACGCCGCTGGTGAATCAAACGCTGGCCATACTCCAGCAAGCGCAATTCGGACCAGGGGTTGACCGTGATGTTGCTGTCAGACCCAATACCCCACCGGCCACCGGCACGCAGATACCGTTCTGCATCAAACAACCCGTCGCCAAGGTTGGCCTCAGTCGTGGGACACAAGCCCGCAATCGCGCCGCTGAGCGCCAGACCCGCATACTCGGAATCGGTCATGTGTGTGGCGTGCACCAGACACCAACGGCTAGACAGCGGTTGCCGGTCCAACAGCCATTCAACCGGGCGCTGACCCAGGGTTGCGATGCAATCCTCAACCTCTCGGGTTTGCTCGGCGATATGAATGTGGATGGGCGCATCCTTATCGTCATCATTCATGCCACTGACCAATACCGACAGCGACGCTTCACTCACCGCCCGCAACGAATGCGGCGCTACGCCGTAACGCCGGTTACCGTTCTCGGGCATGGTTTGTTTCATGCGTTGGCGCAGGTCGAGAATCCATTCCGGAGAAGAAATGAAACGCCGTTGATGCTCAGACGGCAGCGCCTGGCCAAAACCGCTGTATTGATAAAGGACCGGCAGTAACGTCATGCCGATGCCCACGTCCTGCGCGGCGCCAACGATGCGTTCCGCAAGCTCCGCCGGGTTCGCATAAGGCTGCCCGTCTGCGCCGTGATGAACGTAGTGAAACTCACACACCGAGGTGTAACCGGCCTTCAGCATTTCGATGTAGAGATGCCGGCCGATGGCCTCCAGATGATGCGGCTGCAAACGCTGCGTGAAGCGATACATCAGCGCGCGCCAGCTCCAGAACGAATCTGACGGATTGCCCAGGGTTTCGGTCAGACCGGCCATTGCCCGCTGGAAAGTATGGGAGTGAAGATTGGCCATGCCGCTGATCACTGGACCCGCCGCGACAGGCATGTCCGGACTGCACGAAGCATCGACTTGTACTTCGCTCAAATCGCCCTGTTCATCCCAGCGAATAACCACATTGTGGTGCCAGCCGTCTGGCAGCAAAGCGCTTTTGGCGAACAGGCACCTGTTCGCCGATTCCGTGATTGAACCACGCTCAGCGCAAGCATTTAACTCGGTAGCGGACGTCAAAATAACCTCTGCGACAAATGACTGAAAACGGACCGCTTACACGGCATGCGATGCCTCTCGCGCCAATATGCTTTGCAAGAAACTGCGCGTTCGTTCTTCCTTCGGATCGGTGAATAGCTGCGCTGGCGGCCCCGCCTCTACGATCACGCCTTGGTCCATCACCACAACAACATCTGCCACTTCACGAGCGAAGCCCATTTCGTGGGTGACGATAATCATCGTCATGCCTTCGGCAGCCAGGTTCTGCATCACCTGCAGCACTTCGCCCACCAATTCGGGATCGAGGGCCGAGGTTGGCTCATCGAACAACATCACCTTGGGGTTCATCGCCAACGCGCGGGCGATCGCCACTCGCTGTTTTTGGCCGCCGGACAACGTGCCGGGGTACACGTCGCACTTGTGCTTTAGGCCCACCTTTTCAAGAAGACCGAGGGCTTGTTCACGCGCCTGGTCACGCGGCGTATTGCGCAGCGCCATCGGCGCCAGGGTGATGTTTTCCAGCACCGTGAGGTGCGGAAACAAATTGAAGGACTGAAAGACCATGCCCACTTCGCTGCGCAAGGCATCGAGTTTATCCTGGGACATCATTTGGCCTTTCTCGACCACGGTATGCCCACACGCGTGAATCGTTCCGCCTTCGGCAGTTTCAAGACCATTCATGCAACGCAGAAAGGTGCTTTTACCCGAACCGCTAGGGCCAATCACCACCACAACCTGGCTCGGCTGCACGACAAAATCAATGCCGCGCAACACTTGGTGCGAGCCGAAAGATTTGCTCAGGTTTTTGATATCAATAATCGATGTGGTCATCACACTCTCCCATCCGCACGAAGCACTTTTTCGGTCTTGCGCAGAATCAATGTCGTAGTACCGGTGAGCATCAAATAGATGAACGCAATAGCCAGATAAACTTCGAGCGAGCGGTAGGACACACTGATGATCTTCTCGCCTTCATGCATCACGTCTGCAATGGTCAACAGCGATACAAGGGCAGAGTTTTTGATCAACGCGATGAACTCGTTACCGAGGGCAGGAATCATGCGCACAAAAGCCTGCGGCAAGATGACCTTGCGCATTGCCATTTTGTAAGGCATCCCCAACGAACGCGCCGCTTCCATCTGTCCCTTTTCGACCGACTGAATAGAGCCACGGACGATTTCAGAGACATACGCGGCGCTGTAGATACCCAACCCGAAAATGCCGCAGACATAAGCCGGTAACTGAATACCGAAGTGCGGCAGCCCGAAGAACAGGATGAACAGTTGCACCAGCAACGGAGTACCGCGGACAAGCGTCAGGTAGGTGGTGCAAAAACCGTAGATGAGATGGCGCTTCGGGTTGAGTCGGCCAAGCCCGATCAACAGGCCCAGTACACATCCCAATACCAAGGCTGCAGCGGTGATTTCAATGGTGATAGCGGTGCCCGACGCGAGCGCGCGCCAGCCGTCCCACACCGGGGAAAAGTCGAGATCCATGGGTCACTCCGAAAATTGTTCTTGTAGTGAATATCCGGTGCTGGACACCGGATGTGCGATCAGGGCATGACTACTTCGTGCCAAGCCACTTGTTGGTCAGTGCCGCGTATTCGCCATTGGCACGTAACGTTTGCAGGGCCTTGTTCAATTGCGAGGCCAGTTCGGTGTCGTTTTTACGTACGGCGAAACCGTACAGCTCGGTGGTCAGACCCTCCTCAAGCACCCGCACTCTTGGCTCGGATTTGGCGTACTCAACGGCTGCCGGTCGACCGGTGACTGCTGCATTCACCCGACCAATTGTCAGCAAATCAAACATGGCCTGATTCTTTTCGACTTCGACAACGGTGACGGCCGGGTAGTGTTCTTTCAGGAAGGAGATGGACTTGGTCCCCACCTGCGCAGAGACTTTCTTGCCTTCAACCAGATCGGTCGGTGCATTGATGGTCTTATCGTCCTTAAGCACCAGCACAGCCAAACCGCCGCTGTAGTAAGAGTCCGTAAAACTGACAACTTTCTTGCGCTCATCAGTCATGTAAATGCCTGAGGCCGCAATGTCGAACCGGTTGGAAATCAATCCTGGAATCAGACCTTTGAAGCCGATATCGACCCACTCCACTTTTTTCCCCAGCTCCTTGCCGAGCGCTTCGATCAATTCAATATCGAAACCGGTGCGTTGACCGTCCTTGATAAATTCCATCGGCGGGAAAGTGGCATCGGTGCCCACGCGAAGCACATCGTCTGCTGCTTTAAGGGGCATGCAAACCAGTGTCATCAGCGCGAAGATCGCGGCAATCGGGCTTAACAGTTTGGCGGTGTTCATTAAGGTTCCTTCGGCGATGGTAAATCCTGAGGGGGTTGAAACATTGGGTAGCGGGCAGGCTAGAAACGGTTTGAAATACGCATTGCAGCTTTTTTAGTCAGGCTGATCAGTTCAGCTTCTCGCGAGCCGACACGCATCGAAGGCGCCATCAAGGTGATGGTTCCTTCCAAACGCTCGTTATCCGAAATCAAGGGAACGCTGACACCCCAAACGCCCAAATCGACCTCGCTGTCACTGGTTGCATACCGGTTCTTGCGAATCTGGGCGAGTTCTTCGTGAAGGGTCGGCAGGCATTCCTGCGTCTGGCTCATGTGCTCTTCTATCAAGCGCGTTTGCAACGCTTGCGGCAGAAATGCCAATAGGCTTTTTGCCGACGCGCCATACATCAATGAATGAGCACGGCCCTTGGTGAAGGAGCACCGTAACGATCGAGGGCTTTCCTCCATCGCGATGCAGACCATCTGCCCATTGGAATAAACCAACAAGCCGACGCTCTCACCCGTACGCTCCACCAGTGCGCTTATCTCATCTCGACTTTGACTGACCAGATTTGAATTCTGATCAAACCCCCAAGCCAATTGAACGCCGGTTGCTCCGGGTTCATACAGGCCGGTGGTCATGTGCTCTTGCAGCAACCCCCATTTTTTCAGGGAGGCGAGATGGCGATACACCGTGCTGAGCGGCATACCCACTTGCGCCGCGATCCATTTGGCACTAATGGGCTGTCCAGCCTTGGCCACACAGGCCAGGACTTGCAGAACACGGTCTACGATATTTTTTGTTCCGAAATCGTTCATGTCTGCACTATAAGCAAGAATTCTCGGTTTTGTGCCTACGGTTCCCACTGGCTGGGAAATCTACGAACACTATGTGACCGATGGGCTCTACCTTCCTTTGTATAAGGGCCAGAAAACAAAAAACCGTGTGAACGTTCGTACACACGGTTTGAGGTAGCAGCAGCGAAATGTTCGAGGGGCCGGGTCGATAACTTCATGGGTCTTTGCGCAGGCTGGCCGGGCCGCAGCTACTCATGAAATCCCTGCGCGGTCAGTTTGCGGCGGCATCTTTTTTTGGAACGCCGATGGTTTTGCGTTCACCGGTTGCGCCAACTTCATACACGGTCATGACCCAAGTATCGGCAATGACGGTTTCAACCAGGTAATTCTTCTTAGCTTGCGGCGTGAATTGCTGCGCAACAGGCTGCTCCTTGTCGAACGGCGTAGGCATGGGAATACCGTTAAGGGTGAACGGTTTGACCTTGACCACCCCTTGCACGTACACGCTTTTGTCGGCCTCGACCAGTTGACTGATGCTGTCAGTACCACCGGCAATTTTCTTCAGATAAGCCGGTATGCGCTTGAAGTAAGCCGAGTCATAAACCCGATCACCCGCGCTATCAAATCCAGCATTGGCATAGCCGTACGTGTAACTGACAGGATGATCTCCCTCGCCTCCGATGGTTCGGAAAGTCACGCTGGCTTGATGGTCATTCATGGCCAGTGGAATGACCGGTTCTGAAGAAAGATCACCCGCCTGACGGCTGCTGCAGCCAGTCATGATAAGCGCGAAAGTGATTGCTAATGGAAACGCCAAAAAAGTTTTCATTCGATCCCTGAACAGTCTAAAAGAAGGTCTGTATGGAGCCATCTGCAGAGCGAAAGTTCCCTGTACCCTGTCGGTGGCACCGTGGAATTGACATGTCTGCCGATGCCACACTGATCCTTTAACACTGACTCAAGATCCAATGCCGTCAGGAGTTCGCCGTAAATAGAGGAAGAACGTCATGTTTGGAAGGAACCTGTTGCTGAGTTTTTGCGCTGTGTTACTGGCTGGCTGTACGGGCAGGGGCTTTCAACCGCCGCCGCCAGACTTCACCAATTGGCAAAAGAGCGGGGTCTCTGTCGAGGGAGTCAAGAGTGCCATGCTCACGTGCGGGTACCCCAATGTCGCGGGCATAGGCAACGACTCAATCGATGCGGAATTGAAGCAATTCTATTGCATGAAAGACGCAGGCTTTAAACGTAAGGACAATTTGGATCTGTGCAAGCAAGGCCGCGTCGGCGAATCCCCGGTGTGCGAAGGCCGCCGGTAATTCATTACCAAAGAAACAGGGAATGAACGATCTACGCAACGGACTGTACGGTACCGCATTGGTGTTGGCAGCAGCTGCGCTGGGCGGCTGCGGCCAATTGGCAAACGTACGTTCGCTGTCCACTGGCTGCACAAAGCTGCCAGAATTTGCTAAACCCAAAAAGCCAAAAGCCCGCAATTACGCGGGCTTCAGGGTGTTTCTTGCTAGTGGGTGCCGGACAATGCCGGACGCCCAATCATTCCCACTCAATGGTCGCTGGCGGCTTGCTCGACACGTCGTAAGTCACGCGGGAGATGCCTTCGATTTCATTGATGATGCGGCCGCTGACGGTTTCCAGCAGTTCGTAAGGCAGGTGTGCCCAACGCGCGGTCATGAAGTCGATGGTTTCAACGGCGCGCAACGCAACGACCCAAGCGTAACGACGGCCATCGCCAACCACGCCAACCGATTTCACCGGTTGGAACACTACGAATGCCTGGCTGACTTTGTGGTACCAGTCGGCTTTGCGCAGTTCTTCGATGAAGATGTGGTCGGCGCGACGCAGCAGGTCGGCGTATTCCTTCTTCACTTCACCGAGGATCCGCACGCCCAGGCCCGGGCCCGGGAATGGGTGACGGTAGACCATGTCGTACGGCAGGCCGAGTTCCAGGCCCAGACGACGGACTTCGTCCTTGAACAGTTCGCGCAGCGGCTCGACCAGTTTCAGGTTCATCTCTTCCGGCAAGCCACCCACGTTGTGGTGCGACTTGATCACGTGAGCCTTGCCGCTTTTGGCGCCAGCCGACTCGATCACGTCCGGGTAGATGGTGCCCTGGGCGAGGTATTTGATGTTGTCCAGGCTGTTGGACTGGGCATCAAACACGTCGATGAAGGTACGGCCGATGATCTTGCGCTTCTTCTCTGGGTCGCTTTCGCCAGCCAGGTTGTTGAGGAACTGGTCTTCGGCGTTGGCGCGGATCACTTTGACGCCCATGTTCTCGGCGAACATGGCCATCACTTGCTCGCCTTCATGCAGACGCAGCAGGCCGTTGTCGACGAAGACACAGGTCAACTGGTCGCCGATGGCTTTGTGCAACAGCGCAGCCACTACCGAGGAGTCGACACCGCCAGACAGGCCCAGCAGCACGTTGTCGGTACCGACCTGGGCGCGGATGTTGGCAATGGCGTCTTCAGCAATCTTCGACGGAGTCCACAGCGCTTCGCAGCCGCAGATGTCGAGAATGAAACGCGAGAGGATGCGACCGCCCTGTTTGGTGTGGGTCACTTCCGGGTGGAACTGCACGCCGTAGTAGCCACGAGCATCATCGAACATGCCGGCAATCGGGCAGCTCGGAGTGCTGGCCAGGATGTGGAAATCCTGCGGCATTTTGGTGACCTTGTCACCGTGGCTCATCCACACGTCGAGGCCGAACAGGCCGTCAGCGTCGATGTGATCTTCGATGCCATCCAGCAAGCGGCTCTTGCCGACCACGTCGACACGGGCGTAACCGAACTCACGCAGTTCGGAACCTTCAACCTTGCCGCCCAGTTGTTCAGCCATGGTCTGCATGCCGTAGCAGATACCGAAGACCGGTACGCCAAGGTCGAACACAGCTTGCGGGCAACGCGGACTGTCGGCTACGTGCACGGACTCGGGGCCGCCGGCGAGAATGACGCCTTTTGGAGCGAATTCGCGAATCGCCTCGTCGTCCATGTCGAACGGATGCAGTTCGCAGTACACGCCGATTTCACGCACGCGGCGGGCAATCAGCTGGGTGTACTGGGAACCGAAATCGAGGATCAGGATGCGGTGGGCGTGAATGTCGAGGGCCATGAGATCAGTCTCGTCTAATGAATCAGAAACAACTCGGGGCTGAATAAGACAGCCCCGGTTACTTAACTATGTGCTGGAAGCATCAACCTACGCGGTAGTTTGGCGCTTCCTTGGTGATCTGTACGTCGTGGACGTGCGACTCGGCCATGCCAGCACCGGTGATCCGCACGAACTCAGGCTTGGTGCGCATCTCTTCGATGTCGGCGCTGCCGGTGTAGCCCATCGAGGAACGCAGGCCGCCCATCAATTGATGAATGATGGCGCTCAGGGTGCCCTTGTAAGGAACACGCCCTTCGATGCCTTCCGGTACAAGCTTCTCGGCGCCTGCCGAAGAATCCTGGAAGTAACGGTCGGAAGAGCCTTGAGCCTGGGACATGGCGCCCAGCGAACCCATGCCACGGTAAGCCTTGTACGAACGACCCTGGAACAGTTCGATCTCGCCTGGAGCTTCTTCAGTACCGGCGAACATCGAGCCCATCATCACGCAGGAAGCACCGGCTACGATGGCCTTGGACAGGTCACCGGAGAAACGGATACCACCGTCGGCGATCAACGGCACGCCGGTGCCTTCAAGGGCAGCAGCGACGTTGGCGATGGCACTGATTTGCGGAACGCCAACACCGGCGACGATGCGGGTGGTGCAGATCGAGCCAGGACCGATACCGACCTTGACGGCGTCGGCGCCGGCTTCGGCCAGGGCTTTGGCGGCAGCGCCGGTGGCGATGTTGCCGCCGATGACCTGCACGTCAGGGAAGTTCTGTTTGACCCAGCGAACGCGGTCGATCACACCTTTGGAATGGCCGTGTGCGGTGTCGACTACCACCACGTCCACGCCGGCATTGACCAAAGCAGCGACGCGATCGCCGGTGTCTTTACCGGTACCGACCGCAGCACCAACGCGCAAACGACCTTGATCGTCCTTGCTGGCCAGCGGGTATGCCTTGGCTTTTTCGATGTCGTTGACGGTCATCATGCCTTTGAGGGCGAATTTGTCGTCGACGATCAGTACGCGTTCGATGCGGTTCTTGTGCAGCAACTCGCGAACGTCGTTCTTGTCGGCGCCTTCCTTGACAGTGACCAAACGCTCTTTAGGCGTCATCACTTCGCGGACAGTCGCTTCAAGACGATTTTCGAAACGTACGTCACGGGAAGTGACGATGCCGACCAGGTCGCCATCGTGCAGTACCGGAACGCCGGAAATGTTGTGCAGACGAGTCAGTTCGAACAGCTCACGAACCGTGGCATCAGCCTCGATGGTGATCGGGTCCTTGACCACGCCGGCTTCGTAACGCTTGACCTTACGCACTTCGGCAGCTTGCTGCTCGATGGTCATGTTCTTGTGAATGATGCCGATGCCACCTTCCTGAGCCATGGCGATTGCCAAACGGGCTTCAGTGACGGTGTCCATGGCAGCAGAAACCAGAGGAATATTCAGCTCGATGCCACGGGTTAGGCGGGTCTTGAGACTGACTTCGTTAGGAAGCACCTCGGAATAACCGGGCACTAGGAGAATGTCGTCGAATGTCAGAGCTTCTTGGCTGATACGCAGCATCGCGGGGGCTCCCGAGCGGGAAAATGGAAGCGCGCCATTATAGTCAGACACCCCCTCGGGTTCAATGTAAAACTCTGTCTATTATCGACGCAGTGATCGGCGGGGTATTTGAAAGGCATCGCTGCAAGCCAGCTCCGACCGATCCGCGGTGGTTCTGTAGGAGCTGGCTTGCCAGCGATGAACGATAACGTGGTCTTACAGTTCGACTTTGACCCAGCTCACCGGTTGATCCAGCCAATCGGCAAACTCGTCGATGAAGCTTTGCTTGAACCCGGCCTCGGCCCAGTTGTTGAAAATAAACCCCAAGTTGGAAAAACCGCATTCCTGCAGAAACAAGAACCCGTTGATGTCGTCTTCGTGTCCACATTCCGGGCAGGTGAAGTTATCGGTGCGCCCCGGCATCCACTCCTCCAGGCTCTCGAACAGGGCTTCGCCCACTTCCTTACGGCATTCGGCACAGCCAGCCTCTTCCAGAAAACCCTTGGCCGGCGTGTAGATGCAGCGCTTGGTGATGATTTCCAGGCCATTCACCGGCTCGCCGAACGGCAGCGCTTCGGGGTGCAACACCACCGCACGAGCACCGTCAGCCAGCGCATAACCCATGCGATTGCCAGTACGCCCGCAGGTTGTGAGTTCTTCCTTGACGATGTTCTTGCGCACCAGCCATCGCACGATCGCCCGGGCGCGGGGCTCGTGAACCGGTAGCGTAGAAATTTTCGGGACAATGATGCTTTGCGAATTCATGGAGCAAGCCTGCTGCGTCAAAGAGATATTCGGCGGTGTGGCAGATGTTGAAGCGGCCGGCAGCTTAATCCCTGACGCAATCAGGTCAAGTACTCAAATAGCGCGCTATCAAGGCAATCCCGCTGGCCAACACCAACCAGGTCACCAATCGTACAAACGCCTCGCGGGATAATCTCATGGCTAACTGCCGCCCTATCCACAGCCCCAGCGCCATCGCCGGTAACAAACACAGGGCCAGTACCAATAAGGGTAGCTCGGCATACACACCTGCGATGGCAAACAGACTCAAACGCACCACGGTACTGCAACTGATGAGTGCACTTTGGGTTGCCCTGGCCGCGTCCTTGGGCAAGCGACTGTTCAGATAGATGGCATATAAAAAGCCGCCACTGCCAAATAACGCTCCGAACATTCCTCCCACGATGCCCATCGGCACGGCCCAACGAGTGGACAACTGCGCGGGCCGGGCTTTGACCCACAGGCTGTAAATCGCATAAGCGCTGATAAAAAGCCCCATCAACAACAGCAATAAATCAGATTTGAGGTTCAGCAGAAAAATCACCCCGAGCGTGCAACCCAGCGCCATGCAGGGCAGCAACCGCAACAATTCAGGCTTTGCCACATCCTTGCGCGAAGGCACCAGGTTGCCGAACGCGGCGATGAAATCCAGCAGCACCAGCAACGGTACGATCTTCGACAGCGGCATGAACAGAATCAGGATCGGCCCGGCGACCAATGCCGTGCCAAACCCGGCGATGCCAAACACGATATAAGCCAAGGCAATGCCCATACCGATGACCAGCCAATCGGTCGTAACAAAATGCCATTGGCTCAATAACTCAATCAGGTTCATGTCGCGTTCTTTCCTCGATGACGTGCGATGACTTTAGCCAGCACCCAGCGTTGCGACTAATATCTTCCAGGTCGCCCACTCATCTCGAAAAGGCATGCCTCGTGCTTTCAACCCGTCAATTGCGTTACTTCGTGGAAATAGCCGAATGCGGCAGTTTTAGCGCAGCGGCTGAGCGCCTGTTTGTTGCGCAGTCGGCGTTGAGCCGACAGATCAAAGACATGGAAGTCCGCCTGCAAACGCCCCTGTTCGAACGCACCGCGCGCCAGCCTCGGCTTACCGCGGCCGGCGAAGCCTTTTTACCGCGTGCCAAAAACGTGCTGATCGAACTGTCCAAGGCCAGCGAAATGGCCACGCAGGTAGGCAGCGGGGAACTGGGCACCTTGCGCCTGAGCCATTCCAGCACCGTGCCCATGAGTGGCCGCTTGCTGCGCTGCATCAGCAGCTATCTGGAGCAACATTCAGGTGTTTTCATGGACATCGCCAAACTGTCGTCTGAAGCGCAGCTTGAAGAATTGGCGGCTGGTCGACTGGACGTCGGGCTGCTGCGCCTGCCGGTATTGCGCCAACGCGAGGGCGTACAGACAGTGCCGTTGTACAGCGAACGATTGCTGCTGGCGGTGCCACCGAATCACCGGTTGGCGACGGCCGAGTCCACCGACGGCATCGACTTGGCAGACTTGAAGGATGAGGCGTTTATCTCCATCCCTCATCCGCAACGTGGCGGGTTGAGCTACTTGTCCGCCGAGTTGTGCATGCGCCAGGGCTTTTTCCCCAAGGCTGCGCGGGTGGTATCGCGCAAAACCACGCAACTGCAGTTGATTCAGGCCGGTTTCGGCATTGCGCTACTTCCGGCGTCAATGCAGGACATCGCACCGCCCGACATTCATTTCCTGCCGTTGGCCGACCCGGATTGCCACACGACCGTTGCCCTCGCCCACCGCCAGAATCCCACGGCATTGGTTCAACATTTCATCAATACCTGCACAATCGACTGTGGGAACGGACCTGCTCCGGGTGGCGCTCCGACGAACACGGCGTGTCGTACAAAAAATGACAGTGACTGACATAACCTCTTCGCGAACAAGCCCGCTCGCCACAGTGGATTTGCGTTGATTCATGGAGATTGAACGCCAAATGCCTTTAAACTGCCGCCCATGATTAAAGATCCCTTTGCAAGACTCGGCCTGGACCGTGAAGTACTGACTGTCAGCCAGCTGAACGGCCGCGCGCGGGTGTTGCTCGAAGACGTGTTCAGCAACATTTGGGTCGAAGGCGAAATCTCCAACCTCGCCCGCCCTGCCTCTGGCCACGTGTATTTCACGCTCAAGGACAGTGGCGCCCAAGTGCGATGTGCGCTGTTTCGGCAGAATGCGGCTCGGGTTCGCCAAGCGCTGAAGGACGGTTTGGCGGTCAAGGTACGCGGCAAGGTTTCGTTGTTTGAGGGCCGTGGCGACTATCAGCTGATTCTCGACACCGTTGAGCCTGCCGGCGACGGTGCACTGCGCCTGGCGTTCGATGCCCTGAAAGAGAAGCTCAGCGCGGAAGGTCTGTTCAGTGCCGAACGCAAAGTGCCGTTGCCTGCACATCCGCAGCGTATCGGTATTATCAGCTCGCCGACCGGCGCGGTCATCCGCGACATCATCAGCGTATTTCGACGCCGCGCACCTCAAGTGCAACTAACGTTGATTCCCACCGCCGTACAGGGTCGCGAAGCCACCGCGCAGATTGTTCGTGCATTGAAACTGGCGGACGCTCGCGGCTTTGATGCGTTGATCCTGGCGCGTGGCGGCGGCTCGCTGGAAGACCTCTGGTGTTTCAACGAAGAAGCCGTGGCCCGCGCCGTGGACGCCTGCGTTACGCCGATTGTCAGCGCGGTAGGCCATGAAACCGACGTCTCGATCAGTGATTTCGTGGCCGATGTCCGCGCCCCCACGCCGTCGGCGGCGGCTGAATTGCTCGCCCCGGATTCCAGTGATCTGGTGCGCCGCGTCGACAGCCTGCATCGCCGCCTGGTCATGCGTATCCGCGATCGCTTGATGCGCGACCGATTGCGCCTGGAAGGCATGTCGCGCCGTTTGCGCCATCCCGGTGAACGCCTGCGCCAGCAAGCGCAGCGCCTGGATGATTTGGACATGCGCATGCGTCGCGCATTCGAACGTAGCCTCAATACCCGCCGCGAACGCCTGATCCGTCTGGAAACCCGCCTCGCCGGCCAGCACCCGGGCCGGCAACTGGCAATGCTTCGCCAGCGTCTCGCAAACCTCGCCGAACGCTTGCCACGCTCTATGCGCGAGGGGCTGAAGTCGCGTCGCCTGCAACTGCAAAGCCAGGCGCAAACGCTGCATGTAGTCAGCCCGCTGGCAACGCTTGGCCGTGGCTACAGCATTTTGCTCGACGAGCGCGGCAACGCCATTCGCAGTGCCGAGCAAACCCACACCGGTCAGCGCCTGAAAGCCAGACTCGGCGAAGGTGAGCTGCAAGTACGCGTCGAAGACAATCACCTGACGCCTGTCACCCTTTCTTTACTGGATTAATCCATGCCGCGTTTTTTAGCCCCATTGCTTTTGTTGTGCCTGACCTTCAACGCCCATGCCGACAGCTACATCACCCGCCTGCTGAACAAACCGGTGCCGGGCGGCGTGGCGGTGGTGGATCTGGGCTCATCCGCTCAAGCACCGAAAGCCAGCTACCAGGGCAAACCGGTATTGGTGGTCAAGGAGCAGAACAACTGGCTGGCCATCGTCGGCGTGCCGTTAACGGTCAAACCGGGCACGCAACAGGTCAGCAGCGGCGGCCGCAATCTGCCCTTCATCGTTGGCAACAAGAAGTATCCGGAACAGCACATCACGCTGAAGAATACGCAGCAGGTCAATCCGAACCCGGCAAACCTGAAACGCATCGAAGGCGAACTGGCCGAGCAAATCCAGGCCTACCGCAGCTTCAGCCCGAACACCCCGAGCAACCTGCTGCTGGATAAACCGGTGAACGGCCCATTGTCGAGCAAGTTCGGCGTGCGCCGCTTCTTTAATGGCGAGGAGCGCAACCCACACGCAGGCCTCGATTTCGCAGTGCCCGCTGGCACCCCGATCAAAACCCCGGCCGCCGGTAAAGTGATCCTGATCGGTAACTACTTCTTCAACGGCAACACGGTTTTTGTCGACCACGGCCAAGGCTTCATCAGCATGTTCTGCCACATGTCGAAAATCGACGTCAAAGTCGGCCAGCAACTGGCCCGTGGTGGCGTGGTCGGCAAAGTTGGCGCAACTGGCCGGGCAACTGGCCCGCACATGCACTGGAACATCAGCCTGAACGATGCGCGGGTGGATCCGGCGATTTTTATTGGGGCGTTTCAGCCTTAACTTAAATTCGGCACACACCCTAAGTGGCCGCTACTGCACCAATGGATATGTACATCAGCAGAGAAGGGTCGGCTGTCAGGCCGCCATCGTGAGCACGCTCAGCTCCCACAGGTGAAAGATCCAGCAACTCGTCAAACTCCGGACAAAAAAAAACCCGCTGAATAGCTCTCAGCGGGTTTCTCATTTCAGCGGTCCGAAAGATCAAAAATCCTCCAGCCGCCACACCTCATAAGCCGGCGTTTCATAGGGGTGGCTGAGTTTCAATGCGGCCACTGCGGCCACGATCAACTCATCCGCCACCACCAGCTCAACCTTCCATTCCTCGACCTGCTCGACCTGACCATCCTGCCCAATGAACGGCTGACTGCCCTCCAATGGGCGAAACTGACCGCGGCCCAACACCTGCCAAGAACAGTGATCGTAAGCCCCGATTCGCCCACCACCGGCAGCGAATACGGCGCTTTTGACCACATCGACATGGCTGTCAGGAACAAAAAAGCTGAGCTTGTACACAGCGCTTAGTTAACCCACACGCGAGCGTTACGGAACATGCGCATCCACGGAGCATCTTCGTTCCAGTCTTCCGAACGCCACGAGTTCTGCACGGCGCGGAACACACGCTCCGGGTGCGGCATCATGATGGTCACACGACCGTCACGGCTGGTCAGCCCGGTGATCCCGCGCGGCGAGCCGTTCGGGTTGGCCGGGTAGTTTTCAGTGACCTTGCCATGGTTGTCGACGAAGCGCATCGCCACGCAGCCCGACAAGTCGGCTTCGAGCAATGCTTCTTCGCTTTCGAATTCGGCATGACCTTCACCGTGAGCGATGGCGATTGGCATGCGCGAACCGGCCATACCCTGCAGGAATATCGAGTTCGACTCCTGAACCTGAACCATGGCCACGCGCGCCTCGAACTGCTCGGAGCGGTTACGCACGAAGTGCGGCCAGAACTCGCTGCCCGGGATCAACTCGTGCAGGTTAGACATCATCTGGCAACCGTTGCACACACCAAGGGTGAAGCTGTCGTTACGTTCGAAGAAGCCTTGGAACGCATCGCGGGCACGGCTGTTGAACAGCGCGGATTTAGCCCATCCTTCACCGGCACCTAGCACGTCGCCGTAGGAGAAACCGCCGCAGGCAACCAGGCCTTTGAACTCATTGAGGTCAACGCGCCCCGCCAGAATGTCGCTCATGTGCACGTCGATCGCGTTGAAACCGGCGCGGTCGAACGCTGCTGCCATTTCTACCTGACCGTTGACGCCTTGCTCGCGCAGTACGGCAACTTGTGGGCGAATGTTTTTCTTGATGTAAGGCGCGGCGATGTCCTGATTGACATCGAAGCTCAGCTTGACGCTCAGGCCCGGATTGTCTTCCTCCAACAACACGTCGAACTCTTGTTCGGCGCAATCGGCGTTATCACGCAGGCGCTGGATCTGGTAGCTGGTTTCAGCCCAGGTCCGTTGCAGCAAACGACGCTGACCTTCGAACACGGTTTCGCCGTTGAAGGTGATGTTGATCTGGCCGTTGTTCATTGGCTGGCCAATCACCGACACGCAATCACCCAAGCCAGCAGCGCTGAACTGCGCGAGGATGTCTGGAGTGGCGTCCTGGCGAACCTGGATCACCGCGCCTAGTTCTTCGTTGAACAGGATGGCGGCGATGTCAGCGGACGTTTCCGCCAGGCCATCAAGGTTGAGGCTCAGGCCGCAGTGACCGGCGAAGGCCATTTCTACGGTGCTGGTCAGCAGACCACCATCGGAACGGTCGTGGTAAGCCAGCAAATGACCGTCGGCATTGAGGCCCTGGATCACCGCGAAGAAGGCTTTCAGGTCTTCGGCATCATCAACGTCCGGCGCTTGCGAGCCGAGCTTGCCGTGAACCTGGGCCAGGATCGAGGCGCCCATACGGTTCTGGCCACGGCCCAAATCGATCAGGATCAGGTCGGTGGTGCCCTTGTCCATCCGCAGTTCAGGGGTCAGGGTCTGACGGATGTCAGCCACCGGCGCGAACCCGGTGACGATCAGCGACATCGGCGACGTTACGGTCTTGTCGACGCCTTCGTCGTTCCAGCGGGTGGCCATGGACATCGAGTCCTTGCCGACCGGAATGGTGATGCCAAGCTCTGGGCACAATTCCATGCCGACCGCTTTCACGGTGTCATACAGACGCGCGTCTTCACCCGGGTGTCCCGCGGCGGACATCCAGTTTGCCGACAGTTTGATGTCGGAAATCTTGTTGATGCGCGACGCACAGATGTTGGTCAACGTTTCGCCAATGGCCATGCGGCCCGACGCCGGAGCGTCCAGCAGAGCCAGCGGAGTGCGCTCGCCCATGGCCATGGCTTCACCGGTATACACGTCGAAACTGGTTGCGGTCACGGCAACGTCGGCCACCGGAACTTGCCATGGGCCAACCATCTGGTCACGCGCCACGAGGCCCGTGATGGTGCGGTCGCCGATGGTGATCAGGAAGCTTTTGCTGGCCACGGCCGGGTGATGCAGAACGCGTTCGACGCAGTCGGCAATTTCAAGCGTCGACGGATCGAAATCGTCGCCCAATTCGCTTTCACGAACGGCCGAACGGTGCATGCGCGGAGCTTTGCCCAGCAACACTTCAAGCGGCATGTCTACCGGACTGTCGCCGAAGTGGCTGTCGGTCACGGTCAAGTGTGGCTCGGCAGTGGCTTCACCGACGACTGCGAACGGGCAGCGTTCACGTTCGCAGATCGCCTGGAAGCGCTCGAAGTCTGCCGGGCCGACGGCCAGAACATAACGCTCCTGGGATTCGTTACTCCAGATTTCGTGCGGGGCCATGCCCGGCTCGTCGTTTGGAATGTTGCGCAGCTCGAAACGACCACCACGGTTGCCATCGTTGACCAGTTCCGGGAAGGCGTTGGACAAACCGCCCGCGCCCACGTCATGGATGAAGCTGATCGGGTTTTTGTCGCCCAGTTGCCAGCAGCGGTCGATGACTTCCTGGCAGCGACGCTCCATTTCAGGGTTTTCACGCTGTACGGAGGCAAAATCGAGGTCTGCCGAGCTGGTGCCGGTGGCCATCGACGAGGCCGCGCCGCCGCCCAGACCGATCAGCATCGCCGGGCCGCCGAGCACGATCAGCTTCGAGCCAACGGTAATTTCGGCTTTCTGTACGTGTTCGGCACGAATGTTACCCATGCCGCCCGCCAGCATGATCGGCTTGTGATAACCACGAACTTCGTCGCCACGCGGGGTGGTGATCGACTGTTCGAAGGTACGGAAGTAACCGGTCAGGGCTGGACGGCCGAATTCGTTGTTGAAGGCGGCACCACCCAGTGGGCCTTCAATCATGATGTCCAGCGCGGTAACGATGCGCTCGGGCTTGCCGTACGGCACTTCCCAAGGCTGCTCGAAACCCGGAATTTGCAGGTTCGATACGGTAAAACCGGTCAGGCCGGCCTTCGGCTTGGCGCCACGACCGGTAGCGCCTTCGTCGCGAATCTCGCCGCCACTGCCGGTGGCTGCACCCGGGAACGGGGCAATCGCGGTCGGGTGGTTGTGAGTTTCGACTTTCATCAGGATGTGCACCGGTTCCTGCACCGCACCGTACTGGCGGGTTTCAGGGTCCGGGAAGAAACGACCGGCAACATTACCGACGATGACCGAAGCGTTGTCCTTATAAGCCGACAAAACGCCTTCGCTGTGCATCACGTAGGTGTTCTTGATCATGCCGAACAGGCTTTTTTCCTGGCTCTGGCCGTCAATATCCCAACTGGCGTTGAAGATCTTGTGACGGCAGTGCTCGGAGTTCGCCTGGGCAAACATCATCAGTTCGATGTCGTGCGGGTTGCGCTTCAAGCCGACGAAGGCGTTGACCAGGTAGTCGATCTCGTCTTCAGCCAGGGCCAGGCCCAGCTCGGTGTTGGCTTTTTCCAGCGCGGCGCGGCCGCCACCCAATACATCGATTGCGGTCAGCGGCTTGGGCTCGGCGTGACTGAACAGGCCAGAGGCTTGTTCGAGGTTGCCAAGGACGATCTGGGTCATGCGGTCGTGCAGCACGTCTGCAATCAACTGGGCTTGCGCGTCGCTGAACTGGCCGGCCACGTAGAACGCAATGCCGCGCTCCAGACGCTGGATTTTCGCCAGGCCGCAGTTACGAGCGATGTCGCTGGCCTTGCTCGACCACGGCGAGATAGTGCCAAAACGCGGCAACACCAGAAACAGACGACCGGTCGGTTCTTGCACCGGGACACTTGGGCCGTACTTCAGAAGGCGCGCAAGCACCTGCTGTTCGTCGCCGGTCAGGACGCCGGTAACTTCGGCGAAGTGAGCGAATTCAGCATATAAGCCACTGACAGCCGGTACTTTCTGGCTCAGTTGCTCAAGGAGTTTGCTGTGGCGAAAGGCAGAAAGGGCAGGAGCGCCGCGCAGGATCAACATCTTCGGGACAGCCTCGGGAAGGGGTGTGCTTTGAGGCCGTGCATTCTAGCCTAAACCGCCCGCGACATCACCCGAAACGGTACGGGCGGCAGCACCGGGGCATCGGATGGGGTATTTGGCCCCTGAACAGTGGTCCCACCGGGGTTATTTTTACCCGTCCACTTGGCATGTGGAGCCCATTCCTGCGGGCTGCAGCCGGGTTTTGCGCTCTCTAGCAGACAAGCCCTTCGCTGTCGAGATATGGCGCTGGTGGTCCTTTGCGTATACTGCGCAGATGTTTTCCCCAACGGCTTTGCGTCCGCGGTACGCCAAATGGCTGATCGCAACCGGACTCTTCCTGGTGCTCGGTGGCTGTGTTGATAAACCCAACACGCTGGAGCGCGTAAAGGAGGATGGCGTGCTGCGGGTGGTTACCCGAAACAGCCCTGCCACCTACTTTCAGGATCGCAACGGTGAAACCGGCTTCGAATACGAGCTGGTGAAGCGTTTCGCCGACGATCTGGGGGTAGAACTCAAAATTGAAACAGCTGACAATCTTGACGACCTCTTCAACCAGATAGGTAAACCGAACGGCCCGGTGTTGGCTGCTGCCGGTCTGGTCAGCAGCGAGCAACGTAAAAAGCAGGTGCGGTTTTCCCATTCTTATCTTGAAGTCACCCCGCAAGTCATCTATCGCAATGGCCAGTCACGGCCAACCGATGCAGGGGACCTGGTCGGCAAGAAGATCATGGTGCTCAAGGGCAGCACCCACGCCGAACAGTTGGCGGAACTGAAAAAGAAATTTCCCGGCATTGAATACGAAGAATCCGACGCGGTTGAAGTCGTCGATTTGCTGCGCATGGTCGATGAAGGCCAGATTGACCTGACGCTGGTCGACTCCAACGAAGTGGCCATGAATCAGGTGTACTTCACCAACATCCGGGTTGCCTTCGATCTCGGCGATGCCAGCAACCAGAGCTGGGCCGTAGCGGCGGGTGAAGACAACAGCCTGCTCAACGAGATCAACGCCTACCTCGACAAAGTGAAAAAGAACGGCACCCTGCAGCGCCTAAAAGACCGTTATTACGGGCATGTCGATGTGCTTGGCTATATGGGCGCCACGACTTTCGCCCAGCATTTACAGCAACGTTTGCCCAAGTACGAGCAGCACTTCAAGGCTTACGCGAAGAAAGAGAAAGTCGACTGGCGCCTGCTCGCGGCAGTCGGTTATCAAGAATCCCTGTGGCAAGCCGCAGTCACCTCAAAAACCGGTGTGCGCGGCTTGATGATGCTGACTCAGAACACGGCGCAAGCCATGGGTGTGTCCAATCGACTGGACCCGAAACAGAGCATCATGGGCGGCGCCAAGTACCTGGCCTATATGAAGGATCAGCTGGACGACTCGATTCAGGAGCCGGACCGTACGTGGTTTGCGCTGGCGGCCTACAACGTCGGCAGCGGTCATCTGGATGACGCGCGCAAGCTGACCGCCAAAGAAGGGCTGAACCCGAACAAGTGGCTGGACGTGAAGAAGATCCTGCCGCGCCTGTCGCAAAAGCAGTGGTACAGCAAAACCCGCTATGGCTACGCACGCGGCGGTGAGCCAGTGCATTTCGTGGCGAACATCCGTCGTTACTACGACATTCTGACGTGGGTCACGCAACCGCAGCTTGAAGGCGACCAGGTCGCTGAAGGCAACCTGCACGTGCCGGGCATCGACAAGTCCAAGCCAAGTCAGGAAACCCCGCCGCTCTGACGGTTACCACAAACCAATGTGGGAGCGAGCCTGTCGCGATGAGGTCCTTTCAGTCAGCATGCACGTGACTGTCAGTCCGCTATCGCGAGCAGGCTTGCTCCCACAGTGTGTGTTTGACTCTTAAGCTTTTGCAGCGGCCAGAATCAATGCCTTCATCTCCGACACCGCCGACTTGAAGCCGACAAACAACGCATGCGCCACCAGCGCGTGGCCGATGTTCAGTTCGTTGATGCCCTTGATCGCCGCGACCGCTTCCACGTTGTGATAGTGCAAACCGTGGCCCGCGTTGACGATCAGGCCCTGAGCGAGGCCAAACGCCACACCATCCGCCACGCGCTTCAGCTCTTCAGCCACGGCTGTTGGGGTTTGCGCATCGGCATAACGGCCGGTATGCAGCTCGATGGCGGGTGCACCGACGCGCTTGGATGCAGCGATCTGACGCTCGTCAGCATCAATGAACAGCGAGACTTCACAACCGATTTGCGACAGGCGATCTACCGCTGCCTTGATCCGCGCCTCTTGCCCCGCTACGTCCAGGCCGCCCTCAGTGGTCAATTCCTGACGAGTTTCCGGTACCAGACAGACGTGCGCCGGACGGATGCGCTCCGCGAACACCATCATTTCTTCGGTGACGCCCATTTCGAAGTTCATGCGGGTTTGCAGAACGTCCTTGAGCAGCAGTACGTCGCGCTCCTGGATGTGCCGACGGTCTTCACGCAAATGCACGGTGATGCCGTCAGCGCCCGCCTCTTCCGCATCCAGTGCAGCCTTGACCGGGTCCGGATAGCGAGTGCCCCGGGCCTGACGCAGGGTGGCAACGTGGTCGATGTTCACGCCAAGAAGAATGCGATTGCTGGTGGTCACGGAAGCGCTCCTGAATTTAAAGATTCGGCGCACAGCATACGGGGAGACTACGGCTTGCGAAATAGCTCACGACTGACCAGGGGACGACCGCCCAAGTGCACAGCCAATGCCTGACGCATCAGACGCTTGGCCGCAGACAGAGCACCGGGAGCAGTCCAGTCCGCATCGGCCATCGCCAGCAGCTCGGTGCCATTGAACAGGCCGGGCTGTAGCAGGTAGACCTGCTCCAGGCCAGCGTCCACCTGCAGTCGGTAGAGACCATCCGGCGCAATCGGCTCGCCGTGAATGTCAGTATTCAATGCAAAGCCATACCCCAGATCATCCAGCAGCCGCCATTCAAAGGAACGCAGTAACGGCTCCAGTGGCCGACCTTCGGCCAACGCGAGCAAAGTGGCAGCGTAGTGATCGAACACGCCGGGGTGCGGGTCTTCGGAAGGCAGCAGGCGAATCAGCAATTCATTGAGGTAAAGGCCGCTGAACAGCGCTTCGCCGACAAGCCATGTGGAAGTCCCGGCGCTTTCCATACGGCCGACATTCTTCAACTCGCCGCGCCCACGAAACTCGACTTCCAACGGCACGAACGGTCGCGCCAACGTCCCGGCCTTGCCCCGCGCACTGCGTAATACCGCCCGCAACCGACCTTGCGGCGTCAGGAAATCCACCAACGCACTGCTTTCGCGGTAGGCGCGGGAGTGGAGCACGTAGGCGGGCTGGGCGGTGGGCGGGGTTTGGGACATGGAAGTCGCAGTTCTCAATGAGCAAACACAGTTTTACGGACCACCACAAACCACTGTGGGAGCAAGCCTGCTCGCGATCAGGCCTTCACATTCAGCATTGATGTTGAATGTTAGACCGCTATCGCGAGCAGGCTCGCTCCCACAGGGGGAATCATGCGCTTGGGATCAAGTCTTACAAGTCGCCGTAACCCAGCGAACGCAAGGCGCGTTCGTCGTCGGACCAGCCACCCTTAACCTTCACCCAGAGATTGAGCATGATCTTGGAGTCGAACAGCAGCTCCATGTCCTTGCGCGCCTCGGTGCCGATACGCTTGATGCGCTCACCCTTGTCGCCAATGATGATTTTTTTCTGGCCGTCACGTTCAACGAGAATCAAGGCATGGATATGCAGGGTTTTGCCCTGCTGCTTGAATTCTTCGATTTCAACGGTGATCTGGTAAGGCAGCTCGGCGCCCATCTGGCGCATGATTTTCTCACGCACCAATTCAGCGGCAAGGAAACGGCTGCTGCGGTCAGTGATCTGGTCTTCCGGGAAGAAGTGATCGTTTTCCGGCAGGTAACCGGCAATTACACGTTCAAGCGCTTCGAGGTTGTGCCCGTGCTGAGCGGAGATCGGCATGATCTGCGCGTTCGGCAGTTGTTCCTGCAACCAGCTCAGGTGCGGCATCAGCTCGGCTTTGTCTTCGATGCGATCAGTCTTGTTCAACGCAACGATCAAAGGGCCGGTCACGTACTGGACGCGCTCCAGAACCATCTGGTCTTCATCGGTCCACTTGGTGCGATCAACCACGAAGATCACCACGTCGACGTCTTTCAACGCAGCCGACGCAGTCTTGTTCATGTAGCGGTTCAGGGCCTTTTCGCCACCCTTGTGCATGCCCGGGGTGTCGACGTAGATCGCCTGCACGGCGCCTTCAGTCTTGATGCCCAGCATGTTATGGCGGGTTGTCTGAGGCTTGCGCGACGTGATCGCCAGCTTCTGGCCGAGGATGTGGTTCAGCAGTGTCGACTTGCCCACGTTTGGACGGCCAACGATGGCAACATAGCCACAGCGAGTTGCAGTTGAATCAGTCATGGCCATTCTCCACGCCCAGGGCAATCAGTGCTGCGGCGGCCGCTACCTGTTCGGCAATACGACGACTCACACCCTGACCTCGGCTTTTTTCATTCAGTAAGGTGATTTCACATTCGACGAAGAACGTCCGGCAATGCGGCTCACCCTGGATATCTACCACTTCGTAACGCGGCAGCTCACAACCACGCGATTGCAGGAATTCCTGCAGGCGGGTTTTCGGATCTTTGTTGGTATCGACCAGTGTCAGGCCTTCGAACTCACCTGCCAGCCAGGCCAGCACTCGCTCGCGGGCCATGTCCATGCCAGCGTCCAGATAGATCGCACCAATCAGCGCTTCCAGGGCATCGGCAAGGATCGACTCGCGACGAAAGCCGCCGCTCTTCAGTTCACCAGAACCCAGGCGCAGGTAATCACCGAGATCGAAACCGCGCGCCAATACGGCAAGGGTCTCACCTTTCACCAGGCGCGCGCGTAAACGCGATAACTGACCTTCGCGGGCCAGCGGGAAGCGATCAAACAACGCTTCGCCTGCAACGAAGTTGAGGATGGCATCACCGAGGAACTCCAGGCGTTCGTTGTTGCGCCCGGCGAAGCTGCGGTGCGTCAGGGCCAGAATCATTAATTCCTGGTCCTTGAAGGTGTAGCCGAGCTGACGCTCTAGACGGCTTAAGGAGACGCTCACGGTTTACCCACGCTGAGTTCGTGGCTGGTTTCCACCGCCATCGCCGTGATACGGCGCAGGCTTGGGACAATTAACGCTGTGTTCAAAAATAACGTCCTGAATATCATTGGCTTCATGCATTCGATGCCGATTGTGTCGACTCCAGAAATGCATTCGGCGCTGTGTTCAACAGCGCCGTGTGTGATTACTTGATCAGGCCAACCCGCGAGAAATTCGGCAGGTGACTGAGTTTGGGTTCCGGCCAGCTCATCCAGACTGCGAAGGCCTTGCCGACGATATTCTTGTCGGGAACCATGCCCAGCAGATCCTTGGGAATGTTCGGATCATCCCAATAGCGACTGTCGTTCGAGTTGTCGCGGTTGTCGCCCATCATGAAGTAGTGCCCGGCAGGCACGGTCCAGGTATGGTCCGGCGTTGCGCGATAGCGGCTCATTTCCTTGCGGATAAGGTGTTCGGCAGCGCCGAGTTTTTCCTTATAGAGCTCAGCGCTGCCCAACGTGCCTGGCTCGGAGCCGACCAGTTGCTCGGCAACCGATTCGCCGTTGACGAACAGACGCTTGTCTGCGGTGTAACGAATCTGATCACCCGGCAAGCCCACTACACGCTTGATGTAGTTGACGTTCGGATCGCTTGGGTAGCGGAACACCATCACATCGCCGCGTTGCGGATCACCAATCTCGATGACTTTCTTGTCGACCACCGGCAAGCGGATCCCGTAGGAAAACTTGCTCACCAGAATGAAGTCGCCGACGTCCAGAGTCGGTTTCATCGAGCCGGATGGAATCTGGAACGGTTCCACCAGGAACGAACGCAGCACCAACACGATGAACAACACCGGAAAGAACGACTTGCCGTATTCAACCAGCAGCGGCTCTTTGTTCAGTTTCTCGACCACCAGGCCATCAGGCTGGCTGACGCTGCCCTGATAGGAGGCAATGGCAGCACGCCGACGCGGTGCCAGGAAAACCAGATCGAGCAACGCCAACAGGCCGCAAACGAACACGGCGATGACCAGCAACAGCGGGAAATTTAGTGACATAGGACCTAACTATCCAACCTGAGCACTGCAAGGAAGGCTTCTTGTGGAATTTCCACGTTACCGACTTGCTTCATGCGTTTCTTACCGGCCTTTTGCTTTTCCAACAGCTTGCGCTTGCGGCTGACGTCACCGCCGTAGCATTTGGCCAATACGTTCTTTCTGAGAGCCTTGACGGAGGTTCGCGCGATGATCTGCCCGCCAATGGCGGCCTGGATCGCTACGTCGAACATCTGGCGCGGAATCAGTTCTTTCATCTTCTCGGTCAACTGGCGACCTTTGTAGTGCGCGTTATCCTTGTGCACGATCAGCGCCAGGGCGTCGACCTTGTCACCGTTGATCAGCACGTCCAGTTTCACCAGATTAGCTGATTGATAACGATCAAAATGGTAATCCAGCGAAGCATAGCCACGGCTGGTGGACTTGAGACGATCGAAGAAGTCGAGAACCACTTCGTTCATCGGCAAATCGTAAGTCACCTGGACCTGAGTACCCAGGAACAGCATGTCGTGCTGCACGCCACGCTTTTCGATACACAGTGTAATGACGTTGCCCAGGTGCTCTTGCGGCACAAGAATATTGGCCCGCACGATGGGTTCACGCATGTCTTCGATAGAGGACAGGTCTGGAAGCTTCGACGGGTTGTCGACGTAAATCGTTTCACCGGTTTTCAGCAACAACTCAAAAATAACCGTTGGCGCCGTGGTGATCAGGTCCAGGTCGTACTCGCGCTCCAGGCGCTCCTGGATGATTTCCATGTGCAACATGCCGAGGAACCCGCAACGGAAACCGAAGCCCAAGGCGTCGGAGCTTTCCGGGGTGTACTGCAGCGACGAGTCGTTCAGCGTGAGCTTTTGCAGGGCTTCACGGAAATCTTCGAAGTCATCGGAGCTGACCGGAAACAGACCGGCGTAAACCTGCGGCTGAATACGCTTGAAACCTGGCAGAACATCAACGTCAGGCGTTGAGCTCAAGGTCAGGGTGTCACCCACTGGCGCGCCATGGATGTCCTTGATGCCGGCGATGATGAAACCTACTTCGCCAGCTTTCAGGTCAACGGTAGCGGTGTGCTTGGGGTTGAATACACCGACGCTGTCCACCAGGTGGATCTTGCCGGTGGATTTGACCAGAATCTTGTCGCCTTTTCTCACACGGCCGTGGCGTACGCGAACCAGGGAAACAACGCCCAGGTAGTTGTCGAACCAGGAGTCGATGATCAACGCTTGCAGCGGATCTTCGTAGTTGCCGGTTGGCGCTGGAATGGTCTTGACCAGACGTTCGAGCACTTCGTCGACGCCCAGACCGGTCTTGGCGCTGCACTCGACAGCGTCAGTTGCGTCGATGCCGATGATTTTTTCGATTTCTTCTTTTACACGGTCCGGATCGGCCTGAGGCAGGTCGATCTTGTTCAGGACCGGCATCACTTCCAGGCCCTGCTCGATGGCGGTGTAGCAGTTTGCAACCGACTGCGCTTCAACACCCTGGCCAGCATCGACCACCAGCAACGCACCTTCACAAGCCGCCAGCGACCGGCTGACTTCGTAGGTGAAGTCAACGTGGCCTGGCGTATCAATGAAGTTCAGTTGGTACTTGATGCCATCGCGGGCAGTGTAATAAAGGGTGACGCTATGGGCCTTGATGGTGATCCCGCGTTCACGTTCCAGGTCCATGGAATCCAGAACCTGGGCTTCCATTTCGCGCTCGGCAAGGCCGCCGCACATCTGGATGAATCGATCGGCCAGCGTCGACTTGCCATGGTCAATGTGGGCGATGATGGAGAAATTGCGGATATGACTCAAATCACTCACGGATCAACACTCAAAAAGGCTGCAGGCATAGCCCGCCGAAAAATAGCCGGGAATTGTACCTGATCCACGGCGCAAGCGTCACGTTCGCAGGTCAGACGGCACCTACAAAAACGCCCCGGTCTTGCGACAGGGGCGTTTTTTACATACTGCATATTCGCGAATAACCCGTGATCAGCCTGCCCGGCGCAGCAGCCAGACACCGGCTAACGCACAGACGCCTGCCGGCACCAGCACCGCGAACAGCGGTGAGAACCCGAACACCAGGCTCGAAGGGCCCAACAAATCCTGAACAATACGGAAGGTGAAACCCACCAGCACACCGGTAAATACGCGCTGACCGAGGGTGACCGATCGCAGAGGACCGAAGATGAAGGAGATCGCCATCAATACCAGCGCCGCAGTCACCAACGGTTGCAATACCTTTACCCAAAACGCCAACCAGTAACGACCGTTGTTCAAACCCTGGTCAGCCAGATAATGAATATAGCCCCACAACCCGCTGATCGACAGAGACTCGGGCGCCATCACCACCGTGCTCAGCAGTTGCGGGCTCAGGGCGATTTCCCAGCGCTCGACAGGCGCGGTAACGATCTCGGTGCTGCGTTCGTGGAACAACGTGGTGGTAACGTCGCTTAATTGCCAGTGATCTTTCTCGAACTCCGCGCGCTTCGAGAAACTCGCCGACAACATGTGGCGCTCCTTGTCGAAGCGATAACGCGTCACCCCGTACAACAAACCGTTGGGCTGCACCGAGTTCACGTGAATGAACTCATCACCTTGGCGATGCCACAGACCATGCTTGGCGCTCTGTGCGTCGCCGCTGCCCTGGGCCAGGGAACGATTGGCCTGAGCAGTGCTTTCAGTGGCTGGCGCAATGTACTCGCCGATCAGCACACCGGCGATCATCAGCACCAGCATCGGCTTCATCACCGCCCACACGATGCGACCGATGGAAACACCGGCGGCGCGCATGATCGTCAATTCGCTATTACTGGCCAGGCTGCCCAGACCGATCAGGCAACCAATCAGCGCAGCCATTGGCAACATGTCGTACAAACGACGTGGTGCGGTCAGCAATACGTAACTGAGAACGTCAGTCAGGGTGTAGGTGTCGCTGACGTCGCTCATCTCATCGATGAAGGCAAACAGGGTGGCCAGACCGAGAATAATCCCCAGTACAGCCAGAATTGCGACGAAAACACTGCTACCGATGTAGCGATCGAGCTTAACCACGGGCCACCCCCAGCGCATCGCGGCGACTCGCCATCTTCAAACGCAACGGCTCCCAATAGAGCAAGCCCAGGCCGATGAACAGGAACATCGCGTGCACCCACCACAACCCCAGTGCAGGCGGGATCTTGCCCTTTTCAAGGGCGCCGCGAGCGGCAATCAGGATGGTCAGGTAAGCCATATAAAGAAGAATCGCCGGCAACAACTTGAGGAAACGGCCCTGACGAGGGTTGACTCGCGCCAGCGGCACCGCCATCAACGTAACGATGAAAACCAGCAGCGGCAGGGAAATACGCCATTGCAGCTCAGTACGGGAACGAATGTCGTCGCTGGCCAACAGGCTGCTGGTGGTCATCGCGTCGCGGTCAGTCACTTCGTCGCTGACATCAGGCTTGGGCAGCAGCACGCCATACTCGTCGTACTTGATCGAACGATAATCGGCCTGTCCCGGGTTACCGTCGTAGCGATAGCCATTATTGAGAATCAGGTAGCGATTACCGTCGGGGCGGATTTCCTGACGACCTTTTTCAGCCACCAGCACCGAAATCCCTCGGTCCTTCTCCTCGGACGTGGCGTTCTTTTGCGAAATAAACACACCCGCGAGGTTGATCCTGTCGTCCGACAGCTGTTCGGTGTAAGTCACCCGGGTTCCGTCACGCAGAGCCTGGAAACGACCGGGCTCCAGGGTATCGAACTCGGTCAGGGCATCTTGTTTGTTCAACAGCAATTGAAACTGATTGGCACCTTGTGGCGCCAGACTCAGGCTCAGCCACGCCACGATCAATGCGACCAGCGTCGCCGGGAACAATGTCATGACAAACAGGCGCTGCTGGCTCATCCCGGTGGCCGAAAGCACGGTCATTTCGCTTTCGAGGTACAGGCGTCCGTACGACAGCAGGATGCCCAGGAACAGTCCAAGCGGCAGGATCAATTGCAGGAAGCCCGGCAGGCGAAAGCCCATGATCAGGAACAATGAGCTGGGATCCAGTTGACCCGAAGCAGCCTGGGCGAGGTATTTGATGAAGCGACCGCTCATGATGATGACCAGCAGAACGGCGCTCACGGCACTCAAGGTCAACAGGACTTCGCGGGATAGATAACGGAAGACGATCAAACCAGACACTCCAGGGTTGTCAGGCTAAGGCGGCCGAACAAGCAAACGTATCAGGCGGCCCGCAATGCAGAGCTGCCGAAAAAGATGGCGCATTATCCTGTGATTGAGTGCGCCTGTCACTGCGCGTGTAGGGCCGAGGGTTGTCAGGCGCAGGCAGCGAGGTTCAAACTGCGGTCTTTGCCGCAGGCCACGTGTTGCGTCTGTCTATTTATAAGCAAGTTCAATTGCTTGCGTGCTGACCATTAATTCAGGGACCCGGACATGGAACTGGTTGTAAAAAGCGTTAGCCCAGAAACGTTGAAGACCGCCACTCTGGTGGTCGCCGTCGGCGAAGGCCGCAAGCTCGGCGCCGTTGCCAAACAACTCGACGAACTGAGCGGTGGCGCCATCAGCGCTGTGCTCAAGCGCGGCGATCTGGCCGGCAAAGTCGGCCAAAGTCTGCTGCTGCACAGCTTGCCGAACCTAAAAGCCGAGCGCGTGCTGTTGGTAGGCGTGGGCAAAGATGAAGAGCTGGGCGACCGTCCGTTCCGCAAAATCATTGCCGGCGTGCTTAACACCCTTAAAGGCCTGGGCGGCAGCGATGCAGTGCTGGCGCTGGACGAAGTCGTGGTGAAAGGCCGCGACAGCTACGGTAAAACCCGTCTGCTGGCGGAAACCCTGGTTGACGGCGAATACACCTTCGACCAGTACAAGAGCCAGAAAGCCGAACCTCGCGCCCTGAAGAAAGTCACCCTGGTGACCATCAAGGCTGCACAGGCTGAAGTCGAACGCGCCGTGGCCCACGCGACTGCCATCGCTAACGGCATGGCATTCACCCGCAACCTGGGTAACCTGCCACCGAACATTTGCCATCCGACGTTCCTCGGCGAACAAGCGAAAAACCTCGGTAAAGAATTCAAGGGCCTGAAAGTAGAAGTCCTCGACGAGAAAAAAATCAAAGACCTCGGCATGGGCTCGTTCTACGCCGTCGGCCAGGGCAGCGCCCAACCGCCACGCCTGATCGTGATGCAATACAACGGCGGCAAGAAATCCGAAAAGCCATACGCACTGGTCGGTAAAGGCATCACTTTTGACACCGGCGGCATCAGCCTGAAACCAGGTGCCGGCATGGACGAAATGAAATACGACATGGGCGGCGCTGCCAGCGTATTCGGCACGTTGCGCGCCGTGCTCGAGCTGAAACTGCCGATCAACCTGGTGTGCATCCTGGCATGCGCCGAGAACATGCCGAGCGGCAACGCGGCACGTCCTGGCGACATCGTCACCACCATGAGCGGCCAAACCGTGGAAATCCTCAACACCGACGCCGAAGGTCGTTTGGTGCTGTGCGACGCATTGACCTATTCCGAGCGCTTCAAGCCGCAAGCGGTGATCGACATCGCCACGCTGACCGGCGCTTGCGTAGTGGCACTGGGTGCTCACACGTCCGGCCTGCTGGGCAACAACGACGAACTGATCGGCCAATTGCTGAGCGCCGGCAAGTCCGCCGACGATCGCGCTTGGCAATTGCCGCTGTTTGACGAGTACCAGGAACAACTGGACAGCCCGTTCGCCGACATCGCCAACATAGGTGGGCCGAAGGCCGGCACCATTACGGCAGCCTGCTTCCTGTCGCGCTTCACCAAGAACCTGAACTGGGCGCATCTGGACATCGCTGGTACCGCATGGACCAGCGGCAAGGACAAGGGCGCCACGGGTCGTCCAGTGCCTCTGCTGACTCAATACCTGCTGGATCGCGCGAAAGCCTGAAACCGATGACCTTTGACGGCGTCGCTGCTTTCCAGCGACGCCGTCAAAGGCTCAGGAACTGTAATGACCAAAGTCGACTTCTATATCCTGCCCAGTGCCGATCCTTCGGCGCGGCTGGATTTCGCCTGCAAGCTCACCGAAAAGGCCTGGCGCATGGGCCATCGCATTTACCTGCATTGCAGCGATGCCGCTCAGCGTGAAGACCTTGATGCGCGATTGTGGGCATTCAAAGGTGAAAGCTTCGTGCCACACGGTCCTGCCGAAAGCGAACCGCACGGGCTGATCGTGCTGGGCCTGGGTGATGACTGCGGTCAGCACCAGGATCTGCTGGTCAACCTTGGCCTGAAAGTCCCGGTTTTTGCCAAACAGTTCGCCCGCGTGGCGGAAGTGGTGGTGGAAGATCCAACGATTCGTACAGCTGCGCGGGAGAGTTTTCGTTTCTATCGCGAACAGGGCTATCCTCTGCAAGATCACCGTTTACAGCGACTTTGAGCATTCCGATGGACACTCCAAAACCACAGCAAAAGTCCGCGCACCTGCTGGATGACCTTGAGTCGATCCGCCAATTGCTCGGCGATGACAACCTGCAACCACCGTTGCTGACCGACACGGTCGAGGACGGTGATCAGGAACAGATTCCGATGCTGTTCGAGGCCGTCGACAACCCGCCGCCCGCCACCGAACCGCCCCGCGCCCAGACGCCGGCGGCGCCTGCCACCGATAAAGGGCCTGATGCCTTGTTACACCTGGACGGCGAACTGCGTGCGGCCGCCATGTTGATCATGCAGGACGTGATCGACGACTTCGCCCCGCACATCGAAACCGAAATCAAACGCCGCCTCGCTGCGCGGATGGAACGGCTGCTCAGCCAGTACGAGTAACCCCTGTGCGAGCAAGCCTTTGTGGTGAGGGGATTTATCCCCGATCGGCTGCGCAGCAGTCGTCGATTCTGTAAATGCGTTTTGCAAATAAAATGCTGGGGCCGCTGCGCAGCCCAACGGGGATAAATCCCCTCGCCACAAAAGCCCCCAGCCACAAAATCCCCCTCACCACAAAAGTCCCTCGCTACAAAAGTTAGCGACCACATTCGCTCTGCGCCTGTCTGCACTTGCTCGCCCTATCCATGATGCCCCGCTATACTCGTCGGCTTTTCCTGAATTACTGCCAATAGGGTCCCGCCGCGCATGGATAAGACCTACCAGCCGCACGCCATTGAAGCTTCCTGGTACAACACCTGGGAGTCAGAGAATTACTTCGCCCCGCAAGGCGCGGGCGAGTCTTACACCATCATGATCCCGCCGCCGAACGTCACCGGCAGCCTGCACATGGGTCACGGCTTCAACAACGCGATCATGGATGCCCTGATCCGTTTCCGCCGCATGCAGGGTCGCAACACCCTGTGGCAACCGGGTACCGACCATGCCGGTATCGCCACGCAGATGCTGGTGGAGCGTCAGCTCGAAGCCCAAGGCCAGAACCGTCACGATTTGGGTCGCGAAAAATTCCTCGAGAAAATCTGGGAATGGAAGGATCAATCCGGCGGCAACATCAGCCGTCAGATCCGCCGCCTCGGCTCGTCCGTTGACTGGAGCCGCGAGCGCTTCACCATGGACGACGGCCTCTCGGAAGCCGTTAAAGAAGCGTTCGTGCGCCTGCATGAAGACGGCCTGATCTACCGCGGCAAGCGTCTGGTCAACTGGGACACCAAGCTGCACACGGCGATTTCCGACCTCGAAGTGGAAAACCACGACGAGAAAGGTTTCCTGTGGAACCTGAAATACCCGCTGGCTGACGGCGCCAAAACCGCCGATGGCAATGATTACCTGATCGTCGCGACCACTCGTCCGGAAACCATGCTCGGCGACGCTGCCGTTGCCGTTAACCCGAACGATGAACGCTACCAGGCCCTGATCGGCAAATTTGTCGAGTTGCCGCTGGTCGGCCGCCGCATTCCGATCATCGCTGACGATTACTGTGATCCTGAATTCGGCACCGGTTGCGTGAAAATCACCCCGGCCCACGATTTCAACGACTATGAAGTCGGTAAGCGCCACAACCTGCCACTGCTGAACATCTTCGACAAAAACGCGGCTGTACTGCCGGCGTGTCAGGTGTTCAACCTCGACGGCACGCTGAACGAAAGCATCGACGGCAAGATTCCGGCCGAATACGCCGGCCTCGACCGCTTCGAAGCCCGCAAGCAAATCGTTGCCGCGTTTGACGCCGCCGGCCTGCTGGTCAGCGTCGACGATCATGGCCTGAAAGTGCCGAAGGGCGACCGTTCCGGCACCATCATCGAGCCGTGGCTGACCGACCAGTGGTACGTGTCGACCAAACCATTGGCCGAGCCTGCGATTGCCGCTGTTGAAGATGGCCGCATTCAGTTCGTGCCTAAACAGTACGAAAACATGTACTTCTCGTGGATGCGCGACATCCAGGATTGGTGCATCAGCCGTCAGTTGTGGTGGGGCCACCGCATTCCGGCCTGGTACGACGAGTCGGGCAAAGTCTATGTCGGTCGCGACGAAGCCGAAGTGCGGGCCAAGAACAACCTGGGCCCGGACGTTGCGCTGCAACAGGACAATGACGTACTCGACACCTGGTTCAGCTCGGGCCTGTGGACGTTCTCCACGCTCGGCTGGCCTGAGCAGACTGAGTTCCTGAAGAAATTCCACTCCACCGACGTGCTGGTGACCGGTTTCGACATCATCTTCTTCTGGGTTGCCCGGATGATCATGCTCACCATGCACTTGGTGAAAGACGAAGACGGCACGCCACAAGTACCGTTCAAGACCGTTTATGTGCACGGTCTGGTGCGCGATGGCCAAGGCCAGAAAATGTCCAAGTCCAAGGGTAACGTCCTGGATCCGCTGGACATCATCGACGGCATCGACCTGGAAACGCTGGTGCAGAAACGCACCTCTGGCCTGATGCAGCCAAAACTGGCGAAGAAGATCGAGAAGCAGACCCGCGACGAGTTCGCCGACGGCATCGCCAGCTACGGCACCGACGCCCTGCGTTTCACGTTCTGCTCGCTGGCGTCCACCGGTCGCGACATCAAGTTCGACATGGGCCGCGTCGAAGGCTATCGCAACTTCTGCAACAAGATCTGGAACGCGGCGCGCTATGTGCTGGACAAGGGTGAAGACTGCGGCCAGAACGGCGAAGCCTACGAATTGTCACTGGCGGATCGCTGGATCATCTCGCAATTACAGCGCACCGAAGCCGAAGTAACCCGCCAACTCGATCAGTTCCGTTTCGACCTGGCGGCACAAGCGCTGTACGAGTTCATCTGGAACCAGTATTGCGACTGGTACCTGGAACTGTCCAAGCCTGTGCTGTGGGACGAAAACGCACCGGTCGAACGTCAGCGCGGCACGCGTCGCACGCTGGTTCGGGTACTGGAAGTGGCGCTGCGCCTGGCGCACCCGTTCATGCCGTTCATCACTGAAGAAATCTGGCAGCGCATCGCGCCGCTGGCCGGCATTCAGGGCAAGACGATCATGCTGCAGCCTTGGCCGGTGGCCAACGAGGAACGCATTGATCCTGCAGCCGAAAGCGACATCGAATGGCTGAAAGAACTGATGCTCGGCACGCGTAACATTCGTGGCGAAATGAACATTGGTCCAGGCAAGCCGCTGAACCTGTTCCTGAAAAACGTCAGCGCCGAAGATCAGCGTCGCCTCACTGAAAACGAAGCTTTGCTGAAGAAGCTGGCGCGTCTGGAGTCGATCACGGTCTTGGCTTCTGGCGAAGAAGCACCGCTGTCCGCCACCGCATTGGTCGGCGAGATGGAAGTGCTGGTGCCGATGGCTGGCCTGATCGACAAGGACGCCGAACTGGCACGCCTGGACAAGGAAATCCTGCGTCTGCAGGGTGAAGTCCAGCGCGTTGGCGGCAAGCTGTCCAACGCTGGTTTCGTCGACAAGGCCCCGGCCGAAGTCATCGAGAAAGAGCGCGCCAAACTGGCTGAAGCCGAACAGGCTTTGGGCAAGTTGGCCGAGCAGCATGCGCGGATTGCCAGCCTGTAACGGCACATCGCAATGAAAAAGGGAGGCCCATGTGGCCTCCCTTTTTTTGTGCCTGCCTATTTCTCCATAGCGCAGCGGATCCCCTGTGGGATTGTCGTGTTCCGTCGCAATTGCGTTCACAAGGCCTGGATGTGGGACAATGGCCGCCACTTTCAGCCATACCCGAATCGACAACGCCCATGAACGCCCCCCGCACACCCCGTCCTGCGCGCAAGAAGCCTGAATCCGCCACCCCGGCCAAAACCGTGGAGCCGCGTGAAAAAGCCAGCCTCCACCCGCGCAACCGTCATCAGGGTCGTTACGACTTCCCGGCGCTGATCAAAACCACGCCTGAACTGGCAAAGTTTGTGATCATCAATCCGTACGGCAAGGAAAGTATCGACTTTGCCAGCCCGGACGCGGTGCGTGTGTTCAACCGGGCACTGCTCAAGTCGTTTTATGGCGTCGCACATTGGGATATCCCGGCCGACTACTTGTGCCCCCCTGTTCCAGGGCGCGCCGACTACGTGCACTTCCTGGCCGACCTGCTGGCCAGCGTCAACGACGGCGAGATCCCGCGTGGCGCGCCGGTCAAGGTGCTGGACATCGGCATGGGCGCCAACTGCGTTTATCCATTGATCGGCTACAGCGACTACCGCTGGCAGTTCCTTGGCTCGGAAATCGACCCGACAGCCGTTGCCGCAGCCAAAGCCATCGTCCAGTCCAACGGGTTGAACAAAGCCATCCAGCTGCGCCTGCAAAGCAACCCCAAGCACATCCTGCTGGGTCTGCTGGAGCCGGGCGAACGGTTTGACCTGACCATGTGCAACCCGCCGTTCCACGCCTCGATGGACGAAGCGACCAAGGGTAGCGAGCGTAAATGGCGAGCATTGGGCCGTGCCGACCCGAAGCGCAAACTGCCAGTGCTGAACTTCGGCGGTCAATCCGCGGAGCTGTGGTGTGAAGGTGGCGAAGCACGCTTTGTGACGCAACTGATCGCCGAAAGCGCCCATTTTCAACACAAAGTGCTGTGGTTCAGCACCTTGGTCTCGAAAGCCTCCAATTTGCCAGCGATCCAGACTGCGCTGAAAAAGGCTGGTGTGCTGGAAAGCCAGGTGGTTGAAATGTCCCAAGGTCAGAAACAAAGCCGTTTCGTCGCCTGGACCTTCCAGACCAAGTCCGAACAGCAGGTTTGGCGCGAGCGCTGGGTTCGCAAGGGCTGAGTCGATGTAGATCAACGGTGGGAGCGAGCCTGCTCGCGGTGGCGTCGTGTCAGTCGACATCATTGTTGAATGATGAATCGCTATCGCGAGCAGGCTCGCTCCCACAGTTGGTTTAGCGGTGTCTGTAGGACAGTCGCCAAATCAAAGGCACAAAAAAACCGTGTCCGGATCGCTCCGGGCACGGTTTTTTTTACTGCGTCTTACTTGTTAACAGCGTCGGTCAGGCCTTTGGCCACAACCAGCTTGATAACTTTCTTGGCAGCGATTTCGATGGCAGCGCCAGTCGAAGGATTGCGGCCGGTACGGGCAGGACGCTCAGTCACTTTCAGTTTGCCGATGCCTGGCAGAGTGATTTCGCCGCCGTTTTCCAGCTGATCGGCAACGATTTGGCCCAGTTGGTCCAGAGCGTTACGCGCGGTGGTTTTTGGCGCGTCGATAGCTTCAGCGATGTCGGCGATCAGTTGGTCTTTAGTAAGAGCCATGTAGTGTTCCTTCCCTATCAAATTCATATGGATTGCAGAGTGCAGTGTCAGCCATCGAGCCGGATCTTCTGGATCTGGCACCCTCGGCCAATAACCACGGGATCGGGGTTATAGATACCGAAATCAGGGTTTGGTTCGACCTGACAAATGCTGAATGCACGCTTAACGCAGTGACTTCGCGTAAGACGGGGCAAAACTAGCACAGAGACGGGGAAATATCCGCCTCTTGCTACCCATTTGGTCAGCTTTATTGCTCTAAAACGGGAAAAAACTGCATAAGAGTCCTTGGGCGGGTGCGTTTTACCCTTCGTGACGCGCCAAAACCAGTGGTTGCGGTACACTTGGCACTTTTTCGGGGAGCACGCCCTCCTCTCTTCAATTAGCCGAGAAGCCCATGCCGATCCGTCATTGCATCGTCCACCTGATCGACAAAAAACCCGACGGCACACCTGCAGTTCTTCACGCTCGAGACTCCGAACTGGCCGAGTCGAGCGCCATCGAGAACATGCTGGCCGACCTCAACGAGAGCTACAACGCCAAACAAGGCAAGGCCTGGGGTTTGTTCCATGCCGAGTCTGGCGCGCATCCGTTCAGCGGCTGGCTGAAGGAATACCTCGATGGCGGCAAGGATTTCACGGCATTCAGCCGCGTCGCAGTGGAACACCTGCAAAAGTTGATGGAGGAATCGAACCTCTCTGTGGGCGGCCACGTGCTGTTCGCGCATTACCAGCAGGGTATGACCGATTACCTGGCCATCGCGCTGCTGCACCACAGCGAAGGCGTTGCAGTGACCGATCAACTGGACGTGACACCATCGCGGCACCTGGATTTGGGCCAATTGCACCTCGCGGCGCGGATCAACATTTCCGAATGGCAAAACAACAAACAGTCCAAGCAGTACATTTCGTTCATCAAGGGCAAGAACGGCAAGAAAGTGTCGGAGTACTTCCGCGACTTTATCGGCTGCCAGGAAGGCGTCGACGGTCCCGGCGAAACCCGCACCTTATTGAAGGCCTTCAGCGATTTCGTTGAAAGCGAAGACCTGCCGGAAGAAGCCGCACGCGAAAAAACCAAGACTTTGGTGGATTACGCCAGCAGCCAGGCAAAAATGGGCGAGCCCATGGGCCTGGAAGAATTGTCGGAGCTGATCGACGAAGAACGGCCGAAGGCTTTTTACGATCACATTCGCAACAAGGACTACGGCTTGTCGCCAGAGATCCCGGCGGATAAACGCACACTTAACCAGTTCCGCCGCTTTACCGGGCGCGCAGAAGGCTTGTCGATCAGCTTTGAAGCGCACCTGTTGGGCTCCAAGATCGAATACGACGAAGAAGCCGGCACCTTGATCATCAAAGGGTTGCCGACGCAGTTGACCGACCAACTCAAGCGACGCAACTGATGCTGAACGGCGTGCTGAAAAAATTCCTGCTGATTTTGCTGGTGGTCGTGGTTTACCAGAACTGGGGCAAGATCGAGCGGGTGTTCAATCCATCGCAAGTCGTGTCCGAACAGACTCAGGCCAAGGCCAACGTGGTGATGTACGCCACCGACTGGTGCGGTTACTGCAAGTTGACTAAACGGTTTCTCGATCAGAAAGGGATTCCGTACAAGGAGTTCGACATCGAGAAGGATGCCGAGGCGCGCAAGGCGTACGAAGCACTGGGTGGACGCGGAATTCCGTTGATCGACGTCAATGGCACGTTGATTCGCGGCTATGACCCGGATGAAATCCTCGCCGCACTGAAGTAACACATCCCAGCCTGTAGGCGCCGGGTTACCAGCGCCTACCGGCCAAGGCATGAACGAATGTTTACTGCGCCTCTATCCGGAAGCCAAACCGCGGGAAGTGCACATGCACCACACCGCCACGTTCGTCTTCTCGGCGCAGGATCAATTCCTCACTCCCGGCAAACAGCAGCTCACCGGCAACCGGATCTACCCCGTAGTCGGTGGCCGCGATCACCACGTGCTGACCGGCCTTGAAACCATTCGGCTCACTGAACTGCTCATCCGGCAAAGCCGCCGGCGTGGCATTGCGCGCCACCTGCAACGCCTCTTCGGCAGTCATCTCGCTGGAAGCGTCGTGCCCAAACCCCATGACTCGACCAAACCAGGCCAACACGGCTGGATACGCGTCGACCAGAGGTGAAGTGACCGGCGTAGCCTTGAGGAACCACATTGGATGCACCAGCGCGATGTCGGCGACCGAAGGTTCGCCAAACAAAAAGTCGCCCTGCTCACGCTGCAATTGCTGCTCGAGTCGAGCCATGATCGTTGGCCATTGATGTTTGGCTTGCTCGCCCGATAAACGAGTCGCGCTACCGCCGCTGAACAACCCGGCGCGATCGGCCAGAAAGGCCTTGATCGCTTCCGGGGGCAACTTGCCAAAACGCACCGCCACCGATTCGGGTTGGAACACCAGGCTCACCGCATGCTGGAACACCACCGAATCCGCCCAGGCAGCAAAGCTTGCGACGATCATTTCCTGGCCTTCGGGGAAAAACGCCGGCAGGGCTTTTTCCTGATCCAGACGACGGGCGATCAATGCCGTGTCGCAATAAATATCAGCACCCACCTGCAGCACTGGCGTCTTGCGGTAGCCGCCAGTCAATGCAGTCAGATCGGGTTTGGGCATCACCGGCGAGATATTCACCGAACGCCAGGACAGCCCTTTGAAACCCAACAGCAGGCGGGCTTTTTCGGCAAAAGGGGACGTCGGATAATGGTGCAGAATCAACTCGGACATGCTCGGCTCCGCCGCTCGCTTAAGGAGCCCGCAGCTTAGCGCGCAATCGATAAGCGGCCTACCGATCTGCCTGATGAGCACTTATCAGTCAGATTGATAAGCCTGTACCAAACACTCCTTGGCGCTCTTACGAAGTTTCTTGATAAGTCGCTCCTGGCGAAGAGCGTCACTCTTGTCGCGGCATGCTTCGGTGTAGACCAACGCCACGGCCGGGCTTGAGAGGAAGAAGCGCGCGCCCTTGCCGCTCTGATGTGTAGCGAAGCGGCGAACAGGATCATTGCTGATCCCGCAGTACAGGGAGCCATTGGCAGCTCGAACGAGGTACACGAACCAGGATTTGCTGACGGGCAGCGACGGTTCAGCGGCAATGACAGACGTTTCGCTCGAGGTGCTCATGGGACGATCAAGGCTTGCAGGAAACAAGCCGCGATCTTATCAGCGACTGGCCTGAAATGCCTTCAGTCCCTTCAAGGCCTGGGCGCGAACCGCGTTGCTCACCAACGGCGACCAGCCCAACAGCAGCCCTTTGAAACCCAACGCCTGCCGCGACCAACGCCACAGGTCGAAACTGTCATGGTGCTCGCAAATCTTGCCGTCGCGAAACACGAAGCGCGCCTCAATATCGTTGATCACAATATTGCCGGTCTGGCTGAACAAATAGGTTGCGACCCAGTGTGCACCGCCAGTGCGTTCATCACTGCGCACGTTGTCGAACGTCAGGGAAAAGTCCTTGGCGCGAGTGGTGAGCATGCGCCACATGTCACCGGCATCACGACCACGCAGCTCACCGAACGCCGGATCACTGAACACTACGTCGTCGGTGTAACACGCGCTCATAGCCTCGGCATCCAGTCGTTGAAAGGCCTGGTAGAACCGGGTGATCAATGCGTCATGGGCATCACTCATGGGGCAAGCTCCGAGTCGTCGAAAGAGTGCCTGCAAGATAATCCGCAAATGCTTCGAACACTATCGGCATTCGTGGTGTAAATACCTGTGCTGCGTAGCTCATTTAACCTAATGCACCATGCCACTCTCACGCGCGTAGGCAAAAAGATCCACATCGGTAGAAATACCCAGCCGGTGCATGGCCATGCTCTTTTGTTTGCTGATGGTCGACACGCTGCGGTGGAAGTGGCCGGCGATTTCACTGACGGTCATGCCGCTGGCCAGCATTCTTACGACCTCATGTTCTTTTGCCGACAGCGAAGGTGGGCTTGAGTTTGCTGCTGCGTCCGCCTGAATAAGCGTAGTGCGCAACGACTCACTGATGAAACGCCGACCTGTACTGACCGCATTGATCGCCAAAGGCAGCTCCTTCGCCGATGCGCCCTTGGTCACTATCGCCGATACTCCTTCAGCGAACGCAGCCCTGAGCGTCGTGACGTTGGCAACCATCGTCACCAGTATTATCGGCATTGAAGGGTAACGACGATTCACTATATTCAGCATCTTGAGACCATCGGCCTGCAAGTCGCCCGGCATGCAAAAGTCCGTAATCAACAGATCGCAGGGCGTGGCTTCAAGAAGGCTCAATAGACTGTCCGGACCAGCGGCCTCCCCCACAATCACGCAGGTCCTGCTTCGTTCGACGAGCATCCGCAAGCCGATACGAACCACCGGATGGTCGTCAGCAATAATTACGCGCATTGTCGGATTTATCCTATTGGTCACTGGAATGGGCGAAAACTAGCGCTGTCTCGCTTCCATCACAACGCCCAATCTCGAGGGCAAAACCGTTTGGTCCAGCGTTACCGGGGTGCTGTCCTTTTTCCTATGTAAGAAACAGAAGCGCCCTACTTTTTTTATAGGCATCAGCTACACAGAAGGACTACAGACAACACCACTAAAGCTAAATGATGCATTGCTCATACGCTGTTTCGTACAGCCGTCGGCCCGTTTTCGTATTTATTGCATACCGCGTGGTTCCCTCGACCGTTAGATTGCGCCTTGTCCTCGAAGGACGAAATCCAATCATCATTCGTCAAGGAAAAGACACCCATGAACCGACGTCTATCCCTTCTGACCGCTGCGTTACTCCTGATTGGGGCATCGTCGGCGTTCGCATCCAGTACCGACCTGAGCGTCACCGGCATCATCACTCCCTCAGCCTGCACGCCTACGCTTACCGCTGGCGGTATCGCTGATCATGGCAAGCTTTCCGTCAAAGACTTAGCCCCTGACGCGCACACCTATTTGCCTCACGCCATCCTGGTTTTGGCCGTGAACTGCGAAGCACCTACCACGTTTGCCATCTCGCCCATTGATAATCGAGCCGGCACCGGAACGGCTGCACGCCAATTTGGCCTGGGGCTGATCAATACCAGCGAGAAGCTGGGTCACTTCCGCGTTATCCCGCGCAACGTGATGGCTGACACCGTCGAAGCCCAAGCCATTCTCTCCAATGACAGTGGAAAAACCTGGGAGAAGGAAGGCGTTGATTTTTGGGGGGCTAATAACATATGGGGCGTTGCAGCCGTGGGACCGGTCACGGTACCGATTCCAATAAAGGACCTGCTGCTGGACCTGCAGGTGCAAACAGGCATAGCACCAACCGACGACTTGACGCTGACCGATGAAGTCGACATTGACGGCTCGGTGGTTCTCCAGCTCGTGTATCTGTGACAGTGAACAATGCGCGGGCAACGTCTGAAAACTACGTCGCCCACGCAAAAAAATCTGCAGAAAACGCTTCGAAAAATGACGTTTGCAGCTTTCGACACACTTTCACACTGCAGGACACTCGTTTTCGTATTAGTTGCATTTCCCCCGACGACTCCTGCCAGTAAGTTGCGCCCATCCGCAAACGGACTTGCAATCACTCTTCATCAAGGAACGAAAAATATGAAAACGACCGTTTCCATACTGACAGCAACCTTACTGATCACAGGTGCATCGTGTGCTTTCGCAGCCTCCACCGACCTGACAGTGAAAGGCCTGATTACGCCATCGGCGTGCGCACCTAATCTGGCGAATGGCGGAATTGTAGACTACGCAAAAGTGAGTGCGCGGGACCTGAATCAGACCACCACCACGCCCCTGGGCCCCCAAACCCTGCAATTGACAGTCAACTGCGATGCTTCCGCCCTCTTTGCGATCAGTGCCATCGATAACCGAAACGGTACGTCGATGGGGGATGTGTACTTCGGCCTCGGACCGATCAACGAGACCGAGAGGTTGGGCGGCTATACCTTGAGACTTCAGGACCCGGTCACAGATGCTCCGGTGAGCACGCTGTACTCAACAGACAATGGAACTACCTGGAGCCGATCTGGAGCAGGCTTGTTTGCTCCTGGTTACTGGATGGGATTCGGCAACGAAACGGCCGGTGCCTGGGCGCCTGATGCCCTTCAAAATCTGACCACGAACCTTGTAGTCGAAGCGTCGATCGCTCGCGCCGACAGCCTTACCTTAACGGATGAGGCGAAGCTCGACGGCTCTGCAACCTTGCAGATCGAATACCTGTAACCCATCGTTTTCAGCGGGCAGCACTGGGTAGCCGACGCGGCCCGTCCATAGGACAACCTTTCATGCATAACGCAACGTCAATGACGATGGACTGAAGGTCGTACGTTTTTTCGACTCGGGGCACTCCCGCAAAAACCCGTACCACATTGCCTGACCCGGTACTCCCGCCTGTTTTTAATCACTCAACGAGAAACGTCATGACGATGTTGTTTAACTGTGTGCGCCCGCTGATCCATCACAGCCTGGGAGCGCTTGCACTGTTGCTGGCATCACACGCACACGCCGACGGCATGATCCCGAACACCACGGTGGTGATCGTCAACGAGGCGGACGGTGAAGCCTCGGTTTCGGTGACCAACTCCGACGCCAGCCTCGCGTTACTGCACGTCACGATTGAAAACATTCCTGAGGACAGCGAATCGCTGGTGTTTGTAACGCCACCGTTGGCACGCGTCGAGGCCTCAAAAACCCAACTGGTGCGTTTCATTCTGCAGACGGAAAAACCATTGCTCACCCAACGATTGAAGCGGGTGATCTTTGAAGGCATACCGCAAGGCAAGCCTGCCGCTGAAGCCGGGCATGCCCGGGTCGGGGTGACGGTGCGACAGAACCTGCCGCTGATTTTGCACCCCAAAGGCCTGGCGCCCAACCGAACACCGTGGACTGATCTGCAATGGTCGTTGCACGACGGCCAACTGACGGTACTTAACGACACGCCCTATGTCGTGCGCCTCGGCCAGGAAGTGCAAATGCTGCCATCGAAAGATCAGGTGATGTTGCCGCGAACGTATGTATTACCAGGAGAAACAATAAGTATTCCAGTGCCCAATGCAGCAGCACAGCATGTGCGCTTTCAGCCCGCTACCGTCTACGGTTTTGCTGTACCGCATTACGAGGCACCGCTCAAATCCTGACATCCCCCACCATGGCGTTCCAAAGGAACGGTGAGCGTCGAAGTTCATAGGTGATGATTTTAAACGTCGCCACGAGCGTGCCTGAAACCATAGACCAATCGTCCAGCACGCCGACATAAACCAAGTGAGTTTAATGAGCACCGTATTTTACCGTGAGGGCGAAGCCATGCCCGCGATTCGGGCCGCAGCCCACCCTCATGATTCGAGATTATGCACTGGCACTGCGTTGCTGTTGGCTAACGTGATGATGGTGGCTGACGTTTGCGCCGATGGATCACTGTCAACTTCGTTCGACAAGAGCACGTTGTTGCAACGCGGCATTGATCCCACGCTGGCGACATTGCTACTGGCAGCTCCGCGCTATACCGCGGGTAAACACCTCGTCACCCTGACGGTCAATGGCCAGCGCCAAGGTCGGGTGGATATCACCATCAACCCTCAGGGTGAACTGTGTTTTGATCCGGCGATGCTTGCTGCGGCCAACCTGAAAATACCCAGCCGTACACTGGGGGATACTCGCTGCCACGATTTTCTGGGGACTTGGCCGCAAGCCCTGATCGAGCCCGACCCGGCGAACCTGAGCCTGGCGCTGATAGTGCCCACCGAAGCGATACGCGAGCAAACCCGGGACTTCTCGGGTTATCAGACGGGGGGTGTAGCCGCACTTCTCAATTATGACGTCACCGGTCTGCAGAGCTACTACGGCGATCAATCGAGCCGCTACGCCTCGGCCAATACTGAGCTGGGTTTTAATGCCGGTGACTGGATAGTGCGCAGTCGTCAGGTGCAAACCTGGCAAGACGATGTCTCGCGCACCACACATTTGGCCGCCTACGCCCAGCGCACATTCGCCAGCCACGAAGCGGTGTTGCAGGCGGGCCAGATCAATCTTTACAACCCTGTACTGGCCGGTGCCCAAATTACCGGTGTGCAAATCCTCACCGAACAAGCGTTACAGGTGGAAGGACAAAATGCGCTCATCGAAGGCATCGCGCACAGCCAGGCACAGGTCGAAGTTCGGCAAAACGGCTCGTTGATCCATTCCACCGTGGTGCCGGCCGGACCATTTGCGCTGAACAATGTGCGCCGCCTCAACACCCGTTCCGACGTCGAAGTGACCGTCAAAGAGGCCGACGGCAGCGAGCGTCGTTTTACCGTCCCCGCGGCAATGCTCGGTGTTGGTTTACCGGCACCCGGCTATTCGCTGGCGGCCGGCCAGGTGCGCAGTATCGGCGATGCGCAAAGTGGTGATCCTTGGGTGATCAGTGGTGGCTGGAGCGGCGCTCTCCAGCCGCAGATATTGCTGAGTGGCGGCCTGACGGGAGCCGCCGAATACCGAGCGGCGGGCGTCAGTGTCGGCCTGCTTCCGTTTGCCGAGACGCAAATCCAGGCCTCCCTTCAGGGTGCCGACGCCAGCCGTGAATCTACCCGTGGATTTCAGGCCGACCTGAACGTTTCACAACGCTTTAACGAACAATGGTCGATCAACGCAGGAAGCGCCTACCGGACCCTCGGCTATCGAGAGTTGGAAGACGCCGTATTCAATCCCCGATCGGACGTCAGCAAATCACGCTATCGCGATCAGCAAAGCGCCGCCATGTCCTGGTCTCATCCAGGGTTGGGCGCCTTCAGCACTGGACTCTCGCGCTCCAGTTCATTCGATGGCCAAAGCAGTAGCCGCGCCCTTGCATCCTGGGGCACCAACATCGGCAGTGTGTCTGTTTCGGCGACTGCCGAATGGCAGGTCAGTGGTGTGAATCGCAGCGACGACAGCCTTTATCTCAATGTCAGTATTCCGTTGGGGGAAAGCCGACGGGTGCGAACCTGGGTGCGCAGCGCCAGTGGCGAGCTCAGAAGCGGCGTCGGTTTGACCGAGCAAATCAACGATCAACTGGCCTATCGCGTTGGCGTTGAACACGACACGCGAGACAAGCAAGTGCAGTCCTCGGCCGGCGTATCGCTGTTGCCGAGCTACACCCAACTCGATCTCAATTACACGCGCTCCGATGCCGAACGCTCAAGCTATCAAGCCAGTGCTCGTGGCGGTGCGGTGCTTCACAGCGGTGGCCTGACGCTCTCGCCTTACCCTATCAGCGACACGTTTGCGCTGCTCTCGGTAGGCGAAATGGGCGCCGTAAAAGTCAACACGCCAAGCGGTCCGGTCTGGACTGACTGGCAAGGTCAGGCAGTGGTTTCGCAAGTCACCGCCTACGGTCGCAGCCCGGTGGAAGTCGATACACGATCGTTGCCGCGCAACGCCGACATCAACAATGGCCTGGCCGTCATTTCGGCGGGTCGTGGTGCCGTCGACAGCGTCGAGTTTGGCATCACCCTGACTCGCCGCGCATTGCTTAAAGCCACTTTCGGTGACGGTGCGCCGCTACCACGCGGCGCGTCGGTGAACACCGACGATGGTGAATTCGTGACCTTGGTGCAGGACGGCGGCCTGGTGTTTTTACCGAACGTTCTCGATCCCCGCGCCCTGTGGATAACTGCGCCAGGATTGACCCGTTGTGAACTGCGTTTCGAGCTGCCGGCAAACGCCGATACCGAGGCTTATTACGAGACTGCCCCCGCCCAGTGCCGAGCGCTTTGAGGATAACTGCATGAACCTGATTCGCAATGCACTGCTGATGCTCGCACCACTGATGCTCAGCGCAATTGCGCCGCAGGCGTGGGCACAGCCTGATGACTGTCAGCTCAACCTAAGCCAACCCATCCTCGATTTTGGCCTGATGAACCGGGCGATTCGCCTCGACGCGAGCATCGAACGCAACCTCGGCGAGCGCCGTTTGAGTGTGAGCCTGAGTTGCTCAAAACCGGTCGACATGAGCGTTTTTCTTAGAGCGATGGCCGCCAACACAGAACGCTTTCGCTTTACCGACCTCGGCAGTTATCAGGTGCGCGTTCGCGACGGTGTACTGGACGGTCAATCTGTAGAGCTGGGACTGATCGCAGCGGTGGGTCAACTTCCCGCTGAAGCCGCTTCGACGCTGACTTGGCGACCTGAGCACGGCATCGTTCCAGTGCGAGCCGGCGTCGCGGTGCAGGGACGCAGTTTTTCAGTGCAACTGGAATTGACCGCGTGGGCACAAGAACGGGCGTTGAACGTGCGTGATGCCGTGACATGGGAAACCAGTGCTTTGTTCGACGCAGTTGCTGCCGGCCGCAGCCGCGAAACGCGCTTAAAAGCCAGCTTCGCTCCCGGCGCCTGCGAACCCGTACTGTCCAATAACGGTCTGGTCGATTTCGGCAAGCTGTCCAGGAACGACCTGAACCCCGACAGGGGCACGCGACTGCCACCCAAGACCTTGACCTTACGCGTCAGCTGCGATGCCCCGACGCATTTCGCACTGCGCATGCAGGACAACCGCGATGGCTCGGCGATGGTAAACAGCGAGATTTACTACGGGCTCAATGTCGATCACCGCAACAACAAGATTGGCCTCTATTCACTGAACTTCGACCCAGCTCATGCCATGGCCGACAGCTACGCGCGCCTCTATCGAACCGATTCCACCACGGGGGGTACCGCGTGGAGCACGGCCAGCGCGAACCCTATTCCCATAGGCAGCAACAGCTACCTGGGATTTACCGACCGCGCAGGCAGCAACTCAGGTCCGGTAGCGATTCAGCACCTGACGACTTCGGTCGCCGTTGAGGTGGTGATCGCGCCTACGTCGAGTCTGGATTTGAGCACAGCCATCGACCTCGATGGCTCGGGGACGATCGAGATTATTTACCTGTAGCAACCACCCACTGTTGTTGCGTCCGGGCCGCTATTTAGCAGTCTGGAGCAGCCGCAAAAATCAACTGAAAAAGTGAGTTCATTAAAATGAAAAAGTACCTGACAGCGCTCTCCGCAACCGCACTGATGTGCGCGGCGCCATACGCATTGGCAGCGTCGAGCACCGATCTGACGGTCACCGGGACAATTACGCCGAGTGCCTGTACACCTAATTGGTCCAATAGCGGCCAGGTCGACGCGGGCAAGATTTCGGCAAAAGACCTGAATCCAACGACGAGCACGTTAGTCGGCAGCCATCCTATGCAATTGTCTGTTGCCTGTGACGCCGCAACCCTGTTTGCCCTGAACCCGATCGATAACAAGCCAAACACCACTGCAGCCAGTGGATGGTTCGGTCTTGGGTTAACCAACGCAGGAGAAAAATTGGGTTTTTTTAAGGCAGAAATCAAAACCACACTGGCGGATGGAGTAGCAGCGCAGGCCATCGACTCAGAAGATTGCGGTGCCAACTGGTCAAGAACCTCCGTATTGGGCGTTGGTTATATTGTGTCAGTAGGAACGACTACCGGCACCAACACCCCGATCGTCGTGAAAGATCTCACGATGGACGTAGACGTTCTCATCAGCATTGCCCGTGCCGACAGCCTCACCCTGACTGACGATGTCACCCTCGACGGTTCCGCAACCTTTGAAATGAAGTACCTCTGACCCACCGATCATGAGCCGCACGGCGCCAGGGCACGTGCGGTTCCGATCGATATGAAAAAGGAGTATGAGTTGAAACCAGTCTGCACATTATTCGCCGTCACCCTGCTGCTCACACCGCTGTCGCTCGCCATTGCGTCATCGTCTGCAGACCTGAACGTCAGCGGCACCATTATTCCAAGCGCCTGCACGCCAACCTTATCTAACAGTGGCGTTGTGGAGCATGGCACGATCTTCGCGAAGAGCTTGAATCAGGATAAAACTACCGACCTGCCCCTTCAAACACTGCAACTGGCGATCAACTGCGAAGCCCTGAGACCGTTGAAACTGGCAGTCATCGATAACCGGCACGGCTCTTCGAATTCCGCCAACGCCTATGGCCTGGGCATCATCAACGGCAATCAGCAGCTTGGTAGTTTTTTTATTCAAATGTCGAATGCAATGGATGAAGGCGTTCCCAGACTCACTCTGGGCTCCAAAGACGGCGGCGCCACGTGGGGATATACCCAATGGATGGATCCTGTTTACCCGCTCTACACGGTCAGTTCAATCAGAGATACCGACAAGCCGATACAAGCTAAGAATGTGACCATGGACTTGATAATCAACACGTCTATTGCCCGTGCCGACAGCTTGAATTTAACCGGACAGGTCACCCTGGATGGCTCAATCACACTGGAAGTCGGCTATCTGTAATCACGTTTCAAACCTCACCCGAGCGTTTACAGGTGAGGAATTTTTTCGCTGGCAACGTTAACGTACAACGAACGCCCGGCACCGAGGCCTGCAATGATTGCGCCGAGGCCGATCACGCCGAAGATCCAGCCCACAGCGTTCCAGCCCCCAGTCCAGTCATGCACGATACCGACCGCGAACGGCCCCATTGAGGCCAAGGTGTACCCAAAACCCTGGGCCATGCTCGACAGGTTCGCCGCGACATGCGCGTCCCGCGAACGCAATACAATCAGGGTCAGCGCCAGACTGAACGTGCCGCCCTGTCCCAGGCCCAGCAAAATCGCCCAGCCCCACAATCCGTCGATGGGGGCATAGAGACAGCCGAACAAACCGCCAAGGGTCAGCACCATGACCACGACGATGGCCAGACGCTGATCTTTGCCGCGTGTAGCCAGCCACGGCGCGGCCAGTGAACTTGCCAGTTGCACGATGACCGAGCCTGACAACACCAGCCCCGCTTGAGTCGGTGTCAGGCCGCGACCGATGAGGATCGACGGCAACCAGCCGAACACGATGTACGCCAACGATGATTGCAGGCCCATGTACAAGGTCACTTGCCACGCCAGCGGGTCACGCAACAAGCCGCGAACCCGATAGGCGACATTGTGTGCACCGTGTTTTTGTCCGATTTGCGGCAACCAGAAAATTGCTGCAACCAACGCCGGCACCACCCAAAAGCCCAAGCCCAATGCCCAGCTCTTGTCGAAATGTTGACTGAGTGGCACGGTCGCGCCCGCAGCCATTGCTGCGCCCAGGCACAGCGCCATCGTATACACGCCGGTCATGGTCCCGGCATGTTTAGTGAAGTCGCGCTTGACGATACCCGGCAATAAAACACCAATCACACCGATGCTTGCACCGGCCAGCACGCTGCCAGCAAACAGGCCGATCTCGCCGAACGAGCTGCGCAAAATGATGCCGCCGGCCAGTGTCAACAGGATCCCCAACACCACGCGCTCGGCGCCAAAACGGCGTGCCAGAATAGGCGCTAACGGCGCGAACAATCCCAGGCACAGCACCGGTAATGTCGTCAGCAAACCGGCCTGGGCCGCCGACAACCCAAGGGTTTTCGACACTTCACTGAGCATCGGCGACATACTCGACAGCGCCGGCCGCAGGTTTAGCGCCACCAGAATCAGCCCAAGCAATAACAGCCATGGCCGTCGCAATATCGGGTGACTTTGCTGGACTTGCTCGTCATCGGCTTCGGCATCGATCAGCAGCGCTTCAAGCTCTGCCGTGTGTTTGGGTTGGGGCATGTTGCGGTTGTCGCCGGTCATGGATTTCTCGGTTTCAAGGTTCATTGATCAACTGCCTCGATAGGGCTTTAGCCCGTTCGGGGTCACGTTGCTCGACGGCATCAAGCAGTTCGATGTGCAGATCGAACACCTCTTGGCGTCGCGGGGTAATGTTCAGGGTCTGGCGCAATTGAGCACCGACGATGCTTGAGAAGTAGCGGTACAGCTCGGTGAGCGTCGGGTTGTGCGCGGCCTCCACCAGACGGCGGTGGAACACCATGTCGCAAGCGATGTAGCTGTCGAGATCGCCGTGATAATGGCTGCCGCTGATGCCCAATGCCTCGCGCAGTTCTTTCAAATCTTCATCGGTACGCCGCAGCGCCGCGAGGCCGATGGCTTCGACTTCCAGGATGTGGCGAGTTTCACGAGCCTGCTCAACGGAACAGCGCGACAAGGCTTTCAAAGTGTCGAGCGGGTCGATGACCGCGCGCAGATAACTACCGTCGCCTTGGCGGATCTCGATCAACCCGGAAAACGCCAACACGCGCATGGCTTCGCGCACAGTATTGCGGCTGATGCCCAATTCAGCGGACAGCTCGGGCTCGGTCGGCAAACGCTGGCCGACGGCCCACACTCCTTGGTTGATGCGCAGGCGCAGTTGTTCCAAGGCCTGATCGACCAATGATCGTTTAACCAACGGTGACATATCTGACATGAAATTCGCCCCTTCATCCAATCATAGGATGAATTTTCTGACATCTTAGTCAGCTTCATTGTCGAAGGCAAATCAACAGCCAAAACAGCGACCAGCGGCAAAACTACCACCATCGCGAGCAGGCTCACTCCCACAGGAGACCGTCGCGGTTAATCGCAGGCAAAAATAAACCCGGCACGCTGGCCGGGTTTATTTCACTGTCGAGTATTGATCAATGCAGGATCTGGCTCAGGAACAGTTTGGTGCGGTCATTTTGCGGGTTGTCGAAGAAGTCGTTCGGTGCTGCCTGTTCGACGATTTCGCCCTTGTCCATGAAGATCACACGATTGGCCACCGTGCGCGCAAAACCCATTTCGTGGGTCACGCAGAGCATGGTCATGCCGTCTTCGGCCAAGCCGATCATGGTGTCCAACACTTCTTTCACCATCTCGGGATCGAGGGCTGAAGTCGGTTCGTCGAACAACATGATTTTCGGTTTCATGCACAAGGCGCGAGCAATCGCCACACGCTGCTGCTGGCCGCCGGACAGTTGCCCCGGAAACTTGTGCGCTTGCTCTGGAATGCGTACGCGCTCCAGGTAATGCATGGCGATTTCTTCGGCCTTACGCTTCGGCATCTTGCGCACCCACATCGGCGCCAAGGTGCAGTTTTGCAGAATGGTCAGGTGCGGGAACAGGTTGAAGTGCTGGAACACCATGCCGACTTCACGGCGGATCGCTTCGATCTGCTTCAGGTCGTTGGTCAGCTCTACGCCATCGACCACGATGCGTCCCTGCTGGTGCTCTTCCAGTCGATTGAGGCAACGAATGGTGGTCGACTTGCCGGAACCCGATGGGCCGCACAGGACGATACGTTCACCCTGTTTAACGTTGAGGTTGATGTCTTTCAACACGTGAAACTGGCCGTACCATTTGTTCACGCCCTGCATCTGAATAATGCCTTCAGGGCTCACAGGCTGTTTGATCGCTTCACTCATAAACTACGCTCCTAACGCTTGTGGCCAGTGTCCAGCTTACGTTCCAAATGCATGGAGTAGCGGGACATACCAAAACAGAAAATCCAGAACACCAGGGCCGCGAACACGTAGCCTTCAGTCGCCATGCCCAACCATTTCGGGTCGGCGGCGGCTTGCTTGACGCTATTGAGCAAGTCGAACAGGCCGATGATGATCACCAGGCTTGTGTCCTTGAACAGCGCAATGAAGGTGTTGACGATGCCGGGGATCACCATTTTCAAAGCTTGCGGCAGAATCACCAGGCCCATGCTGCGCCAGTAACCGAGGCCCATCGCGGCAGCCGCTTCGTACTGACCTTTTGGAATCGCTTGCAGACCGCCGCGCACCACTTCGGCGACGTACGCCGACTGGAACAGGATCACGCCGATCAACGCCCGCAGCAGTTTGTCGAAGTTCATGCCTTCAGGCAGGAACAACGGCAGCATCACCGAGGACATGAACAGCACCGTGATCAACGGCACGCCGCGCCAGAATTCGATGAAGGTCACGCAGACCACACGAATTGCCGGCATGTTCGAACGACGGCCCAACGCCAACACAATCCCCAGCGGCAACGCACCGGCAATACCGACGGTGGCGATCACCAGGGTCAGCATCAAACCGCCCCATTGACTGGTCGCCACGTTGGTCATGCCAAAAATGCCGCCATGCAACAGGAAGTAGGCAATGATCGGGTAAGCCACCAGGAAGCTCAGGCCATACACCGCTTTACGGTGAAAACGCGAGATAAACAGCGGCGCCACGCCGATCACCGCCAGCCACACGGTCAGGTCGACGCGCCAGCGCAAATCCTGCGGGTAATAGCCATACATGAACTGGCCGAAACGCTGCTGGATGAACACCCAGCAGGCGCCCTCCTTCGTGCAGTCGGCGCGAGTGGTGCCCACCCAGTTGGCGTCCAGAATCGCCCAATGCAAGATCGGCGGCACTACCAGGTAAATCAGATAGAAGGCGAACAAGGTCAGCAGGGTGTTGATCCAGCTGGAGAACATGTTCGCGCGCATCCACGCCACCGGCCCGAAGACTTTGCTGGGTGGCGGCATGTCAGGTTTGAAAGTATGAGTGCTCATGCGCTTTTCCTTACCGCTCGATCAGCGCAATGCGCTTGTTGTACCAGTTCATCAGCAGGGAAATGCTGATACTGATCGCCAGGTACACGCTCATGGTGATGGCAATGACTTCAATCGCTTGTCCGGTCTGGTTCAACACCGTACCGGCAAACAACGACACCATTTCCGGGTAACCGATACCGGCCGCCAACGAAGAGTTCTTCGCCAGGTTGAGGTATTGGCTGGTCAGCGGCGGAATGATCACGCGCAGCGCTTGCGGGATGATGACCTTGCGCAGGGTCGGACCGTTGCGCAGCCCTAGCGAACGCGCGGCTTCGGTCTGGCCGTGGCTGACCGACTTGATGCCTGAACGCACGATCTCGGCGATAAACGCTGCGGTGTACACGGTCAGGGCCAAGGTCAGCGCCAGCAGTTCCGGGATCAGTACCCAGCCACCGACAAAGTTGAAGCCTTGCAGTTTCGGCAGTTCCCAATGCAGCGGAGCACCGAAGATCAAGGCGCACAACGCCGGGATCACCAGCATGATCGCCAGGCCCACCCAGAACTTGTGGAACGGCACGCCGGTGGCTTCGAAACGTTTGTTGGCCCAGCGGCACATCAGTACCACGGCAACAATGGCCACCACGACACTGACCGCGAAGGCCCAGAAGCCGCTCGCCATTTGTGCGCCCGGCATATTCAGGCCACGGCTGCTGACAAAGAACATGTCGCCGAAGTTATGGCTGGCTCGCGGTCCCGGCATGGTCAGGAACACGGCGAAGTACCAGAACAGGATTTGCAGCAGCGGCGGAATGTTACGGAAAACTTCCACGTAAACCGTCGCCAGCTTGCTGATGATCCAGTTCGGCGACAGCCGCGCCACACCGACGATGAAACCGAGGATGGTCGCCAGGACCACACCAATAACAGTCACCAGCAGCGTGTTGAGCAAACCGATGACAAACACCCGGGCATACGTGTCCGATTCGGTGTAGTCGATCAGGTGTTGAGCAATGCCGAAACCGGCACTGCGGTCCAGAAAGCCGAACCCGGAGGTAATGCCCCGGTGTTGAAGGTTGGTTTGCGTATTGTTGAACAGATACCAGCCCATCGCGACGACCGCGACAATGGTGATGATCTGGAATAGCCACGCACGCACTTTTGGATCGCTGAGGCTGAGCCTCTGCTTTGGTGCGCCGATTGATTTTTGCATGAAGTGCCCCGCAAAGAATGGAACAGAACATCACCCGGTGGTTGGCCCACCGGGTGATAGAACCATCAGCGCACTGGTGGTGCGTATTGAATGCCGCCGTTGGTCCACAGCGCGTTCAGGCCGCGGTCAATTTGCAGCGGAGTATTCTTGCCGAGGTTTTTCTCGAAGATTTCGCCGTAGTTACCGACTTGGGAAACGATCTTGACGACCCAGTCCTTCGGCAGTTTCAGGTCTTTGCCGTATTCACCGTCAGCACCCAGCAGACGTGCTACGTCGGGGTTCTTGGTGGACTTGGCTTCTTCCAGAACGTTTTTCGAAGTGATGCCGGCTTCTTCAGTGTTCAACAGCGCGTAGCCAACCCAGCGAACGATCGCCAGCCATTCATCGTCGCCATTACGCACGACCGGGCCCAGCGGTTCTTTGGAGATGGTTTCCGGCAGTACCACGTAGTCTTTTGGCGAAGCCAGTTTGCTGCGCTGTGCGTACAGCTGCGACTTGTCGGAAGTCAGTACGTCGCAACGACCGGATTCCAGCGACTTGGCGCTTTCATCGGAGGTGTCGAAAGTGATCGGGGTGTACTTCAGGCCGTTGGCGCGGAAGTAGTCGGACACGTTCAGTTCAGTGGTGGTACCGGCCTGGATGCAGATGGTTGCACCATCCAGTTCCTTGGCACTTTTCACGCCCAGCTTGCTGTTGGCCAGGAAGCCAACGCCGTCGTAGTAAGTGATGAAGCCAGGGAATTTGAGGCCCATGCCCGCATCGCGCGAACTGGTCATGGTGGTGTTACGCGACAGCAGGTCGATTTCGCCGGACTGCAGCGCAGTGAAGCGCTCTTTGGCATTCAACTGGCTGAATTTAACCTTGGTGGCGTCGCCGAAAACAGCAGCTGCCACAGCGCGGCAGACGTCAGCGTCGATCCCGAGGATCTTGCCGGTGGAGTCCGGAACCGAGAAGCCCGGCAAACCATCACTCACACCACACTGTACGAAACCTTTCTTCTGCACTGCATCCAGGGTTGCACCCGCCTGAGCGAACCCGCTGACACCGAGTACTGCGGCTGCAGTCACGATAGCCAGGGTGGATTTCAACATCTTCATTCAAACCTCCAGTTTTGCTCTTGTTGTGTCGGAGCTCGAGTCGTGTCGCACCCTTATGAGGCGTTGTTGACCCGTGTTGGCTTTTTTTGGGGTCAACCGACGTAAGACCTTCGCTATGAGTCTAGTAGGAGAAATCCGCATCATGGATGACTCACTTCTCACCAATCGGCCGAACGGGCTGTAGCCCTTTCACGTTCGCTAAGCCCGTAACGGCCACTGACGAACATCCATCACCGGATTTTTTTTGCTATCCCACCGCCAGCGGACTACTGATAGTGTTACCGCCAGACAAAGGAATGTTTACTCGAGTTTTCCCATAGCAAGGCCCGTACCACACCGCCAGCTAAAGCGATTCAGCCGCACGTCAATAGCAAAACTTGTAGAGTTGCGACATCTTCTTAACTGATCAACCAGAGGCGCCCTCCTACCTCGCACTTAATGAGAGCGCCTGCACACATTTGGAGCAGCCATGACCCAGCCCTTGATTATTCAGCCCGGCAAGCCCGTAGATGCCTGCGTTATCTGGCTGCACGGCCTGGGCGCCGACCGCTATGACTTCCTGCCCGTGGCCGAGGCCCTGCAGGAAAGCCTGCTGAGCACTCGCTTCGTTTTGCCTCAGGCACCGACACGCGCCGTGACCATTAACGGTGGTTACGAGATGCCGAGCTGGTACGACATATTGGCCATGAACCCGGCGCGCGCGATCAGCGTCGAGCAGTTGGACGAGTCGTCAAAAATGCTCACCGATTTGATCGAAGAACAGCGCGCCAGCGGAATAGACGCGTCGCGGATTTTCCTGGCAGGGTTTTCTCAAGGTGGCGCGGTGGTTTTACACACCGCATTCTTGAAATGGCAGGGACCGCTGGGCGGCGTACTTGCCCTCTCCACGTATGCGCCGACGTTCAGCGATGAACTGGAACTTTCAGCCAGTCAGCAGCGAATTCCAGTGCTGTGCCTGCACGGTCAATACGACGACGTGGTGCAAAACGCCATGGGCCGTAGCGCTTATGAGCACTTGAAGCAGCGTGGTGTCACCGTGACATGGCAGGAATACCCAATGGGTCACGAAGTGTTACCCGAGGAGATTCGTGATATCGGCGTGTGGCTCGCCGAGCGTTTGCGCTGACTGTTCAGTCAAAAGAGCCCCATTGATCATCACACTACGCCGCGCCCGATTCTTGCATTACACTGGCCGGCGTACATTCCTTAACCAATTGATGAGATGACCGTGCTTAAAGCACTCAAAAAAATGTTCGGTAAAAGCGAGACTGAGCAGCTCGCGCCAGTTCCCAGCGCTCCGTCTCATACCCCCAGCCACCGCACCGACGGTAATCAGTCTGGCCGGACCGCCACCGCAGCGGCACCGAAGCACGAACCGATCACTGCATCGGTGACTCAACCTGTTGCCGCTGCCGAACTTGAACAGCCCCGCAGCGAGGTCGCAAAACCCGTTAAACCGCGCCGCGAACCCAAGCCAAAGGCGCCGGTCATCCCTTGGAAACTCGAAGATTTCGTCGTCGAGCCACAGGAAGGCAAAACCCGTTTTCATGATTTCAAACTGGCTCCCGAGCTGATGCATGCTATCCAGGACCTCGGGTTTCCTTATTGCACGCCGATCCAGGCCCAAGTGCTTGGCTTTACCCTCGCGGGCAAAGACGCCATCGGTCGCGCCCAGACCGGTACTGGCAAAACCGCTGCCTTCCTGATTTCGATCATCACCCAATTGCTGCAAACCCCGCCGCCCAAAGAACGCTACATGGGCGAGCCGCGCGCGCTGATCATTGCGCCAACGCGTGAGCTGGTGGTGCAGATCGCCAAGGACGCGGCCGACCTGACCAAGTACACCGGCCTCAACGTCATGACGTTTGTTGGCGGCATGGACTTTGACAAGCAACTCAAGCACCTCGAAGCACGTCATTGCGACATTTTGGTCGCGACACCTGGCCGTTTGCTCGATTTCAACCAGCGCGGCGACGTGCACCTGGACATGGTTGAAGTGATGGTGCTGGACGAAGCCGACCGCATGCTCGACATGGGTTTCATCCCACAAGTGCGGCAGATCATTCGCCAGACCCCACCCAAAAACGAACGCCAGACGCTGCTGTTCTCCGCGACCTTCACCGAAGATGTGATGAACCTCGCCAAGCAATGGACCACCGAACCTTCAATCGTCGAGATCGAAGCGCAGAACGTGGCCAGCGAAAACGTCGAGCAGCACATTTATGCCGTCGCCGGCGCCGACAAATACAAACTGCTTTACAACCTCGTTACCGACAACGGTTGGGAGCGGGTCATGGTGTTCGCCAACCGCAAGGATGAAGTGCGACGCATCGAGGAGCGCCTGGTGCGCGATGGCGTCAATGCCGCGCAGCTGTCTGGCGATGTGCCGCAGCACAAACGCATCAAGACCCTGGAAGGTTTTCGCGAAGGCAAGATTCGCGTGCTGGTTGCTACCGATGTTGCCGGTCGCGGCATTCACATCGATGGCATCAGCCACGTGATCAACTTCACCCTGCCGGAAGTCCCGGACGACTACGTGCACCGCATCGGTCGTACCGGTCGTGCCGGCGCCGATGGTGTGTCCATCAGTTTTGCCGGCGAAGACGACTCCTACCAGTTACCGTCCATCGAGGCGTTGCTGGGTCGCAAAATCAGCTGTGAAACCCCGCCAACGCATCTGTTGCGGCCGGTTGAGCGCAAGCGCCCTTAACGCGCGACGCTCGATAAAAGGCGCAGCCGGAAACGGACTGCGCTTTTTTTTCGCCTCGTTTTTTTAACAGGCGCTTGCCCGAAAAAACTAAAAGTCCATAATAGACAAATTAGTTTACTTCCAGCATCGGAGCCCATCATGCCTAGCACTCCTTACGTGATCACCCAACCCGAGGCGCGCGAACTGCTGGCGCAGATTGATGTGCCGCAGATCCTGCAGGCGTTGTTCCGCGACCTGGCTGCCGGACAAGCCGTACAACCGGCGCAGCAACTGGTTGAGTTCCCACAGGGGGGCGGTGACTTCATCAACTACCTGGGTGTGCTGGCCAATGACGGCGTGTACGGCGTCAAGACCTCGCCCTACATCGTGCGCGAACAAGGCCCGCTGGTGACAGCCTGGACATTGCTGATGTCGATGCAAACCGGCCAGCCGCTGCTGCTGTGTGACGCCGGTGAACTGACCGTGGCGCGTACCGCGGCGACGACCGCCGTGGCGGTTGATGCCCTCGCGCCGCAGAACGCAAAGCGCCTGGTGATCATTGGCAGCGGCAAGGTTGCACTAGCGCACCTGCATTACGTCAAAGGCCTGCGCGACTGGCAAACCATCAGCCTTTACTCTCCCGGTTTGAACGAGTTGACGGCTGATGCACAGGCCCAGCTAAAAAGCCTCGACCCGCGCCTGACCCTGGCCGACAGTTGCGAAGCGGCCATCGCGCAGGCCGACGTGATCATGCTGTGTACCTCATCGGCTGGCCCGGTAATGGACCCGGTAAATTTGAGCAAACCGGCACTGATCACCTCTATCAGCACCAACGCTGCACGCGCTCACGAAGTGCCACCGCAGCGCCTGAATGACATGCACGTTTTTTGCGATTACCGTCTGACCACGCCAGGTTCGGCGGGTGAAATGCTGATCGCCAGCGAACAGCACGGCTGGGATAAAAGCGCGATCGCAGGCGACCTGCCCGACCTGGTCAGCGGTAAAGTTAAACGCCCGGATTACGACCGCCACGTGTTCTTCCGCTCGATAGGCCTGGGCCTGGAAGACATCGCACTGGCCAATGCGATTTACCGCCTGCAGCCCTGACCGTTTTCGCGCGCAGTAATGTTTTTGTGGTGAGGTTGTTTTGTGGTGAGGGGATTTATCCCCGCGGGGCCACTGAGCAGCCGCGCATTGGGCCTGCTGCGCAGTCCATCGGGGATAAATCCCCTCGCCACGGGACACGCGGCCGGGCATGAGTTGGCAAGTCGTGCGGCCCGGGCCTAGATCCCCAAGGCCTGAAACCTGACCCTTGTGGTGAGGGAATTTATCCCCGCGGGGCCACTGAGCAGCTGCGCATTGGGCCTGCTGCGCAGTCCATCGGGGATAAATCCCCTCGCCACGGGACACGCGGCCGGGCATGAGTTGGCAAGTCGTGCGCCCCGGGCCTAGATCCCCAAGGCCTGAAACCTGACCCTTGTGGTGAGGGGATTTATCCCCGTTGGGTGGCGAAGCCGCCCCAAATCCGACTATCGCAGTCCAGCGCAATGATCATATTTTTTGGGTATTTGCACTTAATCAGGAGACGTTCATGAGCCAGGCAGATTTCATCATCATCGGTGGCGGCATCGCGGGTGCTTCCACCGGGTTCTGGTTGTCACACACCTCACGAGTGATTGTGCTCGAACGTGAATCACATCCGGCCTATCACTCCACCGGGCGCTCGGCGGCGCTGTACACCGCCGCCTATGGCACGCCGCAAGTACGCGCGCTGACCCAGGCCAGTCGCGACTTCTTCGACGCCCCGCCCGCCGGTTTCTGCGAGCACCCGCTGTTGACCCCACGCGGTGAGATGACCGTCGACTTCACTGGCGATCCAGCTGAACTCAACAACCAATACCTCAGTGCCAAAGCTACCGTGCCGCAAATGCAACTGCTCAACGCCGACGAGGCGTGCGCCCGCTTGCCGATCCTGCGCCGGGAAAAAGTCCACGGCGCAATCTATGACCCAACCGCCAGTGACATCGACACAGATGCCCTGCATCAGGGGTATTTGCGCGGCATCCGACGCAATAATGGTGTGGTGCACACCGACAGCGAAGTGCTGGGCCTGACCCGTGATGCTGAAGGCATTTGGCAGGTGAAAACCAATGGCCAGACGTTTACCGCCAAGGTCATCATCAACGCGGCGGGTGCCTGGGCCGACAAGATCGGTGAACTGGCCGGTGCCAAATCGCTGGGCCTGCAGCCAAAGCGGCGCGCAGCGTTCATCTTCGCCGGTCCCGAAGGCCTGGACATTCATCATTGGCCAATGCTGGTCAGCCTCGACGAGTCGTTCTACATGAAGCCTGACGCGGGCATGTTCCTCGGTTCGCCCGCCAATGCCGACCCGGTGGAACCTCACGACGTGCAGCCCGAAGAACTGGACATCGCCATGGGCATCTACCAGATCGAAGAAGCCACCACGCTGACCATCCGCCGTCCGACCAGAACCTGGGCGGGCCTGCGCAGTTTCGTCAGCGACGGTGATTTGCTGTCCGGTTTCGATCCACTGGTGCCGGGCTTGTTCTGGGTCGCCGCACAGGGCGGTTATGGCATCCAGACCTCGCCTGCAATGGGTCAGGCCAGCGCCGCGTTGGTGCGCGGCGAAGCGTTGCCCGAACAACTAACACGCTTCGGCCTGAGCGCCGGCATGTTGTCACCTGCACGCCTCGGTTGATCTGCTGCCCGAGGTGACGTGTCGATACGATTGCGGCAAACTTCCAGCGCCCTTTTTGCGGGGCGCTGAGGCTGCCTGGAGCAACACCCGAATGAATGCCCCCGAAAAAGACCCGGTTCTGGATAACTATCGAGCGATAGCCGATGCCATTGCCACGCTGTTCTTCCCGCACGCCGAAGTGGTACTGCACGATCTGCGCACGCAAAAGATCGATTACATCGCCAACAACCTGTCCAAGCGCGAAGTCGGGGATGACGCTGCGCTGGAAGACATGCTCAGCGATGAGATCAGCGAACGAAACATCGGGCCGTACGAAAAACTCAACTGGGATGGCCAGAAAATCCGTAGCTTGAGCAGTGTCCTGCGCGACAGCAACGGCCATCCATTGGCGGTGCTGTGCATCAATCTGAACATCTCGCTGTTCGAAAATGCCAAGGCTGCCCTGGATTTATTCCTGTCGCCAAGCAAGTTGATCCCCCAACCGGATTCGCTGTTTCGCGACGACTGGCAGGAACGCATCAACACCTTCCTCCACGCATGGCTGCGAGAACGCCAACTGAGCCTCGGTGTTCTGACCCGCGACCACAAACGTGAACTGGTGTTGGCCTTGCACGCCGAAGGCGCTTTCAAAGGCAAAAGCGCCTCCAACTATGTGGCGAATGTCCTGAGCATGGGGCGCGCGACGGTGTACAAGCACCTGAAAGAATTGAAGGGCTGACAACGCACCAACACTACGTGGCGAGGGAGCTTGCTCCCGTTGGGGCGCGTAGCGGCCCTGATGGGATTGCTGCGCAGCCCAGCGCGAACAGGCGCCCTGCCAGGGTTATTCGAGCGCCGCTGCCGGGCCGAAGAACTCGTAGCGGCTTTGTTGTTCAGGCACGCCCAACGCTTTGAGGTGGCGCTTGATGGCCGCCATAAAGCTTTTTGGGCCAAGGAAGTAAGCGTCCAGATCGCGTTGTTGCGGCAACCATTCGCCCAACAGCTCCTGACTCAACAACCCGATATTGTCTGCCGCCGGACTCACGCCGTCATCCTCGGCGTAGCAATAAAAGCGTTGCAGTTGCGGGTGACGCGCAGCCAAACCATCCACCCAATCACGGAAGGCGTGAACGCTGCCATTGCGCGCGCAGTGGATAAAATGCACCGGCCGTTCGGTCGCCAACGCCGCCTCAAGCATTGCCAGGGTCGGGGTAATGCCGACGCCGCCACTGATCAACACCAACGGCTTTTCGCTGGTGGTCAGGGTGAATTCCCCCGATGGCGGAAACAACTGGATACTGGCGCCCACCTGCAGTTGATCGTGCAAGTGACTGGACGCACGACCGCCCTGCTCACGCTTGACGCTGATGCGGTATTGGCCATTGTCCGAGAGGGCCGACAACGAGTAATTACGACGAATCTCCTCACCGTCGAGGATCAGCTTCATGCCGATGTACTGCCCTGGCTCTGCGGCCAGAATCGGGCCTTTATCCGCTGGCTCAAAGTAGAACGAGATGATTTCAGCGCTCTCCTCCACCTTGGCCGCGACGATGAACTCACGCGCACCGCGCCAGCCGCCGGGAGCTCTTTCCTTCTGGTCATAGATGCTGGTTTCGGCGCCGATCAAAATGTCGGCGAGCTGACCATAAGCGGCGCCCCAAGCGCTCATCACTTCAGGCGTGGCGATCTCCTCGCCCAGTACTTCAGAGATCGCACGCAACAGGCAGGTGCCGACAATCGGGTAGTGTTCCGGAAGAATCTGCAGCGCCACGTGCTTGTTGATGATTTTTGCCACCAGGTCGCCCAACTGGTCGAGCTGATCGATGTGGCGCGCGTACATCAATACACCGTTTGCCAGAGCACGCGGCTGATCACCACTGGCCTGATGCGCCTGATTGAACAACGGGCGAACTTCTGGATATTCAGAGAGCATCATGCGGTAGAAGTGGGTAATCAACGCTTCGCCGCCACTTTCCAACAACGGCACGGTGGACTTTACGATTGCACGGTCTTGAACGCTAAGCATGGGGTTACTCCTGAACGACTGGATGTCTAACTGATTACCCTATGCTTATCAGTTTCCATGCCAAATATTAAAGCCTTTAAAATCAATCAATTAAGAACAATGTAGTCATAACGACTCAAGCTGCTTTATAGTCATACCGACTACATGGAGTCACTATGACTGCAAAATCCTTGCTGACCACATTACTGCCGCTGGTTTCCGACCTGTCCCGTGAATTGCCCGAAGGCGAACGTTACCGGCGCCTGCTCGAAGCCCTGCGCGCCTTGCTCCCTTGTGACGCCGCCGCGCTGCTGCGCCTGGACGGTGAATGGCTGGTGCCGCTGGCCGTCGATGGCTTGAGCACCGACACCCTCGGTCGGCGTTTCAAGGTCAGCGAGCATCCGCGTTTCGAAGCGTTACTGAGCAGTCCTGGGCCGACCCGTTTCGCTGCCGACAGCGACCTGCCTGATCCTTACGATGGTTTGGTCGACGGCCTCGACGATCACCTGGAAGTTCACGACTGCATGGGTTGCCCACTGTTTATCGACGAGCGCCCGTGGGGATTATTGACCCTTGATGCGCTCGACCCGGAACGCTTTGAACCGATAGAACTGGACGCCCTGCAGGCTTTCGCCAGCCTGGCTGCCGCGACAGTCAACGCTGCCGAACGCATTCAACGCCTGGCCAATCGCGCAGAAGACGAGCATCAGCGCGCCGAGGTTTATCGACAGGCCAACGGCCAGCAGCACCGCGAGATGATCGGCCAAAGCAAGGCTCACAAACGGTTGGTGGAAGAAATCAATCTGGTGGGTGGTAGCGACCTGACCGTGCTGATCACTGGCGAAACCGGGGTTGGCAAAGAGCTGGTCGCCCAGGCGATACACGCCGCATCACCTCGGGCCGACAAACCCATCATCAGCCTCAACTGCGCGGCATTGCCCGACACTCTGGTGGAGAGTGAATTGTTCGGTCACGTTCGCGGCGCGTTTACCGGGGCAATGAACGATCGTCGCGGCAAATTCGAACTGGCCAATGGCGGCACGCTGTTTCTCGATGAGGTCGGCGAACTGTCGCTGACGGTACAAGCCAAGTTACTGCGCGTGCTGCAAAGTGGTCAGCTGCAACGGTTAGGCTCGGATAAGGAACATCAGGTAGATGTGCGGCTGATTGCGGCGACTAACCGCGACCTGGCGGAAGAAGTGCGCAGTGGTCGCTACCGTGCTGACTTCTACCATCGGCTGAGCGTTTACCCGCTATTGGTGCCGGCGCTACGTGATCGCGGTCGGGACGTGCTGCTGCTCAGCGGTTACTTCCTGGAGCAGAACCGTTCACGCATGGGACTCAACAGCTTGCGCCTGAGCAGCGACGCCCAGGCAGCGCTGCTGGCGTATGACTGGCCGGGCAACGTGCGGGAACTGGAGCACTTGATTGGTCGCAGCGCGCTGAAGGCACTCGGCAATTGCAAGGAGCGGCCTAAAATTCTGAGTTTGAACGCAGCAGACCTGGACTTGCCGACCGGCAGCGTTGAAGTGGTGGCGCCGCAACCTGCAAGCGCAGCCGCGCCATTGATTGCGGGTGATTTACGCGAAGCGACAGAAACTTACCAACGGCAGTTGATCAGCGCTTGCCTTGAGCGGCATAACAATAACTGGGCGAGTGCCGCACGCGAGTTAGGTCTGGATCGGGCAAACCTCGGCCGAATGGCCAAGCGATTGGGCATGAAGTAACCGATAGGCTAAAGCCTGCCCTCAACGGGTCGATAACCCGGCATCAATAGCTTCTGGCGATTTTGCTGCTCGCCCATCACCTTTTTCCACAGAAGGTTTTTATGTCCTCCAACAACGCCCGCGCAGATTCACTTTCGCTTTTGCTGTTTACCTTGCGCAGCGGCAAGCTGATGGCGATCAACCTGCTTAAAGTCAGTGAAATCATTCCGTGCCCGCCGCTGACCAAGCTGCCGGAATCGCACCCTCACGTTAAAGGCATCGCTACGTTGCGCGGTGCTTCGCTGTCGGTAATCGACCTTAGCCGGGCTATCGGTGAACGGCCGCTGGAAGACCCGAATGGTGGATGCCTGATTGTCACCGACGTCAGCCGCTCCAAACAGGGCCTGCATGTTCAGGCCGTGAGCAAGATTGTTCATTGCCTGACCACCGATATTCGCCCGCCACCCTTCGGCTCTGGCGGCGTGCGTTCCTACATCACCGGGGTGACGTCGGTGGACGGCACGCTGGTACAGGTGCTGGATATCGAAAAAGTCATTCACGGCATTGCCCCGGCCCAGATCGAAATGGCACCTACCGAACTGAGCATGGAAGATGCCGAAGTGCTGGGTAATGCGCGCATCCTGGTGGTCGATGACAGCCAGACCGCACTGCAACAATCGGTACATACGCTGCGCAACCTCGGCCTGCAATGCCATACCGCACGCAGCGCCAAGGAAGCCATCGACTGTTTGCTGGACCTGCAAGGCACCGCGCAGCAGATCAACCTGATTGTCTCGGACATCGAAATGTCCGAAATGGACGGCTACGCCTTCACCCGCACCCTGCGCGAAACGCCGGATTTCTCGCACCTGTATGTGCTGCTGCATACCTCGCTGGACAGCGCGATGAACAGCGAGAAGGCGCGCCTGGCCGGTGCCAACGCGGTGCTGACCAAGTTCTCATCACCAGAACTGACCAAATGCCTGATCGAAGCCGCCAAGGCTGTTGCTGAACAAGGGCATTGATTCGTGACGCGTGACTTTTGCTTTTTACTGCGCCGTAACCTCGCCGAGCCCATACCCGAGATCGTTTGGCCAGCACACATCACGCTGACGTCCTACCGCCCTGAACTGGCCGCGTCCGTGCATAACCTGATGCAACTGGGCTATCTCGACGGTGGCGGTCGCGTGCCGGCACTGGACGTCTGGCAACAGCGTTTCGAGACCGATCCTGAGTACGATCCTGGCCTGTGCTTCGTCGCGCTGGATGCCGACGGCGTAGTGGGCGTCGCCCAATGCTGGACCAGCGCCTACCTGAAGAACCTGGTGGTGCATCCGCGTGCTCAAGGAAAGGGATTGGGCCGTGCGTTGCTGCTGCATGTTTTCAAAGTATTTCAGCAGCGCCGTGAAGGCTATGTGGATTTGAAGGTGCTGGAAGACAACGAGCGTGCAAAGAAACTGTACGAAAGTGCCGGGATGTATGCAGTCCGCCGCGAGCCCGTTCCCCTCTAGCAGATCGCGGCCGCGCCAAGCCGGCATGTACACAAACCTGTGCGTGGCTTGCTCACGATGAGGCCGACACATCCAGCTTCAAACCATCAGGCATACTCAGCCCAAACATGCTCAAGGTGCCTGACTTCATGAAAGTAACAACACTCACCGCCCTCTGCCTGACCGCCCTCGCCACCCAGGCCAACGCCTCCAGCCCGGACGCCTGGACGCCTGGACTGCTTTCGACAAAACCGTGATCGCCAGTTGCACCAAGGCCAGCGGCCTGAAAAATGCCAAACCTGTCGGCACTGCTGCGCAGTTCGATGATCGGGTCGGCTACACCGCCCTCCTGTTGCAAGGTCAATACCCGCAAAAACACATGAAGGGCCAGCAAGGCACGGAGCTGTGCCTCTACAACAAACACAGTAAAACCGCATACGTGACCGAGTGGGACTCGATTCGCTCCGCCGCCAAACCGTAGTGAATGGCGCATAACTTGCTTCGAGGCAGGCCTTCACGGTGTTTTTCCGTCACCGTCTCATGCCTTCAACTGCGACCGACCGCTTAATGAATACGACGTTCTCCTGCGTAGGGTGTGGCAAATGCTGCAATGACCACCACGTGCCCCTGACCCTGACCGAAGCCCGCATGTGGGCGGACGACGGCGGTCAGGTGATCGTGCTGGTCGAGGGTTTTCTGGGCAATGGCCTGGGGTTACCCGCGCACCAACGCGAACACGCCGAACGCCGCTCCGTTGTCGTTCGCAGCGGTGCATCCACGGCCTATGTGGCGATCACCTTTGCCGCGTACAACGTCGGCCCCTGCCGGAATCTTGACGAAGACAATCTCTGCCGCATTTATGAGCGCCGACCGCTGGTATGCCGCATTTATCCGATGGAAATCAATCCGCACATCCCGCTCAACCCGGCGATCAAGGAATGCCCGCCCGAGTCGTGGGAGCAAGGACCGGACCTGATCGTGGGTGGCCAACTGGCAGACCAGGAACTCGCAGGACTTATCCAGCGCTCTCGTCAGGCCGACCGTGATGACATCCAGACCAAAGAGGCAGTTTGTGGGTTGCTGGGCATTCGGAGCACTGCACTGAAAGGTGATGGATTCACCGCTTACCTGCCAGACATGAACGCCTTTGCCACGGTCATCCACCAGGTAGAGCAGGCGCCGCAGACGGGGTCAGGCACAGACTGGCAATTTCATGTGTCGGGCGACGACATCGCCGAACACGTGCAGCAGGCCGGCGCCAAGGTCACGACCGGGACACCGCCCGACTACACGTTTATTTCGTTGCGCCCGGCTTAACGACGCCCTCGTGATAGATCAGGCGGTGACCGTAAGGCATTCAAGTTCCACACGGGCGTCGAGCAGCAAACGACCGGCAGCGAACGTGGTACGGGCGGGTAATTTGCCTGGCGGGAAGTAACCTCGGTACACCCCGTTCATGTGCTCGAAGTCCTTGATATCGGCAAGGATGACCGTGCATTTGGCGACCTGAGACAGTGAAGAGCCGCTACGCTGCAACGCACTGCGCAGGTTCTCCATGGTCTGGGTCATTTGCGGGACGATACCGCCCTTGGCCAGTTGACCCTCGGCATTCAACCCGAGGAGCCCGGACAGATAGAGGGTCTGGCCAATTTGCACGGCCTCGGAAAAAGGCAAATCTTCTTCACCGGGAAAGTAATGCGGTGAATCGGGTGCAGCGGCCGCCAGGTAACGCTGCGTGATCGCCTGGTACTGACCGTTTTGCTTGAGGCGCTCAAGGGCTGCATTCAGGTTATCGCGCAAAAGGCTGTCGTTCTTGCGCACGGCCATGGCCACGCCACTGCCCAGCATCGGATCATCCAGGGCCGGCCCGGCGAAGGCGAAGGCGCGCCCTTGAGGCTGACTCAACAACGCCTGGTTGATTTCAATCGAGTCTTGCAGCGTGGCGTCGATTTCACCCGCCAGCAGGCTGTCGATCAACTGGCTGTTCAATTTGAAACTGCGCACGGTGACCCCTTCCGGCGCCCAGCGTGATTGTGCAAAAGCTTCGCGGCTGGTGCCGGCCAGAACACCAACCCGCTTGCCCTTCAGGGAGGGTCCGATCGGTTGCAACGGCGAACCTTCCCGTGCCACCAGTCGACTGCTCAACGGATACAGGTCATGGGTGAAATCAATTCGTTCGCGACGCGCGGGGGTGGCCGTCATCGGCATGATGACGTCGAACTTGCCGGCCTCCAGCGCCTGGATGTTGGTGGCGTAGTCCTGATCGACCCAGACACAACGCGCTCCAAGCTCGGCGCACAGCGCGTTGCCCAGCTCGATGTTCAAACCGACCAGCTCACCTTTGTCATTACGGCTCTCGAAGGGTGGAACCAGCGCTTCGACGCCAAAGCGGATCTGCGGATCGACCGCCGACGAAACACAGCCAGTGGTCAGGACCACCAGCGACCAAACAGAAAGGATTTTTACCAAACGCATTTCGGGTGACCTTCATCAAGCATTCAGGGAAATGAATACTTGATGAATGGCCGCCGTGTCTCCAAGAGGACAAATCGCTCATCCTTGTGGGAACAATCGCGATTTCAGGAAGAACCGTTACCGGACGAAAAGCGTCGAGCTATCAGCGTTTGCCCATCGAGCGACGAGTGCCAGGCGGCGCGGCGCCCGGTGTCTTGGTATGACCGTTTTTGGCGCCGTTTTTGTACCAAGGCTGGTTGCCGTTTTTAGCAGACGCCAATTCACCGGGTTTGAACGGAAACTTGAACGCCGGGATTGCGGCTTTGGTTTCGCTGTCTGCGCTGGAGTCGACGCTGTCTGGCAGGTCTGCCTGGTCGTCGCTCAACGCGTCGGCAACCGGCGGTTGTGTCGGGGAAGTCATGAAAGCTCCGGGTGATGCGATAGAGTCGGGCCCGGTCAGCGAGCCGCGAAAGCTGGCAGTATACCTCCCCACGATCCACTGTAGGAGCAAGCTTGCTTGCGATGTGCCTTAGCGAAAACGCTGGCTGGCTGGATGAACGCGGTGCCTGGACGATTTTCGCGAGCAGGCTCGCTCCTGCGGGGCGACCAAACTGACAGCGCCGTCAGTTAGCAGTCACTTTCCTGACGGCAGAACAGGTTTATAAAGGAGCGTATAAATCTGACACAACTCCGACCACACTGCCCCGGCGCCTCACTCGCATGCGAATTCAGAAAAAACCCGCCTTGCTCGCAGCCCTTCTGATTGCCCTGATTGCGCTGGGCGTCTGGCTTTTGATCAAACCCGCCACGCCCAAACTTGCAGCGCCGACCGCCATACCGGTTCGTGTGATCAACGTCGCCGAACAAGACGTGCCGCGGTTTGTCACCGGCATTGGCTCGGTGTTGTCCCTGCACAGCGTCGTGGTGCGCCCTCAAATAGACGGCATTCTCACCAAAATACTGGTCAAGGAAGGTCAGTTGGTAAAGGCTGGCGACCTGCTCGCGACCATCGACGACCGTTCGATTCGCGCCAGCCTCGACCAAACCCGCGCACAACTCGGCGAGAGCCAGGCTCAGCTGGAAGTGGCGCAGGTGAACCTCAAACGCTACAAACTGCTGAGCGTCGATGACGGTGTGTCGAAGCAGACCTATGACCAGCAACAAGCGCTGGTCAATCAGCTCAAAGCCACGGCTCAAGGCAATCAGGCCTCGATTGACGCCGCGCAGGTGCAGCTTTCCTACACCCAGATTCGCTCCCCGGTAACCGGTCGCGTCGGCATTCGTACGGTGGATGAAGGCAACTTCCTGCGCATGGCTGATGCTCAAGGGCTGTTCACCGTGACCCAAATCGACCCGATTGCCGTCGAGTTTTCGCTGCCGCAGCAAATGCTCCCGACCCTGCAAGGCCTGATCAATGACCCGGCGAATGCACAGGTCAAAGCCTACATCGGCGCCGATACCGATGGCGAAACCGGCAATCTGCTGGGCGAAGGACACCTGACGCTGATCGACAACCAGATCAACGCCAACACCGGGACGATTCGCGCCAAAGCAGAATTCAACAATGCGGGGCAAAAACTGTGGCCGGGCCTGCTGGTGACGGTAAAGATTCAGACAGCACTGGATAAACATGCGCTGGTAGTGCCGCCCACTGTCGTGCAACGCGGCCTGGATCAACATTTTGTCTACCGCGTCAAAGGTGACAAGGTTGAAACCGTGCCAGTGCAAATGGTTTATCAAGGCAGCGGCCAGGACACCATCAAAGGCGTCAATGCCGGCGATAGGCTGGTCAGCGATGGTCAATCGCGGCTTAAACCAGGCGCAACGGTTCAGGTGCTGACCGAGCCGCCGCAAGTGGTTCAATCGGAGCCGAAACCATGAAGGGCCGTGGCTCGGTTTCCGCTTGGTGCATTGACCATCCGGTGGCAACGATCCTGCTGACGTTTGCCTTGGTATTGCTGGGTGTGATTGCTTTTCCCCGACTGCCGATTGCACCGCTGCCAGAGGCAGAATTCCCGACTATCCAGGTCTCCGCGACATTGCCCGGCGCCAGCCCCGAAACAATGGCCTCGTCTGTGGCGACGCCGCTGGAAGTGCAGTTCAGCGCCATTCCCGGCGTGACCCAGATGACGTCAAGCAGCGCCCTGGGCTCGACCAACCTGACCCTGCAATTCACCCTCGACAAGAGCATTGATACCGCCGCCCAGGAAGTCCAGGCTGCGATCAACACCGCTGCCGGCAAACTGCCGAAGGACATGCCAACCCTGCCGACCTGGCGCAAGGTAAACCCGGCCGACAGTCCGGTGTTGATCCTCAGCGTCAACTCGACGCAAATGCCCGGCACCGAACTCAGTGATCTGGTGGAAACGCTGCTCTCGCGTCAGATCAGTCAGATCGATGGTGTAGGCCAAATCAACATTACCGGTCAGCAACGTCCGGCGATTCGTGTGCAGGCTTCTGCCGACAAACTCGCGGCCATCGGCCTGACGCTGGCGGACATTCGCCAGGCGATCCAGCAGACCAGTCTCAACCTGGCCAAAGGTGCGCTGTACGGTGAGTCGAGCATCTCGACACTGTCGACCAACGATCAGTTGTTTCACCCCGAGGAGTACAGCCAGCTCATTGTTTCCTACAAGGACGGTGCGCCGGTTCACCTGAGGGATGTGGCGAAAGTCGTGAACGGTTCGGAGGATGCCTACGTTCAGGCTTGGGCGGGCGATCAGCCGGGGGTAAACCTGGTGATTTCCCGGCAACCGGGTGCCAACATCGTCGAAACCGTCGACCGCATACAAGCTGCACTGCCGGCACTGGAGGCCATGTTGCCGGCCTCGGTGCAGGTCAAGGTATTGGTCGACCGCACGCAGACCATTCGCGCCTCGCTGCATGAAGTGGAAATCACCCTGCTGATCGCGATCATGCTAGTGGTCGCGGTGATGGCGCTGTTCTTGCGCCAGTGGTCGGCAACACTCATCGTCTCGGCGGTGCTGGGGGTGTCGCTGACCGCCAGTTTCGCGCTGATGTACATCATGGGTTTCAGCCTGAATAACCTGACACTCGTGGCCATTGTGGTGGCCGTGGGGTTTGTGGTCGACGATGCGATCGTGGTGGTGGAGAACATTCACCGTCATCTCGAGGCCGGCGATGGTATGCGCGAGGCCGCGATCAAAGGCGCAGGCGAAATTGGCTTCACCGTGGTTTCGATCAGTTTCTCACTGGTGGCGGCGTTCATTCCCCTGCTGTTCATGGGCGGCGTGGTCGGACGGCTGTTCAAAGAGTTCGCGCTGACCGCCACCTCGACCATCATGATTTCGGTGGTGGTATCGCTGACGCTGGCGCCGACGCTGGCGGCCCTGTTCATGCGCGCCCCCGTGCATCACGCGCACAGCAAACCGACGTTTGGCGAACGCTTGCTGGCCTGGTACGAAAAAGGCCTGCGTCGCGCCCTCGCCCATCAACGATTGATGATTGGTGTGTTCTGTCTATCGCTGGGCCTTGCCGTCGCCGGGTACATTTTTATCCCCAAAGGTTTCTTCCCGGTGCAGGACACCGGTTTTGTCCTGGGCACCACCGAAGCGGCTGCTGATATTTCCTACGGCGACATGGTGAAAAAACACTTGGCCATGGCCGAAATCGTCGCGGCAGACCCAGCAGTCGCGGCGTTCTCGCACTCAGTGGGTGTTTCTGGCAGTAACCAGACCATCGCCAACGGCCGCTTCTGGATCTCTTTGAAACCACGCGGTGAGCGTGACGTCTCTGCCAGCCAATTCATTGACCGGATACGCCCACAACTGATGAAGGTGCCGGGCATTGTGTTGTACCTGCGAGCCGGTCAAGACATCAACCTCAGCTCGGGCCCAAGCCGCGCCCAGTACCAATACGTGCTCAAGAGCAACGACGGCGCGACGCTCAGCACGTGGACGCAACGCCTGACGGAAAAACTGCGCAGCAACCCGGCATTTCGCGATATTTCCAACGACCTGCAATTGGGCGGCAGCATCACCCATATCAGCATCGACCGCAGTGCCGCAGCACGCTTCGGATTGACCGCCAGCGATGTCGACGAAGCGCTGTACGACGCATTCGGCCAGCGCCAGATCAACGAATTCCAGACCCAGATCAACCAATACAACGTGATTCTGGAACTGGACACCAAGCAGCGAGGCAAGGCTGAGAGCCTCAATTATTTCCACCTGCGTTCCCCGTTGAGCGGCGAAATGGTGCCGCTGTCGGCGCTGGCGAAATTCGATGCTCCGACCGTCGGGCCACTGTCCATCGCCCATGACGGGATGTTCCCCGCCGCTAACCTGTCGTTCAACCTGGCGCCCGGCGTCGCACTGGGCGATGCAGTGATCATGCTCAATCAGGCGAAAGTCGACATCGGTATGCCGGCGGCCATGAGCGGCAATTTCCAGGGCGCAGCGCAAGCATTCCAAAGCTCGCTTGCCAGCCAGCCGTGGCTGATTCTGGCGGCGCTGGTGGCGGTTTACATCATTCTCGGCGTGCTTTACGAGAGTTTTGTGCACCCGCTGACGATCATTTCGACCCTGCCTTCGGCGGGGCTCGGTGCGGTGATCATGCTATGGATCTGCGGCCAGGACTTTTCGATCATGGCGCTGATCGGGTTGGTGCTGCTGATCGGCATCGTCAAGAAAAACGGGATCCTGATGATCGACTTCGCGCTGGAGGCTCAGCGCAATCGAGGGCTGCCGCCGGAAGAAGCGATTTACCAGGCCTGTATCACCCGGTTCCGGCCGATCATCATGACCACACTCGCAGCGTTGCTTGGCGCGCTGCCGCTGATGCTTGGTTACGGCACAGGCGCTGAATTGCGCCAGCCATTGGGGATCGCGGTGGTCGGTGGGTTGTTGGTAAGCCAGGCGCTGACGCTGTTCACCACTCCGGTCATATACTTGTGGCTTGAGCGGTTTTTTCATAGACCCAAACCAGCCCCGATGCCGGCGCTGGCGACCACAGACTGAGGCGGGGTCATGCGAGTTCTGATTATCGAAGACGAGGAAAAAACCGCGGATTACCTGCATCGCGGCTTGACGGAACAAGGCTACACCGTGGACCTGGCGCGCGATGGCGTCGAAGGTTTGCACCTGGCGCTAGAGAGCGACTACGCGGTGATTATCCTCGACGTGATGTTGCCGGGCCTCGACGGCTTTGGCGTACTGCGCGCCTTGCGTGCCCGCAAGCAAACCCCGGTGATCATGCTCACCGCTCGCGAGCGCGTGGAGGATCGCATCAAAGGCCTGCGTGACGGCGCCGACGATTACTTGGGCAAACCGTTTTCGTTTCTCGAACTGGTGGCACGCCTGCAAGCCCTGACCCGACGCAGCGGCGGCCATGAACCAGTGCAAGTGAGCATTGCCGACCTGTGGATAGATTTGATCAGCCGCAAGGCAACCCGCGCCGGTGCACGCCTGGACCTGACTGCCAAAGAGTTTTCGCTGCTCAGCGTACTGGCCCGCCGTCAGGGTGAAATCCTGTCGAAAACAGCCATCGCCGAGATGGTGTGGGACATCAATTTTGACAGTGACGCGAATGTCGTCGAAGTCGCGATCAAACGCCTGCGCGCCAAACTCGACGGCCCGTTCGACGAAAAACTGCTGCACACGATTCGTGGCATGGGTTATGTGTTGGAGAGCCGCGGTGTCCAGTAACTCCATCGCGCTGCGCCTGAGTGGCATGTTTACGCTGGTGGCGTTGGTGGTTTTTCTGCTGATCGGTGGCGCGTTGTATCAGCAGGTCGAAAAGGGGTTGGGCCTGCTGCCCGAGGCTGAGCTGGATGCACGTTACAGCGTGCTCGAATCTACCGTTGGCCGCTTCGGCACGCCTGAGCATTGGGTGAAGATCAACAACAAACTCAAGTTGCTCGGTGAAGAAGACAAGCGCATCAGTTTCTGGATCACCAGCGGCAATGCGCAGTATGAATACGGCAACCTGACCCCACAGATTCGCGCGTTCGCCGACGGCCCATTGGGCATGCATGATCTGAAATTACCGGATCAACCTTATCCGTTGAAAGTGCTGATCAGTCAGTTCCCGGCCAAGGACCAGCGACCGCCATTACGCTTCATGATCGGCATCGACACCGAGACCTTTTTACAGACCCAACATCACCTGCTGATCGCACTGATCAGCCTGGCGATAGTGGGTGTATTACTGGCTTCCGCCTTGGGTTACTGGGTGGCTCGGATCGGCCTGAAGCCCTTGATCCGTTTGTCTCAGGAAGCCCAGCGCCTGGCTCCGCCGTTGTTGTCCAGCCGCCTGCAGTTGTCGCCGTTGCCGCCAGAATTAAACCAGTTCGTGAACTCGTTCAACTCGACACTGGAACGGGTCGAGCAAGCTTATACAAGGCTTGAGTCGTTTAACGCCGATGTCGCGCATGAACTGCGCTCGCCGTTGACCAACCTGATCGGCCAGACCCAGGTTGCGTTGACCCGCGGGCGCTCGGCCGAGCACTATTTCGAGGTGTTGCAATCCAATCTTGAAGAGCTCGAACGGCTGCGCTCGATCATCAACGACATGCTGTTTTTGGCCAGTGCCGACCAAGGCAGCAAGGCCACCAAGCTGACCGCCACTTCGCTCGCGGATGAAGTGGCGACCACCCTGGAATATCTGGATTTCATTCTGGAAGACGCTCAGGTTCAGGTGCAGGTCAGCGGTGATGCACAGGTGCGAATCGAGATCGCTCACCTGCGACGGGCATTGATCAACTTGCTGAGCAACGCCGTGCAACACACCGAGCCCGGGCAGGTCATCAAGGTGCTGATCGAGGTAGAAGAACACCAGGTCAGCATCGGCGTCGCGAACCCGGGCATACCGATTGCCAGCGAACATTTACCGCGGTTGTTCGAGCGCTTCTACCGGGTCGATGCTTCGCGCAGCAACAGCGGCAACAACCATGGCCTGGGCCTGGCCATCGTCAAGGCAATCGCATTGATGCACGGCGGGGATGTGTTTGTGCGCAGTGATCACGGCATGAACACGTTCGGCATTCACCTTCCGGTCTGAGTGATCGTTGCTTTTTCGGCAACAGTCCTTTCTGTTATTGGCTCTGTTTCCCGTCGGCCAGGATCCTTATCTTTGCCGCACCAAACAGCACTTGCCAAGCAAGAAGGTTTTAAAGATGTCCAACAGTATGGGTATTGCCAGCGCGTTCGTTATGTCCTCTTTGTTCCTCTCCCCACTCGCCATGGCTGAAGAGTCGCACGCCTTTGTTGCGCAAAATGCAGCACGCGCTGCAGCGCTCGAAGCGTATCAGGGCGAAATGACGGCCAAGTCTCAGAACGCTGCGCAAACCCCTCAAGCGTCGACAACCCAGGCGCAGCCTCGCGCCGAAAAAGACAGCTGATCCATCGAATTCGCTCCGTTTCCCTCGACACTTTTCATCGGCTCTTCCCTTTGAAAAGTTGTCTTCAAAGCCGCTGCTATCAGCGGTTTTTTTTTCGTGTTCAGAAATCACCGTATCGCGTTATCGTCGACTGCCTGCTCAATGTCTTCTAAACTGATATGAGCAAAAGGCCAGCATCCAATGCTGGCCTTTTTATAGTTGGCAACGCCCACCGGTAGAAGTCAGACACCATGAGTGTGAGCAGTGTGCAGTCTCACCTTCCGACCCGCTCGGTGCGATCGGAGCGGCTTCTGGTTCTCGGCAGCGTGCTGTTAGTGATCGCAATACTGAGTATCGTCGCGTTTTTGCTGATTCGTGAACGCTTCAACGCTGAGGTGTCTGCCACACGGTCTGCCAACAACATCGTGCAATTGATCGATGCCGACGTGCTGCGCAATGTCGAGCTCTATGATCTGTCCCTGCAAGGCTTGATTGCGGCTGCCGGGCGCGAGGACCTCAAGCACGTCTCTCCAACCATCCGTCATCTGGCGCTTTTTGACCGTGCCACCGCCGCGCCCTACAAAGGCGACATCCTGCTGTTGGACAGTCACGCCAATGTGCTGGCGGACTCGGCATCTGTAGAACCACGCAAAGGTAATTTTGCCGACCGCGAGTATTTCCAGTCACACGTCGACAACCCGGATCCCGGGATGTTTATCAGCCGTCCCTTCCGCGCCAGGCAAGCAGACAGTGACTGGCGCATCAGCTTCAGCCGACGAGTCAGCGGAACACAGGGTGAATTTCTCGGCGTGGCCGAAGCGGCGATGCGCTTGAGTTACTTCGATCAGTTGTTCAACAGCCTGAGTATCGGGCACAACAGCTCGGTCAACCTGATCAGCACCGACGGCATTCTACTGGCTCAGGAACCACGACCGGTTGATGAGCTGATCGGCAAGGACTTCAGCAACCGCCCCAACTTTCAGCGCATCGTCAAAGAAGGCAATGGCAGCTTTACCGGCATGTCGAGCGTCGACCAACAGGAACGCCAGTACACGTTCTCCAGGGTTGGGAATCTACCGCTGATCGTGATCGTAGCGCTGTCGACCGGCGAGGTTTTTGGCGCATGGCAACGCACTGCGCTGGTGGTCAGCCTCGCCACTATGGCGCTGTGCATAAGTCTGTTATGGCTGACGTGGTTGCTCTGCCGCGAGCTACGTCTGCGTCATAATGCCGAACAGGAGCTGGCGCAACTGGCGGCCACCGATGCCCTGACCGGTCTGGCCAACCGCCGCACACTGGACCAAGTGCTGCGGCATGAGTGGTTTCGCGCACAACGCTCCGGGTTACCGTTGTCGTTGATGATGATCGATGCGGATCACTTCAAGGCTTTCAACGATCGGCACGGTCATCAGGCTGGCGACGATGCTCTGCGCGCATTGGCCAACGTGATCTCAACCAAGGTCCGGCGCCCCACCGATCTGGTCGCGCGCTACGGTGGCGAGGAATTCTCCGTGATTCTGGCGGAAACCGACAGCGTGGGCGCGCAGCAGCTTGCCGAACAAATTCGCGCGGCAGTGGAACAGTTACCGCGAGTGGCGGGCGCTGCTTCACCGATAACTGTCAGTATTGGCATCAGCACCTGGACGACGAAGACCGATGCCAAACTGGAGCATCTGTTGTTTGCAGCAGACAAGGCGCTGTATCAAGCCAAGGAAAATGGGCGAAATTGTGTGCTCAGCGCAAATTAGAGGCATAAAAAAAGGCCACCCGAAGGCAGCCTTTAAAAACTAGAGAGGTTTTTTACTTACACGGCCGCAACTGGACGCATGTAAGAGATCGGTGCAGTGCTGGCGTCTTCGAAAGTCACGACTTCCCAAGCATCTGTCTGCTCAATCAACTTGCGCAGCAGCTGGTTGTTCAATGCATGTCCGGACTTGAACCCCTTGAACTCACCAATCAGGCTATTGCCCAGCAGGTAGAGGTCACCAATTGCATCGAGGATCTTGTGCTTCACGAATTCGTCTTCATAGCGAAGGCCGTCTTCGTTCAGTACACCATCCGCGTCGACCACAATAGCGTTTTCAACGCTGCCGCCGAGTGCGAGGTTGTGCTTGCGCAGGTACTCGATATCACTCATGAAACCAAAGGTACGGGCGCGGCTGACTTCTTTTACAAACGAAGTACTCGAAAAATCCACGCTTGCACTTTGTGTGCGGTCACGGAAAACCGGGTGATCGAAATCGATCTCGAAGCTCACTTTGAAACCTTCGAAAGGGACGAAAGTGGCGCGCTTGTCGCCGTCTTCCACTGTCACTTCCCGCAGGATCCGGATGAACTTCTTGGCTGCGTCCTGTTCTTCCAGGCCGGCCGATTGAATCAAGAATACGAAGGGTCCAGCGCTACCATCCATGATTGGGACTTCGGACGCGGAGAGCTCGACGTAGGCGTTATCGATGCCCAGGCCTGCCATGGCCGAGAGCAAGTGCTCCACCGTATCCACTTTGACGTCACCGTTGACCAGCGTGGTCGACATCGTGGTTTCGCCAACGTTTTCCGCGCGAGCAGGAATCTGCACCACAGGGTCCAGATCGGCACGAACAAACACGATGCCGGTGTCGACAGGTGCAGGCTTGAGGGTCAGGTATACCTTCTCCCCGGAGTGCAGACCGACACCTGTGGCACGGATAATATTTTTCAGTGTGCGTTGTTTAATCATGGCTTGGGCCGCTTCAGCGCAAATTGCGAACTGGTATCAACAAAGGCTGGCGATAATAGCAGACCAGACCTTTGCTGAACACCAATCACCTTCATAGCCCTGATACATTCCATTAATCGGCCTGACGACGCAGGAAGGCCGGGATATCCAGATAGTCCAGGTCATCTTGCGGATTCATCTTCGCAGCAGTCGCAGCACCGGCCTGAGCCTGGTTGCGCATGACGGTCGGACGGTCCAGGTCACGGTAGTTAACCGCGGGTGCATCCTGACGAGCGGGCGCCGATTGTTGCGGCTGCGAGGCCATTGAAGTGTGAACGGTATTGTCGATGACCTTCACAGGCTTCTCGATTTTTGCGCCCAGACCCGTGGCAACCACAGTCACGTGCAACTCGTCGCGCATGTCTGGATCGATAACGGTACCGACCTTGACCATCGCGTGCTCGGAAGCGAAGGCTTCGATGATGCTACCCACGTCGGAGTACTCACCCAGGGACAGGTCAGGGCCGGCGGTGATGTTCACCAGGATGCCGCGTGCACCTTGCAGGTTCACGTCTTCCAGCAGCGGGTTGCGAATGGCCGCTTCGGTAGCCTCACGTGCACGGTTCGGACCGCTGGCGCAGCCAGTGCCCATCATCGCCATGCCCATTTCGCTCATCACGGTACGTACGTCGGCAAAGTCGACGTTGATCATGCCCGGACGCTTGATGATGTCGGAAATACCGCGAACGGCACCGGCCAGTACATCGTCAGCCTTGGCGAAAGCCGACAGCAGGCTGGCGTCTTTACCGAGGATGGTCAGCAGCTTCTCGTTGGGAATAGTGATCAACGAGTCAACGCTTTCAGACAGCAGACGAATACCTTCGTCGGCAATCTGCATACGCTTGCGGCCTTCGAACGGGAACGGACGAGTCACCACCGCAACGGTGAGAATCCCCATTTCCTTGGCCACTTCAGCAATGATTGGTGCTGCACCGGTACCGGTACCGCCGCCCATGCCAGTGGTGATGAACACCATGTTTGTGCCCTGCAGGACTTCGGCAATGCGCTCACGGTCTTCGAGAGCGGCCTGACGACCTACTTCAGGGTTGGCGCCAGCGCCGAGACCTTTGGTCACGCCGGTGCCCAGTTGCAGGATGGTCCGCGCGCCGATGCTTTTCAGCGCTTGGGCATCAGTGTTGGCGCAGATGAATTCAACGCCTTCAATGTTGCTCTTGACCATGTGGTTGACGGCGTTGCCGCCGCCTCCGCCAACACCGATAACTTTAATAACCGGGCTTGCGGGGATGTTGTCTACGAGTTCGAACATTTTCCCTCTCCTTTACATTCTCTAGTTTTTTCGCCTACTGCTTTTGCTGCTGTACTGCTTGTTGCTTGAAACCGATGCTTAGAAGTTGCCTTGTACCCAGCTCTTGATGCGATCGAGCAAAGCGGCTTTCGGCTCTTCATTGCTGTAGCTGTCGCGGCTGCTGATGCCCGAGAACGAAATCCCGTCGGACTGCTTTTGCAGGCCGTACATCAACAAGCCAACGCCGGTCGAATAAATCGGGTTGCGAACCACGTCATCCAGGCCTTTGACGCCATGCGGCACGCCCAAGCGGACCGGCATGTGGAAGATTTCTTCAGCCAGTTCAACGGCGCCTTCCATCTTCGAAGTACCGCCGGTCAGCACGATGCCGGCCGGGATCAGGTCTTCGTAGCCACTGCGACGCAGCTCTGCCTGGATCAGCGTGAACAGTTCGTCGTAACGCGGCTCGACCACTTCGGCCAAGGCCTGACGAGACAGTTCGCGCGGTGGACGGTCGCCGACGCTTGGCACCTTGATGGTTTCACCGGCACCGGCCAGTTTGGCGAGGGCACAGGCGTAGCGAATCTTGATTTCTTCGGCGTACTGGGTCGGGGTGCGCAACGCCATGGCGATGTCGTTGGTCACCTGATCGCCCGCAATCGGGATGACCGCGGTGTGGCGGATTGCGCCTTCGGTGAAGATCGCAATGTCCGTCGTGCCGCCGCCGATATCGACCAGGCAAACGCCCAGTTCTTTCTCGTCGTCGGTCAATACCGAGTAAGCGGAAGCCAGTTGCTCAAGAATGATGTCGTCGATTTCCAGGCCACAACGGCGCACGCATTTTTCAATGTTCTGTGCAGCGTTGACGGCGCAGGTGACCACGTGAACCTTGGCTTCCAGGCGTACGCCGGACATGCCCAGAGGCTCGCGAACGCCTTCCTGGTTATCGATCACGTAATCCTGCGGCAGTGTATGCAGCACACGCTGGTCAGCCGGGATGGCGACAGCCTGAGCGGCGTCGAGAACGCGCTCAAGGTCTGCCGAGCTGACTTCACGATCACGAATCGCCACGATGCCGTGGGAGTTCAGGCTGCGAATATGATTGCCGGCCACACCGACAAACGCCGAGTGGATCCGGCAACCGGCCATCAGCTGAGCTTCTTCGATCGCACGCTGGATGGACTGCACGGTGGACTCGATGTTCACCACCACGCCTTTCTTCAGGCCACGGGACGGATGGGTACCGATCCCGACGATTTCCAGCGTGCCGTCGTCCGCAACCTCGCCTACCAGCGCCACCACCTTGGAGGTGCCGATATCGAGACCGACGATCATTTTGCCGCTTTGCACGTTTGCCATGGGTCCTGCCTCTTCTTAATTCTTCGCGACAGCGGGTTGGGCTGTCGTGGGCGCTACAGGTTCCCGCCAGCCAACAGCGAGGCCGTTGGCGTAGCGCAGATCGATGCGCGCAATGTTCGTAATCTTGTCTTTAAGCGTCTTGTCGTAGATGGCAATGAAACGGCGCATCTTCTCCACCAGGTTGCCGCGTCCCAACAACAGTTCGATTCCAGGACCCGCACTGCCGGCTCCGGTGGTCAGGAACCAGCTACCTCGTTCACGTAATTCCAGGCGTGCAATCGAGAAACCCATCGGCCTGAGCATCTGGCTCAGCACCTGGTATTGCTGCATCACTTGCTGTTGTGCCCGCTGTGGACCGAACAGCTGTGGCAAATGTTCGTAGTTAGCCAGCTCACGCGGAGTAAATGCCTGGCCCTGGTTGTTCAACAGCGACTCGTCGCCCCAACGGGCTACAGGCAGTTGTTCTTCCAGGCGGATCACCACTTGATCCGGCCACACGCGACGCACCTCGGCGTGAGCAATCCAGGGCATCTGTTCCAGCTCGGTGCGCATGCTCGCCAGGTCGATGGTGAAGAAGCTCGCCGTCACGTAGGGGGCTATCCGCTGCTGCACCGCCTGCGGGCTGATGTAACTCAAATCGCCCTGCACATTGACCTTGGTGATTGGCCGATCGGCATACGGCAACAGACGCTGCGCACCTTCGTAAGTGCCAAAACCCAACGCAACCAACAGCACCGGCCAGAACAAGCTTTTCAGAAAGCCAAAATTGGCTTTCGGCAGGCGCGCGGACATCGGCTCTTTGGCCACCATTCGGCTGGCGCCCCGCGGCACCGGCTTGCGGCCGGGGGGTGCGGGGGGCTGATGTCTCAACTGAGCGCCTTGCATGGTCTTAACCTCGCGGCTCGCTGTTGTCGGTAATACTGGCGGCCAAAATCGCCAATACCAGTTGCTGGAAATCCAGGCCAGCAGCACGGGCCGCCATCGGTACCAGGCTGTGATCGGTCATGCCCGGTGCGGTGTTGACTTCGAGAAACCAGAACTGCCCTTCGGCGTCCTGCATCACGTCTGCCCTGCCCCAACCGGCGATACCTAGCGCCTCACAGGCGTTAGCCGTGAGGTCCATCAGTTCTTTTTCTTTGCTTGCGTCGAGGCCACACGGGATCCGGTACTGAGTATCGGAGGCCACGTACTTGGCGTCGTAGTCGTAAAAACTGTGAGTCGTGCCCAGGGCAATCGGTGGCAACACCTGGTCACGCAGGGTCGCGATGGTGAACTCCGGACCTTGAATCCATTGCTCGACCAGCACTTGCGAATCATAGGTACTGGCCGCTTTCCACGCGTCGATCAACTCAAGAGCTGAAGACACTTTGGCCATCCCGATACTTGAACCTTCATGTGCCGGTTTGACGATCAAAGGGAAGCCCAGTTCCGTCGCTGCCGAAATACAATCAGCCTCGGAACTCAGTACCGCGTGGCGTGGCGTCGGAATCCCGAGGCTGTGCCAAACCTGCTTGGTGCGCAGCTTGTCCATGGCCAGTGCAGAGGCAAGAATGCCGCTGCCGGTGTAAGGAATACCGAGGCATTCCAGCAGGCCTTGCATGCTGCCGTCTTCACCACCTCGGCCGTGAAGAATGATGAAGGCGCGGTCTATTTTTTCATTCAGCAGACGCTGCAGAAGGTCATCGCCCACATCCAGGCCAAACGCATCCACGTCGGCGCTTTGTAACGCCTCAAGCACCGCTTTGCCCGACTTCAGGGACACTTCACGCTCTGCACTTTTGCCACCGTACAGCACGGCGACCCGGCCGAAATCCTTCGGCGCAATCGTGGAGGCGAGGTGGGTGTATGCAGTCATTTCAATTTCCCCGCGGTCGACGCAGCAACGGCACCCGCAAACAACGGACTCTTCAACAATTTCGGCGCAAGCCCACCGATATCACCGGCGCCCTGGCACAACAGAATGTCGCCGGCACGCAGCAATGGTTTGACCAATGGTGCGAGGTCGACGCCACGTTCGATGTAGATCGGGTCAAGCTGACCGCGCTGACGGATGCTGTTGCACAGCTTGCGGCTGTCGGCACCCGGAATAGGCTCTTCGCCGGCGGGGTAAACTTCCATCAGCAGCAGTACGTTGGCATCGGCCAGTACATTGACGAAATCGTCGTACAAATCGCGGGTACGACTGTAGCGGTGAGGCTGGTACACCATCACCAGACGGCGATCCGGCCAGCCACCACGTACGGCTTTGATCACTGCCGCGACTTCAGTCGGGTGATGGCCGTAGTCATCGACCAACATGACATTGCCACCGTCTACCGGCAGTTCGCCGTAGACCTGGAAGCGTCGGCCAACGCCTTGAAAACCGGACAGGCCCTGAACGATGGCTTCATCGCTGACGCCCTCGTCACTGGCAATGCAAATGGTCGCCAGTGAGTTCAATACGTTGTGGTTACCCGGCATGTTCACCGACACGTCCAGCGGCTCACGGTCGGGACGCAGTACGGTGAAGAAGGTCTGCATGCCTTGCTGACGAACATTGATCGCGCGTACATCGCAGTCTTCGCCAAAGCCATAGGTCACGGTCGGACGTTTCACCAGCGGCAGGATTTCACGAACCACCGGATCGTCCAGGCACACCACGGCCAACCCGTAGAACGGCAGGTTGTGCAGGAATTCGACGAAGGTTTTCTTCAGTTTGTTGAAGTCGCCGTCGTAGGTCGCCATGTGATCGGCGTCGATGTTGGTGACCACGGCCACCAATGGCTGCAAGTGCAGAAAGCTTGCATCGCTTTCGTCAGCTTCGGCGATCAGGTAACGGCTGGTGCCGAGCTGAGCATTGGTGCCGGCTGCATTCAGGCGGCCGCCAATCACGAACGTCGGGTCCAGGCCACCGGCCGCGAACACCGATGCGATCAGGCTGGTGGTGGTGGTTTTGCCGTGCGTGCCAGCGACAGCGATGCCGTGGCGATAGCGCATCAGCTCAGCCAGCATTTCGGCACGCGGCACCACCGGAATCCGGCGCTCAAGGGCGGTGGCAACTTCCGGGTTGGAAGTGTTCACGGCACTCGACGTCACCAGAACATCTGCGTTCGCAGCGTTCTCGGCGCGGTGGCCGATATAAATGTGTGCACCAAAAGATTCGAGCCGCTCGGTGACGGGCGAAGCCTTAAGGTCAGAGCCAGACACTTCATAGCCCAGGTTCAACAATACTTCGGCAATTCCGCACATACCCACGCCGCCGATACCGACGAAGTGGATACGCCGGATACGGCGCATTTCCGGTTGTGGCATGGCTTTCTGATTCTCAACCATGGGCCACCTCCAGGCAGATATCGACCACATTGCGAGTAGCGTCGGGTTTGGCCAGGCGGCGTGCTGCAGTGGCCATCTCATTCAGTCGTTGCGGTTGCATCAGTACCTCTGTCAGGCGTGCGGCTAGATCCGCTGCGCCAGTCGTTCTTTGCGGCATCACGAAGGCTGCGCCTTCACGGGCCAAATAGTCGGCGTTGCGGGTCTGGTGATCGTCGATTGCGTGGGGCAAAGGCACCAGCATCGAGGGCAGACCGGCGGCGGCCAGTTCACTGATGGTCAGTGCGCCTGCACGGCACACCACCAGGTCGGCCCAGCCATAGGCTTGGGCCATGTCTTTGATGAAAGGCTGCACTTGCGCCTCGACGCCCGCAGCGTGATAACGCTCGGCAGTCACTTCATCGTGGTTTTTGCCGGCCTGATGGAACACTTCCGGGCGCAGGTCGGCGGCGACTTGCGACAGGGCTTCAGGCAGCAATTTGTTCAACGGTTCTGCCCCCAGGCTTCCACCCAGGATCAGCAAACGCGCTTTGCGACCGGCCAGAGCCTGTCGCGGTGTTTCGAGGAACAGCTCGGTGCGCACCGGATTACCGGTGGTACGTCGGCTGTCCGACAGGGTAAAGGTGTCGGGGAACGCTTCACAGACTCGGGCGGCCAACGGCACCAGCAACCGATTGGCGGTACCTGCCACTGCGTTCTGTTCGTGAACGATCACCGGGACACCGGCCAGTTTGGCTGCAACACCACCGGGACCGGTCACATAACCACCGAAACCGACCACGCACACCGGCCGCAGCTGGCGAATGATCGCCCGCGCCTGCCAGATGGATTTAAGCAACATGAACGGCGCCTTGAGCAACGACAGCTTGCCCTTGCCACGCAAACCGCTGGCGTTGATTCGGTGCAACTCGATACCCGCCATCGGCACCAGATCGTTTTCGATACCACGCGGTGTTCCAAGCCAATGCACGGTGTAGCCGCGAGTCTGAAACTCGCGAGCACACGCCAGCGCCGGGAACACGTGGCCACCGGTACCGCCCGCCATGATCAGTACGTTAGCGCCCATGTTTGGGGTCCTCGGCGAAGTCGCTTTCCTGGAACTCCATCTCTTCGCTGCCGAGGTGAGTTCGACTCTCCCACTCGATGCGCAGCAACAGGCCGAGACACGCACAACAGATCACCAACGAGCTACCGCCATAACTGAGGAACGGCAACGTCAAACCTTTGGTCGGGAGCAAGCCGACGTTCACTCCGATATTGATCAGGAACTGACCAATCCACAGGAACGACAAGCCGTAGGCGATGTAGGCGGCAAAGAATTGCTTGGCCTTCTCGGCCCAGTAACCGATGTACATACCGCGAATACACACGAACACGAACAGCGCGACGGTGCACAACGAACCTACAGCGCCAAGTTCTTCGGCCAGGACCGAGAACACGAAGTCGGTGTGGGCTTCCGGCAGGTAGAACTGTTTTTGCACGCTGTTGCCCAGGCCGACGCCCAACCATTCGCCGCGACCGAATGCGATCAAGGCTTGAGACAACTGATAGCCAGCGCCGAACTGGTCAGCCCACGGGTCTGCGAAGTTAGTCAGGCGCGCCATTCGATAGGGCTGCACTTGAATCAACAACACCACCGCAGCGACCGCCAGAATCACCATCAAGGAGAAACGGAACAGCCCTACGCCGCCAAGGAACAGCATCGCCGCAGCGGCCCCCATCATTACGACGGTGGCACCGAAGTCGGGCTCCATCAGCAGGAGGCCGGCCATCGGCAGCAGCACGATGAACGGCTTGAAAAAGCCCATCCAGCTTTCACGCACTTCTTTCTGACGCCGCACCAGGTAACCGGCGAGGTAAATGACCACGAATACCTTGGCGATCTCGGAAGGTTGCACGTTGAAAAAGCTGAAGCCGATCCAGCGCATCGAACCGTTCACTTCACGACCGATCCCCGGGATGATCACCATCACCAGCAAACCGAACGCGCCAATCAGCATCAGCCAACCCAGACGCTGCCAGGTGGCGATCGGAATCATCATGGTGACGATGCAAGCGCCAAGGCCGAGCACGATATAAATAAGGTGACGAATCATGTAGTACAGGGCGCTGCCCGACTGCACGGCCGCGACTTCAGTCGATGCCGATGCAATCATGACCAGCCCCAGGCCGAGCAATGCCAGACAGCCGGCAAGCATCGGGAAGTCGAGGTCGATACCGCGCCCGGTGATGATCGGCGACGGATACGGCTTGATGATATTTCTAAGACTCATGCCAGTTCCTCCACGGCGCGGACGAACTGGTGACCACGGTCTTCATAATTCTTGAACATGTCGAAACTGGCGCACGCTGGCGACAGCAGTACCGAGTCGCCAGGTTCGGCGAGTGCGCGGCATTGCTCGACGGCTTCTTTGAGTGAGTTGACACGAATCAGCGGCACCGCATCGCCAATGGCCTGCCCGATCAAATCACTGTCACGGCCCATCAGCACCACAGCGCGGCAATTGACCGCGACCGGATCGCGCAAGTCTTTGAACTCGGCACCCTTGCCATCACCTCCGGCAATCAGCACGAGTTTGCCTTCGATGTCGGCACCCAACCCTTCAATGGCTGCCAGTGCGGCGCCAACGTTGGTGGCTTTGGAATCGTTGTAATAGCTGACGCCATCCAGGTCACGGACCCACTGGCAGCGATGTTCCAGACCGGCAAAGGTACGCAGGCTCGAAAGCATGGCGTCGAACGGCAGGCCGACAGCGTGGCCCAGCGCAAGGGCCGCCAGTGCATTGGATTGATTATGGGCACCGCGAATTTTCAACTCACGCACCGGCATCAGGTTCTGGAACTCGAAGGCGAGGTACTTCTCCCCGTCCTCTTCACGAATACCGAACGCCTTGAAATCAGGTTTGCCCAAGCCGAAAGTCCAGCATGGCTGGCCTTCGCCCATCAATGGCCGGCTAAGCGCGTCCTGACGGTTGACCACAAATTGTTTGGCCCCCCGGAAAATACGGTGCTTGGCCAAGTGATAAGCAGGCAGACCGCTGTAGCGATCCATGTGGTCTTCACTGACGTTGAGCACGGTGGCGACTTCGGCATTAAGTTGATCGGTGGTTTCGAGCTGGAAGCTCGACAACTCCATCACGTACAGCTCGACGTCATCGCTGAGCAGGTCGAGCGCCGGCGTGCCGAGGTTGCCGCCAACGGCCACGCGCTTGCCAGCCGCCGCTGCCATTTCGCCAACCAGTGTGGTGACGGTGCTTTTGGCGTTGGAGCCGCTGATGGCAATGATCGGCGCTTTCGCGTTACGCGCGAACAGCTCGATGTCACCCGACAATTTAACCCCACGGGCGGCTGCAGCCTGCAGGGCCGGGGTCGCCAACGCCAGGCCAGGACTCACGTAGAGCTCATCGGCGCGGCACAGGAACTCGACGTCCAACTCGCCACAACGCACTTCCACATGCGGATAGTCACGCTTAAGCGTGGCCAGTTCCGGTGGATTTTCCCGCGTATCGGCGACAGCAAACGACGTGCCCCGGTTCGCCAGGAAGCGAACCAGGGACATGCCGCTCTTGCCGAGGCCGACAACGATGCGGAAGTGGTCAGAAGCGATCAGAGACACTCGTTCTACCTCAGCTTCAGGGTGGCAAGGCCAACCAGTACGAGAATGACCGTGATGATCCAGAAACGGACTATCACACGCGGCTCGGGCCAGCCCTTGAGTTCAAAGTGGTGGTGAATCGGCGCCATGCGAAATACACGCCGGCCGGTCAATTTGAAGGATGCAACCTGAATCACTACCGACAGGGTTTCCATCACGAACACGCCGCCCATGATGAACAGGACGATTTCCTGGCGAACGATCACGGCGATGGTGCCCAATGCTGCGCCCAACGCCAGTGCGCCGACGTCGCCCATGAAAACCTGTGCCGGATAAGTGTTGAACCAGAGGAAACCAAGGCCCGCACCGATCAACGCACCACAGAACACAATCAACTCGCCGGCGCCCGGTACATAAGGAATCAGCAGGTATTCAGCGAATTTCACGTTACCCGACAGGTAGCAGAAGATCCCCAAGCCACCGCCGACCATTACAGTCGGCATGATCGCCAAGCCATCGAGGCCATCGGTCAGGTTGACCGCGTTGCTGGAGCCGACGATCACGAAATAGGTCAGCACAATGAAGCCAGCGCCCAACGGGATGCTGTAGTCCTTGAGCATTGGCAGGATTAGCGTGGTTTCGACCGGCGTTGCCGCCGTCATGTAAAGGAAGATTGCCGCGCCCAGGCCGAATACCGACTGCCAGAAGTACTTCCAGCGACTCGGCAAACCACGGGAGTTCTTCTCGATCACCTTGCGGTAATCATCGACCCAGCCAATGGCGCCAAACAACAGCGTCACCAGCAATACAGTCCAGACGTAGCGGTTCGCCAAGTCCGCCCAGAGCAATGTGCTGACGCCAATGGACGACAGGATCAGTGCGCCCCCCATGGTCGGGGTTCCCGATTTTGCGAGGTGCGATTGTGGACCATCATTGCGAACGGACTGGCCGATCTGACGGTTCTGCAAAGTGCGGATCATCCACGGGCCATAGCACAGCGACAAAACCAGCGCGGTCAGCACACCCAGAATCCCGCGCAGGGTCAGGTACTGGAAGACCGCGAAGCCTTTGTAGAACTGTTGCAGATACTCCGCTAGCAGCAGCAGCATTAATGTTTCTCCAGACTGGTTCCGCACAAAGCGGCGACGATGTTTTCCATCGCAGCGCTGCGCGAGCCCTTGATCAAAATGGTGGTGTTTGTGTCTTGCTCGGCGTCCAGGGCCTTGATCAGCTCTGCCTGATTGGCGAAGTGATAAGCCTGCTGGCCGAACGCGTCGACGGCGTGAGCCATCATTGGCCCCACAGCGTAAAGCGCAGAAACCTTGCCGCGGGCGTATGCGCCCACATCGCGGTGCCCCTGCTCCGCCCAATCGCCCAACTCGCCGATATCCCCGAGCACCAGGACGGTGCGACCGGAAAAGCCGGCGAGTATATCAACGGCGGCGCACATGGAGGTGGGGTTCGCGTTGTAAGTGTCATCAATTACGCGCATGCCGTTGGTCGCGAGCTGCGCGACAGTGCGCCCCTTCACGGGTTGCACCGCACCGAGCCCGGTAGCGATGCCGAATAACGACACGCCCAAGGCATGAGCGGCAGCGGCGGCGGCCATCGCATTCGCCACGTTGTGGGTGCCGAGCAAATTCAGTTGAACGCGCTCTATGCCTTCAGGACTGTGCAGGTTGAATGCCGGGCAACCCCGCGCGTCGCGGTCCAGATCGCTGGCATAAAAATCAGCGCCGATATTGCTCAAGGCGAAGGTCAGCACCTTGCGACCGGCAGCACGGTTTTTCCAGATTTCAAAAGCCTTGTCGTCCAGGTTAAGAACGGCGACGCCATCGGCATCAAGCCCTTCAATAATCTCGCCCTTGGCTTCAACGATTTTTTCCGGGCCGCCAAACTCGCCCACATGCGCAGTGCCAGCGTTGTTGAGCACGGCCACATGCGGCTTCGTAAGGCCGACCGAGTAGGCAATTTCACCGAGTCTCGACGCACCGAGTTCGATGACCGCAGCGGTATGTTCCGGTGCAAGCTCGAGCAAGGTCAGCGGCACACCAAGATCGTTGTTCAGGTTGCCACGGGTGGCCAGAACCGGACCGCGTGTGCGCAGGATGCTTGCCAGCATTTCCTTGACCGTGGTCTTGCCGCTGGAACCGGTGATGGCGGCAACCGGGTGGCTGAACGCGGCACGATTGATCGCACCCAACTGGCCCAAAGCCTGACGGGTATCTTTCACCAGCAGTTGTGGCAGTGTGCTGTCGACCACTTCGCGTTCCACCAGCGCGGCAACAGCGCCCTTGGCGGCAACATCATTCAAATAATCGTGACCGTCAAAACGCGGCCCCGTCAGGGCAATAAAAAGTTGCCCTGTGGTAATTGCACGACTGTCGATGCTGACACCGTCAAAACTTGCATCAGTCGTCACCACGCGAGCGTTCAACGCGCGGGTCAATTCGCTGAGTTTCAAGGCTTTAAGCATGAGCCACCTCCCACGCGGTCAGGGCATGATCAGCCTCGACCAGATCGGAGAAAGCGTGACGCTCGCCGTTGATTTCCTGGTAGTCCTCGTGCCCTTTACCGGCCAGCACAATTACATCGTCCGCCGAAGCGCTGGCGATCAATTGAGCAATCGCCTGCCCACGACCAGCAACAAAGGTGACCTTATCCACGGCTGTGAAACCGGCACGGATGTCATTGAAAATGGCTGAAGGGTCTTCGGTACGCGGATTGTCATCCGTCACCAGAACACCGTCAGCCAGGCGCTCAACCACTTCAGCCATCAGCGGACGCTTGCCGCGATCGCGATCACCGCCACAGCCGAACAGGCACAGCAAACGACCTTTGGCGTGCGGACGCAAAGCCATCAATACTTTTTCCAGCGCATCCGGGGTATGGGCGTAATCGACCACCACCAACGGCTGAGTGCCGCCGCCCAGACGCTGCATGCGACCGGCAGGACCTTCGAGCTTTGGCAGCACCTTGAGGATTTCGTCCAGTGCGTAGTCCAGACCGAGCAAGGCGCCGATCGCAGCCAGAACGTTGCTCAGGTTGAAACGGCCGAGCAAGGCGCTGCGCAAATGGTGCTCGCCCTGCGGCGTGACCAACGTAGCGCGCACGCCTTCGTCGTCAAATTGCGCTTCACGGCAATACAGGTACGCGCTGGAATCTTCCAGGCTGTAGGTAATCAAGCGCGATTCACGTTTTTCCGCAGCCAATTGGCGACCAAAATCGTCATCGAGGTTGATCACCCGGCATTTCAGATCGTTCCAGGCGAACAGCTTGGCCTTGGCTTCGCCGTAGGCCTGCATGGTGCCGTGGTAATCCAGGTGATCGCGGGACAAGTTAGTCATTACCGCGACATCAAATGCCAGCGCAGTGACACGCCCCTGATCCAGGCCATGGGATGAAACTTCCATGGCCACAGCTTTGGCGCCGGCCTTTTTCAGGTCGGCCAACGTCGCTTGCACGGCAATCGGGTTCGGCGTGGTGTGCAGCCCGCTTTCGAGCGCGCTGTAGAACCCGGTGCCCAAGGTGCCAACAATGCCGCAATGCTGGCCGAGCAAATCCAGCGCTTGCGCAACCAACTGCGTCACGCTGGTCTTGCCGTTGGTGCCTGTCACGCCGACCAGATTGAGATGACGACTCGGGTCACCGTAAAAACGCCCGGCGATGTCCGAAAGTTGCGCCGCCAGGCCTTTGACCGGAATCAACGGCACGTCGGTGATCGGCAATACCGTGGCGCCTTCGACTTCATAGGCCACAGCAGCAGCGCCGCGCTGCAAAGCGTCGGCGATGTGCGCACGGCCGTCGAACTTGCCGCCGGGGACAGCGAGAAACAAATCGCCTGCCCGCACATTGCGACTGTCCAGGGTCAGCTCGCGGATCAACAGATCGCGACCGGCGTGGGCAAAAATCTTGTTCAGACTCAGAGACATCAGCCGCGCCCTCCATTGGCTTTCAGCGGAACGACCGGTGCAGCATTGGCCTGTTGTGTTGGCGGCAGGTTGTCCGGCGTGATGTTCATCAGGCGCAAGGTCCCGGACATCACTTTGCTGAACACTGGCGCCGATACGAGACCACCGAAGTAGCCGGCCTTGCTCGGTTCATCGATCACCACCACGATGGCGTAACGCGGATCGCTCATCGGACCGAAGCCTGCAAACAGCGAGCGGTAAGAGTTTTCGGCGTAGCCCTTGGTGCCAACCGAGGTCTTGCGCGCAGTACCTGACTTGCCGGCCACGTGATAAGCCGGCACCTGCGCGCGGAACACACCGCGCGGGGCCTCGATTACCTGGGTCAACATGCCTTGCATGGTTTTAGCGACAGACTCCGGCAACACTTGTGTGGTTTGCGGCAGCTTGTCGGTTTTGATCAGTGTCAGCGGCGCAAGCCGGCCGTTGTTGGCCAAGGCAGAGAAGGCGTGGACCAATTGAATCGCGGTCACGGAAATACCGTAGCCGTAAGACAGCGTGGCGGTTTCAGCCTTGCGCCACTCGCGGTAGTTCGGCAGGTTGCCCACGCGCTCGCCCGGGAAGCCAAGCCCGGTGTCTTGGCCAAGACCGACCTTTTGCGCCAGACGGAAAATCGTTTCTCCACCGATATCGAACGCGACCTTACTCATGCCGACGTTACTGGAATTGATCAGAATACCGGTCAGGTCCAGCACCGGGCCCTCGGACTTAGAGACGTCCTTGATTGTGTATTTACCGATCTGCAAACTGCCCGGATAGACTTCGACGGTATCGCTCGGCTTCCAGCGACCGGTTTCAAGCGCGGCACTCATGGAAATCGCTTTCATGGTCGAACCTGGCTCGAACACGTCGATCATCGCGCGGTTGCGCATCATCGCCGGTTGCAGGTTGCGCCGGTTGTTGGGGTTGTAAGTCGGCTGGTTGACCATGGCCAGAATTTCGCCGGTCTTGACGTCCATGATCACCAGGCTGCCGGCTTTCGCGCCGTTCTCGATGATCGCGTTACGCAATTCGCGGTTCGCCAGATATTGCAGGCGCAGGTCAATCGACAACGCCAAGGGCTTGCCGGCCTTGGCGTTTTTGGTGACCTGAACATCCTTGATCAACCTGCCGCGCCGGTCCTTGATAACCTGGCGCTTGCCGGGAACCCCGGCGAGCCATTCGTCATAAGCCAGTTCCACACCTTCGCGACCGTGATCGTCGATGTCGGTAAAACCGACCATGTGGGCGGTCACTTCACCGGCCGGGTAGAAGCGCCGAAACTCTTCAATGCCGTAAACACCCGGCACTTTCAGATCGAGCACTGCTTGTCCTTGTTCAGGGGTAAGGCCGCGAACCAGGTAAATGAATTCTTTGTTGGCCTGAGCTTCGAGGCGTTCAGCAAGCGCTTTAGGGTCTTGGCCCAAAGCCGCCGCCAGCGCTGGCCATTTTTCTTTGGCCAGCTGCATTTCCTTGGCGTTGGCCCACAGGGTGGTCACCGGCGTACTGACGGCCAATGGCTCGCCGTTACGGTCGGTGATCAAACCACGGTGAGCTGGAATCGGAATATGACGCACGCTGCGCGCATCGCCTTGGCCTTTAAGGAAGGCACGGTCGACGACTTGCAGGTCAATGATGCGCCAGCAGATTGCGGCGACCATGATGCCAAGCAAACCCAGCACCACGCGAAATCGCCACGGAAAGAGTGCGCCCTCAAGTTTCATCATGGCGCCACCATCTGCACTTCAGCTGCGCCAGGAATACGCATCTTCAGTTGCTCGGTCGCCAACACTTCGATGCGGCTGTGCGCGGTCCAGGTGCTCTGCTCCAGAATCAGCCGGCCCCATTCCGCTTGCGCCTTGTCGCGCACGCTCAACTCGTTGTAAAGCGAGTTCAGCAACTGACGATTCCAGTGCGCGCTGTAGGACACGCCGATGGCCGACACGAGAACGCCGATAAACAGCAGCAGCATGAAGAAGCTTCCGCCGGGAAGTGGCTTGGCGAAAAGCTTGCTCACCGCAGCTTCTCCGCGACGCGCATGACAGCACTACGGGAACGTGGGTTGGCTTTGAGTTCGGCCTCGGAGGCGGACTGCGCTTTGCCATGGACTTTGATGACCGGTTCGAAAGCAACGTGACGAACAGGAAGGTTGCGCGGCAGGTTGTCGGCTTCGCCTTTCACCAACTTGCGCATGAACAGTTTGACGATACGGTCTTCCAGCGAATGGAAGCTGATGACAACCAGACGGCCGCCGACTTCAAGGCATTCCAACGCGGCTTCAAGGCCTGCTTCCAGATCGCCCAGTTCGTTGTTGACGTGAATGCGCAACCCTTGGAACGCGCGGGTTGCCGGGTTCTTGCCTTTTTCCCACGCAGGATTGGCGACTTTCAAGACTTCGGCGAGATCTGCAGTGCGCTCGAACGGCTTGATATCGCGACGCTCTGCAACCGCGCGCGCCATGCGACCGGAGAATCGCTCTTCGCCGTACTCCTTGAACACCCGCGCTATTTCTTCCACCGGCGCAGTGTTGACGAATTCGGCAGCGCTGATCCCCCGAGACGGGTCCATGCGCATATCCAAAGGGCCGTCATTGAGAAAGCTGAACCCGCGCTCCGGATCATCGAGCTGTGGGGAAGACACGCCCAGGTCGAGCAAAATCCCGCTGACCTTGCCGTGCAGTCCACGTTCGGCCACTTCAGAACCGAGCTCGGCAAAGCTACGCTGCACAACGACAAAGCGGCCGTCTTCGGCCGCTAGCGTTTGCCCGGTGGCAATTGCTTGAGGATCTTTATCGAACCCGAGCAACTGGCCATCGGGCCCGAGCTGGCTGAGTATCAACCGGCTATGTCCGCCGCGCCCGAACGTACCGTCCAGATAGCAGCCATCAGGACGTACGGCGAGAGCCTCCACGGCTTCGTCAAGCAGTACGGTGATGTGGTTAAAGCCGCTATCAATAGTCACAGGATCAAATCACGCAGTTCATCAGGCATGGCGCCCGGTTGTTGAATAGCAGCCAGGTCAGCGGCAGAAACCGCATCCCAGGCATCCTCGTCCCATAATTGGAACTTGTTCAGTTGGCCCACCAGCATTGCGCGCTTATCCAACTTGGCATATTCGCGAAGACGCGGCGGAACCAGAAAACGACCACTGCCATCGAGCTCGAGGTCGACGGCATTACCAATCAGTAAACGTTGCAGGCGGCGGTTTTCTTCGCGAAGCGAAGGCAATGCACGCAATTTGGTTTCAATAATTTCCCACTCATCAAGTGGGTAAACACACAAACATGGATCAACGGCATCAATTGTGACAATTAACTGGCCGGAACTACGCGAAACGAGCTCGTCACGGTACCGGCTCGGCATAGCGAGACGGCCCTTTGCATCGAGACTGATAGCGTTAGCTCCGCGAAACACGTCAGCGTTTCTCCAAATTTTAGCGTTTTGAGCTCAAAAAACCCACTTCATGCCACTTTCCGCCACTTGCGCACACTATAGGAATGCGGCCACCACACCGTCAAGGCGCGTATCAAAGGAAAAGCCTTACAGAACTGAGATTTAGGAGTGTAAAAGGAGGGGCAATGAGAATCTGGCGTGTGAATTCACTCAATAACTTGAATCAGCACTGAAGGCTGCGTTCAGAAGTTAAAGTAGTTTGTTAAGAGTAAGATTTTTTCGGTATTACGGAAGTGCTTCAGCCGATGATAATGCGAGGAGGTAAAAGGCTACTATCAGCGCCCTGTTCAATGATTCGAACAGGGAGGGAAAAAAGGTGGAGAGTCGATCTGTAAGCCGGGTTCTGTCTTGAACAGTCATTCGTCTACGATGGCCATCACTGGACATCTTTAGCAACCTACCCGGTCCCAGCGCGGGCCACGCCTTGGGACCCTATTTGGTCTTGCTCCAAGTGGGGTTTACCTAGCCACGAACTGTTGCCAGACGTGCGGTGCGCTCTTACCGCACCTTTTCACCCTTACCGGCGCCGAAGCGCTTAGGCGGTTATTTTCTGTGGCACTTTCCGTAGGCTCACGCCTCCCAGGCATTACCTGGCACTTCGCCCTATGGAGCCCGGACTTTCCTCCCCCCCCTAATTTTCATAGAAGGCAGCGACTGTCCGATCGACTCTCCGCCGCGAAGGTTAACGGCAGAGCGAGCGAAGAACAAGCGCTAAAAGCCTTTAGCCATGCCTGTGCGTCGGGATTTACTCGCCCTTTTGTTTATCCAGCGCAACCTGGTAGAGCACGTTCTTGCGCTCGCCGGTAATTTGCGCTGCCAATGCTGCAGCACGCTTGAGCGGCATTTCTTCGAGCAACAAGTTCAAAACACGCATGGCTTCACTGCTGACGGCCTCTTCGGTTTCCGGAGCGGACCAGCCGGCCACCAGCACCACACATTCGCCACGCTGCTGGTTGCTGTCCGACTCAACGAACTCGCGCAGCTCGGCCAACGGCAAACCTTTGAGGGTCTCAAAGGTTTTGGTCAGCTCTCGCGCCAGCAGTGCCGGGCGCTCAGGACCAAACACCAACTCCATGTCTTGCAGGCATTCAAGGATGCGGTGCGGCGCCTCGTAAAAAATCAGCGTGCGCGGCTCTTCCTTGACCAACTCCAGGCGGGCACGCCGCCCTACGGCTTTTGCCGGCAAAAAACCTTCAAAAATGAATCGGTCGGACGGTAAGCCGGCCGCCGACAGAGCAGCGATCAACGCACAGGCACCCGGCACCGGAACCACGTTGATACCGGCGGCACGCGCCTGACGCACTAGGTGATACCCCGGATCGGAAATCAGCGGCGTACCGGCATCCGAGATCAGCGCCACGTCGTCGCCGGCAAGCAGGCGAGTGATAAACCGACTACCTTCATCGCGTTCGTTGTGCTCATGACAGGCCGCCAACGGCGTAGGAATGCCGAAGTGTTGCATCAAGCGTTGGGAATGACGCGTGTCTTCGGCGGCGATCAACGCAACTTCACGCAGGATCTTCAGTGCACGCGCACTGATGTCGTCCAGGTTGCCGATGGGCGTCGCCACCACATAAAGCGAGCCAGCAGCGGAATTCAAAGCACCTGGAGCAGTCAAAGCACACACCTCATGGTCGGTAAAGGCTGCCATTGTAGCGCGTAGTGCCGTTCGCGATACGCGTAAGCCACTAAGGGTTTCACTGCTTGCGAGGCACCACAGCAACATTTGCACGAGCTAAATTGTCCGATTCACGCCAGTAACATCGCGCCCCGGCCAGTGCTTGGGTACAATTCCACGCTTATTTGATCGAGTATCAGGAACACTACATGATCGCTTGCCTGCGGCTGTTCACTGCCCTCTGCCTCGCTGCCTTGCTGGCGGCTTGCGCCAGCTCGCCCTCTTCCAGCCTTGGCGAACTTCCACGAACCCCGGATGCCAGTATCGAGCAACTGCTCGAAAAGGCCGCTCAAAGCAAATCGCCGGATGAAGCCGCCCTGTTTCGACTGAGTGCTGCCGATCTCGCCTATCGACAGGGGAATGCCGGCCAGTCCGCGCAAATCCTGCAACAAGTGCCTATCGAACAACTCAAGCCCGGCCAACAGGTTTTCGCCAGCACCCTGGCCGCCGAACTGGCCATGGTTCGCAATCAGCCGAAAGCGGCGCTGACTGCATTGAGCCATCCCAGCTTGCAACGACTGGGCGAATTGCCGGTAGAGCAACAGGTTCGCACCGGCACCGTTCATGCTCGCGCACTCGAAGCTGACGGCCAGACCCTTGCTGCCGCACGGGAGCGCATCTTTATTGCGCCAATGCTGACCGGCGAAGCCGCCAGCAAAAACCACGAAGCGATCTGGACCCTGATCGCTTCGCTGCCTACCGATCAACTGCAACCGACCACCAACGATGACCTCGGTGGGTGGCTGGGCCTGGCTCTGGCGATGAAAACTGCCGGCACCCTGGAGCAGCAGCAAGCCGCAATCGACAACTGGCGCGCGCAAAACCCCAAACATCCCGCCGCCATCCAGTTGCCGCTGCCATTAACCAAACTCAAGGAACTGGCCAGCCAGCCCCTGAACAAGATTGCGTTATTACTGCCGCAAGACGGACCTCTGGCTGCAGTGGGCAAAGCATTGCGCGAAGGTTTCATGGCCGCTCACTACCAGGCGCAACAAGCCGGGCAGAAGCCGCCAGCCATCGAGTTCTATGACAGCTCGCGCCTGACGTCGATGGATGAGTTCTACCGCAAGGCTCAAGCCGACGGCGTGCAACTGGTTGTCGGCCCGCTCGAGAAGCCACTGGTGAAACAACTCAGCAGCCGCCCACAACTGCCGATTACCACTCTGGCGCTCAACTACAGCGAAGGTGAACAGGGCCCGGCCCAGCTGTTCCAGTTTGGCTTGGCTGCCGAAGATGAAGCTCGCGAAGTTTCGCGTCGTGCCCGCGCCGATGGCCTGCACCGCGCCGCTATCATGGTGCCGAAAGGAGAATGGGGCGATCGTGTTCTAAGAGCGTTCAGCCAGGATTGGCAGGCCAACGGTGGCAGCATCGTCGCCACCGAACGCGTCGATCAACCGGTGCAGCTTGCACAGCAAATTGCCGACATGTTCCAGCTGCGTCAAAGCGAAGGTCGCGCCAAGAGCCTGCAAAGCACCGTTGGTTCACAGGTAGCAGCCCAACCTTCGCGCCGCCAGGACATCGAGTTCATCTTTCTCGCTGCAACGCCTCAACAAGCCCAGCAGATCAAGCCGACGCTTAACTTCCAATACGCGGGTGATGTACCGGTTTACGCTACCTCGCACGTGTTCAGCGCCAGCGGTGATGTCAATCAGTACAACGACATGAACGGCGTGCGCTTCTGCGAAACACCTTGGCTGCTGGACGCCAACGACCCATTGCGCAAGCAAGTGACTGCTCAATGGCCACAAGCCGGCGGCAGCCTGGGTCGCCTGTACGCGATGGGCGTCGATGCGTATCGCCTGGCACCACGCCTGGGACAACTCAAGGCACTGCCAGATAGCCGCATCGAAGGTCAATCGGGTAGCCTTAGCATGACTCAGAACCAGCGAGTAGTGCGCCAGTTGCCGTGGGCACAGTTCGTCAATGGTCAGGTTCAACGCCTGCCGGACACCCCTCGCTGATGCCCGACAGCTCACGCCAGCAACGCGGTAAAGATGCCGAGCGCCATGCGCTCGAGCATCTTCAGCAGCAAGGTCTGCGCCTTGTGGCCCAGAACTGGTTATGCAAACGCGGCGAGCTTGATCTGGTCATGCTTGATGGCGATACAGTAGTATTTGTCGAAGTCCGCTACAGAAAAAACACTCAATGGGGTGGCGCGCTCGCTAGTATTGATGAGCGCAAACGGCAAAAATTGATATTTGCCGCGCAGTATTTTCTTCAGCGCGAGTCGCGCTGGGCCAATTCCCCTTGCCGTTTCGACGTGGTTGCCATCGACAGCAACCTCGATCAGTTGAACTGGTTGCAGAATGCCTTTGACAGCTGATCGCTTGCACCGCGAACCGGACACTTTCACCTAACACTTTTGCTCTTTGCTTTGCGGGCTGCACATTCATGTGCCAAGTAGCCGCGCTAATTAAGGTCACACAGATGGACATGCAATCCCGAATTCGCCAGCTTTTTCAGGCCAGTATCGACACCAAGCAAATGGCGATGGACGTACTTGCACCGCACATCGAGCAAGCCAGCCAGGTCATGGTCAACGCCCTGCTCAACGAGGGCAAAATGCTCTCGTGCGGCAACGGTGGCTCTGCCGGAGACGCCCAGCACTTTTCATCGGAGCTGCTGAATCGCTTCGAACGCGAGCGCCCGAGCCTGCCAGCCATCGCCCTGACCACCGACAGTTCGACGATCACCTCGATCGCCAACGATTACAGCTACAACGAAATTTTCTCCAAACAAATTCGCGCACTCGGTCAGCCGGGCGACGTACTGCTGGCGATTTCCACCAGTGGCAACTCGGCCAACATTATTCAAGCGATCCAGGCCGCACATGATCGCGAAATGATTGTCGTAGCAATGACCGGCCGCGATGGTGGCGGCATGGCGTCGCTGCTGTTGCCCGAAGACGTCGAGATTCGCGTACCGGCCAATGTCACTGCACGTATTCAGGAAGTCCACCTGCTGGCGATCCACTGCCTTTGCGATTTGATCGACAGCCAACTGTTCGGGAGTGAAGAATGACCCCTAATCGCTTGGGCCTACTGGCCTTGACCCTGTGCCTCGGCATCAGCGGCTGCACCTCGGTGGTTAACGCCAGCCGCGAAAAGCCGATTGAAGACGACCGCGGCACCCGCACCTTCGGCAGCAAAATCGACGACTCTCTGATCGACACCAAAGTCGGCGTGAACGTCGCCAAGGCCGACCCGGCGCTGGACAACGATTCACACATTGTCGTCACCAGCTTCAACGGCGTGGTATTGCTGGCAGGGCAAACGCCAACCGCAGACCTCAAGGCCAAGGCCGAGCAGGCTGCCGCCGCTGTGCAGCGCGTAAAGAAAGTCCATAACGAACTGCAGGTTTTGCCGCCATCCGGTTTTCTGGCTCGCCAAAATGACACGTGGCTAACCTCCAAGATCAAGACCCAGATGCTCACCGATCCGAACATCCCCGGCTCACGCATCAAGGTCGTCACTGAAAACGGCATCGTTTACCTGCTGGGCCTGCTGACCAAACAGGAAGCGGATCAGGCGACCAACCTGGTGCAAAGCGTTTCCGGCGTGCAGAAGATCGTGAAGTTGTTTGAATACATCGATTGATAGCGATTGCGACACCCATAAAAAAGGCGATCCTTGCGGATCGCCTTTTTTTATTTCACCACTTTCAAACTGGGTCGACCGCTGGGACGCGGCGGCTCGCTGTCGGGTGGCGGAAGTTCATCATCCGGCTCGATCTCGTCCTCGTCTTCCATAGGCGACTCCAGATCGAACACCATGCCCTGACCGTTCTCCCGAGCGTAAATGCCCAGGATCGATGCTATAGGCACGTACAACGTATGCGGCACACCGCCGAAACGCCCTTCGAAGCTGACCGCTTCGTTGTCCATGTGCAAATGACGCACGGCTGCCGGCGAAACGTTCAGGACAATTTGCCCGTCACTGGCGAATCCCTGAGGCACCTGCACCGACGGAAACTCGGAATTGACCAGCATGTGCGGGGTGCAATCGTTATCCACAATCCACTCATAGAGCGCGCGGACCAGATAAGGTCGACTGGAGTTCATAGCGGCTCCTTAAGCCTTAGCGCATATCGCGTTCGACACCAGACAGACTCGCCTGGAAAGCCTCACGCGCAAACGAGCGCTCCATATAATCAAGCAACGGCTTGGCAGGCCGTGGCAATTCAATACCCAAAATCGGCAAACGCCAGAGTATTGGTAATAGGCAGCAATCCACCAGACTTTGTTCCTCACTGAGGAAAAACGGCTTGTCGGCAAACAATGGCGACACGCCTGTCAGGCTTTCACGCAGCTCTTTACGAGCCACTACGCGGGCTGCTTCCTTGGCCTTGGGGTCCAGGATCAGATCCACCAAACCGCACCAGTCACGCTGAATACGATGAATCAGCAGACGGCTGTTGGCACGCGCCACTGGGTAAACCGGCAGTAAAGGCGGATGCGGGTAACGCTCATCCAGATATTCCATCACCACGGTCGACTCCCACAACGCCAGGTCACGATCGACCAGCGTGGGCAGGCTTCCGTAAGGGTTCACCTCAATCAGTTTAGGCGGCTGGCGACCAGCTTCCACATAAATGATCTCGGCGCTGACACCCTTCTCTGCAAGTACCATACGTACTCGGTGGGAATAGTGGTCGGCGGGGTCGGAGTAACAGGCCAACCGATTGGTCACGCCCATGGCGGTCCTCCTCGCTTGTTGAAATTATCGAAAACGGAAAAACGCGCGCGCCCAGAGGACGCCTCCCGTAACTGTCGCCTGGAAACCAGACGCGTTACACCTTTCAGAGACGCCCTTGGGCGCGCGCGATTGACAGCAATTGTTACAGCTTTATCAATGGACGTCTTTCCAGTATTCACGCTTGAGCAAATATGCGAATACGAAGAAGAACGCCAGGTACAGCAACACATAGGTACCGATGCGCTGATGCTGCAGCTTCACCGGGTTGGCCGAGTAGGCCAGGAAGGTCACCAGATTCTTGACCTTCTCGTCGAACTGCTCTTCGTTCAGCGTGCCGGTTTTAGGCAACACGGTCAGTTGGTCGCACGCTTCATGAGTCAAAGGCGTGCCCGTCAACGGATCGTATTGCTTCTTGCCGTCTTCGACGATTTGAACTTGTTTACAGCCTACCACCTGACGACCTTGCAGGCCGACCAGTACGTTAGGCATCCCGACGTTCGGGAAGACCTTGTTGTTCACACCCCAAGGGCGCGACGGGTCTTCGTAGAACGAACGCAGGTAACCGTAGAGCCAGTCGGTACCCCGCACACGAGCGACCAGCGTCAGGTCGGGCGGTGCAGCCCCGAACCAGGTTTTGGCGTCTGCCGGCTGCATGCCGATGCTCATGTGGTCGCCGATCTTGGCGCCGGTGAATATCAGTTTCGACAGCATCAGATCGTGAGGAATACCCAAATCATCTGCTACACGCTCGTAGCGCTGGAACTTCGCGCTGTGGCAACCCATGCAATAGTTGGCGAACGTGCGTGCGCCATCCTGCATTGCGGCTTTATCGGAAACGTCGATGTCGACTTTTTCCAGCTCGGGGCCATGTTCAGCCGCAAAAGACAGCACAGGCATGGCAGCAAGAATCAGTACAGCAAATAGCTTTTTCATCAGCCAGTCACCCTTTCCGGAACCGGTTTGGTCTTCTCGAGCCTGGTGTAGAACGGCATCAGAATGAAGTAGGCGAAGTACAGGAAGGTACATACCTGCGACAGCAACGTACGCTCAGGGGTTGGCGCCAATACGCCCAACACACCCAGGATCACGAACGAGATGCAGAACACCCAAAGCCAGATTTTGCTCAGCCAGCCTTTATAGCGCATCGACTTGACCGGACTGCGATCGAGCCATGGCAGGACGAACAGCACCGCGATGGCCGCACCCATGGCGATAACACCCATGAGTTTGTCCGGAATCGCCCGCAGGATCGCGTAGAACGGCGTGAAGTACCAAACCGGGGCAATGTGCTCTGGCGTCTTGAACGCGTTCGCCACTTCAAAGTTCGGCTTCTCGAGGAAATAACCGCCCATTTCCGGGAAGAAGAACACGATCGAGCAGAAGATGAACAGGAACACCACGACGCCGACGATATCTTTCACGGTGTAGTAAGGGTGGAAGGCAATACCATCCAGCGGTACGCCGTTCTCGTCTTTGTACTTTTTGATGTCCACGCCGTCCGGGTTGTTCGACCCGACTTCGTGCAGCGCCAGAACGTGCAGCACCACCAGACCCAGAATAACGATCGGCAATGCCACGACGTGCAACGCAAAGAAGCGGTTCAGGGTAATACCGGAAATCAGGTAGTCACCACGGATCCACTGAGTCAGGTCGTTGCCGATGACCGGAATCGCACCGAACAGCGAAATAATTACCTGGGCACCCCAGTAGGACATCTGGCCCCACGGCAGCAAGTAACCCATAAAGGCTTCAGCCATCAGCGCCAGGTAGATCAGCATGCCGAAGACCCACACCAACTCACGCGGCTTCTGGTAAGAACCGTAGAGCAAGCCCCGGAACATGTGCAGATAAACCACGATGAAGAACGCCGAAGCGCCAGTGGAGTGCAACAGACGCAGGATCGAGCCGTACTCGACGTCGCGCATGATGTACTCGACGGAAGCAAAAGCTTCTTCAGCCGAAGGGGTGTAGCTCATTGTCAGCCAGACACCGGTAACGATCTGGTTGACCAGAACGAGCAGCGCCAGGGAGCCAAAGAAATAGAAGAAGTTGAAGTTCTTCGGGGCGTAATACTTGCTGAGATGGTCTTCCCACATTTTGGTCGCGGGAAAGCGCGCATCAACCCAATCCATGAACTTGCTCATCACGCTTTCTCCGTATCGACGCCAATGACAATAATCTCATCGGTCTCATAGGAATGCGGGGGAACTGGCAGGTTCAAAGGCGCAGGTTGCGACTTGTAGACGCGGCCAGCCAGGTCGTAGTGGGAGCCGTGGCAAGGGCAGAAATAACCACCCACCCACTTCGGACCGAGATCGGCGGGCGCCACTTCCGGCCTGAAGGTCGGCGAGCAGCCCAAGTGTGTGCAAATACCGATCAGCAGCAGAATTTCTGGCTTGATCGAACGCGTTTCCGGATCGACATAAGTTGGTTGCGTCGAGTTCTTGGAATCAGGATCAGAAAGCTGATCCTCAATCTTCTTCAGATTCCCCAGGATCTCCTCGGTACGGCGGACAATGAACACCGGCTGACCGCGCCATTCAGCAATCATTTGCTGGCCTGGCTCGATTTTGCTGACATTCACTTTCACCGGTGCACCTGCGGCTTTCGCCTTGGCACTGGGAAACCATGACCCCACGAACGGGACCGCAGCCCCCACCGCTCCTGCAGCTCCCACCACGGATGTGGCTGCTACCAAGAAGCGACGCCGGCCTGTATTCACGCCGTCATTGCTCATTCAGTCCTCTCCCATCAGCTTTGTGGCCTGTTAAATCAGGCGTCTACTAAGTAAAAATCTGAACTTATAAAAATTTTGCCGAATGGTAATGAAAAGCCCCAATTCTGACAAGGTAATTACCGAAGGGCTCCACTGCCAAGCCTTGTAGTATAGGGCCTCTACGGCTGTGGCAAGTTGTCACAGAGCAATTCTTTAATAAAACGCGCCCATAAAAAAACGCCCAGCTCCGTAAGGAACTGGGCGTTCTTTTTGAACGTGAAAGCGAATTAACGCTTCGAGTACTGCGGACGCTTACGCGCTTTACGCAGACCAACTTTCTTACGTTCAACTTCACGAGCATCGCGAGTAACGAAGCCAGCTTTGCGCAGAGCGCCACGCAGGGTTTCGTCGTACTGCATCAGCGCACGAGTGATACCGTGGCGGATTGCGCCAGCTTGACCACTCACACCGCCACCGATAACGGTGACGTAGATGTCGAACTTCTCGACAGTCTCAGTCAATTCCAGCGGCTGACGAACTACCATGCGGGCAGTTTCGCGACCGAAGAAATTTTCCAGGGTGCGGTTGTTGATCGAGATGTTACCAGTACCCGGACGCAGGAAAACGCGTGCGGTTGCGGTCTTGCGACGGCCAGTGCCGTAATTTTGAGTCGCCGACATAATGAACTATTCCGTTAAAACTTCAGTTCTTGGGGCTGCTGAGCAGTATGAGGGTGTACAGCGCCCGCATAGACTTTCAGCTTACGATACATGTCGCGACCCAGCGGGTTCTTAGGCAGCATGCCTTTGACCGCAGTCTCGATCACGCGCTCAGGGGCTTTAGCGATCAGCTTTTCAAAGTTGATCGACTTGATGCCGCCCGGGAAACCGGAGTGGGAGTAGTAGATTTTGTCGGTGGTTTTAGCACCGGTTACACGAATCTGCTCGGCATTGATAACGACGATGTAATCGCCGGTGTCAACGTGAGGAGTGTACTCAGCTTTATGCTTGCCACGCAGACGGCTCGCGATTTCGGTGGCCAGACGACCCAGGGTCTGACCTGCAGCGTCGACGACAAACCAGTCGCGCTGTACTGTTTCCGGTTTAGCAGTAAAAGTTTTCATTCTTTATAGCCTCAGGGGCCGCCCTGTAAATTTAGACGGCGGATCTTACTGAATAGTGCGTACTTTGACAAGTCAAAGGCAGCCGGATACAGACGCTTTCGGGGGCTCGGGTCGGCGCGTCCGTTCAACGGCAAGATTCTTCGGCGGCGGCGCATCACTTCCACTGCAGAAAGAGGTGCGCAATTATGCAGATTGCGAAAAATATTTCAACCTGCTTTTATGATTGTTTTCCCAAGGGAGCACCCGATGGACTATCGCCAGCTAGGCCGAACCAATCTGAATGTGAGTGCAATCTGCCTCGGAACCATGACCTGGGGCGAGCAAAACAGCCAAGCTGAAGCCTTCGCCCAGATTGAACGCGCCAAAAGCGCCGGGATCAATTTCATCGATACCGCAGAGATGTACCCAGTGCCGCCCAAGGCCGAAACCTATGCCACCACCGAGCGCTACATCGGTAATTACTTCAAGAGCCACGGTGATCGCGCTGACTGGATTCTGGCCAGCAAGATTGCCGGCCCCGGCAACACCATCGACTACATTCGCGATAAAAACCTGCGTCATAACCGTCAGCACATCACTGAAGCCGTGGACGCCAGCCTCAAGCGCCTGCAAACCGACTACATCGACCTGTATCAGTTGCACTGGCCGGAGCGCAGCACCAATTTCTTCGGCCAACTGGGCTACAAACACAAGATCGAAGCCAACCTGACGCCACTCGAGGACACCCTCGAAGCGCTGGACGAACAGGTCAAGGCCGGCAAGATTCGTCATATCGGCCTGTCCAATGAAACCCCATGGGGAACCATGCGCTTCCTCGCTTTGGCCGAAGCTCGTGGCTGGCCGCGTGCGGTGTCAATCCAGAACCCTTACAACCTGCTGAACCGCAGCTTCGAAGTTGGCCTGGCGGAAATTGCCATTCGCGAACAGTGCGGCCTGCTCGCCTATTCGCCATTGGCGTTTGGCTTCCTGTCGGGCAAATACGAGGGCGGCGCACGCCCACCAAAAGGCCGCTTGAGCCTCTACAGCCGCTTCAGCCGCTATTTCAATGCGCAGTCGGAAGCTGCGTGCAGCCGTTACGTGGCACTGGCCCGAGAACACGGCCTGGACCCGGCGCAAATGGCATTGGCGTTCGTCACGCAGCAGCCATTCGTCACCAGCAACATCATTGGCGCAACGACAATGGAGCAACTGGAAAGCAACATCGCCAGTTTCGACCTGAACCTTTCCGATGAAGTGCTGGAGGGGATTGAAGCGATTCACAAGGATCACCCGAACCCGGCGCCTTGATCGGTCTTTAGATCCGTTCGCGAGCAGGCTCGCTCCCACAGGAGATCACTTCAACCTGTGGGAGCGAGCCTGCTCGCGATAGCGGTCTTGAAGTCAGCGAAAATCAAAGCGACCGCGCAATAATCTCCTTCATGATCTCGTTGGTACCGGCATAAATGCGCTGTACCCGTGCATCGGCCCACGCCCGGGCAATCGGGTATTCCCACATGAATCCATAGCCGCCATGCAACTGCACGCACTCGTCGAGCACCCTGCATTGCAGGTCTGTGCCCCAATACTTGGCCATCGCGGCCGTCGGCACGTCGAGCTTGCCTTGCAGGTGCAACTCCAGACAGCGATCAATGAAAACCCGGCCAATCTGAATTTCAGTGGCCATCTCCGCCAGTTTGAAGCGAGTGTTCTGAAAGTCGGCGATTGCCTTGCCGAAGGCTTTTCGTTCTCGGGTGTATTCCAGCGTCCATTGCAACCCTGCTTCGGCCGATGCGACCCCGCCGATGGCGACGGTGAGCCGTTCCTGCGGTAATTCCTGCATCAGGTAAGCGAAGCCCATCCCGGCTTGGCCCAACAAATTTTCCTTAGGCACCCGCACATCCTGGAAGAACAGCTCCGAGGTGTCCTGGGCTTTCATTCCGACCTTTTCCAGGCGTTTGCCTTTGGCGAATCCCGGCGTGTCGGCTTCGACTAAAAACAGGCTGGTGCCTTTCGCTCCTGCCCTCGGATCGGTCTTGGCCACGACGATCACCAGGTCAGCCAGAAAGCCGTTGGTAATAAAGGTTTTAGAGCCGTTGATCACATACTCGTCACCGTCCAGCACTGCAGTGGTTTTTACCCCTTGCAGGTCGGAACCGGCACCGGGCTCGGTCATCGCAATCGCAGTGACCATCTCGCCGGATACCAGTTTGGGCAGGTATTTGTGTTTCAGCGCTTCACTGCCGTAATGCAGGATGTAAGGCGCGACGATGTCGGAGTGCAGGGAAAACCCGATCCCCGTCAGGCCTAGCCGACCGACCTCTTCGATCACCACCGCGCTGTAAAGAAAGTCCGCCCCCAGCCCGCCATACTCTTCCGGTAGATGGGAGCACAACATCCCCGCCTCCCCTGCCTTGTTCCAGAGTTGGCGGTCGATATACCCCTGTTTTTCCCACTGCCCATGAAACGGCACAGCCTCTTTTTCGAGAAACGTACGCACACTGTCGCGAAAAAGCTCGTGCTCGGAACTGAACAAGGTTCTGGGGATCATGCGGCACCTGTAGTTATTGTCAGACGGAAATCGCCTTCAGAGACTAAGCCTCGTATTCGATACAGGACACTGGACACATCAGACAAAAAATAAGACGATCCAGCCGTCTGGTGACCACTTTCCCCTATAAGAATAAAGTTGAATTATGTCTAACCAAGCCTCCACGCCTTTACGGCGCGTCAGTATCCTGGCCATTGACCGGGTTTTCGCTTCCACCCTCATGCAAGCCAAGGATTTTTTCCACCTGGCTAGCCTGCGTTATGGCAAACAGTTGGGACAAGGCCTTACACCCGCCTTCGAAACCCGCCTGGTCAGCCCTGACGGCAAACCGGTAAACAGTTTCAGCGACGTGATCATGCCGGTCGACGGCGCACTGGAAAACGCCGACATCATCATCCTCCCGGCCTTCTGGGACGATTTTGAAACCTTGTGCCAGCGTTACCCTCAAGTCCTGCCGTGGCTGCGGCAACAACATGCACGTGGCGCGGTACTCTGCGGCGAAGCCACTGGCGTTTTCTGGCTTGCCGAAGCCGGGCTGCTCGATGGCAAGGAGGCGACTACCTACTGGCGTTTCTTCAATGCATTTGCCGAGCGCTTCCCCAACGTCCAGCTCAACCAGGACAAGCACCTCACCGACGCCGACAACCTGTATTGCGCCGGCGGCACGACCTCGGCCTGCGACCTGTACATCTACCTGATCGAACGTTTCTGTGGCGCCAACGTTTCCCAGGCCGTGGCGCGCGACATTCTCTATGAAGTGCAACGCAGTTATTCGCCTGGAAGAATCGGTTTCGGCGGTCAAAAGCTGCATCAGGACGTGATCATTCTGCAAATCCAGCACTGGCTCGAAGAACACTTTGCCGACAAATTCCGCTTCGAAGACGTCGCTCGCGAACACGGCATGAGCATCCGCAACTTCATGCGCCGCTTCCAGACCGCCACCGGCGACAAACCGCTGCATTACCTGCAACGCCTGCGCATCGAAACCGCGAAGGGCTTGCTGTCCGGCAGCCGCAAAAGCATCAAGACCATCAGTTATGAAGTTGGATACGACGACGCAAGTTTCTTTGCGCGCCTGTTCCGCCAACACACTGAATTGTCACCGAACCAGTATCGGCAGCAGTTTCAGCAAGCTGCCTGACACACTAGAGATTCATTGTGGGAGCGAGCCTGCTCGCGGTGAGGCAGGAACATTCAACATCGCTGTTGTCTGACACACCGCTTTCGCGAGCAGCCTCGCTCCCACAGGGATAAATTTCGGCACACAAAAAAGGCCTGCATTTGCAGGCCTTTTTTTAGGCTTCCAGACTAAGGCTTGTGCGCCCGAGACAGGAATTCGTGAGACTGCATTTCCAGCAAGCGGCTGAGCGTGCGCTGGAACTCGAAGTTCAGGCGACCGCCGGTATAAAGGTCTTTGAGTTCAACTTCGGCAGAAATGATCAGCTTCACGTTACGGTCGTAGAACTCGTCGACCATGTTGATAAAGCGTCGGGCGATGTCGTCGGTGGTGACGTTCATTTGCTCGACACCGCTGAGCAGCACGGCGTGGAAAATCTTGCCCAGTTCGATGTAGTCGTTCTGGCTGCGCGGGCCATCACACAGTTCGCGGAAATCGAACCAGGCCACGTCGTCACAGGTACGCAACGCACGAATTTCACGGTTCTCGATCACCAGCACGTCGTTTTCGATGGCTTGCGTGCACTCCGGCGTTAACGCCCGAAAGCTCTTGCGCAGGCTTTCATGGGACGCTTCGTCCAGCGGGAAGTGGAACAGTTCCGCTTGTTCCAGGTGGCGCAAACGGTAATCGACGCCGCTGTCGACGTTGACGATTTCAGTGTTCTGCTTGATCAGCGCGATGGCCGGCAGGAAGCGTGCACGTTGCAGGCCATCCTTGTACAAGCCATCCGGCACGATGTTGGAGGTCGCAACCAGCGTCACGCCGTTCTTGAACAACTCTTCCATCAGCGTGCCAAGGATCATGGCGTCGGTGATATCAGAGACAAAAAACTCATCGAAACAGATCACCCGGGCTTCGTCGGAGAAGCGCTTGGCGATGATAGTCAGCGGGTTCTTTTCGCCCGGCAGGGTCTTCATCTCTTCGTGCACGCGCTTCATGAAGCGGTGGAAGTGAGTACGGACCTTTTCCTTGAACGGCAGTGCTTCGAAGAAGGTGTCTACCAGGTAAGTCTTGCCCCGGCCGACGCCACCCCAGAAGTACAGGCCTTTGACCGGCGCCTGCTCTTTCTTGCCAAACAGTTTGCCGAGCAGACCTGTTTTGACCTGCGAGGCGGCGACCAGATCGTCGTACAGGCGCTGCAAATGACGCACCGCAGTTTCCTGGGCGGCATCATGGAAGAAGTCCGGGCGTTTCAGATCAGCTTGATATCGTTCTAGGGGCGTCATAATTCGTTAGCAAGGCAACAAAAACGGGCCGTCACTGTAGCGATGGCCCGTGGGAATGGCAATCGGCCCTTGGTCGGACCGAGCCGTTGTTTTATTCCTGAACCGGCGTCAGGGCAACGCGCAGGGCGTCAATGGCGACGTCGCGAGCACTGCTGTCAGCGAAGGTTGCGCTGTCGGCAACACACTCACCTTCCAGCCATACGCTGAAGCTCAGGTCTTCGCTGCGCACATCCAGAGGCTGGCCCGCTTGCAACTGTTTGGTCACCTGGCCTGCTGTTTTACCGTCGGCGAAGTTGCGCGACAGCAGCAGTTGTTCGCCATCAGCCGCCAACAGGCGGAAGCGGAAACTGCCGTCGTCTTCACGAAAACTGACGAAACGCGCGGCTTTCGCGGCTTTCTTCTTGGTGGTGGCAGCGACTTGCGTCTGGGCGACGAAAGATCGCAGGCCAACCGCCTCGCGCAGTTCGTTAAGGAACGGTGTGGCCACGGCGCGGGCCTTTTTGGCGCCGATCTGCAGGATGTCTTCCAGGTCTGCAGGACGTTCGATCAGTTGATGGTAACGCTCGCGGGACTCGCCCAGCTCGCTGTCGAGCAGTTGGAACAGGCGATTTTTAGCTTCACCCCAGCCCAGGCCTTGCAGCAGTTCGCCGCGGAACTCGGCGGACTGCGCCGGCGTGGCAAAAGCCTGGAACAAGGTGAACAGGTGCGAATTGTCTGGATCTTTCGCTTCGCCCGGCGCGCGGGAGTCGGTAACGATGCGCGAAATCGCGTCCTTCATGTCCTTGGCGCTGCTGAACAACGGGATGGTGTTGTCGTAGCTCTTCGACATCTTGCGACCGTCGAGGCCTGGCAGCGTGGCGACGCTTTCTTCGATCAGCGCCTCGGGCATGGTGAAGAATTCTTTGCCATTGCCGAACAGGTGGTTGAAGCGCTGGCCGATGTCGCGGGCCATTTCCACGTGCTGGATCTGGTCACGTCCGACCGGCACTTTGTGCGCGTTGAACATCAAGATGTCCGCTGCCATCAATACCGGATAGCTGTACAGGCCCATGGTGATACCGGCGTCCGGGTCTTCACCGGTTTCGACGTTCTTGTCCACCGAGGCCTTGTAGGCGTGGGCGCGGTTAAGCAGGCCCTTGGCCGCTACGCAAGTCAGCAGCCATGTCAGCTCGGGAATTTCAGGGATGTCGGACTGACGGTAGAACGTTACGCGATCCACATCCAGGCCACCGGCCAGCCAGGTCGCGGCGATTTCCAGTCGCGAGCGCTGGATGCGCAGCGGGTCATCGCATTTGATCAGGGCGTGGTAATCGGCCAGGAAGTAGAACGAATCGGCGTTGCTGTCACGGCTGGCGAGGATGGCCGGACGGATGGCGCCGGCGTAGTTGCCCAGGTGCGGCGTGCCGGTGGTGGTGATGCCGGTGAGAATGCGGGTACGGGTCGTCATGGGTAATCGCTTGTCAGACTGCAATCAATTCGAAAGACGCGGCAGGATCAGATCCTTGAGATCAGTGAGCTTGCCATGAAAAAAGTGTCCGCATTCTGCCACTTTCAGCAGCTCATGGGGACGCTCGAGTTTTTCAGACCAGGCATAGACCAGCGTCGGATCGATCACTTCGTCGGTTTCTGGCTGAATCAGCGTCAAATCGCCCTGTTGTGGCAGTTGATCCTGATCGCCCAGGCGCATCACCGCAGGGGCGACCATGAACAGATGCTTGAGCTGCTCGCCATTGGCCTCAAGGCGTCCACCGAGACTTGCAGCAACAAAGCCGCCAAAGGAGAAACCAAACAGCGTCAACGGCCATTCAGGATGCTTGGCACGCAACCATTCGGCGGCAGCCTGGGCATCGTCGACTTCGCCGGTGCCCATGTCGTGCGTGCCTTCACTGGCGCCCACTCCACGGTAGTTGAAGCGCAACGTAATCAAACCGGCGTCGCGCGCGGTGCGCTGCAGGGTCGAGACCACTTTATTGAGCATGGTGCCGCCCTGCACCGGGTTTGGATGGCAGATCAGCGCTATGCCGCGCGGCTGCTCGTTATCCAGGTACAAACTTTCCAGTTGACCGACGGGGCCATCAATCACTACAGGGGTTTCGCGCATAAGCAAGGAAGGAACTCCGTGACCTCGAATCGGGTCGACTCGTCTAGCAAATTGTCTGTGCCAATCTATTGCGAGTGAATCGCGGTATACAGCGCAGGTTCGAGCCGTTAACGTAAAGCAAAGCCGTTTATAGAGGAAGGACTCGTGGAACACTCGCTCTTAGTTTGGTTGTTACCGACTCTTGCCCTGGTTGTGGGTGTCGCCATTGGATTCCTGATCGCTCGCCTGGTGCCGAGCGCCGCGCCTAACCGCACGCAACGTCAGCTGGATGACATTCAGGAACGTTTCGACAGTTATCAAAACGAGGTGGTGACCCACTTCAACAGCACTGCAACACTGGTCAAGAAACTGACTGCGAGCTATCAGGAAGTTCAGGATCATCTCGCCGAGGGCGCCAATAGACTGGCCCTGGACGAGCAAACTCGCCAACGCCTGCTGGCCGCCCTGCATGCCGATGCGGCAGTCGCGCCACGGGAACGCCTGACGCCCCCGCGCAATCAGGAACCGCCTCGCGACTACGCCCCAAAAGCCCCGAACGCGCCGGGCATGCTCGATGAGCATTACGGCCTGAAAAAGTAATCAGGTTTCGCGCGACATAAAAAACCCTTGAATCATTGCTGGTTCAAGGGTTTTTTTATGGCTGATGTTTTTAGCCAAGCACCTCGCTGGCCACCTGATCGACCGCGCTTTTGGTGATGTCGACAATCAGCTCGGCTTCGGCCTCGGTCAGAATCAGCGGCGGCGCAAAGCCAAGGATGTCGCCGTGCGGCATCGCCCGGGCAATCATGCCGCGTTCAAGGCAAGCGGCCGACACTTTGGGCCCCACCTTCAGCGCCGCATCGAACGGTGTACGGCGCTCACGATCAGCCATGAATTCGACTGCCGCGAGCATGCCGTCGCCGCGCACCTCGCCCACCAACGGATGCCCTTCCAGGGTTTCACGCAAACGACGGTTGAGGTAACTGCCGACTTTTTCCGCGTTGGCCGTCAGGTTTTCCCGTTCCAGAATGTCGAGATTCGCCAACGCCGCTGCCGCACAAATCGGGTGGCCAGAGTAAGTCCAGCCATGGCCCATCGCGCCTTCGGACTCAGAGGCTTTTTCAATCACGCTCCAGACTTTTTCGCCAATGATCACCGCTGATAACGGCGCATAAGCACTGGTGAGGCCTTTGGCGGTAGTGATCAAGTCCGGCCGCATACCGTAACGCTGGCTGCCCATTTTTGAACCCAAACGACCAAACGCGCAGACTACCTCATCGGCGATCAGCAACACGTCGTACTTGTTCAGCACCGCCTGAATCGCCGCCCAGTAACCGGCCGGCGGAACGATGATGCCGCCCGTGCCCATCAGTGGCTCGCCGATGAACGCGGCCACGGTGTCGGGGCCTTCGGCGAGGATCATTTTTTCCAGCTCATCGGCGCAATAACGCACAAACGCGGCTTCATCCATGCCGGCTGGCGCCTTGCGGTACCAGTGCGGGCACACGGTGTGTTTGACGCCGTCCACCGGCAAATCGAAATGCTGATGAAAGGTCGCAAGCCCGGTGAGGCTGCCGGTCATGATGCCGGAGCCATGATAACCACGGTCGCGGGAGATGATTTTCTTCTTCTGCGGACGGCCCAGTACGTTGTTGTAGTAGCGCACCAGTTTGACCTGGGTTTCGTTGGCATCCGAACCGGACAAACCGTAATAGACCTTTTTCATGCCCTCGGGCGCCCAGTCGATGATGCGGCTGGACAGCTCGATGACTGCCTCGGTCGAGTGGCCGACATACGTGTGGTAGTACGCCAGTTCCTTGGCTTGTTTGTAGATCGCGTCGGCCACTTCGGTGCGGCCGTAACCGATGTTCACGCAGTACAAACCGGCAAACGCATCGATAAATTCCCGGCCCTCATGGTCACGAATCCGAATGCCGGAAGCGCTTTGGATGATCCGCCCTTTCAATGCGCCACTGGCGTGATCATGGGCGTGGGTCGAGGGGTGCATGAAGTGCGCACGGTCTTGTTCAAACAACGTATCGAGTTCTTGGTTCATGGCAATTTCTCCTGAGAACTGGCTTTAGAACTGGCCTTGATGGTGCAGGCAAAAGTATTTGGTTTCGACGAAGGCTTCGAAGCCTTCACTGCCGCCTTCGCGGCCCAGACCCGAGGCTTTCATGCCGCCGAACGGGATGGGATGGCCGGTAAACTTGACGCCGTTGACCGCTATCATGGCGTGGTCGAGTCGGCGGATCAGTGGGTAAACAACGTCCATACGGTTGGAACAAATGTAGGCGGCCAAACCGTATTCGGTGTCGTTGGCCATCTCGATGGCGTGCTCCAGTGTGTCGAAAGGCATCACCCCGGCGATGGGTGCGAAATTCTCTTCGCGGTAAATGCGCATTTGCGGCGTGACATCGGCCAATACCGTCGGCTGATAGAACAAGCCGCCGAGCGCATGTGCCTCGCCACCCACGCATCGCCGTGCTCCCAGTTGCAAGGCATCTGCGACACGTTCGGCAGTGACATCGAGCGCGGCCTGGTGCATCAACGGGCCAACGTCGACGTTTTGCTCCTCATCACCTATCAGTGCCGGGCCTACCTTCAGCTGGCGCACGGCAGCAGCAAAAAGGCTGAGAAACTGCTGATACACCGGGCGCGCCACCATGATCCGGTTAGCGGCACAGCAGTCCTGGCCAGACGTTTGGAACTTGGCCTGCACCGCGACATTCACTGCCAGTTCCAGATCGGCATCGGCGCACACAATGAACGGCGCGTTGCCACCCAGTTCCAGCGAAACTTTCTTCACATCCTGAGCGGCCGCTTGCAGCACCAACTTACCGACACGGGTCGAGCCGGTGAAACTGACCGAGCGCACGCGGTGGTCCTGAACAAGTGTTTGCATGGCCATTTGCGGTTCGCCGAGGACGACATTGAACACGCCTGCGGGGAACCCCGCCTCCTCCGCCAACTGCGCCAGCGCGAAAGCCGAATACGGGGTTTCATGGGCAGGTTTGATCACCACAGTGCAGCCGGCGGCCAACGCCGCCGCCGCTTTGCGAGTGATCATTGCCGACGGGAAATTCCACGGTGTCAGCAATGCGCAGACACCCACCGGCTCCTTGAGCGTGCCCAACTGCGCGCCGGGAATGTGACTGGGGATGTTCTGCCCATACAGGCGCCGCGCTTCCTCGGCAAACCAGGGAATGAAACTGGCGGCATAGGCAATTTCGCCGCGAGATTCAGCCAGCGATTTGCCTTGCTCCTGACTGAGAATGCGCGCCAGGTCTTCCTGGTGTTCAAGGATCAACGCCGCCCAGCGACGCAGGATGGCCCCACGGGCCTCAAGGCGTTGCTCACGCCACGCCGGAAAAGCACGGTGCGCGGCCTCGACGGCGGCAGTGATTTGCGGTCGATCCAGCATCGGCACGTGGCCGATCAACTTCATGTCCGCCGGGTTATGCACGGCGATGCTATGGCCACTGTCGCTGTGCACCCAATGCCCGTCGACGTAGCAAAGTGCTTTGAACAGCAGCGGATGTTGATAAGTCATGGCAATCACTCCAGGCGTGTACGTGCAACCATGCTAGGGCCGCGAGCCTTGGGAGACTTCGCGTTTGGGGCGGTGTCACAAACGGTTTTTTCTGAATGAACAGCCCCAAACAGTGGATTCATGGGGTTCACGGTGCGGCTGATAACTCAGCCGGCGCAGCGCCCGTGGTCTTGATGATTTTGGTCACGATGTAGGTGAAGTAGCGTTCGATGCCCAGGTCATCGAGCAGCAACTGATCGATGAAGCGCTGGTAGTGATCGATGTCAGGCGCCTGAATCATTGCCATGTAATCCACGCCGCCACCCGTTGCGTAGCAGAACGCCACCTCGCCAGCCTCGTTCATGCGTTGTTCAAAGCGGCGCATGTCCTGCGCGGTGTGGCGAGCCAAGGTGATTTCAACCAACACCTGCTGGCTCTTGAACACGGCGTTCCAGTCGATCTGCGCCCGGTAACCCTTGATCAGCCCAATCGCTTCGAGTTTGCGCACCCGCTCCCAGGCCGGGGTGACCGAGAGATTGATCGCTTCAGCCAGGCTCGACTTGGTGATCCGTCCGTCTTCGGCAAGTATCCGCAGGATGTTCAGGTCATATCGATCGAGCTTGTGCATGGGCGAAAATCTCCGGGGCATTGAGGGACCATTGGTATTGAGTTCGGCCTGTCAGCTCAACACCTCGGCGATAACCGCCACGGTATCGCCGCAACGTACCAGACCGGGAAAGTGCCGAGCCGCCAACAGGCCACTGCGACTGGCGCGATACTCCACCGGGGCCACGCCACTGCGAGTGACGTCATAGACGCGTGCAATCACTTCGCCCTCGTTCACGCTGTCGCCCAGGTCACGGCACATTTCCAGCAAGCCGTCGTGTTCGCTGGCGATGAAACAATCAGCATCGGGCATGTCGAGCATGATCGACGCCGAGGCCTGAACCTCGCCCTGAAGAATCCCCGTATGCACTAGCAAATTGCGCACTCCGCGCTCAGCGATGGCCACGCTACGGGCGCTGGACGAGCCGCCACCGCCCAATTCGGTGGTGACAAAAACCTTGCCCTGGCGTTCGGCCGCAGTGTCGTACATCGCCCCGGCATCAAGCTCCAGCATGCGCATGCTGTACGGCGCATTGAAGGCGCGCATGGCGGCCTCGCAGCGAGCCTGCTGATTGTTGTCCGCCAGCACATGGCAGGCAGCGAACGGCAGGAAATCCAGGGTTCGCCCACCGGAATGAATGTCCAGCACCACATCAGCCAACGGCAACAACGTGCGGCAAAAATAGTCGGCGATTTTCTCGGTTACCGTGCCATCCGGTTTGCCGGGAAAGCTGCGATTGAGGTTGCCTTTATCGATGGGCGAGGTGCGTCGCCCGGCATGAAACGCCGGGGTGTTCATGAAGGGGACGATGATGATCCGGCCGCTGACCTCGGCAGCCGCCAGCCCTTGCGCCAGTTTGCTCAGCGCCACCGGCCCCTCATATTCATCGCCGTGATTGCCTCCGGTCAGCAGCGCGGTCGGCCCCAGACCACGCTGGATCACTGTGACCGGAATCATCACGGCCCCCCACGCTGAATCGTCCCGCGAGTACGGCAATTTGAGGAACCCGTGTTGCACGCCCTCGCGGGTGAAATCCACCGTGGCGCTGATCGGATTTTCAGGCAAATCACTCATGGATCAATCCTTGACGAACAGTTGGCGTGGCACATTGCAGAGCGTCTCGACCCCGGTTTCGGTAATCAGGATGCTCTCGGTTATTTCCAGTCCCCAGTCGTCCATCCACAAACCCGGCATGAAGTGGAAGGTCATACCCGGTTGCAATACGCTGGTGTCGCCGGGACGCAGGCTCATGGTGCGCTCGCCCCAATCCGGCGGATAACTGATACCAATCGGGTACCCGCAACGGCTGTCCTTGTGAATGCCAAACTTCTCCAGCACTTTGAAAAAAGCGACCGCAATGTCACCCGTCGTGTTGCCCGGTCTGGCAGCATCGAGCCCGGCCGCGATCCCCTCGACCACCGCTTTTTCGCCTTCCAGAAAATGCACCGGCGGTTTGCCCAGATAGACCGTGCGCGACAGCGGGCAGTGGTATCGTTTGTAACAACCGGCAATTTCAAAGAACGTCCCGGCGCCTTTTTCGAAGGGCGAATCGTCCCATGTCAGGTGCGGCGCACTGGCGTCGGCACCGGTGGGCAGCAGCGGCACGATGGCCGGGTAATCGCCACCAAATCCGTCAGCACCGAGGATGCCACTGCTGTAAATGTCGGCCACCAGTTCATTCTTGCGCATGCCCGGTTCGATCCGTTCGAGGATCCGTGCGTGCATCTTTTCAACGATGCGCGCAGCAATGCGCATGTACTCGATTTCCTGCGGCGACTTGATCGCTCGCTGCCAGTTCACCAGGCCGACCGCATCAATCAAAGAGGCCTGCGGCAGGTTTTTCTTCAGCGATAAATAAGCCGCAGCGCTGAAGTAATAGTTGTCCATTTCCACGCCAATGGTCAGCGCTTCCCACCCCCGGGCGCTGATGACTTCACGGGCGAGATAATCCATGGGATGCCGTTCGCGGGACTGCACGTAAATGTCCGGGTAACCGACGATGTTTTCGTGGCGCATGAACACCGTGCGCTTGGCGCCGTTGGCGTCTTGCCCGCGGCCGAACCACACCGGCTCGCCGTCGAGCGCCAGCAATACGCATTGGTGCACGTAAAACGACCAACCGTCGTAACCGGTCAGCCAAGCCATGTTGGACGGGTCGGTGACCAGCAACAACTCGATGCCTTGTGCCTGCATGGCCACTCGAACCTTGGCCAGACGCTGGGCGTATTCCTCTCGTTTGAACGGGAGATTGACGACTATCTGAGACATGCACATGCCCTCTGATAAATGACGCACGGATGAAAAAAACGGGTTAGCTGGAGAACTGGAATCCCTTGCCGGCCGAGCGCGCGCGCTCGAATGCCAAGTTGGCCATGGCCGTGTCTTGCGCGCCGGTGCCGGTGAGATCGCACAAGGTGATCTGCGTGTCACTGGTACGGCCCGGGCGCTGACCCGCCAGCACCTGGCCCAACTCCGCCAGCGCGGATTCATCAGCGATCGCGCCGACCGCCAACGCGTGATGCAACTCACCGAGGAGGCGGGTCTGGCTCAGGCGATCTGCCACATAACGGTCGACTTCGGCCAAGGCTTGCGGGGAAATTTCGTTCTTGTGTTCGGCGTCCGAGCCCATCGCGGTGATGTGCAGACCGGCGCGCAAATGGCACGCCTCGATCAACGGTTGACGGCTCGGCGTGCAGGTGATTGCGATGTCCGCACCGCTCATGGCCTCGCCAATGCTGGCGCACGGAATGACCGCCAGGGTGCCGTCACGTGCCAGCTCGGCGCTGAAGGCTGCTGCCTTGGCACTGTCACGTGCCCATACCCGAACGCTTTCAATCGGACGCACCAGGCGCAATGCCTGAAGCTGCAACGCGGCTTGTTCACCCGCTCCGATCAACGCGACGCAGCGACTGTCGGCGCGCGACAAACAACGCGCCGCCACCGCACCGGCAGCGGCCGTGCGTACCGCGGTCAAATAGCCGTTATCGAGTAGCAGGGCATCGAGCAAACCGGTGCGCGCCGATAGCAACATCATCATGCCGTTGAGGCTCGGCAATCCGAGTTGCGGATTGTCGAAAAAGCCCGGGCTGACTTTGATCGCAAACCGCTCCAGACCAGGCAGGTAAGCGGTCTTCACGTCCACTTCGCCGTTGTGTTCAGGGATGTCCAGTCGCAGGATCGGCGGCATGGCGACGGCCGCGGTGGCCAATAGCACAAATGCCTGTTCAATGGCGTCGATGCTCGCAAGGTCCAGCGCCACGCAGGCCCGCAGATCCGCTTCGCTCAGTAGTGTTATGTCGCTCATTAACGCTGCGCTCCCGTCGGTTATTGTTGGATTTATGCGTTGGCGCCAGCGAGTACTCGCCAGTGCTGATCGATGTCGACGTTGCAACCGCTGACCACCACCACAATCGGCCCGCGAGGCTCAATCACACCATTGAGCAACGCCGAGATCCCCACCACCGCGGCGCCTTCCAGCACCAGCCGTTCTTCGCGGTAGGCATGACGAATGCCGTCGGCGATGGAGGTTTCGCCCAACAGGTGCACGTGATCGCAGAGCTCGCGGGTCATGTCGAAGGTGTAACGATTGCTGAGGCCAATGCCGCCGCCGAGGGAATCGGCCAGGGTCGGCAGCTCTTCAACGGCTACCGGACGCCCGGCTTCGAGGCTGGCGTGCATGGCGGCACCGATGCGCATGCTGATGCCGTGCATGACGATGTTTGGGTTGGAACGCTTGAGGGCCAGCGCCACGCCGGCAAACAAACCGCCGCCCGATAGCGGCACCAATACCTGCGCCACGTCCGGTTGCTGCTCGATGATTTCCAGGCCCAGCGTGCCCTGCCCCGCGATGATCGCCGGATGATCGAAGGGCGGCAGTAATGTGGCACCGTGCTCACGGGCTATGCGCTCGGCTCCGTGTTGCGCCTCGTCCTGCGACTGCCCAAAGACGCACACTTCGGCCCCCAGCGCCCGAATCGCTTGAACCTTGTTCGCCGGCACCAAACGCGACAGGCAAATCGTTGCTTTCACACCTTGCCGGGATGCGGCATAGGCCAGCGCCCGACCGTGATTACCGGTCGATGCCGCCACCACGCCCAAGGCCTTTTGTTCGGGTGTCAGCTGCGCTACCGCATTGCTTGCGCCACGCAATTTGAAGCTGCCGGTGAGCTGCAGCGATTCAAGCTTGAGGTAGACCGGCACACCCAATCGCTGCGAGAGGCTGGGCGAATAGTCCATGGGCGTGCGCCGCACCAGTGATTCGATTCGCTGGCGAGCGAGGAAGATATCGTTGAGCTCCAGCGCTGACATGACCGCGTCCCGATTGAGGTGTTGGTCGCAGTCTAAGAGCGCTCGATTGTCTCAATGAATGTACTAGGGCAATTTAATCAACAAACTTCCCGATGACTTTTTTCGCCGTTAAAAGTCGTGAATTTGCGGGTACTGACCGAATATCTCGCGCATGCCGATCAGTGCATTACGCATTTCTTCGTCACTGCATTCCGCTCCCACACACACACGAACCGCCCGCGGCCTGGGCGTTCCGCGCACGGTGAACGGGTCTGGCGATGTGACCGCAATGTGCTTGTGACGCAGTGCCCGCACCAGGCTGTCGAGCTCCCAGTGCGGCGGTATTGCGATCCAGGCATTCAATGCATGGGGATGCTGGCCCAACAGGTACTCGTCCAGATATTCGCTGACCATCGCTTGGCGCCCCGCCAACAACTTGCGCTGCAGACGCACCAGCGTGTCGGCGCGCCCGTCGCGAATCCAGCGTGCGGCGACCTCGGACACCATCGGCGTGGCCATCCAGCTATTGACCCGCAAAATACTTTCGGTGCGCAACGCCAGGCGCTTGGGCACCGTCAGATAGCCGATGCGCAAACCGGTGAGCACCGATTTGGTCATGCTGGTGCAATAGAACGACAGCTCTGGCAAATAGTGGCTGATCGGCGGCGGGCGTTGCTCATCCAGCAACGGGCCGTAGACGTCGTCTTCGATAATGTGCACGCCGAAGCGCCGGGCGATGTCGGCTATTTCGCGACGACGGCCGTCGGGCATCAGGCTGGTGGTGGGGTTGTTCAGGTTGGGCGTGCACACCAGCGCGGTGATGCGCTCGTTGCTGCACATGTCTTCGAAGTGCTCGGGGTCAATGCCATGGCGATCCATCTCCAGGCCTTTGAGGGTAAACCCCAGGACCTGGGAATTACCGATCACACCGTGGTCGGTCACGCCTTCACACAACACCACATCATCAGGGCCGGCCAGTGAGGCCAACGCGAGAAAGATCCCGTGGGCCGCGCCGTTGGTGATCAGGATGTCATCACGCTCCACCCGTAAACCCTGCCGGGCTATCCAGTGCATCGCCGCCTCGCGGTGCGATTCAAATCCGGCAATCGGACGAAAGGCGTGAATCCACGGTTGGTCTTCTTCGGTACTGAGTTCGCGACAGGTTTCGCGCCAGAACTGGTCGTGTTCGCGAGTGTGCAGGATTCGGGTAATGGAAAAGTCGACCAGCGCACGCTCGGGACTGTCGAGGATGTAAGTGGCTACCCGGTCGCTCATTCGCCGCGATACAAAGCTGCCACGCCCAACTTCGCAACGCACCAGCCCTTGGCGCTCCAGCTCTTTATAGGCATTGGTGACGGTTTGCACGCTAATGCCCATCGCATCGGCTACATGCCGCTGCGGCGGGAGGCGCTGATCGTTGGCCAGCACACCCCGCTCGATGTCATCAGCAATTGCCTGCACCAGAATCTTGTATTTGGACTCACCGCTGCGGGCGATTTCCAATGCCGCTTTCCACTTGTCCATCAGCCTGGAGCCCGTGTTTGTGCGTGTTTGCACAGCATCCCGCGAGAATACGCGCAAAGCAATTGTCCTAGTGCAATGCAATGATGGCCGGGGCTTTTGTATGCTCGGTTCAGGGTCGATGCACAGGCTGGTATTCAAGCCACCCACAAAAAACGATCGACCTGTACCGGTGCTGTATTCAGAACCACAGCTCGTTGGATCAGCGCTTGTACGCTTTGCTCTTGTAACACTGCCTCCTACCACAGAGCCGTCAGCGACGGGTCCACAAGAAACAGGAGATTTTATCGATGAGCAATTTCACCCCACACAGCCGCAAGGCGTTGCATCAGTTGTTTGTGGCTTGCGCGGCGCTCGGCCTGGCCACCAGTGCCTGGGCGGCCAGCACGCTTGAAACCGTCAAACAGAACAGCAGCATTCGCGTCGGCTACGCCAATGAAACCCCGTTCGCCTTTACCGAAACCGACGGTAGCGTGACCGGTGAATCACCGGAAATCGCCAAAATCATCTTTGCCAAAATGGGCATCAAAAAAGTCGACGGCGTATTGACCGAGTGGGGTTCGCTCATCCCGGGTTTGCGCGCCGGGCGCTTCGATGTGATTGCCGCAGGGATGTACATCACTCCCGCACGCTGCAAACAAGTGCTGTTCACCGACCCGCAGTATCAATTGCCGGACGCATTGCTGACCGCTAAAGGCAATCCGAAAAACCTGCACAGCTACGAAGACGTCGCGAAAAACCCTGACGTAAAACTGGCGATTATGGCCGGCACGGTGAACCTGGCGTATGCCCGCGATTCCGGCGTCAAGGACTCGCAAATCCTGCAGGTCCCCGACACCACCGCTCAGTTACAAGCCGTGCGCGCCGGCCGCGCCGATGCGGCAGTGGGCACGCAGTTGACGATGAAAGGCCTGGCCAGCAAGGGTGGCGAAAAAGTCGAAGCAGTGACCGAATTCAAGGACGACCCTTCGCACATCGGCTACGGCGCCCTCGCCTTCCGCCCGGAAGACAAAGACCTGCGTGATGCGGTCAACGCCGAACTGAAAAAGTGGCTGGGCTCCGAAGAACACCTGAAAACCGTCGCCCCATTCGGGTTCGACAAATCCAACGTGACAAGCAAAACGGCTGCGGAGCTTTGCGCTCAATAGCCGAAACAGGCATGGCGCTCTGGCGCGATGCCTATTTCCCTGCTTAATCCGGATGGCCAGGTTGAACCATGGGTGAATTACTTCCGCTATTGATACAAGGCGCCTGGGTAACCCTCCAGGTGACATTCTTCGGCTCGATATTGGCGATTGTCGCCGCCATTTTGGCGGCCCTCGGGCGCATGTCACCGTGGCGGCCGCTGCGTTGGTTCTCTATCGCCTACATCGAAGTGTTTCGTGGCACCTCACTGTTGGTGCAGCTGTTCTGGCTGTTTTTTGTACTGCCATTGCCGCCGTTCAACGTTGAACTGAGTTCCTACAGCGTGGCGATTGTCGGCCTCGGGCTGCACATTGGTGCTTATGGGGCGGAGGTGATGCGAGGGGCAATAAGCTCTGTCGCCAAGGGTCAATACGAAGCATCGACGGCACTGAATTTCAGTGGCTACAAACGCTTTCGCCGAATCATTCTGCCCCAGGCGTTGCTGGCGGCCATACCGCCCGGCACCAATCTGCTGATCGAACTGCTGAAAAACACCTCGCTGGTGTCGTTGATTACCTTGTCCGACCTGAGCTTTCGGGCGCGGCAACTTGATCAGGCAACCTTCCAGACCCTGGAAATCTTCAGCCTGGCGCTGGTGATGTATTTCGTTATGGCACAAGCGATCAACCTGAGCATGCGCGCGCTGGAACGCAGATTGGCCCGTGGACGGATGCGAGGAGGTCTGTCATGACATTGTTCGACTGGACGTACGCCTGGCAAATCCTCCCTGATTTGCTGCGCGCCTCACTCAATACTGTCGGCATTACCCTGATCGGCTTTCTGATCGCGATTGTACTGGGGCTGTTTCTGGCCATCGGCCGCCGCAGCCGCAAGCTCTGGCTGTCGTGGCCAACGACCGCTGTGATCGAGTTCATTCGCAGCACACCGCTGCTGATCCAGGTGTATTTCCTGTACTACGTGCTGCCCAACTACGGCATCAGCATGAGCGCGATGCAGGTCGGGATCCTGGGCATTGGCCTGCATTACGCCTGCTACATCGCCGAAGTTTATCGCGGCGGCCTGGATGCGGTCCCGCGTGCGCAATGGGAGGCGGTAACGGCTCTGAACATCGCGCCGTACAGCGCCTATCGCAATATCATCCTGCCCCAGGCCCTGCGGCCAATACTGCCGCCATTGGGCAACTACTTGGTAGCGATGCTCAAGGACACGCCGGTGCTGTCGGCCATTACCGTGGTGGAAATCATGCAACAGGCAAAGAACATCGGCTCCGAAAACTTCCGCTACCTGGAACCGATCACCATGGTCGGCCTGTTTTTCCTCGCCCTGAGCATCGCTTTGGCTTATCTGGTACGGCGCCTTGAAGTGCGCCTGGAGCTACGCTAATGACTTCTCCACTCTCGACCCGGCAGAGCATCCTGACATCGTTACACCCGCAGGAGGCCATGGCCATGCAACAGCCTGATTCGCCCAAGCCGATTGTCAGCTTCCAGGACGTCACCAAAAGCTACGGCAACTTCACGGTACTCGATCATCTGAACCTGGACGTCACGCCGGGTGAGAAAGTCGCGATTATCGGCCCCAGCGGTTCGGGGAAATCCACACTGCTGCGTGTGTTGATGACACTCGAGGGCATCGATGACGGATTGATCCGCATCGAAGACGACTTGCTGACGCACATGAACAATCGCCACGGCGTTCTGGTGCCCGCCAACGATCGGCATATTCGACGGGTGCGCGGCAAGATCGGCATGGTGTTCCAGAGCTTCAACCTGTTTCCTCACATGACAGCGTTGCAGAATGTTATCGAGGCACCTGTTCAAGTGCTCGGCATGAAACCTGCCGAGGCACGCGAACGAGCGGCAGACTTGCTGGAACTGGTGGGATTAGGCAGCAAACTTGGGCATTACCCTTCGCAATTGTCCGGCGGCCAACAGCAACGCGTGGCCATCGCACGGGCACTGGCGATGCGGCCCAAGGTGATGTTGTTCGATGAGGTAACGTCGGCACTCGACCCGGAACTATGCGGCGAGGTGCTCAACGTGATCCGCAAACTCGGTACCGAGCACAAACTGACCATGCTGATGGTGACGCACCAGATGGGCTTCGCCCGTGAGTTCGCTGATCGTGTGTGTTTTTTCTACAAGGGCCAGATCCACGAACAGGGCACCCCGGCACAAATCTTCGAGCACCCGCAGCAGGAGCGCACGTGTGCTTTTCTGAGTGCAGTGAAGGAAGCCAATTAGCAACGCGCAGACCCAAGTGGGAGCGGGCTAGCTCGCGAAAAGGGTGTGTCAGACACGTTAAAAACGTCTGGCAAAACCGCTTCTCAAACACGCCCGCTCCTACAGGTTTTTATGGGTACTGCTGCACAGGTTGACCCTGCTGATATTGCTGAGTAGGTTGACCCTGTTGCTGATATTGCTGGCCCGGAATCGCCTTCAGATTGACTTCTACCCGACGATTTTGCGCCCGGCCATTGACGTCGCCGTTGCTGGCAATCGGATTATCCGGCCCGGCACCGCGAGCGACCAGGTTTGCACCGCTGACACCTTGCGAAGTCAGGTAAGTCGCCACGCTTTGCGCACGACGTTGCGACAGGTCCATGTTGTGTTGGCGGCTGCCGGTACTGTCGGTGTACCCGACGATCTCGATCTGGTTCTGGTTGAACTCCCTGAGCGAGCCGGCCAGGTTATTCAACGGCTGGTAGAAGCTGGGTGCAATGTTCGCCGAATCGGTGGCGAAAGTGATGTTGCCCGGCATGATCAACTTGATCTGATCGCCCTGGCGCTGCACTTCAACGCCGGTGTTAGCCATGCTGGCGCGCAGCTTTTTCTCTTGCTGGTCGGCGTAGTAACCATAACCGGCCGCCGAGGCACCCACGACAGCAGCACCAATCAGCGCGCCCTTGCCACGGTTATTGTGGTCGATGGCGGCACCGGCGAGTGCGCCGGCCAGCGCACCGAGGCCACCGTATTTTGCAGTTTTGCTCACACCCGAGGAGCCACCGTCAGCCTGACCCTGATTGTCATAGGGGTTCGGCGAGGCGCAGCCAGACAGCACGGCCATGGCAGTAGCGGCAATAATCAAACGACGCGTGGTGAACATGAAGAGCTCCTACTTTTTGCATTCTGTGGTGCAACGGACTTAAGCATGGACCTTTGCGGGCGTTGGATCATTTCGGCCGACAAAAATTCCGTACGTTATTCACAACTGCAATCAAGCGCGCACAAAAGGATTTTCACGCATTTCATCGCCCAGGCGCGTGTCCGGACCATGACCAGTTACCACGGTTGCTTCCTCGTCGAGGGTGTACAGACGTTGCTTGATCGAACGCACGATGGTCGCTTGGTCGCCGCCCCACAAATCCGTACGCCCCACCCCACGACGAAACAGCGTGTCGCCGGCAATCAGTAGCTTAGCTTCTGAAAACCAAAAGCTCATGGAACCCGGTGTATGACCCGGCGTATGCAGCGCCACACCGCAACCGCAAGCCAGTTCTTCATCGTCAGCCAACCAGCGGTCCGGCGACGGCACAGGGGTGTAGGGAACGCCGAACATCTGGCATTGCATCACCAGGTTATCCCACAGGAATTGATCTTCCTTGTGCAGGTGCAAGGTTGCGCCAGTTTTTTCCTTCAACTGGCCAGAAGCCAGGAAGTGGTCGAGGTGTGCATGGGTGTGGATGATGCTGACAACCTTCAAGCCCAGTGCGTCCAGCCGCGCGAGGATCAACTCGTGATTGCCACCCGGATCCACCACGATCGCTTTTTTGCTGATCGGGTCACCGATGATGGTGCAGTTGCACTGCAACGGGCCGACGGGGAAGGTTTCGCGAATGATGCTGGATGGCTGGGACATCGGAGGGGCTCTGGAAAACAGTGATGGGCGATTTTCGCACAGTTTTGCATCAAGCCATTTATCGCCCGGCATTCGTCAGCCGAGCAAACCCAGCTCCTTCGCCCGCGCCACTGCCTGGGTGCGGCGTTCGACGCCGAGCTTGCTGTTGATGTGGCTGGCGTGGGTTTTGACGGTGTGCAGCGAAATAAACAGCTGATCGCTGATTTCCTGGTTCGAGCAACCTTGGGCAATGAGTTTCAGCACCGCCAGCTCACGCGTGCTGAGTTGCTCGCACGCAAGCGATGACTCTTGTGCGATGCGCGGCGCAACCACCGGCAGATGCTCGACAAGGCTTTGTGCAACAGCCGTTTTGCCAGCCTGATGGAGTTGTTCCCGCAACCAGTCAGGGTATTTGCTCAGCAAGCTGTCGAAAGGCTGCAGCACGCCGCCACTGGCGGCTTGCAACGACAAAGCGAACGTTTGCCGGGCCTCGGGCTCGCGACGGTGCGCCAGCAACAGTTCGGTTTTCTGGTTAAGCACCATCACACTGAGCAATTGCCGGCCGGTTTGCTGGCCGTTTTCCAGCAACGCATTCAAGCGCCCCTCGGCCACCATTGGCTGCCCTTTGATGACTTCCAGTAAGGCCTGCTGTAAATCGACGTGCAGCGGTAACTGCGGATGAAACTCCGGCGGTGCAGCGGCCTGCTCGCCGTTGTAGGTTTGGCCCAAACGGGCGAGCCAGGCTTCGGCCAGATCGGTTCGTCCCTGAGCCAGCCACAGCTCGCATTTCACAAGGGTAATCATTGCCAGGTAGTAAATGGGCGGCACGTCCCAGATATGCATCAAGCGTTCGGCTTCGGCGAGTTCAGCGAAGGCTTTGGCGTATTCGCCGCTGCTGCCCTCAAGCCTGGCGATCACGCAGTGGCCAATCAACACACTGATATCGCGACAGGCGCGGGCTTCAGTCAAACCTGCCTGTAAGCGAATTCGCGCAGCCTGAGGCTGCAAGCGCAGGGCCAGTAAAAAACCCTCGTACAGCGTGAGACGGGCACGCACCGCGTATAGCCTTTGGGGGGATAAACCGTGCAGCCGTTGCAAGCCTTGATGGACCTCTTCCAACGCCCGCAAGATTTCCCCTCGCGCCTGCAATACCCGAGCGCGGTCGTAATGCGCCAGCGCTTCGAACAACGGATTACCCACCCGTTGCGCCAACTCCAGGGAATCACGATTAAGGCCACGGGCACGCCACAGATCGCCGTCGGCGATGGCCAGGTTGGAGAGTGTCGACAGGCACATCAACCGCTGGCCATAACGCTTGGCGGGGAGGCTTTCCAGCGCTTCAGCACAATACAGCAGGGTCAGCTCACGATTGCCACGTCCGCGAGCGATGATGCCGCTGAGTGCCAGCCATTGCGCCAGCATGGATTTTTGCGCGGTGGCCGACGGCGCCGGCAAGAAACGGCTCAGATGACTGGCGAGTTCCTCGGCGGCATCCAGCTGACACGCCAGGCCCAACGCCCAGCTGTAAAGCACAATCAGCCGAGGCGTGCTGATCAGCAGGCTGTCAGGCAAGTCCATTTTCCAGCGCAGCAACATGCCGACATTCTGCTCGGCCAGCAATTGCTCCTCGGAGAGGTTCTGCACCAGGTTCGCCGCGACGTCGAGGTGCCCGGCACGCAACGCTTGTTCCACTGCTTCGTCGAGCAAACCTTGGGCATTAAACCAGCGGCAGGCGCGCAAATGCAGGCTAGCGGCAGGCACGATCGCTTGTGCGGTAGGCCGCGTGCGCAGTAAATCGGAAAACAAATGGTGATACCGGAACCAGTGACCGTGTTCGTCCAGCGGCACCAGAAACACTTGATGGGCCAGCAGGTAACGCAGGATTTCTGCGCTGTCATGGGCCTCGCGCACCGCATCGCACAGTTCGCTGCAAAAACGTTCCTGAGACGCGGTGTCGTAGAGAAACGCCTGCACTTCAGCAGGCAGACAGTCGATCACTTCTTCGAGCAAGTAATCGCGAATCAGCCCTTCCCCGCCATGCAACGACTGGGGTAACGCGGCATCGGTGCCCGCCTCAGAGGCCGCCAGCAACCAGAAGCGCAAACCCGCCACCCAACCTTCGCTGCGCAGGATCAGGTTTTCCAGCGCTTCACCGCGCAGGGAACTGCTGTGCCGATCCAGCAACGTCGAGGCTTCATCAAAGGTCAGGCGCAAATCCTGCTCATGCAATTCGAGCAATTGCCGTGACAGGCGCAGGCGCGCCAGATGCCAGTCCGGACGCTGGCGACTGGTGACCATCACCAACAGGCCATCGGGCAAGTGATTAAGGAAGAATTGCAGGCAACGATCAAGCACCGGGCCTTGCGCCAGATGATAGTCATCCAGCACCAGCAACAGCGGCGTGCTGGTCGACAAGTGAACGGCGAGTTCATCGAGCAAACCGTCCAGCCACTCTTCGAACGCAAATGGTTGATGCCGCTGACGCATTTTCAGCAGGCCGAGGGATTGGCTGCCCAGTTGCGGAAAAAAGTCCTGCAGGCCTTCGAGCAATCGCTCAAGAAACCGCCCGGGATCGCTGTCTCGCGGGCTCAAACCCAGCCATAAGCTTTGCCAATGCGCCGGTAAGCCCTGACAAAACTCCACCGCCAATGAACTCTTGCCGAAACCGGCCGGTGCGCTGATCAGCAGCAACCGGCCATCGAGGCCAGCACTCAGCCGCTCACACAGACGGGGCCGCAACACGTGGCCATCAGGCAACGGCGGACGAAAAAAACGCCCGTCCAGTGCCGTGACGGCAACGCTTGCGGGGCCCGGGAGTTGGGACAGATCAGTCATGGCCGGCTCTTGTTTGAATTGCAGTTGGCGGCGTTGCAGATGTCCGCAGACTAGCCGTAAACAGAGCGGTAATGAAGGTTATTGCTACAAATGTCTACAAAAAGGCTACGAATCAGGGATTCGAACTTTTCCGCAGGCAAAAAAAACCCCGAACCAGTCGGGGTTTTTTCGAGGATGCGGCCTCGTTTCAGCGCAATTTAGCGAACACCGTCCTGACGCAATGCGGCTGGGGTGAAGTCACTGGTGGTGGCGGTGAAGCCGAAGTCATACGCCTGTTTCTCTTCGTTCTTCATGCCCAGTGCCAGGTAACGACCCGATTGCAGGTCATACAGCACTTCCAGCGCGTACCACGGCACTTGCTTGTCGTAGTAGTCCTCGGCATGCGCCTCGGCTACACGCCACAACTGACCGCGACCGTCGTAGTGATCGATCACCGCAGCCTGCCAGGTATCTTCGTCAATGTAGAAGTCACGTTTGGCGTAGATATGGCGCTGGCCTTCCTTCAGGGTTGCGACCACATGCCAGACACGGCGCAGCTCGTAACGCGTCAGGTCCTGGTTGATGTGACCGGCCTTGATGATGTCGGTGTACTTCAGGTTAGGCGAATCGATCTTGTAGCTGTCGGAGGCGATGTACATCTCTTTCTTGCCTTCGAGCTTCCAGTCGTAGCGATCCGGCGCACCGTTGTACATGTCCAGGTTGTCGGAGGTACGCAGGCCATCGGCTGCGGTACCCGGTCCGTCATAGGACACTTGCGGTGCACGACGCACACGACGCTGACCGGCGTTGTAGACCCACGCCGAACGCGGTTCCTTAACCTGGTCGAGGGTTTCGTGCACCAGCAGCACACCACCGGCCAGACGCGCCGGAGCCGTCACTTTCTGCTTGAAGTAGAACAGGATGTTGCCCGGATTTTTCGGGTCGTAATCCTTCATCTTGTCGCGAAACACGAACTGATCCTGGAAGTACACCAGGCTGAACGAGCCGTTCGGCTGCGGCGTGGCCTGGGTCACCAGACGGGTTACGCTGCCACCGCGATAGCGGGTGATGTGGTTCCAGATAACCTCGACGCCACTTTTTGGAATCGGGAACGGGACGGCAGTTTCGAAGTTTTCCAGACCGTTACCGCCCGACACCAGGTTGGTATTGGTGGCGTTCTTCTTGATGGCGGCGAACACCTCATCCGGCACGGTCGAACCGCGATGGGACGGGTAAACCGGCATCTTGAAGGTGTCCGGGTAACGCTTGAACATCGCGTATTGGCCCGGGGCGAGTTTTTCCTTGTACTGGTCAACGTTCTGCGCAGTGATGGTGAACAGCGGTTTTTCACTGGCGAACGGGTCAGACAGGAAACCCTTGCTGTCGACGGTGCCAGCATTTTTCGGCAGTGGCTTCCAGGCCGGGATCGACCCGTCAGCGTTGCCCGCCATCTCGGCGCCCATCGGCGTCAGGCTCTTGCCCAGTTTGTCTGCCTCGGCCGCAGGCACGGCAGCCATGACGCTGGTCGCCAGCAGCGAAAGCCCCAGCACACCGATGTGGAACAGACTCTTTGTTATTTTCATATGTGTGTTCGTCCTGAAAATACAGTGCTTAGAAGTTCACGCCGACGCTGAGCGCAACAAAGTCGCGGTCATCTACAGTGGTGTACTTGCCGTCAAAGAAGTTGGTGTAGGCCAGGCTCGCGGTGTAGGTGTTCTGGTACTCGGCATCGACGCCCAGGCTCACGGCTTTACGACCTTCCTCGAAGTTGCCGCCAGGGCCAGGCGAGTAACCGCTGACGTCATGCGACCAAGCCACGTTCGGTTTCAGGTTCACACCGGCGAATACGTCGTTGTATTCCCAGATCGCGCGACCGCGGTAGCCCCAGGAGTTAGCCGTGGTGAAACCGTCGTTTTCGCAGTAGCGGCTGACGTTGTTTTGCGCGCCGCCGGCCAAGGTGCCCGTGTTGACAGCTTGGCACTGGCCACTAGGCAGTGGCCCAGGACCGTAGCTCGGGTCGCGGCCGTAACGTGCTTTCGATGTGGATTCCAGGCCACCGACGTGAGTCAGGCCGACTTCGCCCACCAGCGTCAATCGCGATGCGCCCATCACTTGGTCGAAGAAGTGAGTGAAGGTTGTCTGGAGCTGGGTGACTTCCTTGCGGCGATAACCTGGCTGATCCTGGCCTGGCGTGCCTTGAAGCACGGACAGGTTGGGGTTCAGTGGTGTCAGGCCCGAATAAAGGATGTCAGTGGTGTTGAGCTGAACCGGTGCATTCGGACGGTAGCTGACTTCACCGCTCCACGCCGTGCCCGTAGGCAAGGTGGTGGAGAAGCTCAGGCCATACAGGCGAATATCTTCAGGGTATTCGACGTAGTAGCTGGAGTTACCCGCGACCACCAACGGCAGCAAGGTTGGAGCCAGGCCCGTTGCGACACCGACCGGAACACCGGAGCCCGCCAGTGAGCGCACCAGACCAGCACCACTGTAAGCACTCGCAGGTGCACCCTTGCCGCTGAAAATTGGCGCACGGCTGTGGTAGTTCATGAAATAGCCACCGAACTCGGTATCCAGCGGCTCGAACATGTATTTAAGCGACACACCGAATTGGCCGCTGTCGCGTGCATCGCGATCCGCGCCACGACGAACGATCACGCCCTCATCCGGGTTACCCCAGGTCACGCCGTTAGCAGCGAGGGTGTTGAAGGTCGCGCCACGTAGCGACGCCGGCAACCTTGCTGCGGTCAACGAAGTATTGAGCTGGTTTTGGGTACGCAATACGGCCAGGTTGTTGTCACAGCCATCCGCAATGACGTCCGGTTGCGAGAAGAAGGTGCCGCAGTTGTCGACAACGGTCTGCTTCCATTGCAGCTGATAAAAGCCTTCAGCCGAAAGATTTTCGGTGATGCTTTGCGAGACATAGAACATGTTGACCGGGATCAGGCCTTCCTTGATCTCGGCGCCTGGACGACGGAACGCAGAAACGTCGATCGGGTTGATCGAGTTGATGCCACCACCGATGAAGGTACTTTCACCCCAGCTCACTACTTGCTTGCCCAAGCGCACGGAACCTGGCTCATCGGCAATGGAATAGTTGTGGTAGATGAAGGCGTCGAGGATCTCGCCACCAGAAGACTTGGCGCCTTCCTGACGGCCATTATTGCTGACGTTCTTGAATTCCAGGTCTTCGTTTTGCAGCGCGAAGTCGTACCAGTATTTGCCCCGGACGAAAACGCCGGTGTCACCGTACTTCAGTTCCAGGTCATGGATGCCTTTGAAAATCTTCGAGAAGGCTTGCCCGCTCTTGAAGTTCAAGTGGCCGTCATCGGAGGTCTGCGACAGACCGTGTCCGCCATTGTTGATACCGATCAGGTTCTTGTTCGGCTGCTGGGTCGACACACTCATACCCAGGGAGAGCGACGAATCGAACTGACCTTCGATTTCACCTACGTTGAAACTGACGCCGAATGCTGGCCCGGCGAGCGTAGAGGCAAGACTGACCGCCAGGGGCAATTTCGCCCGGCGCCAGAACTGGTTTACTGATGTCATCGACGCTACTCCATGTGCATTATTGTTATGGCAGTGAGCACTTCTAAAAACGCTGAGGATGGCTGGGAGCCAAGTTGTCCCAAAGTCATTCCAAAGTTGCATCGCCCCGTGTTGTGCGTTTGCTCCGTTCTTAAAAATCCTTGAGCGGACTATAGCCAGCAGGTAGTAGTGCTTGATCCCTCTAAAGTGTGATTTGCAGCTGCCAGCCACTCTGGAACAGTCCTTTCGCCAGTCCGACACCTGTCGGCACGGCAAGGATGGCTGAAAATCTGAATTTGACAAGCCAAGCGCTTGCTTGGTGGGGTTGGCGTGCCCTTTCGGGCACGCTGCAAACGCTTAAAGCGTCGAAAGGAAGGTGCTGTTGTTGGCTTGCCATTCGGTGATGTCGAGGCGAATCCGCTTCTTGTCGAGTTTACCGACGCTGGTCTTGGGAATTTCAGTAACAAGGGCAATCTGGCTCGGGATTGCCCACTTGCTCAGGTGCCCCAACTCGACAAATGGCTTGAGGTGTTCCTTGAGTTCCTTGGCCCCGATTGCATGGCCCTCACGGATAACCAGCAGTGCAAACGGACGTTCACCCCATTGCGGATCGGCGATGCCCACCACTGCTACTTCGCGTACCGCCACATGACGGCTGATGAGGTCTTCGAGGTCCAGCGAGGAAATCCACTCGCCGCCCGTCTTGATCACATCCTTGATGCGGTCACGAATATCGATCACGCCCATGTTGTCCAGCGTTGCGACGTCACCGGTGTGCAGCCAGCCACCGGCCCACAGCTCTGCACCTTTTTGCGGCTCGTTGAAATAGCCTTCGGTGAGCCAAGGCGCACGCAGCACCAGCTCGCCCTGAGTCTCGCCATCGGCAGGCAGGAAATTACCGTCCGTATCGACGATCGCCGCCTCGACCAGTGGCCCGGGCACACCTGCCTTGATCCGATAAGTGGTGCGTTCGTCTTCAGTGCCGGCCATCAACTCGTCATTCAGGTGCGCGCATGACACCAGCGGCCCGGTTTCCGACATGCCGTAAGCGGCGGTCAGCTGTATGCCTTTGCCCTTGGCGGCCTCGTACAGCGCGCGGTTCAGCGAGCTGCCACCGATGACGATTTTCCAACCGCCGAAATCGGTATTCTGCGCAGCCTTGGCATTGAGGACCATCTGCAGGATGGTCGGCACGCAATGCGAGAAAGTGACCTTTTCCTTGCGCCACAGTTCCACCAGGTATTCCGGGTCGTAGCGGCCGGGATACACCTGCTTGAGCCCGAGCATGGTCGCCACATACGGCAAACCCCAGGCGTGCACGTGGAACATCGGTGTGATCGGCATGTACACGTCATTGGTGCCCAGCAGCCGAACACTGTCGATGCAACCCATGATCGTCGACACGCCCATGGTGTGCAGCACCAGTTGCCGATGGGTGAAATACACCCCTTTCGGATTGCCCGTGGTGCCTGTGGTGTAGAAAGTGGTGGCGACCGAGTTTTCGTCGAAGTCCTGGAAATCGTACTGCGGGCTCGCGTCGGCCAGCAGTTGTTCGTACTCACCGACGAGGTTCGGCAGGTCCGCGGTTTTTTCCGGCAGGTCTGTCAGCAGCAGGGTTTTTTCGACGGTGGTCAGGTGCCCGGCAATCGCTTGATACAGCCCCACAAACTCGCTATTGACCAGCACAAAGCGGTCTTCGGCGTGGTTCATGGTGTAGAGGATCTGTTCTGGCGACAGCCGCACGTTAATGGTGTGGATAACCGCGCCGATCATTGGAATGGCGAACATGCATTCAAGGTAGCGATGGCTGTCCCAATCCATCACCGCCACGGTATCGCCGGCCTTGACCCCGGCCGCGGTCAGCACATTGGCCAGACGCGCTACTCGCTCGATCAACGTGGGATAGCTGTAGCGCAACTGGTCGCGGTACACGATCTCGCGGGTTTTCTCGTAACGCGCACCCGACATCAATAGCCGCTTGATCAGCAACGGATATTGGTAAGCGCCCTCGGCGGGAGGAATAACGCGAGTCTGCAACATAAGAATCCCTTTTCTGACTGCACGGTCGTGGCTGAAAGTAAGCACTCTAGTGCCCTCGAACGCCAGCCAAATCAGCCAAAGGAATGATTTGCAGAGACGAACAAATGCTAGCTTTGCGCCAGCATTTGCGCGCTTTCACTCATGTTTACGCCGTTTGCCCTACAGCCTCTTCTGAAGGAGTCCGTGGGAAAACCAATGCCGCCACGAAAGTCATCGCCGCGAAACCGGCCAGTATCAGGTAAAGCCCTACGAACCCTTGGCGCGGTTCGACGTAGGAAATCAGCGGAATCGCGGTCGCACTGGCGCCGAACGATAAGCAGTAACGCAGGGCGAACACCCGGGATTGCCAGTGTGGCGCGACGAAGTTGGCCACCATTGCGTCATTCACCGTGACCTGGCCAAACACCACGAACATGAACGCCGCACCCAGCGCGATCACCGCCCAGCCATCGACATACGCCAGCCCGAACAACAACGGCGCTTGGCACAAAGTGAGCACAATAAACGGCCATTTCAGGCTGAAACGATGCAGTACCCGGCCGATACTCAATTGCGCGACGGCACCAAAGGCATAGGCAAGGCTGACGACCACGCCCAGGGTTTGAGGCGACGCAAACAGGTCATGCAGACGGTCCTGAAACAGCTTCGGGTAGGTCATGGTGGTGGCGTTGAACACCACGCCGCCCGTGGCCGTGGCCGTGGCCAAGGCCAATACACCAAACACCATAAGCATCGAAATCCGCTGGCCGCCGGCCCCTTTGAGCGGTGTATGGGGGCGCTTGGGAATCGGTTCTTCGCGCACCTGCAGGGCAAAACCGAGGCCCAACACGATGGACACCACGCCCGGCAGGATAAACGCCGAGCGCCAGCCGAATTGCGCCACCAGAAACCCGGTCACCAGCGCCGAAAACGCCACACCCAAGTTGCCCCACATGCCGTTTATGCCGATTTCACGACCGCGATTCTGCGCATAAGCCACCAACATCGCCGTTCCTACGGGGTGGTAAATCGCGGCAAAAATACCGATCAGCGTCAGGCCCAGCACCAGCATCGGCGCACTGTTGCTTAAACCGGTAAAAATTGCCGAGGCGCCGATGCCGAAAAAAAACACCAGCATCATTTGCCGCCGACTCCAGTGATCACCCAGCCAACCGGCCGGTAGCGAACAGGCGCCAAAGGCAATAAAGCCGCCCAGCGACAGACCGATCAGCGCGGCATAATCCAGCGCGAACGCTTGGGTCATGCCGAGGACGGCGGCGGGAAAAATCAGCATGAACATGTGATCGATCACATGGGCTGCATTGACGTAGCGGATAACATTTCTGGACTGGTTCATCGCTGCACGCTTTTCGTTGTTGTGAGCGGCTTATGCTAAGTTGGCGAAAAAGCGTATTCCTGACAACAAAGTCATCGGATCAGACATGTTAATCAGCCACTTTCAACACGGCCCGGTCAGCGCGTATCCACGCGACTACGTGGATGGCGCCCATCAGGAACTCCATCAACACCGTGAAGCGCAGTTGCTGTACGCCGTGTGCGGCACCATGCGCGTGGTCACAGCCCAAGGTGCGTGGGTGATTCCGCCGACGCGTGCAGTGTGGATCCCACCGTGGGTTGAGCATGAGATTTTCATGTCCGGCGAGGTGCGCATTCGCTCGCTTTTCATTGCGCCCGAGTTATCACCAGCCAGCCTGCAAAAATGCTGTGTGCTGGCCGTCACCCCGCTGCTGCGCGAGCTGATAATGCGTGCGGTGCAAGGGCCGCAGCACGCCGAAAATCCGCTGATCCAACAGCTGATGCTGGAAGAAATTGCCGGGTTGGAGAATCTCCCGCTGCACATTCCGATGCCCGAGGACCGTCGCCTGCAAGGCATCTGCCTGGCCTTGCTGCGCACGCCCGATCACCCCAATACGCTGGAAGACTGGGCGCAACAGGTCGGCGCCAGTTCGAGAACCCTGGCGCGACTGTTTCAACAGCAACTGAAGATGAATTTCAACGCCTGGCGTCAGCAACTGCGCCTGATGGAAGCGCTGCCTCGCCTGCTCGCAGGCGAAAGCGTGCAGGCGGTGGCTGAGGACCTGGGCTACGGCAGCGCTCGGGCATTCAGCGCGATGTTCCGCCGTTTGCTCGGGGAAAACCCACGGGAGTATTTAAACGCGTTAAACCAATTAAGCGCGATCAATGCATTTCGGTGAAGGCAAGTTTCACCCCGATAGCGATCAGCACGGCGCCCATGGTCCGGTCAAACCAGTGGCCCATGCGAGCGAAACCTGCCCGCACACGCTGTTGACTGAAGAGCATCGCCACCAGGCAAAACCACACCGCCGTCGCCACCGCGAGATAAATGCCATAACCGGCCTGCACCGCCAGCGGTGTGTGCGGGTTGATCACCACGGTGAACAGCGACAGGAAAAACAGCGTGGCTTTCGGGTTCAAGCCATTGGTCACGAAACCGGACGTGAACGCACCACGCGCCGTGCGCTCGCCGACTTCTTTATGCAAGTCGTCCGCCACCGGTTTGGCCGGTTGCGCGCGCAAAGCCTTGAAGCCGATGTACAGCAAATAAGCAGCCGCCGCCCATTTCAATGCGTTGAACAGCACAATCGACTGGGACACGATCAGCCCGATGCCCAGCAGCGAATAACCGACATGCAGGAAGATCGCAGTACCGACGCCCAGCGCCGTCCAGGTGCCAGCGCGACGACCGTGGGTCACGCTCTCACGCACCACTACGGCAAAGTCCGGGCCGGGACTGGCCACGGCCAGCAAGTGAATAAGGGCAACGGTCAAGAACTCTGTCCAGTACATGAGGGGATCCTTTTGGCCAAGCGTAACTGTTTGTTTCATCTGGTAGGCTCGGCAGATTACGCCTTCACTTCATTGCACAAAAGGTACAGTTGATGACGAACACTCACCGCGCGGTTTTTCTCGACCATCCATCCCTGGACCTTGGCGATCTTGACCTCAGCCCGCTGCGCGATTGTTTCAGTGACTTGCAGTTGTTTGCGCAAACCGCGCCCGACCAGGTCATCGAACGCCTGAAGGGCGCGACAGTGGCCATCAGTAACAAGATTCTGATTGATGCCGCCGCCATCGCCGCCAGCCCTGAACTCAAGTTGATCCTGATTACCGCTACCGGCACCAATAACGTCGACCTCGCCGCCGCTCGCGCCCACGGCATCACGGTTTGTAATTGCCAGGGTTATGGCACGCCGTCAGTGGCGCAACACACGATCATGCTGCTGCTGAACCTGGCGACACGCTTGGCCGATTACCAGAAAGCCGTTGGCGAAGGACGTTGGCAGCAGGCCAAACAGTTTTGCTTGCTCGATTACCCGATCGTTGAGCTGGAAGGTAAAACCCTTGGCTTGCTGGGTCATGGCGAACTGGGTGGCGCCGTGGCGCGGCTGGCTGAAGCGTTCGGCATGCGCGTGCTGCTCGGTCAGATTCCAGGCCGGCCTGCGCGCGCCGACCGTTTGCCGCTGGAACAACTGCTGCCACAGATTGACGCCCTCACCTTGCATTGCCCACTCAACGAACACACCCGGCATTTTATCGGCGCTCGCGAGTTGGCCTCGATGAAACCCGGCGCGTTCGTGGTCAATACCGCCCGGGGTGGATTGATCGATGAACAGGCCTTGGCCGATGCATTGCGCAATGGCCACTTGGGCGGCGCGGCCACCGACGTGTTGAGCGTCGAGCCACCGACCGCCGGCAATCCGTTGCTGGCGGCCGATATTCCACGGCTGATCGTCACGCCACACAACGCGTGGGGCAGCCGCGAGGCACGGCAGCGGATTGTCGGCCAATTGACCGAAAACGCTCGGGGCTACTTCGCCGGTAAAGCGCTGCGGGTCGTCAGTTGATAGACTGCGGCACTTTTTTTCAGGGAGCAGATTATGGATCCGCGCAGTGAAGTACTGCTTCGTCAGGCCGAGTTATTCCAGGGTTCGGTGTTGCTGGCAGGTTTGCCTGCAGATGACTTGCTGGGCCGACTGCCAAATGCCCACGGTTGGTGCTGGCATGCCGGCGATCAAGCGGCACTCGACGCCCGTTTCGCCGAACGCAGCCATTTTGGCGTAACGGCACCCGAGCGTGAATTCGAGACAGCCGTGGTGTTCCTGCCTAAATCCAAAGACCTGACGGATTACATCCTCAACGCACTGGCCTCGCGCATGGCCGGTCGCGAGTTGTATCTGGTGGGTGAAAAACGCAGTGGCATCGAAGGCGCAGCGAAACAACTGAACCCGTTCGGAAAACCACGCAAGCTCGACAGCGCACGTCACTGCCAGTTGTGGCTGGTGATTGTGGCCAATGCACCGCAGGCCAAAACCCTGGAAAGCCTGGCCCAGATTTATGAGCTGCCACTGGCCGAAGGGCCACTGAAAGTCATCAGCCTGCCGGGCGTGTTCAGCCATGGCCGACTGGATCGCGGCAGTGCCTTGTTGCTGGAGCATCTGGATAAATTGCCCAGCGGTCATCTGCTGGATTTCGGCTGTGGTGCCGGCGTGTTGGGTGCAGCGGTTAAACGCCGTTACCCGCACAACCAGGTGACATTGCTCGACGTGGATGCGTTTGCCGCCGCCAGCAGTCGCCTGACATTGGCTGCCAATGGCCTGGAAGCGGACGTGATTACCGGTGATGGCATCGACGCTGCGCCAATGGGTTTGAGCGCCATTTTGAGCAATCCGCCGTTCCATGTCGGCGTGCACACCGATTACTTCGCCACCGAGAACTTGCTGCGAAAAGCGGCCAAACATCTGAAAAATGGCGGCGAACTGCGCCTGGTTGCGAACAGCTTCCTGAAGTATCAACCATTGATCGAAGAGCATCTCGGGGTGTGTGCGATCAAGGCTGAAGGGCAAGGTTTCAGGATTTACCGAGCCAAACGCGGGTAAAACTTCTTTTTCAAAAGAGGCTTGCCCAATCGGTTTTGCCTAGGCAGAATCCGCTCCGTCCTAGGGGAGTAGTCTCCCACGAGCACCATGCTCGTCCGGCATACGTCAACATACTTGGTCCTCAGACCATGGCGTATGCGACCCAAGCGTCCGCATCAGACGGATCGCAGGGTTTGACAAGACCTATGACACGAACACCTTACCCGGGGCGGGAAGGCTGTACGTGTCATAGCCGTGTCGACCCGCCCCTTAGGAAAACCCTGATGCTGGATTCACTTCTCGTTCCGACCGCAATCGTTGCCTTGGCCGAAATCGGCGACAAGACGCAACTGCTCGCACTCATTCTGGCTGCCCGTTTTCGCAAGCCCTGGCCGATCATCGCCGGTATCGTGGCTGCAACCTTGGCTAACCACGCAGCAGCCGGTGCGGTGGGCGCCTGGTTTGGTAGTTTCTTCTCGAATGCGATGTTGCACTGGATTCTGGCCGCCAGCTTCACCGCGACCGCGTTGTGGACGCTGGTACCAGACAAAATGGACGACGATGAGGCCAGTACTTCGCGCAAGTTCGGTCCTTTCCTGACCACGCTGATCGCATTCTTCCTGGCGGAAATGGGTGACAAGACACAAGTCGCCACCGTGATGCTCGCAGCCCAATACCCGGAATTGTGGCTGGTGATCATCGGGACTACTGCCGGGATGTTGATTGCCAACGTTCCCGTGGTACTGGCCGGTAACTTTGCGGCGGACAAATTGCCGTTGACCCTGATCCGTCGTCTGGCGGCATCGGCGTTCTTCATCCTGGCGATCGTCGCGGTGTACAAGGCGATGCAGAGCAGCGGCTGGGTTTGACGCGGTAGTTGGGTAGACCGGGTTATCGTTCATCGCCAGCAGGCTGGCTCCCACAGGGGAATGCATTCCAATTGTGGGAACCAGGCTAGCTCCGACGGGGAATGCATTCCAATTGTGGGAGTCTGACTAGCTCTTACGTGGAATGCATTCCAATTGCGGGAGCCAGACTAGCTCCGACGGGGAGTGCATTCCAATTGTGGGAGCCAGACTAGCTCCGACGGGGAGTGCATTCCAATTGCGGGAGTCAGACTAGCTCTTACGTGGAGTGCATTCCAATTGTGGGAGCCAGCCTGCTGGCGATGAGGCCCTTATCGACGATGAATCAACATCAGGATTTTGGGGCTTGCTCGTACAGCGGCATCACTTTCGGGATCGCGGCCTGCAACGAGGCAATACGACTGGCCGAAGCCGGGTGTGTGCTCATGAACTCTGGCGGCGCGCCTTCCGAAGCCTTGCTCATCTTGTTCCACAAGGTGATCGCAGCATTCGGGTTGTAGCCGGCGCGGGCCGCCAGTTCCAGGCCAATCAAATCAGCTTCGTTTTCGTTGGCGCGGCTATTGGGCAGGGTCATGCCGTAGTTGGCCACGGTGTCGGCCAATGCCAGGCTGTCCTGACCAAGACCGAACAATGCACCTGCGCCCTGCTTGGCCATTTCGATACCGTAAGCTTTCGACATCGCCTCACGACCATGCTCGCGCAACGCGTGGGCAATTTCATGGCCCATGACGGCGGCGATTTCATCGTCAGTCAGTTTCAGGCTGTCGATCAGCCCGGTGTAGAAAATAATCTTGCCGCCAGGACCGCAGTTGGCATTGAGCTCATCGCTTTTGATCAGGTTGACTTCCCACTTCCACTGGGCCGAATCCGGGCGAAATACCGGTGCCTGAGCAATCAGGCGATCGGCAATCAACTGAACGCGTTTTGCCTCGCTGCTGGTCTTGTCCAGCGCGCCCTTGCTGGTCGCTTCGCCGACAGTCTTTTGATAAGACTGGGCGTACATCTGGTTGACTTCGTCGGTGGACAACATGCTGAACATGTACTGTTTACGCTCAACGCCCACAGCGCCACCGCTGGTGGTGTTGACCGACTGGCAACCGGCAAGCAGCAAACCCGCACTCAACGCACATACAACCAATGTCTTGTTCATCTAAAAACTCCCTGAAAACATGCGCGTATCCTAGGCGGGGATTTGTATCGACGCCAGATACAAAAGGCCTGCGCATGAATATTTCAGACAAAACACGGACCGCCGCACAGGCGATACTTCAACCCGGAGTCAAACACTCCGGCCCATTCAATTTCGGATCATTCACCAGGTTTGCCAACGCCCGCTCACGCAGCGCCGCGGGTTCACTGGCCAGCAGTCCTTGCAAGACATGCAATGGCGTTTCGGGGTCGAGCCAGGTCTGTTGCCCTGCCGCATCCAGAATCAACGGTCGGCGCTGACTGGCCGCAGGCTGGGTGATCACTGCCGTGCTCAGCCACACCTGCTCTTGCACCGGATACGCTTCCCAAATGGCGGCGAAGAACAGCGCCGAGCCCTCCCCCGGCGTCAGCCAATAGGGGCGCTTGCGCGTGGTGCCGCGCCATTCGTAAAAACCGTTGGCCGGCAGCAAACAACGACGCTCGCGCAGGGCCTGGCGAAACATCGGTTGTTCGGCGACGGTTTCCGCACGGGCGTGCGCCGGGGTGCGCGACAAATCGGTCAGCCAGGGCGGCGTCAGCCCCCAACGAGCGCGGGCCAACTCACGCTGGCCATCGGCGCCTGCGCGCAGCATCAACACCGAATCGTTGGGAGAGATATTCCACTGGGCCTGCTGATCGGCGGGAAAGCCAGGCAGGGCCGCGAAGGCGGGGTTCCAGCGAAACAGGGCATAACGTCCACACATGGGGCAACACGACTCTTGATAAAACGAACGTCAGCCTAACAGACCAGCGTGCCGGGATAGCTTTCGGGTTCATCACCGGGCAGCGGCAACGCGGCATTGTACGCAGTGATCAGCTCCCGGGCGTATTGAGCCTGATCGTTATCCACCGACAGGCCGAGCAGGCCAAAAATCGGCAGTTCCCCGGTACCTCCGAGCAAATCCCTCCCCACCAGGTGCGCTTCGATGCCTTCACTGGCCAGCATGCTTTGCAACAACTCGCCTTCCATCAGGTTTTCGGGCTCGTAGATCCGCCGCATGGGATGCCCCTTTCATTCGTTTTCACTGTGAACTTCAAGCAGCCATTCGTGACCATCGGTCTGCAACACGAAGGTTATCGGGCGACAACACACCGGGCAGTCTTCGATATACGTCTGATCTCCACCGGACAAATCCAGAACGGCCTCGGCATTTTCCCCACAATACGGACAATCGTAGTGCTCGGTTTCCAGCATCGCGGTCTCCCAAGTGACTTGTGCGTATAATCGCCGGTCTATTTGCAGGGCTATTTTTGTCTGTCTACTTTTTCAGACCATGCCCCGTTGGTTTTCGATCAAAACCTTTACTTACCCTAGCCGTTTCCAACAAGAGAGCATGATGGGCGAATTCGATACCATCCGACCTTACGACGACAGTGAAGTACCAGCGGTGCTGGCTCGACTGCTCAGCGATAAGGCGTTTCTAGATATCCTCACCCACTTCCGCTTCCCGCGCTTTGCCGGTGCTTTCGGCTGGATGCTCAAACCTCTTATAGCTCATCGGCTGCGCCGTGAGTTCGCCGGTGTCAACTCGGTTGCCACGTTGCAAGACAAAGTCGAAGTGTATGTCGACCATACAATCGAACGCGCCACTGACGGTGTGACGTACACCGGCGTGGAACAGTTCAAGTCCGGCAGCGCTTATCTGTTTATCGCCAACCACCGCGACATCGTGATGGACCCAGCCTTCGTCAACTACGCCGTATACCACGCGGGCCTGCCGACGCCACGCATCGCCATTGGCGATAACTTGCTGCAAAAGCCTTTTGTCAGTGATCTGATGCGCCTGAACAAGAGCTTCATCGTGCACCGCTCCATCACCGGGCGCCGCGAGAAAATGGCCGCTTATCAGTTGCTCTCGGCATACATCAACCACTCGATCCGCAACGATTGCGCTTCCATCTGGATCGCTCAGGCCGAAGGCCGGGCCAAGGATGGCGACGACCGCACCGAGTCGGCCATCCTCAAGATGTTCCACATGAGCCGCAAGGACGAGCCATTTGGCGAAGTCATTCAATCGCTGAACGTCACGCCCGTGTCGATCAGCTATGAATACGATCCATGCGATCAGGCCAAGGCTCGCGAACTGTACATCCGCGCCACCACTGGCACTTACGCCAAAGTGCCGGGCGAGGACGATGTGAGCATCGCCAAGGGCATCACTGGCTACAAGGGCCGCGTTCACGTGAACTTCGCCGCGCCGATCACCCAACTGTTCGACGACACCAAGCAATTGGCGATCGAGATGGACAAGCAGATTCTCGGCGGCTACCGGCTATTCCCGGTGCACTACCTGGCTTACGCGCAATGGCAAGACGCCGACCCGCAATTGCAGGTGCCGACAGCCGCGCAAGTGTTTGCAGCAGACGAATTGGCGAAGGCTCAGGAGGAGTGGCAGCGTCGACTGGACGGTTGCCCGGCAGAGCACCGTCCGTTCATGGTGCTGCAATACGCGACACCGGTACGCAATCAGTACCGGGTAAAGGCCGGGTTGCCGCTGTAAGCAGTTTGGCTATGCACCGCAAGTGTGGCGAGGGCGCTTGCTTGCTCGCCACAGGTCTTTTGGCAAACACTCAAAATCGGGTGCTGATCCACGACACGATCAGCGCCAAACCCAGGCAGGCGAAGCCGAAACGATAGAAAAACCGGTTCATGCGCAACGTCGCCCAATCCAGGATCGGTTCTTGGTCGGGGCGACTCTGGCGTTGCGCATACAGACTTGCGGTCGCACGCTGTTCGCGGCGGCGCGTGGCGTGCAGCAACCAACAGCCCGGGAAGGCAACCAGTAACGCAAACAGGTTGATCAGCTTGGCGGGATGGTGGGTAAACAACGAAATCAAATGCAGCGACATTTCGGACCTCGGGCAATCCTGGGTGGCAGACGCCGAACCGACGACTGCGGCGCGGATTCTACCGAAAGCGTGCGACAAATAACGAACCACTTGGCCGATTAATGCCCTGCGTCACGGCTTCGTCATCTGAATGCGGCAGTCTCTGGCCCCTCGAAACCGACACGGAGACAGTCATGCTGCACGCACAAAACCAGGATCGCCTTTATCTGATAGCCCAAAGCGACGAGCAGCAAGCACTCGTCGGCAGCCTCGCCTTCAACGTGCAGGACCGCCATTGGCTGGTCTATTGCGCATTGAGCGGGCATCAGCATGCGGATTTGCCAGAGATGGATTTGCTCACGGGCGTGAGCGTGCTGGACTTTTACTCAGAAGCCGCCTGACAGCAGCCAATCCTGCGGGAGCCTGGCTTGCCAGCGATGGCGTTTTTGGAATCGCCATCACCGGCAAACCGGTTTCCTACAGGGGGCTCACGTTATTCGCCGAGGATCTGACCCACGGTCGGGTCCTTGAACAGACGTGTCAACGCATCGCTCAGGACGTCGCTCACCAGTTTGGTGTTGGTTTCCTGGTTGGGTGCCATGCCAAAACGCTGATCCAGCGATGCACCGTAACGACCGCTGTAACGGCGGTTTGCATTCTGCACGTCGGAACGGAACGTCGCGCCGATGGTGGCCTCAGTCACGTACATGCCTTCTTTGGGCGACTGATATTTCAGTTCGGCCAGGGTCACGGTCAGTTGCGGTGCATTCATGCCATTGGAAACCGGGGTAAAGCCCAGCAAACGCACGGCGGCTTCGGCTTGAGCCTGCAGCTTCGGCAGGATCTGCGCGCCCTGCACGGTGATGGCGCTAGTCTCCGGGTACAAACCACCACGGGTTCCAAGTGTTGGCGACGGACGACCGTCCACCACACGCACTACGACTTGCTGGCCATGGCCAACCGGTGCCAACTGAGTGGTCAGCTTCGGTTCCGGGCTCAGTTGTTGCGGGCTGTGGGCGCAGCCGGCCAGGGTCAAACCGGTCACAGTGATCAAACCGAACAACAGGCGTTGCAACATGCTCTTCTCTCCAGAATCAGGCACAAACAGGCCGGCAGTATAGCGGTGCGCCACTGCGGCTAACTAGCGTCTCGCCACAATTGCTGAAAACTCTGACAAACCTTGCCAGCCGGGGTTCCTGTCACACAGATGTCACTGCTCATACACCGTTGCGTCATGGCTCACTGGCAACCTTACAAATAGTCACCCCACAAGGTACTTTGCCATGCGCTACCTCATCTCGTTGTTCGCACCTCGCCCACTGCACCGCAGCTTTGCCCTGCTCGACCGCAACGGCTTTTGCCAGGCTTTCAAGCAGTGCAGCCTGCAGCCAATGGGTGAGGGCTGGGTCGAAATCGAAGAAATTCGCCTGAATTGGCTGCACCAACCTTTGCCTCCAAGCGCCCGCGTCAGCCAGCGTCAGCCCCGTGCCCGAGTGCAACATCTGCTGACCACTTGACCGAACACCTAATAAAAGTCATTAAACACGACCATTTCCCTGCGTTTCTTAGTTACAATCTCCCCCCGATTATAAGGACGTCTCCTGATCGGGCCTCGCAGCACCGTCAATGCCCTGGTATTGGCACCCCGCACCGCCCACAGAGAGCCGCCCACACAGATCGAGTGAAGCTGGCGCGCTTGCTGTTCCTCAAGCAAAACATCCACTTCTCGCGAATCTGCAGAGCTGTCATTACGCTCGGTCACTGAGCTGTTTGCCCGTTTCGCCTGTCATGCATTGCATGGCGACGATCCATCCGGGCACGGTGCCAGGCTGGGACAGCCCTTTTTTGAGGTTCACGTCTTCAAAAGAGCGTGAAAAAAACGGGTTTTCACAACTTCACAAGAGTGTGGCGAGCAAATGAATAGTTTTGCGTCTGAACATGCACCATTAGCGTCTGAAACAGCCCAACGACACAGGATCGAGTACTCCTCGAACACCGGAGCCTGAAGCCTGTCCGCTACGGATTTGGTTGCACAAACGGATGTATCGACCATAAGTCGAATTGCCAGCCGCGCGTTGAAATGAGTTCATGTAGCTCATGAACCCGGCCGGAAGCGTCCGTCGAAGTTGCGATAAATTGCGAAGATTCGGACATGGCGATCCTGCCATGGTTACCTTGGGCCCACTGATACGCCCCGGAACGCCTGGCAGCCATGCCGACAATTTGGTGCTGCAGATTTTGGAGACGCGTTAAATGGCGCATAACGAAGCAGTCGACGTAGTACTCGTTGGGGCCGGCATCATGAGTGCCACCCTCGCTGTACTGCTCAAAGAGCTCGACCCCGCGATCAAGCTGGAAGTCGTCGAGCTGATGGATTCCGGTGCCGCGGAGAGTTCCAACCCGTGGAACAACGCCGGTACCGGTCACGCTGGCCTGTGTGAGCTGAACTACACGCCGCAAGCCGCCGACGGCACCGTTGATATCAAGAAAGCCGTGCACATCAACACCCAGTTCGAGGTGTCGAAGCAGTTTTGGTCCTATCTGACCAAAAAAGGCACGTTCGGCTCGTCCAAATCGTTTATCAGCCCAGTGCCGCACCTGAGTTTCGTGCAGGGCGACAAAGGCGTGTCCTTCCTCAAGGAACGCTTCAACGTACTGAGCAAGCACCATGCCTTCTCGGACATGGAATACACCGAAGACAAGGCCACCATGGCCGAGTGGATGCCGTTGATGATGCCCGGCCGGCCGGCCGACGAAGTCATCGCCGCGACTCGGGTGATGAACGGCACCGACGTCAACTTCGGCGCCCTGACCAATCAGTTGCTCAAGCACTTGACCAGCGCACCCGACACCCAGGTGAAATACTGCAAACGCGTGACTGGCTTGAAACGTAACGGCAGTGGCTGGACCGTCAGCATCAAGGACGTGAACAGCGGCAATTCCCGTGATGTCGACGCCAAATTCGTGTTCCTTGGCGCCGGCGGTGCTGCGTTGCCACTGCTGCAAGCCTCGGGCATCGATGAGAGCAAAGGCTTTGGCGGCTTCCCGGTGAGTGGCCAGTGGCTGCGTTGCGACAATCCCGAAGTGGTCAAGCATCACCAAGCCAAGGTGTACAGCCAGGCTGCCGTGGGTTCGCCTCCGATGTCGGTGCCGCACCTGGACACGCGTGTTGTCGATGGCAAGAAGTCCCTGCTGTTCGGACCGTATGCCGGTTTCACCACCAAGTTCCTCAAGCACGGCTCGATCATGGACCTGCCGCTGTCGGTTCGCGCCGGCAACATCGGCCCGATGCTGGCCGTTGCTCGCGACAACATGGACCTGACCAAATACCTGATCAGCGAAGTCATGCAGTCGATGGAACAACGCCTGGAATCGCTGCGTCGCTTCTACCCTGAAGCGAAAGCCGAAGACTGGCGCCTGGAAGTGGCTGGCCAACGCGTGCAGATCATCAAGAAAGACCCGAAAAAGGGCGGCGTCCTGCAGTTCGGTACCGAACTGGTTGCGGCCAAGGATGGTTCCCTGGCTGCGTTGCTGGGTGCCTCGCCGGGCGCTTCGGTGACCGTTTCGATCATGCTCGAGCTGATCGAAAAATGCTTCCCGACCAAGGCCTCCGGTGAATGGGCTGCCAAACTGACGGAAATTTTCCCGGCGCGGGAAAAAGTCCTGGAAACCGACGCTGCGCTGTATCGCAAGATCAACTCGCACAACAACGTCGCACTGGAACTGGTCGAAGCAAGCAGCGAAACCGAAAGCTACGCTTGATTTGACCGCATAAAAAACGCCCCGCTCTCAATGAGAACGGGGCGTTTTTTTGTGGCCGCTAAAACAATCTCTGTGGCGAGGGGATTTATCCCCGTTGGGTCGCGAAGCGGCCCCGAACCTTGTGACCAGTCTGTTGAATCGGTTGGCGACTGCTTCGCAGCCGAACGGGGATAAATCCCCTCACCACAGAGACCTGGATCACCTCAAATACCGCGGGCCTTGGCCATCAGTTCGATGTAATCGGCGGCGTGACGCTGATCCTTGATCACCGCAACGAAGTCATTGCCGTGCTCATCCTTGCCATCCAGATCAAAACCGGCTTCGACGAAAAACGTCAGGAAACGCTCGAAGTCATCGATACGCAGGCCACGGTAGGCCTTTATCAGCTTGTGCAGCGACGGGGAAGTGGCGTCGACCGGCTCGAAATCGAGAAACAATTTGATCTGCTCATCGCCGATCTCATCACCAATCACTTGTTTCTTATCTTTACGCATTGCCGACTCCAGCTCGCAGACATTTCACGGGGCGGGCAGTTTAACCCTGTGCAGGCACACGGCTCAACGCGAACGAGTGCTGCCAGTGTGCAGATCGGCCCAGATATGGCCGTTGGCGTAGCTCAGGAACTGGCAATACACGGTGTCGTTGCGCAGCAAGTCGATCACCACCCGGTACTGTGCCAGCGGGTAATACAGAGTCAGCGTCTTGCTTTTATCGTCGTAGACCGGTTTTTTCAGGCTTTTGCTTTCGCCATCGAAATTGACCAACACCTGGCTGATCGTCGCGCCTTTGTTTAACGATTTGCCCTTGAGTCGGATCATCAACGGCGACGTCACCGGAATCGGTTGCTGATTGGACTGGCGTTGGCTGCCGATCACCACCGAATATTCCGTCACCTGTAGCAGCTGTTGTTGCTCAGGCTCGGCCTGGCGAAGGGTCAGGTCATCGGGCGGTAGAAACTGCGCATGCATCGGCGCCGGCGCGGCGGCCAGCGGCAGGCTGAGGGCTAGCAAAACTGCGACGCAACAGCGGGTCAAAAAGCGCATGACAGGCTCCGGAGGGCGGGGCCGAGCACTGTAGCAGTTGGCGCAGAAAAGTGGATCTGATCACGATCCATTGTGGGAGCGAGCCTGCTGGCGATGGCGTATCAGCTACATTGACGTCGACTGACACACCATCGAACAGGCTCGCTCCCACAGGGAGGCCGGGCGGGGTTCTTACATGCCTTTAACGGCAAAAATCCCGTTGGCGTTACGCCAGTAGCCTTTGTAGTCCATGCCATAACCGAAGATGTAGCGGTCGATGCATGGCAGGCCGACGAAATCGGCTTTCAAGTCCGGACGAGCCTTGCGGTCGTGGTCTTTATCGATCAGTACGGCGGTGTGCACTTTGCGCGCGCCGGCGTGTTTGCAGAAATCGATGATCGCGCCCAACGTGTGACCTTCATCGAGGATGTCGTCGATGATCAGCACGTCGCGGTCGATGAACGAGACTTCAGGCTTGGCCTTCCAGAACAGGTCGCCGCCGCTGGTTTCGTTGCGATAACGGGTAGCGTGCAGGTAGGACGCTTCCAGTGGGAATTGCAGATGGGTGAGCAGCTTGCCAGCGAAAATCAGGCCGCCGTTCATCACACAGAACACCACCGGGTTAGTGTCGGCCAGCTGTTCGTTGATGTGCGCACCGACGCGGGCGATGGCTGCCTCGACTTCAGCTTCGGTGTACAGGCAGTCAGCCTCTCGCATGATTTGACGGATATGCTCGAGATCAGCGGACATGGCGCTCTCCAGGGGGATGGATTCGGGAAAAGCGGGCAAAGGTACGCATCCCGCACGGTCAGATCAAGCGTTTGTGGACTAACGTACTGTATGTCTATAGGACAACACCCTCGGATAGATTAATCTAGGCCGGTTTTTTTGCCCGCCGCCGGAGCCTTTCCCATGCCCATCCTCGAGATCCGCCATCCGCTGATCCGTCATAAACTTGGCCTAATGCGCCGCGCAGACATCAGCACCAAGAATTTCCGCGAGCTCGCTCAGGAAGTCGGTGCCCTGTTGACCTATGAAGCCACCAAAGACCTGCCACTGGAAGCCTACGATATTCAAGGCTGGTGCGGCACGGTGTCGGTCGAGAAAATCGCCGGCAAGAAGATCACCGTAGTCCCTATCCTGCGCGCCGGCATCGGCATGCTCGAAGGCGTGCTCAGCCTGATCCCTGGCGCCAAGGTCAGCGCCGTGGGCGTGGCCCGCAACGAACAGACGCTGCAAGCGCACACCTACCTGGAAAAACTGGTTCCGGAAATCAACGAACGCCTGGCGATGATCATCGACCCGATGCTCGCTACCGGCAGCTCCATGGTGGCCACCATCGACCTGTTGAAAAAGGCCGGGTGCCGCGACATCCGCGCCATGGTGCTGGTTGCCGCGCCGGAAGGCATCGCCGCCGTCGAGAAGGCTCACCCGGACGTGACCATCTACACCGCCTCTATTGACGAAAAGCTCAACGAACACGGTTACATCATTCCGGGCCTGGGTGATGCCGGCGACAAGATCTTCGGCACCAAGCAAAAGGACGCGTGACCATGCAACAAGAGTTTAACGATCCGCTCTGGCGCACGGTGCTGTCTGGCGCGCAGATGCTGTTCGTGGCGTTCGGTGCGCTGGTGTTGATGCCGCTGATTACCGGCCTTGACCCGAACGTGGCGCTGTTTACTGCAGGTCTGGGGACGATACTGTTCCAGATCGTTACCGGGCGTCAGGTGCCCGTGTTCCTGGCATCAAGCTTCGCCTTCATTACCCCGATCATTCTCGCCAAAGGCCAATTCGGCCTTGCAGCGACGATGGGCGGCGTGATGGCGGCCGGTTTCGTCTACACCTTCCTCGGCCTGGCCGTGAAGATCAAAGGCACTGGTTTTATCGATCGTTTGCTGCCCCCGGTAGTGATCGGCCCGGTGATCATCTCCATCGGCCTGGCCATGGCGCCGATTGCCGCCAATATGGCTATGGGCAAGGCTGGCGACGGTAGCGAGCTGATTCATTATCAAACCGCGATGCTGATCTCGATGCCGGCACTGTTGACCACACTGATCGTCGCGGTGTTTGGCAAAGGCATATTCCGCCTGGTGCCGATCATTTCCGGCGTGCTGGTGGGTTTCGGCATGGCGTTCTATTTCGGCGTGGTAGATACCGCGAAGATTGCCGCGGCACCGTGGTTCGCGATTCCGCACTTCACTGCCCCGGAATTCAACTGGCAGGCAATTCTGTTCATCGTACCGGTCGCCTTGGCCCCGGCCATCGAGCACATTGGCGGTGTGATTGCCGTCGGTAGCGTGACCGGCCGCGATTACCTGAAAAAGCCTGGTCTGCACCGTACGCTGCTGGGCGATGGCATCGCCACCACCGCAGCCGGTTTGTTCGGTGGCCCGCCTAATACCACGTACGCCGAAGTGACGGGCGCGGTAATGCTGACCAAAAACTACAACCCGAAGATCATGACTTGGGCTGCGATCTTCGCGATCAGCCTGGCGTTTGTCGGCAAATTCGGTGCGTTGCTGCAGAGCATTCCGGTGCCGGTGATGGGCGGGATTCTGTGCCTGTTGTTCGGCTCGATTGCGGCAGTGGGCATGAACACACTGATCCGGCACAAGATTGACTTGGGCGAAGCGCGCAACCTGGTGATTGTCTCGGTAACGCTGGTGTTCGGAATTGGCGGTGTGCTGGTCGCCACCGGCACTGGTCCGGACGACTTCGGCCTCAAAGGCATCGCGCTGTGCGCTGTGGTGGCGATTGCGCTGAACCTACTGCTGCCGGGCAATGACAGCTGGAAGCACAAAAACGCGGATGATCCGCTGCTTTAAGCCGTCACACGACACATTGTGGCGAGGGAGCTCGCTCCCTCGTCACAGTATGTGTTTTTACAGTGAGAACGGTGCTCTTTCGCACAGAGTGCTTAACGCCTGCGCCCACTGTGGGTCGTCGTTCAGGCACGGCACCAGCACCAACTCCTCGCCCCCCGCTTCGCGGAACTGCTCCAGCCCGCGATCACCGATTTCTTCCAGCGTCTCGATGCAATCGGCAACGAACGCCGGGCACATCACCAGAATTTTCTTCACGCCACTTTTGGCCAACTCATCAAGGCGCGCTTCGGTGTAGGGTTCGATCCACTTTGCCCGGCCCAACCGCGACTGGAACGACACCGACCACTTGCCATCCGCCAAGCCCATTCGCTTGGCAAACTGCGAGGCTGTGCGCAGGCATTGAGCGCGATAACAGGTCGCCAATACTTCGGGCGAAGCGTTCTGGCAGCAATCGGCATTTTTGAAACAATGCTGGCCTGTCGGGTCGAGTTTGGTCAGGTGCCGCTCTGGCAATCCGTGGAAGCTCAGCAGCAAATGATCGTGATCCTGCTGCAGATACGGCTTGGCACTGGCGACCAAGGCATCAAGGTATTCCGGCTGATCGTAGAACGGCTGCAGAATCGAAAACTGCACGTCGAGTTTTTTCTCCCGCACCACCCGCTTCGCCTCCTCGATCACCGTGGTCACCGTGCTGTCGGCGAACTGCGGATACAGCGGGGCAAGCGTGATTTTCTTGTGGCCTTGAGCGACCAGTCGCATAAGGGTCGTCTCGATCGATGGCTCGCCATAACGCATCGCCAATTCCACCGGGCCTTGAGTCCAGGCAGCGCGCATAGCCTGTTGCAGGCGACGACTCAGCACCACCAGCGGCGAACCTTCCTCCCACCAGATCGAGGCGTAAGCATGGGCCGATTGCTCCGGACGCTTGAACAGGATCAGCGACACCAGCAAACGTCGCACCGGCCATGGCAGGTCGATCACATACGGGTCCATCAGAAATTGGTTGAGGTAACTGCGCACATCCGCCACCGACGTGGAGGCAGGTGAACCCAGGTTGACCAGAAGCAACGCGTGATCGGTCATGCAACGTCCTATTTCAGAGGCGGCTGGACAAGTCGTCCAATGCCGCGCGCAAATCAGTGAACTGGAAACTGAAACCTGCTTCCAGCAAGCGAACCGGTGTGGCCCGCTGGCCGCCCAGCAACAATAATGACAACTCGCCCAGGCCCACTTTCAAAGCGAAAGCCGGCATGGGTACAAACGCCGGGCGGTGCAACACGCTACCCAGTGTTTTGGCAAACTCGCGATTGCGCACCGGTGTCGGCGCACACGCATTATAAGGACCGCTGGCGTTTTTCTGATGCAGAAGAAAATCAATCAAGGCGATTTGATCATTGATATGAATCCATGGCATCCACTGCCGACCATTACCGATAGGCCCGCCCAGCGCCAGTTTGAAGGGCAATAACAACCGCGACAAAAAGCCGCCCTCGGCAGACAACACCAACCCGGTTCGCACCAGAACCACGCGAATACCCAAGGCCTCGGCGCGTTGTGCGGTTTCTTCCCAAGCGATACACAACTGGCTGGCGAAGTCTTCGGCGACGGGGGGCGAATCTTCGGTCAACTCACGCTCACCGCCATCGCCGTACCAGCCAACCGCTGACCCTGAAATCAACAGTTCAGGCTTTTGCTCACGGCTTTCGAGCCAGGCCAACAATGTTTCAGTCAGGCTGATACGGCTGCTCCATAGCAACGCCTTGCGCTTGTGAGTCCAGGGCCGATCGGCAATCGGCGCGCCTGCGAGGTTGATAATTGCGTCGACTGGCTCTTGCCCCACCTCTTCCAGTCGAGAAATTCCACGCGCCTGAGCGCCGCAGATTTTTGCGACTTTTTCAGGTTTACGGCTCCAGACAGTCAGGCGATGACCTTGGCTCAGCCAGTGTCGGCAGAGTGCTCGTCCTATCAAACCAGTACCGCCGGTCAGCAATATGTGCATGACATGTTCCTCGCGTGGCGTTTTACCCTGATCACTAGTCTATTTTTATAAGCAGGGATCTTTGTTATCGGGCAGGCTCTGTGATTAACAATAGGCCAAGCCGCTAGAACAATAACGCTAAAAGTTATACCAAAAAACAATATTGTACAGGTTTAAACCACGGCGTAGTCTGTACAGAAAGGCAAACGAGGCCCCTATGACTGTACCCATCGCGATCATCGGCACCGGCATCGCCGGACTCTCAGCCGCTCAGGCCCTCACAGAGCTTGGGCATGTCGTTCAACTTTTCGATAAAAGCCGCGGCAGTGGCGGACGCATGTCGAGCAAGCGCAGTGATGCGGGTGCTCTGGACATGGGTGCGCAATATTTCACTGCGCGCGATCGTCGCTTCGTCAATGAAGTGACTCGCTGGCAAACCAACGGCTGGGTCGCCGAATGGACTCCGCAGCTGTACACCTACCACGGTGGCCAACTCAACTTGTCGCCGGATGAGCAGATTCGCTGGGTCGGCACGCCGCGCATGAGCGCCATCACTCGTGGTTTGCTGGGTGACCTGGAGGTTCAGTTCGCCTGCCGGATCACCGAGGTCTTTCGCGGTGAAGAGCATTGGCATCTGCAAGACGCCGAAGGTTTCACCCACGGCCCCTTCAGCCATGTGGTGATTGCCACACCCGCACCTCAGGCAACCGCCCTCCTGGCCTCGGCACCTAAACTTGCCGGTGCTGCAGCCGGGGTGAAAATGGACCCTACGTGGGCCATCGCGCTGGCCTTCGACACGCCGCTGGATACACCGATGGAGGGCTGCTTCGTGCAGGACAGCCCGCTGGATTGGCTGGCGCGCAATCGCAGCAAACCAGGACGCGACAACACGCTCGACACGTGGGTATTGCACGCAACCAGTGCCTGGAGTCGGCAACACATCGACTTGTCGAAAGAGGCTGTGATCGAACAACTGCACGGCGCCTTCGCCGAATTACTGCACAGCGCCATGCCCGCTCCAACCTTCAGTCTGGCTCACCGCTGGCTCTACGCGCGGCCGGCCAGCAGCCATGAATGGGGCGTATTGGCCGACGCCGATCTGGGCCTGTATGTGTGTGGTGACTGGTGCTTGTCCGGGCGAGTAGAAGGTGCGTGGCTCAGCGGCCAGGAAGCGGCCCGTCGCCTGCACGAGCATTTGCAATGAACCGCATCAATCCCGGCAAATTGCTGCTGTCGAAGTGGACAGCAGCCCATCCGCAACACCGTGAAAAACATTTTCTGGTCACCGAATTATTCCGCGACGAGGACGGCACCGTACTGCAAGTCGAACTGCAGGCCGTTCTCACTCAGCGCAGCGAGCGGCTCGATTGGCAAATACTGAAGAACAGCGAAGCCTGGCAACTGGGCTGGAAGTAATCCCCCCGCAAAAACCTATACAAACCATTTGACTTGTACACCTTTGAATCTATGATGAAAGCATGTTGTACAGATATAACAATCTGTACAGGTTTAGATTCGAGGTGCTTCGATGTCTCATGCCCCCGCGAAACCGAAAATCGCTATCAGCTCCTGCCTGATGGGTCTTGATGTTCGCTACAACGGCGGCCACAAGGAATCCCGACTGTGCAGCCGCACCCTCGCTGACTATTTCGACTTCGTGCCGGTGTGCCCCGAAGTCGCCATAGGCTTGGGTATCCCCCGTGAACCGATTCGTTTAGTCGGTGACCCGCAACATCCTGAAGCAGTCGGCAGCGTCCACCCGGAACTCAATGTCACCCGCCCGCTGGCTGAGTTCGGGCGGAAAATGGCGGCCGAAATCGGTGATATTTGCGGTTACGTATTCATGCAAAAGTCGCCGTCCTGCGGGCTGGAGCGAGTCAAGGTGTACCACGCCAATGGCGTTCCGGTGGAGGGTGGCGGTCGGGGTATTTACGCTCAGGCATTTTGTGCGTTGCACCCGGATTTGCCGGTGGAAGAAGACGGCCGTCTCAACGACCCGGTGCTGCGCGAGAACTTCCTGGCACGGGTTTTCGTTTACAGCGACTGGCAAAAATTGCGTCGAGAAGGCTTGACCCGCCGCGGTCTGACAGAGTTTCACTCGCGCTACAAATACCTGCTAATGGCCCACAACCCGGTGGAGTACAAAATCCTCGGCGCGCTGCTGGGCAACATGGGCCAGACCGACCCGAACGAACTCGGGCCGCGTTATTTCAGCGAGTTGATGGTGGCCTTGAAAAAATGTGCCACGCGGCGCACCCACACCAACGTTCTGCAGCACATCAGCGGCTACCTCAAGCAAGCCATCAGCACCGAAGACAAACAGGAAATGCAGCATGTCATCGGCCAATACCGTCACGGCATCGTGCCGCTGGTGGTGCCGCTGACACTGCTTAAACACTACTTCCGCCAACACCCGGATCCGTACATAGCGCAGCAGGTTTACCTGCAGCCGCATCCGGAAAATCTCAGCCTGCGAAACGCCATCTAATGACAAAACAACTCGATACCAGTGCCATCGAAGACCTTGGCGACGACTTCAGGAAAGCCCTCGACGAAGGCTGGTTGCCGATACGCGAAGTCGCCCGGCAAACCGGCGTGAACGCCGTCACCCTGCGCGCCTGGGAACGACGTTACGGGTTGATCGTGCCGCAACGCACACCCAAGGGCCATCGGCTGTTTTCTGCCGAACACGTGCAAAGGATCCTGACCATTCTCACGTGGCTCAATCGCGGCGTTGCCGTCAGCCAGGTCAAGCAACTGCTCGACACCCCGCAAACCATGGCCGAGCCGATGGAAAACGATTGGCAGGTACTGCGCCATACCCTGCTGCACGCCGTGACCCAACTGACCGAACGCACCCTCGACGACACCGTCAATCAGGCCATGGCGTTGTATCCGCCACGAACCCTGTGCGAACTGTTGCTGATGCCGTTGCTCGCAGACCTCGAGCAGCGCTGGCAGGGCCAGTTCGGCGCACAAATGGAGCGGATGTTTTTCTATTCCTGGCTGCGCAGTAAATTCGGCGCACGCATTTATCACAACAACCGGCAATTGCGCAGTGCACCGTTGTTGCTCATCAATCATTCAGACCTGCCGCTTGAACCTCACGTGTGGCTGACTGCCTGGCTGATCAGTAGCGCCGATTGCCCGGTGGAGGTATTCGATGGGCCATTGCCCGCCGGAGAACTCGCGCTGGCGGTCGATCATCTGCAAGCCCGTGGCGTGTTGCTGTACTCCAGCAAGGCCATGAACCTCTCGCAATTACCAAAACTGTTGAACGGCATCAGTTGCCCAAAAATGATTGCCGGACCAACGGTATGCATCCATCACGCCGAGTTATCCGTAAGAACCCACGAGATCGCTGATTTGTTCCTGGCCGAAGATCCCTTGTCGGCCCATCAGGAGCTGGTTCAGCGCGGACTCATTTAATGGCGCACTTTTAATGAAGCGTACGGATACCACCATGCAATTGATCTGGCTGCGCAGCGATTTGCGCGTACACGACAACACCGCCCTCTCGGCTGCTGCAGCTCGCGGCCCGACTGTTGCCGTGTATCTACTCAGCCCGCAACAGTGGCTTGAGCACGATGACGCCGCGTGTAAAGTGGATTTCTGGCTGCGTAACCTGAGCGAATTGAGCCAGGCGCTGGGCGAATTGAACATTGCGCTGCTGATCCGCACGGCGCCCCGCTGGGATGAAGCGCCGCAGGTTTTGCTCGATCTGTGCCGGCAACTGAACATCGAAGCCGTACACGTCAACGAAGAATATGGCATTCATGAGAGCCGTCGCGACGTGTCAGTGGCCGATGCGCTGAAAGCCAGCGGCATCGATTTTTACAGCCACCTCGATCAGTTGCTGTTCAAACCCGGCACTGTGCTGACTAAAACCGGCACCTATTTCCAGGTCTTCAGTCAGTTCCGCAAGGTGTGCTACGACCGCTTGCGCGGGACGCTGCCAAAACGGGTGAAAGCTCCCGACGCTCAGGCCGCAACCGCTGTGCACAGCGACAAGATTCCCACCCATATCGAGGGCTTTGAAACGCCTGGCGATTCCCTTCGGGAGCTTTGGCCCGCCGGTGAAACCGAGGCAAGACGTCGTCTCGACGCCTTCGCCGATGCACACATCGAGTATTACAAAACCGAGCGCGACTTCCCGGCCAAACCCGGCACCAGCCAGCTCTCGGCTTACCTGGCGGCGGGGGTGATTTCGCCTCGCCAGTGCCTGCACGCGGCCTTGCAAAGTAACCAGGGTGAATTCGAAAGCGGCGACGTTGGCGCGGTCACCTGGATCAACGAATTGCTCTGGCGCGAATTCTATAAACACATTTTGGTGGGCTACCCACGTGTCTCGCGTCATCGGGCCTTTCGCCCAGAGACCGAAGCACTGGCCTGGCGCGATGCACCTGAAGAACTGCTGGCCTGGCAACAAGCGCGCACCGGCCTGCCGATCATCGACGCCGCGATGCGCCAGTTGCTGGAAACCGGTTGGATGCACAACCGCCTGCGCATGGTAGTGGCGATGTTCCTGACCAAGAATCTGCTGATCGACTGGCGCGAAGGCGAACGCTTTTTCATGCGCCACTTGATTGATGGTGACCTGGCTGCGAACAACGGCGGCTGGCAGTGGAGCTCTTCTACAGGCACCGATTCCGCGCCTTACTTTCGAATTTTCAACCCACTGAGCCAATCGGAAAAATTCGACCCGCAAGGTGTGTTCATCAAGCACTGGCTGCCAGAGCTGGCGCAGCTGAACAAAAAGGAAGTGCACAACCCGGCGGACGTCGGCGGGCTGTTCGGCGCGGCGGATTATCCGTCGCCAATCGTTAACTTGAGCACCTCTCGCCAACGTGCGCTGGCCGCGTTCAAGAACCTGCCATCGCGACAAAGTGCAGGCGCTGGCTATGAGTAATTTCCTGCGCCATTTTGCCCAACAGTTCGCGGAACTGAACAAAGACAACCTTCAGCGTCTGGATGAGCTTTACACCCAGGACGTGTTCTTCACCGATCCGTTGCATGAGGTGCAAGGCATTGGGCAGTTGCGCAGTTATTTTTCAGAGCTGTACGCCAACGTCAGTGAACTGCGTTTCGATTTCAACGGCTTCGACCAGGTCAACGAAGGCGAAGGGTATCTGCGTTGGGTCATGAGCTATCGCCATCCGCGCCTGGCCGGTGGCCAGTTAATTCGGGTCGAGGGCTGCTCGCACCTGCTCTGGCACGACAAGGTTTATCGGCACCGGGATTATTTCGATGCCGGAGCCCTGCTTTATGAACATTTACCAATAGTGGGCCGGGCGATTGCGTGGCTGAAAAGGAGGATGGGATGAACCTTGCAGCTCCACGCCGATATTGGTTGACCGGCGCCAGCAGCGGAATCGGTGCTGCGTTGGCCGAAGAAATCCTGAAAACCGGTGCGCATGTGGCTGTCAGTTCACGTTCGGCAGCCCCCCTCAAAGTCTTGTCGCTGCGCTATCCGGGGCAAGTGCTGGTGGTGGCGGGGGATTTAACCGACAGCCAGTGCGTGCGCGAGATTGGTGAACAGATTGCCAAGGAATGGGGCTCGCTGGACACCGTGATCCTGAACGCTGGCACCTGTGAATATGTCGATGTGCAGCAGTTTGATGCCTCAATCGTCGAATACGTGGTTCGCACCAATCTGCTCGCCAGCGCCTATTGCATCGAAGCGGCGTTGCCTTTGCTGCGTCGCGGCACTGCACCACACCTGGTGGGCGTGGCCAGTTCGGTGACTTACCTGCCGCTGCCAAGGGCTGAAGCCTATGGCGCATCGAAGGCCGGGCTGCGGTATCTGTTCGAGTCACTGCGCATTGACCTGGCGCCGGAAGGCATTGAAGTCACCGTCGTCAGCCCAGGCTTTGTCGATACACCGTTGACCGCGAAAAATGACTTTCCGATGCCGCTGAGCTGGCCGGCTGAAAAGGCTGCCCGGCACATTTTCAGCAAACTGAAGAACCGCCCACTGGAAATCGCTTTCCCTGCGCTGTTCATGTCCGTGCTCTGGCCACTGTCAAAAATGCCCAACCGGCTAAAACTGGCGATTGGCAAACGTATGGTGCGTAGCAGCCCACCGACCAAGGATCAATCGTGAACATCGCCATTATCGGCAGTGGCATCTCGGGGCTGACCAGCGCTTACCTGCTGAATCGCCATCACGAGATCACTGTGTTCGAATCCAGTGACTGGGTCGGTGGGCACACGCACACGGTCAATGTAACGGTCGAAGGCGAAAGCTATGCCGTGGACACCGGTTTCATCGTATTCAACGACTGGACTTACCCAAACTTCATACGCCTGCTGGGTCAGCTTGGCGTGGGGTTCAAGCCCACCGAAATGAGTTTTTCGGTGACCGACCCCGACAGCGGTCTGGAGTACAACGGCAATAACCTCAACAGCCTGTTCGCCCAACGTCGCAATCTTTTGTCACCTGGGTTCTGGGGCATGTTGCGCGACATTCTGCGCTTCAACAAAGAAGCCTTGCGTGACCTCGAAGAGCTGCGGATCAAGCCCGACACCACGCTGGATGAATACCTGCAGGCCAACGGTTATGGCGAGCGTTTCATCTTGCATTACATCGTGCCGATGGGGGCGGCGATCTGGTCGATGTCGATGGCCGACATGCTCGGTTTCCCGCTGCAATTCTTCGTCAGGTTTTTCAAGAATCACGGCTTGCTATCCGTCAGTGACCGGCCGCAGTGGTGCGTGATCGAAGGCGGTTCCAGCGCTTACGTTGAGCCACTGACCGCGACCTTCCGCGATCGAATTCGGTTGAACTGCAAGGTCGAGCGGGTGGACCGCGACGAGCACGGTGTGGTTATCCACAGCTCGGCCGGCATCGAGCGCTTCGATAAAGTGGTGTTCGCCTGTCACAGCGATCAGGCGCTGAAACTGCTGTCTGCGCCGAGTGCTGCCGAACGCTCGATTCTCGGTGCGCTGCCCTACGCCGATAACGAAGTGGTGCTGCACACCGACACTCGCCTGTTGCCCACACGCAAACTGGCTTGGGCGAGCTGGAATTACCGCCTCGGCGGCCCCGGCCATACGCTGGCGGCGGTCACTTACGACATGAACATCCTGCAAGGCATCCAGAGCGCGACTACGTTCTGCGTCAGCCTCAATCAGAGCGCCGGCATCAGCCCATTCAAAGTGCTCGCCAAATACACCTATGCCCATCCGCAATACAGCTTGACTGCCGTCGCCGCGCAGGCGCGCTGGGGCGAATTGGACGGCGCGCAACACACCTACTATTGCGGTGCTTATTGGGCCAATGGTTTTCATGAAGATGGCGTAGTCAGTGCTCTGCGCGTCGCCAGCTCGTTCGGAGAAGTGTTGTGAACAGCGCCCTTTACACTGGCTGGATCGCCCATCGGCGGTTTGCTCCGCGACAGCATCAGTTTCGGTATCGGATCGGCATGCTGTACCTCGATCTCGACGAACAGGACGCCGTTCTGGGTTTGTCGAAACTGTCAGGCAACAGCCGTTTTGCGCCGTTTTCGTTTCGCGAAAGTGATTACCTGAAAACCCATACCGGCAGCGGCATGCGCCTGATCGATGCGGTACGCCACCAGATCCGGGAGGCCATCGGCCATGCGCCACAGGGCTCAATCTGCCTGCTGACCCAGCCTCGCAGTTGGGGCTTGTCGTTTAATCCGGTGAGCTTTTTTTACTGCCATGAAGCTGACGGGCAACTGGCGGCGATTCTCTGCGAGGTCACCAACACCCCGTGGGGCGAAAGTTACCACTATGTGTTGCCGGCCAGAACACCGGAAAACCTGCGCGACTTTCATCAGCATTTCGCGGTTACCAAAGCCTTTCACGTATCGCCTTTTTTACCGCGCGACCTGGAATACCGGATGAGCTTCAGCCCCGCCACCCAAAAACTTGGCGTGCACATGGCTGACTGGCAAGGCGAACTCAAGTTGTTCGACGCCACGCTCAACCTCGAACGCGAAGCCTTGAGTCGCAGCAGCCTGCACCGGTATCTACTGCGTTTTCCGTGGATGACCGCAAAAACCTGCCTGGCGATTTACTGGCAGGCAATACGCCTGTTGCTCAAACGCGCACCGATTTTTGCTCATCAGGCTGCCGACGGCAGCTTTCAAACAGCCACTGTTCCCCCCAAGGATCACCGCCATGAAATCCTCTAGCGTCTCGGCCAAAGCCACCCTGCTCAGCACCAACGGCCTGACCGGTACGCTGCTGCGTCGTGGTGTACTGCGTCAACTGTCGCACCTCAAACATGGGCAACTGGTGGTCATCGAAGACGGCGAACGTTACGTTTTCGGGGCCGCAGGCAGTCATCTGTTGGGTGAGATCCACATACTCGACCCCGCCGCGTGGGGAATGGTGGCGAGCAACGGTTCGATCGGTGCCGGCGAAGCGTTTATTCATGGCTACTGGAGCACGCCGGACCTGACGTCAGTGGTTCGAGTGTTCGTCAGTAACATGGAAGTGCTGGATGCTCTGGAGGGCGGTTTGGCGAAGCTCAGCCGGCCGTTCGTGCAAGGCCTGCACTGGCTGAACCGCAACACACGCAAAGGCTCGCAAAAGAATATCGCCGCGCATTACGACTTGGGCAATGACCTGTTCGAGCAGTTTCTGGACCCCACCATGATGTATTCGGCCGCGCAATTTCTGACGCCCGACGACAGCCTGGAACAGGCGCAGCTGAACAAGCTTGAGCGCATCTGTCAGAAACTGGCGCTGAAACCGAGCGATCACCTGCTGGAAATCGGCACCGGTTGGGGCAGCATGGCGCTGTACGCCGCACAGAATTATGGCTGTAAAGTCACTACCACCACGCTGTCGAAAGAACAGTACGCCTTCACCGCGCAACGCATCGAAGCCCTCGGGCTGCAAACTCAAGTGACGCTGCTGCTGGAGGATTACCGCGACCTCACCGGCCAGTACGACAAACTGGTCTCGATCGAAATGATCGAAGCCGTGGGTCACCGTTTTCTGCCGACTTACTTCAAACAATGCGCGCACCTGCTCAAGAGCAACGGCTTGATGCTGTTGCAAGCCATCACCATCCGTGACCAGCGCTACGAGCAAGCAAAGAGCAACGTCGATTTCATTCAGCGTTATATTTTCCCGGGCGGCGCCCTGCCCTGCGTGCAGAAAATGCTGGAAATCGTCAGCCGTGACACTGACATGAACCTGCTGCACATGGAGGACTTCGGGCTGCATTACGCAAAGACGTTGCGCTTGTGGCACGAGAATTTTCGCCGCGCCCATGGCCGTTTGAGCGAGTTGGGCTACGACGAGTATTTTCTGCGGTTGTGGGAGTTTTACCTGTGCTACTGCGAGGGTGGATTCATGGAACGCACCATCGGCACTGCACAGTTGTTGCTCGCCAAACCCGCAGCAATCACCGCACCGCTACTGGGCCGTTTCGATGCTTGAACGCCTGGCGAATGCCGCGCTGTTTCAAATCGGCTGGTTTGCGTGTGTCGTTGGCGGTAACAGCCTGTGGTTGTTTGTAGCCTTGGCGGTGTTGGTGATTCATTTGCGGTGGATAAGTCGCTGGGCCGATGAGGGCCGCCTGATCCTCAGCATTGTGTTGCTCGGGACGACCGTCGACAGCTTGTTGCGCTGGCTAGGCGTGTTTGAATTCGCCGATATCGCGCCGTTGATTCCTCTGTGGCTGATGATGCTCTGGGCATTGCTGGCGACCACGTTGCGTCATTGCCTGTTGTGGACCGCACATCCGTGGTGGCTCGGCAGCGTGCTCGGCGCTCTCGGTGGGCCATTGTCTTATTACGCCGGTGGGAAACTGGCGGGTGTGCAGTTTCCCTACGGACAATTGCCGACGTTGATAGGCATTGGATTGCTCTGGGCACTGCTGTTTCCGTTGCTGCACTTCATGGCGCAACGACTCGCGTCCGAGACGCCAAGGTAAACGTCTGTCAGGCCCTTCACACGCAACCGGCCTGCTGCCTTACACTGCGCGCCATGAAAACCATACCCCACACGCAAATCGCCGAGCCGGTCGTCACGTGTTCGACCTGTTCGGCCTGCTGCTGCCAACTCGAAGTGATGCTGATCACCGACACTGGCGTGCCTGATCGCTTTATCGATACCGACGATTGGGGCGGGGAAGTGATGTTGCGCCTGGATGACGGCTGGTGTGCAGCGCTGGATCGCAACAGCATGATGTGCACGATCTACGAAAAACGCCCATTGATTTGCCGGGAGTTCGAGACCGGCTCACCGGAGTGCCTCGAAGAACGCCAAGGCATCGTTTCGGTTTACCGGTAAGTCATCTTTTACGCCATCGCGAGCGGGCTCGCTCCCACATAAGACCCATCAATAGGTGGGAGCGAGGCCGCTGGCGATGCGTGGATTTACAACGGCATTGTGTAGTGCAGCGAGTAGCTTTCTACGCCGTCGTTATTACTGCTCAGACCTGCATTGGAATAGTGCGTCGCACGAATTCCGACTTCATGCCCACCGGCAAAACGCAGTCCGAATCCCAGACGGTCTTCAAACTGGAAAGACTGGCCGATGTTGTTGTCTTCAAGTCGGGTATTGGAGAAAAACGCCACGCCAACTCCCGCCTCTACGTACGGTTTGACGTTCTGCCCGGCAAACTCATAAACAAACACCGGCGCGAACGATACGCTGCTGGTGCTGGAGGTCTTGTCACCGTCCCAGTAGGTATAGGCGCCGCTCCAGTAACCGGTCACGCGACCGACGTCACTTTGCAGCCAGCTCTTATCCCAATCGAACTGCATCCCCAAGCGATAGGTCATGGTCGAATCGCTGGTCTGACCGACCCCGAATTCGACGCCTGCGGCCTGTGCCGTAAAACTTTGCCCCATTAATGCGGCCGCAATCGCGGCCAAACAGAATAGTCGCTTCACTTGAAACATCCTTTTCCGAAAGAAATCGATTTCGTATGGTTTTTTGTTGCTCAACAGACAGAGCTATAGAAGTAAACGCTTAATCAGAAGTTCAGCTCTTTTCGGCGGATTTCACAATTTTTTACAGGTCGAATTTTTGCACAATACCGGACGTATTCCACAGTACCGGTAGAACATTACTGAAATGTTCCGGGTCGGCACTCGACCAGAATTGTGCAACGCGGGCGGGCCCATCGGCGAGCAGTTCACGCTCGGCCAACAACCGTTGAAGTTGCCGCGCCACAGCGGCGCCGGTGTCGATCAGGCTGATGTGCTTGGGGATCATCTGCCTAAGCAAAGGCTTTAGGAAGGGGTAATGCGTGCAGCCAAGAATGATCGTGTCACAACCGGCGGCCAACAGTGGCTCGACGTAGCTGGCGAGCAATCGGTGCAGGGCTTCGCTGTGCAAATCGCCGTTTTCGATCAGTTCCACCAACCCGGGGCAAGGCTGGGTGATGACACGAATATCGGTGGCAAAACGATCAAGCAAAGCGGCAAATTTGGCACTTTGCAATGTGCCGGTAGTGGCAAGTACGCCGACTACTCCACTGCGAGTAGCCGCGGCGGCTGGCTTGACGGCTGGCTCCATGCCGACGATGGGCCAATCGGGATAATCGCGCCGCAGGTCAGCGACTCCGGCAACCGTCGCCGTGTTACAGGCCAGCACCAAGGCTTTGGCGCCCTGCCGCTGGAAAAAATCGGCCATTACATGACAGCGCTGGCGAATGAACGCCGGGGTTTTCTCGCCGTAAGGAATGTTGCCGCAATCGGCGACGTACAGCAGTGACTCATGGGGCAACAGACGCTGGATTTCGGCCAGCACCGACAGCCCACCGACGCCGGAGTCGAACACGCCAATCGGCGCTTCACGCACGGGAGGGACCACACACGCTGCAGCCCGGATCGCGCTTGACCCGCAACTCGCGAAAGCGCGTGCCCAAGGCATCGATCAATAACAAGCGGCCCACCAGTGGCTCACCGAATCCAGCCAGCAGTTTCAGTGCCTCAAGTGCCTGCAAGCTGCCGACCAGCCCCACCAGCGGGCCGATAACCCCCGCTTCGCTGCAGGTGAGTTCGGCTTCACTGCCGTGCCCGTATAAACAGTGGTAACACGGACTGTCCGGACGACGCGGGTCGAACACCGACAGTTGCCCTTCAAGGCGAATCGCGGCGCCGCTGACCAACGGTTTGCCTGCCACTACACATGCGGCGTTGACGGCTTCGCGAGTGGCGAAGTTGTCCGAGCAGTCCAGCACCAGATCGACTGCGCCGATAGCGACGGCCAGGGAATCCTCATCCAGCGCTGCGCGATGGGCAATCAATTGAATCTCGGGGTTGATCGCGCTCAAGCGGCGGATCGCCGAATCGACTTTGCTCACACCGACGCTGTCGGTGTCGTGAATGATCTGGCGCTGCAGATTGGTCAGGTCGACGCTATCAAAGTCCGCCAAGTGCAGTTCACCCACACCGGCCGCGGCCAGGTAAAGCGCAACCGGAGAGCCGAGACCGCCAAGGCCCACGATCAATACACGGCTTTGCTTGAGTCGCAACTGGCCGTCGATATCGACGTGCTGCAACAAAATCTGTCGGCTGTAGCGCAACAATTCTTGATCATTCAGCACGGCAAGCGCCCCAGGCTGATACGTTCATGACCACCCAGATCCGTGCGGCTGTGAACCTCGACAAAACCCTGGGTGATCAGCAAATCACGCACGGCCAAGGCTTGATCGTAGCCATGTTCGAGCATCAACCATCCGCCCGCTTCAAGGTAATCCGGAGTCTGGGCGATGATCAGGCGCAGGTCGTCGAGCCCATCAATACCTGCCACCAAAGCGCTGGCCGGCTCAAAGCGTACGTCGCCCTGCGCAAGGTGCGGATCCGTTGAGGCAATGTAAGGCGGGTTGCTGATAATCAGCTGAAAACGCTGACCCTGCAGGGCGCTGAACCAATGGCTGCTCAGTACCGTGGCGTTGTTCAGGTGCAAACGCTGGCGATTGCGCTCGGCGAGGGCCACGGCTTCGAGCACGCGGTCTACGGCAGTCACTTTCCAGGCCGGACGTTCGCTGGCCAGGGCCAACGCAATGGCGCCGCTGCCGGTGCCGAGATCGAGGACCGATGCCTGGGTGGCTGGCAGCAGTTGCAGCGCGGTTTCTACCAGCAGTTCGGTGTCCGGGCGCGGAATCAACGTGTGCGGGGCGACTTCCAGATCAAGTTTCCAGAACCCTTGCTGCCCCAGAATATAAGCCACCGGCTCACCGCCACGGCGGCGCTGCAAGTAACTGGCAAACGTGAGGGCTGCTTCGCTCGGCACGATGCGTTCTGGCCAGGTGTGCAGGAAACTGCGCGATTTACCCAGCGCAGCCGCCAGCAACAACTCCGCATCCAGGCGCGCCGTGGGCGAGTCGGGTAAGTCGGCGGCACGCAATAAACTCGCAATGATCGTCATTTACTCACCTATCGCTGCCAGTTGGTCAGCCTGATATTCGGTCAACAACGGCTCGATAACCGCATCGACACCACCCGCGAGAATCTCGTCGAGCGAATACAAGGTCAGGTTGACCCGATGGTCGGTGACCCGGCCCTGGGCAAAGTTGTAGGTGCGAATGCGCTCGGAGCGATCCCCCGAACCCACCAGCAATTTACGCTCGCTGGCAATGGCATTCGCCGCGGCACTGGTTTGCTGATCGTTGAGTTTGGCCGCCAGCCAGGACATCGCGCGGGCGCGGTTCTTGTGCTGGGAACGCTCTTCCTGGCACTCCACGACAATGCCGGACGGCAAGTGCGTGATTCGGATCGCCGAGTCGGTCTTGTTGACGTGCTGACCACCGGCACCGGAAGACTTGTACGTATCGACGCGGATATCTGCCGGGTTGATCTCGATCGCTTCCTGTTCGTCCGGCTCGGGCAACACCGCCACCGTGCAGGCCGAGGTGTGGATGCGGCCCTGGGATTCGGTGGCGGGCACACGCTGCACGCGATGCGCGCCGGATTCGAACTTCAGCTTGCCGTAAACGTTTTCGCCCTCAACGCGAGCGATGACTTCTTTATAGCCGCCATGCTCGCCGATGTTCTCCGAGAGTATCTCGACCCGCCAGCCACGGCGCTCGGCATAACGCGAATACATGCGGAACAGGTCGCCCGAAAAAATCGCCGCCTCATCACCACCGGTGCCGGCACGAATTTCCAGGAACACGTTGCGCCCGTCGTTGGGATCCCTGGGCAGCAGCATGCGTTGCAGGCTGGCCTCAATGTCGATCAATTGCTCTTTGGCTTCGCGAACTTCTTCCACGGCCATTTCGCGCATGTCCGGGTCGCTGTCCTTGAGCAGCGCCTGAGCGCCTTCAAGATCGCTCTGCACTTTGAGCAACTGTTTATAGGTCTCGACAATCGGCTCGACTTCCGCATATTCCTTGGAATAGGTGCGGAATTTGTTCTGATCGGAAATGACCTCGCCATCGCCGAGCAAGGCAGTCAGTTCCTCGAAACGGTCCTGGAGGATGTCCAGCTTATTGAGCAGTGACGCTTTCATTGCGGTTTTTTATCCGAAAAGCTATCCGATGAGCCCTCACCTAGGGCAAAGAGTTCCTGGGCCATGGCCAGTGCGTCGAGGCGACCTTCGGCCGAGAGCTTTTTCAACTGCACACTCGGGGCGTGCAGGAGTTTGTTGGTCAAGCCACGCGCCAGTTGCACCAGCACGTCTTCGGCGCTGGTGCCGTTGGCCAGCATGCGCTGGGCCTTGTGTAATTCTTCGTCGCGCATGCGCTCGCTTTGCTGTCGATAAGCCTTGAGCACATCCACTGCCGCCAACTCGCGCAGGCGAACCATGAAATCGTCGGCCCCCATCGAGACCATTTCTTCGGCCGCTTGCGCAGCGCCTTGACGGCTCTTGAGGTTTTCGGCGACCACTTCATGCAGATCATCGACGCTATAAAGGTAAACGTCGTCCAGCTCGCCGACCTCAGGCTCGATATCCCTCGGGACGGCGATATCGACCATGAAAATCGGCTTGTGCTTGCGCAACTTCAAGGCGCTTTCTACCGCGCCCTTGCCCAGAATCGGCAACTGGCTGGCAGTGGAGCTGATGACGATATCGCTGCGCACCAGCTCAGCCGGGATGTCGGAGAGCAACACGGCGTGGGCACCGAACTGTTCGGCCAGGATGCTCGCGCGCTCCAGCGTCCGGTTGGCGACGACAATGCGTTTCACACCCAATTCATGCAGATGGCGGGCGACCAGGGTGATGGTCTCGCCGGCGCCAATCAGCAAAGCCTGGCTGCGTTGCAAGTCACTGAAGATCTGTTTCGCCAGGCTGACCGCCGCGAACGCCACGGACACCGGGTTTTCGCCGATCGCGGTGTCGGTGCGAACCTGCTTGGCCGCATTGAACGTGGCCTGGAACAGCCTCCCAAGCAGCGGGCCAATGGTGCCGGCCTCGCGTGCAACGGCGTAGGCCGATTTCATCTGGCCAAGAATTTGCGGTTCGCCCAGCACCAGCGAATCGAGCCCGGAGGCGACCCGCATCATGTGACGAACTGCCGCATCATCTTCGTGCACATAAGCGCTCGCTCGCAGCTCTTCGAGGCTCAAATGGTGATAATCGGCCAGCCAGCGCAAGATAATGTCCGCCGAAAGGTGATCCTGTTCTATATACAGCTCACTGCGATTGCAGGTGGAAAGGATCGCAGCTTCGCGGCTGTCGGTGAGTCGGCAGAGCTGCTGCAAGGCCTCCACCAGCTGCTCAGGGGTAAAGGCCACGCGCTCGCGGACGTCTACTGAAGCAGTCTTGTGGTTAATACCGAGTGCAAGGAAGGCCATTCAAGGTCGCTGATGGTGACGTGAAGCCGGCAATTGTCCTACTTCATCAGGGCCAGAACAACTACCGCTGACTATTGTCCCAATTACTTGCCCCTATAAAGGCATCAATTGAGACTCGGTTATGTTTGGCCGAAGGCTTGTGTCATGATGATCCGACCGCAGGTTAGTCGTCCTCTTCCTATATGAATAGATCTTCCGCGTTGCTCCTCGCTTTTGTCTTCCTCAGCGGCTGCCAGTCAATGGCACCCGTTTCGTCGGACGGTACGCCGCCGGTTGAAGACAGCACTCCAGCCCCTGAAAAGCCCAAGGTCTACAGCTCATTCAGTGAAGAAACCATCTTCAGTCTGTTGAGCGCCGAACTGGCTGGCCAGCGCAATCGTTTCGACATTGCCCTGGACAACTATGTGACCCAGGCAATCAATACCCAGGACCCGGGCATCTCCGAGCGGGCATTCCGCATCGCTGAATACCTGGGCGCCGATCAGGCTGCGCTGGACACTGCGCTTATCTGGGCGAAAAACGCTCCCGATGATCTTGAGGCACAACGAGCCGCAGCCGTGCAGCTGGCTCGCGCCGGGCGCTACGACGACTCCATGGTCTATATGGAGAAGGTCCTGCAGGGCAAAGGCGACACGCATTTCGACTTCCTTGCCTTGTCTGCAGCCGATACCGATCAGGAAACCCGCAACGGCCTGATGAAAAGTTTCGACCGCTTGCTGCAGCGTCATCCCAACAACAGCCAGCTTATTTTCGGCAAAGCACTGCTGATGCAGCAGGACGGCGACAGCAAAGGCGCACTGACCCTGCTGGAAGACAATCCGCCTGACGACGGCGAAATCGCCCCTATCCTGCTTCGCGCTCGCCTGCTGCAAACGCTCAACCGTGGCGATGAAGCGCTGCCTCTGCTGCAAAAAAGCATCAAGAAATACCCGGATGACAAGCGTCTGCGGCTGACTTACGCACGCATGCTGGTTGAACAAAACCGCATGGACGATGCAAAAGTCGAGTTTTCCAGCCTGGTTCAGCAATACCCGGAAGATGACGAGTTGCGCTATTCCCTGGCGCTGGTGTGCCTGGAAGCCAAAGCCTGGGACGAAGCCAAGGGTTATCTGGAAGACCTTATTGCCCGCGAAAGCCATGTTGATTCAGCGCATTTGAACCTCGGCCGTATCGCCGAAGAACGTAACGACCCGCAAGGCGCACTGATCGAGTATGCCCAGGTGGGCCCGGGCAACGATTACCTGCCGGCGCAATTGCGCCAGGCCGATATCCTGATGAACAACGGCAGGACCGCCGAAGCCCAAAGCCGACTGGCAACCCAGCGCGACGAGCAACCGGACTACGCGATCCAGCTATACCTGATCGAAGCCGAAACCCTGTCCGCCAACAATCAGGGCGACAAGGCCTGGGCTGTACTGCAGAAAGCCTTGCAGCAATACCCGGACGATTTGAACCTGCTGTACACCCGAGCCATGCTGGCAGAAAAACGCAACGACCTGGCGCAGATGGAAAAAGACCTGCGCCTGATCATCAAGCGCGACCCGGACAACGCCATGGCCCTCAACGCCCTCGGCTATACCCTGTCCGACCGCACGACGCGTTATGCCGAAGCCAAATCGCTGATCGAACAGGCGCACCAGATCAATCCGGAAGACCCGGCAGTACTCGACAGCCTTGGCTGGGTGAATTTCCGCCTGGGTAACTACGATGAGGCCGAACGCTTGTTGCGCAAGGCGCTGGATCGCTTCCCGGACCAGGAAGTCGCCGCTCACCTGGGCGAAGTCTTGTGGGTCAATGGCAAACAGCGTGAAGCCAGACAAATCTGGGGCAAGTTCCTCAAGGAGCAACCCGACAGCCCAATCCTGCGCGGCACCATCAAGCGCCTGACCGGATCAGAGACTCTTTAAGATTATGTTTTTGCGCCATTTCATCGTTTTCAGCTTCATCGCCTTGCTCGCCGGTTGTGCGGGTTTCGGCGCTCGCGAATCCGTTCAGGGCCACGGTGACCCTGCCCAATGGCGCGAGCACAAACAACAACTGACCAGCCTTGATGGCTGGCAGATCAACGGCAAGATAGGCATCCGCGCCCCGAAAGATTCGGGCAGTGGCACCTTGTTCTGGCTGCAACGACAGGATTACTACGACATCCGCCTGTCCGGTCCGTTGGGCCGTGGTGCGGCACGCTTGACCGGTCGTCCCGGCAAGGTGTCGCTGGAAGTGGCCAACCAGGGCCGGTATGAATCGACGTCGCCGGACATTCTGCTCGAAGAGCAAATGGGCTGGAAGCTACCGGTGTCAAACCTCGCCTGGTGGGTGCGCGGGCTACCGGCCCCCGACAGTAAAAGCACGCTGACGCTGGATGCCGACAGTCGCCTGTCCAATCTCGAACAGGATGGCTGGCAGATCGAATACCTCAGCTATGCCGAGCAAAACGGCTTTTGGCTGCCCGAGCGCATCAAACTGCACGGCACCGACCTTGACGTCACGCTGGTGATCAAGGAATGGCAACCACGCAAACTGGGGCAGTGAACATGACTGCACCACGCTTGACGCTGCCCTCGCCTGCCAAACTGAATTTGATGCTGCATATTCTCGGTCGTCGTGAAGACGGTTATCACGAGCTGCAAACCATTTTTCAGTTTCTCGATTACGGCGATGAAATCACGTTCGCCGTGCGCGACGACGGCGTGATTCAACTGCACACCGAATTCGAGGGCGTGCCACACGACAGCAACCTCATCGTCAAAGCCGCGAAAAAACTTCAGGCGCAATCCGGTTGTGCGCTCGGCATCGATATCTGGATCGAAAAAATCCTGCCCATGGGCGGTGGCATTGGCGGCGGCAGTTCAAATGCCGCCACCACATTGCTCGGCCTGAATCACCTTTGGCAACTGGGCTGGGATGAAGATCAACTGGCCGTGCTGGGCCTGACACTTGGCGCCGACGTCCCGGTTTTCGTGCGTGGCCACGCAGCTTTCGCCGAGGGCGTAGGAGAGAAACTTACCCCTGTAGACCCCGAAGAACCGTGGTATCTCGTGCTTGTGCCGCAAGTATCTGTAAGTACAGCAGAAATTTTTTCAGATCCGTTGTTGACACGTAACTCTTCTCCCATTAAAGTGCGCCCCGTTCCCAAGGGAAACAGTCGAAATGACTGCTTACCGGTGGTAGCAAGGCGTTATCCAGATGTACGTAACGCATTGAATTTGTTAGGTAAATTTACCGAAGCAAAACTCACCGGAACTGGAAGTTGTGTGTTTGGGGGCTTCCCAAGCAAAGCTGAAGCTGATAAAGTCTCGGCCCTTCTTACAGAGACCCTTACAGGGTTTGTAGCAAAGGGAAGCAACGTTTCGATGTTGCATCGCAAGCTGCAAAGTCTGCTCTAAAGGAACCGATTACTGGGTAATCGTTGCAACAGATACAGGGGCGTCGCCAAGCGGTAAGGCAGCAGGTTTTGATCCTGCCATGCGTTGGTTCGAATCCAGCCGCCCCTGCCATTTTCCTATACTCATCCAGGTTACCCTCAGCCTTCAGGTACTGCGCGTGTCCAAGATGATGGTCTTTACGGGGAACGCTAACCCCGATCTGGCTCGGCGTGTTGTACGTCAGCTGCATATCCCTCTCGGTGACATCTCTGTCGGGAAATTCTCCGACGGCGAAATTACTGCCGAGATCAATGAAAACGTCCGCGGTAAAGATGTCTTCATTATTCAGCCGACTTGCGCTCCGACCAACGATAACCTGATGGAACTGGTAGTGATGGCTGATGCCTTCCGCCGCTCCTCAGCGACTCGTATCACTGCTGTAATTCCTTACTTTGGTTATGCCCGTCAGGATCGCCGTCCGCGTTCCGCACGTGTGGCTATCAGCGCGAAAGTCGTTGCTGACATGCTTACCGTAGTCGGCATCGATCGTGTTCTCACGGTTGATCTGCATGCTGACCAAATCCAGGGTTTCTTCGATATTCCGGTAGATAACATCTACGGCTCCCCAGTATTGGTGGATGACATTGAAGATCAGCGCTTCGAAAATCTCATGATCGTGTCCCCGGACATTGGTGGCGTCGTGCGTGCACGTGCTGTTGCCAAATCCTTGGGCGTGGATCTTGGGATCATCGACAAACGCCGTGAGAAAGCCAATCACTCTGAAGTGATGCATATCATTGGTGATGTCGAAGGGCGTACCTGTATTCTGGTCGATGACATGGTCGATACCGCCGGCACTTTGTGCCATGCGGCCAAGGCCCTGAAAGAGCATGGCGCTGCCAAGGTCTTTGCCTACTGCACACACCCTGTGCTGTCGGGTCGAGCGATCGAGAACATTGAAAATTCCGTGCTGGATGAGCTGGTGGTGACTAACACCATCCCGCTGTCCGCTGCAGCACAAGCCTGTGCGCGTATCCGTCAACTGGATATCGCACCGGTAGTTGCCGAAGCGGTCCGCCGCATCAGCAATGAAGAATCGATCAGTGCGATGTTCCGTTAAGGGCCCTGCCCTTTCCATTACATCTCGTTGACGAAAAGCGCCCCGCCCCGGCATTCCTGTCGGGGCGGGGCTTTTTTGCCCATATCGCCTTTAGCGCTGGTCGCAAACGCTGGGGCGAATGTGGTTATTTTGGAGATACAACATGAACGATTTTACTCTGAATGCTGAAGTGCGTTCCGACCTGGGGAAAGGTGCGAGCCGCCGCCTGCGTCGTCTCGCAAGCCTGGTACCTGCTGTAGTTTACGGTGGCGAAAAAGCCCCTGAATCCATCAGCATGCTGGCTAAAGAAGTTGCCAAACTGCTCGAAAACGAAGCGGCTTACAGCCACATCATCGAGCTGAACGTTGGCGGCACCAAGCAAAACGTAATCATCAAGGCACTGCAGCGCCACCCGGCTAAAGGCCACGTGCTGCACGCTGACTTCGTACGCGTTGTAGCCGGTCAGAAACTGACCGCTATCGTGCCTGTACACTTCGTTGGCGAAGCTGCTCCGATCAAGAAAGGCGGCGAAATTTCGCACGTTGTTTCGGAAATCGAAGTGACCTGCCTGCCAAAAGACCTGCCTGAATTCATCGAAGTTGACCTGGCTAACGCCGAAGTCGGCTCGATCATTCACCTGTCTGACCTCAAAGCCCCTAAAGGCGTTGAGTTTGTTGCTCTGGCACACGGTGATGACAAGGCTGTTGCCAACGTTCACGCTCCACGTGTTGCTCCAGAAGCTACCGAAGAAGGCGCAGCAGAGTAATTTCACTCTGTTCGCCGGAGTGCACGGAAACATCGCGGACTAGAACGTAGCGAGAAAGCGGGCGAGAACGCGGAGTTTACATAATGGTAAATGAGCTCTTGTCGTCCACTTTCGCCGCACACAGTTGTCGCGGCGATGTTATCCACCACTCCAAGGAAGGGCCCCTATCGTGACTGCCATCAAACTGATCGTTGGCCTGGGAAATCCAGGCGCTGAATACGAACAGACCCGGCATAACGCAGGGGCCCTTTTTGTTGAGCGCATCGCGAACGCACAAGGCGTTAACCTTGTGGCGGATCGTAAATATTTTGGCCTGACCGGGCGCTTCTCGCATCAGGGTCAGGATGTTCGCCTGCTGATTCCCACTACCTACATGAACCGTAGCGGCCAAGCCGTGGCGGCACTCGCGGGGTTCTTCCGCATCACGCCTGAAGAAATCCTGGTAGCGCATGACGAACTAGACTTGCCACCCGGCGTTGCCAAGCTCAAACAGGGCGGCGGCCATGGCGGTCACAACGGGCTGCGCGACATCATTGCGCAGCTGGGCAATCAGAATACCTTTTACCGCTTGCGGCTTGGCATTGGCCACCCGGGCGTTGCCAGTATGGTTTCAAATTTCGTCCTGGGTCGTGCGCCACGCGCCGAACAGGAAAAACTCGATGCCAGCATCGACTTTGCCCTCGGCGTGCTGCCGGATATCCTCGCCGGGGAATGGAACCGTGCGATGAAAAACCTGCACAGCCAGAAGGCCTGACTCACTCCTCGGGGAAAACACCATGGGATTCAATTGCGGCATCGTCGGCCTGCCTAACGTCGGCAAGTCCACCCTATTCAACGCCCTGACCAAATCCGGGATCGCGGCCGAGAACTTCCCCTTCTGCACCATCGAGCCGAACACCGGTATCGTGCCGATGCCGGATCCGCGCCTGGAAGCTTTGGCTGCCATCGTCAATCCAAAGCGCATCCTGCCGACCACCATGGAATTCGTAGACATCGCAGGCCTGGTTGCCGGCGCCTCGAAAGGTGAAGGCCTGGGCAACAAGTTCCTCGCCAACATTCGCGAAACTGACGCTATCGCCCACGTGGTCCGCTGCTTTGAAGACGAGAACGTGATTCACGTCTCCAACAGCGTCGACCCGAAACGCGACATCGAGATCATCGACCTTGAACTGATCTTCGCCGACCTCGACAGCTGCGAGAAGCAACTGCAGAAAGTTGCCCGCAACGCCAAGGGTGGTGACAAGGATGCCGTGGTTCAAAAGGGCCTGTTGGAGCAGTTGATCGCTCACTTCACTCTCGGCAAGCCAGCGCGCACCTTGATGAAGACCATGAATGCCGATGACAAAGCAGTCATTCGCGGCTTCCACCTGCTGACCACCAAACCGGTCATGTACATCGCCAACGTCGCCGAAGATGGTTTCGAGAACAACCCGCTGCTGGACATCGTCAAGGCTATCGCTGAAGAAGAAGGCGCCATGGTGGTTCCGGTCTGCAACAAGATCGAAGCCGAAATCGCCGAGCTCGAAGACGGCGAAGAGAAAGACATGTTCCTCGAAGCCCTGGGCCTCGAAGAGCCTGGCCTGAACCGCGTGATTCGCGCAGGCTACGAAATGCTGCACCTGCAGACCTATTTCACCGCTGGCGTCGAAGAAGTCCGCGCCTGGACCGTCCGCGTCGGTGCCACCGCACCACAAGCCGCTGGCGTGATCCACACTGACTTCGAGAAAGGCTTCATTCGCGCGGAAGTGATCGCCTATGACGATTTCATCCAGTACAAGGGCGAAGCCGGCGCTAAAGAAGCTGGCAAATGGCGCCTGGAAGGCAAGGAATACATCGTCAAGGACGGCGACGTAATGCACTTCCGCTTCAACGTCTGATCGTAATTCTGCTGTTACAGGCGGACTGAAAAGCCCGCCACCATGCCCTGTCATTCAGGAACATGGTGGCGGGCTTTTTTACGGCTCATGAAAACTCATAGCCTTAGAAGTACGTGGTTGCCCCGGCGAAAAATGCGCGACCCGGCACATAGAAAGTCGTCGAACCGTCGCGCAAGTCTTCATCCAGCAGGTTTTGCACACCCGCGTTGAGGGTCAGCCAATGGGTGACGGCCAGGTTCGCGGTCAAATCATACGTGGTGTAGGACTTGACGAAATCATTGCCAATGCCGCGCTGCTTGCCCACGTGTTGCGCCGAGACTTCAGTGTTGAGCTGATCAGTGACTTGCCAGTTGATTGCACTGAACGCCGACAACTTGGGCGCGCTGATCAAGTCTTCTCCTGTGGACAAGTTTTTGCTTTCCAGCATGTAAGTGGCGTTGGTACGCCAATCGACGGAATCGCCGAGCGGTACGCGAACCGACCCTTCCCAGCCACGTGTTCGGGCTTTTTCGACGTTTTCCAGCATGGTCCACCAACGCCCCTGATAGAAGCCCAATGGCGCGTACTCGATCTTGTCTTCGAAGTCGGTGTGGAAGTAGGTCAGCCCCGCCTCCCAACCGTTGCGGTCGAAAGACACGCCGATCTCTTTGTTGACGCTGGTTTCCGGAGCCAGGTTCGGGTTACCGGCCATCCAGCAACTGCCTGTGGTGTAACCCAACGGTCTCAGCGAACCGCAGCCTCGTCCGCCGGATTCTGTGGCGGCACCCGCGCTGCCTTCTTTCAGGCTCGGCGCACGAAAGCCTTTGGAAACACCGCCACGAACGGTCCAGTCAGGCTGCGGGTGATAGACCAGATACGCACGCGGGCTGTTGTGATTGCCGTACTTCTCGCTGTGGTCGAAGCGGTTACCCAAGGTCAGCGACAAGTTATCGAGCAGGAACAGTTCATCCTCGAAGAACGCAGCGGAGTAGTCGCCCTTAAGCGTTGAACCGCTCACACCGACGCCCTGATAGTCCACAGGCACGGTGCCAAGCGTATCGCTGTTGGTCAGTTCCTCGCGCTTCCATTGCCCGCCCACCGTCAGGCGCTGGGCAAGCAAAAACTCGAACGGCAGGTTGAGGCTGCCTTCGACAATTTTTTCTTCAGCGGTCGCTTTGCCCCAGTCGATGTCGTTCTTGAACTTGTTCAGGTACACATCCACTTTCGAGCTGCCGAAACTCCAGTCACCGGTATGAGATACCGAATAGCTGTCACGAATCAGGCGGCCGGCACCGAATTGATCGCCCACGGTTTCGTTGTAATCACCGAAGGTTTTCTTGCTCGCCCATGACTTCTCCACCCCGTGTACGGCCTCAAACGAAAGGTTTTGCTCGTCGTTGATGCGCCAGTCGAACAAGGCGTTGATGCTCTGATCCTTGGCACCACCAGCACCGTCGCCGTACATGTACTCGCCGGTGTTGTCACGACGCACATCCACTTCATCAGCGGCGCGGCGCGTAACGTTGGCGCCCAGTCGCAGGCCCAGGGAATCGGTCAAGGGCCCCGCCAGGTTGAGGCTGGTCTGGGTGGTCTGGCCACGGTCGGAATCTTCAGGAAGGGTGATGTTGGTGCTGGCTGAACCCGTCCAGGTTTTCGACACTTTGCGCGTGATGATGTTGATCACCCCGCCCATGGCATCCGAGCCGTACAGCGAAGACATGGGCCCCCGCACAATCTCGATGCGCTCGATCATGTTCGGTGAGATCCAGTTCAGGTCCTGGCGCGCCAGGTCGCGGCGATAACTCAAGTCACCCGACCCGCCAAGCCGTTTGCCATCGACCAGGATCAACGTGTACTTGTCATCGAGGCCACGCAGCTTGATTTTCGATTGCTCACCCACCGGACCAAAGCCGCCGGTAACCCCGGGAACGCGACGTAGCAATGCGTTGAGGTCGTACACAGGCTGGCGTTCGATTTCTTCACGGGTAATAACACTGACGCTGGCCGGCGCATCTCGCAGGTCAGTCGCCCCTCCGGAGGCTGTGACAAACGAGGTATCGAGTTCGGTTACGTTACGCCTTTCAACTTCACCAATGTCCTCCGCCAGAACCGTCGGGGCGCCTAGCAGCACCCCGGCGGCGAGCACAATGGAGTTGAAAAAACTGGGGGGATTCTTCATCACAAACTGTCCTTGTTTCACTAAAACGCACCTTTAAGGTGCATTGAAGGGCAAGGAGTGTAATGAAAATCAATATCATTTAGAAAACGTAAATGTACATATTTTGTAAAATACCAGCCTGGCTTACACCTTTTTGGTTCTCGGCAAGAAGATCGCCAACACGCCCAATAACGGCAGGAACGAGCACAGGAAATACACGTATTCAATGCCGCGGATGTCCGCCAGATGCCCCAGCAGCGCTGCGCCGATGCCGCCGAAACCAAACATCAAACCGAAGAACACCCCGGCAATCATCCCGACATTACCGGGCACCAATTCCTGCGCGTACACCACGATCGCCGAGAACGCCGAGGCCAGGATGAAGCCGATGACCACGCTGAGAATGCTGGTCCAGAACAGGTCGACGTGCGGCAAAATCAAGGTGAAAGGTGCAACACCGAGGATCGAGAACCAGATCACCGCCTTACGACCAATCTTGTCGCCAATCGGCCCGCCGAAGAAGGTCCCCGCCGCCACCGCTCCCAAGAACAGGAACAAGTGCAACTGCGAACTGGCCACCGACAGGTCAAATTTCTCGATCAGGTAAAAGGTGAAGTAGCTGGTGAAACTGGCCATGTAGAAATATTTGGAGAACACCAGCAAGCCGAGTACTACCAGCGCGCTGATCACTCGTTGTTTCGACAAACCGTGAGTCGCCGCCTGACCTTGCTTGAGCTTGAACAAGCTCAGGTGATTGGCGTACCAGCGGCTGATCCGGTACAGCACGAACAGGGCAAACACGGCAAACAGACCAAACCATGCCACGTGGCCCTGACCAAAAGGAATGATGATCGCCGCCGCCAGCAACGGGCCGAAAGCAGAGCCCGCATTACCGCCGACCTGGAACGTCGATTGTGCCAGGCCAAAGCGCCCGCCAGACGCCAGCCGTGCCACACGTGAGGCCTCGGGGTGGAAGGTCGATGAGCCGATACCGATCAACCCCGCCGCCAACAGAATCATCGCGAAACTGCCGACCACCGACATCATCAAAATGCCGATCAGGGTGCACACCGTGCCGGCGGGCAGTAGCCACGGCTTGGGATGGCGATCGGTGTAGTAACCAACCCACGGCTGCAGCAGCGAAGCCGTCAACTGGAACGTCAAAGTGATCAGGCCGACCTGGGTAAAACTCAGGCCGTAGTTAGCTTTGAGCATTGGATAGATCGACGGCAGCACCGACTGAATCAAGTCGTTGATCAAGTGCGCCAGCGCCACAGCACCGATGATGCGCATGACCAAAGGGCTGCTTTGTGGAGTCGCGGACGCCGGCGTATCGCCGGTCTGGGCATTACTAATAGCCATGAGTTTTTCCGTACAACAGGTGGGTGCAAACGGGCAGGTGCGTCAATGTGCCATTTTTCGGTGCGACAGCGCCATCCCCTTAGGCTGCTAACGACCTTCAATCAGCGGTGATAGCGTAACGCCATGGTCTGAATCTTGCGTTGCATAGTCCCTTCAACGCGGGCGCCTTACAAAGGGGTCCGACAATGGGAAGTTTCGCTACAGAGTTGGCCCAAAGAGCTGACAAGGGTGAACTTTCGAGGCCTTTAAAAAGGGCACGAGTCGCGGTCGCAATGACCCCGACGCACGCCGATGGTGCGTGGTGTCAGAGGAGTCGTGGGCATGCAGTCTTTTTTATCACCGGGAATCGGATTGCTGGGGCGTTTCGGCTTCGCGCGCAAATTTCAACTGTTGTTTCTGCTGTTTATCCTGCCACTGGCGGGCAGCCTGCTCATGATCGGGCAGGATTATCGCGACAAACTCAACCTTATTTCCGGCGAGCGCGCCGGCGTTCGGCAACTGCTCGCGCTGGATGCCTTGGACAACTTGCTGGCCGCTCAGCGTGATCGTGCTGCGCGTTGCCGCGCCACCGAAACCAATCGCCAGCCGACGCCTGCAACGCTGGCGGCGATGGCCGAATTCGATGCCGTGCAACCCGCCGTCGGCCAAGCCACCTCGGACCTGGGCACAGCCCTGAAAACCGAAGGTGCGGAAGGCGAAACGCTTACCCGCTATCAAACCCTGCAAACAGCCCTGAACGGGCTCGACTCAAAAAGCCTGAGCACCGTCGGTTGGTGGCCAGACGGATATGATCGGTTCACCAATGCCTTGAGCGCCCTGCAAGCGTTGCGCGAACAAATTGCCATGGACACTCGCCTGACCATCGCGCCGTGGCTTGAAACGTACTTGCTGACACAGATTTCCACACAACACGCGCCGGACCTGATCGAGCGCGTCGGTCGCTTGGCCAGCGTAGGCCAGGCATCAGTGGTTTCCGGCCAGTTCACCCTGCAAAGCCGCCTGCAATTGCGTGACTTGCGCAGCCGTATAGGTGACGCGCGCGAGCAATTGGTCAAAACCGCAAGCCTGCTGGAGGCGCGTTTGCCCAAGGCCCTGCGAGCCTGGAGCGAGCAATACCAGGACAGTCTCAAACACCTGGATGCAGAACTGAAAATGCTGGATGACGGCGTATTCGGTGGCAGCATCACGCTCAAACCAGACGCCTTCGAACGCAGCCTCGATGCCCTGCTCACCGACCTCGCCACGCTGCGCCAGCAATCGCTGGTATCGCTGGATCAACGCCTGGAAAACTACCACGGCTCGGCGATTCGGCAGCTCATGCTGGTGGCGGCCATTTTTGGCTGCCTGTTGCTGGCAGCGCTGTATCTGTTTGTCTGTTTACAGGCATCGATTCGTCGTAGCGCCAGCGGTATTACGCTGCTGGCCGAAGCGTTGCGTGACGGCAATTTGAGCCTGCAGGTGCCGGTACACGGACGTGACGAACTCGCAGCCATCAGCACCGCGCTCAATGTGGCGGTCGTGCAATTGCGCAACAGCTTGTTGGGCGTCGACCACGAAACCTTGCAGGTGAGCAACGCAGTGCGCTCACTCAACCATCATTCCAGCGGCGCTCTGGGCGAAGTCGAAGCGCAACAATTGCAGATCAGTCAGATTGCTGCTGCGGCCACGCAATTGGCGGCGACCTCGCAAGGCGTTGCTCACAGCTGCGAGCAAGCTTCTGGCAGCGCTCAACACACGCAACAAATTGCCGCTGACAGCAGCCGCGACAGCCAACGCACCACGGCCAGTATTCAGCAACTCAACCAGCGCCTGAACGACACCGCTGCCGCGCTGGGCCGTGTCAGTGAACAGGGCCAGCAGATTCAATTAGTGGTCGACACCATTCGCGGTGTGGCCGAGCAAACCAACCTGCTGGCCCTGAACGCCGCCATTGAGGCCGCGCGCGCCGGTGACCAGGGCCGTGGATTTGCGGTCGTCGCCGATGAAGTGCGCAGCTTGTCGAAACGCACCCAGTCGTCCACCGCCCAGATTGCCGGCACGGTCGATAGCCTGCGCAGCACAGTGAATGAAGCCGTGAGTTTGATGGAAGCAGCCTGTCGCCAGGCGCAAAGTGATGCGCAGTCGGTGACGGGACTGGGCGAGCGCCTCGGGGAAATTGCCCTCGCGGTGCAAGGCGTCACCGAAACGCTGGCGCACATCGCTACGGCGGTAGAAGAGCAGGCAACCACGGCCGACGAAGTCAGCGGCAATATCCAGCAGGTCGATCAAGCTGCCGTAAGGTTGCTGGAAGGTGCACGCGCGGTGAACCTGGCCGCCGACACCTTGAGCCAGGGCAGCAAGGCACTTAGCGAAAATACCGGACGGTTTCGCCTGAGTTGAAAACCAGCAGTGGCGCAGCCTTTGTGGGAGTGGGCTTGCTCGCGAATGGGTCAGGTCGGGCAACTTCTCAGTCGACTGTTAAACAGTCTTCGCGAGCAAGCTCGCTCCTGCAGCTACGTTATGGATTGATGATCGCTTGCGGGAAGTCCTGTTCCAGCTCGGCCTTGAGCCATTGGATAAACCACTCCACGTCCGCTGAGAGTTCGGCGGACGGGGTCAGTACGCGGTAGCTTTCGAGTTTGACTTCGACATCCACCACTCGCACCAGCACGCCACTCTTGAGCTCTTCGCGCACCAATACTTCGTTGGCCAGCGCAATGCCCTGCCCCTTCTCGGCCACCGACAGCGCATGGTCATTGTTGACGTACAGCATGTCCGAATTGAGGTGGACATCCAGGCCGTGAGCCGCGAACCACAGGTTCCACCACTCGCCGTCGTCAACGTGGATCAGGTTGTGTTTCACCAGATCAGCGGGGGTTTTGACCGAGTCGATGCTGGCCAGGTATTCCGGGGTGCAGATCGGAAACACCCGTGGGCAAATCAGGCTTTCTCGCGAGTGTGCGTATTGCCCGTCGAGGCCATAAACAATCCCCAGATCAGTGGTCTTGCCGTCGACATCGGTGAAGGTCGAGTTGGGCTCGATGGCAAATTTCAAACCCGGCCGTAAATGCCGCATGGCTTCGATGCGCGGCATCAACCAGCGCTTGGCGAAGCCCGGCACCACCATGATTCGCAGCCAGCGCTCAGCCTCCTTGGGTTGCGCCTCTTTGCCGGCGTCGATGATCAACTGCAAGGCTGCGTAAATCTTGCGGTGATACTTCTCCCCCGCCAGCGTCAGGGTTACGCCACGAGATGTGCGCTCGAACAATTGAACGCCCAACCATTCTTCCAGCAACTTCACGTGTCGGCCAATGGCTGGCTGAGTCACATGCAAGGCTTTGGACGCTTCGACATAGCTGCCCAACCTGGCCGCCGCGTCGAAGGCGCGCACAGCGTTCAGCGGCGGTAAACGGTGCTCAGGCATGGTTTCAGGCGCCTCGAAGCTATTAAATTATTTAACACCAGCTATGTTAAAACTGAAGTTTCGCTGCCGCAACCTCTCACTGATAATCGAACCACAGCAAAACAAAAAAACAGCTGGCTACACACTCAAACGCATCTCGATCCTGCCCAAAAAAATAATATCCATTGCTCGACGGTTCGGCTGTTAGCAGCAGCACCAAGGGCAATGGGGGAATCGGAGGTAACGCATGAATGCTGTGCATTCGCTGCAAACACTGGCGGTGTCAATCCGCTCGGTGCGCAAAGTCTACGGTGATCCACACACCGGCCCGGTGGCGCTGAAAAGCATCGACCTGGATATTCGCGACAACGAATTCTTCACCCTCCTCGGCCCTTCCGGCTGCGGTAAAACCACCCTACTGCGGATGATCGCCGGGTTCGAATTTCCGACCCAGGGCGAAATTCTGTTGTACGGCGAAAACATCGCCGACCGGCCGCCCTTCGAGCGCCCAGTGAATACGGTGTTCCAGCACTACGCGCTGTTCCCGCACATGACCATCGCCGAAAACCTGGCCTTCGGCCTGGAATCACACCCGATGGGTAAGGTGCTTGGTAAACCGCAGATTGCTGAAAGGGTGCGTGAAATGCTCGCCCTGGTACAAATGGAACGCTTCGCCAACCGCAAGCCAGCACAGCTTTCCGGCGGCCAGCAACAGCGAGTAGCACTGGCCCGAGCGCTGGCGCCACACCCCAAGGTGCTGTTGCTGGATGAGCCGCTCTCGGCACTGGACCTGAAGCTGCGCCAGGCGATGCGCGAAGAATTGAAAGCGATTCAAGCCAAGACGGGCATCACTTTTATTTTTGTCACCCATGATCAGGAAGAAGCCCTGACCATGTCCGACCGCATCGCCGTTTTGTCCGAAGGTGAAGTGCAACAGGTCGGACGTCCGGAGGACATTTACGAGCGGCCGAGCAACCGCTTCGTGGCGGACTTCATCGGCGAAACCAACTTCATCGAAGGCACGGTCACCCGCGTCGAAGAGGGCTTGGCCTGGTTTGCCGGTCCCGCCGGCCACCCATTGCCAGGGCAGCCGTGCGGCAACGTCAAGGTGGGCGCCAACGTCGTACTGTCGGTGCGCCCCGAGCGCCTGCATCTGGTGGCGAACAACACTGACGGCGCCTTGCCGTGCCGCATCGACTCGCAAATCTATCTCGGCACCGACCTGCAATACCACGTCAGCCTCAGCGACGGTTCACGCCTGACCGTACGCACACCCAACAGTGTCGACCACAGCCAGCGTTTTGCCGTGGGCAGTCAGGCCGGCCTGTTGTTCGACAGTGGAAGCGCCAGCGTTCTGCGCGATTGAGCATGAGGGTTTGCCATGCACGTTTTACCGATCACCAATACGCTGGAACGCCGTCGTGCATTCCAGAGCTTCCTCGGCGTCAGCCCCGCGCTGATCGCCATCGGCCTGTTTCTGATCGTGCCGATCCTGATCGTCATCGGCTATTCGCTGATGGAAGCCAATCCCTATGGCGGTGTGAACAAGGTCTTTAGCAGCGACGCCTATACCTCGCTGCTGTTCGAGCGGCAACTGGACGACAGCCTGACGTTCGCCGACTCGTACCTGATCATCGCGTTGCGCTCCATCGGCATCGCCGGGCTGACCACGTTGATTACCCTGCTGATCGGTTTTCCTGTGGCCGTGTGGCTGGCGATGCAGCCACCCAATCGCCGCGGCCTGTTGATCTTTCTGATCACGGTACCGTTCTGGGCGAATCTGCTGATCCGTACTTACGCCTGGATTCTGCTGCTGCGCAACACCGGGGTCATTAACAACAGCCTGATGGGGCTGGGGGTCATCGATCAGCCGCTGCAACTGCTGTACACCGATGGCGCAGTATTGCTGGGGCTTGTGTATACCTACGCGCCCTTCGTGGTGTTGCCGATCTACGCAACCCTGGAAAAAATGGACATTCGCCTGCTTGAGGCGGCGCAGGACCTTTACGCCGGGCGCCTGCGCACGTTGCGCAAAGTGGTTTTGCCTATCGCCAAACCGGGGATTCTCGCCGGTGCCATTCTCACCTTCGTGCCGTGCCTGGGCGCGATGATCGCCCCGGAATTACTCGGCGGCGGCACTCGCATGATGCTCGGCAACCTTATCTTCCGGCAGTTCAGCGACGCGCGAAACTGGCCATTCGGTGCGGCCCTGTCGCTGGTGCTGATGGCGGCGGTCATGCTGGTGCTGACGTTCTACGCCCTGCGCGCCGAACGCCAGCGCATCGCCAAGGGAGGTGAGTGATGTTGCGTTTATTCAAACGTAAAGGCCTTGGCGTGCAGGATTTTCCGGGCTTCGGTGGTTTCAGTTTCCTGTTTTACCTGTACCTCTACGCGCCGATTGTGGTGTTGGTGGTGTTCTCTTTCAACGCCAACCAGTCGGCAACGGTCTGGACCGGTTTCAGCCTGGATTGGTACCGGGTTGCCTTCGCCAATCAGGCGTTGCGTCAGGCGGCCGGCAACAGCCTGCTGATTGCGGTGTGTGCCAGCATGCTCGCCACGGCCATCGCCACCCTCGCCGCGCTGGGCACCTCACGCGGGGCCAAATTCAAAGGCCTGCAGCTGTCGATGGGCGCGATCATGCTGCCCTTGGTGTTGCCCGAAATCGTGGTCGGCGTCGCGACGCTTGCGCTGTTTTCAACCATCGGCCTGTCGCTGGGTTACGGCAACCTGATCATCGCCCATACCGTGTTCTGCATTCCGTTTGCCTACCTGCCGATTCGCGCCCGGTTGAACGACATGGACCTGTCGCTGGAGCAAGCCTCGGCCGATCTTTACGCCGGTCCATGGCGCACATTCCGCAAGGTGACCTTGCCCTTGCTGATGCCGGGGATTTTCTCCGGGCTGATGCTCGCCTTCATTGTTTCTCTGGATAACTTCGTGATCTCGATGATGGTCTCGCAAGCGGGCACCACGACGCTGCCGATCTTCATCTTCGGCCTGTTGCGCATGGGCGTGACACCGGACGTCAACGCCGTTTCGACCCTGATCCTGGGTGTCTCGGTGCTGTTCGTCAGCCTGTCTTATCTGCTGAGCAAAAAGAACACCTGAACCTTCTACTGACTGTGGGGAAATCGCATGAGCAAGTTGATTGCAAGCATCACAACCTCGTTGTTGCTGGCGTTGCCGCTGACCATGGCGGGCAGCGTTCAGGCCGCAGAAAAACTCAACGTGGTGAGCTGGAGTGGCTACTTTTCGCCGGAAATTCTCGCCAAGTTCCAGAAGCAGACCGGGATCGAAGTGACTGTGGATTCCTACGACTCCAACGAAACGCTGCTGGCCAAGCTCAAACAGGGCGGCGCGGGGTATGACGTGGCTATTCCGTCGCACCAGTTCATTCCGATCCTGATCAAGGAAAAACTGCTGGAACGCTTCGATCCGGTCAACGAACCCTACTACGCCGGCGTCGTCGACAACCTCAAAAAGCCGACTTGGGACCCCGAAGGTGCCTACTCCATGCCGTTCATCTGGGGCACCACCAGCGTGGTGCTCAACGGCGATCGCTACAAAGGCCCGACCGACAGCTACAAAGTCCTTTATGAGCCACCGGCCGAGTTACAGGGGCGGATCAACATGTTCGATTCGGTCAGTGAAGTCATCGACATGGCCAGCCTGTACCTGAATATTCCGTTGTGCACCGAAGACCCCAAACAAATGCAGCAAGTGTTGACGCTGCTTAAAGCGCAAAAACCTTTCGTCAAGACCTACAGCTCCAAGGCCGGATCGATTCGCGAAAACCTGGCGGCTGGCGAAATCGACATGTCGATGTTCTGGGGCGGTTCTTCAATGCGTGCCCGCGAAATGAAACCGAGCCTTAAATACCTCTATCCGAAAGAAGGTGTACTGGCGTGGGTCGACAATATGGTTATCCCGACGGGCAGCAAGAACCCGGCAAACGCCAAGGCGTTTATCGCGTTCCTCAGCCAGCCTGAAAATGCCGCGATGACCCAGAATTTCCTCAAGCACCAGAGCCCGATCAAAGGCGTAGAGCCGTTCCTGGATGCAAGCCTCAAGGATGCCCCGGAACTGCACATTCCCGACGGTACAAACGTTGTGTTCAGCAAGACGTGTGGCGAAGGGGCGATTCGCCTGGCCGACCGCTTGTGGACCAACCTGATGCGTTGATCTTTACCGCCCCGTCGCATTGGCGGGGCGCTTCTCCAGCCGTCTGAAAGGCAGCGTTGCAATGACCTCTAACAACAACATCAGCGAACTGGTCCTGCTGCAGGCCCATGAACTCGCCGAGCGTATCCGCCTGCGCCAGGTTTCCTGTCGGGAAGTGATGCAGGCTTATCTTGCCCATATCGAACGCTTCAACCCACGGGTGAACGCGCTGATCAGCCTGCAAACGCCGGAAGACCTGCTGGCTCAGGCCGATGTGCGCGACGCTGAACTGGCACGCGGTCAGTACCTTGGCTGGATGCATGGCTTGCCGCACGCGGTGAAGGATTTGTCCCTGACCAAGGGCATTCGCACCACACTGGGTTCGCCGCTGTACAAAGATTTTATCCCGCAGCGCGACGGGATCATGGTGGAGCGAATCAAAGCCGCAGGCGCCATTATCATCGGCAAAAGCAACACCCCGGAATTCGGGCTCGGCTCGCAAAGCTACAACCCCTTGTTCGGCGCTACCGGTTGCGCGTTCGACCCGAGCAAAACGGCGGGCGGCAGCAGCGGTGGCGCGGCGGCGGCGCTGGCCATGCATTTGGTGCCGGTGGCTGACGGCAGCGACATGATGGGTTCACTGCGCAACCCGGCGGCCTTCAACAACATCTTCGGTTTCCGTCCGTCCCAGGGCCGCGTGCCATTCGATGACAGCGCCGACCTGTTCATCGACCAATTGGGCTACGAAGGCCCGATGGGCCGCAGCGTACGCGACGCTGCGTTGCTGCTGTCGGTACAGGCTGGGGGTGATGCCCGGGCACCGTTGTCCATCGCCGAATCGGGCGGCCAATTTGCCGCGCCCCTGGAGCGTGATTTCAAAGGCACGCGACTGGGTTGGCTGGGGGACTTCAATGGCTATCTGCCGATGGAGAAAGGCATCACCGAACTCTGCGAAAAAGCCTTCGTCGATTTCGAAAGCCTGGGCTGCCAGATTGAATCGGTACAACCGGCGTTCGCCCCGCAACAGTTGTGGGGCAGTTGGCTGACCTTGCGTCACTGGATGGTCGCCGGCTCTTTGGGCGCCGCGTATGCCGACCCGCAAAAACGCGCACAGCTGAAACCGGAAGCCTGCTGGGAAGTTGAAAACGGCTTGAAACTCTCGGCCAGCGATGTATTCAACGCGTCCGTAGTGCGCAGCAACTGGTACCGGGCGATCTCCAGGCTCTTCGAAGACTTCGATTACCTGCTGCTGCCCAGCGCTCAGGTGTTCCCGTTCGATAAAACCCAAGCATGGCCAACCTCGATCGAAGGCGTGACCATGGACACCTATCATCGCTGGATGGAAGTGGTGATCCCCGGCACGCTGTCCGGTTGCCCGGTGGCCAATGTGCAAGTCGGGTTCAACGAAGCAGGCTTGCCCATGGGCCTGCAAATCATCGGCAAGCATCAGGCCGACTTCGCTGTCCTGCAATTGGCCCACGCATACGAACAGGCCAGCCGCTGGTTCCAACGCTGCCCTTCGCCACTGCTCAGTGAGAGATTTTGATAAACGGTTGATAGCGTAGATAAATTTTTTAAAAAAAGCGCTTGACGCATATTCGTTTCCCGCGAATAATGCGCGCCACTTGGCTACATAGCTCAGTTGGTTAGAGCATAGCATTCATAATGCTGGGGTCCGGGGTTCAAGTCCCTGTGTAGCCACCAAGTACCGATTTACAGATGTCTCAGGATGTCTATAAATCAAAACAAGAAGCCCGCCTAGTGCGGGCTTTCTTGCGTCTGGAGTATTGTTTTCAGGACATCATCACCCGTTCCAGATAGCCCGGGCGATGGTTGCGACGCTCTAGCGAGGCCCACGTGGTGGGCTTGTGGGTACCGAATCAGCCAGGCACGGCCGTATGTTCACGAGGCAGTTCGGGGGCAATCCCCATAAACCTGCGCACCCGCTCCCCGGCAGCTTCTCGCCGTATGGCCTCGGGCGAGGCATCCAGCTGAACCTTGCCGTCCTCCATAAAAATCACGCGGTCCGAGATCGACATGGCGAAGTCCATTTCATGGGTGACGATAACCATGGTCATCCCTTCATTGGCGAGGTTACGGATAACGCTCAGCACTTCGCCCACCAGTTCCGGGTCAAGCGCCGAGGTCGGTTCATCGAACAACATGATGTCGGGATCCATGGCCAGCGCACGCGCAATGGCAACGCGTTGCTGCTGCCCACCCGAGATCTGGTGTGGGTATTTGCCGGCGTGGGCCAGCAGGCCAACTTTGTCCAGCAAAGGGTAAGCACGCTGTTCGCAAGCACGTTTGGAGGCGCCGTGGTAACGCGGTGCCAGGGTGACGTTGTCGAGAATGGTGCGGTGTGGGAACAGGTTGAAGTTCTGAAACACCATGCCGATGCGGCGCACACCTCGGCGGATTCGCGCGTTATTGGGTGTGTCGTGAGCACCGATAAAGCGTTCGCCGAACAACATGATGTCGCCCTGATCGATGGCTTCCAGACCATTGATTGTGCGAATCAGCGACGTTTTGCCAGAGCCTGACGGGCCGATGATGGAGATCACCTCACCGGACTTCACGTTCAGGTCGATGCCCTTGAGCACTTGATGTTCGCCGTAGCATTTGTGGATGTTGCTCAACTGCAGCGCCGGGATTTCTATCGGCTGGACGTTGCGCGCTACTGGCCTGTGGGCGCTGAGGGTTTGGCGCAGCGTGGCGGTGGCTTTTTCGTTGAGGCTTTGCGGTTTACGCGTGCTCAGGTCCAGGTAACTTTCCAGCCACTGCAGCAGTTGGCCGAACACGGTGACGATCAGCACGTAGTACACCGCGACGGCCAGCAAGGTTTCCATCACCAGAAAGTTTTGCGCGTAGAGCCGTTGGCCGACGGTCAGAATTTCGGTCAACGAAATAACCGAGATCAGCGAAGTCAGTTTGACCACGGTGATGTACTCGTTAATCAGCGTTGGCAACGCAATGCGAAAGGCTTGGGGAATGACCAGTAACCGCTCGATGCCCACCGTCCCGATGCCCAACGCGCGCCCTGCTTCTTTCTGGCCTTTTAGCACCGACAGCAGACCGCCACGATGGATCTCCGCCATGTACGCCGACTCAGTCACCACCAAGGCTAACAGGCCTGCGTAAAACGGGTTTTGCAGCACCGCGCCACTGGCCGGAAAAATCTGCGGTGCGTTGTACACAAACACCACCAAGACCAGCAGCGGCACACTGCGAAAGAACCAGATATAAACCGCGGCCGGAACACGCAGCAGACGGGTTTTCGAGAGTTTGGCCGAGGCCAGGAAAAAGCCGAGGATCAGGCTGAGAAACCAGCTCAAGGCGCTGAGCTCGATCACCACCAGGCAGGCTTCCCAGAAAGGCCTCATGGAAAACAGCGATACAAAATAGGACCAGTCAAATTGCATAAGGAACTCCCGTGGCCGCCCGCACGGGGGCGGCCTTGTCCTAGAGGAAAGTCAGTCAGGGATCGCGTCGAGGTTGTATTTCTTGAGGATTGCCGCGTACTCGCCATTGGCCTTGCTCTGGGCCAATGCTTGAGTCAGGGCCTGGAAGGTCGCGTCGTTGCCTTTCTTGACATAGATACCCAGCGTTTGTGGGTAGATGAGTTGGTCCGAGGCGATCACCACGCGCCCGCCCGTGCGTTTGATGATCATCTGCGCGGCGCCGCCAATTTCCACTTGGGCTTCGATGTTTCGCGACAACAGGGCCTGGGTGACTTCCGGGGAGTTGGGGTATTCGTTGACGGTGATCGCGCCTTTGTTATTTGCAAGGCAGTAATCGGTGGAGAGCTGGCGGAATTTGCCGACCCAGATACTGGCTTGCAAGAGGCCGATCTTATGGCCGCAAAGATCCTCCGGCACTTGTGCCTTCAGCTCGCTTCCCTTGGGCACCAGAATCGCTGCGCCGGCCTGAGCGTAAGGGATCGTTTGGGCTTGAAGCTGGCGTTCCGGCGTGATGTACATCCCGGAAATAATGGCGTCGTAGTGCCCGGCGTTGAGGCCCATGATCAGGTTCGGAAACTTGGTGTCCAGCATCTGGGTCTTCAGACCCAGGTGCGCGGCCATGGCGTCGATCAATTCCGGATCCGAACCTACGACTTTATCGCCATCGTAAGATTCGAAGGGCGGGTAGGTAATTTCCATGCCGATTTTCAACACGCCCGGTGTGGCGGTCACATCGGCCTGGCTCTGTCCGATGCACAACAGTGAGGCGGCGAACAAGGCAACGCGGGTCATGCGCGAGGATTTACTAAACATAGAAGCGAGCTCCTGTATGAGCGACGCTCGGGGCGTCGCTCAGGTTTTATTGTTGTTGGATGAAGCGCTCGATGTGGCGGGTGATTACTCGTCGTCCCGCGCCGGGATCCACCACTCTTCGCCGCGCACGGTGCTGATGTATTCCGGCCAGCGGAATTGGTGCGGAACCTTGAAGTCTTCAGGCAGCAACGGTGCCTGCCATTGCGTACCGCCGATGCCGCCGCCGGTGCGTTCGTTGAACTCGCGTTGGGCGGCGTGCAGCAGATCGGGTTGCGTGAACAGGTCGACCAGCGAGGTACCAATGGTTTTGGCTGCGACGTTGATCATCGGATCGATGGTCTGGCGAATCCCGCCCAAGGCGTTGGAGACCCAGTCCGGATAGGTGTAACCCGCCGGTGCCGAGAGCATCGGCCGCGCCACATACAGGCGCACGGTTGGGCAATGCCACGTGTATTCCGGGTAATCATCAGACGTCAGGTATTGCTGCCAGGCCGGCATTTGCAGGCGCAGCTGGCGTTCGCATTCCCGGGGTTCCATCAGTGCTTCGGTCGCTGGCAGGAAGGGCTTGGCCATGGGTTCCAGATTGAGATTGGCCTGGATTTCCTGGGCGATGGCAATGGCTTCAGCGTCCCAGACCGGCGCACCAATGGCGGCCAGATTGTCGTAGGTCGCCTGGGCCATCACGTGGTTGGCCAAGCCACCACGAGATTTGCAAACCCAGGTCTTTTTCCATTGGCAACCGGTGGCCATGCACACCGCCGCCGCGTTGTTGTCCATCACCTGGGAAATGGTTTCGGCTTGTTCGATGGAGTCGCACCGCAGCAGGTACTGGATTTGCGCAATGTGCGGCGGCAGGTTGTCGGCAGTCGCTTGGCCGGCAGTCAGAATGGCTTCGTTGAAACTCCACAGGCCGGTGAATGGCAGCGTCGAACGGCGCAGGCTTTCGTTCAAGGTGTAGAAGTGCACCAGCGCATCGTTGGCACCGGGTGCGCGAGCGGCGAGGTGGTTTTGCGGAATCGGGCTGTACTTGTCGGCGGCGATCCAGTTCTGCGGTTCTTCGCAGGTAAAGGTGTAGATATAGGAATAGGCGATGCCGCAGTGGGTGTCCCACGTGGTGGTGTTGTTCAGCGGCAGCATGTAGGTCGGGTGAAAACTGATGGCGGCGTCCAGGTCATCGTAGTAACCCTTGGCGGCGTGCACCGGTTTCGAAGCCCGGAGTTTTTCCGCAGGTTCGCCGAAGAATTTGATAGTGCCCTGAATACCGAATTCCAGCATGGCCGCCTTCGCTGCCAGCGCGCCGCCCAGCGCACTGATGCCGAGCGCCGAGTGCGGGTCGGTGTGGCCGGGGGCAAACTTGGACAGGCCATCGCGTGGCATTTTTTGAGTGGTGGCGGCCTGGCAATTACCGGGCACTGCATCGTATTCGGCGTAGGTGGCGAGGATCGGGCCTTCGCCTTGGGTGAAGGTCGCGCAGAACGCGGTGGGCATGCCGCCACTGCCTTCTTCCACCGTGAAGCCTTCCTTGCGCAGCAGCTCGACGTACCAGGCGCAGGATTTGTACTCACGAAACGCTGGCTCGGCGAAATGCCATATTTTCTGGTGCCAATCGGATAATTGCTGACGATTACTGTCGATCCAGTCCAGGACGAATTGCTTGTGCTGCAGCATGGCTTCCACCTCGGCTTTTTTTGTTTTTAGGGGTCGGGATCGTCGCGTTGACGTCTCGTTTCGCCGTAGTATTGGTGAAGCAAAATAAACAACAATCGAAAAAAACCGGCAGTGATTGAGTAAATAGTTTTACCTTTCGCAAGGCGCACGGGTGCCTGTATAAGCCAGAGAAAACAGGAGCTGTGCCATGCGATTTCCCTCAATGACGGCATTAAGGGCCTTTGACGCCGTGTCGCGACTGGGCAGTGTCACGGCTGCCGCCGTGGAGTTGAACCTGACCCGCAGCGCCATCAGCCACCGGATCAACACGCTCGAGGAAGGGCTCGGTTACCTGCTGACCGAGCGGACCGGGCGCGGTATCAAGTTGACTTACGAGGGTGAGCGCTACGCCCGGGAAGTGCACAGGATTCTCGCCAGCATGCTGGAAGCAGGACGTCGCTCCGATGACGACCAATTCACCGGGCGGCTGTGCGTCAGTTGCAACCCTGGGTTTGCCACTTATTGGCTGTGCCTGCACATCGGGTCTTTCCTCAAGCAGTTTCCCAAGGTGCGCCTGAAGATCATTTCGCCACGCACTACAGAGGACACAAGCGACGCCAGCGCCGACGTTTTCATTGCCTACGGGGTGGGCGACTGGCCGAATCAGGTGGCGCGCCAAGTGGTTGGTTTGCACTACTTTCCGGTGTGCAGCCCACGCCTCGTCAACGCGGGCCCGGGATTGAAAACCCCACAAAACCTGGAGGCGTATACGCTGCTGCACATGAACGATTATTCGGACTGGCGAACCTGGCTCGGCGCCGTGGGCGCCACCGGTATCGATGCGACCACCGGCGTGTTATTCACTGATGCTCACTGCGCCATCTCCGCGTGCATCGCGGCTCAAGGTGTGTCGATTGGCGACAATCTGCTTGCCGGCGATGCGCTGACGCGAGGATTACTGGTGCGCCCGTTTGAGTTGTCCATCCGCTCCAATCGTGGCTACTACCTGGTTGCCGATCCGCTGAAGGCCGAGCGCCCGGTCGTCAAGGCCTTCAGCGATTGGCTGGCGAGGCAGGTGTATGCGACAACGCCGGACATGAGCGGCATCTTTGCTCCCGAGCCAGACGTGGCCAGTTAGAGGGTCGGCAATGCCGCCAACGCCCGCTCCCATATTTGCCACGTCCGCAGCCACACCATCGCCTGCCAGTCCTGGTCGGCGGGATAAAACTGTTCCAGCAGGTTGAGCTTTATTTCGCGCCCTACCGCGTCACTCGGATTGCCATGCAGATGCAACCAGTGATCATCGCGCAAATGGCGATGCACCTGCGCGCCCGGATAAGTCCCGCACTCAATGACAAAAGGCATCAGTCTGACCTGCGGCAGCGCGTCGATCAGCGCCTGCGAGGTGTACCCCGTCGCGGTGGCCGCCACGCCGGTTTCGCTCAACGTATTGGCGCCGGTCAGCAAGGTATAGAGCCATGGGCCGTAAATGCGCTGCGCGTCCGGCAATGCGCTATAGGCGGTTTGGGTAATGGTCAGCAGCATGGGATGGCCGTACTCGCCGGCACCGGTGTGCAGGTCAAAACACATCGCGACGTCGGCATGCGCAACATGCTTTTGCAGGATCTGGTGCAGCGTGGTGTTCGACCAGCTCGGCGCCAACCCACCGTAAAACAATCCATCGGGATGGCTGTGTTGGCCGCCCTCGACAATCGACATGACCGCTGGCCAACCCTGCTGGTTTATCTGCTGGTCGAGCAAGGCATCGGTACGATCACGCTCCGGCCCCTTGAGTTCGGTGCAGGCATAAATGTCATGCAGTGCGGCGTAAGCCTGATTGTCCGGCAGCGCTTGCGCGAAGTTCAGGTGATTACGGTTCAGATCGATATTGTCTTCGTTCACCCGACGCAGCCACGCGGTGCCCCAAGGATTGATCAGGTGGATCATCACTACAGCAACATCGGCCGGCAACGTGCGCGAGCCCAAGTCCCGCAGCCACTTGATCTGACAGGCCGAGCCATAGAAACCTTCGACGCCGTGGGTGCCGCTAAGCGCAATCAGCAAGCGCTTGGCGTTCGGATCGCCAAGCACGGCCACGTCGGTGCTCAGAGGCTCACCAAACGGTCCTTGCAGCGGGTGCGGATACGCTGTCAGCGTCGCGCCTGCCGCACTCGCTGCCGCCAGAAACTGGTCACGCTGAGCGCGGTAGCCTGGCTGGGTCGGAAACTCGGTATGCATGTGCGCCTCTTGTTGATCTTGTGGCTGACTGTTGACCTCGACCCTACACAAAATCAGTCGATGGATGAAGAACAATAGCGAGTTCACAGCAAGACGTGGTTTGCGTCACTCCCTGTCGGCCGATACAGTCCCCGGACCTATTCCACAGGACGGAGTGCCCCACGTGTTTTCAGCCTTCCACTTGAGCCGCTATCGCCTGCCAGCGCTGTCACTGATCGTCGCCACGTTAACCGTCGCCGGATGCAGTGCACCGCCCTCCTCCACATTGCCCGTTGCACCGGAAGCCGCCTCAGGTTTTCGGACCGACCTGCAGACCAAACACGCCAGCAAACACATGGCCGCCGCCGCCAACCCGCTGGCCGCTGCGGCGGGTCGCGACATATTGCGTCAGGGCGGTTCGGCAATTGATGCGGCGATTGCCATGCAAGCCGTGCTGACACTGGTCGAACCACAATCCTCGGGCATTGGCGGCGGCGCTTTGATCGTGCTGTGGGATGGCAAGAAAGTGCGCACTTACGACGGCCGCGAAACCGCACCGGCGGGCGCTACCGAAAAGCTATTCCTGAAGGCCGATGGCTCACCGATGCCTTTCACCCAGGCACAAATTGGCGGTCGCTCGGTGGGCACGCCAGGCGTGTTGCGAGCGCTTGAACTGGCGCACCAGAAACACGGTCGCCTGCCTTGGGCGCAACTCTTCGAACCCGCCATCAAACTCGCTGAACAAGGCTTCGCTGTCTCACCGCGTCTGCATCAGCTAATTGCTTCGGATTCGTCGATGCAGCGCTCGCCAGACATGATGGCTTATTTCCTGAATGCCGATGGCAGCCCGAAAGCCGTCGGCACGCAACTGAAAAACCCGGCACTGGCAGCGGTGTTGAAACGCATCGCGAATGAGGGCCCTGATGCACTGTACAAAGGCCCTGTTGCCCAGGAAATCGTCGCCAAGGTTCAGGGCCACGCCAACCCCGGCAGCCTGTCGCTGAACGATCTAGAAGGGTACAAGGCCAAGGAGCGCGCGCCGCTGTGCACCGATTACAAACAGTGGCAGGTGTGTGGCATGCCGCCGCCCTCGTCAGGCGGCATCGCCGTGGCGCAGATCCTTGGCACCTTGCAGGCGCTGGAAACCCGCGATCCGCGTTATGCGCTGGCGCCGCTTAAACCCGTCAAAACCGACAAACCTGCAGGCATCGAACCGACACCTGAAGCCGTGCACCTGATCTCTGAAGCCGAGCGTCTGGCCTATGCCGACCGCGCGCAATATGTGGCCGATACCGACTTCGTGCCCGTCCCAGTCAAAGGCCTGGTAGACCCCACCTACCTCGCCAGCCGCGCCGCCCTGATCGGTGATCGCAGTATGGGCAGCGCCAAACCCGGCACGCCGCCGGGCATTCAGGTGGCCTACGCACCCGACCGCTCACCACTGCGTATTTCCACCTCGCAAGTAGTGGCCGTCGATGACCTGGGCGGCGCCGTGTCGATGACCACCACAGTCGAATCTGCGTTCGGTTCACACCTGATGGTTCAAGGGTTCATGCTGAACAACCAGTTGACTGACTTCTCATTCATCCCCGAAGAGAATGGGCAAAAAGTCGCCAACCGCGTCGAGCCCGGCAAACGTCCGCGCTCATCCATGGCGCCGACGTTGATTTTCGACCGCCAGAGCGGCGAGTTTCTCGCCACTGTCGGCTCGCCTGGTGGCTCGCAAATCATCGAGTACGTCGCTAAATCCACCATCGGCCTGCTCGACTGGAACCTCGACCCACAAACCGCTATCAGCCTCCCCAACTTCGGCAGCCGCAACGGCCCGACAGAACTGGAAAAAGGGCAGTTCAGCGCCGAATTGATTCAGGCATTGAAAGAAAAGGGCCACAGCGTCAATGAAATCGACATGACCAGCGGCACCCAGGCGATTGTCCGGGTCAAAGATGCACAAGGAAACGTGTCGCTTGCCGGCGGCGCAGATCCGCGGCGTGAAGGCGAAGCATTGGGCGATTGAGCCCTGCGAGAGTTGGCAAAGGCTTACCGGGAGGCACATGCTGCTCACCCAAGCGCAGGGCCTAAATGTATGGCGAGGGGATTTCCTGTGAGGTTTCTGTGGTGAGATCTGGAGTGAGAGATCTGTAGTGAGATCTGTGGTGAGATCTGTGGTGAGAGATCTGTGGTCAAGTCTGTAGTGAGATCTGTGGTCAGATATATGTGGTGAGGGGATTTATCCCCGTTCGACTGCGCAGCAGTCGCTAGTCCTGCCCCATCAGCTTGTATGGACTGGACGCCGGGGCCGCTGCGCAACCCAACGGGGATAAATCCCCTCGCCACAGATTTCCCTGAGCAGGGATAAATCCCCTCGTCACAGATTCCCTGAGCAGGGATAAATCCCCTCGTCACAGATTCCCTGAGCTGGGATAAATCCCCTCGCCACAGATTTCCTGAGCGCCCAACCGGTGAAGCAGGTTTGATCAAGGTCGCCGCTTCGTGGCTCAAGCGGCATCCACTTACCGCGAAATTTTCAACCCCTTGCGCGATGTATGTCTTTGCAGCGCCAGCTCGATCAATTTGCTGACCAGTTCGCTGTAGGTCATGCCGGCAGCCTGCCATAACTTGGGGTACATGCTGATGCGCGTGAAGCCCGGCAACGAGTTGATTTCGTTGATCAGCACTTCACCACTGTCGGTCAGGAACACGTCGACCCGCGCCAAACCCGAACAGCCCAACACGTGAAACGCCTCGACGGCCAAGGCGCGAATACGCTCGCTGGCCTCGGCGCTGATGTCTGCCGGGACCACCACTTGTGCGGCCTGTGCGTCGATGTATTTGCTGTCGTAGGAATAAAACCCGCTGCTGACCACGATCTCGCCACAACCGCTGGCGATGGCGTCTTCGTTGCCGAGCACTGCGCATTCGATTTCACGACCGCTGACGGCGGATTCGATCAGCACTTTCTCATCAAAGCCCAACGCCAGTTCGACAGCCGCCACGTATTGCGCTTCGTCTTCAACCCTGCTCACACCCACGGAAGAGCCCTGGTTCGCCGGTTTGACAAACAGCGGCAAACCGAGCTTTTGCCGAACCTGGTCGAACCCGGTGCGCTTCGCGGTTACGCGCGTGAGGGTCACAAACGGGGTGACCGCCAAACCGGCATCGCGCAGCAGGCGCTTGCTGATGTCCTTGTCCATGCAAACGGCTGAACCCAACACATCAGAGCCGACAAACGGCAGATCGGCCATGCGCAACAAGCCTTGCAGGCAGCCGTCCTCGCCGAGCGTACCGTGGACAATCGGGAAGATCACATCAACATGGCCCAGCAGTTCCTGGCTCGACGTTTCGACCAATTGCTGGCTGGCTTTGCCGGGCACAACGGCGAGTTCGCGGTTGGACTGATTGAGGGCAATCAGCGCCGGGTTTTCCTGATTGAGCAGGAAGTTCGACGGATCATTCAAGTGCCAAAGGCCCTGCTTGTCGATACCGATCAGCACCGGTTCGAAGCGCGACCGGTCGAGCGCGTCGACAATATTCTTCGCTGATTGCAGTGATACTTCATGCTCTGCCGAGCGCCCACCAAAAATGATCCCAACCCGCAGCTTGCTCATTCAAAACACCTCAACGATTGGCCACCAGATGCACCCCGAATAGCAGGTAACAACTGCCGGCGAGGCGGTCCAGCCATTTACGTGAACGGCCGTAGGCACCCGCCATCCGGCGGCTGGAAAAGATCAGCGCCACACTGCAATACCAACTGAACGACAACGTCGCCATGGTCAGCACTGCCAGCGCCAGCAACATCGGCGGCACGGTGGCCGGCATCGCGGTAGCGAAGATCGTGGCGACGAACAACGCAGCCTTGGGGTTGGTCATATTGCCCAGAAACCCCTGGCCATACGCCGACAACAACGTGCGCGGTGCGATATCAATCGAGGAGCCATCACCTGTCACAATGGGTGGCTTGCGCTTGAACTGCTTCAAGCCCAGGTAAATCAAATAGCAACCGCCGGCAATTTTGAAACTCAGGTAAAGCGTTGGCGCGGCGCTGAACAGCGACTTGATGCCCATGCCACCCGCCACCCCCCACAGCACCGTGCCCGTTGCCACGCCCAACGAGGCAACCACGCCGTGGCGCTTGGAACGGCTGGCCGCCAATTGCGCGACGTTAAAAAAATTCGGTCCAGGCGTCACCACCGCAACGGTCCATAACAGCGCCAGTGACAACAACGGAGCGGCGTAGCTCAAGTGAGACATGTCCATGGTAGGGAGCGCCTGGGTGGCTTGAGAGGATGGGCAATACCTTGCAACATTCGCCGACGTTTTTCTACCCGCACCACCGTTTCAACGTCAGCAGACAATCAGCCGCTCGTTGGGTTAACGTGGCTCGTATCACCTTTGGGAACAGCATTCCATGGCCAGGCAAACGCCTATCGATGATTGGTTTTACCGTGCGCCTGACGTCGGTGGACTCAAGCGATTCGAAGCTTTTTTTGCCGGCCACGGTTACGACCTCCATCGCCACGACACCTATGCCATTGGGCGAACCCTTGCTGGGGTACAGCGTTTTCAATACCGAGGCAGTTGGCGGCACAGTCTGCCCGGCGGGACGATGGTGCTGCACCCGGACGAAGTGCATGACGGCGAGGCCGGCACCGAACTCGGGTTCAAGTACCGGATGATGTACATCGAACCAGCGCTGATTCAGCAGATGCTGGGTGGGCGGCCGCTGCCATTCATCAAGCACGGAGTATCAAACGACCCGCGATTGTTCGCGGCAACGCAGGTGCTGCTGCACAGTCTTGATTGCCCGCTCGACCCCTTGGAAGAACAGGATGCGCTGTTTGATCTTGCCCAAGCCTTAAGCAACGTTTCAGGCGTGGCCACCAAACATCCTGCGTTCGATTACGTGGCAGCAGAACGCGCCCGCGAATTCATGCACAGCGCCCTCGATCGCAGCGTAACCCTGGATGAGCTGGCCCAACACAGCGGTCGGGATCGCTGGAGCCTGTCGCGTGATTTTCGTCTGTTGTTCGGCACCAGCCCTTATCGCTACCTGACCATGCGCCGCCTCGACCTGGTTCGTTCGCTGTTGATTCAGGGCCAGCCACTGGTGACTGCGGCGTTGATTGCCGGCTTCACCGATCAAAGCCACATGAGCCGTCAGTTCAGTAAAACCTACGGATTGTCGCCCGCGCGCTGGCTGAAAATGCAGCGGCGCTGAGCCACGCACAATCGTACAAGAAACACGCTGGCGTGCGGGCTATCGTGGTTGCAGGATCAACCATGAGAGCTACTAGATGAACGCTTATGAAAGTTTGAACTTCGCGCAAAAAATCGCCCTGATCGACCAGCATTGGTCGCCACGGGTCATCGCCGAAATGAACGACTACCAGTTCAAGGTCGTAAAGCTGCTGGGGGATTTCATCTGGCACGACCACCTCGACACCGATGAAACCTTCATCGTGCTCGAAGGGCAACTACGCATCGATTTTCGCGACGGGCACGTGCGGGTGAACGCCGGTGAGATGTACGTGGTGGCAAAAGGGGTGGAACACAAACCGTTCGCCGAGCAGGAGGTAAAACTCCTGCTGATCGAACCCAAAGGCGTGTTGAACACGGGCCACGAAGGTGGCGAGCGCACCGCTCAGAATGACCTGTGGGTGTGAACAACCAACGCCTCAGTGCACCGGTGTTTTGCTGTGCACCGGGTCGCCAAACGTCAACCCGGCCTGCTCCTGGAGACAGCGTCGACGGTCGCGTGGTCGGCGTCGGTCTGGTTTAAGTCGACAGTTGGCTGGCGAATTGCCCGACTGCGTTGACCACTTTCTGCGCACCGTCCTGAATCTCGACAATCACGGTGCCTGCCTCCGCTGCCAATGCCAGGCCTTGCTCGGCCTGGAGTTTGCCATCGGTCATCAGCGCCACGGCGTTGCGCGCCATGTCCTGGTTCTGGCGCACTACCAGCACAATTTCATCGGTGGCCTGACTGGTCCGCGAAGCCAGTTGCCGGACTTCATCTGCCACCACCGCAAACCCGCGTCCTTGTTCGCCAGCCCGAGCGGCTTCGATGGCGGCGTTCAGCGCCAGCAGGTTGGTTTGTTCGGCGATTCCGCTGATGGTTTTGACGATGCTGCCGATCACCAACGACTGTTCGTTCAGCGCTTCAATGCCTTCGCTGGCGGTTTGCATGTGCTTGGCCAGATCACGCATCACATCCACGGCCTGAGTCACCACAGCGGTCCCACGCTGCGCACTGTTGTCCGTTTGTTGCGAGGTGCTGTAGGCAATGTTTGCGGCTTCGGCGACCGCTCGCTCCTGATTGACCTGGTCGGTAATCACGGTGGCGAACTTCACCACTTTGTAGAGTTTGTTGTTGGCGTCGACCACCGGGTTGTAGGACGCCTCCAGCCAGACCTGCCGACCATGGCTGTCGATGCGTTTGAAACGCGCGGCCACGAATTCCCCGGCGTTCAGGCGGCGCCAGAAATTCTGATACTCGGCGCTGTTGTATTCCTCGGGCACGCAGAACAGACGGTGATGTTTGCCCTGGATCTGCGCCAGGCTGTAACCCATTCCGTTGAGGAATCGGTCGTTGGCCATCAGCACATTGCCATTGAGATCGAATTCGATAACCGCGGTCGAACGCACCAGCGCACTAATCAGGTTCTCGTGCTCGCGGGACGCTTCGATGGTGCGGGTCAAATCGCTGGAATAAATCGAGAAGTGACTGATGCGCCCGTCTGCCGAGCGAACGGGCTGCACAATCGAACGCAGCCAGGCTTCCTGGCCATTACCACGCAGTAAACGCACGGTACCGGCAAAGTGCTCGCCACGGGTCAGGGCAGTCTTGAAACGCTGATGGAATTCGTCCGACTTCACCTGCGCCGGAACAATGTCGTCCAGAGCACGGCCGATCAGGTCGGCGCTGTTGTAGAGCATCTCACTGGTGAAATTGGGGTTCACCGACTGAATTCGCCCATCGGCCTCAAGCGTCAGAACCAGCATCTCGCTTTCCAGGCTGTCCTTCACTTGTTGAAGGCTGGAAAGTTCTTCGCGAAGAGCCAACAGCTCTTGCTTCAAGCGTTTATTGAACATGAGGACGCACCGATGGGCAGGGTGAAAAGCGATATGCAGCCTAACCATCGGCCTTGAGATTGTTTTCTTAAGCGCATTTCAGGCTTGTCCTACAAAAATAGTCCGAACATTTTTAGCCTTTCAATCGGGCTGTGAATTCAAAACCCGCCGCTCTACGCCGGCCACATCGAGTATCCTCTTGGAAAATTGCAACAACATGTTGCAGTGGTAATCACCCGATAAGGAGTTCCATTTTGGATTTATCGACCGCTGCCTGGATGTTTCACGACACCCGCCTGATTCTGTGCTGCCTGCTGGCAATCGCTACAATCATCGTGCTGATCAGCGCCACCAAACTCCCTCCTTTTCTGTCAATCCTGATCGGCACCTTCATCGCCGGTGTCGGCGCTGGTTTACCACCCGAAGAAGTTGCCAAGGCGTTCAGCAAAGGTGCCGGGGCGATTCTTGGCGAAGCGGGGATCATCATCGCCCTGGGCTCGATGCTGGGCGCACTGATGGCCGAATCCGGAGCCGCCGACCGCATTGCTTCTACATTGCTGGGGCTCGGCAAAGGCAAGTCGTTGCCTTGGGTAATGGCGCTGGTGGCGATGGTGATCGGCTTGCCGCTGTTCTTCGAAGTGGGCCTGGTGATGATGGTGCCGATCATTTTCGTCATGGCCCGTCGTTCAGGTCAGCCGTTGCTTAAAATCGCCATTCCCGCACTGGCCGGCATGACCACATTGCACGCCTTGATGCCGCCGCATCCCGGCCCGTTGATCGCGGTCAGTGCATTGCACGCCGACCTGGGCCTGACCATGTTGCTGGGGTTCAGCATCGCAATTGTGGCAGTCATTCTGGCCGGGCCGGTTTATGGCAACTGGCTGTCGAAACGCATGCACGTCGACGAACCTGCCGAACTCGGCGCACTGTTCAGCGCACCGCCCAAGGCGCCGCGTCAGCCAAGCTTCGGTATGTCGTTGCTGATCATTCTGCTGCCGGTATTGCTGATGCTCGGCAGCACGCTGGCGAAAGTCGCCATGAGCCCTGAAAGCAGCGTAGCCCTGACCTTGAAGTTTCTGGGAGAGCCATTGGTTGCACTGGGCATTGCGGTGATGGCCGCGGTGATCTGCCTCGGTTGGGCCAACGGCATGCCGCGTGAAGAAGTCGGCGGCACACTGCGCAAAAGTCTCGCGCCGATCGCAGTATTACTGCTGACCATCGGTGCCGGCGGCGGTTTGAAACAAACATTGCTCGATGCCGGCGTCAGCCAAACCATCAGTAAAGTCGCCGAAGGCGCCCACATGCCGTACTTGCTGCTGGCGTGGCTGATTGCCGTGGCATTGCGTCAGGCAACGGGCTCTGCCACCGTCGCGACCACCACCACGGCCGGGATTCTGGCGCCGATGATGGCAGGCCTGGCCGCCACTCAAAGTTCCTTGGTGGCGCTGGCGATTGGTGCCGGCTCGGTATTCTTTTGCCACGTCAACGATGCCGGTTTCTGGATGGTGCGCGAATACTTCGGCCTGCAGCTCAAACAGACCATTTGGGTCTGGTCGATCCTGCAGACCATCGTATCGGTGGTCGGATTGGTGGGGACGCTGCTCTGGTGGCATTGGTTGACGTGATAAGCGTCATTGCACACAGGGCGCTGCATTGCGCCCTCCCACAGTGGGCATGCGCGCGCCGAAATAGGCCGCGCTGCTGACGCCCACCGCCCCCATCACGGCGCAAAAAATCACGCAGATCCATGGGCTCCACGGCATCAGACCAATCAGCAATAGCGGTGTGATGCTGGCCCATGCGGCGTAGGCAATGTTGTAGGTGAAGGAAATTCCCGAGACACGAATCCGCGCCGGGAACAGGTTGACCATCACCGACGGTACCGCGCCCACGACCCCACAACTCAACCCCGCAATCGCGTACGCCAAACCGATCCAGTTACCGCCAATGATCAGGCACGTATAGAGCACGCCAATGCCCAGCGGCAACAGCAGGCTGTACAGCATGACCGTGCGCCAGGCGCCAACCCGGTCGACCAGCAGCCCGGCGAGCACGCATCCAATGTTCAGGAAGACGATACCCAACGCGCTGAGGGCGAAAGTATGGCTGGCGCTCATGCCAAAGGTCTTTTGCATCATGGTCGGCGTGATGACCACAAACACCACGACCGCCGACGTCAGCACGCAGGTCAGGATCATCGCCGGCAACATAGCCAGGCGATGTTCACGCAATACCGTGCGCAACGGCAGCTCGACCGCCGCCTCGCGTTTGGCCTGCATCGCCATGAACACAGGGGTTTCGCTGAGCCAGCGTCGTAGCCAGACGCCAATTACACCAAACACACCGCCCAGCAGGAACGGATAACGCCAGGCGAAATCGAGGATTTCCGCCGGGGTAAACGCTTGCGCCAGAAACGTCGCGGTCAGGGCGCCGATCAGGTAACCGAACGTCAGCCCTGCCTGCAGGAAACCGAGCGCGTAACCCCGGTGCCCGGCCGGCGCATGTTCGGCAACGAACACCCAGGCGCTAGGCACTTCGCCACCCACCGCCGCGCCTTGCAGGATGCGCAGGGCCAACAGCAACAGCGGTGCGAAATAGCCGATTTGAGCGTAGGTCGGCATGATGCCGATCAAAAGGCAGGGCAGCGCCATCATCAGGATGCTCAGGCTGAAGACTTTCTTGCGCCCCAGCCTGTCGGCGAAATGCGCCATCAGAATCCCGCCCAACGGCCGCGCCAGATAGCCCGTGACGAAAATGCCGAAACTTTGCAACAAGCGCAGCCACTCGGGCATTTCCGGCGGGAAGAACAGCTGGCTGAGGGTCAGCGCGAAAAATACAAAAATAATGAAATCGTAGATTTCCAGCGCGCCGCCCAGTGCCGCAAGGCCGAGGGTCTTGTAGTCGGAGCGGGTGAATGGCGCCGGGCGCGGATCGGTAATGGCAGTCATCAAAAAGAACTCTGGCGTAGGCAAAATCCAAGGTGCTCATGGTCTACGCAAACGCGTCGGCGAACAACCCGATCAAACCACTGGGTTGGGTTTTAGCCTTTTTCTGTGCATTGAATTCCACTTCGCGAAACCAATAATCGAGCACTTTCCAAGCCACAGGAAAGCCGCCATGAGCAGCCATACACGCAGCAAACGCCTGACCGTTCCGCAACTGGTCGCCATGAAAGGCCAGCAGAAAATCGTCTCGCTAACCGCTTACACGCGCTCGATGGCGCAGTTGATGGACCCGTTCGTCGACTTCATTTTAATCGGCGATTCTACCGCCATGGTGGGCTACGGCCGCACCTCGACCCTGGACATGAGCCTGCAAGAAATCATTGGCCACACCCGTGCAGTCGTCGCCAGTACACGGCTGGCCTGTGTGATTGCCGACATGCCGTTTGGCAGCTATCAGGAATCACCGCAGCAGGCGTATCGCAATTGCGCCGAAGTGTTGGCCCGCACCGGTTGCGATGCACTCAAACTAGAAGGCGGAAAAGCCTTGGCCTGCACGGTAGAGTTTCTGGTGCAGCGAGGTATTCCGGTGATGGCACACATCGGCCTGATGCCGCAGTACGTCAATGTCATGGGTGGTTTCAAGGCTCAGGGCCTGAATGAAGCGACGGCCACCGCGCTTGAGGAAGATGCCCGCGCGCACCTCGCGGCAGGTGCTTTCAGCCTGTTACTGGAAGGCGTGGCCGAACCGGTGGCGCGACGTATCAGTGAGTTTTCCGCGATGCCGACCATCGGTATCGGTGCTTCACCCGCCTGTGATGGACAAGTGCTGGTCACTGAAGATCTTTTGGGGTTGGGTGGCGAACATGTGCCGCGTTTTGTGAAGCCCTACGCAGATGCCGGCGCATTGATGAGCCAGGCGTTCGAATGTTTCGCCGCAGAAGTGCGCAACGGGCAGTTTCCAAATCTGCAGCATTGTTACGGCGTCAGCTAATACGTTTGATCTATCGCCTGCGCCAGCGCTTTCACAGCCTTGGGGATGTCTTTGCTCCAGTCCACGGTGTAGCTCAGGCGCAGGCAATCACGCCACAAACCTTGCTGGCTGAACAATTCACCCGGCGCTATGACGATGTTGTCGGCCAACAGCCTTTGGTAAACCTGGCGCATATCCACCGCACGCACGGATTGCACCCAAAGCGTCGCGCCTCCGGCCGGCACCACTGCATTCAATTGGTCGGCGGCGTGCGTCTGAAGCAGGTCGGTCATTTGCTTCATGCGCTCACCCAGCAGGCCCCGCAACAGGTGAGTGTGCTGATCGATGCGTCGTGAACCATACAAACGGGCGAGCGCTTTTTGCCGAATCGGTGACAGGCGAAACGCCCGGTCGAGCAACTGGTGTTGCATCGCCGCTTCGTGCCCTCGAACCAGAACGTAGCCAAAGGGTGCTTCCGACCCGATAACCTTATCGAAGGTGGCAAACACCAACAGCCTGTCGGGATCGGCAAAATCACGGTAGCGCGACCGTTCTTGCGCGAAGCAGAATTCGCCATAGCTGTCGTTTTCGAACAACCAGGCACCCCGCTCGCTCAACCATGTGCACAGTTGCCGTTTGTCCGCAGCAGGCATCAGGCTGCCGTGGGGAATGCTCACGGTTGATGAGAGCACGGCCAATGCCACATTTTTACCCTGCAGCAACCCATGAACCATGGGCATATCAACCCGACCATCGGCCCGCAGAGGCATCTCTATCACCTGAATATTTGCCACCTGCAACTGCCGCAAAATGGCCCAGGAACACGGCGACTCAACCAGCGCCACGCAACCATGCAGCTTCAGCGCGGCCAGAGAAATCTGCAGCACGCTGCGTAAGTCAGCACCGATGTACACCTGCTCCGGCCGCCAATAGTTATCGGCCGAGCAGGTGTAGCGTTCGGCCAACACCGTGCGCAATTCGATCTCACCCAGCGGTTGATACAGCGGCACAGCGGAACGCGGGTACTGGCGCAAGAGTTCGCGCTCGGTCATCAACAATGGATTTTCCATGGACAGCAACATCGACGGCGCGTCGCTGCACAGCGCCAGCATCCCGGGCTGACGCGCACAGGCGTAAACGTTGTCGAGCAGATTGCCAGTGGCTATCGGGCGCAGTACCGGTGTTTCAGAGCGGAAATAACCACGCTTGGGCCGCGAGTAGACGCGCCCTTCATCCTCAAGCAAGGCGTACGCATATTTGGTGGTGGACACCGACACATTCAGGCGCTCTGCCAGTTGGCGCAATGACGGCAACTTCAACTCGCCATCGGTTGCGCTGGAGTCGATCAGCTCGATCAAGTAGCGATACACAACTTGATAAGCAAATGTGCTGTCCTTGTTCACTCGTCGTCATTCCCTTGCAGAGGCACGGCGCAGCATCCTCCCATGCCCGACACCACGCAATCACTCAAACCGGCAAAACAGCGCCGCAAAAACATTTTGTTTGATTTAATGTTGGCACCTGTCCAGACGGGCCTTTGCGGCCCTGCAGACCACAATAAACATAACATCGAGGTTCTCCCGTGGCCGCTGAAATCGACGAAAGTCGCTATGCCCGCTTTGCCCTGCGTTGCTCAAGTTTCGCCGAGCGCTGGTTCCCCGATTCCTGGGTATTCGCCGCGCTGGCGGTGATTATCGTGGCCGTCGCCACCCTGGCCATGGGCGCCAAGCCTACTGATGCGGCCATGGCCTTCGGTGACGGTTTCTGGAGTTTGATTCCGTTCACCATGCAGATGGCTTTCGTGGTAATCGGCGGTTACGTGGTCGCGGCTTCACCTCCCGCGGTGAAATTGATCGATCGTTTGGCGCGGATTCCAAAGAACGGCCGTTCCGCCGTTGCCTGGGTGGCGTTGATTTCGATGGTCGCCTCGCTGCTGAATTGGGGCCTGTCGCTGGTGTTCGGCGGTTTGCTGGTGCGCGCCCTCGCCCGCCGTGTCGATCTGAAAATGGATTACCGCGCCGCCGGTGCTGCTGCCTATCTTGGGCTTGGCGCCGTGTGGGCCTTGGGCCTGTCTTCATCTGCCGCACAATTGCAGGCCAACCCTGCCAGCCTGCCGCCATCGATTCTGTCGATCACCGGCGTTATTCCCTTTACGCAAACCATTTTTCTCTGGCAGTCGGGCGTTTTGTTGCTGGCGTTGATCATTGTTTCGCTGATCATTGCCTACGCCACCGCACCGGGGCCGAACACTGCGCGTGACGCAAAAGCCTGCGGCATCGACCCCAGCTTCAACCTGCCGCCACTGCAACCGCGCACTCGTCCTGGCGAGTGGCTGGAACACAGCCCGCTGTTGACCATTTTGTTGGTGCTGCTGGCCGCCGGGTGGCTGTTCCATGAGTTTTCGACCAAACCGGCGATCAGCGCGATTTCCGGCCTCAACACTTACAACTTCCTGTTCCTGATGCTCGGTGCGCTGTTGCACTGGCGCCCGCGCAGTTTTCTGGATGCGGTGTCCCGCGCGGTGCCGACCACCACCGGGGTGCTGATCCAGTTCCCGTTATACGGCTCGATTGCGGCGCTGATGACCACCGTCAAGGGCACTGATGCGCAAACACTGGCGCATCACATCTCGACTTTTTTCGTCACGATTGCCTCCCACGACACCTATGCGCTGTTGATGGGCGTGTACTCGGCGATTCTGGGTTTCTTCATCCCCTCGGGCGGCGGCAAATGGATCATCGAAGCGCCCTACGTGATGCAAGTGGCCACCGACCTCAACTACCACCTCGGCTGGGCCGTTCAGGTCTACAACGCGGCTGAAGCCCTGCCAAACCTGATCAACCCGTTCTACATGTTGCCACTGCTGGGCGTGTTGGGATTGAAGGCGCGGGACCTGATCGGATTCTCGTTCGTGCAACTCTTGGTGCACACGCCGCTGGTGCTGTTTCTGCTGTGGGCATTGGGAACGACGCTTACGTATACGCCGCCGGTGATGCCGTAACAGAAGTGAATGCACCTGCCTGGTGGCAGGTGCATTCAGCCTTGATCAGACGGTAAAACGCTGAGCAATTCGGGCCGCGCTGACTGAACGGTAGCCCACACGACTTCAAGATTTATATCGAATTAGCCGTGGGCGATGCGACTGCGCATCCCACGCAGGCTGCGCCATGGCACTTGGTTAGTTCGGGCGGGCCACCGCTTTAGAGCCACTGTCCTGAAGGTTGATTTACGCCATGCGATCAATGCGCTGGTAACCTCCCCGTCACATCGCGCTGCTAGCGTCCCGCCGAAACATCTAGCAACAATACGTCACACCTCTGTAAGACAGGAGCCGGAATGAACGACGAAACAGATGGAAACGACATCCCCTCCCCAGAAACCGATCAACCTGCCGATACCGGCCGCCGCCGCTTCCTGGGCGGAGTTGCGGTATTGGGTGTGGGCGCAACTTTAAGTGCTTGCGGACCCAAGGGTGATGAACCCGCAAAACCGGTAGACCGCCCGCTGACAGCGTCCGAGCTGGATAAAGCACTGCGCGATAACGTGAAAAACGTGGTGGTGATCTACGGTGAAAACCGCAGCTTCAATAACTTGTTTGCAGATTTCCCGGGCGTCGAAAATCCGCTGTCCGCGCTCAAGCCTGAGCAGTATCAACAACGGGATCGCGATGGCAGCGTGCTGTCGACCCTGCCACCGGTGTGGGGCGGCATGACTCAGGTCGGCCCGCAGACGATCGATGGCGTGGCGTACGCCAGCGGTGTGCAGTTCCAGGAGAACCTGCCCAACGTACCGTTCGGTCTCAAAGGCCCACACGGCGAAGACCTGCCGCTGGGATTGGTGACCCGTGATCTGTGGCACGTGTTCTACCAGAATCAGATGCAAATCAACGGCGGCAAAAATGATCACTTCGTGGCATGGGCTGACTCGGGTGGCCTGACGTTCGGCCATTACACCCAAACCCGTTATTCATTGCGCCTGTGGGATGTCGCCAGGGAATTCGTGCTCTGCGACAACTTTTTCCAGGGTGCTTTTGGCGGTTCGTATTTGAACCATCAGTACTTGATCAGCGCACAAGTGCCGTTTTACCCGGACGCCGCCAACTCGATCGCCAAGACACAAATCGCGACATTGCAAAGTGACGATCCCACGGATAACCGGCTCAAGCCGCTGGAGCAATCACCCGCCAGCGCCATGACGGGCCCGCCGCAATTCGGCCCTAGCCTGCTGACACCTGATGGTTTTGCCGTGAACACCATGGCGCCGCCTTACTGGCCGACCTGGATCCGCGACCCCGAGCGCCCCGATTACGCCAAGCCATTGCCCAGCGTGCTGGTACCGCAGACCCACGAACACATCGGCGACAAGTTGTCGAAGAAGAACGTCGACTGGGCCTGGTATGGCGGCGCATGGCAAGCCACGATTGATGAGTACAAGGATTCAGGGTCAATCCCCAAGATTCCGAACTTCCAGTACCACCATCAGCCGTTCAACTATTTCCAGCGCCAAGGGCCGGAAAACCCGGCAGAGCGCAGCAAGCGTTTGCGTGACGGTGGTCTGGGTGATGAGTCGAGTACCAATAAATTCCTGGCCGATGCGCAGGCCGGCACCCTGCCGGCGGTGACGTTCTACAAACCACAGGGCAACTTGAACATGCACGCAGGCTACGCAGACGTCGCGTCTGGTGACCGGCATATCGTGCGGGCACTGAAAGTGCTCCAGCAGAGCCCGCAATGGAAAAACATGGTGGTGGTGATCACGGTCGACGAAAACGGCGGCTGGTGGGACCACGTTGCGCCGCCTAAAGGTGATCGCTGGGGACCGGGAACGCGCATTCCGGCACTGGTGATTTCGCCGTTTTCACGCAAAGGCACGGTGGACCACACGGTCTACGACACGGCCTCGATCCTGCGATTGATTACCCGGGTATTCGATCTGGAAAAACTCGATGGCATCAAGCTGCGAGATGAGTCCATGGTTGCGCGCGGGCAAAAACCAATGGGCGATTTGAGTAACGCGCTGACGTTCAACACCTGAGTGCGATCACCGAGCAGTCAGTTCGCTTCTGCATTGAAGCGAACTGACTACAGCTCATCGCAAATGATGGCTCATAGCCATCACCCTCCTCCTTTACCGCTCACTTCTCCGGTAATATCCTTGCGCGGATATTTTCTGTTTCAACTTTTTGCCAAAAGAAAGGGAGTTCGATTGATGATCGTAGGGATTGACCTGGGGACCACCAACAGCCTCGTCGCCGTATGGCGAGGAGAGTCCAGCGAGTTGGTGACCAATGCACTGGGACAGTTCCTGACACCCAGCGTGGTCGGCCTGGACGATCAGGGCCGCGTGCTGGTAGGTCAAGCCGCCCGCGAGCGTTTGCACACTCACCCGCACCAAACCACTTCGCTGTTCAAGCGCCACATGGGCAGCGCCACCGAGGTGCGCCTGGGAAACAGGACATTCCGCCCGGAAGAATTGTCGGCGTTGGTGCTTAAAAGCCTGAAGGAAGACGTCGAGCGTGCATTCGGCGAAACCGTGCACGAAGCGGTGATCAGCGTTCCGGCCTACTTCAGCGATGCCCAGCGTAAAGCCACACGTATTGCCGGTGAACTGGCGGGGTTGAACGTTGAAAAACTGATCAACGAACCGACGGCGGCGGCCCTCGCTTACGGGTTGCATCAACGGGACAAGGAAACCTCTTTCCTGGTGTTTGACTTGGGCGGCGGCACCTTCGACGTGTCGATTCTTGAGCTGTTCGATGGCGTCATGGAGGTTCGTGCCAGCGCTGGTGACAACTTTTTGGGCGGCGAAGATTTCGATACCGTCCTGCTTGAACACTTTATCGAGCACCATCGCCTGACCGATGATTTTCCTGATCGCAACAGCGTCATCCAGCCATTGCGTCGCGAGGCCGAGCGTGTGCGCAAAGCCTTGGGACAGGACAGCAGCGCCGAGTTCAGCTTGCGAGTGGATGGCAAGCAATGGACGCAAACCGTCACCCAGCAACAATTAGCGGTGCTCTACACGCCGTTACTCGAACGCCTGCGTACACCCATCGAGCGCGCCTTGCGCGACGCCCGAATTCGCGTCAGCGACCTCGACGAAATACTGTTGGTGGGCGGAACCACCCGCATGCCTCTGGTGCGCAAACTCGCGGCGGGCCTGTTTGGCAGGTTTCCTTCAATCAGCCTCGATCCAGACGAAGTGGTGGCTCACGGCGCCGCGATCCAGGCCGCGCTGAAAGCACGCTCTGCGGCACTCGAAGAAGTGGTACTGACAGACGTTTGCTCTTACACATTAGGCATCGAGACCTCGACCCAGGTCGGCCAGCAATTCGAAAGCGGCCATTATTTGCCCATCATCGAACGCAACAGCATCGTCCCGGTGAGTCGGGTCAAGACTGTCTACACCCTGAGCGATAACCAGGAACACGTGCTGTTGAAGATTTATCAGGGCGAAAGTCGACTGGTCAGGGATAACGTGGCGCTGGGCCAACTGGACATCAAGGTGCCCAAGCGCAAGGCCGGCGAAGTTGCGCTGGATGTACGCTTCACCTACGACAACAACGGCTTGCTCGAAGCCCAGGTGCTTATCCCGTTAACGGGCGAACAGCACTCGCTGGTGATCGAAAACAATCCTGGCGTGCTCACACCCGAAGAAATCCAACAACGCTTGCAGAGCCTGGCGCAACTGAAGATTCATCCGCGCGACCAACAGGTCAACACGGTGCTCACCGCGCGCCTTGAGCGTCTTTATCAGGAAAGCCTGGGGCAGTTGCGCGAACAGATCGGTCACTGGGCGCAACAGTTCCAGCATGTACTGGAGTCTCAGGACGAACGCCGTATCCGTGAAGCGCGCAGTGAACTGACTCAACAACTGAGCACGCTGGATAATGGCCACTGGCACTAAGGAGCAGCCACATGGATTGCTGGTCCTTACTGCAACTGACCGTCGACGCCGATGCCCGCACCATCAAGCGCAGCTACGCTCGCCTGCTGAAAAGCTGCCGGCCCGATGAAGACGCTGAAGGTTTTCAGCGATTGCGCGAGGCCTATGAAGAAGCACTCGGCATCGCCCAATGGCGCGCCGAACAGGCGCAGGACAGTGAGTCGGAAACAGCCACGGCGCTGATCGAAAATGTCCGGCAGGAGCATCACGGCAACTTGAATGCCTGGTCGGAAGTTCTAGACCTTCAGCCATTGAGTTTGCAACGCCCCACGCCTGCCCTCCCGCAGGCTGACATTACCGCGCGAGCACTGCTCGATGGGCTCACAGAAGAGAATCTGGACCAGCGCTGGCATCAAGCTCAGCAACAACAATGCTCCCAGGCGTTTGAACAACTCTTGCTGCAGTTGTGCTTCGATCATCCTGGCTTGCGCAGCTCGATTGCCGGTTGGGCAGCCCAGAACCTGGACTGGCTGGCGCCTTGGCAAAACGTGCAGATGAACGAATGGCAACAGGAGGCGCTGGCCAGTAGTTTGCTGCAGGACTATCGACAGGCCTTGCGCGAACGACTGGAGAGTTCGCAAGAGCGTGAGTTTCTGAACCAGCTCAAACACTACACCGCACAACCCTGGTTGCAGGTGTTCGACCGTCGCCAGGAATGGCAGCGAGTCATCCTGCAACTGTTCAACGACACCGAATGGAGCCTGCCGCTGTTTGACCGTGTCGGTCAGGTCTTTGGCTGGGACGATAAAAAAGGCATTCATCCGGAGCCGGCCGCCACTTGGCAGGCGTTGATCGAACGCTGTAACCAGGAAGCCTTTTACCAAAACCTGCAAGCCAAGGCTGAGCAGAATCGCACGTGGGCTGCCGATGTGCAGGCGGCGCATTTGCTGATGAAGCCTTTGCCGCCCCCACAACAAAAAAAGATGATCGACGGGTTTGGCCAGAATGAGTGGCAGGCCTGCCACGATTTGGCGCAAACGCTCAAATGGCGTTATCCCGCATTGCTCGCTCGTTTGCCGTCGGCTGATGTGTTTTTTTGGCGACGCTTTTTCCCGCGTCCCATCGCGCCCCAAACCTGGGTGCGTGTCTGGGCCGCCATCGCACTGGCGCTCTATTTGTTTTACCTGCCCAGCGAGCACAAATCCTTGGGCTTCAGCATTGCCATCCCGATGGTGTTTGCTTGCGTTCCGGTCTGGTTTTTTCGATTCGCACTGAGTTGGTGGGTGCCGATAACGTCCCACGTCATTGTTCAGGACTTGTGGTTGACCGAGCGAGTGATACCGCAACGCTTGAACCCGGATACTCGCTGGCTGCTGATACGACACGGTGTGCCGCAAGCGGTCATGCTGCTGTTGTTTGCAGTCTTGCAAGGCTGGCTGGGGTTGGTGACTTACGTCGGGTTCATGCTGATCGGGTTCTTGCACAAACGCCGTATCGGTCAGCTCGATCCGGAGTTGGCCGAGCGGCGGCCATGGCTGACCGCACTGCACTGGGCGCACTTCAGCCCGCTGCAGTTAGCGTTTTTAGTGGTCATGATCGGCATCAACCTGGTCTGCCAGTTGTATTACCCGCAACTGCAACTGACGCGTATCACACCAGGCTGAAGAAAGCCGACGTCCAGGGCACGTTGGCGGCCCTGACGTCGGCAACGTCCTTGTTGATCATTTTTACAGCGTTTCGACCGGGCGCAAGCGGTACTGCGGCGGTAATTGCTCGAAACCGCTAATGGTCGCGTTCAAGCTTTTCCAGCGACCATCCTTGATGCCATAGATGCAGCCGTGGATGGACAGTTTCTGCCCGCGGTGCCATGCATTTTGCACAATACTGGTGTGCCCGACGTTCGCCACTTGCTGGATCACGTTGAGTTCACAGAGACGGTCTACGCGTTCTTCTTCGGTCGGCAAACTGGCGAGTTCTTCACGCTTTTCGTAGTACAGATCGCGAATCGAGCGCAACCAGCCATCGATCAGGCCTAACTGGCGATCCTGCATCGAAGCGCGCACGCCGCCGCAGCCATAGTGGCCAGTGACCAGGATGTGTTTGACCTTGAGCACGTCTACCGCGTACTGGATCACCGACAGACAGTTAAGGTCGGTGTGCAGCACCACGTTGGCAACGTTTCGGTGTACGAACAGATCGCCGGGCAGCATGCCAACAATTTCGTTGGCCGGTACACGGGCATCAGAGCAGCCGATCCACAGGAATTCCGGTGTTTGTTGACGGGCCAGCTTGGCGAAGAAGTCAGGATCTTCTTTAGTGATCGCGTCTGCCCAGCGCTCGTTGTTATCAATCAGATCTTGTAATTCGTTCATGCGTTGAAGCCTCGATAATGATGCGCTGATATGACAGACAACCGCCCGTCGAGGTCACGCGCAAGATACAGATACCTGCTGACGCCTTGTTTTCCGTGCCGGCCAGCCTCGCTGCACATCAGTGGAATTCTGGGCAACGCCGTGGGTCCACCTTAGTAAGGCCCACAGTATGAGGAATTGCCATGACTGATTCACGACGTCCTTACGATGCGGTACAACCAGAACCCATCGATGATAACGAAGACCGCATGGGTTCGATGCACGAGCTGGATTTCGATGAGGATGAACCCACCGCCAAAATTGGCGACGAAATACCGGACAACGAACGCGAGCACCTGATGCCTGGGGAGCGTGTGCGCGAAGCAGGGATGACCGGGGCCTCGACCGATGATCACGAGCCCACCGATGATGACATGAGCCCTGAAACGCTGATCCGTGAAGACGGCGCGCGTGATGCCAGTGAAGCCGGTGAAGGCGAACAGGCAGACTGGAATTTAAGCGTTGTCGACGAAGACGAAATCGGCGGAGGCAATGGGCTGGATGAGGCTGAACTGGCGGAGCGCGATCCGATGGACGGTAATCGTGATGGTTGATGTTGGCGACACGCCATCGCGAGCAGGCTCACACCCACAGTGGATTAATGCCATCCACTAGCCTGCTCGTGATGCTTTAAAGGCCTAATCCACTAACGTGCAGGCCATGACGACGGCATCTTCGCGGCCACCCACGGCAGGATAATAATCGCGGCGCCGGCCGATTTCGTTAAACCCATAACGCTCGTATAGCCGAAACGCGCCACGGTTGCTGTCGCGTACTTCCAGGAAACACTCGCGCGCCTTGGCGTCATACGCCCGGGACATCAAGTGTTCAAGCAGCGTCAAACCCAGGCCTCGGCCCTGATTCTCCGGTTTGACGGTGATGTTCAACAGATGCGCCTCATCAAGAATGATCTGCACCACACCATGGCCGACCTGCTGCTGACCTTCGAACATCAACCAGATCTGATATTTACCCAGGCCATCGAGGAAAATCCCGCGGGTCCAGGGATGACTGTACGCGGCGTATTCGATTTTCAGCACAGCGTCGAGGTCCGCCTCGGTCATCGGGCGGAACGATACAGCGTCACTCATTCGATTCTTTCCAGCGCGCCATCAGCCGACGCATGGCTTGCCAGACATCAGCCTTACGCTGTGGCTCTTCCATTAATAATTCCAGACCCGGCAGGGCCCAGACCGAGCCCAGGCCTTCTACCTGGAGTTCACGGTTGAAGGATTCGGCATTCGCTTCACCGGCGAAACGCACGGCCGGCAGACCGATCAGCCACACGCAAACACACGGCGCATCTTCCAGGCGGGCCGAGAGAAAGCCTTGCACAAAATCGCGCGCCGCTTCCGGGCCTTGGTCCATGTTGCCGCGAACCAGCAGTGGCCAGCGCACTGGTTCACCAATGATTTGCGGGCTGTCGGGCAAACCGGCGGCGCGCAACATGTCCTTGAGTAATAAATACGCAGGATCGCGGGTCTGGAACGCTCCGCCTGTGGGTAACTCCACCAACAGCAGGCAGCGACCGGCTCGCAATAACTGCAAGGCGAAACGAGGTGGCGGCGTCACAGTTGCCTTTATCGCAACCGGAGCCACTTCTTCGTCGACACGGGCGTTGGTGCGAGTGCTGGCCAACGAGGGACGCGGCACCTCAATTTTTACCCGTTCGGCCGGTGTGACCACAGGCTCGACAGGGGTTTCGGCCACCGGGGCCGTGGCCGGGGCCAATGGCACCACGACCAATGGCTCGGGCATCTCGAGCAACTCGGGACGCGAGGGCGCGGCAAAAGGCAATTCGGTGCGCGGCAGCCAGTTGACCACCTGCATGGCGGTCAAATAAGCGCGGCGGCGGGACTCGATTAGCAAGGGTCGGCCACTTGTGGATAACTAAAGTGCGGTGATTCTACCGCCCTTCGCAGAAGATCGCCCGCGCTGTTGATCGGTAGACCTCACGAACAGAAAAAGCGACAGCCCGTCCCGAGAGTGAATCGCATTGCCCGTGATGCAGTACAATCGCTGCTTTTAATTGCCAACCAGCCGGCCATCCCGATGATCGAACCCAAGCGCGTCTTGCGCGCCCTCGCTGAACACTGGGCACTTCTGGAACCACTGTGCGAGCACTTCGACCAAGGCACATTGAGCCTCAACGAACTGCGTTCTCAGTTGGCCGCCCAGCAACTGGACAGTACACCGCAGGACATCACCAGCCTGCTGGATGTGTGGATTCGCCTCGACATCCTGGTTCCCGTGGCGAAAAGCCCGAACCGTTTCGAGCTCAACGCGCAGATTCACGACTTTCTCGCCTACTTGCGCCGCGAACACCGTCTGGGCTTGTGCCTGGAAATCGAAGCCTATCTGCGCCATCTCGAACGCCTGGCCGGTTATATCCAGGACGCTTTTGACATCCGAGACGGTCACGACCTGGCGCGCCAGTTGCGTTTGCTCGACATGCGCGTGCGCGACGTACTGAAGAAACTGGCCAACGACGAACAGGCCTTGGTGGCCGTCGCCGAACGCGCCAAGACCAGCGACCGGCAAATACCGCTGCGTCAGCGCTACGCGGAAGTGCTGGCGACCTGGGACGAATACGTCGAGCCAATGATTCAGTTGGTGAATGCCGACGGCGCCTTCGAACAAGGCGTGCGCAAAGTCGAAAACGTCCTGCTGAAAATGCTCACCGAACAGCAGCGCCTCGGCCACCTGGTCGATGACGACATGCTATTGCGCACCCACGCGCGCATCCTCGAAATGCAGACCAGCGCCCAGCTGACCTTGCGTCACGCCCGTGAACTGCTGCTGCCGCTGCGTGAAGAGGCTCGCCGCCATAACGCCGTGACACGCGGCGCGGCGCTGGCACTGTCGGCGATCCGTCGCAAGGGCATCGACGCCGTGCCGCAAGCGGCAATGCCAATGTTCACTCGCCCGCAAAGCACCTTTCTCGGCAGTGCCAGTCAGGTTGAAGCCTATGTTTATGCATTGGCCCGCTTCGAGCCCAAACCGGCACGTTTCCCCAAGGCCCACAAAACCCAGAAAGGCGAAGCACCGCGCGCGCCACGCACCGTTCGCGAAATGCTCGAACGTTGCGAAGATGCCCTGCCGATGCCAGACCTCATGACCTGGCTGCTGGAGCAGGAACCGAACGGCGCCACCGATGAGTTGCTGTATTGGTTCTCGCGTCTGTCGCGGGAAAAACGCTTCAAACGCGAGCGTCTGGAACGCCGCGATTACCACACTCATGAGCACCAGGTCAGCCTGCGCTCCTTCGCCCTGCTCTCGGCTGGCGACACCGCCGGGAATTCTGCGAGCACTCCACATGCATCTTGATCTATCCGAACTGTCCCAGCTGGCCCCCATCTTTCGCGAACTGTTCAAGGGTTACCACGTCAGCCGCCGTGATCCGGAGTTGTACGCGCAACTCTCAAACTTCCAGGACCAGTACCGCACGCTGTTCAAGGCCTTGGGTTTTGAGCTGGTCTGCGACACGCGTGGTTTCTACTACTTCGTGCCCGACCTGGCGGCTGCAGCCGTGAATAAAACCGCGCAACGCCTGGCACTGTTCACCTTTATTCTCGTTGAGCATCTGGCCGATCAGGGCCGCGATCCGGTTGCCGTGCTCGATGGCGGCAGCCTCGGCCGCGATGAGTTGCCGTCGCTGCTGGAGAAATACCGCGATCTGTTTATTCAGGCCGAAGTGCAAACGGTCGAAGAACTCGAAGAAAAAATCATGCGCCGCATGACCCAACTCGGTTTCGCCGGCGAAGAAAACGGGGTCTACCGTTTCCTGCCGCCGATGCACCGTTTCCTTGATGTTTGCCTGTCGGTTCAGCAAGACCGGGACCTGGCCGCCAGCCTGCACAGCGTGTTGCCATTGCCGGTGCCGGTGTTGATCGATGACGACAGCGACGAAAAGCTGCTGCAAACCGATGATCCGCTCGACCTAAGCGACTTCGAGGAAGAAAGCGAAGAAGACGCCATGGCCCGCGCCATCGCCGAAGAACAGGAGACCGACGCATGAGCAAGGAACGCTACGGCATTCGCCGCTTCGCCCTTTTGAACACTGCCGGCTACAGCCTGGGCCTGTTTCCACTGGAAGAACCGCTATCGGTTTACGGTGCAAACAACCTCGGTAAATCCGCGTCGATCAACGCGTTGCAGTTCCCGATTCTGGCGCGTATGTCGGACATGAGTTTCGGCAAGTACAGCCTGGAGCAATCGCGCAGGTTCTACTTTGCCTCCGACACCAGCTATATCCTGGTTGAAGTTTCGCTGCCGCACGGCCCGCACGTGATTGGCGTGGTCGGACGTGGCCCCGGCGGCGGTTTCGGTCACCAGTTCTTTGCCTACGCCGGCAAACTGGACCTGGCTCATTACCAGAAAAACGACACCTGCCTGCGCCAGAAAGAATTGTTCACCAACCTGGAACGCGAAGGCCTTAAAGCGTATGAACTGAAGCCGGATGAACTGCGTCGTTTACTGGTGGGTGGTCACACATCTATCCCGCTGGACCTGACGCTGATCCCGCTGCGTTCCACCAGCGAGCAGAGCCTGAAAACCTTCCGTGCGCTGTTCATCAACTTGCTGCACATGCGCGAAATCACCGCGGCCAAGCTCAAGCAACTGTTCCTCGATGCCTTCGAGCACAGCCTGCGTTCCGGCAGCGTCGATTACATCGCTGCGTGCGAAGAAGCATTCCGCGATGTGCGACGCATGGAGCAGGACTACAACTCGCTGGTCACGGCGGGACCACTGGTTGAAGCACTGGCCGCCGGCGTTGCCCAGCGCAACATCCTGCGCGGCAAACTGCACCGTATCTCGCCACTGCTTGATTCCCTGCTCGGCACCTGGTCGGACTACGCCAGTGCGCGCAAGGAAGAGCTGACGATTCAGGCTGAGCATTACCGCAATGAGCAGGATGCCCTGCAAAACGACCAGCGCGGTGGCACTCAGGAGCTGATGCGCCTGGAACGTGAAATCACTGGCATCCAGCGCTGGCTCGGCGAACTGTCTGTACTCAAACATCGCTTCGCCTTGGTCGATGACGTCAAAGTCCTCGAACAGCAATTGCTGGCGGCCAAGGATGCGCACGATGAACTGGCCGGTGCGCTGGCCCAGTCGCGGCAGTTCAGTGCCGAAGACCTCGAAGAGCGTCTGCGGGATCTGGAAAAACGCTTGAAGTCGGTCAAGCAACAACTCGATCACGCCGACAACAACAGCTACGCCCGGCTGCGTGAAGAGTTCTCGCAACAGGACGTCGAGCGCCTGATGCGTCTGTTCAATAGCGCGCTGTTCAGCCTGCCGCTGGGCGAACACGGGATCACGCTGGACGAGGACGGTCAGTGGGTCAAATCCATGGAGCTGATTCTCGATGGCTTCAAAGGCGAGCGCTTTGAGGTTCCGGGTCTGTCCATCGACATCTCGCACATCGAGCCACCGGCCTTGCAGGCGTTGGCTGACCGCGCGGCATTGCGCGATCAGAAAGAACGTCTGGAAAAAGAACTCAAGCAACTGAAGACTCAAGCGGCAGTGGTCGCCGACCGAGCGGCCAGCAAAACCCAGACCGAGGCGCTGTACCAGCAGGTGCTGGATGCGCAAAAAGCCCTGGAAGATTTCCGTCGTTCGCAAACACTGAGCGCCGAGGAAGAAGACAAGCTTGAGCAATTGGCGCAGATGGAAGCGGCGCAGGAAGAGTTGAAGCGTTCCAGCGACGCCTTCACTGAACGCGTTCAGCAACTGTCGGCCAAGCTGCAACTGGTGGGCCGACAGATTGGCGACATGGAAGCCAAGCAACGCACACTGGACGATGCGCTGCGTCGCCGTCAGTTATTGCCGGCAGACCTGCCGTTCGGTACGCCGTTCATGGATCCGATCGACGACTCAATGGACAATCTGCTGCCATTGCTCAATGACTATCAGGACAGCTGGCAAGGTTTGCAGCGCAGTGACGGTCAGATCGAAGCGCTTTACGCGCAGGTGCGCCTGAAGGGCGTGGCCAAGTTCGACAGCGAAGACGATATGGAGCGTCGCCTGCAATTGCTGATCAACGCGTATGCGCACCGCACTGACGAAGCACTGACTTTGGGCAAGGCTCGGCGCGCGGCGGTGACGGACATCGCCCGGACCCTGCGCAACATTCGCAGCGACTACGACAGCCTCGAGCATCAACTGGCGTTGTTCAACCGTGAGATCAACAAGCGTCAGGTGTCCAACCTGCAGAGCTTTCGCATCGTGCTTGCGCCGAACAAGGAAGCACTCAAGCACATCGACCAGATCATCCACAGCGCCGGTCAGTACGAAGAAGGCGAAACGCTTTCCGTGTTCGACCTGAGCCAGAGTGCAGATCAGGACAACAAGAACGAAGAGGCCAAGGAATATTTGGCGCGGCTGGTGGCAGCGAACCACAACCAGCTCGGCCTCAAGGACTTGTTTGAACTGGCGTTCGAGATCACCAAGGTCAATGGAACGCCAGTGATTCACACCGACATCGACGGCGCAGCTTCCAACGGCACCACGATGACCATCAAGGCGTTGACCAACATGTACTTGTTGCTGCACTTGATGGACCGCGACCAGGCCGGTCGTGTTCGCCTGCCGTACTACCTCGACGAAGCAGCGGACATCGACGAGAAGAACCAGGCAGCGCTGTTGGAAACCAGCCTGCAACTGGGTTTCGTGCCGATTCTGGCGAGTGTGAAGCCGCAAGTCTGCGCCAGTGTTGCCATTGACCTCGAAGGCGGCAGCGGTCCGAACGGTATCTACATCGACGAAGCAGACTGGAAGTACATCCGCCGTCACGATGAAGTGAAGGCAGTGGTTAACGTTGAAACGGATGAGCCGGAGCTGGATGCGGTTTGAGTTAAACCGTTAGATATGAAAAAGGCCGCGATCCATTGGATCGCGGCCTTTTTTGTGGGCGTCATTTTCAGTGAGCTTCAGGGTCTCTGCGTTGGAGCGCCGCGCGGACCAAGCCCCACACCTTGATCGCGTTCGTTGTTGAGAACGCGGTCACGTGTGGGAGCGGGCTTGCTCGCGAAGGCGTCAACACAGACGCCAGACCAACGCCCCGCTACTTACCAAGGGAGATCTTCGGCGCCCAGGTCAGCCATTCATCTTCGAACTTGTCGAACAAGGGGAACGTCTGCTCGGGTCGCGCCGGATTACCCATGCGGTCACCGTCCGGCGTGGCGAACGCGATGCCACCTTGAATCAGCGTTTCGAGCGACTCCGTGCGCATCGTCGCGCCTTTGAATAAACCGTAATCGAAACCAAACCCGCTGGAGTTCCAGAACCGCGTGCCGCTGCGCACCAACGGTGCATATTTAGGTTCGATCAGGATGTGCACCAGGACGCGATCAGCGGTTTGACCCAACTCATAACCCGTTACCTTGCCGACCGTCACTTCACGGTAAGTCACCGGCACGCCGGTCTTCAGCGAACTACGGCGAGCGGCGCTCAACACCAAACTCAGGCCCGGTTCAGCCTTGACGGACTCCGGCGGGTTGGCCAACGCCACGAAGTTCTTCTGCGGGCCGAGATTCTTCAGCGCAGGCTGCACTTCGATGTATTGGCCTGTGACCAGGGTTTCAAGGTTCGAAGTCTTGATCAGCCCAAGCTCGGGCTTGACCACCCAGAACTGACTACCAGCCCGAGCGATGCGCTCCGGCACCTCGGTGATGCGTGCCGTGAGCATCACCGATTGCAGGTCGTCAGTGAGGTCGACGTCTTCGATCTTGCCGACATCAAGCCCTTTGAATCGAACGGGCGTGCCGCTGCGCAATCCATCCGCGCGATCAACCTTGATCGTGACCACAATGCCTTTCTGGTTGGCTTCGTCGTGGTTGGCAAACAGGCGAAACCGCGGAATTTTCTTCTGCAGCGGGGCTTTGGCTTCCGGAGTTTCGAACGCGATACCCCCGGCCATCAGGCTTTGCAGCGATTCACTCTTGACCTGAATCCCACCGGTCAGGCCGCCGGTCAGCGTAATGCCACTGGCATTCCAGAACCTTGTCGAGGCATTGACCAGCCCTTCGTATTCCTTCTCGATGTGAACGCCAATCACCAGTTGTTTCTTGGTCTTGGAGAATTGATAACTCTGTACCGAACCAACCTTGACCTGTTTGTAGAGAATCGGACTGCCGACTTCGAGTGACCCGAGGTTATCGGTGAACAACACCATATGCAGACCCGGCGAACGTAGATCCAGCGGCGGAGCCTTGGGCCTTGCGACAAACTCGCGTTGCGGTGCCGAACCTTTGTCCCCCGGACGGATGGCGATGTAGTTGCCTTTTACCAAGGCCTCCAAACCGGTGATGCCGGCGAGGGAAATCGACGGTTTGACCACCCAGAACTGTGTGCCGGTGACCAGGTAATCTTCGGCCAACGGGTCGAGGGTCAACTCGGCAGTGGCGCCGGAAAGATCCGGGTCGATCTTCAACGCCTTCAGATTGCCGACCTGAATACCTTTGTACATAACCGGTGTGCGGCCAGCCTGCAGGCCTTCGAAGTCGCTGAGTTTGACTTTGACCCGTATGCCGGCAGCGGCTGCATCGAAGTCTTCGTAGAGACGAAAGGGCAAACTCGGATCAGTAGGTGGACTGTCCTTGCGGTTTTCTGGTGTGGCGAATGCAATGCCACCGGCAACAATGCTGGCCAACGATTCGCTGCGTATTTTGACCCCCGACAGATTGGCGTCGATGCTGACACCGCTGGCGTTCCAGAACCGCGTATGTTTACGCACCAACTTGGCGTAGGTCGGCTCGATAAACACTTTGAGCTCAACGGTGCTTTGGTCTTCGGAAAGCAGATAGCTTTTAACCTGACCGACCTTGATCTGCTTGTAGAACACCGGGCTGCCGCGATTCAAAGAGCCGAGGCGATCAGCCTTGATGGTCAGGTGCAGACCGGGCTTGGAGTCTGATAACGGCGGCTCTTCGGCTAGCGCCTTGAACTTGCGAACGGGCTCGCCTTCACCGGGACTGATCGCCACGTAGTTACCCGAAACCAGCGTTTCGAGACCGGTAATACCGGCCAGGGTTACGCTTGGCTTGACCAGCCAGAAACGCGTGCTGGTTCGCAGGTATTGCTCTACGTCCTTGTTCATCTCAACGGTTGCGATCACACCTTTTGAAGTGCCTTCGTCATCGAGCTTGAGGGTTTTGACCTTGCCGACCGACATGCCTTTGTAGACAACTTCGGTTTTGTTGGCCTGAATGCCTTCGCCACTGTCGAAACGCACCTGAATCTCGATGCCGGTCTCATTGTAAGCTCGCCAGCCCAGCCAGCCACCGATGATCAGGGCGATAAGAGGCAACACCCAAATGGCAGACCAGTTCGAGGCCGGTCGGGTTTTTGCGGTAGGCAAATCAGTCATAGTCGTCATCCGACTCCGTATTATCCCAAATCAGTCGGGGATCAAAAGTTACTGCGGCAAGCATCGTCAGAATCACCACACTGGCGAAAGCGATGGCACCAAGATTGGCTTCGACATTGGCAAGGCGCCCGAAATTCACGACCGCCACCAGGATGGCGATCACAAAAATATCGAGCATCGACCAACGCCCAATGAATTCGATAAAGCGGTACATCAGAATACGTTGGCGTGCCGAAAGTGGCTGGCGCCGCTGCACAGAAAAAAGCAGCAGTGCGATGCCCACCAATTTGAACGTGGGCACCAGAATGCTGGCGATGAAAACCACGGCGGCAATCGGAATCATGCCGTGCTGAGCTAGCTGGATCACACCGGACATGATGGTGCTGGGATCACCCTTGCCCAAAGAACTGACAGTCATGATTGGCAAGATATTCGCCGGGATATAGAGAATCGCAGCGGTGATCAACAACGCCCAAGTGCGTGTCAGGCTGTTTGGGCGTCTAGCATGCACCAGCGCACCGCAGCGTGTGCAAACCTGCTCATCGGCGTCCGCTTCCCGCTTGTTCAACTCATGGCATTCCATACACAGCAGAATGCCTGCATCAATCGCCCGCATGGGCATCCTCTCCTGATAAAGCCTGCCAGATCTGATGAGGTGACATCACAACCTCAAGCCAGACCTGGACTAATAACAATGCGATAAAACACGCCAAGCCAAGCCCTACGGTAATAGCTGCCATATCTGCCAGCTTTACAATCGCAACGAGTACGCCCATGAGGTAGACCTCGAGCATTCCCCAGTCTTTCAGGTGATGGTAAATGCGGTAAATGAGCAACCCGTAACTGCGCCCGATATCAAAACGAATACTTAGCAACACAGCCAATTGGCAAAGTAACTTGAGCAATGGAATGGCCATGCTGCAAAGAAACACAACCACCGACACGCCTTGCATACCGGTATTGAACAGGCCCAAAACACCGGTCCAGACAGTGTCTTGCGACGATTGCCCGAGTAGATTGAGCTGCATGATGGGTAAAAAGTTCGCAGGGACGTACAACAATAAAGCGGCAATGACTAAGGCGAGACTGCGCTGCACGACTTTGTGCCGATGGGCATAGAGCTCGTATCCACAGCGTGGGCACATCGCTTTCTCACCACGGGCGAGTTCAGGCTTGCGCATCAGCAAGTCGCACTCATGACACGCCAGCAAGTCGTCCAGCGGTAATTCTGACAGCCCTGAGGCGTCGACCGGATCCGACATACGGCTCTGACTCCAAAAAAGTTGACCTATTCTAGTGTCCTGATCAGAAAATAACTGTGCAAATTTGTGCCGCAGAGCGTGTGAAATTTTCCTGCGGGCAAAACAAAACCCCAACTGCTTTCGCAATTGGGGTTTCGGAATTTAATCTTGACGATGACCTACTCTCACATGGGGAAACCCCACACTACCATCGGCGATGCATCGTTTCACTGCTGAGTTCGGGATGGGATCAGGTGGTTCCAATGCTCTATGGTCGTCAAGAAATTCGGGTACCGAATCGTGGCCAGCTGGCCGCGCTTCAGCAAATTGGGTATGTGACAGCTGTCGGTGTTTTGTGAACATCGAACTTTCGGTTCGTTTCGTCTTCACACACCGCAATCTGATGCTCTTTCGAGTAGTCAAATTGCTTGGGTGTTATATGGTCAAGCCTCACGGGCAATTAGTATTGGTTAGCTCAACGCCTCACAGCGCTTACACACCCAACCTATCAACGTCGT
>NZ_JBNQGB010000005.1:0-237883 GCF_050321825.1 Gordonia sp. IEGM753
TAGTGTGGGGTTTCCCCATGTGAGAGTAGGTCATCGTCAAGATTAAATTCCGAAACCCCAATTGCGAAAGCAGTTGGGGTTTTGTTTTGCCCGCAGGAACGTGGGCGCGACAGACGAGTGACCTTGTCCGATCATCATTTTGGCTTTCAAGGACAACCCTTAGAGGAAATCGAACTAAAGTGATTGCGCAGTTTTTGGTATGGTGCAGCTCGTTTTTTAATGGACTGATTTAAAGCCTACGGACCGGCGCACCTTTTTTTATAGTCGAAGAGCTGCAGTAGAAATGCCTGAACCGATACCTATCAAGGACCACGAAAAAGAGACGCGCCTGGTTAACAAGAGGCTCATGGCTTGCGCCTTGTTTGTTGTCGCCATTACGTGTGCGCTGGTCGTGCGTATGTACGTATTGCAAGTGGTCGAATTTGATTACCACTCAACTATCTCCGAAAACAACCGCGTTCACGTGCTGCCGATTACCCCGACACGGGGTTTGATCTATGACCGTAACGGCGTGCTTCTCGCAGACAACCGGCCCAGCTTCAACCTGACCATCACTCGCGAACGCGCCTCCGATGTCAAAGGCGAGCTGGACGAGGTAGTCAGCCTTCTGCACTTGCCAACTGAAGATCGCACGTTGTTCGACAAGGCAATGAAGCAAGCGCGACATCCGTTTGTGCCTGTCACCTTGTTCTACGAGCTGAGTGAACAACAGATTGCCGTACTTGCGGTCAACGAATTCCGCTTGCCTGGTATCGACGTCGAACCTCAGTTCGTGCGCCATTACCCGATGGGCGCGCATTTTGCGCACTCGATCGGTTACGTCGGTCGTATCAACGAGAAAGAATCCAAAGTTCTGGATTCTGTCGAGTACCGAGGCACCCAATCCATTGGCAAAACCGGTATCGAGAAGTTCTACGAATCCGAGCTGCACGGCCATGTGGGTTACGAAGAAGTTGAAACCAATGCCCAAGGTCGCGTACTGCGAGTGCTCAAGCACACGGATCCGATTCCCGGCAAAAACATCGTCCTGAGCCTGGACGTCAAACTTCAGGAAGCGGCTGAAGACGCGTTAGGTGATCGTCGCGGTTCAGTGGTTGCTCTCGACCCCTCGACTGGCGAAGTGTTGGCGATGGTCAGCAAACCCAGTTTTGACCCCAACCTGTTCGTCACTGGCATCAGCTTCAAAGAGTACGCAGCGCTACATGACTCTATAGATCGGCCGCTGTTCAACCGCGTGTTGCGTGGCCTCTATGCGCCGGGTTCGACCATCAAACCAGAAGTTGCTATTGCGGGCCTCGACTCCGGTGTAGTGACCCCGCAAACCCGCGTTTTCGACCCCGGTTACTACCAACTCCCAGACTTCGACCACAAGTACCGCAACTGGAACCACAGCGGTGATGGCTGGGTGGACATGGACGCGGCGATCATGCGGTCCAACGACACCTACTTCTATGACCTCGCTCACAAGCTGGGTATCGATCGATTACACGATTACATGGCAATGTTCGGCCTCGGTGAGAAAGTCTCGCTGGACATGTTTGAAGAGTCTGCGGGCCTGATGCCGTCCCAAGCCTGGAAGCGTGCCACGCGTCGCCAGCCGTGGTTCCCTGGTGAAACGGTGATCCTGGGCATCGGCCAGGGCTACATGCAGGTAACGCCGCTACAGCTGGCTCAAGCAACTGCGTTGATCGCGAACAAGGGCGTTTGGAATCGTCCGCACCTGGCGAAGACAGTCGATGGAGTCGCGCCAGTGGATGAAAATCCGATGCCGAATATTCTGCTGAAGAACCCGCGTGATTGGGAACAGGTCAACCATGGCATGCAAATGGTGATGCACGACGCGCGCGGTATTGCGCGGGCGGCGGCGGTTGGCGCGCAATACCGGATTGCAGGCAAGAGTGGTACCGCGCAAGTGGTCGCGATCAAACAGGGCGAGCGCTATAACAGGGCGAAAACACTGGAGCGTAACCGCGATAACGCCTTGTTCGTCGGATTCGCCCCGGCTGAACATCCCAAGATTGTGATTTCGGTAATGATCGAAAACGGCGAGGCGGGTGGCCGTGTTGCAGGCCCCGTGGTGCGGCAGATCATGGACGCCTGGTTGCTCGATCAGGATGGACACCTCAAGCCCCAATACGCCGCTCCGAGCAAAGCGCCAGGTGATCCTCCTGTCTGACGGATCATGGCTTCACAGCACAGGCTCACGAATGCTGAGCATGTGCTGGAAGCTTTCGAGGAACACGGTTTCGGCCTGACTCATCTTCTGCTCACGATTCCATAGCAGCTGGATATCGAAATCGACCACGCCATCCTCGGGTGGCAAACGCCACAGCAAACCCTGTTCAACATCTCGCCTGACCAGATGGGTGGGCAAGCAACCAATTCCGTACCCTGCACAAATCAAGCGGTAAATTTCTTCGAAACTCGTCGATGAAGCGACGATCTTGCCAGTAAATCCTTGCTGGTCGCGAAACAATGTCAGCGGCGAAAGGTTACCGCCTAATTGGTCGCTGGTGAAACTCACGAAGTTCTCCGCCGCGAGTTGCTCAAGTGTCAGGTTCTGTTGCCCGAACAATCGGTGACGCTGGCCACAAAAATAAGCATAACGCTCGCGAAACAGTACTCGCTGCTCCAACCGTGGCTGAGGTAATCGGCACAGGCCAACACCGATGGTCGCGGTCTTTTGCAGCAGCGAACTAATGATGTTCGAGCTGCCCATCACCTCGACTTCCAACTCGATTTTCGGGTGTGTTTCGTGGAAGTCTGCCAGGAACTCATCGTAGTGCCGCGCCTGCACGCCACTTACTGTAAGGATGCGGATTTTGCCCACCACATCGTCATGCCGGCTCTCCACCACTGTCCCGAGTCGCGAAATATCACCGTAGATATCCGCGGCAATTCGCAGGACTTCCTCCCCGGTTTCCGTTAAATCGAAGCGTCGTCCGCTGCGCGCAATCAATACACATTCCAACTGTTCTTCCAGCCGTTTCAACGCTTGGCTGACCGCTGATTGCGTGATGTGCAAACGTGCTGCCGCCCGGCTCATGCTGCCTTCCTGGCCGATTACCAGGTAGGTGCGCAACAGGTTCCAGTCGAGGCGATCGTTCAGAAAGCGGCGGCCAACCCAAGGGTTAGAAGAGGTCATGACAATTCCATGTAGTAGCAGCGCTAATAGTAAAGATAAGAATTTGAAAATTGACTAATCCTGGCATGGAAGCGATAAAGCCCACAAGCGCCACAGAGTGCGACCGTAAACAGCCTTCAGTACCTGCCCAAAACTATAAATACACAGGGTCCTTGCATGCACACTACGCCTCAACCGCGACGAGCCGCGGCCGCAGCCTTTATTGGCACGACCATCGAGTTCTACGACTTTTACATTTACGCCACTGCGGCGGCGCTGGTGCTTGGGCAAGTGTTTTTTCCCAGCGAAGACCCGGTGATGAGCACGCTCGCCGCCTTCGGCAGTTTCGCTGTCGGTTTCATCGCACGTCCCATGGCCGGCATGGTTTTCGGTCATCTGGGGGACCGCCTCGGCCGCAAGAAAATGCTGCTGGTGACCATGACGCTGATGGGGCTGGCAACTGCCGGCATCGGTCTGTTGCCCAGTTACGCCAGTGTTGGCATTTGGGCACCGGTCGGCCTGATTGCATTGCGCTTGATTCAGGGTATTTCGGTCGGTGGCGAATGGGGCGGTGCGGTGCTGATGGCCAGCGAGCACGCACCGGCTAAACGCAAAACCTTCTACGCCTCCTTCGCTCAACTTGGTAGTCCGGCAGGCTTGCTGCTGGCCTTGGTTGCCTTTCGCATCGTCACATCGCTTGAGCCTGAGGATTTCCTGGCGTGGGGCTGGCGTCTGCCATTTCTCGCCAGCGGCGTGCTGATGATGGTGGGTCTGATGATCCGCTCCGGCGTTCATGAGTCGCCGGAATTCGCCAAGGCTCGCGACAATAACGAGACTGCCGAGTATCCGGTAAAGGACGTGATCCGCACCTGCTGGCGGCAGATTCTGTTTGCTGCTGCGGCCGTCACAATCGGTTCGGCCGGGTTCTTTTTCACGAATACCTTCATGATTACTTACGTCACTCAGTATCAAGGGATCGCGCGCTCGACAATTCTCGATTGCCTGTTCCTGGTGACCGTTATTCAACTGCTGTCACAACCGCTTTCTGCGCTGCTGGCCGAGCGTATCGGCGAGGGGCGCTTCCTCAAACTTGTTGCCCTGCTGTGCATGGTCACGCCTTACCCGATGTTCCTGTTGGTGGGCACGCAAAACATCGTGCTGATGACACTCGGCATTGCACTCGCTGTGGTGATTCTGTCGGCGTTGTACGCGGTGATTGCCGGTTACATGACCCAGGCGTTCCCGGTGCACCTGCGCTATTCGGGCATTTCTATCGCCTACCAATTGAGCTGCGCCCTGGCCGGCGGCACCACGCCGCTGATCGGTACGCTGCTGGCGAGCAAGTTTTCCGGACAATGGTTGCCGTTGGCGGTGTTCTTCACCTTGCTGTCGGCCCTGTCCCTGATCGGTGTTTGCGGCCTGGCCCGCCTGCGCGCTAACCCGGTCGTCACCCACGCTGTCAAAGAGGTGTATTCGTGAGTAAACCTGAACACATCGGTCCGGTTGAATGGCAGGCTCGTTGCGAACTGGCTGCGCTGTATCGACTGGTCGCGCACTTTCGCATGACCGACCTGATCGACACCCACATCACCCTGCGGATTCCGGGGCCTGAGCATCACTTTCTGATCAACCGCTATGGGGTGATATTTGACCGCATGCGCGCCTCCGATCTGGTGCGCATCGATCAGCAAGGGCGGGTCGTCGATCCTGCTTATGAAGGGCACCGCGTGAACGCCGCGGGTTTTGTCATCCACTCGGCTATCCACATGGCCCGCCCGGATCTCAACTGCGTGATCCACACCCACACCGCTGCGGGTATGGCCGTCGCGGCGCAGAAGCAAGGCTTGTTGCCGATCAGTCAGCATGCGCTGAAGTTCTACGGCAAACTCGCGTATCACACCTATGAAGGTATTGCGTTATCGCTGGACGAACGCGAGCGATTGATTGCCGATTTGGGGCCGCATCGAGCGATGATTTTGCGCAATCACGGTTTGTTGGTGGGGGGGGCTGGTGTGGCGCAGGCCTTTCAGGAAATTCACTTTCTGGAGCGTGCCTGCCAGGCGCAGGTCCAGGCGTTGGCCGGTGGCTGCGAGCTGCATTACCCGTCGCCAGAAGTCTGCGCTCACACCGCCGAACAATTTGACCGCGATGAGCAGGACAACATAATCGACCTGGCCTGGGAGGCCGCCCTGACCCTGATCCAATCCCAGCGTGAGTCCTACCTGTCATGAATACCGTGGTTTTGTTGTCCCGCGATAGCCTGCTGCTCAAGCAATTGCAGGCTGCATTCGCCCGCAGCGCGCCGCAGCTTACCGCGGTGTTGGCAGAAGACCCGTTGGCGGCGAATGCGCAGATTGCCGCGTGCTGGTTTCCCCTGCCGGGCAGCCTCGCCGCGTTGCCCAACCTGCAACTGATTCATTCCGTGGCGGCGGGTATCGATCATCTGGAGCACGACCCTTGGTGCCCGGATCTGCCGGTATGCCGGGTTGTTGATCCCGGTCATCGGCAGGGCATGACCGAGTACGTGCGCTGGGCGGTCATTCACTATCATCGCGGCTTCGATCAAGTGCTGCGCCAGCAACGGCAACAGCATTGGGAGCGCCCGCTGCAGCGGGCGGCAAGACAGTACACCGTCGGGGTGATGGGGCTTGGGTCGTTGGGCAGCGCGATTGCAGTGGATCTGGCCGCCGCCGGTTATGACGTTCGAGGCTGGGCGCGAAGCGACAAGCGTATCAGCGGCGTGCAAACGTTCGCCGGAGCGGACCGGCTCAACCCTTTCCTCGATGGCCTGGAACTGCTGATCAACCTGTTGCCGTTGACCCATGAAACGCGCGGCATTCTCGGCCGCTCGACGTTCGAGCGCTTGGCCAATGGCGCCGCACTCATCAACTGTGGTCGCGGCGGTCATCTGAATATCGATGACCTCGAACAAGCGCTTGCGTGCGCGAAATTACGCGGTGCGTTGCTGGATGTGTTCGATCACGAACCGCTGCCGACAGAGCACCGGCTATGGACAATGCCCGGCGTCACGATCACGCCGCATATGGCTTCGGCCGCTTCCCACGATTGTATTGCCGAACAAGTAGCAGAAAACTTTCGCCGGTTGAACATCGGTGAACCATTATTGAATTGTGCTGACCGGGCATTGGGCTATTGATCGGTCTTTTTATATAAATATCGCCTTGCGAACTCGCCCATTTAGTTGGGCGAGACACAACAACAATCCTCGCCTCAAACGTTTTACTGCCAGTTAGAACAATTAAATAAACGAGTTCTCGACGAACTCCTGGAGACAGTAATGAGCGATCTATCGCCTGTAGAAAAGTCTGACGCAGCTCCCGAAACACCGATCAGCATGAAAAAAGTGGCGGTGGCCAGTGTCATCGGGACCACGGTGGAATGGTACGACCTGTTTGTGTTCGCGACTGCCTCAGCGTTGGTGTTCAACAAAGTGTTCTTTCCGGACTTCGTGCCGCTGATTGGTACGCTGTTGGCGTTTGGTACATTTGCCTCGGCTTACCTGGCACGCATTGTCGGCGCCGCATTGTTCGGGCACTTCGGTGATCGGCTGGGGCGAAAGTCGATGTTGCTGATTTCGCTGCTGACCATGGGCGCCGCTACGTTCGCTATAGGGCTGCTGCCCAACTATGCGGCGATCGGTATCTGGGCGCCGATCCTGTTGCTGTTGCTGCGGGTCATCCAGGGCTTGGCGCTCGGTGGCGAGTGGGGCGGGGCGGTGTTGATGGCGGTGGAACATGCGCCCGCCAACAAGCGCGGTTTGTACGGTTCGTGGGTGCAGATTGGTGTTCCTGCGGGAACCATGATCGCCAACCTGGCGTTTCTGGTGATCGCCGCATGCCTTTCGCCCGAGGACCTGTTGGCCTGGGGCTGGCGTATTCCGTTTCTGGCCAGCGTATTGCTGATTGCGGTGGGTTTGTATATTCGTCTGAATATCAGCGAAACCCCGGCCTTCAACAAAGTCAAAGAGGCGGAAGTTCAGGTCAAGTTGCCGTTGGCCGAAGTCTTCCGCAAGTACTGGAAACAAGTGGTGCTGGGCGGTATCGCCACGATGTCGACCGGCGCTTCATTCAATATCATCGTCGCCTTCGGTTTGACCTACGGCACGCAAAATCTTGGCTTCAGCCGCAGTGTGATGCTCGGCGTCGTGTTGCTGTCGTGCGCTTACTGCATCGTCATGTTGCCGGTGTTCGGTGCGCTGTCGGACCGTTACGGACGCAAACCGATCATTGTCGCCGGCATCGTTGCCGAAGCACTGGTGGCGTTCCCGATGTTCTGGTTGATGGACACCAAAGAGTTGCCACTGGTGATCTTCGGCTACTTGCTATTGATGACAGCATTCGCCGCCAACTACGGGCCCATTGCGACGTTCCTCGCGGAGCTGTTCGGCACTCGTGTGCGCTATTCCGGCCTGTCCATCAGCTACATGTTGTCGGGGCTGCTTGGCAGTGCAGCGACGCCAATCGTGACCACCGCTTTGCTGGCCGCAACCGGTAATGGGTCTTCGGTGGCGTGGTACATGATCGGCTCAGCGCTTATTTCCTTACTGGCCCTGCTGCTGTTGACCGAGACGTTCAAGAAAGACATCAGTGAAGTCCCGTCGGCAACATCTGCGGGCGATCAACCCCTTCGCAAATCCCTTAAATCGGCAGTGGCCTGATCCCCGGAGTTCAATCCCATGCGCAGAATTCAGTCGGCCCCAGGCTTCATCGGCCCGGTCGGGCCTTATTCCCAAGCGGTGGTCAGCGGCCATCTGGTGTTCACCGCCGGACAGATTCCGGCCCAGAGCGGACTTGATGACCAGCCCGCAGATTTCACCGAACAAGTACGACAAACCTTGCGCAACCTGCAGGCAATCCTGATGGAGGCCGGTTCGGATTTCAGCCATGTGATCAAGGTCAACGCTTACCTCACCGATCCCGCACAACTGGAGCCCTTCAATGCTGTGTATCGCGAGTTTCTTGGTCACGCGCCACCGGCTCGCACCACCGTGTGCGTGGCACTGTGGGGTGTGGCGCTGGAAATCGATTGTGTGGCCGAGTTGATTGTCCAGGAGTCGCAACATGAATAAGCCGCAATTGATCGAACAGTTCCAGGCTGTCAGCTTCGCGACGTTGGGGCATTTTCTGGAGACGGGGTTTGCCGACGCTCGACTACGGGCCATGGTGCCCAATGTGAAAGTAGTCGGTCGGGCGCTGACCCTGAGGCTGGTAGGCGCCGATGCGATTGCCGTCAACCAGGCTCTGGCGCTCATCCAGCCCGGCGACGTGCTGGTTATAGATACCGGCGGCGACCGGCAGCACGCCCCGGTCGGTGCCGTCACCTGTTGCGCCGCCAGTTGCGCCGGTGCGGTGGGCATTGTGGTCGACGGCGTAGTCACCGATTTACTCGAACTGCGCGAGGCCGGGTTGCCGATATTCGCGCGGGGCACCAGTTTGCTGACGACAAAATTGCACGGTCGTGGTGACAGTGAAATCAATCAGCCGATTCAGTGCGGCGGCGTGACCGTGAGCCCGGGTGATCTGGTATTGGCAGACGACAACGGGGTGATGTTTCTCGATTGGCAAACAGCCGCCGGCGTTATCGATCAGGCATTGGCCTCGGATCGCGCCGAGCCACGTCTGCTGGAACGACTGCGCAGCGGTGAACCGGTGTCGCAGGTTCTGCGCGTATAGGGCGCCACCATGTGCCAGCGCAAAGCGCTGCGAAATAGCCAACGCTTGATCAAACCATTCAAGGAGTCACTCATGTTGAAAATTAACGGCGAGCGCTTGTGGGCGAGCCTGATGGCCATGGCCGAAATCGGCGCCACCGCACGTGGCGGCAGCTGCCGCCTGGCCCTCAGTGATGAAGACATGGCCGGTCGCGAATTGTTTTCCAACTGGTGCCGTGAAGCGGGCATGACCCTGAGCGTGGATGCCATCGGCAACCTGTTTGCGCGTCGCGAGGGCGCCGATCCTGATGCGGCGCCAGTGATGATGGGCAGCCACCTCGACACGCAACCCGAAGGCGGACGCTTCGATGGCGTCTACGGTGTACTCGCTGGACTGGAAGTGGTGCGCTGCCTGAACGATCTCGGCATTCGCACTCGAAAACCGTTGGAAGTGGCGGTCTGGACCAATGAGGAAGGCGCACGCTTCACCCCAGCGATGTTTGGCTCTGCGGTGTTCACCGGCATCATGCAACTGGATACCGCGTTGGCGGTGCGTGATGTGGTTGGCATCAGTGTCGCCGAGGCATTGCAACGTGCAGGTCTCGGCGGCGAACGTGCATTGGGCGGTGCGGTGGACGCATACTTTGAAGCGCATATCGAGCAAGGACCGATTCTTGAGGACAACGCCAACAGTATCGGTGTGGTCAGCGGCGGCCAGGCGATTCGCTGGCTCGATGTACGTGTCGAAGGCATGGCTGCGCATGCCGGCACCACGCCGATGCCGTTGCGCAAGGACGCCTTGTACGGCGTGGCGCGAATGATCCAGGCCATCGAAGGCCTGGCCAGCGATTTCGCTCCCGAAGGCCTGACCACCGTTGGCGAATTGAGCATCAACAAGTCTTCGCGCAACACCATTCCGGGGTTGGTTAACTTCACCGTCGACCTGCGTCACCATCGCGATGAAGCCATTGAGGCGATGGAGCAGCAGGTGCGCGCACGGCTTCAGGCGATAGCCGAGGTGAGGGGCCTGAGCGTGACGATCACGCCACACTGGATCAGCCCGGCCACACCGTTCGATGCCGATTGCGTAGCGGCCGTGCAGCGTGCGGTAGATGGACTGGGCTACGCTCAGCAATCGATTGTCAGCGGCGCCGGGCATGACGCAATCCACTTGGCGCGGTACTGCCCGACGGCGATGGTGTTTATCCCGTGCGTCGGCGGGCTGAGTCATAACGAAGCGGAAGATGTGCTGCCCGAAGATGTGCGTCAGGGCACCGATGTGTTGCTCAATGCAGTGCTGTCTCGCGCTGAGAAAGTCGAATAAGGAGAACGCCATGCGCAGTTTTTTCCACCCAGAACAATTACTTCACCATCCACGTAGCTATTACTCCCGTGGACAAATGCGCACGCCGCAGGAAGTGCCGGAGCGCGCGCAGCGGCTGGTGCAGGCTTCTCACTCACTGGGTTTCAATGTCGAGCAACCGCGGGATGCGGGACTTGAGCCACTGTTGGCGGTACACGGTGCGCCTTACCTGGCGTTTTTGCAGGAAGCACATCAGCGCTGGAAGGAAATACCCGAAGACTGGGGCGATGAAGTGATGTCGAACATCTTCGTCCGTGAGCCCAATGCGCTGCGCGGAATTCTTGCGCAAGCGGCCCGCTATCTGGCCGACGGCAGTTGCCCGGTAGGTGAGCAAACCTGGCGCTCGGCTTATTGGTCGGCGCAAAGCGCGATTGCCGGTGCGCAGGCATTGCTTGAGGGGGAAGCTGCTGCCTACGCGTTGTGCCGTCCGCCGGGTCACCATGCCCGGGCACAAGCGGCGGGTGGTTTCTGTTACGTGAACAACGCGGCCGTTGCGGCGCAGGTGCTGCGAGGCGGTTTTTCGCGTGTCGCGGTGCTCGATACCGACATGCATCACGGGCAGGGCATTCAAGAGATTTTCTACGCGCGCAGTGACGTGCTCTACGTGTCAGTGCATGGCGATCCGACAAACTTCTATCCGGGTGTGGCCGGGTTTGATGATGAGCGAGGCGCGGGTGCGGGAGAGGGTTTCAACCTCAATTTGCCGATGGCGCATGGGGCAAGTGAAGCGCATTTCCTGGCGCAACTCGAGATTGCGTTGGCGGCGGTAACCCAGTTCGGTGCCGAGGTGTTGGTGCTGGCGCTGGGCTTCGACATTTTCGAGCTGGACCCGCAAAGCAAAGTCGCGGTGACAAGAGAGGGTTTCGCTGTGCTGGGTGAGCGGATTCGTAGCCTTGGGTTGCCGTGCCTGATTGTGCAAGAGGGTGGTTATCACCTGGAAAGCCTGGAGGATAATGCGCGGGCGTTTTTTGTCGGGCCGCACGTGTGGCAACACTAGATTTGGCGATGACTGGTTGGCCCCATCGCTGGCAGGCTAGCTGCCACAGGGGATGTTTGTCCGCCCCAGTATTGTGATCAACACAGGAGCGAGCCTGCTCTGGTGGGCCTTCCGACGAAGGGACGGGCCGACGACGAACAGTAAACCGGCTGCACTGTGAAAGACGCCAAACGCCGTAAGGCACTTGCCATCGCCCTGACGTTAACGTAAACATTGCGACAGGGCGCTGAACTTAAAAAAAGCGCAGGGCGGACCGACCCGGAGCGCTTGATGACGCTAATAAAAACACCACCACTCAAGCTGCATCGCGAAGCCCGGTTGGCCCGGGAAAAACTCCATCTTGAGGGCGAAGTCCCCGATGGTGTGCTGCGGGCAGAAATCGATGCGTCGTGGCGGCGCAGCCTCAGCCATGGTGTGCATTTCAACGGCAAGCACGAACTGGCGCTGGAATCGAGCGCGAGTCTGGACGCGCTGCTGGCAAGCAATCGGCTGCTGATCGATGCCGCACTGCCGGCCATCGATTACCTGGCCGAACGCCAGGGCAAGGAAGGGCTGATTATCCTGGCCAACTCCGATGCAACTATCCTCGCCGTCGAAGGCCGGGCCGACCGTCTCAAAGGCAGCGGCCTGCAGGACATCACCCTCGGTGCTTGCTGGAGTGAAGCCGCGCGCGGTACCAATGCCCTCGGCACCGCACTGGTCGAAGCCCGGCCAACGATGATTGACTGCGGTGAGCATTACCTTGATCGCCTTAGCGATTTCTCCTGCACCTCGGTCCCTATTCATTGCCCACAAGGTGGCATTCTCGGCGTCCTCGACCTGACCCGCGAAGGTCCGCTCGGCCGTGTTCACGACAGTTCCGCGTTGCTGGCCATGGCCGTCAGCCAGATAGAAAGCCGCGTGTTCAACGCCAGCTATCCGGATCAGATCGTGCTGGCTTTCCACAGCCGTCGGCAGTACCTGGAATCCCCTTGGCAAGGCTTGTTGGCTGTCAGCCTGGGCGGGCAGATTCTTGCCGTCAGTACCCAAGCCTGCCAACTGCTTCACGCCGAGCGCTCGGCGCTGGTGGGACGTCGTTGCGAAGAGTTTCTAGGTGTGGATGGACTGCAGCTTTTATCGCGGCTGCAGCATGGCGGCGTCGGCAGCTTGCAGACCGCCAAAGGTGAATTTTTCTACAAAACCCTGCGCGCGCCGCAGCGCTCTATCAACGTCAGTAGCCCGCCGCGCAGCACTGCAAAAACCGCCAAGGCGCCACCCGATCTCGAATCGCTAGCCGGTAGCAACGCGCGTTACGCGCGTGCGCTACGCATGGCTCGCCAAGGGCTGGCCAATGAGTTGCCGGTGTTGTTGCTGGGTGAAACCGGTACCGGCAAAGAAGTGATTGCCCGTGCCCTGCATATGGCCGGCGCGCGTTGTGACAAACCGTTCGTGGCAGTGAACTGTGCGGCCATTCCGGAAGGCTTGATCGAGTCGGAACTGTTTGGCTATCGCGAAGGTGCCTTCACCGGTTCACGGCGCGGCGGCATGGTCGGTCGCCTGCAACAGGCGCATGGCGGCACGTTGTTTCTCGACGAAATCGGTGACATGCCGCTGGCCTTGCAAGCCCGACTGTTGCGTGTGCTGCAAGACCGTAAGGTGGCGCCGCTGGGGGCAGGTGAAGAACAGGACATCGACGTCGCACTGATCTGCGCCACCCACCGCGATCTCAAGCAACTGGTCGCAGATAAACACTTTCGTGAAGATCTTTTCTACCGCGTCAACGGCATCAGCGTGATGCTGCCAGCCTTGCGCGAGCGCGATGACTTCAATGGGTTGCTCGCTCGATTGCTGGCCAAACTGGACGCGCCCACCGTTGTCCTGCATGACGATTTGAACCGTTTGCTCGCCGGCTATCACTGGCCAGGTAACATCCGCCAACTGGAAATGGTACTGCGCACGGCGCTGGCCATGCGCGAGCCGGGAGACACCGTGCTCACCCTCGATCATTTGCCCGACAGCATGCTCGACGACCTCAACGCCACCGAGCGCGCTCAATCGGGGAGTATTCGCGAGAATGAGCTGGTGTTGATTCGCCAGTCGCTGGACAACCATCAAGGCAATGTCTCGGCCGCTGCCGATGCCTTGGGTATCAGTCGCGCGACGTTGTATCGCAAGCTCAAACAGCTGCGCTCATGATGCAACGGTTGATCGTGCGGCTGATCGACAGCCAGAACCCGCAAGCCTTGCAAAAGGCCTTGCGCTGGCTCTACAGCTTTGTGCGTCCACACCGTTTGGCGATTGCCGGGCTGCTCGGCTTATCGGTGTGCGCCTCGCTGCTGGTGTTGGTGCAACCATGGCTGACCAAGCTATTGATCGACGATGGCTTGCTGGCGCGAAATTTCCCGAAACTGGTGCTGATTGCCGTACTGATGATCGCTGCCGGGCTGCTGGGTACAGCGCTGTCGGGCATCAATCGATACCTGCACACCCGGCTCTCCGGGCGAATCCTGTTTGCGTTGCGCGATGATCTTTATCGGCATTTGCAAACGCTTTCACCGGGTTTTTACGGCCAGCGGCGCATCGGCGATTTGATGTCGCGTCTGGATGGCGACGTGGCGGAAATCCAGCGCTTCGCTGTGGATTCGTTGTTCTCGGCGGTCTCCAGCGTGATCGGCCTGTTGTGTGCCGTGGCAATGTTGTTGACCCTGTCATGGAAGCTGTCGTTGCTGGCGCTAGTACTGATCCCGCTCGACGTCCTTTGGCTGCGCTGGATGCGGCGCAAGGTCGAACGTGATGTGCGGCAATTGCGCGAGCGCTCTGCAGACATGTCATCGTTTATGGTCGAGACCTTGCCGGTGATGAAGTTCATCCAGTCGGCGGGGCAGCAACATCGAGAGTCGCAGCGGCTGCAGGCACTTGGGCAGGGCTACATGAGCCAGTTGCTGCGCCTGCAAGTGACCGAGTTTTTCACTCAGGCGGTGCCCGGAACGTTGACCTCACTGTCACGTGCCTGTGCATTCCTGATCGGTGGTTATTGGGTGGTGCAGGGCACTTGGCAATTGGGTGCGCTGATCGCGTTCTCGACCTATCTGGGCATGGCGGTCGGGCCGGTTCAGAGCTTGCTCGGCCTGTACGTTGCGATTCAGCGCATGACCGTCAGCCTCGGGCGAGTCATGGAGTTGCGCGGCGAAGAGCCCACCGTGCTCACACCGGTTGAACCCAAACCGATGCCGACGTCCGGCGAACTGCGTTTCGACAATGTGCACTTCAGCCATCCTGGCCGCACCACGACGCTGTGCGGCATCGAAGCACGCATTCCCTACGGCTTGAAAGTCGCTCTGAGCGGCGGATCAGGCGTGGGTAAATCGACACTGATCGACTTACTGCAGCGCCATCACGATCCGCAGTCCGGTCGTGTCCTGCTGGGTGATGTCGACCTGCGCGAACTGGACCTGTTTCAGCTGCGTCGACGCATTGCCGTGGTGAGCCAGGACATCGTGCTGTTTCGCGGCAGCCTTGCCGACAACCTTGCCTACGCCGTGCCGGACGCCAGTCGCCAGGCCATCGCTGACGTGGCGCGGCTGGCGCAACTCGACAGCTTGATCGCGTCGTTGCCCGAAGGCCTCGACAGCCCTTTGGGTGAGCGCGGCCAGCAATTGTCCGGTGGACAAAAACAGCGAATCGCAATTGCCCGGGCGCTGTTGCAAGACCCGCTGATTCTGGTGCTGGACGAGGCGACTTCGGCAGTGGACGAAGCCACCGAGCGCGAAGTCATCGAGGCCATTGATCGACTGTTCGCGGGGCGTACGCGGATCCTTATCAGCCATCGTCCTTCAACCCTGGCGGATGCCGATGTGCACTTCGAGTTACTCGACGGTCTGCTCATTTCAAAAGCGGTGCTGCATGAAGCCTGAGTTGCGTATTGGTGTGGTAGACAGTGGCCACTCGGCGGCGCAACAGGTGCAGGTAATCGCCGGGCGGCGGTTTTCGCTGCTGGAAGATGGATTGGCTGAAAGCGATGTGCGCGACGATGCGCTCGGTCATGGCAGTGCGGTCATCGAGGCCATCAGTCGGCGCGCACCGTCGTCGGTTTTTTGTGTTGCCCAGGTCTTCGACCATCGCGGGGTCACCAGCGCCTTGCAGATCGCCACGGCAATCGACTGGCTGGTGGCCCAGGACGTGCGGCTGATTAATCTGAGCCTTGGCCTGCGTCAGGATCGCAGCCTGTTGCGCCAGGCTTGCGCGGCGGCTATTGCGCGTGGCGTCTTGCTGTGCGCCTCCAGTCCGGCTCAAGGTGACGGCGTGTTCCCGGCTAATTATCCAGGCGTGTTGCGGGTGACAGGCGACGCCCGTTGCGCAGAACAGGAGTGGTCGTGGCTCAACAGCGCTCAAGCCGATTTCGCGGCGTGTGTGCATGGCACCTATCCAGGACAATCGGGCGCAAGCCTTGGGTGCGCGGCCTTAAGCGGGCACATTGCCGGTTTTCTGGTTGCGCAACCTGATGCCAGTGATGATGACGTTCTCCAGTGGCTGCGCGAAAACGCCCGTTATCGCGGCCCGGAACGGCGCCTCGAGTCATGACTGCGATTGTCATCCTGGGCGCCGGGCCGGCCGGTGCTGCTGTTGCATTGGGGTTGCGACAGCTTGGTTTTCCCGTGACCCTGGTCAGCGAGTGGCGCCGGTTTGATGCGCTTGAAGGCGTTTCCGTGCGAGTGCTGGATGCCTTGCGCGGTGCGGGCCTGCATCACGCGTTGGCGGATGCCGCGCTGCCTTCTCAACGGCAAGTGTCGTGGAACGGTCAGCAGCATGCGCAGAACATTGAGTTCTTGCTGGACCGCCCGGTTTTCGACCGTGGTCTGCGTGAGGACTTGCGGTCAGCAGGCGTTGTGTTGATCGAAGGTCGGGTGCTGACCGTCCAACGCTCAACGACGGGCCATCGAATCGAAGTCGAAGGTCACGAAGCGCTGGCTGCCAGTTTTTTGGTAGAGGCACGCGGGCGTCAGGCGCCAGCGCTGGGCAAAGGCCTGCGCGGGCCAGAGACGGTGAGCCTGTTGAATCGCTGGCAAGGCACGCCGGGTACAACGGCCAGCGCCGTAGAAAGCCTTGAGGGCGGTTGGGCATGGATGGCGCGGCGCGCAGACGGCCACTGTTATTGGCAGTGGACGGTGGACGTGGCCAGTGCCCAATTGCCGGGCAAGGCGCTGTTGCTCGATTACTGCCATCGGCAGCGTCGGGGCTCGGCATTGGCGCAACAGTTCTTCGGTGACGAACCTGAAGTCGAAGTACAACTGCACGCTCGCAGCAGCACGGCGATTCTTTGCCCAACGGTGTGTGGCGACAACTGGATACGGGTCGGCGATGCCGCGATGGCGGTGGACCCGTTATCGGGCAACGGGATTTTTCAGTCGTTATCTTCGGCGCTGCAGGCGCCGACGGTGATCAATACACTGTTGCGCAAACCCGAGCGCGCAGCGTTGGCTCAACATTTTCATCAGCAACGGGTGCAACAATTGTTTTTGCGGTTTGCGCGAATCGGTCGGGACTTTTACGCCGATGAGCAACGCTGGATGCAGCAGCCATTCTGGCAAGCTCGACGGCAGTGGCCGGATGCTGAATTGGCGCACGCACCCACGGATTTTGCCTCGTTGAAAATCGAACGTGCGCCGGTGCTCAGGGATGGTTTTGTCGATGAGGCCGAAGTGGTGATCACGGCGGATCAACCATTAGGAATATGGCATGTGCAAGGCGTTGAGCTGGCACCGCTTGTGCGGCGACTGCGTAACGAGCCTGCCGAGAAGGCGCTGTCCGGGTTGACGGTAGAGCAGGGGAGGAGGGTTCGCGGATGGCTGTTGGCGCAGGGATTCAAGCCTTGATGGGAGCAGTTCAAATGTGGGAGCGGGCTTGCTCGCGAATGTAGACCGTCAGTCATTCATGTATCAACTGACACGTCGTATTCGCGAGCAAGCCCGCTCCCACAGGAGATGTTGTGGGCATGGAGGATTAAAGCTTGATCAACACCGATTTCAGCTCGGTGTAATGTTCGATCGCCGCATACCCCATCTCGCGCCCAACCCCGGACATCTTGTACCCGCCAAATGGCAGTGCCGGGTCGAGTGCGCTGTGACAGTTGACCCACACTGAACCGGACTTGATGCGCGGAATCATTCGGTGCACGGCTGCCAGATCGTTGGACCAGATACTCGCGCCCAATCCATAGGGACTGTCATTGGCCATGCGCAACGCATCCGCCTCGTCATCGAACGGAATCGCCACCAGCACCGGGCCGAAAATCTCTTCCTGCACCAACGAGTGTTTCTGATCGACATCGACGATCACCGTCGGTTTGACGAAAAAACCCGGTCCAAATTGCTCACCGCCGCAGGCAATCGTCGCGCCGCTTTCACGACCCTTTTCGATGTAACCGTAAACCCGCTCTTGCTGGCGTGCTGAGATCAACGGACCCATCTCGACACTTGGATCAAGGCCATTACCGAGCTTCATCGCATTGGCGATATCAGCGATATCCGCCACCACATTGTCGAAGTGTTTGCGCTGCACGTACAGCCGCGAACCCGCACAGCACACTTGGCCCTGATTGAAGAAAATCGCGCTGGCGGCACCTGCTGCAGCAGTCTTCAAATCGGCGTCGGCCATCACGATGGTAGGTGATTTGCCACCCAGTTCCAGGGTGACGCGGGTCATGGAGTCCATGGCGATCTTGCCGATCTGCTTGCCCACCGCGGTGGAGCCGGTGAAGGTCAGCTTGTCGACCAGCGGATTGTGAGTCAGTGCAGAACCTGCGGTGATGCCGGTGCCGGTGACCACGTTGAAGACGCCTTCGGGGTAGCCGGCTTCCAGTACCAGCTCGGCGAGTTTGAGGGCCGTCAGCGGGGTTTCGTCGGCAGGCTTGAGCACCACGGTACAGCCGGTGGCCAGCGCCGGGCCAAGTTTCCAGCAGGCCAGCAACAGCGGGAAGTTCCAGGCGACGATGGCGCCGACCACGCCCACCGCTTCGCGACGGATGAAACTGTGAAACTGATCGTTGGGCATCAGCGGCAGCGACACTTCAACGCTGGAACCTTCGATTTTGGTCGCCCAGCCTGCCATGTATCGCAGGAAGTCGATGGACAGCTGCACGTCCATGACCTGCGCAACTGCTGCGCTTTTACCGTTGTTCAGGCATTCCAGTTGCGCCAGCAATTCGGCGTCGCGTTGCATCAGGTCCGCGAGTTTCCACAGCAAGTTCTGCCGCTCGCGAGGGCGGGTATGCGTCCAGGCTGAATCATCGAACGCCTGGCGTGCCGCGAGCACCGCGCGGTCAACGTCTTCAGGGGTCGCGCGTGGCACCACGCACAGCACTTCACCGGTGGCCGGATTGTGCAGGGGCATGGTCTGGCCATCGGCGGCCTCGACCCAATCGCCGCCGATCAGCATGCGCGGCGCGCGTTGGATGAATGCCGACGTGGCGGGAAGTAGATAAGGGAGGGACATGGCGAGGCCTCTTGTTGTTCGTGAGAACGGGGCTTTCGCAATGGCTGTGCCAACTGTGCGCAAGGGCCGGCCAAGCCTTTGTCGGCGGGCGTTCGGCAAGGTAGGAGGATGACGGGAACTGGAGCTTTGTCGCAAATCGCGACGCGGACTGAGATTAAAGAGACTGATTTTTCAGGCCGGGCCAATCCGTGAAGCTTCAGCGGATCGGGGCGTTGCGCCCCGACCTGACGACCGCGCTATGGGAGCTTCATGCGGTCTCGACGATTTTGTTGGCGTCGCGTGCTGCCAGCATCGTCGCTTCAGTTTCCTGCGTTGCGCGTTCGCCTTTACTCCACAGCTGCTGAGAGAAAAGCCCGCCAAGGTTTCAGGAGTTGGCAGCGAGCCCTTGGGCGTGAACAAGGCGCCCAAATCGATGGTGTTGGCGAAGTTGTCCTTGGTCAGGTTGTAACCGCCCAGATAACTGCCACCCCACGGGGAATCAGCGTTCACCAGGTCGATGGAGGCGTCACGGTAATTGCTCGCTGCCGATTTCAGGTCGTCTGATGCATTCAGCAGTTTGTTCAGTTGGCTCATGTCGGCCGCAGTCAGTTGACCGCTGCTGTCGATCGCTTTAAGGCTGCCATCGGCGTTGACGGTAAAACCGAATTTTTTGTCAGCGAGTTCCGGAAAGGTATCTGCCAGCGAAGACTTGAAATCCTCGAAGGATGATTTGAGCGACTGATGAGCGTCCTGGTGCCGGGCGGCTACCTGCGGGAAATCCGGTGGCTGTAATCGACCGATCCACGTTTCGATCGCGACGATCGGCGGGCTCGAAGCGGGTGTTTCATCGCTTGGGTGGTAAACAGCCGCTGGGTTGGCGTTAACCAACGCGTCCTTTTGATCATCAGTCAGCGGTTGCGCGGTGAGCGTCTGGTTGGATTGTGCGAGCTGAGTGGCTGATGGCTGGATGAAGGCAGTGTTCAAAGAAATTGCCATTTCGTCATTCCCTGATCGTTTTTGGTGTAAGGAATGTATCGGCGACCCGTGGTGTAACTTTAGCTTTACGAACATCGGCACGTGTTGACTACGCTTGTCTCAGACTGAAACAACTGTCGCGATATTAGACGCCGACACACCGCTGCAAGGTCGGCCAGCATTCTGTTTCTTCGCGTAACCGATTGATAAAAAAGACTATCGTTAAGCTGGCACGCTCCGTGTATTGCTCATCGCAGACGTTTCTCTTGCCTCCGTCAGCAGTTCGCTGCCGACGGCAGAAACCATAAAAACGATAAGCCACAAAAATAAGAAAGCACCGTGCGAGGTTCGACGTTGATGAAGAGAAAACTCCGATCAGGCCTGAGCGCCAGTCTGCTGGCGGTAGCTGCCTGTATGGCGCTGCACTCACCTCAGAGCCTGGCAGCCCGCGACGCCCAGACCATCCTCAAGGAAACTTGCCAGGGTTGTCATACTCCTGAGGCCGATAACGCCCTGAGCCGCATCAGTCACCAGCGCAAAACCCCGGAAGGCTGGCTGATGAGCATCGCCCGGATGCAGACCATGCACGGTTTGCAGATCAGCGATGACGACCGCCGTACGCTGGTGAAGTACCTGGCCGATACACAGGGCCTGGCGCCGAGCGAAACGGACGGCGTGCGTTACGCACTGGAACGACGCTTGAATACCGTCGAGCATTTTGATGACCAGACCAGCCAGATGTGTGGCCGCTGCCACTCCGGTGCACGCGTTGCGCTGCAACGGCGTCCGGCTCAGGAATGGGAGCGCCTGGTCAACTTCCACCTCGGACAATGGCCGTCGTTGGAATATCAGGCGCTGGCGCGTGATCGCGACTGGTTCGACATCGCCCGCAAAGACATGGTGCCGCTGTTGGCCAAGCGTTATCCACTGGACAACCCGGCCTGGAAGAAATGGCTCAGCGTTGCGCCGAAAGCTGACGCGATGGTCGGTGACTGGAGCTTCAGCGGTCATTTGCCAGGCAAAGGTGAACTGGCCGGTGTGATGAGCGTGACGGCCGACGGCAGTGACACCTTCAAGGTCAACGTTAAAGGTCAATACGCCGACGGCAGTCCGTTCAACGGTGACGGCAGCGCGATTCTGTATACCGGTTACGAATGGCGCGGCAACGTGACCATCGACGGCGTGACCATGCGCCAGGTATTCGCTGCCCAGGGCAATGCGATGCAGGGGCGGATGTTCGAGGCTGAACATGACGAGCGCGGCCTGGACTTTATCGCCGCCAAGCAGGGCAGCAGCCGTTTGCTGGCGGTACAACCGGGTTACCTGAAGGCCGGCACGGAAACTGAAATCACACTGGTTGGCAGCGGTCTCATCGGCAAACCGAACTTTGGCAAAGGCGTGGAGGTGGTCGAAGTCATCGAGCAAAGCCCTGACCGGATCAAGGTCAAGCTCAAGGCCGCCGCGAATGCTCAGCCGGGTCTGCGCACTGTCACCGTTGGCTCCCTGAAAGGCCCGTCGTTGTCGGTTTACAACAAGATCGCCGAAGTCAAAGTGGTGCCGCAGTTTTCGGTGGCGCGCATTGGTGAGGGCGGTGGTTCGACGCCGAAAGTCCAGGGGCGTTTCGACGCTGAAGCGTGGGGCAAAGGCGCTGATGGCAAACCGTATCGCATCGGTGTTTTCCCGGCACAGTGGAAGGTTGAAGCCTTCGACGACCGCGCCAAGGAAGACGAAGACGTCAAGTTCGCCGGCACTATGCAGGCTGACAGCGGGGTATTCACGCCGGGTGATGCCGGGCCGAACCCGCAACGAAAAATGTCCACCAATAATGCCGGCAACCTGAAAGTGATTGCTGCCGTCGACGATGCAGGGAACTCCCTGACCGGCGAGGGGCACATGATCGTTACCGTGCAACGCTGGAACAATCCACCCATTCCATGAGTTGGCTGCCCTTGGCTTAACACCGCGTCAAGGCTACAGACACTTTTTCGGAATGACCGCAGGCCCCGTTAAACGGGGTTTGCACAGGAGGTTGCAATGGGCGCTATTTTGAATCTGGTTGAACGCAACTTGCACGAAGTGCATGTCGATGCCGACCGCATGCTGTTCCACATTCCCAGCAGCTCGCTGTTTGCCAGCGATGAACTGACGGGCACCATCATCGATACCTTACGCGGTCCTGGTTGCTCTTCGGACGACCTTATCCTGCGCTTGTCTTCGCGCTTCAACGGCGAAGAAATCACCGAGACCCTGCGCGAACTGATGTCCCTGGAACTGGTGAGCGATGGCTCGCCGCTGACCCCGGACATCGGCACCAAACGCGTGGAACGCACCGCGATCAATACCGTGGTGCTGAACGTCAACACCGGTTGCAATTTGAGTTGCACCTACTGCTATAAGGAAGACCTCGACAAGCCGTCGGCCGGCAAGAAAATGGACGTCGAAACAGCCATCGCCTCGGTTGAAATGTTGTTGCGCGAATCGCCTGACGAAGAGCGATTCACCGTGGTGTTTTTCGGCGGTGAGCCGTTGAGCAATCGCAAGCTGATCGAGTACATGGTCGACTACTGCGAGAAGCGTTTTCGCGAGGCCGGCAAGTTTGTCGAGTTCGTCATGACCACCAACGCCACGCTGCTCACCGAAGAGACCGTGGACTACCTGAACGCCCACCGCTTTGGTCTTTCCGTCAGCATCGACGGGCCAAAAACCGTGCATGACCGTAACCGCATCACTGTGGGCGGGCAGGGCACGTACGACGTGGTGCGGCGCAAGGCCCAAATGCTCTTGTCACGCTACAACAGCCGCCCGGTCGGGGCGCGGGTGACCCTGACCACCGGCGTCACCGACGTTGAAACGATCTGGGATCACCTGTTCAACGAGTTGGGTTTTGCCGAAGTCGGCTTCGCCCCCGTGACCTCCGGTGACATCAGCACCTTCAACCTGACCAGTGATGAACTGATCGAAGTGTTTGCCAGCATGAAGCGGCTGGGTCGACGCTACCTGGAAGCGGCACTGGAGCACCGCAATATCGGTTTCTCCAACCTGCACCAGTTGATCACCGACATTCACGAAGGCCACAAAAAAGCGCTGCCATGCGGCGCGGGCCTGAAGATGCTGGCGGTGGATCACAAGGGTGAATTGAACCTGTGCCATCGGTTCACCGGTTCGAGCCTGCCGACGTTCGGCAATGTGCACAGCGGTGTGAAGCAAGTCGAATTGAACGACTTTTTGTCCCAGCGCCTCGATCGTACCAATACCGGTTGCGAAGACTGCCAGATTCGCAATCTGTGTTCCGGTGGTTGCTATCACGAGAGCTACGCCCGTTACGGCGACCCGACTCACCCCACTTATCACTATTGCGAACTGATGCGTGACTGGGTCGACTTCGGCATCGAGGTCTACACCCGGATCATGGCCAACAACCCTGCGTTTATCAGCAGCTACATCACCCCGCGCAAGGCTCACTGATATGAAACATCTCAAGGCAATCAATAACAAAGCATTGAAACTCGATGAGGCTGCCGCCGAAAACCGCATCGAAGAAGTGGTCGCGATGAATTCCGTGGCAGGGTGCGCCTCGACCACAGACCCAGGTTGGGAGATTGATGCGTTTGGCGGCGTGTCGTCGCTGTGCCAGCCAATGGAAGCTGACCTTTATGGTTGCTCCGACCCGTGCTGGTGGCCGGCACAGGTGCCCGACATGATGAGCACCTACCCCGACTGGAACAAGGATGCGCAGGCGTCCAATGACAACTGGCGCAACCTCGGGACTGTCTTTCCAAAAGACAAGTGATCGAATACAAAAAGGATTCCAGCATGCATCGCATCAACGCTTGCGGCCTGGCCGCTTTTGCATTCCTGAGCGCGTGTTCGCTCACCGTTCTGGCCGATGAAAATACCGTACTTGAGGCCGGTCACGAGTACATGTTGACCACCAATTATCCGAACAACCTGCACGTGATTGACCTTGCGACCGACACCTTGCTCAAGACCTGCAAACTGCCCGACGCGTTCGGCCCAGGCACCGTGCAACTGGCCCCAGACCGCAAAACGGCGTATGTGCTGAACAATCACTATGCTGATGTCTACGGCATCGAACTCGACAACTGCAAACAGGTTTTCCACGCCAGCATCACTCAAAAACCGGGAGAAAAAGCGCGCTCCATGTTCGCCTTCACCTTGAGCCATGACGGTAAGGAACTGTTCACCATCGCCAATCCGACGTTGATGCTCAACGACCATTACGAAGTGCAGCAGCCCAGGCTGGACGTGTACGCCACCGACGCCGGCATGGATGCAAAGCCGCTGCGTAGTTTCCCTGCGCCACGGCAGCTGACCATCATGCAAAGCGGTGATGACGGCACTCTTTATGTGGCGGGCGCGGACGTTTACAAGGTCGATGTCAAAACCGGCAAGTTCGATGTGCTGATCCCCAGCCGTCACTGGAAACGGGAAAACTACAGCGCACCGGACGTGCTCTACGTGTGGAACCAGCAGACCTATCGCCATGACTTTTCGCTGCTGTACACCACAGCGAAATTCAAGGACAAGAAGCAGGATCCGGCCACTGCCGAATACCTCTACGGGCTGTTCAGCGTCGACCTGAAAACCGGCAAGACAGAAACCACCGACTTCGGTCCCTTGACTGAAATCTACTTCAGCGGCATGCGCTCACCGAAGGACCCCAACCTGATGTTCGGCGTGCTCAACCGCTTGGCCAAGTACGACATCAAGCAGAAGAAAATGCTGCAAGCGGCGACGCTTGAACATTCCTACTACTGTATTTCGTTCAATAAGGAAGGCAGCAAGATCTATCTGGCGGGCACGTTCAACGACGTGGCGATCTTTGATGCCGACAGCATGAAACAGATCGGTAGCATCAAGTTGCCGGGTGGCGATATGGCGATTACCACGGCGCAGATATTCACCCGCTGATTGCGATGCCTGATCCTAGGCTATCGAGAGCAGGCTCGCTCCCACTTGTGATCGCATTTTTTTCGGAAAAATGCGGCCTGTTGTGGGGGCGAACCTGCTAGCGAAAAGGCCCTGACAACCTTCAGAGAATCAAACCCCTGGCACCGGGCAGCTCATGTCTCCTTCCTGACATTTCAGATAGGTCTTGAACGTCTCGACCCGCGCCTTCGTCAGTTCGGTAACGCAATTGCTGTAGATCAGCGGATACACACTGCCTCCCACTACCCCGGCAGCTGAAAACTTGCACTCGGCGTCCCGAAACGCGACCCAGGAGCGTTGGGCGCCAATCAGTAATTTCTTGCTGTCGGGATTTTCCTTCAAACGTGCAGTTATCTGTTGGTAATAGGCATTCAATTCTTTGTCTGCGGCTTTGTTCTGTTGCGCGGCGCACTGGTTCATCGTGGCCTGGTCGGTGGCGTTATCGCAATCGAGCGCGTGCGCGACGGTGGTGAACAGCAACGGCGTCAGCGCCAAGAGCAAACGTGGGTGCATGAGGGTTCTCGCTGTGACGGGCAATAAGAGGGTCTATCCTGTGTTCAGGCAGTTGATTCATCCTTGAACTCGATGACACACAGCTCACACCCTATCACTCAACGGATACAACTTTAAGGTTGGTCTTGTGGTCTTACAGGCCTACTGTTCATTACAGGAGGTGACATATGAACCCAACATCTGATCGCATCGAAAGGAAGATTCTGCTCAAGACACCGCGCTCGCAGGTTTGGCGTGTGGTGGCCAATGCCGAAGCTTTTGGCCAATGGTTTGGCGTGGCACTGGAAGGCAAGCGATTTGTCGCCGGTGAGTGGACTCAAGGGCAAATTACCTATCCCGGCTACGAGCATTTACTGTGGAACGTACTGGTGGAGCGGGTAGAGCCGGAGCGCGTGTTTTCTTTTCGCTGGCACCCTTACGCCGTTGAGCCGGATACCGATTATTCACAGGAACCCACGACCCTGGTGTTGTTTGAACTCGAAGACATGGATAACGGCACCTTGTTGAAGGTCACCGAGTCCGGTTTTGACCACATACCGCAGGCCCGCAGGCTGAAGGCGTTCCGTATGGACAGTCGTGGCTGGGACGAACAAATGAGCAATATCGAACAGTTCCTGGAAACCAATGCCAAGGAAAAGCAACCTCTTGGCGAATGATCCGCTGCGTTTTACTTCGCAAATCGGGGTTGTGACCAAGGCTGCCGGGCTTGAACGTCATCGGTTGCTCCAATGGCTGTTGGCGTTCGCGGGCTTATCGGCGGCATGGTTTGCTGAAGATGGCGATATATACGCAGTTGATGGCCAACTTCAAAGCGCAAGCCTTTCGGCATCCATGCTTGAAGCATGAGGTCGGCGCAGCCATTGAGAAGGCTTCCTATAGCGAATGTCTTACACATGCTGGTAGCTATGTCGTCTATTGCAAATTGGATCCGGGACGTAATCTAGCCCCATCAACTGAAGCGCAGGGAGTGCTTCAGGATCATGGACGATCGACCATCAGCAAGGATTCGCTACCGACAGGGAGTCGACAATGGTCTTGGGAAAAACCCGCTTCTGGCGGGTTTTTTTTGGTCTGCCATAAAGTTGCCAACTACAGGCTGGCGGCTACACGTTCGGTAATTTGCGTGCGTTGCTGCAGCGACTGTGTCGAACGCCGATTGGCTTCTTGCAACACTGAAGCGGGCGCTGTGTCCGGGCTGCCAGCCGCAAAGGGTGGTGCTGGAGCGTATTCGAGCTGTAGCTGCACCAGTTGCGCGGTTTCCTTGTCGAACAGTTCCGCGGCCAGGGTCAACGCAAAGTCGATTCCGGCAGTGATCCCACCACCCGTCAACAAATTGCCATCACGTACTACCCGATCTTTCACCGCGATTGCCCCCAACGGCTCAAGCAATGAGTGATACGCCCAATGGGTGGTGGCACGTTTACCTATCAAAAGGCCTGCCGCACCGAGCACCAGAGAGCCGGTGCAAACCGACGTGACATAACGGGCGTTGGCTGCCTGAGCCTTGATAAAGTCCAAGGTCTGTACGTCTTCCATCAACGGGCCAACGCCGCTGCCACCGGGAATGCAGATCACGTCGAGTGTCGGGCAATCGTCGAAAGTAGTGGTGGGAATCAGCACCAGGCCGGTGCTTGAAGACACCGGTTGCAAATCCTTCCAGATCAAATGCACCTTCACGTCCGGCAGCGAAGCCAGCACGTCATAAGGGCCGGTCAGGTCCAGTTGCTGAACCTGTGGAAACAACAGAAAACCGATCTGCAACGTCATGGCGATTGTTCTCATGAAGGGGTGGACGACTTCACTGTAGGCTCGTAGCATCTGGCGAACACGCCAATCACCCCACGAATTACGCCAATGATGCCCAAAGCCATTCATGTGCTCGCCTTTAGCAACGTGCAACTGCTCGATGTGACCGGGCCGCTGCAAGTGTTCGCTTCGGCCAACGATATCGCGGTCCAAAGAGGTGCTTCGCGGCCCTATGCCCCAACGGTTATCGCCAGCGGTGGCGGGGCAGTGACCTCATCGGCGGGGTTGGCGTTATTGGCAGAACCACTGCCCGAATACGCCAGTGACACATTGATCATCGCCGGTGGCTGGGGTGTGTATGCGGCCGCTGAGGATCATCAGCTGGTGGCCTGGGTACGTCAGCACGCCAGCGGCTGCAGACGGGTGTCCTCGGTGTGCACCGGGGCGTTTTTATTGGCCGCCAGCGGTTGGCTCGATGGGCGCCGGGTGGTCACGCACTGGACTCGTTGCGAGCAACTGGCGCAACAACATCCTCGACTGCAAGTTGAGCCCAATCCGATTTTCATCAATGACGGCCCTGTGTGGACCTCGGCTGGAGTCACCGCCGGCATTGACCTTGCCTTGGCAATGGTTGAACAGGATCTCGGTCGCGCCATGGCGCTGGAAGTCGCGCGGCAACTGGTGGTGTTTCTCAAACGCCCGGGCGGCCAGTCACAGTTCAGCGTGACGTTGTCATTGCAAAAAGAAGGTAACCGTTTCGACGAACTTCATGCCTGGATCAGCGAGAACCTGAGCATGGATCTGGGCATCCCGACCCTGGCACTGCAGGCCGGGATGAGCGAGCGCAGTTTTGTGCGGCACTATCGCGCGGACACCGGCCAGACGCCGGCGCGCGCAATCGAGCTGATCCGGGTCGAAACGGCGCGCCGCTTACTCAGCGACACTGGCGTTGCAATCAAACGGGTCGCCGTGCAATGCGGTTTTGGCAGTGAAGAGACACTGCGGCGCAGTTTTTTGCGGGCCATGGGCGTTACACCCCAAGCTTACCGCGAGCGGTTTTCAATCAGCGCTCCAGCAGATCCAGCAATGCTCTGACGGTCGCCTCTGCAGGGTTCGTTACGCCTTGAGTAAAACCTGCACTCAAGGCTGCCAAGCGCTTTTTTCGCCGCTCAATTTACGATCCAGAAAACTTGCCGCGCTGATCAGCGCCAAGTGCGTCAAGGCTTGCGGCGTATTCCCCAGATGCCGGGCATGGGCGTCGAACTCTTCCGCATACAACCCCAGCGGGTTGGCGTACCTCAGCAATTGCTCAAATTCCAGGTGCGCTTTTTCAACCTGGCCGGCACGTGCCAGGCATTCGACGTACCAGAACGAGCACGCTGCAAACGCACCTTCAGTTCCGTCCAGGCCGTCGATCTGGCTGTCATCGTTGCGATAGCGGTAGACCATTCCATCGCGCACCAGGGTTTTTTCGATGGCTTCCAGGGTTGAGAGCCAGCGCGGATCCTTGGCACTGACGAAACGCACCAACGGCATCAACAGCATCGAGCCGTCGAGTGCTGTACTGCCGATGTGCTGGACGAAATGGCCGCGCTCTTCGTTCCAGAAGTTACTCCAGATGTCGGCGTAGATCGCCTGACGTGTCTGATCCCAACGGGCAAAAGGTGCTGGCAGCGAGCGCTTTGACGCGAGGCGAATGGCGCGGTCAAGCGCCACCCAGCACATCAACCGCGAGTGCAGGAAGTGATGCTGTTCGCCACGCATTTCCCAAATGCCCACGTCTTTGGTTTCCCAGGTCTCGCACACTTGGTCGACCACTTGCACGGCATGCTTCCAGCCTTCATGAGAAATGGCATCGCCGTATTTGTTGACCAGATAGACCGCGTCCATCAGTTCGCCAAAAATGTCGAGTTGCACCTGGTCATAGGCCTGATTGCCAATGCGCACAGGTTTTGCGCCGCCGTGACCGGAGAAGTGTGACAGTTCGGTTTCCGGTAGTTCCTGGCGGCCATCAACGGCGTAAAGAATATTGAGCTTCATCGGTTTGCCATGGCAGTCGCTCACACGTCCGCGCAACCAGCCCATGTAGTCATTGGCTTCCTGAACAAATCCCAGGCGCATGAAGGCGTACACGGTGAACGAGGCGTCTCGAATCCAGGTGTAGCGATAGTCCCAGTTGCGTTCGCCCCCCGGCGTTTCCGGCAAGCCAAACGTCGCCGCGGCGAGAATGGCGCCGTGTTTGCGCGAGGTCAGCAGCTTCAACGCAAGGGCGGAGCGATTGACCATCTCGCGCCAGCGGCCACGGTAGTTGGATTGGCCTATCCAGTCGCGCCAGAACTTCAGCGTGCGTTCCAGGCACAGCGCAGCCGCACCTTCCTGGAAGCGCGGGTCATCCAGACCGCCCAGTAAAAACTCGGCGCGTTCATCCTGTTTGAGGGTGAATTGGGCAACGGCTGCGTTGCCGTCGACACGCAGGGTCTGATCCGAAGACAAACGCATTGAAGGATGTTCGTCAGCCTCGAACGCCACATCTTGCTCATCCATGCGGGCGCAGGTTTTGGCGCGCGCGTAATCATGCCGTACCGCACAACGCATGTGGAACGTGGCCTGGCCGCTGACCACCCGGACCCGGCGCATCAACAGTGGCAAGTCATCTACGTTGTCGGCGACCGGCAGCAGATCAGTGATCTCCACCACAGCGCGCTCGCTGAGCCAGCGGGTTTGCAGCACATTGGTGTCTGGCAAGTAGATCTGCTCGCGGCGAGCGTCGGGCAAGTCAGGCGAGAGTTGGAAAATACCGGCGTCGGGTGTGTCGAGTAATGAGCAAAAGATCGACGGACTGTCGAACTCGGGCCAGCAGAAAAAATCCACACTGCCCTTATCGTTCACCAGCGCAGCGCTGCGCATGTCGCCGATGATGCCGTGGGCGTCGATGGGGCTTTGTCGTTCGAGATGATGATCAACCATTGCCGCGAAACTCCGGATAAAGGCTCATGCCTCCGTCGATAAATAACGTGGTTCCGACGATGTAGTCGGATGCATCGGAGGCGAGAAACACCACGGCATTGGCAATGTCATCGACATCACCAATTCGGCCGTAAGGAATGAGCTTGAGTAATTCTTGCGCTGCAGCACCTTCAGTGGCGGCGCGATTGATTGCCGTGCGGATCGCCCCCGGCGCAATACCGTTGATGCGGATCCGCTGATGGCTGACTTCCTGGGCCAGGGTTTGCATCAGCATGTCGATGCCACCCTTGGAAGCGGCGTAATTGACGTGGCCAGCCCACGGAATTCGCTGGTGTACCGAACTCATGTGAATGATTTTGCCCGCCGCACGCGAGACGCCTTCACGAACCCCCTGCTTGTTGAAAATTCGCAATGCCGCGCGGGCGCAAAGGAACTGGCCAGTGAGGTTGACGCCGATCACCTGGTTCCAGTCGGCGAGGCTCATGTCCACCGCGTTCGCATCTTTCTGCATACCTGAGTTGGCGATCAGAATGTCCAGCGAACCAAACGCTTCGAGGGTCTTGGAAAACAGCCGTTCGACGTCTTCTTCTTTGGACACGTCGGCGCCAACGGCAATAGCGCGTCCGCCCTCGGCAATTATCTGCCGGGCCAACTCCTCGGCGGGAGCTGCCTGGGAGTTGTAATTGAGCACCACGGCGGCACCGGCGTCGGCAAGAGCCTTGGCCGCTGCGGCTCCAATACCGGAACTGGCGCCGGTGACGAGTGCAACTTGTTGATCGAGAGAAATCTGCATGAGCGTTAGCACCTTGAAGTGAGGGCCTAACTAGCTGACTGGTTTGACCGGTAGAGAGTTCACTTGCCAGACGGCCACAGTTGAAGCGGTTGGCTTCATCGCGAGCAGGCGTGCGCCCACAATGGGTGGTCCATGAATACACCATTGAGGGGCATTGAAGATGAAATCTGCGAGTGAGCTTGCGGTTGATAGGGGCTTTACACTCAACCAACAATTGGCTGCTTTCCCCTCACTCGACCTTATGGCAATTTGCAGGGCCTAATTGAGGTCCACGCCATGGCAAACCCGTACCGCGATCTGTTCAAAGCCCCCGGCAGCAGAGCGTTTGTGCTGGCAGGCATGATCGCGCGCATGCCGATTTCCATGACCGGCATCGGCCTGATCACCATGCTCTCGCAAGTCAAGGGTGGCTACGGTTTGGCGGGGGCAGTGGCGGCGACGTTTGCTTTGGCCACGGCGTTTTGCGCACCGCAGGTTTCGCGGCTGGTCGACCGTTTCGGTCAGCGCCGGATCTTGCCCATCGCCGCTCTGATCGGTGGTGGCGCGTTGTTGATGCTGTTGCTGTGCACCCGGTTGCAGGCGCCGCACTGGACCTTGTTTGTGTTCGCGGCGCTGGCCGGTTGCATGCCGGCCATGTCGGCAATGGTGCGGGCACGCTGGACCGAGTTGTATCGCGGACAGCCGGAGCTGCAAACGGCTTATGCCCTGGAGTCGGTACTCGATGAAGTATGTTTCATCATCGGGCCGCCGCTGTCGGTGGGGTTGTGCGTGGTGGCATTTCCCGAGGCTGGTCCGTTGGCGGCATTGTTGATGCTGGGGATCGGGGTGACTGCGTTTGTACTGCAACGTGCCACCGAGCCCGGGATTCATCCTCACGCAGAACATCATCAGCGCTCGATTATCCGTTCGGTCGACATTCAGTTGCTGATGCTGTTGATGGTCGCGATGGGCACGATTGTCGGCGTGGTGGATGTGGTCAGCGTTGCCTTCGCTCAGCAGCAGGGGCAGCCGGCTGCAGCGAGTATCGTATTGTCGGTGTACGCCATCGGTTCGTGCCTGGCGGGTTTGGCCTTCGGGGCGTTGCGCTCAAAAATTCCGCTGCCGCGACTGTTCCTGTATGGCGGAGTGGCAACCGCATTAACCACGCTGCCACTGTTGCTGGCGACTGACATCCTGGGCCTGTCGCTGACCGTGTTTATCGCCGGGTTGTTTTTTGCGCCCACCTTGATTGTTGCGATGGCGCTGGTGGAGCAGATCGTGCCGCCGGCGAAACTGACCGAGGGCCTGACGTGGCTGGTGACCGGTTTGAGTATTGGCGTTGCCATGGGCGCTGCCAGTTCCGGGTGGCTGGTGGATGCGTTCGGTGCTCGCAGCGGGTTCTGGGTGGCGATTGCGGCTGCCGCGGTGGTGTTGGGTTCGGCATTCCAAAGCTATCGCCACCTGAACAAACCTCGCCACCCGTAGCCCCGAAAGACTCATTCGCGCAGCACCTCATTCGTTCTCTTTGCAGACAACTTTTGAGGTGATCCCGGTGACCCAGCTGACATTGCGGTGCCTGCCTTACTCGGGTCCAAGCGCCATGATTGACAGCCGTTGCGCCGTGTCATGGCGCGCCAGCGCATGAGTTGAGCATTAACCCATGGAGTCGATATCGAACGGCGTGCCCTTGGGGGGCAAGCCATAAATCGATGCCATCCAATCATCATCTTCGGGCTCGGGCTCGGGCGCCATTGCCAATTGCTCGACCACCCGATTTTCCGGGTGCGCCTGCCAGCGGGCGAGGCTGGCTGCCAGCCGTTCCGGTTGCTGTGCAAGCGAGCCATAAACATGCTCAGCGCGAACCGTTTTGAATCGCAATGACTTCAGGCGCTGGTAAGTGGTTTCGATTTTGTGCCGTTCATCCTCCAGTGCCTGGGGAATGTGTTGGTGCGTGCTCTTACGCTTATCGGGACTATTGGCAAACCTGTCTTCTTCGTGACGTAACCGACGGGTGATGTTCATCAGCGCATCCTCGATTAACTCAAACTCACGCTTCGAGACCAGGGAATCTTCAGCCTGCTCGGCCTCCTGCCAGCGGCGCAGGGTCGCCCAGCAACCGGGAATGTAATTGCTCATAAAGTGGTCAGGGGAATTGAGCGATTGAGTGATCAGGCCAGGCCGGTTCGGTAGGCCATTTCGCTGTGCAATCGCCATCGTGCAGGCTGCATGCTGAATGATGGTGTCGCAGCCTGTCGCCCACAAAATGGTCGACTTCTCACCGCGACCAAACTCAACCGGCAGCAAATGGCGCAGCGTACCGTGGTGCTCATACGGCTCGCCGGACACATTGGTGATCCCGGCGACAAATACCGACAGGCCGAGAGGCACGTTGACGAACGTCAGCGCTAATCCCGTTGCGTAGACATCTACCTTGGTGTTCATCCAGGTGCCGGGCACGCTGGGTACCGGGTCGTTATGATTGACCATGCGGTAATGCACCAAGGGTGCGGCGGCTTTGACGAAGGTTGAGTCAGCAGCTCGGGGGGCGCCATAGGTGTAGAGCTGGAGAGTGTAGGCTTCAGGACTGCGACGTAGCATTTCCGCGAGCAATAGCGTGATAGCGCCACCGAGGCTATGGCCACAGATTATCAAGGTTTGCCCGGCGTAGAACTTGTCCAGGTATCTTACGACGAAGCCATAAGCTTTTTTCGCTGCCTGGTAGAAGCCTCGGTGTACTCGGCCAGCGCCTTCTTCAAACGGTACCTGGAAGGCATCGCCGTCGCGCACGCCATCAGCAACGCTACTGGTGCCGCGCACCGAGATCAGGATCAGTTGATCGTTGTGGGTGATGAAGGCTTGGGTATCGGTGGAGCCAACGCCGAGGATTGTGTCGTCGAAAAAATGGAGGTTGGCAGGGTTCTCTTGGTCCTCGCCTAAGGCTGGATTGTTTTCTTCATAAAGAAGGGGATCGAAAGGTACGATCTCCAACCGGTCCGAATACGGCACTTCTTCATACAACGGGTAATAGGCTTTCGTCTGTCCTGAGTCGACTCTCCAGATTTCGTCCGATTTGGCTAACGCGTCGCCAAACCAATTGCCCACGCTCGGTTGCAGCGGAAAACTGACGCTGTCTTCCTCGACAGGTTGAGTAGAGGGCTGTTGCCCGAACGGGCAATAGCTCAAGGTTGCCATCAATGCGAGTTGGTAAAGATTCAGCGCGCAAAATTCTGGAGTTGTCGAAAGCATAGGGCGCAGGGCTCGTAACGGTCGCACTTCCAGCACCGTGTGTTTCCCCGGCATCAGCGCTACGCCGTATTTGCTATGTCCGCGCATCAATTTTGCCGTCCCGGTGCGGTGCGGAAAATGGCGATAGACTTCTGGAGGCAAGTGCGACACGTGCTCAACCAAATGCCTTACTTCCACCTGGAAATACTCATAGGCGCAGTCCGTGGCCGGGTTGACTCGGGTGCGTGTGCTGTTGTGGTTGAGGTGGCGGGTGTGTTCGGCTCGTACTTGTAGTTCGGTAATTTCGAGCGGATAGCTGTCTCTGCGCATGAGTTCCACATACACTTTTTCAGACCCCAGGTACTTCTGTTCGAACATGAGTGCGGTTGGTCCGGAGAAATGCTGCTCCACTTTTCCCGCACCTACTGCATCAAGTTTTCCTCCGTACTGTTGTCCCTCACAATCCGTAATTACATAGCTCAGCCCGGCATAAGCTTCGCCGCTACCGAACTCGTCCGCCAATTGGAAACTTGTCCATTTATCTTGGATTGGGCATGAGAGCATTCTGCGATTCAATGGGTGACTTAGCTCTTTTTCCAAAGGCGTCATTTACGATGTCCTTATTCTGTGCAACCGGGATAGATTGTGCATTGCTTTCCGTCATGCGTTTGATAACCACTGAAATCCTTGTGGTTGCCATAGCAGAACGCATATTGATCTTCGAAATTTTTACCCATGCAGCGTTTCCAGCCATTAGGGACCTTGACCCAGGTGTCACCGATAGCTGGGCGCTCTTCGTCCGCCAACTTAATGTTCATTCTCACTGTTTTGCCCGTTAACTGATCCAGGGTGTAAGCCGCGAATGGTTTGCTGAGCGCCGGTTCGCCTTTTTCGTCCGTGCTCTTGCAGTCGAGGATTTTTCTGAGAATGCGAGGTTTGCCGGAAGTGCGAAATCGCCATTGGCATTGTCCGTAGAAATTACTTTCGCCAGCTTCGTTAAAAGAATTTATATATTTATCATCCAGTCTGTAGCGAATAGCGACTCCGGCATTGTCTGCACTGAAATCGCCTCGGGATTTTCCATAAGCGGAATTGATCTCAAGCTTTATCTGCCTAATCACTAACGGGCAGTCGCTGACTGTTCTGTATAAGGCGATCTCAGAATTGGGCTCGTAAACTTCGCGCCATTCCAGATTGAAACCAACGGCGGTGTTTTTTCGACCTGGCACTGTGCAAGTTTCGCCTTCGGCGGGCACGTATACAGCGATGGCCTGATACGAAAAATTTGGAGGCAAGTCAGCGGTAAAGGTAAATGTGTTAATCGATTCAGCTACGCAACCTGATGTTAAAGCCAAGCAATAGCCGAGTAGAAGTTTCTTTATTGCTAACTGAAAATACCTGATTGGCATGCCGCGAACTTCCTATTCTGTGCAACCGGGATAAATGGTGCATTGCTTTCCGTCATGCGTTTGATAACCACTGAAGTCCGTGTGGTTACCAAAGCAGAAGGCGTGTTGGTCTTCGAAATTTTCGCCCATGCAGCGTTTCCAGCCATTAGGAAATTTGACCCACGTATCACCCATGTAAGGACGTTCTTCGTCCGCCAACTTGATGTTCATTCTCACTGTTTTGCCCGGTAACTGATCCAGGGTGTAACCAGCGAACGGTTTGCTGAACCCAAGCTTGCCTTTTTCGTCAGTGCTTGTGCACCTTAAAATCTTTCTAAGAATGCGAGTTTTCCCAGAAGTGCGAAATAGCCATTGGCATTGTCCGTAGAAATTGCTTTCGCCAGCTTCATTAAAAGAATTTATATATTTATCATCCAGTTTGTAGCGAATAGCGACTCCGGCATTGTCCGCACTGAAATCACGTCGGGTTTTTCCATAAGCGGAATTGATTTCGAGCTTTATCTGCCTGATCACTAACGGACAGTCGCTGACTGTTCTGTATAAGGCGATCTCAGACTTTGGCTCGTAAACTTCGCGCCATTCCAGATTGAAACCAACGGCCGTGTTTTTTCGACCTGGCACTGTGCAAGTTTCGCCTTCGGCGGGCACGTATACAGCGATGGCCTGATACGAAAAGCTTGGAGGCAGGTCAGCAGTAAACCTGAACGTATTGACCGGCTCGACTGCCGAACACCCCACCATCAGCCCCAAGTAACCTCCGATAACCAATCTCGATAACTGATCGTTCATATCGGGGTATTTCCTTGCCAGAATGTGGCTTCTTCGAACAAGCGTCCAAAGTGCGCCGTCGAGCTCTCGTCGGTGCGTGGTTCCCAATGAGACGGCAACAGGTAGGCGGGCGCGTTTAAGCTCTGGATCAGTAAAAATGCCAGTTGTTCTGGCGCGGTCCAGCCCCATGCCTCTGCGCGATACACCTGTGCGTTTAGCCAAGCTTGGGGGTCCAGGTCATCCGCCAGCCGGGCGTATGCTTCGAGATGCTGCGCCAGCAGATAGCGATGAGTATTGAGCAGGAGAATTTTCAGGTCAGCGTCTTCGCCGACCGGGGGATCCAGCCACTGCGGCGCTTTCGGTTGCGGGTGCTCGCCGGGATCTGGATTGTGCTTGATTGCCCATCCGTCACTCTCCCAGTAGCACACACTGATCGCCGGACCCAGATAAGCCGGGTACTGCAATGGGTTCAGAAGCGCCAGACCTCGGGCCAGAACGCGATTATCGTGGAATCGGTACAGCGCCAGGTTTGGCCGCGTGCCGATGATTAGCCGCTGTTGCCAGTGCTTATTCATTAGAGGCAAGTCGCCTTTGCGAATGCTTGCCAGCCAGCCCCAATTGCGTTCGGGATTAATCAGCAGCTCGCGGATTGGTTTTTCTTCAGGATTGTCGAAGACAAAAATACAAGGCCCGATGTCGGCCAGGTCAGCCACTGCGGTTTCGCGGTAAAGATTCAGGTATTGATCGGGCTGACGGGTTTTCAGCAGCGATTGGCGGGCTTGCTGGCCATTGACCGAGTCCAGTATCAGACACAAGGTCCGTCCAAGACCTGATTGTTCAGATAGCCATTGGTGAGCTAATGAAAGGCTCATGCGCCGGCTCCTTCAGTCAGGCAGATGCCTTGGCGACATGCCTCGCACACTGGGCAAAAATCTGCAGCGATTATGGTGCTGTCTGCGACGAGGGTTCTCTGCGTCGGTATTGTCAGCAGGGGAAGCGCTGCTGGGGCATTCAGTGTTGCAAGCATCCCCGGCAGCAGGTTTTTTGCAGCGATGGCAGCGACAGGAGAACCACCAATGTCTATCTCGGTACTGCTGAAAATGCCGTCAGCATCGATCACGATGTGATGCCCGCCAGCCTTCAATGTGATGCTGGCGCCAGCGTCCAGTATCAGATTGGCACCCGCTTTTACATGCACCTGCTGGCCGGCGTCGATCACCAGGGTTTTGCCGACGCGGGTATGGCTGCTGTCGGCTATTTGCAGGTAATCGCTGGCCTTGAGCTGCACCTTGCGATCGCCGGTCACGCTTCGCTGGTCTTCAGCCGCCAGCACCACAATACTGTTGCCCTGGATGGTTTCCCGGCGCTCGCGGCCGACCTCCAGCCGACTGTCGTGCTGGACGTGCTGTTCCATGTCGCGCTGGGCGCGCAGGTAGATCAATTCCCGACCGGTGCGGTCTTCCAGATGCAGTTCATTGAAGCCGCCGCTGCCCGGTGTGCTGCGCGAGCGGAACACGCTGCGGGTTTTGTGTGCAGGCAATTCATAAGGCACCGGATGAGTGCTGTTGGGCACACATCCGCTGATCACCGGCTGATCGGGGTCGCCTTCGAGAAAGGTGATCAGCACTTCCATTCCGACCCGGGGAATGGTCACCGCGCCATGGTTTTTGCCGGCCGCATTGGCGGCCACGCGTACCCATTGGCTGCTGTTATCGTCATGCCGGCCTTCACGGTCCCAGAAGAATTGCACCTTGACCCGGCCGTACGCATCGCAGTGGATTTCTTCGCCTTTGGGGCCGGTGACCACGGCGGTCTGGCTGCCGAGAATCTTCGGTTTTTCGTGCTTCAGGGGCGGGCGATGGATGGCGTCCCACGGCGTCGCGGAAAAAGTGTTGCGATAACCCTGCCAGGCGCCGTCCGCCGGCCCGGCGCCTTCTTCCAGCACGTGTGGCTGGGCGCCCTGATGATGAACTTCGGTCAGCAGCCACAAGTCATTCCACTCGTTGCGCGGATGATCGGACAGCGGCAGAAAATGCCCGCAGACCAGTGTCGGCTGATCGCTTGCGCCGTGTGCCAGGCAGTAATCGGCGCGATGCCGTTCCAGCGCCCTGCGGCCTAGTAACTTGCCGCGCTCCGTCGACGTAAAACGGCCGGGATACAGGTAATCCTCCAGGTCGGGCTCCACCTTGCGCACGTCGGGACGGGTGCTGGATTCAAGCACGATGCTGGTTTTTTCGAAGTCATGATCGCGGCCTGCAGTGCGACTGGTTCGAGCTTCCAGCCGCACGCTCAACTGCTTGATCACCGGACCCTCGGCGACCATGCCTGTGTCCTGTTGATAAGCCGTTGGCCGGTCGAGTTTGGGGAAAACGGTTTGGTCGTCGCCGAACACCAGCACGTGTTGCTCACGGCTGTGCTGGAAGTGGTAATGCAGGCCTTCTTCTTCGCAGAGGCGCTGTATGAAGTGCAAATCGGATTCGCCGTACTGCACGCAGGCCGTGCGTGGCGGGTAGCTCGAACCGGTTTGGAATTGGCAGGTGTCTTGAAACATCCCGTGTTCTTCAAGCACCCGTTTGATGATGTGCGGCACGCTCGACTGCAGAAAAATCCGCTGGTTGATCCGGTGTTTCAGGCACGCCAGCCGAGGTACCAGCGTCAGCCGATAGTGGGTCAGTCGGCTGCCGCAATCGCCTTGGGCAAAGCGCTGTACCTGCCCGTGTATGCCGGCACCGTTGTCATCGAACGCCAGGTAGGCCAGTTTGTGCAGCACGCTTTCAAGATCGATGTCGGGCCTGTCGCTGACCAGTTCGATGTCAAAGGCGTAAGGCTGGCTGATGAACTCGTCACCGGTGAAGGAGAGCACCTGAAACGGATGCTCGAAGTCGCTGATCGTCAGGCTGAAACGGTTGTTTTGAGAGCGGTTGAACATCCGGTGTTCCTTCAGCGATGGCTTTGCGCATGAGCGTCAGGCGTTGAGCCCTGACGGGTTGCCGCAAAAACTAACCATCTGCTGAACAAAAAAATGTAAGAGGCGTCCCTAAATTCTGTGGGAGACGACTCTGTCCGGGTGGTCCTACACCAACGTCTGTCAGACATGCTCCGTTTTTGCACTTCTCGACGGTTGTTCTCACTCACCCGTTTCCCGATATAGACCGGCATGGCAGGCTCGCTAGACGATGTGCAAGGGATGCATGCACACGTCGCGTAATGGGGCGTTCGCGGTTGTAATTCAGCATGCAGCCACCAGACAAAAAAATGCCCGCATCACACGATGCGGGCATTTTTATTTCAGCTCAGCGGTTAGAAATCATACTTCGCGGTGAGTTGCAGGTTGCGCGGTTCGCCGTAGAACGTGGTGCCGAAGTTGCCCAGCCCCGTCATGTATTTCTTGTCGAAGACGTTGTTGGCGTTAGCGGTGAAGCTCAGGTGTTCGTCGTACTGGAAGCGAGTCATCAGGTCGACAAGGGTGTAGCCGCCTTGTTTGAGTGTGGTGGCGCCGCCTTCGCCATTGCCCAGGTCTGGACTGTAGCTCTGGCCGTAGAACGCACTCTGCCAGCTGACGCCGCCACCGATGGTCACCTGGTCCAGCGCACCCGGCAGACGGTAAGTGGTGAACGTGCGGATCACGTGTCCCGGCTTGGTGGTGGCCAATGGGAAACCGTAGATACGTTGTTCGTCCTTGTCGCGGGTACGGGCGTAGGTATAGCCGGCAGACACGTTCCAGCCAGTCGCCAGTTCGCCTGCCAGTTCCATCTCGATGCCCTTGGTGGTGGCGCCGGAGATGGCTTTATAGGCGTCCTGCCCGGTGTTGGTATCGGTCGAGACGTATTGGGCGACGTTGTCCTGGTCAATTTGGAACAGGGCCAGGGTGGCGTTCAGTTTGCCTTCGAAGTAAGCCGCTTTCAGACCGGTTTCGTAGCTGTCGCCTTCAACAGGTGGCAGGGTCGAACCGGCGATGTCCTTGTAGATTTGCGGCTGATAGATCTTGGTGTAGCTGGCGTACACCGAGTAGATGTCGGTCAGGTCGTACACCACGCCGGCGTAAGGCGTGACCACCCCGTGTTCTTTGTAGCTGGCGTGAGTGTCGGCCAAGCCGCCGGGGTAGTACGAGTAATCTTCGTTGTATTTGAAGGTGCTCAGACGGCTGCCGAGGATGAACGACAAATCGTCGGTCGGACGCAGGCGCGTGGCCAGGTAAATACCGTTCTGGCTCTGGGTGCGTTCGTATTTTCCGTTTTTTGGGAAGTCCTGTTTAGGCAGATCGCCATTCCAGTCATAGATACTGCCAGGGACCAGTTCGAAGGCGCTGGTGTCGTACGTCGCACCGGTCTGGCGCGAGTGGGAGGTCATGAAACCCGCCACCAGTTCATGTTCGCGACCGCCCAGGGAGAACGGGCCGGAGACACTGACGTCAGCGGTGTTTTGCACGCGATGGCCTTCCCAGCGGCCCCAGTACAGGAAGTTGCCTTCGCCGGTGGTGCGGTCTGCGCTGCCGCCGCTTGCCGAGGCGAGGCGGGTATCGTGATCAGTGGTTTTCTGGTCGAAGCTGGCGTTGAATTTCCAGTCGTTGCCCAATGCCTGTTCGAGCGAGCTGAAGTAGGTAACGCTGTCGAAATCACGACGGCTCCAGTCGGCACCCGGGTTGAAACTGCGCGAGAAGTTCGTACGGCTGCCATCGGTGAAGTACGGGGCGTTGCCGGTCCAGGAACTGCCGCGCGGGGTGGCGCTGGACTTGTCGATGCCCAGTGTCAGCAAGGTGTCGTCGGTCAGGTCGGCTTCGAGGATGCCGTAAAACACATCTTTGCGCTGGCTGTAGTGATCGATGTACGAGTCTTTGTCCTGGTAGGCGCCAACGAAACGACCGCGCACATTGCCCGAATCGGTCAACGAACCAGAGATGTCGCCTTCGGTGCGGTAGTTGTCCCAGGAGCCTACAGTAGCGCTGACCGAGGCCTTGAATTCCTTGGTCGGTTTTTTGCGGATCAGATTGACGGTGGCGGACGGATCACCCGAACCGGTCATCAAGCCAGTGGCGCCTTTGATGACTTCGATGTGGTCCAGGCTGGCGGCATCGTCGCTGTTGTTGGGGTTCTCACCGTAAACGCCGTCATAAGGCTGGTTGACGCCATCGTACTGAAAGTTGGTGATCGCAAAGCCACGAGCGGAAAACTCAGTACGGTCGCTGTCGTATTTTTGCGACGTTACGCCGGGCGTGTTGCGCAATACGTCACCCACACTCTTTGCGCCACGGTCGTCCATTTGCTGGCGAGTCACCACGGTCACCGATTGTGGCGTTTCGCGGATGGTCAGCGGCAGCTTGGTAGCAGTGGTGGTGGCGCCAGTGGTGTACGAACCGGAGTCTTGCGTGACTACGCCCAACGCCTGGCCGGAAATGGTGGTCGCGCCCAGTTGCAAGCTTGAGCTGCCGCCCGACACCAGCGTGACACTGTTGCCATTGATCTGGAACGAAATGCCGGTGCCTTGCAGCAATGTCTTCAAGGCATCGGACGGTTCGAGAGAACCGGACACCGCGTGGGATTTGATACCCGCCACCTGATCCGGGCTGTAGAGAATCTGCAGGTTGGTTTGCATGCCCAGTTCGGTCAGTGCATTGGAAAGCGGCTGCACGGCAATATTCACTTTCACAGGTGCAGCATTGGCCATCGAGCTCCCCAGCAAGGTGGCGGTCAGCAGTGCGCTTGTGAACAGGGTGCGGTGCAAAGTCCGGCGCTTTACAGCCAACGCGAGAGGTGTGCGGCGTGTTTGAAGTCGCATTACTTACCTGAGCTCCTGAAAAAGTGTCGTGCAGATTTTTTTTGTTAATAAGAATGATTATTAGACGCGGCACGGAGGAAAAACCGGAAAAATAAAATCTGCGGACAGTGAAAATGCGCGGGAATAGAGGGCTCGGCCTCGATTGCAAAGTCCATGCGCCAGACAACATCAACAGAGGCTGAAACGTCGCCTTCGCGAGCAAGCCCGCTTTCAGGTAGGTGTTGGCATCTTCGGGAATAGGCTGCTCGCACTGCACCACGTCACCGAACAGGTAATGGTTGGCGAAGATCGTGGTGAACAATTGTCGATAATCGTCGCGATTCCGGGCATCAATGGTTTAGCCATTGATGTGGGGGGCGAGTTGCTCGCGATGGCGGACTCATTGACCGCGCTTACTAGAACACCTGCCAGCCACCCCCGAGGGCTTTGTACAACGCGATGCTTGCCTGCAGCCTCGACAACCGTAACTGCACATTCAAATCCTGCGCCGCGTACAACGTGCGTTGTGTCTCCAGCACGGTCAGCAAATCCTCGGCGCCGGCCTGGTAACGGCTTTGCGCGATGTTGAATGCGGTTTGCGCTTGAATCAGTTCCTCATCTTGCCACTGACGTTGCTGATCCAGCCCGCGGATGCTGTTTAGGGCTTTTTCGACATCGGCGAAACCATTGATGATCGCCCCTCGATAAGCTTCCAGCAGTTCCTCCTGACGCGCCGTGGCCTTATCGCGTTGGGCGCCCAAACGACCATTGTTGAAGACCGGTGATAGCAGGACCGCCGTGAGGTTATAGAAAGGGCTGCGCAAAATATCTGCTGCCCGATCCGAGCCGGTCCCCAGTTCCGCACTCAAGGTGACAGTGGGCAGCATGGCGGCACGGGCCACGGTGACGTTGGCCTGGGCGGCAGACAGTTGTGCCTCTGCACGAGCGATGTCCGGGCGCCGGCTGAGCAACTCGCTGGGCACTCCCGCAGCGATGGTCGGCCATGACAGTTGATCAAAGTGCTCCTGACCCAGTGTCAGCGTCTGTACGGGGCGACCGAGCAGGGCCGCGAGGCTGATTTTTGCCTCTTGAGCCTGTTGCTGCACCCGCGGTAATTGCCGTTGTTGCGCCGCCACCAGGCTTTTTTGCTGAGCCAGTTCCAATGCGGTGGCGGAGCCTGAATCGAAACGCGTTTGTACCCGTTTCAAAACGTTCTGCGCGTTGGCCAGGTTCAGCTCGGCGATACGATTTTGCTCATGCAAGGACAGGGTTTGCGCATAAGTGTTGGCAACGCCGCTGAGCAGCGTCAACTCCACGGTCGCCTGGTCGAACTCACTGGCCTGCAAGCCAAACTGTGCGCTGTCACGGGTAGCTCGCTGGGCACCCCAGAAATCAATCTCGTACGTCGCGCTGAGATTGGCGTCGAAGTCATTCACTGCGTTTTTACTGTTGTTCGCGTCGAGTTGGCTGTAGCCGTTACCGCGCAGCAGTTTCTGACGGTTGGCGTTCAGCGCCCCGGTGACCTCGGGCAGCAGCGAACCACCGGCAATAACCCTGTCCGCTTGTGCCTGGCGTACCCGTGCGATGGCGCCAGCCAGGTCGAAACTGCCAACCCGTGCCTGTTCGATCAATTGATCGAGCTGTGGGCTGCCGAACTGCGTCCACCATTGCTGATTGGTGCGCGTGGTGGTTTCGTTGTGTGGTGACTGCCAGGAGGCGGGCGGCACCAAGCCGCTGTCCGGGCGCTGCACCGGACTGCCGCACGCGCCGAGCAACAGGCAAAGGGTTAAGAGGCTGAGTGACGGCTTCATAGGTCAATCATTCACTGGTAAGGGCCGTGACCGGGTCGAGCCGGGCAGCTTTACGGGCCGGCATGAAGCCGAAGACAACACCGGTGACCAGCGCGCAGCCGAAGGCGCCGATCACCGCTATCAAGGAAAACGCCACCGCAACGTCGCTGAGGATCAGCACGCCACCGACGATCAACGCCAGCGCGATGCCAGCAATACCACCGACCACCGAGAGCATCACAGCTTCGGTCAAAAACTGGCGCAGGATGTCGCGTTGGCGCGCCCCGGTAGCCATACGAATGCCAATCTCGCGCGTACGTTCGCGGACGGTCATCAGCATGATGTTCATCACACCGATCCCGCCCACCAGCAGCGAAATGGCGGCAATCGAACCCAGCATCAACGACAGCGTATTTTGCGTGCGGGCTTCGGCCTGGATCATCGCGGCGTTGTTGGTCAGTTCGAAATCCTTCTTGCCGTTGTGCAGGCGCAGCATCAATCGCTCGATAGCTTTTTCAGCTTCCTTGACCTTGCGTGCATCGGCAGCAGCGATGGCCACGTATTCAGGGTTTTGAGTGCCGAACAGGCGCACGCTTGCCGCGGAATAGGGGATGGCAATGCGGTCGTCGCTGTCGGAATCACCGGAACTGGCGCCTTTTTCGGCCAGCACGCCAACCACTTGGAACGGCACGTTTTCGATCAGGATGTATTGGCCAATCGGGTTGGCGACGTCCTTGAGCAGTTTATTGCGAACCTTGTGCCCGATCACCGCAACCGCTGCCGCGTTACGTTCATCTTCTTCGGTGAAGTAACTGCCTTCCACCACCGGCCAGTTGAAAATCGTCGGGAAATTGGTGTCGTTGCCGCCAACGTAGCTCATGTGATCGAGGTTGCCGAAGCGCACTCCGGCCTCTTGGCCGTTGACCGGCATGATGCGCATCACCTGCGGCAAACTGGCGACTGCCGCGACGTCATCCAGCGACACGATGCCCAGCGGTGTGCGCGGGTTGGGCGATGAGCCGCTGAGGTAAATGATGTTCGAGCCGAAGGCGCCCATTTGCTCCATGACCTGGCGCTTGCTGCCTTCGCCGACGGCCAGCATCACCACCACCGATGCAACGCCAATGATGATCCCGAGCAACGTCAGGGCAGTACGAAAGCGGTTGATCCACATTACCCGCCACGCGGCGTGCACCGCATCCACCAGTTCGCCTTTCCAGGCGCTAGTGGCGTCGGCGCCTTCAATCAAACGCTGGCGCAGGTCCACTGCTTGCAGCGCCCCGGAGTTGGCCGACGTCTGCGCCTGCGGGTTGTCGCGGGCGCTGTCGCTGATGATCAAGCCATCACGAATTTCAATAATACGCTTGGCGCGTGCCGCGACTTCGCGGTCGTGGGTAATCAGGATCACCACGTGGCCCTGGCCTGCCAGTTCTTCGAGCAGGTTCATCACCTCGGCGCCGCTGTGGCTGTCGAGCGCGCCGGTCGGTTCGTCGGCAAGAATGATGTGGCCGCCGTTCATCAAGGCGCGCGCAATGGACACGCGTTGTTGCTGGCCACCGGAGAGCTGATGCGCACGGTTGCCAGTGCGTGAAGCCAGGCCGAGACGGTCGAGCAGTGCGGCGGCTCGCGCATGGCGTTCGGCGGCCGGCAAGCCTGCGTAGATCGCCGGCATCTCGACGTTTTCCTGGGCTGAGCCCGAGGGGATCAGGTGATAGCCCTGGAACACAAAACCAAAGGCTTCACGGCGCAGCCAGGCCAGTTCATCGCTCTCGAGTGCCGCAACGTTTTCCCCGGCGAAGCGGTATTCGCCCGAGGTCGGGCGGTCGAGGCAACCGAGGATGTTCATCAGCGTCGACTTGCCGGAGCCGGACGCGCCGACTATCGCCACGAACTCCCCTGCATGAATCGACATATCGATGCCACGCAACACGTGAACTTCGGGCGCGTCGCCACCGCCGTAGGATTTACGAATGCCTTGCAGGTCGATCAGCGGTGTCAGCATTCAGCTGCCACTCCCGTCAGCCATGCCGATCAGCAAGTGATCGCCTTCCTGCAAACCGTCGAGAATCTGCACGCGCAAGCGATCGCTGATGCCCGTGCGGACATTACGTTGTTCGATGCTGCCGTTTTTGGCGACTACCTGCGCCGTCTGGCTGTCGGCTTGAGGACCGATCTGAAGCGCGGCGATCGGTGCGGTAAGCACGTTTTTCGCCTGGCCCGATACGAAAAACACTTGAGTGGTCATTTCCGCCATCAGGGCGTTATCGGCGTTATCGACGTCCAGCAATACGGTGTACAGCACCACGCGTGCGCTGCCGCTTTTACTGGAACTGGCGGGGCTGCCACCGCCCTGGCTGGTTTGATCCAGAGGTTTGGGCGGTACCGGCAGTATCTGGCGCACCGTGCTGCTCCAGCGCCGCTTGCCACCGCTGAGTGTGGTGAACCAGGCGGTCATGCCAGGTTTGACGTGGCCGATGTCCGCTTCCGAGACCTCGGCCCAAACGGTCATTGGCGACAGTTTGGCGATACGCAGAATCAGTGGCGTCTGTTGCTGAGCGTTCAGGGTTTGGCCTTCACGGGCGTCGAGCGCGACGACGGTGCCGGCCATCGGTGCGTAAATTCGCGTGTAACCGAGTTCGGCCTGATCGCTGCGCAGACTGGCCTGAGCCTGGCGGATTTGCGCCTGGAACATATTGATACGCGCCTGGGTGGCGCTCAGTTCCGCTTGGGCGGTTTGCACATCTTCTTCACGCGTGGCGCCGCCGGCCTTGAGGTTCTGTTGGCGCTGGTATTTCTGCCGGGCAAGTTCGTGCAACGCCTTTTGTTCCTGAAGCTGAGCCTTGAGGTTTTCGATCGAGTAACGTCCGGCGTCGAGTTTGGCCTGTTGCGTGGAAGGGTCGATTTCCACCAGCAATTCGCCTTCCTTGACCACGTCCCCGACCTCTACGTGAATCGTGTGGATCTGCCCGGACGCCTGGGCACCGACGTCGACATAGCGACGAGGTTGCAGTGTGCCCAATGCCGTGACGCTGGTTTCGATGTCGCCCCGCGTCACTTGCACAGTGGCGAATTTATCCCGGCCAGGCGGGATCACTTGCCAGGCAGCAATGGCGATCAAGGGAATCAGACAAAGTGCTACAAGCAACGCGCGGCGGGTTTGTCGGGGGTGTTTCATGCAGGTTTCCGGCCAAAGGAAGTCGGCCCGTCGTTCAGTCACCGCGCAAAAAACTGCAACTGCTGAACGCTGCCGCAGAGGCGGCAGACACGGGTAGCTGTCCTCTATACGAGAAATACCCAGGGAAATTTAGGCTCTGACACATTGGGTTACACGTATATTGCAGGTCTATTTATCGGGCAAGATAAAGCAATACTTTAAATCTATATGAGAATTACTATAAATTACGCGCCTCAAACTGCCACTACCTTGCCACTGCCCATTTCGGCGGTCGCTAATGTGGCTCAAGGATAGAAACCGCACCTGTGCGGTGGGGGTCATGTGGAAAACTACTATCGTGAGCTGGTGCGTTTCCTTAACGCCAGGCTAGGCAACCGTCAGGTGGCCGAAGATGTGGTGCATGATGCTTATCTGCGCGTGCTGGAGCGCTCAAGTGATACGCCGATCGAGCAACCTCGGGCGTTTCTCTACCGCACCGCGCTCAACCTGGTGATCGATGATCATCGGCGCAATGCCTTGCGCCAGGTAGAGTCGCTGGAAGTGCTCGATAACGAAGAGCGTTATTTCACGCCGTCCCCGCAAACCAGCCTTGATCATGGTCAGCACCTGGAGATGCTGCAGCGTGCATTGGCCGAGTTGCCGCCGCTGTGCCGCGACAGTTTTCTGTTGCGCAAGATCGAAGGTATGTCGCATCCGGAAATCGCCGAACACTTGGGTATTTCGCGCGCACTGGTGGAGAAACACATCGTCAATGCGATGAAGCATTGCCGGATGCGGATGCTGCAATGGGACGCCCATTGACCGCTCTGAACAGTGATTTAAATCGCAAAATTCAAGACCATCCTGAACCCTTCCTGAAGAACCCCGAAATTCCCCCGGCAGAATCCCGACCCTCGTTTACTCTCCATACAGCGGGGCGTAAGCTTCGCGTGATTTTAATTAAAGCGGAGACCCACAGTGGGCACTTGTTCGAGTGACAGTAGTCGGCCGGTACCAGTAACCGGCATTTTCTCGGCAAGATAACGCGCAGACTTTCTGCCGTTGTCTCGCCGTAAAGCGAGCGGCGGCATCCCGATCCAGGCCAGTTCAGGCCCGATTCCCGACGTCCTCTCATCGACGCTGAACCGTGCGTGATATTCGACCCCGTGTCGATGTCGCGACAGCTCGACACGCCTGCTCGAAGGTTTCCCGGCTGACCCTGGGGGAACTGCCATGAACCTAACGCTGCTCAAAGAATTCTTTGCCGGATTCCTGCGGACCCGCCACATCGGCCGGCACTTTCGCCGATTGGCGCTGCTGGAGAGTTTTTCCGATACCACGGTCAGCCGCGAAGTACCGCCGACGCTGGCACAAACCCTGGTCAGTGCAGCCAACAGCGATACCGGGCAATTGCTGAGCACACTGCGCAGCCACACCGACGGCCTCAGTGAGCAGGAAGCCGAAACGCTGCGCGAGCAATTTGGTCTCAATGAAGTCGAGCACGAACAGCCACTGCCATGGTGGATACACCTGTGGCACTGCTACAAAAACCCTTTCAACCTGTTGCTGACTTTGCTCGCGGTCATCTCCTGGCTGACCGAAGACCTGAAAGCCGCCACCGTGATTTTCTCGATGGTGGTGCTTTCGACCTTGCTGCGCTTCTGGCAGGAAACCAAATCCAACCAGGCCGCCGACGCGCTCAAGGCCATGGTCAGCAACACCGCCACGGTATTGCGTCGGGATGAACAGCGCATCGAGCTACCGATCAAGCAATTGGTGCCGGGCGACCTGATCGTGCTGTCGGCCGGTGACATGATTCCTGCGGATTGCCGCGTTCTCAGCGCCAAAGACCTGTTCGTCAGCCAGGCAGCGATGACCGGCGAATCGATGCCGGTGGAAAAATTCCCGCGCCAGCAAGACAGCGACACCAGTAATCCGCTGGACCTAGACAACATTCTGTTCATGGGCACCAACGTGGTGTCCGGCACGGCGATGGCGGTGATTCTCACCACAGGCAACAGCACTTATTTCGGCGCGTTGGCCCAACGCGTCAGCGCAACCGACCGTGCGCCGACAGCTTTTCAGACTGGGGTTAACAAAGTCAGCTGGCTGTTGATTCGCTTCATGTTCGTCATGGCGCCACTGGTGTTGTTCATCAACGGTTTCACCAAGGGTGACTGGACCCAGGCGCTGCTGTTTGCGTTGTCGATTGCCGTGGGCCTGACCCCGGAAATGCTGCCGATGATCGTCACCTCGACGCTGGCCAAAGGCGCGGTGTTCCTGTCGCGCAAAAAAGTCATCGTCAAACGCCTGGACGCCATCCAGAACTTCGGCGCAATGGACGTTTTGTGCACTGACAAAACCGGGACCCTGACCCAGGACAAAATCTTTCTCGCACGCAACGTTGACGTCTGGGGCAATGACTCGGATGACGTGCTGGAAATGGCTTACCTCAATAGTTACTACCAGACCGGCCTGAAAAACCTGCTGGACGTCGCGGTGCTGGAACACGTCGAAGTCCATCGCGAACTCAAGGTCGGCACGGCATTCAGCAAGGTCGATGAAATCCCGTTCGACTTCACCCGTCGGCGCATGTCGGTTGTCGTTGCCGAGCATGGCTTGCCACATTTGCTGATCTGCAAAGGCGCAGTGGAAGAAGTGTTGGCCGTGTGCACCCGGGTTCGTCACGGCGAAGTTGATGAGGCACTGACCGATGAACTGTTGGCGCGTATCCGTCAGGTTACCGCCTCCTTCAACGCTGAAGGCCTGCGTGTGGTAGCGGTCGCGGCGCGGCCGATGATCGAGGGGCGCGACACGTACAGCCTGGCGGATGAGCGTGAGCTGACCCTGATCGGCTACGTGGCATTTCTTGACCCACCGAAGGAAAGCACGGCGCCTGCGCTCAAGGCTCTGGCTGCTCACGGCGTGGCGGTAAAGGTGCTGACCGGCGACAACGAACTGGTGACCGCCAAGATCTGCCGCGAAGTGGGGCTGGAACAGCAAGGCTTGTTGATGGGCAACGACATCGAGCGCATGACCGACGCGCAACTGGCGGTAGCGGTCGAAACCACCAACGTCTTCGCCAAGCTCACGCCATCCCATAAAGAACGCATCGTGCGCCTGCTCAAGGCCAACGGTCATGTGGTCGGGTTTATGGGCGACGGCATCAACGACGCGCCGGCCCTGCGCACTGCCGACATCGGCATTTCGGTGGACAGCGCGGTGGATATCGCCAAGGAAGCGGCAGACATCATCCTGCTGGAAAAAAGCCTGATGGTGCTGGAGGAGGGCGTTCTGGAAGGGCGCCGGACCTTCGCCAACATGCTCAAGTACATCAAGATGACCGCCAGCTCGAACTTCGGCAACGTGTTCTCGGTACTGGTCGCAAGTGCGTTCATTCCGTTCCTGCCGATGCTGCCGATGCACCTTTTGGTGCAAAACCTGCTGTATGACATTTCGCAAATCGCCATCCCGTTCGATAACGTCGATGCCGAAATGCTCAAGCAACCTCAACGTTGGCAGCCAGGCGATGTCGGGCGATTCATGCTGTTCTTCGGGCCCATCAGTTCGATCTTCGACATCCTGACGTTTGCCTTGATGTGGTACGTGTTCGACGCCAATACACCCGACCATCAAACCTTGTTCCAGTCCGGGTGGTTTGTGGTGGGGCTGCTGACCCAAACGCTGATCGTACACATGATTCGTACACCGAAGATCCCGTTCCTGCAAAGCCGTGCGGCCATGCCGCTGATGGTCATGACCTTCATCATCATGGCCGTTGGCATTTTCCTGCCGATGGGGCCGCTGGCGCACTACTTCAAACTGCAAGCGTTGCCGTCGCTGTACTTTGTGTTCCTGCCGGTGATCCTGCTGGCTTACATGGGCCTGACTCAGGCGGTGAAAGGCTTCTATATCCGCAGATTTGGTTGGCAGTAAATCAGTTTGCCCATGCCGGGTCTTTCATAGGCGGATACGTCGGACGTTCATCCGGGAAGCGTCTTAAAGCCTTGTTAGGGTGCCTGGAAAATTCCTCTGCCCATGCTGATCACAGCTTGGTCAGGGGATTTCTCCAGCACCGGCTCAAGGAACAGGGCATGTTCGCGTTGCGCTGGCATAGACTGGAGTCACTCGATCCAGTGAACCCCCCACCCGTCATTTTGATCGGTTGTACCACCAGGCGTCGTATTGGCAAATCGCCGTCTAATCAGTGGTTATGATTTCAACGCTGCGTTCGACATCGACTCATTCATCGAAAACTGCTGATCTTGATAAAGCAGATCGCTACCCTTCCCAAGAACACTGACCTCGTGTCTGTGCAGGGGATTGCTACAATGGCCGCTGTGTCTTGCAGAGGTTCATATGTTCACAGCGATGGTGGTAGACGATCATCCGTTCATTCGGTCTTCGGTCAAGATGCTTTTGAACCAGGAAAACTTCGAGGTTATAGCCGAAGCGGGCGACGGTGCCGCAGCAGTGCAACAGGCTCGTCTGCACCAGCCTGATTTGATTGTGCTGGACATCGCGATGCCCAGGCTTGATGGCCTGGAGGTTATCCGTCGCATTACAAACCTGGGGCTTAAAAGCAGGATTGTGGTACTGACCTCTCAGTCAGCGGTGGTCTACGCCATGCGTTGCATGAAGGCCGGTGCAACGGGCTACATCTGCAAAACCGACGACCTCGGCGAGTTGGTCAAAGCCATCAAGGCGATCATGAGCGGGTATACATTTTTCCCCAATCTGGCGAGCAATTCGGTGCGGCGCAGTGATGCCGGGGCCACCGACCTTGAATTGATCCAGAGCCTGTCCGACCGCGAACTGACCATTTTGCAGCAATTGTCGAATGGCCTGAGCAACAAGGAAATCGGTGAGGCGATGTTCTTGAGCAGCAAAACCATCAGCACCTACAAGACTCGGCTGATTGAAAAGCTCAACGTGAAGTCGGTGGTGTATCTCGCTGATTTTGCCAAGCGCAATCACTTGGTCTGAGCGGCATGCCTTTTCGAAAATGGCTGATCGTGTGCCTGTTGTCAGGGGCACTGAGCGCCGTCGCGGGTGTCGCGATGGCGGTGCAAACGCTGCAGGTCTTGGGCCGCTCGACGGTTGATGACTACCGCGTGGCACTCGATGCGCCCGACTTGGATTGGCTGCGAGACAAAGGTGTATTGAGGTTGGGCGCGTCTGCACCCGATTACCCGCCATTCGGCATCACCAGCAATGGCAATGATTACGAAGGCTTGACCGCCGATTACGCCGGGTTGCTGGGCCAATTGCTGAATATGCCTATTGAAGTTCGTCGGTACGCTTCCCGGGCTGAAGTGGTGCAGGCGCTTAAACGCGGCGAAATAGACCTGCTGGGTACCTCCAATGAATTTGAAGCGGCCGACCCTGAATTGGCGATGTCCAGCGCCTATGCCGACGATCAGCCGACGCTGGTAACCCGAGTCGGTGAGAACCAGAACCTCGCGCCTGACCTCGCCGGCAAGCAAGTGGCGATGCTGTATCACTATTTGCCGCCGGAAGTGGTCAAGGAGTCGTTCCCCAACGCCAGGTTGCAACTTTACCCTTCGACATTGAGCGCGATTGGCGCTGTGGCGTTCGGCACCGCCGATGTTTATCTGGGCGACTCGATCAGTGCCAATTACCTGATCAACAAGAACTATCTGAACAACGTACAAGTGGCGGGCTTTCTGGAGCGGCGCGCCAACAACTTCGCGTTCGCCATTGCCGGTACCAATTCGCGCCTGTTGCGCATCATCAACACCGCACTGGCGGTGATTCCGGCCAGTGAACACTTGAGCATCATGCGTCGCTGGAGCGCGGGTGGGGCGAGTGCGACGGGACTTCATTCGCTCTATTTCAGCACTCAAGAACAGCGCTGGATGGCCGAGCATTCCCGGATCAGAGTGGTAATCGACGATAGTTTCCTGCCGCTGACGTTCTATGGCCACGACGGCCAGTTTCGTGGACTGGGCGCCGACGTCCTGGCCAAAGTAGCGTTACGTACCGGTTTGAAATTCGACGTTCAACGCCTGCACACCGTCCCTGAACTGATCAATCAGATTACCGAGGGTCGGGCTGACCTGTTGATCAGTTTGACCCCCAGCCCCGAGCGCGAACATTTTTTGCGCTTCACTCGTCCCTACTTGAGCACGCCATACGTATTGATCAGCCGCATCGCAAACGGTAGCCCGGGCACGCTGGACGACATGAGCGGCAAACGGCTGGCGGTCATTCGCGGCACGCCGGTGCGCGCGATGCTGATCGAGCAATACCCGGCCATCCAGTTGCTGGACGCCGATAATGCCGAGCACGCCATGGCACTGGTGGCCAACGGGCAGGCTGATGCCGCAGTCAGTGCGCTGATCACCGCGCGCTATATGATTTCGCGGCAGTACCGTGATCGCTTACGTATCACCAGCACTGTCGGCACCGTTTCGGCGCGCATCAGCTTCGCCACCGGACTTGAAGCGACGCAGTTGCATTCGATCATGGACAAGGCGTTGCTGAGTATCCCGCCCGAGGAGCTCGACGAGTTGTCCAACAGGTGGCGCAGCGAAGTGGTGGTTGACGACAGCTACTGGCTGCGCAACCGCACGACGATCATTCAGGGTTTTTCACTGGCGGCGCTGTTGCTGCTGATGGCGCTGGGCTGGATCGCCTATCTGCGGCGGCTGATGCTTAAGCGGCGGCAAGCGGAAGTAGCCCTTAGCGATCAACTGGAATTCATGCGTGTACTGATCGACGGCACGCCACACCCGATCTATGTGCGCGATCGCCAGGCACGCCTGTTGATCTGCAATACCGGTTATCTCGACGTGTTCGGTGTGGAGCGCGAGGTGGTGATTGGCAAGACCGTGATTGAAGGCGTGCTCAAAAGCGTTCAGGAAGCGGCGGTGTATCACCATGATTATCTGCAGGTGATGCAGCAGGGTTTGCCCAGGGTTCAGGACCGCAAGCTGACCGTGTCCGGCAATGAGCTGACCATCTATCACTGGATGCTGCCGTACCGTGCCAGCAATGGTGAAGTGACCGGCATGATTGGTGGCTGGATCGATATCAGCGAACGTCAGGAGTTGGTGCAGGCGTTGCGCGAAGCCAAGGAGAGCGCCGACGATGCCAACCGGGCCAAGACCACGTTCCTGGCAACGATGAGCCACGAGATACGCACGCCGCTGAATGCCGTGATCGGCATGCTCGAACTGGCGATGAAAAAAGCGGATCAGGGCGTCACTGATCGTTTCGCCATCGAGGTGGCATCGGGTGCCGCGCAAGGTTTGCTGGAGTTGATTGGCGATATTCTCGACGTCTCGCGCATTGAGTCCGGGCGCCTGTCGCTGACGCCTGCGCGCACCCACCTGGCGGAACTGGTGACGTCGGTGGCGCGCATTTTTGATGGGCTGGCGCGACAAAAACACTTGAACCTGGTGTTGGAACTGGATGGCGGCACTGATCGAGATGTGCTGATCGATCCACTGCGATTCAAGCAAATTATTTCGAATCTGTTGAGCAATGCCATCAAGTTCACCCTGCATGGCCAAGTGCATTTGCGGGTTGAAACGGCATTGCGCGATGGCCAGCGATTGGCTGTTTGCCTGCAAGTCGAAGACACCGGCAGTGGCATTTCCATTGAAGACCAACAGCGGCTGTTCAGCCCCTTCACCCAAGCCCGCAACACCGGCCAGTCGCCTCGCAGCGGTTCAGGACTGGGGCTGGTGATCAGCCGCACGCTGTGCGAAATGATGGGCGGGCAGTTGACGCTCAGCAGCGTGCAGGGGCAGGGCACGCGCGTAGAGGTGGCGCTTGAGTTGCCGGTGCTTGCGCCCCGGGACGCTACATTGACGGAAACGGCCGAGCCAGTGACGTTTAGCCGGGCGCTGAACATTCTGGTGGTTGACGACTACCCGGCCAATCGCTTGCTGCTATCCCAGCAATTGAGTTACCTGGGCCACCGCGTGCGGGAGGCGGAGGACGGCGCGCACGGTTTGCGTGAGTGGCGCCAGCAGCACTTCGATGTGGTGATAACCGATTGCAATATGCCGGTCATGAGTGGCTATGAACTGGCCCGCACCCTTCGCGCCGAAGAACGCGCCCAAGGCCTTGTGCCGAGCCGTATTCTCGGTTTTACGGCCAATGCCCAACCGGATGAAAAAGAACGTTGTCAGCTCGCCGGTATGGACGATTGCCTGTTCAAACCCATCAGCCTTATCGACCTCAGCAAGCAGCTTGCGGCCGTCGTCGTGAGTCATCTCCCGTTGCCCCTGGATGCACCGGATATTGACGTGTCAGACGACCTCGATCTGACCAGCCTGCAGCAATTGACGCGTGGCGATGCGGCGTCAACCGCAAGCTTGTTGCGCGATCTGTCAGCCAGCAACGATGAAGACCTCGGGCGCCTGGTTAAACTGTTTGCCCGGCACGAGGTGTCCGGCCTGATGGACCTGGCCCATCGGGTCAAGGGTGGTGCGCGTATCATCAAGGCGCAAGGCGTGATCATGGCTTGCGAACGCCTTGAAGCGGCGGGCGAACAGGGTGATCCAGCGCAGTTGACCGAGGCGGTCGATACCTTGCATCAGGCAATGGAGCGATTGGCGGGGCAGTTGGAGACCTACATTTCGATGTAATGGTCGACATGAGCCGGTCAGCGCACTTCGCGATCACGGACAGGACTTTTAGGAAAAGTCCTACAGAAAGCTCGAGTGGTCTTCCGTAGCCTTGCGCCATCACAAATTTGACACCCTGCTGGGGGCCACGTTGTCGAACAAATCCTTACGTATCCTGATCGCCGACGAGCAACATTTTCAGCGGATGAGAATCGAGCGCCTGTTCAATCAACTCAATTACTACCGGATCGCGCCAGTGCAAGACCTCGCGGAACTGTTGAATCTGGTCGACTACGGCTGCGACCCATTCGATCTGGTGGTTATCAACGCTCAATTGGCCGCAGGCATGCTGGACCTGCCTGATTTCTTCGTTGATAACCGGCACGTACAACATGCCTTTATCTACAACAGCCCACAGGTGCAATTGCCGACTGTCGTGGTCGGTGCACAACAGTCGGTTCAGATGAGCCACGCAGCGTTGCCCGACCTGGCTTCGATCCAGCGACTGATGTCGAAGGTTGATGCCCGGCTACCGTCGGTCGGTACTGTCATTTCTGTCAGGTAGTTTCAGTCTGCCGTTCATGCAAAAGTCTGCACGCGGCAGCTGCGTACAACCTGGGTCTAGCCCTAGGGCATTGCTTGCCCATCGTTGTGTAATTGCACAGGGAGTTGCCATGAGGTCTGTGCGCTCGGTTTTGGTTGTGGACGATCATCCGGTGGTCCTTGCCGCAGTCAAAATCGTACTTAGGCAGGAAGGTTTCAAACACGTCTACGAGGCACGCAGTGGCAGTGAGGTGTTGTCGATGCTTCGTGAACATCAGCCCGACCTGATGGTGCTGGACCTGGTATTGCCCGGTCTGGATGGATTGGATGTGCTTGCCCGGATCCAGGCGAGTGACCTGCGCTGCCGAGTAGTGGTCTTTACGAGTCAGGATCCGATGTTTTACCAGGATCGTTGCCTGCGCGCCGGTGCTGCAGCATATGTCGCCAAGGCCAATCATTTGCAGCATTTGCACAAAGCCGTGCAAGCGGTGATGGCCGGTTATACCTATTTCATCCAGTTGCCTTCGGCCTCGGTCTCGTTGAGTACAATGCAACGCAGTGAAAAAGAGCGAATAGACAAACTTTCCGACCGTGAGCTGACGATCTTCCAGCACTTGGCTCAAGGCATGGGCAACAAGGCAATCGCTGAAAGCATGCACCTGAGCCACAAGACCATCAGCACCTACAAAACGCGTCTGATCGAGAAATTGAACGTGACATCGGCGGTGCACCTGAGGGATTTCGCCAAGCGCAATCATCTGATCTGAATGAGCAAGTTCCGGCGTTTACGTTGCCTGGCTGTCCTGGTGTTACTGGGAAATGGTTTATGGATGACGTGCGTCTATGCTCAACCGCAAACACTGACCTTGCTCGGCCGATCAACCGTTGAAGGCTACAGCGCACAACTGCTTGCCAGCGACAAGGACTGGCTCGCACATAAGGGCCGTTTGGTGCTCGCTGTGTCTGCCCCGGACTATGCTCCGTTCGACATCACCACGACAGGCAATGCGCTTGAAGGGCTGACCGCAGACTACGCCGGTCTGCTTGCACAACTGCTGAATGTACCGATCGACGTTCAACGTTATGCATCGCGAGCAGACGCGGAACGGGCGATCAAGAAAGGCGAAGCGGACCTGTTGGGCACGGCCAACAGATACGAGGCTCAGGACTCGAATTTACGGATGTCCAATGCCTATGCGGTCGACCAGCCAGTACTGGTCACGCGCACTCATTCAATGCAGGCGCTGGCTCCTGACCTGGCTCGCCAACGGTTGGTGATGCTTTACCACTATTTGCCTGAAGAGAAAGTGCAGGCGTTCTATCCCGAGGCAGATATAAAGCTTTACCCCTCGACACTCGGCGCGGTCGGTGCTGTTGCGTTCGGGCAGGCAGATATTTACCTGGGGGACGCAATCAGTGCCAATTATCTGATCAGCAAAAATTATTTGAACAACGTTCACCTGGCGGAATTTTCCCGCATGGAACCGGGCCGGTTCTGCTTCGCGATGTCCGGTGACAACGAGCAACTGCAACGCCTTGTCAATAGCGCGCTCGCCGCTGTACCTGCCAATGAACGGCTGAACATACTGCGTCGTTGGGGGGCCAGCGGGGTTGCTATCGCCGGCAATGACCCCCTGCACTTCAGCGAGGCCGAGCAACGTTGGCTGGATCTGCACCCGCGTTTGAAGGTGGCGGTCAATATGAACCTGATGCCCATTTCGTTCATTGATAGCGATGGCGTATTTCGCGGTATCAGTGCCGATGTACTGGGCAAAATCACCCTGCGCACCGGGCTGCAATTCGACATAAAATCCGCCAAATCGGTGGCGCAGATGATCGACTGGATCAGGACCGGTCAGGTCGATCTGATTGCGGGAGTAGGCCCCAGCATCGAACGTGAAGCCGATTTACGTTTCACCCGACCTTTTTTGAACAGCCCCAATGTACTGGTAACCCGCATCTTGCCGGGTAGCCCGCAAACCCTGGATGACATGGCCGGAAAAAAACTGGCTATCACTCAAGGCAACAGTGCCGGTGAGTTTACGCGTGAACATTTCCCGAAGATCGAATTGGTCAACGCTCCACTGACGGCCGAGGCTATGGAAATGGTGGCCCAGGGCAAGGCCGATGGCAGCATTAATTCGCTGATTGGGGCCCGCTACTTGATTTCCCGTCAGTACCGCGATCGTCTGCAAATCACCAGTACCGTGGGTACCGATCCCGCTCGCAGCACACTGGCCACGAGCCGCGAAGCACCTGAACTGTATTCGATACTGGATAAGACGCTGCTGAGCATTTCACCTGAAGAACTCGATGAGTTGACGCTGTATTGGCGCAACGACGAGGTGCTGGAACAGAGTTATTGGTTGCGTCATCGACTGGGCATTCTTCAGGGGTTTATTGCGGCCGGCATCCTGTTGTTGATCTCGGTAGCCTGGATTGGCTGGCAGCGTCGGCAGATTCGGCAGCGCCAGCAGTTGCTCAAGCTTTTGCAGGAGGCCAAGGATGCCGCCGACGATGCCAACCGCGCCAAGACCACGTTTCTGGCGACCATGAGCCACGAAATACGCACGCCGATGAACGCCATGTTTGGCATGCTGGAGCTCGCTCTGAAACGCTCTGAACAGGGAATTGTCGATCGCTCGGCGATCGAAGTGGCTTCGGACGCCGCGCAGCAATTGTTGGCGTTGATCGGTGACATCCTGGACATCGCGCGTATCGAGTCCGGCCATTTATCGCTGGCGCCGCAGCGCGCCAATGTGCATTCGCTGACAGCATCGGTGTGCCGGGTTTTCGAAGGATTGGCACGGCAAAAGAACCTGCGATGGCACGTCGAACTCGACCCGCAAAGTGACCGTGATGTGATGATCGACCCAACCCGCTTCAAGCAGATTTTGTCCAACCTGCTGAGCAATGCCATCAAGTTTACCCGCGAGGGCGAAGTCAGCCTGACGTTGAGGGTTACACAGGGTTTGCCGGAGCACATGACTGTCAATGTGCGAATCAAGGACAGTGGAATTGGCATCGCCGAGGTCGATCAGCAGCGATTGTTCAGTCCGTTCGTGCAAGCGGGGAATAGCGCCCAATCCAGTCGCCAAGGGTCCGGGTTGGGGCTGGTGATCAGTCGTACCCTCTGCCAAATGATGGGCGGCCGATTGCAACTGCACAGTGCTTTGGGCCAGGGCACGCACGTGGATATAGAGCTTGATCTGCTGACGCTGAATTCGATTCCCGCCAGCGAATCCGCCGATACACCCGTGCCGGTCTGCGCCCGCTCATTGACGGTGTTGGTCGTCGACGATTACCCGGCCAACCGCATGCTGCTGTCCAGGCAGTTGAACTACCTCGGCCACCAGGTGCTGCTCGCTGAAGAGGGGCTGCAAGGCCTGGAGAAATGGCGCGCCTTTGATGTGGACGTGTTGATTACCGACTGCAACATGCCTGTGCTCACCGGGTATGAATTGGCCGCTGCAGTGCGCGATGAGGAACGGGAAAATGGTTTGCCGCCAACCCTCATCCTCGGATTTACCGCAAACGCTCAACCCGAGGAAAAACTGCGTTGCCTGGAAGCGGGCATGGATGACTGCTTGTTTAAACCCATCCGCTTGGCGGATTTGAGTAGCTGGCTGAACACAAGGTTTAGCGCCCAGAGCGATTCAGCGCTTGAGCCATCCTCATACACCGAAATCGATTTACGCGGGCTGGAGCAATACGTTGGGGCAGACCATGAACTGATCGTTGAGTTATTGCGTGACCTGGTAGTGAGTAACCGCAGTGATCGCGATCACCTGCTCCAGGCGCACGCGAGTGGCGATCGACCTCGCCTCAAGGTGTTGGCCCATCGCATCAAAGGTGGGGCGTTGATGGTCCGGGCCGTCAGCTTGATCGAATGCTGCGAGCGGCTCGAGGGCGCTTGCAGCGAAGGCCGTGAAGCGTTGATCGACATAGCGGTCGATCAACTGCAGCAAGCCATGACGCGCCTCGACCTGAGCCTTGGGCAAAACTGACGCTTAATCCCAGTTCGGAGCGATGCTCTTCGGGCTGGTCAGTCGCTGGCCGCGATCCAGGCTTGCGATAAGTGCCATGTCCGCGTCACTCAACACCCGTTCGCAGGCGAGCAGGTTGCTTTGCAGGTTGGCGCGTTTGGTCGACGAAGGAATCACCGCGTGACCCGACTGCATGGCCCAGGCCAGCGTGACTTGTGCCGGTGTCGCATTTAAACGTTCGGCAATCTGCTGGATCAGCGGGTCTTTCAAAACTTCGCCATAGGCGAGGGTCATGTACGAGGTGATGTGGATGCCTTGGCTTTGAGCGAATTCGACAACCTTGCGGTTTTGCAAATACGGGTGCAGTTCGATCTGGTTGGTGGCAATGTTTTCGGCGCCGACCACGGCAATGGCTTGTTTCATCAAGTCGACGGTGAAATTGGAGACACCAATCTGCCGGGTCAAACCAAGCTTCTTGGCTTCGAGCAGGGCTCCCATGAATTCTTCGACAGGGACCTGGTTTTCCGGGGATGGCCAATGAATCAGCGTCAGGTCGAGGTAGTCGGTTTGCAGTTTTTGCAGGCTCTGTTTAAGGCTGTCGATCAACTTGTCCTTGGCGAAATTGGCGATCCAGATCTTGCTGGTGATAAATAGCTCGTCACGGGCAATGCCGCTGGCCGCGATGGCCGCGCCGACTTCGGTTTCGTTTTCGTATATTTGCGCGGTATCGATAACGCGATAGCCCAACTCCAGGCCAGTGCTCACCGAATCGATGACCACTTGGCCTTTCAGGCGAAAAGTACCAAGACCGAATGCGGGAATAGACATCTATGACTCCAGGGTTTTGCAGTGGGAATAAGACCAGTATCCATGCCTGCATCCGTGAGAAAAACCGCTGGTGAGGCAAAGCACTGTTTACCAAAAGTCATGAATGTCCCACTTGATGCTCGAAATAAAATTATCACCAGCCTTTTTTTGTTCGTAATCGTTCTACTGGTGGAACGCTAAAGGTGATTATTGCCATCTAGTGCGGTAATGGTTTCGGTTTTAAGATGAGTTCATGGCGTCATACACCCTTTTTGGAGGCGAAATGAAAAAAATCATTGGCATCTACACCAGCCCGAGACCGCACTGGGTCGGCGATGGTTTTCCCGTTCGTACGTTGTTTTCCTACGATGGCCTGGGCAAACACATCAGCCCTTTTTTGTTGCTTGATCACGCTGCACCCACCGAATTCACCCCGACCACCGAGCGTCGTGGCGTGGGTCAGCACCCACACCGTGGTTTTGAAACCGTGACCATCGTCTACAACGGCGAACTTGAACACCGCGACTCCACCGGCAGCGGCGGCAAGATTGGCCCCGGCGACGTGCAATGGATGACAGCCGCATCCGGGATCATTCATGAGGAGTTCCACTCCGAAGGTTTCGCCAAGCGTGGCGGCACCATGGAAATGGTTCAGCTGTGGGTCAACCTGCCGGCCAAGGACAAAATGGCCGAAGCCGGCTACCAGACCCTTCTCGACGGCGACATCCCAAGCATTGCGCTCAAGGACAACGCCGGGAGCTTGCGCCTGATCGCCGGCGAGTTTGACGGTCACACCGGGCCGGCGCGTACCTTTACGCCCATCGACGTTTGGGACATGCGCCTGAACGGCGGCAAGTTGTTGACCCTTGATTTGCATCAAGGTCGCAACACTGCTTTGGTGGTCCTGCGCGGCGCGGTGCAAATCAATGGCGTAGAGCTGGCGCGCGAAGGTGAGTTGGCGTTGTTTGAACGCGACGGCGATCAGTTGACGCTGCAAGCCAACAGCGACGCGGTGGTGTTGCTGCTCAGCGGCGAACCCATCGATGAGCCCATTGTCGGCCACGGTCCGTTTGTGATGAACAGCGAGCAGGAAATCCACCAGGCTTTCGCCGATTTCCATTCGGGCCAGTTTGGTCGCATGAGTCACTGATGTGAGTGGCAGGTCACTTCACTGCCACTATTTTGCATTGTTCTGGAGCCATCAATAACTCCTACACTGTGGCGCAGGCGTAAGATTTCGCGCCATAGATCCTTTGCTGGAGTTGCTTGATGCTTTCATTGCTCACCGCTCACCCATTGATCTGCGCATTGGTCCTGATCCTGATCGATCTGGGATTGTGGCGTCTGATCAGCGTAAACGGCAGCCAGTGGAAACTGGTGGTGAGGCTGGTGATTTTCTCGCTGTTCAGCGTCCTGCTGTTCAACGAGGGCCTCAATCCGTTGGAAGTGGCACCGTGGGCGGACAATGTGCCGTTGCACCTGGCCGCGACCGGTTTGCAGATTGGCTGGTGGCTGTTCGGCGCGCGCACCCTGACGGTACTGATCGGCGCGGTGATGATGCAGCGCGTCGGGCATACCGGAAGGCTGCTGCAGGATTTGCTGGGCGCAGTGATTTTCCTGATCGCGATCATCGCGGCGTTGGCGTACGTGCTGGATCTTCCGGTGAAAGGGGTTCTGGCGACGTCCGGCGCGCTGGCGATCATTGTCGGTCTGGCGTTGCAAAGTACCCTCAGCGATGTGTTTTCCGGGATCGTGCTGAACACCACCAAGCCTTATCAACTCGATGACTGGATCTCCATCGACGGCACTGAAGGTCGGGTCACTGACATCGACTGGCGCGCCACCCGCATGCAAACCGCCCAAGGCAGCATGGCGGTGATTCCCAACTCGCTGGCAGCCAAAGCCAAAATCATCAACTTCAGCCGGCCAAGCGATATTTTTGGTGTCTCGATCAGCCTGCAACTCAGCCCGCACGCGCGTCCGCAAACGGTCATCGATGCACTGGAGCGGGCGATGCAAGGGTGCCGTTATTTATTGAATAAACCGGCGCCCTGCGTGGCACTCAAGGCATCCAGTGCCGCGGGCGTGGAGTACGAGATCAGCGGGTTTGTGGTGTCGATGGATCAGAAGCGCATGGTGCGCAATCTGTTGTTCGACCTGGCCTACAGGCACTTGCAGGCCGCGGGTGTCAGCCAACTATCGAGTGTCGAACCCAACGTGTCCGCCGGCCTGTCGCGCCCACGGGCATTGCTGGATGGCTCGACGATCTTCTCGACGCTGCGTCAGGAAGAGAAAGAAACCTTCAGCCAGCACATGACCCTGCAAACCTTCCGTGCCGGGGAAATGATCCTGCCAGCGGGGGAGGTCAGCGATCATCTGTTGATCATCGAATCGGGGGTGGTGTCGGTGGCGCTGAGCCGGGGTGGGGTCAAGTTCGAGTCCGGTCGAATGGGCCCGGGCGAGGTGATTGGCGAGGGCGGTATTTTGTCGGATACCTCCGTGCCAGCGGACTTCAGCGCGAAGACGTTCTGCAGCGTGTATCGAATCGAGAAGGACTACCTCAAACCTTGCCTGGATGCCCGGCACGACATTGGCGAAGCAATGAAAGCCTTGCTCGATTTCCGCCTCCACAAGGCCCAGGCCTTAACCCAGGAAGAGCCGAAGGCCATCGAGAAAAAAGGCTTTTTGCAGTGGTTGCGCAGTCGAACCTAGTGTCCGGTGAATGGCCTACCGGACTTCTGCAATATTGGCTATTTGTCACAACGCTGCGCGGGCTTAACTTAATGCCACTCCCACTTGAGATTGGAACCCGCCATGAAACCTCGTATTGATTTCTACACTGCATCGCCTGAAGCCCTTAAAGCCATGATCGCCCTGGAGACCGCCGTTTCTAAACTGCCGTTGGAAAAGAACCTGATCGAATTGGTCAAGCTGCGCACCTCGCAAATCAACGGCTGCGCGTTCTGCCTTGATATGCACAGCGCCGATGCTCGCAAGGGCGGTGAAGACGAGCGTCGTCTGGCGACGCTGTCGGCCTGGCGCGAAACACCGTTTTTCACCGACCGTGAACGCGCCGCGCTGGCCTGGACCGAATCCCTGACGCTGGTCAGCCAGACGCATGCCGAAGATGCCGATTACGACCTGGCCACCGCCCATTTCAGCCCCAAGGAAATGGTGGACCTGAGCGTCGCGATCACCACCATCAATGCCTGGAACCGCTTGGCGATCGGCTTTCGCAAGATGCCTGAAGCCTGATCAATGCGCGTCCGCTGACGGCGCGGCCGGTGGTTGCACCTTGCGCATCAAGGGCACCATCAGCGTCGCGACGATAAAGCAGAGCATGATCATCAGAAACGCGTCGCCGTAGGTTTGTGTCTGGGCCTCGCGGTAAGTCAGTAGCCATAACTGATGCAGGCTGGCGGTGACACCGACGTCGCCGCTTTGGCCGAGGGCGGCAAAGTTGTTGCCCACCTGCGACAGCCATTGGTTCAGCGCCTCATTGGTACTGTTGAGGTTCTCCGCCAACCGTGTGAAATGCAGGTTGGTGCGGTGATTGAGAATGGTCGCGCACGCTGCGATGCCGATGGCGCCCCCCAAATTGCGCATCAAATTGAATAACCCCGAGGCGTGTTTCAATCGCGACGGTGCCAGGCCTCCAAGGGTCAACGTCACCGCCGGTGGCACCGCCAATTGCTGGGCGATCCCACGCAAGGCTTGCGGCAGCATCAACTCCTTGGCGCCCCAGTCATGGGTAATCGGGCTGAAATCCCACATCGACAGGGCGAACAACCCCAGGCCCGTCATCATGATCCAGCGCAGGTCCATGCGATTGGCGAGAAAGGCGTACAGCGGAATTGCCATGATCTGGAACACGCCGGTGGAAAAAACCGCCAGGCCAATGTCCAGCGCCCCGTAGCCGCGAACCCGGCCAAGAAACAGTGGTGTCAGGTAAATAGTGGCGAACAGGCCAATGCCGGTTACAAACGAAAAGAAGCAACCCAGGGCAAAGTTTCGATCCTTGAGAGCCCGCAAATCGACAATCGGATTGGCCACGTGCAGGGTTCTACCGATGAAGGCCAGGCCAGCGAGGCCGCTGATCCATGCGGTGGTCAGGATGGTGTGGTCACTGAACCAATTCCAGCGCGGGCCCTCCTCGAGGGTGTATTCCAGGCAGCCGAGAAACAGTGCCATGAACACCATGCTCAGGTAATCGGCGCCCTTGAGCAGCGAGAGTTCTGGCTGATCGATTTTCACCAGCATCGGCACTGCCACGGCGACAAAAATCCCCGGCACCAGGTTGATATAGAACAACCAGTGCCATGAGGAAACATCCGTGATCCAACCGCCGATCACCGGCCCCAACGTCGGCGCCAGAGACGCCACCGCGCCAATGGTTGCCGCAGCGATTACCCGTTGTTTGCCGGTAAAGAAAAAGAACGCCGTGGTGAACACCAGCGGGATCATCGAGCCGCCCAAAAAACCCTGCAATGCGCGAAACGCAATCATGCTCTGGATGCTCCAGGCTGCACCGCAGAGCAGGCTGGCCAAGGTAAAACCGACGGCAGACGCGCAAAACAACCAGCGGGTCGAAAACACCCGGGACAACCAGCCCGACAACGGGATCACAATAATTTCGGCGATCAGGTAACTGGTCTGCACCCACGCTGTTTCATCCGTTCCCGCCGAGAGCCCACCGCCGATGTCTCGCAGCGAAGCAGAGACGATCTGGACATCCAGCAGCGCTATGAACATGCCGATGCACATGCTGGCGAACGCGAAGACTTTGGTCGCCGTCGCCATGTCGGCGGCATTGAACGGTTGCGCGGGAACGGCAAGGGCGCGGTTCATGGCGCGCTGGCCACGGCGGTGGTGTCAGGCTCCTTGCGCGTGTCTACTTCAGCCGTTACCGAGAGCCCCGGGCGTAAATGCCCGAGCACGCCATCGGCCGGGTCGAGCAGGATGCGCACCGGAACCCGTTGCACAATCTTGGTGAAGTTGCCGGTGGCGTTCTCCGGCGGCAACACGCTGAACTGCGCGCCGCTAGCCGGTGCGAGACTGTCCAGATGACCGTGGAATTCACGCCCCGACAGCACGTCGGCGTGAATGATTACGCGTTGGCCCGGGATCATGCGCGCCAGTTGATCTTCCTTGAAGTTGGCATCGACCCACAAACCGCTGGACGGCACCACCGACAACAACTGCGACCCGGCCTGCGCATAAGCGCCGACCCGGGCGCGTCGATTGCCAACCACACCATCCACCGGGGCTTTGAGTTCGGTGTAGCCGACGTTCAACTGCGCCAGATCCCGTTCGGCGCGGGCCTGCATCAGGGCCGCGCGAGCTTGTTGTTTTTGCGTTTCGATGACATTCAGTTGACGTTGCGCGGCCAGCAATTCAGCCTGGGCCCTTGCCCCTAACGCTTGCGCAGTCTTGAAAGTAGCGTCGGCACGTTGGGCACTTTCAACCGATACAGCATTGCTACCGACCAGTTTTTTGTAGCGCACATTGTCGTCGCGCGAGCGGGCGGTTTCAGCGCCGGTGGCGTCGATCCCGGCACGCGCCTGACCGATCACTGCCTGCTGCAATTGTTCGGTCGCGTCGAGGTTAGCAAGCAGCGCCACTTCGGCAGCGACAGCGCCTTCAGCCTTGGCCAGATTGGCGCGATAGTCGCGAGAATCGAGGCGGATCAGCACATCGCCGGCCTTCACTTTCTGGTTGTCGGTCACCAACACTTCTTCGATGTAACCCGCGACTTTCGGCCCGATGACCGTGACATCGCCGCCGATGTAAGCATCGTCGGTGGCCTCGATAAAACGCCCGACCGTCCACCAATGGGCGGCATACAGACCCGCAAACACCAATGCTGCAATGCCCAGCGTCAGCAACAGCAAGCGTTTGAGCACAGCAGGCTTGGGCGTTGTCACTTCGCTTGCGAGGTCTGGTTCGAGGCTGGACATGCTGGTCATGGCGAAACACCTGTTTAAAGCAATGTGTTATTACGACCATAATATGACGTATGTAATATTTTGAGGCAATTGATTTTTGCGGCCGGTCGTCAGGTGCTCGCCTTGAGCCAGTGGATGCCCATGGAGTGACTGCCGAACAGCCTCACTGCCCAACCTGTGGGGGCGAGCCTGCTCGCGATAGCGGTGTAACAGGCCATGCATATGCCAATGGACAAACCGCTATCGCGAGCGGGCTCACATACACATGAGCCGGGGTTAATCTTCGACGGGTGCGTGCTTGGGAATGATCTGAGATCGATATAAATCACCAAGCCGAATCGCTCCAGTGCGCTTGTTTAGGACGCTGATGGTGGGCCCGATATGTATCTTTTAAAAAGTGATCTCGCTCCGTAGGCTGGCAAAATATTGAAAACGGCAAAGCACATTTTTATGGCTATCTGGACATAGACTATCCTGAGAATGTCAGTAGTTTCCATAGTTCCATAAAAAGCAATTAAGCAAAAAATGAAGCTGTCTATTATTACAGCGAAGAAAGTGCTGAGGAATACACGCAATAGCAAGAATCTAGAGTTTGTTAGTTCTTTTATTTTACAGAGAAGATAGGAGTTTATGTGTTCTGAAATTAAGAAGGATATGGAGGATGCTACTAAAATCGAGGAAATATGACCAATAACCTCATTGTAGTGGGTGTCAAGTTTCCAACCAGGAAGCCCTGGCAAATAAGCTGATGCGCTCAGCAAGATTACGATGAAGGTGTTACATAAAAATACAAGCAAGATAGATTTTTTCGCAAGTTTTAGACCGTAAAATTCATTCAGTAAGTCGACGATTAAAAATGTCAAAGGGTAGAGGAAGAGTCCAGGTGTGACGATAACGTCAAGTCTATCGAGGTAAATAAGCTTCGCTGCTCCTATATTTGCGAAAATATAAAGTGTGAAAAGAAGTAGCGTAAGTATGACGTATACGGTCCAGGATTTTTCATTTCGATCGGTAATTTCGTATGCTGTTGGCGCGGTGCCACGAGAATAAAATTTCCTGTATACGTCTTTTATTTCTGGTTTGCTCAGGTTGTCTAGTATTTCGCTTTTTATAAGTTTTCCTAGATTTATTTTTATAATTTTTCCCGTGGAAATAATCATGATTATTGCAAGTTCTTTGCTGTTCTCAAATCCTAGGAGTTTGTACTTGCTGTTGTCATCTATGCGATTGCTACCCATTAAACCTTTCCTCTATAACCTCCCCCACGGTATAGATGATTTCCGAATCAAGGAGATCGTCACTGGTTATAAAAAGCCTCTTTGTTTTTAGGTTGTACATTAGTCTTTCTGTATTTTTGTTTGAGGCGCCTTTTTTTATTATTAACAAGGTCCCAGATTCAGTAGTGTCACTGATTTGATGTTCAAGAAGTACACCTATCAAGTTACATGCGATGCCGAAATAGTAAGTAAGCGGATGAAGCGTGGCTAACTCGCCAATTCTTTTGTCTAGACTTGAAATTAGCAAGCTCTCTTTGATTATAGGGACCGCTGCTGGATTCATGTTTCCTTGCAAAGATATGCTGCTGTTTATTAATTCTTTCTCCTCAAAATCCACGCTCTCTATTTCAATATAGGAAACTCCAAAAAAATCTGAAATTTTCCGAAGGGTGGATTGTTGAACGTTTACGACTTTTCCTTCAAGGATGTTGTATATAGTAGTTCTGGTTAATCCAATAGAGTTGCATAGAGATAGCTGAGTTTCTCCCCGGCTTTTAATTAAGTATCGAATGTTGTTTTTAAGCTTTTCTGTTTTTTCTTTTTTGTGCATTTCAAATGTCGCCATTTTGAAGCGAAAAATCACCCCATAAAAAATATTCGTGCTGATGTTGATTTTAAGGGCGTTCAGCGGCCTGAATTATGGACAAGAATCCACTCCTGATAGGGTAGGCATATGTCAGATGATGTTTCGTAAGTAAATGCCTTGGGGGATTGCGAATTTTCTTACGGAAGTCGGGAAGTACTCCCTACTAATAATCATTATTTTGTACATGTGTTCACTTGTTTGATTAGGAATATTTAATATTTCATTAATGATTTTTCCTCTTCAATAACATGCGTACAGTGGCCAACTAGTCCCGATTGACAGTGTGGGATTTGCTTTTTAACCTTAAAAGTAGCTTCTCCATGAAAAAGGTCGTCCCAGCCACACCTGAATCCTCAAGTCTCTCCTCAGTCCGCTCCACGCGCTCCGACGTCACCGAACAGTTCGTCAGCGTGCCGCTGCGCACTCATGCACGGGAAGAATCACCCAGTCATTTTTTCGCCGTCGTCGCGGATATCGATACCCCGTCAATGCTATGTCAAGCCTCTGAAACCCTTGCCACTCTCAGTGTCATGGCCACCGATCTTGCCCGCGAACTGGAAGGCCCGCGCCGTCATTTGATTTTGGCGATTCAGCAGTTGTCTGCGCTGGGTGAGCTGCTGGTCAATCGAGCGTTGGAAAACCTGGATCCGCCTCGAGGTGCTTCTGACGTTCCCCCCACCTGCCCACGTTAAATAGCTGCGCGTTATTACCAATGGAGATTTTGATCATGGATCGATACATACCTGTTACCGGCATCGACTGCAGCGTTTCATCATTGCTGATCGACACTGAGGCACCGCTGGAGGTACTGCACGAAGCGGCGGCTTACCTTATTCGCACGGCAACGCAACTGCTGGAGAGTCTTGCGTTTGGCGAGGGAGTGCACAGTGAGTTGGCGCGGGTGTTGGTGACTTCACTGCGCGATGGTTGCGATTTGCTGGATGTCGTCGGGCGACGATTGGAGGGGCAGGTGTGTGCGTAGGGCATCCAAGATCAACGCTGCCGCGAGCAGTCTCGCTGCCACAGGGGAATGCGTGTGTGTTTTTGATCTTGGTGCACAGTCCCCCGAGCGTTGGCTAAGCATTTTCCGGGAGGGTCATGACGGCTTTGCTGGGGCGGTGTTTTTATCACTGCTGCGATTAACCATCGCTTTCAATGCCGTCTGCGCTTCGGCGCTGTTCAGCCGTTCGATAAACAACAGGTTTTCCTGGCGAATCGTTGTTTGCAGCTCCGCCATCAAGGGTTGTTTTAGCAACTGTCGAGTCTGACGCAGTGCTTGTTGCGGTAAAGCTAGCAGGCGTTGGGCGATGCGCTGCGCTGCCGCCAGGCACTGTTCCCCGTCTTCGAACAGTTCGTTGGCCAATCCCCATTCAACGGCTTTAGCACCGTCGAGTCCGTCGCCCATCAGCAGCAAACGTGCCGCGCGGGCATGGCCCAGCAGGCGAGGTAGCAGCAAGCTTGCCCCGAATTCCGGGCATAAGCCGAGGTTCACAAACGGCACGCGCAGTTTGGCATTACGGGTCACCAACACCTGATCGCAATGCAGTAGCAGCGTCGTGCCTATGCCGATGGCGGCGCCACAAACGGCGGCGATCAACGGCTTTTGCAGGTGTGTTACCACTTTCATCAAGTGAAATGCCGGGGCGTCCAGATGGGTCGGTGGGTATTGCAGAAAGTCCGCTAAATCGTTACCCGCGGTAAAACACGTCGGGCCGCCGGTGAGGATGATCACCTGGGTGTGGTCGTCAGCATCGGCCGCCAACAACAGGTCGGCCAGTTGCGTGTACATCAGATTGTTAAGGGCGTTGAGCTTGTCGGGACGATCAAGGGTCAACGTCAGTACGCCCTCGCGTTGTTCTTGTTTGATCAGGTCAGTCATTGCAGGCTCTCGGTTTTTTTTTGTGCGTGGGCCACTCTAAGCGCGCGGCGTGCGTTGGATCTATGCCAAAACGGGTCAAACCGGCTGCTGTTTTTTGCCATATCAATGCACACACCCATTCGGGGTATGGTGCCGATTGCCAATTCGCTGAATAGTGGAATCAACCGGTCATCCAGAACCGGCTTCGCTTGAGAAGGTGATTTTGCTATGCGCAAGGCATTCAAGTTGATGTGCAGTGTATTCCTCGTCCCTTTGTCGGTCAGCGTCCATGCTGGCGATGTGAATGATGCCAATACGCTGCGGCTGTATAACTGGGCGGATTACATCGGCGAAAAAACCATCTCGGACTTCCAGAAAGCTACCGGCATCAACGTTATTTACGACACCTTCGATGCCTATGAGACGGTTCAGGCGAAGTTGCTGACTGGCCACTCCGGTTACGACCTCGTTGTTTTGAACGCTTCCCTTGTTCCCCCCATGATCAAGGCCAAAGTATTTCAACCGCTGGATAAGAAGTTGCTGCCAGGCTGGGCCAATCTGGACCCGAAAGTCTTGCAGGACATGCAGGGGTTCGACCCTGGCATGGTGTATTCGGCGCCCTATACCTGGGGCAGTAACGGCATTACCTACAACGTAGACAAGATCAAGGAACGAATGCCTGACGCGCCGATTGGTTCGCTGGCGATGATCTTCGACCCAAAAATTGTTTCGCGCTTTGCCGACTGCGGCGTCACCTTGGTTGATGCGCCCACTGAAGTCATTCCACTGGCCCTGAAGTACCTGGGACGCGATCCACGCAGTGCCGCGCCGGCGGACCTGAAAGCCGCGCAAGAGTTGCTGTTGTCGGTGCGGCCATACATCCGCAAGTTCGACTCGGTCAACTACCTGACCAGCCTGCCCAATGGTGATGTCTGCATGGCCATGACCTGGTCTGGCGACTACGCGACCGCCATGGCGCGTGCCGAAGAGGCCAAGTTGAAAATCAACCTTGCCTATTTCATTCCCAAGGAAGGCTCGCTGATCTGGTTTGACAACATGTACATCCCGGCCGATGCGCCTCACGTTGCCAATGCTCATAAGTTTCTTGATTACTTGATGCAGCCCCAAGTGATGGCGGATGTCACGGATTTCATTCATTACGCCAACAGCAACGCAGCGGCGACCCCGTTACTGCCGGCCGAGGTGCGTAACAACCCGGCGATTTACCCGGATCAGGACACCCGTGAGCGTCTGTTCCCGCAGAAGACCCAGGACGCCAAAGACATGCGCGCCATGACCCGCGTGTGGAGCACGGTTAAAAGCGGGATTTGATAATTCAATTTTTTACGGTTTGAGGTTTTGTGTATGGCTACTCCAACGAAGCAAGTGCTGTCTGCCGCTGATGAGGCCCGACTGGTCAAAGCGGATAAAGCCCACTACATGCACGGCTATCACATGTTTGATGAGCATGCCGAACAGGGCTCCTTGAATATTGTTGCCGGCGATGGCGCCTACATTTTTGACACTCAGGGCAACCGCTACCTCGACGCCGTGGGGGGCATGTGGTGCACCAATATTGGCCTTGGGCGTGAAGAGATGGCGCTGGCGATTGCCGATCAGGTGCGCAAACTGGCGTACTCGAATCCGTTTTGCGACATGTCCAACAACGTCGCCATTGAGCTGTGCGAAAAACTCGCCAGCCTGGCGCCCGGTGATCTCGATCATGTGTTTTTGACCACCGGTGGTTCGACTGCGGTGGACACGGCCTACAGGCTGATTCAGTACTATCAGAACTGCCGTGGCAAACCGGAAAAGAAACACGTCATCGCCCGCTTTAATGCCTATCACGGCTCGACCACGCTGACCATGTCGATCGGCAACAAGGCTGCCGACCGCGTGCCGGAGTTTGATTACGCCAACGATAAAATCCATCACGTGTCCAATCCCAATCCCTACCGCGCCCCGGACGGTATGGACGAGGCGCAGTTCCTGGAGTTTCTGGTCAAGGAGTTCGAAGACAAGATTCTGGCCATCGGCGCGGACAAGGTTGCAGGCTTTTTTGCCGAACCGATCATGGGTTCGGGCGGGGTGATTATTCCGCCCAAGGGTTATCTGAAACGCATGTGGGAAGTCTGCCAGCGTTACGACATTCTGTTCGTCGCCGATGAAGTCGTGACGTCGTTCGGACGTCTGGGCAAATTCTTCGCCTCCTACGATGTGTTCGACGTGCAGCCCGATATCATCACCACCGCCAAAGGCCTGACCTCGGCCTATTTACCGCTGGGTGCGTGCATTTTTTCCGACCGTATCTGGAAAGTCATCGCCGAGCCCGGCAAGGGCCGTTGTTTTTCCCACGGATTCACTTACAGCGGCCATCCGGTGTGCTGCACCGCAGCGCTGAAGAACATCGAGATTATCGAGCGCGAGAACCTGCTGGAGCACGTTGATGCGGTGGGCGCGTATCTGGAGGAACGCCTGGCAACCCTCAGTGAATTGCCGTTGGTGGGTGATGTGCGTTGCCAGAAGTTCATGGCGTGCGTGGAGTTCGTGGCCGACAAACGGACCAAGGCGCTGTTTGCCGACGAGATCAATATCGGCGAGCGAATTCACTCTCGGGCGCAAGCTCGCGGCCTGTTGGTACGACCGATCATGCACCTCAACGTAATGTCGCCGCCGCTGATTCTGTCGCGGGCCCAGGTCGATGAAATCGTCGAGATTCTGCGCGTGTGCATTCTTGAGGTGGCAGCGGAACTTGAGGAGAGCGGCCAGTATCTCGGCCAATGATTTCGCTGAATCTGCTGTTACCGGGTGCCGTTTCTCCCGCTAGACTGCGGGGCATGAGAAAAGCACATGACGATACGATGATTGCCATGCCCTTCGGGGCATTGCATAAATGGCACGGGGCGATGCGCGATGCATTCGCCCATGTTGACGAGCCTGACGCTCTGCAATACCTGGCGTCGGCGTTCGGCCATCTGGTGTCTGTCGAGTCGGTGATGATCAGCCTGGAACACAAGGACCGCCCACCGCAGTTGTTGTACCAGCGCGGCATCGCCGAAAAATACCGGGACGCGCTGCTCGACCGCTATTTTTCCGGGGGCTATTTGCTCGACCCGTTTTGCCTGGCGGTGGAGCAGGGGTTGGCGCAAGGGTTCTATCATCTGGAAGAAATTGCGCCAGACAACTTCTTCGACAGTGAGTACTACAGGACTTACTACTTGAAGGCCGGCAGTTCGGAAGACAGCTTTTACATTGTCGATACCGGCCACGACACGCAAATATCGGTGAGTCTTTTTCAAGGCTTCGGCGGTGAAAGCTTGCGGGTTGAACAGTTGGACCTGCTGCGCGCCGTCGAGCCGCTGGTGTGCGAATTCATTACCGAGTTTGGCCTTCGTGGCTTGCAGCGCAGTGCGGCGGTGCAAGGCAATACCGGCGCGGATGTGCATGACGATCTCAAGCAGAAAGTGCAGTTCGCGTTCGAGAATTTTGGGTGTGACTTGCTCACTGAGCGCGAGCGGCAAGTGGCGCACATGGTGCTGCGCGGGCACTCGGTAAAATCCACGGCCAGCCAACTGACCATTTCGCCGGAAACGGTGCGCATGCACCGCAAGAATCTGTATTTGAAGCTGAATGTCGGTTCACAGTCCGAGTTGTTTGCACTGTTTATCGAGTGGTTGCGCAAGCATTGATTCCAATATCGCGAGCCCCCCGGAAAGCGCCATCGTCGGCGAGCCGAGCGCCTACGGGTCTATGGTGGGTTCGAGATTTAGACAGGCACATGCAACCCCTGTAGGAGGCTGGCTTGCCAGCGATGGCGATGTCGAAAGCGCCATCGTCGGCGAGCCGAACTACCAGGGTTGTTTTCAGTCTTCGCGCTTAACCACCAACGTCAAAATGTCGTAACTGGCGACCAGTTCACCCAACTGATTGGTGACTTCCACATCCCACGCCACCACGCCTTGCGGGATGCCTTGCGGGCTCTTTTTGCCCTGATCGATTTTACGTTTGCAGGTCAGGCGCGCTTGAATCGTATCGCCGATGCCCACCGGGTTGATGAAGCGCAAGGTGTCCAGGCCGTAGTTGGCCAACACCGGACCAGGCGCCGGAGACACAAACAGACCGGCCGCCGCCGATAGCACAAAATAGCCGTGGGCAATGCGCTTGCCGAACTGCGATTCCTTGGCCGCAATGTCATCGAAGTGCATGTAGAAGTGGTCGCCGGACAGGCAGCCGAAGTTCACCAGATCGGCTTCAGTCACCGTACGGCGATGGGTCAATAACGATTCACCAATCTGCAAGTCCTGGAAGAACCGACGGAACGGATGCACTTCGGTTTCGATCACTTTGGCGCCACGCACGTGTTCGCCGGTGACCGCTGCCAGCATGGTCGGTGAACCTTGTACTGCCGCGCGTTGCAGGTAGTGCTTCACCGCGCGCAAGCCACCGAGTTCTTCACCACCGCCGGCACGACCGGGCCCGCCGTGTTTGAGTTGTGGCAACGGCGAACCGTGGCCAGTGGACTCCGCCGCGCACTCGCGATCCAGCACCAGCAAGCGACCGTGCCATGCGGCAGCGACCGGGATTGCCTTGGCGGCAATCTTTGGATCCTTGGTGATCAAACTGGCCACAAGGCTACCCTTGCCGCGCGCGGCTAACACCAGTGCTTCGTCGAGATCGTCGTACGCCATCAGCGTGCTGACCGGGCCGAACGCTTCAATGTCGTGGGCGCCGCCCTCAGCATGCGGGTCGCGGGCCTGTAACAGGGTCGGGGCGAAAAATGCGCCCTGGCTGACGTTGTCTCCGCGCGGCTCGAAACCGTCACGAGCACCGAACAGCATATCGCTGCTTTGCAGCAGACTTTCCAGGCGTTCAGTGACGTCTTTGTGCTGATCGTGAGACGCCAGTGCACCCATGCGCACACCTTCTACCGACGGGTCGCCGACCACGACTTTCTGCAGGCGATCACGCAAACGGGTGGCGACGGCATCGATGTGTTTGGCCGGCACAATGGCACGACGAATGGCGGTGCATTTCTGCCCGGCCTTGGTGGTCATTTCGCGGGCGACTTCCTTGATGAACAACTCGAACTCTTCGTCATCCGGGGTGACGTCCGGAGCGAGAATTGCACAGTTCAGCGAGTCGGCCTCGGCGTTGAACGGCACCGAGTTGCGAATCAGGTTCGGATTCACCCGCAGTTTGGCAGCGGTGTCGGCGGAACCGGTGAAGGTCACCACGTCCTGACCCTGCAGGCGATCGAGCAGGTCACCGGTACCACCGATGATCAACTGCAGACTGCCCGCCGGCAGCAACCCGGATTCGTCCATCAGGCGCACCACGGCTTCGGTCAGGTAGCTGGTAGCACTGGCCGGTTTGACGATGCACGGCATGCCGGCGAGGAAGCTCGGTGCAAACTTTTCCAACATGCCCCAGATCGGGAAGTTGAAGGCGTTGATGTGCACTGCTACGCCGCCGCGCGGCACCAGAATATGCGTGCCGGCGAAGCTGCCGAGTTTGCTCAGTTGCATTGCCGGGCCTTCGTGCACGATGTTGCCCGACGGCAGTTCGCGAGCGCCGAGGCCGGCATAGGTGAACAGCGTACTGTTGCCGCCCTCGATATCGATCCAGCTGTCAGCACGGGTCGCACCGCTGTGGTGGGAAATGGCGTACAGCTGTTCTTTTCGCTCGCTCAGGTACAACGCAATTGCCTTGAGCCGCTGCGCCCGTTGCTGGAAGTCCAGTGCCATGAGCCCACTGACGCCCTGACGGCGGCCATGTTCAATGGCTTCGGCGAAGTCCGGGCGTTCTTCGTGAGTGCGCGCAAGCTCATGGCCGTCGATGGCGCTGCGCAGTACCTGGGCGCCGTGTTGGCCGATCCAGCGACCGGCGATGAAACTTTGCAGGGTAGGGGCGTGAGGCATCACGATTGCTCCTGGTTGTGAAAGGTGTCGGCGTGGTCGCAACCACGCCATTCAGGGATTACCAAAGGGCCACGGTGTAACCGACGATCAGCCGATTTTCATCGAGGGCGGTGGTCAGGCCATTGCCGGAGCGGAACGTCACGTTGCGCCAGCGCAGGCTGACGTCCTTGAACATGCCGCTCTGGATGACGTAACTGATGTCGGTGTCGCGCTCCCACTCGCGACCGTTGTCGACGGCACCGGCCTTGACGTGGCGACCGTCGGTGTAACGGGTCATGAACGTCAGGCCGGGAATGCCTTGCGCCGCAAAGTCGTAGTCGTAACGCAACTGCCAGGAATCCTCGTCGGCGCGGGTGTAGGTGTTGTACGTCACCAGGTTGACCACGTACGGATCGCCGCCATTGAGGAATGGAAAGGCGCTGTCGCCGGACAACTGCTGGTAGGTGGCGCTGACCTTGTGCGCGCCGTGGGACACGGTGAACAGGCTGTTGAAGTTGCGGTTGTCGATGCGCCCGGCGCGTTCGGCACCCTCACCGCGGCTGTCGAAATAGCGCAGATCGCTGCGCAGGTTGAAGCCGTTGCCCAGCGGCTGGCTATGCACCAGGCCGACGAATTGCTGACGATAAATCTGATCGAGCTTGCCGTAGTAGTAGCTCAGGCTCAGTTGTGGGCTGAACGCGTAGCTGCCGCCGCCGAAGTCGAAGTGATCACTGCTGGCGGCGCCGTAGCCAATGTCATCGTTGCTGGACGAGTCCCGCAGGTTGGCCTTGGTCAGGCGCCCGGCATTCACCGTCAGGCCCTCGATTTCCTGGCTGGTCAGCAAGCCACCCTCAAAGGTCGAGCCCAGCAGGCGTGTGTCGTTGTAGGTAGCCACTGGCAGCAAGGGTTGCAGGGTGCCCAGTTTCAACACGCTTTTGGACACGCGTAATTTTCCGGTCAGTCCCAGCTCGCTGAACTCGTCCGCAGGCTCATGGCTGTTGGGGCCGAAGGGCAGCAGACCGGTGCCACGACGGTCAGGGCTGGAGTCAAGTTTCAGCCCCAGTTCTCCCAGTGCGTCGAGACCGAAACCGAAGGTGCCGTCGGTGAACCCGGACTCGATGCGCGCGGTGAATCCCTGTGCCCATTCCTCGGCCTTGGACTGCGGCGCGTTGTCCTGACGGAAGTCGCGATTGATGTAGTGGTTGCGCATTTCAATGCGGGCCTTGCTGTCGTCGATGAAGTCAGCCATGGCGCTGGTGGCGACCATGGGCAGGCTCAACGCGGCGGCCAGCGAGAACAGTGATTCGTAAGGTGCCGTACGTGCGGGTTTCATTATTTTTGTTCCCTGCCAACTGTTCGTCATCATTAGTGTTTGCTGGCACCCGAGGCGCCAATGCCGGTCATTGAGCGGATGAACTGCGCCAGGTAACGGCCGCGCTCAAGGGCGGCACGCGGTGACGTGTCGGTCACCGAAAACACCCAGGCGCTGAAGAACGCCAGGCTCATGGAAAACAACGCGGGGTTGGAGTAGGGGAACAGTGCCTTTTCGTTATGCAGCACGTTGACCCACACCGCCGGGCTCAGCACCAGCAGGACAATGGCCGAGATCAGGCCCGCCAGGCTGCCGGTTACCGCGCCACGCGTGGTCAGGCCTTTCCAGTACATGGAAAGGAACAACACCGGGAAATTCACCGAGGCGGCGATGGCCAATACCAGGCCGGAGAGGAAGGCGATGTTCTGCGATTCGAACAGCAGGCCGAGGATGATCGCCACGACACCGATGCACAGCGTGGCAATTCTCGAGACGCGTATTTCGTCTTTTTCGCTGGCCTGACCCTTGCGCATCACGCAGGCATACAAGTCGTGGGACACCGCTGAGGCGCCGGACAATGCCAATCCGGCAACTACCGCCAGGATGGTGGCGAAGGCGACCGCCGAAATGAAGCCCAGAAACAGGTTGCCGCCTACGGCTTGCGCCAGGTGCACGGCGATCATGTTGCCGCCGCCGATGATCGCGCCGCTGGCATCGCGGAACGCCGGATCGGTGCCGACCATGACGATGGCGCCGAAGCCGACGATGATCAACAGCAAGTAGAAGTAGCCGATAAAACCGGTGGCATAGAACACGCTTTTACGTGCTTCCTTGGCATCGCTGACGGTGAAGAAACGCATCAGGATATGCGGCAGGCCAGCAGTGCCGAAGATCATGCCCATGCCCAACGAAATGGCGTCGATCGGGTTCGACAGCAACCCACCCGGCGCCATGATCGCGTTGCCTTTGGCATGCACGGCGGTGGCGCCGGCGAACATGGCTTCGGTGCTGAAACCGAAATGCTTGAGCACCATGAACGCCATGAACGAGGTGCCAAACAGCAGCATCACCGCTTTGATGATCTGCACCCAGGTGGTGGCAAGCATGCCGCCGAAGGTCACGTAGAACACCATCAACACGCCGACCAGCATGACCGCGTAAAGGTAGTCGATGCCAAACAGCAGCTCGATCAGTTTGCCCGCGCCGACCATTTGCGCCACCAGGTACATCAGCGCCACGGTCAGGGTGCCGAATGCCGAGGTCAGTCGAACCGGAGTTTGTTCGAGGCGATAGGAAACCACGTCGGCAAAGGTGTATTTACCGAGGTTGCGCAGGCGTTCAGCGATCAAAAACAGAATGATCGGCCAGCCTGCCAATACGCCCAGTGCGTACAGCAAGCCGTCGTAACCATTGAGGAATATCATCGCGGAAATGCCAAGGAAGGACGCTGCGGAAATCATGTCGCCGGCAATTGCCAAACCGTTCTGGAAACCGGTCATGCCGCCGCCCGCCGTGTAGAAATCACTGGCGGAACGGGTCCGCAACGCGGCCCAGCGCGTGACGCCGAGGGTGAACAGCACGAACACCAGGAACATGCTGATGGCGTTCCAGTTCAGCGGGCGGGAAGCGCCGTCGGCCGCAGTTGCAAAGTCCGCGACCAGGGTCAGCGGCAATAGCGATAACGCACGAAAGCGGCTCATCGGGCGCACTCCTGCTTGAGCTTTTCGTTGAGCGGATCGATCACGTGGTTGGCGCGATAGACGTAGAAACCGGTCAGCGCGAACGCCAGTAGCACGATCACCACACCCACCAACATGCCCACGGTGGTCACACCGCCACTCAGCGACTGGCCGAGAGTGGCGGGGGAGAACGCCACCAACAGCACGAAGCCGAAATAGATCACCAGCATGATCAACGACAGCGACCAGTACAGGTTCTGTTTGCGGCGTACCAACTGGATGAAGTCCGGGTGTTGGCGTATGAGTTCTACGTCTTTGGGGGTCATGGGTAGCGTCCTTTTTTGTTTTTGTTGTGGGGTTAAACAGGTGTTGGGCATTCCTCAATCCCCTGTGGGAGCGGGCCTGCTCGTGAATGCGGTGTGTCATTCATCACAAATGTCGACTGACACGGCCTCTTCGCGAGCAAGCCCGCTCCCACAGAGATAGCGGTGAATCAGAGTTGATCGAAATCCAGCACGACTTTGTCGCTGACCGGAAACGCCTGGCACGACAGCACATAACCGGCCGCCACTTCGTAGTCTTCCAGTGCATGGTTGCTGTCCATGTCCACTTCGCCTTCGATCACTTTGCATTTGCAGGTGGAGCACACGCCGGCCTTGCACGAGTAGGGCAGTTCGGCGCCTTGGGCGTTGCCGGCATCGAGAATGCTTTGGCTGTTGCGTGGCAGATCGAACGCTAATGCGCGACCGTCGCTGATCACGGTGATCTGGCTGACGGCGGCGTCTACCTGCCGCGCCGCTTCACGGGCTTCGCGTTTTTGCTGGCTGCCAGCGGCAGCGAACAGTTCGAAATGGATACGCTCAGCCGGCATGCCTTTGGCTTTGAGACTGTCGCGTACGGTTTCGGTCATCTCCTGCGGGCCGCAGATAAACGCTGCGTCCAGGGCCTTGACGTCAAGCCAGCGCGAGAACAACTGCTCGCATTTCTCGGCGTTGATGCGACCGTTGTACAGGTCGACATCCTGCTGTTCGCGACTGAATACGAAGATCAGGTTCAGGCGCTGCAGGTAGCGGTTTTTCAGGTCTTCAAGTTGTTCACGGAACAACGCACCGGAACTTGAGCGGTTGCCGTACAGCAGCGTGACGCGGCTATGCGGTTCGGTTTGCAGGGTGGTTTTGATGATCGACAGGATCGGCGTAATGCCGCTGCCCGCCGCCACCGCCAGGTAGTTGCCGTGGCGCGTCGGGTCGAGTTCGACATGAAAGTGCCCGGCCGGCGGCATCACTTCCAGGCTATGTCCGGCCTTCAGTTGTTCGTTGGCGAATGCAGAGAATCGACCACCGGCCACACGCTTGATAGCGATGCGCAGTTCACCGTCGTTAACCCCGGTGCAAATCGAATACGAGCGACGTACTTCCTCGCCGTCCATCTGAGTGCGCATCACCAGGTGCTGGCCCTGGGTGAAGTGAAAGCTGTCTTGCAGATGCTGTGGAATCTCGAAGGCGATGGACACCGCGTCACGGGTCTCGTTGCGCACATCCTTGATGGTCAGGCTGTGAAATTTACTCATTATTGTTCTCCAGCTGGGACGGGCGATGCCGCTCAGATGCACTTGAAATAGTCGAATGGTTCCCGGCAATCGCAGCAGCGGTACAGCGCTTTGCAGGCTGTGGAACCGAATTCACTGAGCACTTCGGTGTGGACGCTGCCGCATTGCGGGCACGCGATCAGCGGGCTTTCGCCGAGCAGGCTACGTTTGCTGGTGCTGCCCTCGGGCGGTGCGATGCCGTAAGCGCGCAAGCGTTCGCGACCGCTGTCGGTAATCCAGTCGGTGGTCCAGGCCGGGGTTAATTTGCGCGTCAGGGTCGGTGCCTTGAATCCGGCCAATTCCAGTGCGTCACGTATATCGCTCTCGATCACTTCGGTGGCGGGGCAGCCGGAATAGGTCGGCGTAACCACCACGTGCAAGTGCCCGGCCTGCCAATCCAGGTCGCGCACTATCCCTAAGTCGACAACGCTGACCACCGGCACTTCCGGGTCCATGACCTGCGCCAATGTCGCCCACGCGGCCGCCAGGTCGGTCGGTTGTGCCGGCCGGGCGCCCAAGTCGCTGGCAATCAAATCACCAGGTTGCATCGGGGTACGCTCGTGGCAGGAATTGCATCTCGGCCAACAGAATGCCCAGGTGTTCGGAGTGCAGGCCGCGGCGTGCATCCAGGTAGAAATAGCTCGCAGCTTCAGGCACAGGCAGTGTGGCGCTGGCGAAGATCTCGCTGACTGTTGCCTGCCATGCGGCGGCAACGTGCGCGATGTCCGGGGTGATGCCGGCGTCGCACAGGCGTTGTTCGCTGTCGTCGGCACGGGTCAGCTCGACGGTAAACCGCCAGACCTCTGGAATGGCCGCGAGCATGCGCTTGTGGCTCTCTTCGGTGCCGTCACCCAAACGTTCTACCCATTCGCCAGAGCGACGCAGGTGATAAGTGACTTCCTTGACCGCTTTGGCGGCGATCCCGGCGATGCGTTCATCGCTGGACTGACTCAAGCCGCGCAGCACTTGCAGGTGCCATGCGTCGTACAGGAATTGCTTGAGAATCGTCACTGCGTAATCGCCGTTGGGTTGTTCCACCAGCAGCAGATTGCGATAGGCGCGCTCGTCACGACGGAACGCCAGGTGATCGGCATCGCGTCCATCGTCCAGCAGTTCGGCGGCGTATTCCAGCCAGTTGCGGGCCTGGCCGACAAGGTCGAGGCCGACGTTCATCAACGCCAGTTCTTCTTCCAGTGCCGGGGCCTTGCCGCACCACTGGCACAGGCGCTGGCCCTGAATCAGGGCGCTGTCGCCGAGGCGCAGCAGGTATTCGATCAGATCAGTCTGCTTGTTCATGGTCGACCTCACATGTGCCCGACTTCGGCCGGCAGCTCATAGAAGCTGGCATGGCGATAAACCTTGTCGTCGGATGGATCGAACAGCGGGTCTTTTTCATCCGGTGAAGAAGCGGTGATCAGCGCCGAAGGCACAACCCACAGGCTCACGCCCTCGCTGCGACGGGTGTACAGCTCGCGCGCATTTTCGATGGCCATGGTGGTGTCGGCGGCGTGAATGCTGCCGACATGCTTGTGGTTGAGGCCGTGCTTGCTGCGCACGAAAACTTCAAAAAGGGTCCATTCGGACATATCAGTAACTCCACATCAGGTGGCCGATCAGGCGGCGTTCTTGTTCTGCTTTTTACGGGCGTGGGCGACTGCGGCTTCGCGTACCCAGGCACCGTCTTCAATGGCTTTGCGGCGAGTTGCCACGCGTTCCTGGTTGCAGGGGCCATTGCCCTTGAGCACTTCGTAGAACTCGCTCCACTGGATGTCGCCGAAGTCGTAGTGGCCGCGTTCGGCGTTCCACTTAAGATCCGGGTCCGGGCACGTGCAGCCCAGAAGTTCCAGTTGCGGGATGGTCTGGTCGATGAAGCGCTGGCGCAGTTCGTCGTTGCTCTGGCGCTTGATTTTCCAGGCCATGGACTGGGCGCTGTTAGGGGAGTGTTCGTCACTTGGGCCGAACATCATCAGCGACGGCCACCACAGCCGATTGATTGCGTCCTGAACCATGTCTTTTTGCGCCTGATTACCGTGGCGCATCATGGTCAGGAGGATTTCGTAGCCCTGGCGTTGGTGGAAACTTTCTTCCTTGCAGATGCGCACCATGGCCCGTGAGTAGGGACCGTAGGAGGTGCGTTGCAACACGACCTGGTTAACGATGGCGGCGCCGTCCACCAACCAGCCCACCGCGCCCATGTCGGCCCAGTTCAGGGTTGGGTAATTGAAAATGCTCGAGTACTTGGCTTTGCCACTGTGCAGCTTGGCGATTTCTTCGTCGCGGTCGGCACCCAGGGTTTCCATCGCGCTGTAGAGGTACAGGCCGTGGCCAGCCTCGTCCTGGATTTTTGCCATCAATTGCAGCTTGCGCTTGAGCGACGGTGCGCGAGTCACCCAGTTGCCCTCGGGCAGCATGCCGACGATTTCAGAGTGGGCGTGCTGGGATATTTGCCGAATCAGGGTTTGGCGATAGGCATCAGGCATCCAGTTTTTGGCTTCGATCTTTATTTCTGAATCGATTTTTTCCTGAAAGGCGCGTTCCTGTTCGGACATTTCCGACAGATCCTTGATGCGCTTTACGCCTGTTTCTACGAGCTGTGCGTACATGGTGGGTCTCCCGCCGTGAATCTTTCGAAGGCATGGAGAACTTTATAAGCGATACGAAAATTAATATCAAACACAAAATAACGTGTCGTATTGTTTTTTTGTATCGCTTTGAAGAAGCAAACACACCGTTTCCTGGATCGAGACTCAAATCCCGTAGGAAACCGGCTTGCCGGTGATGGCGATTTCACGGACGCCATCGCTGGCAAGCCAGACTCCTACGGATCGGTGGTGAGCCCCGGATTTATGTCGTTAACCCAAATCCCGTAGGAAACCGGCTTGCCGGTGATGGCGATTCCAAGGACGCCATCGCTGGCAAGCCAGGCTCCTACGGATCGGTGGTGAGCCCCGGATTGATGTCGTTAACGCAAATCCCGTAGGAAACCGGCTTGCCGGTGATGGCGATTTCACGGACGCCATCGCTGGCAAGCCAGACTCCTACGGTTCGGCAGTGATGCCGGGATTGATGTCGTTAACGCAAATCCCGTAGGAAACCGGCTTGCCGGTGATGGCGATTTCACGGACGCCATCGCTGGCAAGCCAGACTCCTACAGGTGTGCGTTAAGCCATGCGGGGTAGGGCGCCACACGGATTGGTAGGAGACCGGTGTTAATATCAGCCCTCGCAAAAAACGCAGGACAACCCAATCAAGACCCAAAAAAAACCCCGCAAAAGCGGGGCCGAAAAGGGTGCAGCAGTCATGCTTTCGGGCGTTTGTCCATGACGTGGCAAGCCTTGCCCTCAGAGCGCTTGATGGAGTGCATCGGCTGCAATACCACCCGCGAACTGATCCCGATATACGTTTTGATATGCCGGCTCAATTCCGCCGACACAGCCTTCTGTTGCTCGTCGCTCAAGTGTTGATGTTCAGCCTTCAACTCGACATGCACATCCACGCTGTCCAGATTGCCGTTGCGATACAAATGAATCTCGTACGACTCTGAAAGCTGTTTGATTTTCAGTACCTGCTCCTCGATCTGCGTCGGGAACACGTTGACCCCGCGGATGATCAGCATGTCGTCGCTGCGCCCGGTGATCTTGTCGATACGGCGCATCGGCCGCGCGGTACCCGGCAGCAAACGCGTCAGGTCACGCGTGCGGTAGCGGATCATCGGCAAGGCTTCCTTGCTGAGCGAGGTAAACACCAGCTCGCCCATTTGCCCGTCCGGCAGTACTTCGCCGGTGACCGGGTCGATGATTTCGGGGTAGAAGTGGTCTTCCCAGATCGTCGGGCCGTCCTTGGTTTCGGCGCATTCCATGGCGACACCCGGGCCCATGATTTCCGAGAGTCCGTAGATATCCAGCGCCGTAATGCCCAGGCGATTTTCGATGGCGCTGCGCAGTTCGCCGGTCCAGGGTTCGGCACCGAAGATGCCGAGTCGCAGGGACAGTGTGTGCGGGTCGATGCCCTGACGCTCGATTTCATCGGCGATGTTGAGCATGTAGGACGGCGTGACCATGATGATGTCTGGCTGGAAATCCTTGATCAATTGCACTTGTTTTTCGGTCTGGCCACCGGACATCGGAATCACCGTGCAGCCCAGGCGCTCGGCGCCGTAGTGCGCGCCGAGGCCGCCCGTAAACAGGCCATAACCGTAGGAAATATGCACCTTGTCGCCCCGTCGCCCGCCTGCCGCGCGGATCGAGCGTGCGACGACGTTGGCCCAGGTGTCGATGTCGTTTTGCGTATAACCGACCACGGTGGGTTTGCCGGTGGTGCCGCTGGAGGCATGCAGGCGGACCACGTCATGCATCGGCACGGCAAACATGCCGTAGGGATAGTTGTCACGCAGGTCGGTTTTGGTGGTGAAAGGAAACTTCGCCAGATCGTCGAGAGACTTGATGTCATCCGGGTGCACGCCCAGTGCATCGAAACGTTGGCGGTACAGCGGCACATTGTTGTAGGCGTGGTTGAGGCTCCAGCGCAGACGTTCCAACTGATGCTGGCGGAGTTCGTCGACGCTGGCGGTTTCAATCGGGTCCAGCACTGGGTTCAGCACGGCGTTGGCAATTGGCATGTTCATAACTTCACTCGAATTATTTTTGTGTTCCGGCCCTCGTGCGGGAGGGCTTGAGTGCATGCCCCAAGGATACCTCTCGGCTCCTTGGGAATCGCGGTTCTTTAGTCGGACAAGCGCTCGATGATCAGCGCAATGCCCTGGCCGACGCCGATGCACATGGTGCACAAGGCGTAGCGACCCTGGCGTTCCTCAAGCTCATGCAGGGCGGTGGTCACCAGCCGCGCGCCGCTCATGCCCAGCGGATGGCCGAGGGCAATGGCGCCGCCGTTCGGGTTGACCCGTGGATCGGTGTCGCCCAGGCCGAGTTCACGCAGTACCGCCAGGCCTTGCGCGGCGAAGGCTTCGTTGAGTTCGATCACGTCCATGTCGGCCAGGCTCAGGTTGGCCAGCTCCAGCACTTTGCGCGTGGCAGGCACCGGGCCGATGCCCATGATGCGCGGCTCGACACCTGCAGTGGCCATGGCCACGACTCGCCCACGTGCCTTTAGCCCGTGACGCTTGGCAGCTTCCGGGCTGGCCAGTAACAGCGCGCACGCCCCGTCATTGACACCCGACGCGTTGCCGGCGGTGACGCTGCCACCTTCGCGAAACGGTGTGCCGAGTTTCTGCAATTGCTCAAGCGTGGTGTCACCGCGCGGGTGCTCGTCATGCTCGACTATCTTTGCCGGGCCTTTGCGTTGCGGGATTTCTACGGCGACGATTTCCCTGGCCAGACGACCGTTGGCCTGGGCGGCAGCGGCGCGCTGCTGGCTGCGCACGGCAAAGGCATCCTGATCGGCGCGAGAGATGTTGAACTGCTCGGCGACGTTTTCGGCCGTCTCCGGCATCGTGTCGATACCGTAGGCTTTTTTCATCAGCGGATTGACGAAGCGCCAGCCGATGGTGGTGTCGTACACCTGCGCCTCACGGGAAAAAGCGTGCTCGGCCTTGCCCATCACCAGGGGTGCGCGGGACATCGATTCAACGCCGCCCACCAACATCAAACCGGCCTCGCCACAACGAATGGCGCGGGCGGCGGTGCCGATGGCATCCAGCCCTGAGCCGCACAAGCGGTTGAGCGTGGTGCCCGGCACGCTGACCGGCAACCCAGCCAGCAATGCGGACATGCGTGCGACGTTACGGTTGTCTTCGCCAGCCTGGTTGGCGCAGCCATAAATCACCTCGTCGACAGTGTTCCAGTCCACCTGCGGGTGACGCCGCAGCAGTTCGCGCAGTGGCACTGCGCCGAGGTCGTCGGCACGCACGCTGCTCAAGGCCCCGGCGTAGCGGCCGATCGGGGTGCGGACCGCGTCGATGATCAAGGCGTCAGTCATTCGGGTTCTCCTGCGCGAGCACGGTGCCGCGCACTTTGTAGGATTTGCCATGGAACAGCGCGATCAGCTGGCCCAGTTGGTTTTCAATGCGTACGTCGTAATTACCAGTGCGACCAGAACGGCTTTGCTCGACGCAATCGGCCGTCAAGGTGTCGCCTGCATGGGCCGGGGCGATGTAGTCGATGCTGCAGCCGATGGCGACAGTGGCCTCGTTGTAGCTATTGCAGGCCAAGGCAAACGCCGAGTCGGCAAGTGCAAACAGGTAGCCACCATGGCACGTGCCGTGGCCCTGGATCATGTCGGCGCGCACGCCCATGCCCACGCGAGCGCAACCCGGTGCGGCCGAGAGCAAACGCATGCCCATCGCCTGGCTGGCGGTGTCACGTTTAAACAGGGTTTGCGCACATAGGCTGGCCAGGTTCATCGCTTCATGGTTAGTCATGAAAAGTCCTCCCTTCTGCTACCCGGCGACGCAACAACAGCGACGGTCGATAGCGTTCTTCGCCATAACTGGCTTGCAGGTTTTGCAGCACCCTGAGGACATGCGCCAGACCGATAGCGTCGGCCCAGGCCAAAGGGCCCTGCGGGTAATTGACCCCGGCGCGCATCGCCAGGTCGATGTCGGCGGCCGAGGCAACGCCGTGCAGCAGGGCGTCGGCAGCTTCGTTGGCGAGCATCGCCACGGTGCGCAATACCGCCAGTGCCGGGCTGTCACTGAGTTGGCTGACGCACAACCCCGCCTGCTGCAGCAGCGCAACACCTTGTTGGAGCGCGAGCGGATCAATGTCTGCCGAGCAACTGATGGCGATACGTTTGGCGGTGCCGTAGTCAAACGCCAGGTCGAGCAGGATCAGGTTGCGCAGGCCCTCTTCGCGGGCTCGTTGGCAGGCCATGCGTCCGTCGCTCACCGCCAGCACCGCATCGCCAACGCGCAGCAGGCCTTGGCCGTCGCGTGCTATGACGTCGATGTTGTGTTCACGCAGTCGCGTAAGCAGTGCATTGGCGATGCCGAAATCGCCTTCCATCACGCAGGTAGTAACCCGGTGCGTGCTGCTGATCGAAACCGGTTGCGCACGTTCGGCACCGTCGGCATAGCAATAGAAGCCCTGTGCGCTTTTACGCCCAAGACGTCCGGCGTCCACCAGTTCTTTCTGGGTCAGTGACGGCTGAAAGCGGTTGTCACCGTAATAGGCGTCGAACACCGAGCAGGTGACCGCATAGTTGACGTCATGCCCGATCAGGTCGGTTAGCTCGAAGGCGCCCATCGCGAAGCCGCCGGCATCACGCATCAGCGCGTCCAGCGTCGGGCAATCGGCGGCGCCTTCTTGCAGCAGGCGCAGGCTTTCAGCATAAAAAGGACGGGCCACACGGTTGACGATGAAACCGGGCGTGGAGCGCGTGTGCACCGGTTTTTTGCCCCAGGCCTTGGCGGTGTCGTACAGGCATTCAGCGAGTGCGGGGTCGCTGGCCAGGCCGCAGACGACTTCAACCAGCGCCATGATCGGCGCGGGGTTGAAAAAGTGCAGGCCGAGCAAGCGTTGCGGGTGCTTCAGTTGCGCAGCGATGCTGGTGATCGACAGTGAAGAGGTGTTGCTCGCCAGAATGCAGTGTTCGCTGCAAATGCCTTCCAATTGGCTGAACAGGGCACGCTTGACGTCGAGGTTCTCGACGATGGCCTCTATGACCAGATCACAGTCGGCCAACGCCTCGATGGCTTCCACCGCTTGCAGGCGTTGAAGGGTGGCAGACTGGTCGGCGGCCGAGAGCTTGCCTTTCTCGACCCGTTTGCCCAATTGCACATTGATACCGTCGATCGCTTGCGCGGCGGCACCCGGTCGATTGTCCAGCAGCAGCACGCGATGGCCAGCCTGTGCGGCGACCTGCGCAATGCCAGCGCCCATGGCGCCCGCGCCAATCACAGCGATGCGCGCGTTCAGGTTCAGTGCAGTCATGACTCAGCGCCCCGTGAAGCTTGGGCTGCGCTTTTCCATGAAAGCCGTCACGCCCTCACGGTAATCGTCGCTGCGCCCGGCCAGACGTTGCAGATCCTTCTCGAGTTCAAGCTGTTCGTCAAAGGTGTTGCTCAGGCTGGCGTTCAAACTGCGTTTGATCAGGGCCAGGCCGTAAGTCGGTTGGGTGGCCAGATGACGGGCCAGCGTCAGGGCCTCGTTGCGCAATTCAGCGTCGTCCACCACGCGATAGATCAGCCCCCATTGCTCAGCTTGCTCGGCACTCAAGCGATTTCCGAGCAGGGCCAACGCCTTGGCCCGAGCCATGCCTACCAGGCGCGGCAGGGTCCAGGTGCCACCGGAATCGGGGATCAAACCGATTTTGCAGAACGCTTGAATGAAGCTTGCCGAGCGCGCTGCCAACACCAGGTCACACGCCAGGGGAATGTTGGCCCCGGCCCCGGCCGCCACGCCATTGACCGCGCAAATCACTGGCAGCGGCAAGTCGCGCAACTGACGGATTAGCGGGTTGTAGAACTTCTCGATGGACTCACCCAAATCCGGTACGGCGCTGCCCGGTGCAACGTTGCGGTCGCTCAAATCCTGGCCGGCGCAGAATCCGCGACCTTCACCGGTCAACAGCAAAACACGTACATCGGGGTTCTGACGAACCTGCTTCAGCGCTTCCTTCACTTCGCCATGCATGGCTGCGTTGAAGCTGTTCAGCTGGTCCGGACGATTGAGGCTGAGCAGGGCAACGCCGGCCTCGACGGAAAACAGAATGTGTTCGAAGTTCATGGTGATGACGCTCTCTGAAAGATCGTTAACTTTTTTAGGCGGCGGATTGGCTGGCCGGGTTACTGCCCGGTGAACGTCGGCGTACGTTTTTCCTGAAAGGCCTGAATGCCTTCATCGCGGTCGCGGGTGCCGGCCAGCACCGTGAAGGCGTGACGCTCGAATCGCAGGCCGCTGGCCAGGTCGGTGTCCATTGCTTTAAGCAGTGCCTCCTTGGCCAGACGCACAGCCAGCGGTGCTTTGCCGGCAATACTGCGGGCAATGTGCAGGGCGCGTTCGACGGTAAATTCCGGTTGGGTGACTTCGCTGATGAGGCCTGCGCGTTGCGCCTGGCGTGCCCCAATCGGCTCGCCGGTGAGGACCATCTGCATGGCCATCGATTTACCCACCGCGCGTAGCAATCGTTGGGTGCCGCCGGCGCCGGGCATGATCCCCAGGTTGATTTCCGGCTGGCCGAAGCGCGCGTCTTCACCGGCAATGATGATGTCGGCGTGCATCGCCAGTTCGCAGCCGCCGCCAAGGGCGAAGCCATTGACCGCAGCAATCAGCGGTTTGCTGAAACGGGTGATGGTTTGCCACGACGCCTGGCGTGGGTCATCGAGGATGCCGACCAGATTGCGTTCGGCCATTTCCTTGATGTCGGCACCGGCGGCGAACGCCTTGCGGCTGCCGGTCAACACCACCACGCGGGTGTCGGCATCGTCCTGTGCAGCATTCAGTTCAGCGGCCAGTTCGCCGAGCAATTCGGTGGTCAAGGCGTTCAACGCTTGTGGGCGTTGCAGGGTAATCAAGCGAATTCCCGGCTCGATGAACTCGACAGCAAGGGTTAGAGGCATGGCAGATGCCCTCACGGTGCACGCTCGGCGGTGATGCCGGCTCATTATTGGATCGGCGCGGTGGGCCGGTTTTGCCGAAGTATAGCTGCAACGTGATACGTAAATGCAACATCAAAAATGAATTAATGTGTCTTATTGCGCTGATTGTGGGTTTTTAGGGTGTGGCTCGATTGGCTGCAAATTGTTGAATTTATTCCGCGTTTATTGGGTTTTAGCGCTGAATTGCCAAGGCATTTGAGATCGCGTTCAGCCGTGATTTCACGTGATACGGTTTTTAGTCTTTGTGATGAAAAAAGAGATGTGATACAAAATGCGTATGAATCGGCATCGCTTTGTAAGTGCCCAACCAAGGAACGCCCCATGACCTGTTACAGCCTTGATGGCCTGACCCCGGTGGTCGACCCAACTGCCTATGTTCATCCTTCAGCCGTGTTGATTGGCGATGTGATTGTCGGTGCCCATTGCTACGTCGGGCCGCTGGCAAGTTTGCGCGGTGACTTTGGCCGGATCGTGCTGGAGGAGGGCGCCAATCTGCAGGACACCTGCGTGATGCACGGTTTTCCGGACAGCGACACGGTGGTCGAACGCAACGGACATATTGGCCACGGCGCGGTCTTGCACGGTTGCCGTATCGGCGAGGATGCGTTGGTGGGGATGAACGCAGTGGTGATGGACAATGCGCGCATCGGTCCGCGCTCTTTTGTCTCGGCGGCCGCTTTCGTCAAGGCAGGGTTCGAGTGCGCTGAACAGTCACTGGTGATGGGCGCGCCGGCCAGCGTCAAGCGAACCCTCAGCGATGAAGAGGTGTCGTGGAAGCAGCAAGGCACCCGCGCGTATCAGCAACTGGCCAAGCGGTGTCTTGAGCAGATGCAGGTCTGTGAACCGTTGACCGAGCCCGAACCCGATCGCCCACGCATCAGCGACAGCGGGTTGCGGCCCAAGGGTAGCGCAGCCTGAACGCTGAGCTGTGTAGGCGTGAGCTTGCTCGCGATGGCGTGTCGGCTACCTGGGTGTCGCCTGCCACACCTTCGCGAGCAGGCACGCTCCCACAGGGGCACGTGATAATTCGGTATATTCCTTTTCTTTTTTCAGCTCGGTAGGCCCATGTCGTCCCTGACACCTCTGAACCATCTGATTACCCGTTTCCAGGAGCAGACGCCTATCCGCGCCAGCTCCTTGATCATCACGTTGTACGGGGATGCCATCGAGCCCCATGGCGGGACGGTGTGGCTGGGCAGCCTGATTCAATTGCTCGAACCCATCGGCATCAACGAGCGGCTGATCCGCACCTCGATTTTTCGCCTGACCAAGGAAGGTTGGCTGACCGCCGAGAAAGTCGGACGACGCAGCTATTACAGCCTGACCGGGGCCGGTCGCCGGCGTTTCGACAAAGCGTTCAAGCGGGTTTACAGCTCTACCGTGCCGGCGTGGGATGGTTCTTGGTGCCTGGTAATGCTCACGCAATTGACCCAGGACAAGCGCAAGCAAGTGCGCGAGGAACTGGAGTGGCAAGGTTTTGGAGCGATTTCACCGGCGGTGCTGGCGTGCCCACGCACCGATCGTGCCGATCTGAACGCGACCTTGCTCGACCTTGGTGCGCAGGAAGAGACGATCGTCTTCGAAACCACCGCGCAAGATGTGCTGGCTTCCAAGGCCTTGCGACTGCAGGTGCGCGAGAGCTGGAACATCGAAGAGCTCGCGACGCATTACAGCGAGTTCATTCAGCTGTTCCGCCCGCTATGGCAGGCCCTTCGCGAGCAAGAGAACCTGCAGCCATCGGACTGCTTCCTGGCACGGATTCTGCTGATTCATGAGTACCGCAAACTGTTGCTACGTGACCCGCAACTGCCGGACGAGTTGCTGCCCGGTGATTGGGAGGGGCGCGCCGCGCGCCAGTTGTGCCGCAACATCTATCGGTTGATCTACGCCAAAGCCGAGGAGTGGTTGAACAGTGCACTGGAAACCGCCGACGGTCCGCTGCCGGATGTGGGTGAAAGTTTTTACCGGCGGTTTGGCGGGTTGAAGTAACCCGCCGAACGCAGGAGCGTGATTGTCAGGGAGACTCGAGGATTGGCGTAGCTAATAAAAATAAGCCTGCGTGAGGCCCGACATGATTTCTTCAATTGCACAGCGCCGCGATGGTTTTGATCAGTGGATACATCAGATCAACCAGATCTGCGGCGCCTTCAATGCACAACCGCTTGGCGCCGAGTTCGCCGGCCAGATCCTGGAGCATCAGGACGGTGCGCTGAAACTCAGTTTTGTCGATGTGCGGCAAGCCCGTTTGTACCGCACGCCACTGGAAGTCGCCGCAGGCGAGGGCGAGAAATACTTTGCGGTGTTTCAGCTCGATGGCACGGCTGGCATGGCCCAGGACGATAACAAGGTGTTGCTGTCGGCAGGTGATATCACGCTGATCAACGCCTCGCGCCCCAGCGACTTTACCTACAGTGAGAACTCCCGCCAGTTATCGTTGATTCTGCCGTCGCACCTTGTCGAGCACACGCTGCGCTTCAATCAGGTCAAGTGCGGGCATCGGATTGCGGCTTCTTCACCGATCGCCATGCTCTCGCATCGGCTGGTTTTGGATGTCACGCGCCAGAAATGCCTGAGCCTGCAAGAAAGCGAAGCGACGCTGGAGGCGATTGTCAGCCTGCTGCGTCCGGCGATCAGCCATACCGAAGACGGCAATGATGTGCACGAGCGCGTGTTTCGCAAGACCTTGAGTTGTATTGATCAACACATTCGTTCGGAAGACTTGTGCCCTGAATGGCTGGCGCGGGAAGTCGGCATGTCCACGCGCGGCTTGTACCGGATGTTCGCCCGCAAAGGCCTGGTGGTCGCGCGCTACATCAAGAATCGGCGACTGGATTTGTGCGCGGAGTCGCTTCGTCAGGTGCACACGGAGCAGAAGCTTTCGGCATTGGGTTATTCGTGGGGGTTTAGCGATTCGAGCTATTTTTCGACCGCGTTCAAAACGCGTTTCGGGATTTCTCCGGGGGAGTACCGCAAACGTCATGCTTGAGTTGAAGGCCTTGCTTCCTAGTTCGGCTTGAGTAACTGGCTGAACGCCTCCAGCTCACTTTTTTCAAGGTCCGAGACCATGACGAAGCGCATGTGATTCTCCTGCCACGACACCACGTTGAAGCCGCGAAGGGTCTGGCTCTGGCGCGACTTGTCAGACTCGAGGGTGGGCAGGATGAACACGTTGATAATGTGCTTGGCCCGCCCGTAACTCAGGGCCGCCGTGGTTTGATGCTGCAGATAATCCAGACGTCCGCCCAGCAATGGAAAGCCCTGCGCCGAGTAATCGAATACCGGTGGTGAGAAGTCGAGTTTGCCGGTGAACCATGGCTTGACGGTATGGCGGTCCGACGACACGACATCGTTCAAATGCTCACCCATCAACGAGCGCACGTGACTGGAGACGGCCTCATCCATCAAGGGTTGTTCGCTGCCCGGCGTTGCCACATACAACACCACTGCCAAGGCCAGCGCGGCCGCTGAAAACACCGGCGCAAACCATTTACGCCAACGCTCGACACTCACGGGCGACGGAATTTGGCGGGCAAGCACACTGGCACTCAACGATGCCGGCGCTGAGTAATACGGCGCTTGCTGCTTCACACCGGCTATCAGTAGCCGCGCCTGATCATGCAACCGCGAGCACTCTGCGCACCCGGCCAGATGCCCGGCGACCGTTGCCGCCGTTTGCGGGTCAAGTTCCTGGTCCAGATAGCCATGCATCAGCGTCTGGCAAGTTGTGCAGTCGAATTCATTCATGGTCATGCAACTTCAGTAATTCGAGCTTGAGCATGGCGCGAGCCCTGGCCAGTCTCGACATGACAGTACCGATAGGGATGTCGACCACCAGGGCGATGTCCTTGTAGGGCAGGTCTTCGAGTTCTTTCAGCACAATCACCTCACGAAACACCGGCGGCAGGGCGCGCAAGGCTTGCTGGATCAACGCCGCATTCTCGGTGTGCATGGCCAACAGTTCCGGGGTCTGGCTATGGCTCAGCGCCCGGTCGTCTTCAGGTATTTCGTCGCCGATTACCACCCAGTGGCGGCCGGCCGAAGCCTTGAGCCAGGTGTAGCTTTCGTTGCGCACGATCGTCAGGAACCAGGCCTTGGCGTTGCCGTCGACAAAACGGTGCAAGAACCGGAAGGCGCGCAGTGCACTTTCCTGCACCACATCGTGCGCAGCCGCGTCGTTGCCAGTGAGCCAGCGGGCGAGGTTGTAGGCAGCGTCCAGGTGGGGCGCAAACAGTTCCTCAAATCGCTTCATAGTGGTTCCCGCACAGTCCCACCTCAATAACCGGGTTGCGTGACCTTTTATTCCCGAAAATATTTCTTTTCGACACGGAATAAAGTCCGGCTGCGCAAAGTTTTACCTCGTGTCTGCTACTTCACTGTAGTCCGCTTGCGAGGGCATACCGATGGACATGCAATCAAAACATCCGCTGCGCACCGACGGTCCGTTGAACCCTGATCGCCGAACACTTCTGAAGTGTTCGGCATGGGCCGGTGCCGGCGTAATCTGGGCCCTGAGCGGCGGTGTTCCTCGAGCCTTCGCGCTGGATGAGGCGGGTAATGTCAGCGACCCGAAGGCACTGGCCAGCACCTTCCACTTCGTGCAAATCAGCGACTCGCACATCGGCTTTAACAAGGAAGCCAACCCCGACCCGTTGAAGACGCTACAAGTGGCCATCGACAAGGTCATCGCGTTGCCGAAACGGCCGTCACTGATCCTGCATACCGGCGACATCACCCACCTCTCCAAAGCCGAAGAGTTCGACACCGCCGCGCAGGTGCTCAAAAGCCTGCCGTCCACCGTGCACTACATCCCCGGCGAGCACGACACCCTCGATGAGGGCGGCGGCAAGCTCTACCTGGAGCGTTACGGCAAGGGCACTAAAGGCAATGGTTGGTACAGCTTCGATGACCACGGCGTGCACTTCATTGCCTTGGTGAATGTCTTCAACTTTCAGGCAGGACATGAAGCGACGCTCGGCGCCGATCAATTGGCGTGGCTGGCCGATGACTTGCGTGCCGTGACCAGTAGCACGCCGATCGTGGTGTTTACCCACATCCCGCTGTGGACGATTTATCAGCCGTGGGGCTGGGGCACCGAGGACGGCGATCAGGCGATTGCCCTGCTGCGCAAGTACGGTTCGGTGACGGTGTTGAACGGGCACATCCACCAGGTTATCCAGAAGGTCGAAGGCAATATCACCTTCCACACCGCTCGGGGTACGGCTTATCCACAACCCGCACCGGGAGCAGCGCCATCGCCGGGGCCGATGACGGTAGCTGCGGATCAACTGCGTAATTACCTGGGGATCACCGACGTGCGAGCGACGCAGGGCGATCATCCGCTGGCGCTGATCGACTCGACATTGGTTTAGAGGAGACTTGCACAATGAACACACGATGGTTGGCTGTAGCCTGCTTGATACTGGCGATGCCGGTATGGGCGCAGGACGTGCAAGTGGATATCAAGGAATTCATGTTCGGGCCCAAGGATTTGACCGTGGCCGTGGGCACCAAAGTGACGTGGGTGAATGATGACCAGATCCCGCACACGGTGGCGGAAACGCACAAGGCGTTCCGCTCCGGCGCGCTGGATACCAATGACAGTTTTTCCTGGGTGTTCGATACGCCCGGGGAGTTTGAATATTTTTGCGTGCTGCACCCGCAGATGATCGGCAAGATTGTGGTCAGGTAGCCACGGGTGTGCTTCTACGGGCAATGCTGTTCACCTAGGCATTCTTGGGCCCGAGTCGATACCCGTGGCGAGCGAGCTTGCTCGCGCCGGGCTGCGTAGCGGCCCCAAAAGAGGGGCTGCTGCGCGGCGTGCTTCTACGGGCAATGCTGTTCACCTAAGCATTCTTGGGCCCGAGCTGATAACCGTGGCGAGCGAGCTTGCTCGCGCTGGGCTGCGTAGCGGCCCCAAAAGAGGGGCTGCTGCGCGGCCCAGCGGGAGCGAGCTCCCTCGCCACAGGTACAGCGTCGTGTTTGGGTACGAGGGCTTTGCATCCGTGTCAGTTGGGCGCGTTAAGGTTGAGCGTGGGTGTTTCATCGAAGAAGTTCCACGGCTTGAGCAGCACGTGCACCCATTCCGTGGGCATGATCGGCCATTCTTCGGCGCGGGCGATGTGCGTGGTACCCGTGGTCAGCCACACCACATCGTCAGTGTTTTCAATCGACTGGTTGTCCTGGGTGAACTGGCCAAGACCGGTGTCTTTGTCCGAGCGGTTAGGGTACTTGCCTTCCGGGTACTTTTCTTCCGGGTTATAGCGCGTTACCCACAGTTGTTTGTCCATGAAACTCAGACGGTGATAGAGCCATTCGTCCTTGCCAAAATTGGCGCCTTTGGCCACCGGATGAGTACCGCCGGCATACGGAATCAACTGATAGGCAACCGGGTTGCCGACTTTGTTTTCCTTGCTGAAGTTGGTCAGCAGGCGAACAGTCGACGGGTCGAATTTCTGCGCGGCTTGTTGTTCATTGCCGACCACAGTGTGCTCGGTTTGCATGGTGCTGGTGCGCGGACCACCACGGTCGTTCGCGGCCACCACCGGGTTCACCTCCACCAGTGAGTTGTTCTCGCCGTCGATGTCCAGGTCCAGGCGGAAATTGTAGATGTGCTGGTGCGTGGTGCCGACGATGTTGTGATCGAGCAAGGTGCCGTAGCGCGTATCTTCCTTGGCCGTGGCCTGGTGCATGTTGCTGGTTTTGACTCCCTTCACGGCTTCAATGCCCGTAGCGCCGGCATCGATGCCGAGGGTGCCGTTTTGCTGGAAGACCCAATCGAAGATGTAGTCGTAGTTGCCGACGGTGCTGATCCAGCGCACTACCAACTCACGACGCTCGGTACTGAGGTTGGGTTGGCCCATTTCCTGGTGTTTGTATTCCGGGCCGGCGTAGCGCTCGAACACCGCCATGGCATGCGCTATGACCGTCGGTTTGCCGGTGTAGTCCGCAATCGTGGCGTCCAGCAGTACCGCGTTTTGCGGGGCGTCTTTGCCGCGTGCAATCGGCGAAGTCAGCGTGCCCATGCCGTAATCGCCGGAATCAAGGTAGGCCTTGAAGTACCAACCGACGTCCGGATCGCCATACGGCACGATCATCCCGCCCAATGAGCCTTCGTACATGATTTTGCGTTTTTTGCCTTTGTCGTCATAGGTCACTGTGGACAGGATCGGGCCAACCCGCGAGTCGAGGCGAACGTGAAAATCCCAGTTTTGCCAATGAATGCTGTTGCCGGTAATGGTGTAGTTTTTACCCTCCGGCTCGACGATCTCCAGTGGCTTGACCGACGTGCCTTTGCGCCCGCGTCCGTCATAAGGTGTGGGCTTCATCGGCACCGGAATAACGCCGTTGTCTTCGATCTTGATCAGTTTCTTTTGTTCGAGATCGACAATTGCGACCAGCCCCTCGATGGGATGTGCCCAATAATTGCCGTCACCGGTGTTCAGGTAACTGACGATTTTCAGCAGGCGTTTATCCTGCGCCAAGCCGTCCTTGCCATCGAAGTAACCGACGGTCAAAGGTGTGGCCACGACCGTCTTCACATCGCTGATGCCACGCTTGGCCAAGGCCTGGGCGTATTCGGGGCTGGCTTCGATGACCGATTGCACGGTGCCGAAGTCGTCCAGCAAAACCATGCCGTGTGCGCCTTCCACTCGTTTCCAGGACTTGAGGGTCTTGCTGTTGATGTCGACCAGCGCTTCGATCACATGCTTGCCGTCGAGCACCACGATATTCGCCTGGCGCGGCTGCGATACGTTTTGGCCGGTGTAGACGAAATTCCAGACTTGATCCTTGGGCGGCTCATTGACGGAGATTTCGGTGAAGCGCAAACCTTGCGTGTAGTGATCCGACTTTTTGATGACGTCCACGGCCGTGTTGATTTCGTCCGCGCTCAACGGGTTCAGCGGATTAGGGCGGGTCTCGACGACAAAGGTCTTGTCTAGTCCGGACTGGAACACCTGATTGATGAAGTCATTGGACATGTACGCGGTTTTACCCTTGAACACGATCGGCACCGTCAACTCGATCCGTTTGCCATTGAGCACGGCCACTTTGCTGTTCGGTTTGACCTTGAGGTAAACGCCGTCCCGGGCAATCACGAACAGGTCGGCGTAGTCATCCCATTTCACCGTTGCCCCAAACGCCTCAAGCCCCGCCTGCAGCGGCACCATCTCGGCCGCGCCGCCGTGGGCGTTGGCCTGAGTCATTCCCAGCGTGCCCAGCGTGAGCGCCAGTGCGAATCGGGTCAGTGGTTTTCTTTTAAGCAACGAGTCGCACTTGAACATTTCTGGTCCCTTCGGGAAAAACGCTATTTGAATGACGGATCGGCAAGAAACACACCTGCTGCGAACGGTCTGGAATCCATTGCTTCCGGTTAATAGGAAGCATTATTATTCACGCCCCGTCTTCACAGCACACCGCAATGACCCCCAAGCTGCCCCGCAGACACGGCTTTTTCGAGCATTACGAAGAGTTGGTTGGCACCTGGACCCGTCGCCTGAGAAATCGTCATCAGGCCGAGGACCTTGCCCACGACACCTTCGTGAGGGTGCTTGAGTCTGATTCGGCGGCGGTGCAACAGCCGCGTGCGTACCTGCACCAGACTGCGCGCAATATAGCGGTGGATGGTTATCGGCGTGAAGATCGACGGGGTGCCATGGAGTCGGAGGCGATAGATCACAGTGTGTCGTCGTCCGGCGACCCGGAGCATTTCATGCATGCGATCCAGTTGGCAGATTCCATCGAGCAGGCGCTGAGCGAGCTACCGGTCAACTGCCGCAAGGTGTTCGTCTGGCAAAAAATCGAAGGCCTGACCCAGGCCGAAATTGCCGAACGCCTGGGACTGTCCAAGAACATGGTGGAAAAGTATATGATCCGCACGCTGCGGCATCTGCGCGACCGTCTGGACGGGTTGCAACCATGAGTCGTCGCACCTCTTCACCCCCAGCCGAACAGGACCTTCCATGATGGATACTCGTGATTGTGCGTGCGGGCAAACAGCGGTTCGCGATGAGGCGGCGCGGTGGTTTGTGCGTTTGCAGGAGCCTGCGGTCAACCTCGAGGAATATCGGCAGTTCGAAGAGTGGATGGAGGAACATCCCCAGCACCGCGACGAATTTCAAGTGTTGCAGGGGCTCTGGACAGCGGCCGATCTGCTGTCCGCCAAACGACTGCAAGCCTTGTGCGAAACCCCGCCGCCAAGGCGTAAACGCCAGCCCCTGGTGCGCTATGCCGTGGCTGCCAGCGTCGTGGCGGTAGCGCTTGGGTTGGGCTTGTTCAGCGGTTTGAATCACCCGGCGACCTACACCGCGCAGTACACCACTGCGCTGGGTGAGCGTCGTCATGTCGCGTTGCCCGATGGTTCCGTGATCGACATGAACAGCCGCAGCCGGGTTCAGGTCCGCTATGAAAAGGACCGCCGCGGCATCGAACTGACTGAAGGCGAAGCGATGTTCGCCGTCGAGCACGACAGCAGTCGGCCATTCGTGGTCGAGGCGGGTAACGGCCAGGTCACGGTCACCGGCACCCGTTTCGATGTGCGCCGTGACGTCAGCCAAACCAGGGTTGCGGTGGAGCAGGGCACGGTCAAGGTCCAGGCCCGGGGCGCTGCCGATAACGACTTCATCAATCTGACTGCCGGCCTCGGCACCCACATCGATGCTCAAGGCAACGTGGCAGCCGCCTATGCGGTCAACCCCGCAGAGCTGACTGCCTGGCGCGGAGGAAAACTGGTGTTCAACAACGCGACGCTGGCTGAGGTGGCTGCCGAGGTGTCGCGTTATCGAGAGAAGCCGCTCACGGTTGGCTCCGACAAAGTAGGCAATTTACGCCTGACCAGCGTCTTCAAATCCGATAACACCGATGCCTTGCTCAAGGCCTTGCCGAACATCTTGCCGGTGGCTATTCGCACCCTTGGTGACGGCAGTCAGGAAATAATTGCGCGATAGATTCAGGTTTTTTTCGAGTTCTTCGTCTTCTTGTGCAACTGCAACTGGTTTGCATTAACAGCCGCATACTCTTGCGATCCACAGGACAACGTTCGACGTGAAAAAAACCACCGCTAAAAATAACAAATCACATTGGCTGCCGCTCGCGCTGGCCCTGGCTGTCAGCACCGCGCTGCCTCAAGCGTTTGCGGCCGATGGCATCCATATCCAGGCGCAATCGTTAGGCCAGGCCCTGAGTCAGTTGGGCCAGCAGACCTCGTTGCAGGTTTTTTTCAGCCCTGAACTGGTGGCGGGCAAGCAAGCGCCGGCCGTAGACGGCAATCTTTCGCCAGAACAGGCCTTGCGCCAATTGCTGCAAGGCAGTGGCCTGGACTATCAGATTAACGAGGGTTCGGTGACCCTCACGCCTGCGCCGACCTCGACCTCGACCTCGACCTCGACCGGGCCTTTGGAGTTGGGGGTGACCGACATCAAAGTGGTCGGCGACTGGCTCGGTGATGCCGATGCCGCCGTGGTCCAGAACCACCCCGGCGCACGCACAGTGATCCGCCGTGAAGCAATGGTCGAACAGGGCGCGATGAGCGTTGGCGACGTCTTGAAACGCGTGCCCGGTGTGCAGGTACAAGACGCCAACGGCACGGGTGGCAGTGATATTTCGCTGAACGTAGGCGTACGCGGCCTGACGTCCCGATTGTCACCGCGCTCCACGGTGTTGATTGACGGTGTACCGGCAGCGTTTGCACCGTATGGTCAGCCGCAGTTGTCGATGGCGCCGATTTCTTCTGGCAACCTCGACAGCATCGACGTGGTTCGCGGCGCAGGCTCCGTGCGTTACGGGCCGCAAAACGTGGGCGGTGTGATCAACTTCGTGACACGCGCAATCCCGCAAGAAGCCACTGGCGAAATCGGCACCACGCTTGAGACGTCACAGCGCGGCGGCTGGAAACACATCGATACCGCATTCATTGGCGGCACCGCGGACAACGGCATCGGCATGGCGCTGTTGTATTCCGGGGTGAACGGTAACGGCTATCGCGAAAGCAACAACGGCAACGACATCGACGACGTGATCCTGAAGACCCATTGGGCGCCGACCGATCAGGATGATTTCAGCCTCAATTTCCACTATTACGACGCCAGCGCCGACATGCCCGGCGGCCTGACCCAAAAGCAGTACGACGCCGATCCGTATCAATCCGACCGCGATTACGACAACTTCAGTGGCCGCCGAAAAGACGTGTCGTTCAAGTGGGTGCGTCAGATCGACGACCGCACTCAGGCTGAAGTGCTGACCTATTACTCCGACAGCTTTCGTGGCAGCACCATTGCCGCTCGCGACCAGAAAACCCTCAGCTCCTACCCGCGCACTTACTACACCTTCGGCATCGAGCCACGGGTGTCGCATGTATTCGACCTGGGGCCAACCACGCAAGAAGCCAGCGTGGGTTATCGCTATTTGAAAGAAGGCATGCACGAGTCTTCGAGTCGCCTCGCGTTGGTGAACAACGAACCCGTGGTCACCAAGGCCTCTGACGGCCATATCTTCCAGGACCGCACGGGCGGTACCGAGGCCAATGCGGTTTACATCGACGACAAGATTGACGTCGGCAAATGGACAATCACCCCCGGCATCCGCTTCGAGAGCATCAGCACCGAATGGCATGACAGGCCTGTGCTTGATACGGCCGGTAAACCGGTACCGGAAAAGCGCCGCAGTATCGACAGCAATGAGCCGCTACCGGCATTGAGCGTGATGTATCACGTGTCCGACGCCTGGAAACTGTTCGCCAACTACGAAACATCGTTCGGCAGCCTGCAGTACTTCCAGCTCGGCCAGGGCGGTTCGGGTGACAGCACCGCGAATGGCCTGAGCCCGGAAAAAGCCAAGACCTACGAACTCGGCACGCGCTACAACGATGATGTGTGGGGCGGCGAAGTGACGCTGTTCTACATCGACTTCAACGAAGAGTTGCAGTACATCAGCAATGATGTGGGCTGGACCAACCTCGGTGCCACCAAGCACCAGGGCCTTGAAGCGTCGGTGCATTACGACCTGTCGGCGCTGAACCCGATGCTCGACGGCCTGACCGCCAACGCCGGTTTTACCTACACCCGCGCAACCTATGAAGGTGAAATCCCGGGCTTCAAGGGGCGTGACCTGCCGTTTTATTCGCGTCAGGTCGCCACCGCTGGCCTGCGCTACGACATCAATCGCTGGACCTACAACCTCGACGCGTTTGCACAATCCAAACAGCGCTCACCGGGCACGGGTGTCAACGCCGACGGTAGCTTTACCGGGAACTACATCACCGACGGCTCGGCAGACGGGCAGTACGGCGATATTCCGGGGTATGTCACCTGGAACGTGCGTGGCGGGTATGACTTCGGTTCGCAGTTGTCGAACCTGAAACTTGGCGCCGGGATCAAGAACCTGTTCGACAAGCAGTACTTCACCCGTTCCAGCGACAACAACTCGGGGATGTATGTCGGCGCACCGCGCACGTTCTTTGTGCAGGCCAGTGTAGGGTTCTGATCGGGCAGGATGACCTTAGCGTCGGATCGCCGCCCGGAGCAAATTCACTCCGGGCAGCGATGCGACGCTGCACTTCAAACCTTCAGTACCTTGCCGCCAATGGCCACCGCCACCAGTAACAACGCCATCAAGCCAAAGGCGAAACTCAAACTGCTGCCGTGGGCGATAAACCCGACCACCGCCGGCCCCGCGAGAATGCCTGCATAACCCATCGTGGTAATGGCGGGTACGGCGATGTGTTCGGGCATGACCGTTTGTTTGCCAACGGCGGTGTACAGCACCGGCACGATATTCGAACAGCCCGCGCCGACCAACGCATAGCCCACCAACGCTGCCTCCCAACTTGAAACGAAGGTCGCCATGGACAAGCCTGCTGCGGCTGTCAGCCCACCGATCACAATCACTCGGGTGGCGCCGAGGCGCCGTACGAGGGTGTCGCCGGTTAAACGCCCGATGGTCATGGTCAGTGCGAAAGCTGCATAGCCGAGTCCTGCATACGCCGTCTCTACTCCACGCTCCGAAGCCAGGAATACCGCGCTCCAGTCGAGTACCGCGCCTTCGGTGAGAAATACGATGCAGCACATCACCCCAATGAACAGCACGATGCCGTGCGGAACGGCAAACGCCGGGCCAGAGCTTTCGCTGCCGTAAGGCAGCATGTGCGGTGCGGCTTTGAACAACGCGATCAGCACTAAAGCGACCACGACCAGCATCGCGCCCAGTGGCGAAGCGCCCAAGCCAAGCAGTGCACTGACACCGCCAGCGCCCACGATTCCGCCGAGGCTGAACAGGCCGTGGAAACCCGACATCATGTTTTTGCCACTGGCGCGCTCGACGATCACTGCTTGCAGGTTGACGGTCGAGTCGACAGTGCCAAGGCCTGCACCAAACAGAAATAATGTCGCGATCAGCACCGGAATCGACGACACCGTCGCCAACAGCGGCAGGGCCACGCAGATCATCAATGTTCCGCCGCTGACCACCCGTCGGCAGCCGAAGCGGGTAGCGAGCATGCCGGCGATCGGCATCGCCAGAATCGATCCCACCCCGAGGCTCAACAGCAGCAAACCCAATGTCCCTTCATTCAGTCCGGCCCGTGCCTTGGCATACGGCACCAGCGGCGCCCAAGCAGCAATACCGATGCCGGCGATAAAAAAGGCGACACGCGTGGACATCTGCTGCAGACGCCCAGGTATAAATGCGGCTCGGTTATTGAGGTTGGTCATTTCAATCCTTTGCAAAAAACGTCGCGTCCTCAAGGGACACTGACTCACCGTGGGGGTTCGATCAATGACCCTTTCGGGAGGCAGTCAGGCAGGGACACATCCTTGCACAGACCGCCGCTGTTTCGCGATATGTTGAAGTCTTTGACGGTTTATTCGGGGACGCCATGACGCGATTCTATGATGCTCGAGGCAATATTTACGCGGTCGTCGCGCCAGACTCATTGCGCGGCATCGCTGTCCAGTTACCTGATTGCGCGAGCAGCGCCGCGCAAAATCGCGAGGCCTGGGCGCTGCCAGCCATCGAGGCACTGTGTGGCTGGGCGCCCGGTACACGACCGCCCGGCAGCAAGGATCATCGTTGCGATGGTTTGCTGGTGGGGCCTTTTCAATCGGCACCGCCCTTTGATCTGCTGATCGTCAATACCGACGGCACACTGGCCGAACGCAGCGGTAACGGGTTGACGATTTTCGCTCAGGCACTCAGCGATCAGGGGTTGCTGGCGCCGCACGAATCCAGTTTGCTCAGGGTTCATCATGACAAGCGCGATGCGGATTCGCCGGTGACGACGGCGGTCAAACCGACCACGGTTGAGGGTGTTGAAGGGTTTTGGCTGGACCTGGGCACGCCGGGTTTCGGACCGCAGTCGGTGGGCGCTCTCGGTGTGGAAAATACGCAGCTTGAAGGTCGCGAGGTGAGCCATGTGCAGCCATTGTCGGCACTCAATGCAGCGTGGTCGCGCAGTCAGTTTGTGCGCATTGGTAATCCACATTGCGTGACGCTGGTGTCACAGGCCGACGATTTGCCGAGCAATCAACAGATGCATGAACCCGCACTGGCCGAAGGGTTGACGCGTATTGCGTTCGCCATGCCGGCCGGGGCCGGTCACCCCTGTGCGGCGGGCGTCAACCTGCAATGGGCAATGCTTGAATCTGCAGGCTGCGTCGTCGCGCGAGTGTTCGAACGTGGCGAGGGGCCGACCGCATCGTCGGGCACCAGCGCCAGTGCCGTGGCATGTGCTGCCTGGCGAGTGGGCTGGGTCAGTGCGGGGGAGGTGAGGGTGGTGATGCCTGGCGGGACGGCGCCGGTTTTACTCGAAGTTTTGGACGGGGAGTTGAGTCGGGTTCAGTTGTTTGGCACCGCTCGGTTGATGGATTGATCCCGACACCGCCATCGTCGGAACGCCGGCCGCAGCAGGCTCGTTCCGACATTGAAGCCAGTCAGTCCGGCGAAAACCCCTGATTACCGTAGAACTCCACGACAGGCATCTGCCGCTTCATCAACACTTCACCATGGCGAATCGAATACAGCGGCAAGCCTTGGCTGCGGATCACTTCGTAATCGCTGTCTGCCGACAGAATCAGCAAGTTCGCCGGACGTCCACGTTCCAGTCCATAACGTTCGCCCAACGCCATCGCCTTGGCGCTGTTGTCGGTGATCAGGTCCAGTGCATTTTGCAGGTTGCGATACCCCAGCATGTGGCAAATGTGCAGGCCTGCTTCAAGCACCCGAAGAATGTTGCCGTTGCCCAGCGGGTACCACGGGTCGACGATGGAATCCTGACCAAAACACACGTTCATGCCCGCTTCGAGCAACTCGTTGACTCGTGTCACGCCACGGCGTTTCGGGAAATTGTCGAAGCGTCCTTGCAGGTGAATGCTTTCGGTGGGGCACGAGACAAAACTGATGCCCGAATGGCTAAGCAGGCGGAACAGTTTGGCGCAGTAGGCATTGTCATAAGAGCCCATTGCGGTGGTGTGGCTGGCCGTCACCCGCGAGCCCATGTCGCGGCTGCGAGCCTCTTCGGCCAGCACTTCGAGGAATCGCGAATGCGGGTCGTCGGTTTCATCGCAATGCACGTCCACCAGGCAACCGGTGCGTTCGGCCAGGTCCATCAAAAACTTGACCGAGCTGACGCCTTGATCGCGGGTGAATTCGAAGTGCGGAATGCCGCCAACCACATCGGCGCCCATGCGGATCGCTTCTTCCATCAGCTCGCGGCCGTTGCGATAGGACTCGATGCCCTCCTGCGGGAACGCGACGATTTGCAGGTCGATCAGGTGACGGCTTTCCTCGCGCACTTCGAGCATCGCCTTAAGCGCGGTCAATGACGGGTCGGTGACGTCGACGTGAGTGCGTACGTGCTGTATGCCGTGAGCAGCCAGGCTCTGAATGGTTTTTTTGGCGCGCGCCTTGGTGTCTTCCTCGGTGATCGTGACCTTGCGTTCGCCCCAGCACTCGATGCCTTCGAACAGCGTGCCGCTCATGTTCCAGCGAGGTTCGCCAGCGGTGAGCGTCGCGTCGAGGTGAATGTGTGGTTCAACGAAGGGTGGCACCACAAGGTTACCGGCGGCATCCAGGTCATCGGGGCCCAGGCTTGGGGCTTCGGTCTGACGGGCAATGTTGCTGATCAGGCCGTTTTCCAGGTGCAACTCATACAGGCCTTCTTGGTTGCGCAGGCGGGCATTGATGATGTGCATCAGGCGAATCCTTTTATAAAACGTGCAGTGGTGCCTTGGCAGTACGTTCGGTAGTACGCCCGTCAATACTTATACGTTAGCGCGACAGCGGCAAGAAGTGCAGCAACGCCGACACAATGGCTTGCGGTGCGTCTTCCTGAACCAGATGCCCGGCGTTCGCAATCGCGTGAAACTGCGCCCCGGCAATCACCTGCTGCAACGCACGGCCGCGCTCGATGGGAATCCATTGATCGTCCTCGCCCCACAGAATCTGAACCGGGCAACGAATCGTCGGGTACAGCGCTTCAACCTCGCGGGTATAGCGTTCATCCATTTGCGCGATCTGCCGATAGAACGCCGCTTGCCCCGGATCACCGAGCCACGGCTGCACGTAAGGCGCGAGCTCCTCGTCAGGGATTTCACGCTTGATCGCCCCGCGAATGTAGGCCGGCACGACGACGCGCTGTATGTAGTCGGGCAGTCCGCTGAACGCTGCTTCGTGCAGTCTCACATGCTGCACGAACGGCGAACCCCACGGTGTCAGCGCCACCGGATCGATCAGCGTCAGGCTGCGGTAATTCTTGCCGTTCAACAGATGAGCGCGCAGCACCGTGGCACCGCCGAAGTCGTGGGCAACCACGTCCGGGCACTTCAGGCCCCAGTGATCGAGCAGTTGGGCCAACAATTCGTTTTGCACACCCAAAGACACATCGTCATCGGGTTTTTCCGATTGCCCATAACCCAACAGATCGAAGTAATACACCCGATGCGTGGCAATGAAGTGCGGTGCGATGCGGTGCCAAACGTAAGAGGAGAAGGGCGTGCCATGCACGAACACCAGCGGCGGGCCGTCGCCCCGCACGGCATAGCGCACGGCGCGCCCGTTGAAGCGGAAGGTCTGAGACAGCGGCCAGTTAGTCATCGGCAAGTCCTTTGGCATGCGCAAACCCAAAAGCATAGGCATAAAAAACTACCGGGGCTCACCCGTTGCTTTGATCCTCGGGATTACGCTTGTTGATGCCTTTGATCTCTGACGTGGGGCGGTGTCAGACCTCGCATGAGATTAAGGTGAACGCCTGATTCCGGACATGAAGACACGTTCTCACCAACTGCCGTAGGGAATGCCAAAGTGTTCGATGTAGCGCTTGGATGAATCTTTGATCTTGCCGTAGAAGCCGTTGTACTTGCCTTGATCGGGCCCTAGCGGCTCGATCCCGACTTGACCACGGTCGACGATAGTGGAATGGAAACAGTCGTCGCGGGTCCATAGCTGGATAATTCCGCCCGGTGCCAAGCCCACATTGAGTGAAGCCGCTGAATTGGCGGAGTACTCGGGTGTTTTGTGGCAACGTTGGGCTGTCGAGTTGCGCATGATGTCGCGGGTAGATTCGGAGACATCGATCCAGCCTGCATAGGTCTTGCGTTCGATAATCGATTGCCAGCGAACGAAGAGTCTTTTCGGCAAATCAGCGCCGATGACCGGCATGCCTTCACCGCCGGTACCCACCCAACCCCGCGCATTTTCTGTGCCGTCCTCGTAGTCGCTGCTGCCCGCCGTCCCCGCTGCGATATCGTGAATTATCCGCCCTTGTATGTCCTCCACCGCTGAAGTCTCGACCCAGACCGACATATGGGCCGGCTCGGTAAAGCCGATGTACCACCAACGAGTTTTGAAGTCATTTTTGGAAGACAGCGGATCCGAAGCCTGGCAAGCACTTATCGATATCAGTGCTAGAAAAGCGAACAGTTTTTTCATGGTCACAGCATCCAATCCGGTACGTGTGGGTGTTGAACCCGTTTGGCATCTGCCGTCGGGGCGTGGGCAAAGGCCAGTTGGAAGGTAGTGGTGCGTGGCCCCGAGAGAAACGTCGGGTTCCAGTGAGCGGAACGGTGGATGTAGTGCAGCTTTAACAACTGGTCCTCGGCAGTGGTAACCCGATAATCTCCGGCAATAAACCGCTCGCACATCGGCAGAAGCTCCAAAGGAGGTGCTAATGCGGCGCGTTGGTTAATATCCTCAAACTCAACCCCGTGCTTCCGGGCAGCCTCATACATCACTCTCAGGTACACCAGCGAAAGCCCGCCGCTTATCCTGCGCCTGAGCTGCAAGCCAACAAATACTCGCTTTTGTTGCGGCGAATTCAGCTCCCTCGGTTCAGGCCGCAGCTTTACCGGATCAGGGGTAACCAGCTCCAGCATCTCCAATGGCCAGCCCTCAGCGTGCAATTTTGCTCGTTCCTGTTGGGCTTCGCGGTAGATTGAGGTGGTTTTGATGTCGGTGAATTCGCCGACCACCAAGGCCTGCATGGGGCTGAGTAATACGCACTCTTCGACTTCGTCGCGATAGCCACCCCCGATATTCGAGTGCACGCCCGGCAAGCTGACCTCCGGGTGGTCCGTCCCTACCCGGTTGAGCGCGAAGTTGGCGCGGTGTTCGTCCCTTGCCACCAGTTGCAGGACATGGGGGAAGCTGCGAGGCATCAAATACAATTTGATCCCGGGGGCTGCAGGGCTGCGTACATACCCCAAGTTACTCAGGCCGCCCACGGATGCCACGGTGTCGAACAAGCCGATGAAGCCGGTTTTGACCCCTTCACCAAAGACTTTGCTGAAGCCCCGGGCGAAAAAGCGTTCCGGCAGGTCCAGTACTTCTCTCAGCGGGCTGTTAGTTCTGGCTTGGCACAAGCAGGCGAAATGCCGGGCTGCAGCCGCGCCACGGCTGAAGCCGAACACATCGAAGATCAGTGACTGAATTCGCATCTGCGGGTGGTCATCGTGAAAGCTACTGAGTCGTCGTTTAATTAGACCAAACGCAAAGTGCACCCGCGCTTCGATGCCAGTTTCACCTCTGCCCAACGACATGCCCATCAGGCTGTCTTGCTCGCCGGCCGTGGTGCCGATACCTTCGACATAGACCTTGTCGAAGGCTCGTTTATGCTGCACGATTTTTTCTTCTTGAGTAGTACGTGTGTACAAATCGTGCAGCCGTTTAATATTCGTTATTGCTCCCCCATAACTGCTTTCAGGGTCTTGCATGTACGGTTTGCAACTGCCGTGCATATCTTGTGCTGACACCGGATGATGAGCACCGCACGCTCGTCCCCTCTCCACATTGAACGGGTTATTTCCTGAGCCATCGAAAAATACTCCGATACGCAGGGTGACTTTCACTCGGGCGTCCTCTTCGCGCCTTTCCCTTTCTTCCCACGCTGCGTTGTACTGCCGTTCCTGAGTCTCTCGTCGGGCAATCATTTCGTTGTATTGATGTTGTGCTTGCCCTTGGTTCGGTTGAGGCACAAGTTTTCGAGCGCGTTGTGCCAAGGCTTGCTCGCGACAGACGGCGCAGTGATATCCCCCAAAATCCTTTTCCATCGACCATTCCTTTCAGCACAAAACCCGTCCATGGGCGGTAAATCGGTATCGTTTTCCTGGACGCAACAGTGCACGCTGCAGGAGGGATTCGCAGTCAGTCGTGGATGAATTGCTTGTAGGACAGGGATGGGATGGTTGGAGTCCGGGCCTGTCAGAAAATTCTTCAGGCAGTGAGTGCGGGAGGATGTGAGCTAAATCGAAAGCTCACGGCATGCAGGACAGGATGGCCTTGTGCTTGAGCATTATTATGTTCATCAAAATTACAGGCATAAAAAAACCACCGAGCCCGGTGGTTTTTTGATCTGCCGCTTTATTCGCCGCGATAGATACAGCCGCTGGTGCACGTCTCGTGGATGCGGATGGCGCTCAGTTCGGGCAACAAAGGCTTCAATTCGCTCCAGATCCACTTGGCCAACACTTCGCTGGTCGGGTTCTCCAGGCCCGGGATATCGTTCAAGTAGTTGTGGTCCAGACGCTCGTACAACGGCTTGAAAATCGCCTTGATTTCGGAGAAGTCACGAATCCATCCGGTATGTGGATCGAGGTCGCCACTCAGGTGAATGGCCACTTTGAAGGAGTGACCGTGCAATCGGCCGCACTTGTGGCCGTCCGGGACGTGGGGCAGGCGATGGGCGGATTCGAAGGTAAATTCTTTGAAGATTTCCAAGTGTTTTAGCTCTGTCAGGTGGCGATCGCCGGGGCGATTTGGGCAGGCGGCGAGTTTAACAGTTTGTCCTGACTAAAGGGTCAGCAAGCGCTCGCCGAGGCGACCGCTGGCGGCGAGTTCGAGGAACTCGTCACCCAGGCGTTGGCTTTCTTGCATCGCTGCGCGCCAGTATTTCTGGCGACTCGCGGCATCGCCCATGAAACGCTTGAAATCGTTACGGTCTGGCAGTTTGCCGTAGGGCAGGCGCGCCAGGTATTCCTTCGACGGTGCCAGCAGCAGCACGTCTTGCAAGCGTGCAGGACTTGCGCGGCGCCAAGGCAGCGTCTTGTCGAACCAGCCGGGAATGACCCGGTCGGTAAAGTGTGGGTAGAGCACGATGTCGTTGCCGCTGTAAGGCAGGTCGAGGTGGTAGTCGAGCAGCCCACCGTCGCGGAATGTGCCTGCGCCCGCGCCCGGCAGATCCCGCACGCCCTCCATCACCATCGGAATCGAGCCCGAGGCGAGCAGTGCCTGGCGCAGGTTTGCGGCGTTCAGCGCCACGAAACGCGACGGAAAATCGTTTAACGCGTTGACCGGTGGCGCCAGGCGCGGGTCGTGGATGATCAATCGTTCAAAATGGCGTGACAACCGGGCGCGACCGCGCAGGTTGTCGGCGATCACCGATGACAGGCCCAGGCCCAGTCGTCCTCGATGGTCTTCGGCAAGCAGGCCGTGGCTTTTGACCACCATGATGTTCAGTCGGTAGTGCGTGTTGTGCAGAATCGAAGTGTCGCGCCCGTCCAGCAATTCATCCAGCATGCGCTGCGAGCTCTGGCTGACTTGCGCCATGGTCACGCCTTTGTTGAAGTTCTGCTCGGTGTACAGATGACCCAGTCGTCGAATGCCTTCGGCAGCCTCTGGCAGACAGGCGCTGACGAAACGCCAGGAACCGACGGAGGCACCAATCAACGACCGCTCACGGGGCGCGCCCGGTAGCCATTCGCCAAACAACGCCAGGTCCAGACCTTGAATTCCCAATGCTTTGGGCCCACCGGCGGCGCCCGGCAGCGTACCGACATCGGCGGCACTCAAGCCGTTTTGACGGATACGGGTGAGGGCTCGCGCTCCGGCTTTTAGCGTCAGCGAAGGGAATTTGATGTGGATAGCGGTCATTACCGGTCTCGATGTCTGGCAAGCGGGAAATTATAGGGTGCTGGCGTGTTGATCCAATGATGGCAATTCAGCTTCAGTTAAGTTCACCTGTTTAAGGTGCCGCCGTAAGCAATACACACAAATAATACGGAGACATCCCATGAAAAATCTGACTGCCCTGTTCACCGCACTGCTCATCGGCATGACCGCCAGCCTCGCTCACGCACGGGATCTGGGCCCGGACGAAGCCCTGAGGCTGCGTGACGCTGGTACCATTGTGTCCTTCGAGAAGCTCAACGCAATCGCACTGGCTAAACATCCCGGCGCCAAGATTAGCGAAACCGAGCTGGAAGAAGAGTACGGCAAGTTTATCTATCAGATAGAGCTGCGTGACCCACAAGGCATTGAGTGGGACCTGGAATTAAACGCTGTCAGCGGGCAGGTTCTCAAGGATCATCAGGAAAGGTAATGAAGGTGTTTTCATTGTTCAACGGGCGCATCAGCAGTCGAGCGGCGTGGGTGCTGCTGGCATTCTGTTCGCTGGTCATGGCGCGTGACCTGGACCAGGACGAGGCGCTGCGCCTGCGCCAGCAAGGGGTGATTCTGCCGCTGGAGCAACTGTTGCAGCAGGCTCTGGACCGTTACCCAGGATCTAAGCTGCTGGAAGCGGAGCTTGAAGAACACCACGACGTTTATGTCTATGAAGTCGAGCTGTTGACCGCCGAAGGCGTGGTTCGCGAGCTGGACATTGAAGCCACCACTGGCCGTTTACTGAAAGACAAGGAAGATTGACCGATGCGTTTGCTTCTGGTGGAAGACCACGTACCTCTGGCTGATGAATTAATGGCCGGCCTCAACCGTCAGGGATATGCCGTGGATTGGCTGGCTGACGGCCGTGATGCGATCTACCAGGGCAGCAGCGAACCCTATGACCTGATCATCCTCGATCTGGGCCTGCCGGGTGTGCCAGGCCTTGAGGTGCTTGCCCAGTGGCGCGCCGGCGGGTTGGCGACGCCGGTGCTGATTCTCACGGCTCGCGGGTCATGGGCCGAGCGCATCGAAGGCCTCAAGGCCGGCGCCGACGATTACCTGACCAAACCTTTCCACCCGGAAGAATTGCACTTGCGCATTCAGGCGTTACTGCGTCGCTCGCACGGTCAGGTCAACCAACCGACGCTGCAGTCGGCAGGACTGCACCTGGATGAAGGCCGTCAATGCGTGACCCGCGACGGCGCCGACATTCAGTTGACGGCGGCAGAGTTTCGCCTGCTGCGCTATTTCATGCTGCACCCCGAACAGATTCTTTCCAAAAGCCACCTCGCCGAACACCTCTATGACGGCGAAACCGAGCGTGACTCCAACGTGCTCGAAGTTCACGTCAACCACTTGCGGCGCAAGCTTGGGCGCAGCGTGATTGAAACGCGCCGTGGTCAGGGTTACCTCTTCGGTGGGCGGGCCCCGTGAGGTCGATCCAGCGCCGTCTGAGCCTAGGACTGATTAGTGTGATGGTGGTCGTTGGCCTGGTGCTGGCGCAAACCAGTTTGTGGTTGTTCGAAGTGGGCTTGCAGCGCTATCTCGAGGCCGGTTTGCGCAACGACAGCGAAAGCCTGCTGGCTGCCATGGTGCGTGGGCCGCAAGGTTTGCAACTGGATGAGCGGCTGTTGTCATCGGCCTATCAGCGGCCGTTTTCCGGGCAGTATTTCCGTATCGATTTTGCCGACACCCACTGGCGTTCCCGCTCGTTGTGGGATCAGGAGTTGCCCTTGCTGGATCAGCCAGGGCTGCACAGCAATCTGCAGTTGGGCCCCGAAGGCCAGCAATTGCTGATGCTGCGCGCTGACTATCGGCGGCTTGGGCACGCGGTGTCCATCAGCGTCGCGCAGGATTACACCCCGGTGCGCGAGAGCTTCCAGCGCATGCGTCAAATTGGATTGGGCGTCGGCCTTGCCGGTCTATTGCTGATCCTTGTGCTGCAACGGCTCACCGTGCGCCGTGCCTTGCGACCACTGGAAAAGGCCCGCGAGCAGATCGCCCAGTTACAGCAAGGCAAGCGCTCACAGCTCGACGACCAAGTGCCCGTGGAACTGGAGCCGCTGGTGGCGCAGATCAATCATTTGCTAGCCCACACCGAAGACAGCCTCAAACGTTCGCGCAATGCCCTGGGCAATTTGGGCCATGCTCTGAAAACCCCGCTGGCGGTGTTGGTCAGCCTGGCGACCAATGAAAAGCTCGACGCGCACCCAGAGCTGCGCAAGATGCTGCAACAACAGTTGGAACAGGTTCAGCAACGTCTTAACCGTGAGCTTAATCGCGCCCGATTGTCCGGCGATGCACTGCCGGGAGCGTTGTTTGATTGCGATGTGGAACTGCCGGGATTGCTGGCGACGTTGAACATGATCCACGGCGAACACCTGCAACTGAGCTACCGCGCGCCTGCCGGGTTGCAATTGCCATGGGATCGCGAGGATCTGCTGGAACTGCTGGGCAACCTGCTGGATAACGCCTGCAAATGGGCGGATGCCGAGGTTCGCTTGAGCGTGGTCGAGGGGAGCCACAACTTTACCCTGGACGTTGAAGACGATGGGCCGGGAATCCCCTACGAACAGCGCGCTCAAGTGTTCAGTCGGGGGACGCGGCTCGATGAACAAACTGACGGGCATGGTTTGGGATTGGGCATCGTGCGCGACATCGTCGATACCTGGGGCGGGAAGTTGTTGCTGCAGGAAAGTGAGTGGGACGGGCTCAAAGTTGTGATCGAGCTGCCTAAACGCTGATACGGATCTGCAGCGCAGTCATCAAATTGTAGGAGTCCGGCTTGCCTGCGATGGCGTCTTCGGAATCGCCATCACCGGCAAGCCGGTTTCCTACGGGATTTGGGTTAACCACAACAATCCGGCATTCACCGCCGATCCGTAGGAGTCCGGCTTGCCGGCGATGACATCCGTGAAATCGCCATCACCGGCAAGCCAGACTCCTACCGTTCAGTTGATTTTTGATGGATTCAGTCGTTGGTTTAAACCCGAAACTGATCCATCAAGCTTTGTTGCTGATTGGCCAGGCTATTAAGTGACTGACTCACCCGCGCCGATTCGTTGGCTTGCCCTGACAACGACTCGGTCACATCGCGGATGGTCGCCACGTTGCTGTTGATCTCTTCGGCCACAGCGCTTTGCTCTTCGGCTGCACTTGCAATTTGCAGGTTCATGTCACTGATCACGGTGACCGCATCGCCAATCTGGCGCAGCGCGGTTACTGCTTGGCCCACTTGCTGAACACTGTCCTGGGCTTGGCGATGACTGTTGTTCATCGACCCGACCACATCCTGCGTACCACTTTGCAACTGCTCGATCACCAAGCGGGTTTCTTCAACCGATTCCTGGGTGCGACGTGCCAGGTTGCGTACCTCATCCGCCACGACCGCAAAACCGCGCCCGGCCTCACCGGCACGCGCCGCCTCGATGGCGGCGTTCAATGCCAGCAAATTGGTCTGCTCGGCGATGGCGCGGATCACCTCAAGCACCGAACCGATTTTTTCACTGTTCGCCGCCAGGCCTTCGACTTGCACCATCGCCGCGCTCATGTCGGCAGCCAGGTTGTCGATGCTGCTGGTGGTCTGGTCGATCACGGTCAGGCCGCGACGGGTTGCGTGGTCTGCATCACGCGCAGCCTGAGCGGCTTGTGCGGCGCTGCGGGCCACGTCTTGGGCGGTGGCGCTCATCTCGTGAGAGGCGGTCGCGACCTGGTCCACCTGACGATACTGTTGCTCCATGCCGGCACTGGTTTGCGTGGCGATGGCTGACGATTGATCCGCCGTACTGCGAGCGTCCTGCACCGAGCGTTTAACCTCGGCGATGATCGGTTGCAGCTTGTCGAGGAAACGATTGAACCATCCGGCCAATTGCCCCAGTTCATCCTTTTTGTCATAGGCCAGGCGACGTGTCAGGTCACCTTCGCCGCTGGCGATGTCTTCCAGCATGTGCGCCACGCCAAGAATCGGTCGGGTCACGCTGCGCGCCATCAGCCACACCAGCAGCAGGCCGATCAAGGCTGCCAATACACCCAGGCTCAGCTCTATCAGCGTGCCGGCGGTGTTGCTGTCATCCAGTTGTTTTTTTAACGTTTCAGCGGGGCCGACCAAGACCTTCTCCGGCACCTGAAGCAACACGCCCCAGGATTTTCCGCCGGGAATGGGCTGGAACGGCGCCAGCACTTTCAGTTGTTGATCGATGTGCAGGCTGGCCGTTTTACTGTTGGCGGCCAGCATGCGTACCAGTTCGCTGCCGCTGGTTTTGTCTACCGCGTCCAGGCGTTGGCTGAGTTTACTGGCGTCCGGGCTGTAGCCTGCAAGCAAACCGGCCGGGCTGATAATGCTGACGTTGGTTTGGCCGTCATAGAGCTTCTTGCTGGCGCCTTGGCTGATCGCCTGCAGGCTGTTCAGGTTGATGTCGACGGACAACGAAGCAATGATTTTACCGTTGACCATCAGCGGGAACACGATGCTGGTCATCAGCACGTTCTGGCCATCGATCATGAAGAAATACGGTTCGATCACGCAGGGTTTTAGCGTGGTGCGCGGGCAAGTGAACCAGGCGTTGGCGGCTTCTCCACTGGCGCCGGCGCGGGTATCTGCAATATCGCTTTCCGGCAATGCCATGGACGTCAGTTTGCCGGCCGACGGTTGCGACCAGTAAAGCGCGAAGCGCCCCTTGTCGTTGCTGCCCAGCTCTGCCTGGCCGGCGAACAGTTCATCCTTGCCATCCAGTGCGTTGGCCTCGAATACCAGCGACAAACCGAGCAGTTCCGGGTTCGCCTGCAGCGCGGACTTGACTTGACGTGTCAGGTCTTCACGCAGATCGAAGGCATCCAGAAAGCGCTTTTCGGCCTGGTCGCGCAGGAACAGCACTTGCCGCGAAAAACCATGCCCGTATTGGTAGGCGTCCATAAACTGCTGGCGAATGCCCAGCGCCTGGTTTTCTCCCTGGGATTCAATGCGCGCCTGCGCCGCTTCGTTGAGCATCTCCATGCTTGAGGCTTTCACCAGCGCAGAACTGTGCTCCATGCGGTACAGCGAAAGCCCTACCAGCAGGGTCACAATAGCCGCCAGGCAGAGCCCGGCCAGCAGGGTGATTTTCCATTGAATGGAAAGTTGTCTGAGTGACATGGAGTGATGTCCTTATTCGATAAATATCTGAGACTTTGCACTGTAGCGGCGCAGTTTCAGCTTTCTTGAGGCTTGCAGCTTGCTTGCGCTTGTTGCAAAGTGCGCGCCCTCTAATAAAACCCAATTAAATAATCCACTGGCGTCGCGTTGCGGACCGCCGGCCGGACTCATTCCGTTTGCCCTGAGGTAACGATGATTAATGCTGTAATTGCCGCGGTCGGCGTCATGCTGGTGCTCAGCCTGTCTCGCGTACATGTCGTGATTGCGCTGATCGTGGGGGCCATGGTCGGCGGATTGACCGGCGGCCTGAGCATCGATGCAACGCTCAAAGCCTTTAATAGCGGGCTCGGTGGTGGGGCGACAGTGGCGTTGTCCTATGCCTTGCTCGGCGCGTTTGCGGTGGCCATCGCCAAGTCCGGCCTGGCGCATGCGCTGGCCGACAAAGCGTTGCTGATGGTCGACCGTCAGCACGCCAGCGGCGGGCGGCAGGTCAAATGGCTACTGATCGGTTTGCTCTGGGTGGTGGCAATCGCCTCGCAAAACATCTTGCCGATACATATCGCGTTTATTCCATTGCTGGTTCCACCTCTTTTATACGTGTTGACCAAACTGCAACTGGATCGCCGGCTGATCGCCTGCGTCATGACCTTTGGTCTGATCACGCCTTACATGTTTCTGCCGGTTGGTTTTGGCAACATTTTCTTGAACGAGATCCTGCTGGCCAACGTCGCTCGCAGCGGTGTGGACATCAGCGGCATCAACGTCACCCATGCCATGGGCATTCCGGCATTGGGCATGGTCGTGGGCCTCGCGGTAGCTTTTTTCAGCTACCGCAAGAAGCGTGTCTACGATTTGGCAAAGATCGAAAAAGTCGAGCAGGTCGAGGTCGCGTACAACCCCTTGAGCCTGATGGTTGCCGGTGTGGCCATCGCCGCAGCGTTCATCATTCAGCTACTGCTGGACTCGATGATCATTGGGGCATTGGCTGGCTTCTTGATTTTCTCGGTGTCTGGCATTGTCAAATGGCGCGACACCGATGACCTGTTCACTGAAGGCATGAAGATGATGGCCATGATCGGCTTCATCATGATTGCTGCCTCAGGGTTTGCCGAAGTGATGAAGGCCACCGGTCAAGTGCAGACGCTGGTGGAATCCTCGGCTTCATGGATTAACCACAGCAAAGGCATCGGGGCGTTGTTGATGTTGCTGGTGGGCCTGCTGGTGACCATGGGCATTGGTTCGTCATTTTCCACGGTGCCGATTCTGGCGGCGATTTTCGTGCCGCTGTGCGTGCAACTGGGTTTCAGCCCGCTCGCAATCGTGTGCATTGTCGGCACCGCTGGCGCCTTGGGTGACGCCGGTTCACCGGCCTCGGATTCAACCCTGGGCCCGACCTCCGGCCTGAACATCGACGGCCAGCATCACCACATCTGGGACACCGTGGTTCCGACCTTTTTGCATTACAACCTGCCATTGCTGGCGTTTGGCTGGGTGGCCGCGATGGTGCTCTGAGCAACCATCCTGTGTGTGAGTGAATTCAACTTTTGGTCGGGCGTGCCGTTAAAGCCTTTATCCACGCCAATAAAATCAAAAGAGTGAACCGTCATGCGCATGAGCCTGAAGGCCAAAGTCCTGTCCCTTGCCGTTCTCCCGGTGTTGCTCTTTGCGTTGATCATCAGCCTGACCACGTTGTTGATCTTGCAGGAGCAAGCGCGCAAGGAGGTCGAGGAAACCCGCCAGCGGCTACTCAACGATGCCAAGGCGACGCTGCAAAGTTACGTCGCCGTGGCCATGACCGCGATCAAACCACTCTACGACGCCGCCGCCCCCGGTGACGATGCGGCGCGGGCGCAGGTGGTGAAATTGTTGTCGAGCATCACCTATGGCAAGGAAGGCTATTTTTTCGGTTATGACTCCAACACCGTGCGCCTGTTCAAGGCCAACGACCCCGACGGCGTGGGCAAAAGCTTCAAGGACAATCGCGATCCGAACGGCGTGTTCGTCAACCGTGACTTGGTGAGAGTGGCCAAAGAGGGCACTCACTATTTGCAGTACAGCTCGCCGCTACCCGGCAATAGCCAAGTGCTGGTGCCCAAACTCGGGTACACCGAATACCTGCCGAAGTGGGACATGGCGGTGGGTACTTCGGTCAATCTCGACGGGGTCGAGGCGCAAGTGGCAGTGGTTGAGGGCAAGGTTCAGGAGCGCATGGAAGGTGTGGTGCTGAGCATTGTCGGGATCGCGGCGGTGTTGCTGCTGGTGATCGCCGCCGCCGGCATGTTGCTGGCCAATACCATTTTGCGTCCGTTGACGCTGATGAAAGCCAACCTCGATGACATCGCAGCAGGTGAGGGCGACCTGACCCGGCGCCTGACCATTACCAGCCAGGACGAACTCGGTGAATTGGCCGGTTCCTTCAACCGTTTCGTCGACAAAATTCACGGCTTGGTGCGCCAGATCACTGAAATGACTTCGCAACTGACGGGGTTGGTGAATCAGGTGTCCGATCAGGCTCAGCGTTCCGACAAAGCCATGGAGCGCCAGCGCCACGAGACCGATCAGGTCGCTACCGCGATTAATGAAATGTCGGCGGCGGCACAGGAAGTGGCGAAAAGTGCGCAGAATGCCGCAGTGGCCGCTCAGCAGACCGACGAAGAAGGCCAGGCCGCCAAACGCGTGGTGGCCGGCAGCATCGTCAAGATTCACGCATTGGTAGACGACATTCGCAGCAGCGGTGTGTCCCTCGACAGTCTGCAAAAGGACGTGTCGTCGATTGTCAGTGTGCTCGGCGTGATCCGTTCAATTGCTGAACAAACCAACCTGCTGGCGCTGAACGCGGCGATTGAAGCGGCGCGCGCAGGTGAGGCCGGTCGCGGTTTTGCGGTGGTGGCGGACGAGGTTCGGGCGCTGGCCAGTCGCACGCAAATCAGTACTCAGGAAATCCAGGGCATGATCGAGCGCTTGCAGGCCGGCACTCAATCGGCGGTGGAAGCCATGCGCCGTTCCAGCGAGGCCGGCGACGGCACTTCGGCTCAGGCCAATGAAGCGGGCGCGTCACTGGACACCATGGCGCAATTGATCGCCACCATTAACTCGATGAACGCGCAGATCGCCAGTGCCGCAGAAGAGCAAACGGCGGTGGCTGAAGAGATCAACCGCAGCGTGCATCAGATCGCTGTTGCTGTGGACAGCGTCGCCGACGAAACGCAACTGGGCGCGCAAACCTCGCGCAGCCTGGCCGACCTGGGCCAGCGTTTGGGCAGCCTGGTCGGGCAGTTCCGTATCTGAACCAACCCAAACCTGTGGGAGCGAGCAGGTTTTCCAGTGCGCCGGTGGTGGCTACGGCCTGTCCCAATACGGCACGGCGCCGAAACATTCGACATAAAAATCGATCACCGTGCGCACTTTCACTGACAGGCGTCGGCTACCGGGCCAAAGCACAGCAATCTGCTGCGGCTCCAGGCTGTTGGACACCTGATAGTCCCCCAGCACCGGCACCAGCGTGCCTTCGCGTACCGCTTCTCCGATTAACCACGACGGAAACATCACCAACCCAAGACCTTGCTGGGCGGCCTGGGTAAGCGTGTCGGCGTGGTTGCCGGTGATGGGCCCTTTCACCGGGTAAGGCGTCCAGTCTTGCTGGTCTTTGCGGAAAAACCAGCGCTGCTGGCCGGTCACGCCTTTGTAGGCCAGGCATTGATGTGCCGCCAACTCATCAGGATGTTGTGGCGTGCCATGGCGCTGCAGATAGGCGGGGCTGGCGGCGACTTGAAAACGGTGCGGCGCCAGAATGCGCGCCTGCATGCTTGAGTCGTGCAACGGGCCGATGCGGAACAGCAAATCGGCGCCTTCCTGCAGTGGGTCGACATAACTGTCGGTTTGCTGGATATCCAGCTGCAGCTTCGGGTAGCGCTCGCACAGTCGGCCCAGCCATGGCGTCAGATGCCGTTGGCCGAACACCACAGGCGCGTTGATTCTCACCAATCCACTGGGTTCGCTTTGCTGTTCCTGCAGGGCTTGTTCGGCTTCCTCCAGTTGCACCAACACCAGGCGCGCGTGATGCCCGAGCATGCGCCCGGCTTCGGTCGGTGTGACCGCACGGGTATGGCGATAGAGCAATTGCTGGCTCAACGCGTGTTCCATCAGCTGGATCTGACGGGAAATGGAGGAGGGCGCCAAGCCCTCACGACGAGCGACTTCGGAAAAGCTGCCGTGGTCGAGCACCGCGACAAACAGCCGAAGCGCCTTGAATCCGAATTCGTTGAGGCCGTGCATGATGAATCCTGATGTGCGAGTTACGCAAAAGTGTTGTCCGGATGCTCCCATTTATCGCAAAGCACCGCCAGCCGATAATGCGCCCCATCCTTCTTTGATCAGGTTTCTTGCATGCACTCTTCTTCAATCGACGACGCGGGCACTGCGGCCGTGCCCCGCACCCAACCAGGGCTGCGACTGTTATTGCTGCCACTGGTGATTTTGGCCGGCATGGGTTTGTCCGTGGAGGCCGGGTTATTGGGGCCGCTGGGGATTCAGGTCGGGCACTTGTGGGCCACGTTGAGCATTTTCGGGGTCGGTTCGGCGATTCTGTTCTTGCTGTTGTTGTTCAGCGGCCCGCGACAAGGCCCGGCGCTCAGTGAATTGCCGCGCTGGCAGCTGATTGGCGGTTTTCTGGGGCCGATGTACGTCATCGTGCTGACGCTGGCCACGCCGCATATCGGCATCGCCATGACCATGATCGCGATTCTCTCCGGGCAGGTCGGCAAAAGCGTATTGATCGACCACTTCGGCTGGTTCGGTACGACCCGTAAAAAGGTCAATGGCGAGCGGTGGCTGGCGCTGCTGCTGATTGTTGCGGCACTTGTCTTGATTGCGTGGGGTTGATCATGAATCTGATTATTTTGTTGGCCGTGGTCGTTGCTGCGGGCGCCGTTTTAAGTGTTCAGGCAGCGATCAACGGGCGTCTGGGAGAAACCGTCGGCGTGCTGCGCAGCAGTTTGCTGACCTTTGTGGTGGGCGCGATAGTCACTGCATTGCTGATCCTGTTTTTCGAGCCGGCCCACGCCGTAAGCCTGCTGGACGTGCCGAAATGGCAGTTGAGCGGCGCACTGTTTGGCGTGGTTTACATGATGGTCATGGTCGGCGCGGTACCTCGGGTCGGTACGGCGGTGGCGACGGTTGCGGTCATTTTGGGGCAACTGGGCATGGGCATGCTGATCGACAATTTCGGCTGGCTGGGCAACCCGGCAATCGAGCTGTCCAGCAGTCGCCTGTTGGCGATGGTGTGCCTGGCGTTGGCGTTGGTGTTCATGTATCGCAGCAGTACACGGCAGGCCTGACACAAACTCCTACACTGGTAAGACGGGCCGCATTGGCGGTCCCCGACGACCACAACCAAGGAGTCAGGCTCATGATCAACAGTGAAAGTACCTGCGACTGCCCCAAGTGCAACTGCAAACTGGGTGAACATCCGGTAGCGCGTCACGGCAAGCATTATTGCTGTGAAGGCTGCGCCAAGCACCACGAGCATGGCGAAGAATGCACGAGCAAAGGCTGCAAGTGTGCTCACGCCAAATAAGCTGAATCGGTCTTTGCAGGCGCGAGCCCGCGCCTGCAAAGACTCGGTTTTTTAACTGGCCGGTCGCCAGGTTACGTTCTCAACGCCGAATTTCTCCGCCAGCGGCTTGCTGGTTTTTTGCACCTTCTCACGCCCGAAACGAGGGATGCGCCCGACCCCCGCATCACAACTCGCCCAATGCCAGGCCTCCGCGTTGTCCATCTTGTCGAGGCGGATGATGAAGGACTTGGGCGCGCCATGAAGGGTGTATTCAATGACGAAAAGTTTTGCGTTGTTCATAAAGCCTTTATTCCTCCCTGTGGTAATAGAAGGATCGTTGGGGCTGCAGAAAATTCAGTCGGATTGTCAGACGGTTGCCGCCAGTGGCGACAAGGTCTGCGGCTGGTTACCATGCACTTTCTCAAGCCCCCCAATGATTATTGCCCATGGCCCTCGCCACGCCCCCCGATCTGAGTGACCACGATGTACCCGTGCAGCCGTTGGCGCGCACTTACCCGCGTGGTCTGTTCATTGAGCCCCACGAGCATGTCTGGGGCCAGTTGCTGTATGCGATGAGCGGAGTGATGTGGGTCGAAACGCCTCACGAGGCGTTGGTGGTGCCGCCGCAACGGGCGGTTTGGCTGCCGCCGGGTGTGCCGCACGGTATTCGCGTGGTGTCGGATTTGCAGATGCGCAACATCTACCTTCGGCCATCATTGGCGGCGACGCTGGACGACACGGTCCAGGTAATCGAGGTGGGCGGGTTATTGCGTGAGCTGATTGTGGGACTGGTCGAGCAGGGCGATGACGGCGCGCCCGAGTATTACGAGGCGCTGGTTGGCCTGGCGCTGCTGGAGCTTAGGCGAGCCAAGCGATCTCTGCTGAAAATTCCTTTGCCCGACAGTTCCGACCGGCGTTTGATCAACCTCTGTCACGCCGTGATGGCAGCGCCGTCGCTGGACATTCCTTTTGAGCAGCACGCCGAAAACGCCGGTGCCAGCGTGCGCACCCTGGCACGGTTGTTCAAGGACGGTTTGGGCATGGGCTTCGCCGAGTGGCGGCGACAGGTGCAATTGGCAACCGCAGTGGCAGCGCTGATTCAGGGCGCGCGGGTCAATGTAATCGCCCGGGAATTAGGTTATTCGCCGAGCAGCTTCAGCGACATGTTCCGTCGGGAACTGGGTGTCGCGCCTTCACAGTTCTCTGCGAGCCAGGCCCGGACCTGAGCGCTGTCCCAAGCTGATTTGGCCGAAATTCAGAAGCACTTGGCCGATGCTCGCCGCCACCTCCCTCTAGACTCTGGGCCTATCTTGATTGCCCACGGAGTCTGCCATGAACTACCTCATTTCACTGGCCATCGGCCTGGGCGTCGGCTTGCTCTATGGCGCATTGGATTTTCGTTCTCCTGCACCACCGGCCATCGCGCTGGTGGGGTTGCTGGGCATGCTCGCTGGCGAAAAGCTGTGGCCCATGGGGCGTGATTTAGTGGCTGGCTGGATCTCCTGAAACCTCTTCCTCAATCGATGGACACTGTCATGAAAGCATTGCAGTTCGATAAAACCGGCGACCTCTCGGCCCTGCGCTACGTTGAGGTGCCTACGCCCGTTCCCGGTGCCGATGAGGTGCTGGTCGAGATCAAGGCTGCGGGTCTCAATCCCAGCGACGTAAAGAATGTGCTGGGGCGTTTTCCCTACACCACGTTGCCGCGCATTCCCGGCCGCGATTTCGCCGGCATCGTGGTTGAAGGTCCGCATGCGCTGATCGGTCAGGAAGTCTGGGGCACCGGGCGTGAGCTGGGCTTTTTCGCCGACGGTTCCCATGCACAATTCGTCAAGCTGCCGGCCGATGGCGTGGCTCACAAACCAACTCACTTAAGCTTTGCTCAAGCTGCCAGTCTGGGCGTGCCTTACACCACGGCGTGGGATGCGCTGGAGCGCAGCCTGGTGACCGCGCAAACACGTCTGCTGGTGATCGGCGGCGGGGCGGTGGCCACGGCGGCATTGGCGCTGGCCAAGGTGCGCGGCGCTCAAGTGTTGGCGGCGGCGCGCCGGCCGGAGCAGGTCAAGGCGTTGCAGGCGCAGGGCTATCAGACGCTGCAACTGGAGAACCCGGAAGATTTGGGGGCGCAGGTGAATGCGGTGTATGCCGGCGGCGCCGAAGTGATTTTCGACACCACCGGTTTCTGGTTGCCGGCCTCCGTTGCGGCATTGGCGCTTTTTGGCCGTATCGCAATCATCGCCGCGCCGGTTGACGGCATGGTGCAGCTGCCGGCGCTGGGGCTGTACCGCAAGGGCGGTTCAGTGGTCGGCATCAACTCGTTGCTGTACGGGGTTCAGGCGTGCGCGGCGATGCTGGATCAGTTCGGGCAGTTCTTCGATCAAGGTTTGCTGCCACTTCCGGACGGGCTGTTTGAATCACCACTGTCGGAAGGGCTGGAACGCTACGCCGAAGTGAATCAGGGCGGCGGCGACAAGGTGATTTTGCTGCCGTAGTGTCAAAGCAACACGCCAGTGTGGCGAGGGGGGCATGGAGCTGCAGCGTTGCTGTAGAATCCTTGGCCTGACTTCACGAGGTGCCCCCCGATGAGCGAGCCGATTCGTCTGACCCAGTACAGCCATGGCGCAGGTTGCGGCTGCAAGATTTCTCCACAGGTGCTGGAGGTGATCCTGGCCGGCAGCGGGGCGCAGAACCTCGACCCGAAACTGTGGGTGGGCAATGCCTCGCGTGATGACGCGGCGGTGTATGCCATCGATGACGAGCGCGGGGTGGTGTCGACCACCGACTTCTTCATGCCGATCGTCGACGATCCGTTCGATTTCGGCCGGATTGCCGCCACCAACGCCATCAGTGATATCTACGCCATGGGCGGCGATCCGTTGATGGCGATTGCCATCCTTGGCTGGCCAGTAAATGTGCTGGCGCCGGAAATCGCCCGTGAAGTGATTCGTGGTGGCCGTTCGGTGTGCGACGAGGCGGGTATCCCATTGGCCGGCGGCCACTCCATTGACGCGCCCGAGCCGATCTTCGGCCTGGCCGTGACGGGCCTGGTGCAAAAACGCCACATGAAGCGCAATGACACCGCGACCGCCGGTTGCCTGCTCTACCTGACTAAACCCTTGGGCATCGGCATCCTCACGACCGCTGAGAAGAAGGGCAAGCTGCGCAACGCCGACATCGGCCTGGCTCGTGACTGGATGTGCACCCTGAACAAACCCGGCAGTCGATTCGGCAAGCTGGATGGCGTGACCGCGATGACCGATGTCACCGGTTTCGGTTTGCTGGGGCATCTGGTGGAAATGGCCGACGGCAGCAACGTCACGGCCCGCATCGAGTATGACCGCGTGCCGCGTTTGCCGGGTGTCGAGTATTACCTCGATCAAGGCTGTGTGCCGGGTGGCACGCTGCGTAACTTCGACAGTTATTCCAGCAAGCTCGGCCGGGTTCAGGAACTGCACAAACTGGTGCTGTGCGACCCGCAAACGAGCGGTGGTCTTTTGGTAGCAGTGACGCCTGAGGGCAACCAGCACTTCCTTGAAGTGGCTGCTGAGCTGGGCCTTGCGCTTGAGCCTATCGGTGAACTGGTTGAGCGACAGAGCCACGCGGTTGAGGTGTCTTGATGTCTATCGACTACACCGATTACCGCGACATTTTTCTCAACGACCGACCACTGATGGACGCCCGTGCGCCCGTGGAATTCAGCAAAGGGTCGTTCCCCAGTGTGCTCAACCTGCCGCTGATGAACGACGACGAGCGCCAACGGGTGGGCACTTGCTACAAGCAACAGGGGCAGCAAGCGGCCATTATCCTGGGGCACCAATTGGTGTCTGGTGAGGTCAAGGCCGAACGCATTCAGGCTTGGGCTGATTTTGCGCGGGCCCATCCTGACGGGTATTTGTATTGTTTGCGCGGCGGTTTGCGTTCGCAGATCGTCCAGCAGTGGCTGAAGGACGAAGCGGGTATCGACTACCCGCGAGTCGGTGGCGGCTACAAAGCCATGCGCACCTTTTTGCTGGAAACTGTCGATCAGGCCGTTGCCCAGTGCGATTTCGTGTTGTTGGGCGGCATGACCGGCACCGGCAAGACCGACGTTCTCACGCAATTGAACAACGGGTTGGACCTTGAAGGCCATGCCAACCATCGCGGCTCCAGTTTCGGCAAACGAGCCACTGGCCAACCGTGCAACATCGACTTTGAAAATCGCCTGGCGGTGGATGTACTGAAAAAGCGCGCCGCTGGCATCGAGCACTTTGTGCTGGAAGACGAAAGCCGCATGGTCGGCAGTTGCGCGTTGCCCTTGCCGCTTTTTCAGGGCATGCAGCAGTTTCCTATGGTGTGGCTGGAAGACAGCCTGGAAGGTCGGGTGGAGCGCATCTTGCGCGATTACGTGGTGGATTTGTGCGCCGAATTCATCGCCGTGCACGGCGACGACGGGTTCGCCGTATTCTCGGAGCGATTGCTGGAAAGCCTGAACAACGTCCAGAAACGATTGGGCGGTGAACGCCATCGGCGGATGTTGATCCTGATGGAAGACGCGCTGGCAGAGCAGGGGCGCAGCGGTGCAGTGGACCTGCACCGTGGCTGGATCGAAGGCTTGCTGCGTGAGTACTACGATCCGATGTATGCGTTTCAGCGCGAGAAAAAAGACTCGCGTATCGAATTTTCCGGGGATAAGGCCGCAGTGCTCGATTATTTACGCGAGCGTGGTGTTCAGCGCCATTGAAGGCCGCGGCGCTTTCGCCAGCAGGCTCGCGTCCACAGGGGCTGAGGTCAACTGTGGGAGCGAGCCTTGTCAGGCGCCAGGTAACTAAAGCAGCGCAGCTCCGATCAAGCCACTGATCACCCCGATGCCCATGGTCATCAGCGCCACGCTGACCAGTACCCGGGCATCGAAATCCTTACGCAACATCAACAACGACGGCAGGCTGATGCTTGGCAGGGTCATCAGCAGCGCCACTGCGGGGGCAATGCCCATGCCCAGCGTCATCATGGTTTGCACAATCGGAATTTCTGCCGCCGTAGGGATCACGAACAACGTCCCGATGATTGCCAGCGGCACCAGCCACAGCAAACTGTTGGCCATTGCGCCATCAATGTGCGGGAACACCCAGACCCTTACCGCACCCAGCACCAACACCGCCAGAATGTAGATCGGGATGGTGCTCCAGAACAATTGCCAGAGGGTTTTGCCCCAACGGGTGAGGAACGGTTGTGTGTCTTTTTCGCTGGCGACCGACACCGCCTCGACGGCCGCTTCAGGCAATGTCTCCGGCCCCGCAATCCGCTGGGCGATCATCGACACCCCAAACACCAGCACGATACCGGCCACCAGCCGCAGCGCGGTAAATCCCCAGCCAAGCACGAACCCCATAAACACCAGGGTTGCGGGGTTGAGTACCGGGTTGCCGATCCAGAACGCCAACGCCGCACCGACCGATACATTTGAACGACGCATGCCCGCAGCCACAGGGGCGGCGCAACACGAACACATCATCCCCGGCAGCGCAAACAGGCCGCCGCGCAGGGTTGAAGCAAAACCGGCGCGGCCAAACAGGCGCAACAGCCAGTCCCGCGGGATCAGCACTTGCAGCAAAGAGCCGAGAATGATCGCCAGCACGGCGGCTTTCCAGATCGCCAGGAAATACACCTTGGCGTAAGTCAGCGCGGCAGCCAGTGGCGCGGTTTGCGAGTCATTGAGAATGGAGGCGCCGATGCTGTGGTTATCCGCCGCAACGAAGGCCTTTAAGTAGTAGGGCGACCACTTGACGTAATAGAGGCCGATGCAGGCAACCAGGACAAACAGGGCAGGTTTCCACCAGAACGACCAACCCCGAGTGGGGACAGCTGTGGATGAGATCGACATGGAGAAGTACCGGACAATGGGGATATGCGTACAGGATAGCGCAGCCCCTCGAAAACCGTGCTATCGACCGCTGCCCGGCGCTGGTGAATTCAGGTCGGGCAGTTTTCGCTGCCGTTATCCAGACCTTGCTTGTAGCTATGGCTTACCAGACTGGCCTTGCCGTTGTGCCAGGTCAGCGTGAGCACGTACAGCGAGTCGTAATCGCTGGATGCCCAGTCGTCGGTGATGTTCTGCTTTTTGCCGACCGCGTCTCCGGCAACCTTGTTGATCAGCTCCGGCAAGTAGCCGTGGGACCAAGCGGTGTAGATGATCGAGTTGTGGTATTTGTCGTGCAGCAGCTCATCGGCAAGGTCACTGGTGTCATTGGCCGAAAAGTTGATGTTGACGGGTAAACCGAGCTTGATCGCGCTGGGGCTGATGGTCATCAGCGGCCTTATATAGCTGTATGAATTGTCGAATTCGCCTTCTTCGACATTGCGCGTCGGGTTGGCTGCAAACACGTAATTGGCCTTGCCGAATTTTTCCGGCAACAAGGTGGCCAGATTGATGGCGCGGTTCAAGCCTTGGCAATTGAGCTGGCCCAAGCCGCCTTCAGGTTTTTCGGCATGGCGCAGAAAAATCAGGGTTTGAGTGCCATCGGCCGGTTGGGCGCGGCTTTCGCTGGACTCCAGCGACAGAAAAAGCGCGCTGGCTGCCAGCAACGCAGGCAGGAAAACGTAAGCGCGATGCTTGAAACGTTTGGCGAAATTCGAAGGGGTCATCATTTGAATAAAGGGTCTTCAGCGCATTCGGTTAAGGCTGACAAACCTTTACACCGCGAGCTTCCAGCGTCGGTGTTTTCCATGTCGTTAAGCCGGTCCGTTTCCGAAAGGGCAGTGTTCAGAGTCTTCTGAAGCCCTTTGGTTCGATCCCGGAAAGTGCGAAGCACTGTACCGGCAACCTACTACGGATCGGGTTGAAGTTATCGACAGGATGTTACGGTTTTAGGTGCCTCACACCATTGCTGACACTATGATCTTCGTTCCGGCTTACCGGCATGGAATGCAAGTTTGCCCATAAAATTCAAATTCGATAAGGACCACGGCCGGTCATGAGCGCTTTCGATTTCAAGCAAGTTGATGTTTTCAGCCGCGTTGCACTCAAGGGCAATGCGTTGGCGGTGGTGTTCGGTGCCGATGAGCTCAGTGATGAGCAAATGGCCGCTTTCGCAACCTGGACCAACCTCAGTGAAACCACGTTTATCCTCAAGCCGCAGGACCCTCGGGCTGACTACCGTGTACGGATTTTCACCACGCTGGAGGAGCTGCCATTCGCTGGCCATCCGACGTTGGGCACCTGCCATGCGTGGCTTGAGGCGGGCGGTGTGCCCATGGGTGAGGAGATCATTCAAGAATGCGGCGTTGGTCTGGTGCGGGTTCGACACCAAGGCGAAGAGCTGGCGTTTCTCGCGCCGCCGCTGCTTAAAACCGGGCCGGTGGAGGTCGATCTGGTCGAGCGTGTGCGGTTAGCGCTTGGCCTTGAGCCTGGCGAAATTGTGCGTTCGCAATGGGTCGATAACGGTGCCGACTGGTTGGCGGTAATGCTTGAAGAGCGGCAGAAAGTGCTGGATCTACGGCCGGACCATGCACAGTTGCAGGGCCTGAAAGTCGGTGTGATCGCGCCGTGGAACCCTGAGCGCGACGGCGATGCTGCGCAATTTGAAGTGCGCGCGTTCGTTTCCGGCGACGGCATGTCCGAAGACCCGGCCACCGGCAGCCTGAATGCCGGGGTCGCCCAGTGGTTGCTCGGCGAGGGGTTGGCGCCGTCCTCGTATGTGGTCAGCCAAGGCCTGACGATGGGGCGCGCCGGGCGTATCCAGGTGGATAAAGTCGGCGAAGAAATCTGGATCGGCGGCGCGGCAGTTACGTGCATCAGCGGCACACTAACGCTGTAGCGGCTGTAGCGGCTGTCGCGCCCGCGAGTCTGCGTCCGCCTGCCAAACCGCTGTGTATCGCTGAGATTATTGCCGAAGCGGTAAGGGTTTTTCCTCGTACGGGATTTGTGCCACTTGCCGCCCAAGGCATAAGCTTTCACCCCTTAGACTTTCGTCTCACCCGCCGATTTCAGGAAAACCTCATGTCCAGTCAGTTCCCCGAAGCACGTCCACGCCGTCTGCGCCGCAATGCGAGCCTGCGCAGTCTGTTCCAGGAAACCGAATTCAGTTTGAATGACCTGGTGCTGCCGATTTTTGTCGAGGAAGAAATCGATGACTTCGTGCCCATCATCAGCATGCCCGGCGTGGTGCGTATTCCTGAGTCGAAACTGGCTGGTGAGATCGAGCGGTATGCCCGCGCCGGCATCAAGTCGGTGATGACTTTTGGCGTCTCCCATCATCTGGACAGCAGCGGCAGCGACACCTGGAGCGACAATGGCCTGGTGTCGCGCATGGCGCGCATCGCCAAGGATGCCGTGCCGGAGATGATCGTGATGTCCGATACGTGCTTCTGCGAGTACACCGATCACGGCCATTGCGGCGTGATGCACAACCACGAAGTGGACAACGATCAGACCTTGCTCAACCTCGGCAAGCAAGCGGTGGCCGCTGCCCGTGCCGGCGCGGACGTTATTGCTCCTTCCGCAGCAATGGACGGCCAGGTCGCGGCGATTCGGCGTGCGCTGGATGAGGCCGGTTTCAGCCAGACCGCGATCGTGGCGTATTCGACCAAATTCGCCTCGGCGCTGTACGGCCCGTTTCGAGAGGCCGGCGGCAGTGCGCTCAAGGGCGACCGCAAAAGCTATCAAATGAACCCCATGAACCGCCGCGAAGCAGTGCGCGAGTCGCTGATGGACGAGCAGGAAGGTGCTGATGCGCTGATGGTCAAACCGGCGGGCGCGTACCTGGACATCATCCGCGACATTCGCGAAGCCTCACGCCTGCCGCTGTCGGCGTATCAGGTGAGCGGCGAGTACGCGATGATCAAATTTGCCGCCCAGGCCGGTGCCATCGATGAAGATCGTGTCGTGCGCGAAAGCTTGGGCGCGATCAAACGCGCGGGCGCCGACCTGATCTTCACCTATTTTGCGATGGACCTGGCTCTGGCCGGAATCTGACAAACACCAAAAATCCCTGTGGGAGATTCCATGTTGCCCGGCAAGCCTACCCAAATCCGGTAGGAAACCGGCTTGCCGGTGATGGCGATTCCGATGACGCCATCACCGGCAAGCCAGACGCCTACAAAAAAAGAGGTTTCAGGCGAAAAACGGGCGAATGCCGTGATCGTGGAAATAACGTTCGATGACTTTCGGGTCTGAGCACGTTTCGGCGATTGCCACGTAAGTGTCCGGCCGCAGCAGGTAGAAGCCATTGCGCGCCAAACCTGCGGCTTCAAACGCGGGCCGCCAGTCCAGAACCTGCAAGGGCAAATGATGCTCGATACACCAGGCGAGCATTTCGTCGCTGGTATCGCCATACACATGCACTTGCCACACCGGGTTCTTCAGCGATTCGTAGTTGTCGCCTTCGCCATCGTGCGTCCAGGGCAAGCGATCACCGCCATGAACGTGGCCCGCAACGCCCGTGCTCAGTGGCATGCCACGGTAGTTCAGGGTGATCTGCGACACCGTGCGAAACAGAAACTCGCGGCTCGCCTCGAACGATGCCATTTTGGGGATCACGAAAGGCGCGAGGCGTGTGCGCAGCAAATCGGCGATGCGCCCCTCGGCGGTGGCGAAACTGAACACGCGGTCGGTCGTGGCCACTAACTTGCGGGCAAACGCGATGCGCTCGGTTTCATAACTGTCGAGCAGTTTGACTGTCGCGCCACCGCTCAAGACTGCGGCAAGTTTCCAGGCGAGGTTGATCGCATCGCCAATCCCGGTGTTCATGCCCTGGCCACCTGCGGGGCTGTGAACGTGAGCAGCGTCGCCCAAGAGAAACGCGCGCCCGCTGCGAAAGTGCTCCGCCACCCGGTGATGCACACGGTACGTCGAAAACCAGTTCACCTGATCGACCCGGACCTTCATGTGCTCGATGGCGTGACTGCTGACGTCGTCGAACTTCAGGGTGTCGGGATGGTGTGCGCGTTCGTCGCGTACCGTGCCGATCAACCGTGCGTGGCCGCTGCCAGACAACGGGAACACCGCAAGAAAATCGGCTTGATCCAGGTCCACGTGCAGTTCACCGTTAAATGCCGGCCCACTGGCCTGCACGTCAGCGACGTAAAAAATCTGCTGGTAGGTGCCCCCCGGAAAACCCGTATCGAGGGTTTTGCGCACGATGGAGCGAGCGCCGTCGCAACCCGCCAGATAACAGGCCTGACAGGTTTCCTGCTGGCCATCGGGCAGGCGCAAGTGAGCGGTGATGCCATCACCGGTCTCCTCGAAACTTTCCAGCTCGGTGTTACGTTCGACCTCGATGCCGAAGGCTGCGAGACGTTCGATCAGCAGCCGTTCGTGTGCGTCCTGTGGAAAAATTTGCATGAACGAGTAGGGCGTTAGCCCTTCACCGATGGCACCCAGTGGCAAACGCGCGACAGGTTCACCCTTGACCCAGAAATTCGCCGCCGCCACCTGATGACCGTTCTGCACAATGGCTTCACTGAGGTCGAGTTGACGGTACAACTCCAGCGTCCGCGCCTGCACTGCCAACGCTCGCGAGGTGGTGCCGCAGGTGGGCGTTTTATCGATAATCCGCACCCGAATTTTCAGTTTGCTTAGCCACAGCGCCAGTACGAGGCCGGTCGGGCCCGCGCCGATGATCAGCACGTCGCTTCGGTTCATGAGCCTGTCCTCGTCGGTGTGTGGCTCAAGTATGGTTCAGTCGAGGCCGACAGCCATGTCGCCCGCCGAACGGAAAAAGGCCCCGCAGCCGTGAAGCTGCGGAGCCTTTTTTTTGTTGCTGAGATTAGAAGTCGATGGTGCCCGACAACTTGGCCACCCGCGGTTCGCCTTGGGTCAAGTAACCGGCCTGAGCCGACTCCCAATATTTCGCGTTCGCCAGGTTCTCGACACCCAGGCGCACGGTCACGTCTTTTTGATCGACTTTGAAACCATACCGCGCGCCCGCATCAAAACGGTTCCAGGTCGGCAAGCTGAGGTTGTTCGCCGCGTCGGCGTACTGGCCGCCCGTGCGCATCATCCGCGCATTCAGCGCGACACCTTGTAGCCCTGGCACGTCCCAATCGACTCCGGCGTTGAACTGGAATGTCGGCACGCCGATGGCGCGGTTGCCGTCGTTGGCGCCGTTTTTAGTGTTCTTCAGTTCGGTGTCCATCAGGGTCAAACCACTGATCAGGCGCAGGCCCTGGATCGGCTCGCCGAACAGGTTGAGCTCTACGCCCTTGTTGATTTGCTCACCCTCGCGCACGAATTCTGCCGTGGTCGCGCTGGTGGCAACGGAATAACCGTCACTTGGCTGCTCGATGCGGTACACACCAAGGCTGGCGCCGTAGGTGCCCATGTCGAGTTTGACCCCGGCTTCAATCTGCTTCGAGCGGGCCGGGGCGTAAACCTGGCTGCCGTTGGTAACGATCAGGTTGCCGGAAGTGGTCGGCGACGTCGGGCCTTTAGCCAGGCCTTCGATGCGGTTGGCGTAGAACGACACGTGATCCCATGGTTTGAACACGATGCCGTAAACCGGCGTGGTGATCGACTCGTCGTAGTTGGAGGTGCGAGTGCCGCTGCCGTACGCGTAACCCTGGACCACCATTTGCTGACGTCGCAAGCCGACGGTCACCAGCAAGCGATCATCGAAGAAACCCAGGGTGTCGGACACCGCGCCACTGCGCACGAACGTCTTGCCGACGATGCCAGGGTCACTCAAATCACCGCCGGAAAAATTGCCGACGGGCGATGGCGTTTCAACCGGGTGGTAGATGTTGTTCGCATACTTGGTCAGGTCGAAATCGTAGGCGCTGCGTTGCTCGGCCCAGATACCGGCCAGGCCGAAGTTGAGTTTATGGCTGACCGGGCCCGTGTCGAATTTGCCGTTGAGGCCGGCCATGGCGCTGGTGTTGTCTTCATCGTGCGGAACGAACGAGCCCGTGGTGACGGAACTGCCATCGTTACCCACCAGTGTGGTGGAGTTGTAGCGCCCGGTTTCGCGGGTGTGCTTGGCACCGCCCGCGACGTAGGCGGTCCAGTTGTCGTTCAGGTCGTACTCACCGCGAAGCATGCCAAAGGTGTCTTCGATCTCGGTGAAACCCCAGTTCGGCGCGTAGTTGGTGTCGGCCGACGGCGCATCGGGAATATGCGTGGCGGTGCCGAGGTTGACCGAACTGCGCCCGGCATTGACGCGTTGTTTCTGGTAGGCAAAGTCGCCGGAAATCCGCAGGGCGTCACCGCGGTAATCGAGGCCGATGGAGAACAGTTTCGAGCGCTGGTTCTCGTCGTCGATGCCCGTATCGCCTTCACGTTGAGCCAGGTTGACCCGCGCGCCGAAACGGTTGTCTTCACCCCAGCGCTGGCCGATGTCCAGGTGTTCGCCAACCCGTCCGTCACTGCTGATGTCGGTAGTCAAGCGGCGCAGCGGCACGTCGCCCGCACGCTTGGGTTGCAGGTTGACGCCGCCGCCAATGCCCGAGCCGGTAGGCGTCACGCCGTTGATGAAGGCGTTAGGGCCTTTGAACACTTCTACGCGTTCGAGCGCCTCGGTGGAGATGATCTGGCGTGGGAGGACGCCGTAGAGCCCGTTATAGGAAATGTCGTCACCGGTCAGGGGCAGGCCGCGGATCATGAAAATCTGCGCCTGGTTGGAAAAACCGCTGGCCTGGCGTACCGACGAATCGTTGAGCAATACGTCGGCAACGGTTTCTGCTTGTTGATCCTGAATCAGTTGTTCGGTGTACGAAGACACGCTGAACGGCACGTCCATGATGTCTTGGTTACCCAGCACGCCCAATTGCCCGCCGCGCGCTACCTGGCCGCCGGCAAACACCGCAGGCAAGGCTGACGGTGAAGGGGCTTGCGCGTTGACATTGACGTCGTCCAGAACCAATGCCTTGCCGTCGTTTTCGGGCGTGGCGGCGAAAGCAGAGACAGACAGGGAGCAAAGCAAAGCGAGAAGAGTCGGGCGAAAGGGGACGCCGAGTCGTGCAGGAGTGGGCATGTTCGATCCTGGCGGCGTACCGCCGGTGAGAAAGCAAAATGACGACGCGAACTCCTTGCGCAAATACGACTCCAGGTGCAAATGATATTATTTCTCAGTAACAACTTGCAATCAGTGTTTTCGGTAGCAGCCGTCTCGGGAACAGCGCCAAAGCGTGAGAGTCATAGCCAACGCCAGGCCACTGATCGTATGGTTGAGCCGGCAACGCAGAATAATGGAGCGCCATGCAAGCCACTCGATTGATCATCAGCCTCGCGGCGCTTTTGGTACTGGCCGGTTGCGGTACCCAGCGCACCCAGGAACCTGCGGCGCGACAACCCGACGAGGTGAGGGCGGAGCTTATGCGGCTGTTGCCGGCCAATACGGTTGACCGTCAAGGTTGGGCCACGGATATCCAGGCAGCGTTTAGCGCACAGAAGATTCCACCGACCACGCAAAACCTGTGTTCGGTGTTGGCCGTTACCGAGCAGGAGTCGACGTTTCAGGTCGATCCAAAAGTCCCGGGGCTGGGCAAGATTGCCCGTGACGAGATAGACCGTCGTGCCGCTAAAGTGCATATCCCCGGCCTGTTGGTCAGCGCGGCCTTGCAGGTGCGTTCACCCACGGGCAAAAGTTACAGCGAACGGCTGAGTGCTGCGCGCAGTGAAAAAGAACTCAGCGCGATTTTCGATGACTTCATCGGCATGGTGCCCATGGGCCAAACCCTGTTCGGCGGCTTGAACCCGGTGCACACCGGTGGCCCGATGCAGGTCAGCATCGAATTTGCCGAGCAACGCGCACGGGATTACCCGTATCCAGTGGACGGCACGATCCGGCGTGAAGTGTTCAGCCGGCGCGGAGGCATGTATTTCGGTATCGCCCATTTGCTCGGTTATCCAGTGAACTACCCGCAGCCCTTGTACCGATTTGCCGATTTCAATGCCGGTTTCTACGCGAGTCGCAATGCCGCGTTTCAGAATGCAGTGACCCGTGCGACGGGAGTTCCACTGGCGCTGGATGGCGATTTGATCCGTTACGGCTCGATCATGCCCGGCACCACGGAACTGGCCGTGCGCTCCCTCGGCAAACAACTGGACATGCGCAACCCCTCTATCAGGGATCAGTTGGAAAAAGGTCAAACACTGGCGTTTGAAAACACCCAGCTCTATCAGCGAGTGTTTGCACTGGCGGAACAGGCCGAGGGTAAACCCTTGCCGCGCGCGGTTTTGCCGGGGATCGTGCTGCAGAGTCCTAAAATCACTCGCAAGCTGACCACTGCATGGTTCGCCAAGCGGGTCGATGAGCGTTACCAGCGCTGCATGACCCGGGCGGGAAATTGACGACGGTCAATCGGGGGTGATCAAATGACTTTCACCGCTCGCCCAATGAATTGAATCGGCCCGGTGGGCTTGCCGATTGGCGAGCCCTTGGCGTTTTCCAGGGTCAGTTCAAACAATTGATTGGCTTCAAGCGGTGGCAGTTTATCCAAGGGCACCGACAGCGTTTGCCCCGGTTTGACCAAGCCCAGCGACACGGGGCCTTGCCAGCCATCAGCCTTGGTCCAGAACTCCAGTGCCTTGTCGGCCGGCACTTCCACGACGCCCAGCGGGATCAACTGTATTTCGCGGCTGGTGCTGGCCTGAATTACCCAGCCCGGTGCCTGGTTTTGCGGACCGACCAGCACCACCAGGTAACTCGGTTTGACACTGGCTTGAGTCAGCAGCAGTGCGCCGAGCAGCAACGTTGCCGCCAGCCCCGCACCCGCTAGCCCGCGCCACAGAGCCAGCCAGTTCCACCACGAGGCGGACTGCTGTGCGGGCGCCACCGATTGCCGGCTCAACCCATCGACGCTGCGCTCGATGCGCGGCCACAAGTGGGGCGACGGTGTGTAAGGTTCGGCAAGGTCAGTCAACCCCAGCAATCGGCGCTCCCAACTGTCGACGGCCGTGCGCAGTTCGACATCGTTGCGCAGGCGCTGCTGAACCTGGGTGCGCAGTTCGGCAGACAGCGTGCCCAGCACGTATTCACTGGCCAACTCGTCGAGTTGTTCGGGGGTTTCATCCGAGGGTTTGATGCTCATCCCATGCACTCGCGCAATGCTGTGAGGCTGCGTTTGATCCAGGCTTTGACGGTGCCTAGCGGGGTATTGAGTTTGAGGGATATTTGCGCGTGGGAATAACCGTCAACGTAGGCATGCACAATGCAGGTGCGTCTCGCCGGTTCGAGTTGTTCCAGACAGCCGTGAATGCGTGATGAGTGAGCCTGGGCATCGAAGGTTTCAACGTCGGTATGCATGTCGATATCGCCCTGAAGTTCGCGGCTGTGGTCACGAATGAAGTTGAGCGCCAGGTGCCGCGTGACACTGAACATCCAGCCACGCGCCGAACCCCTTTCGGGGTCGAAACGGGCAGCGCCGGTCCAGATCTTGATAAACGCGTCATGCACGATGTCTTCCGCCAGCGCCGTGTCGCGCACCAGGCGTTTGGCAACGCCAAGCAAGCGTGGGCTCTCTTGCACATACAAAGCCTGCAATGCCTGCCGCTCGCCGCGCCCGCAGGCAGCCAAGTGGGCTTCGTAATCAAAAAAAGGTTCGGGCAAGGGCACTGCTCTCAGTCGTCGGTCGGGGCACTGCACGTGTAATCTAGCAAACAATGTGGCTGCCCGTGGGAGCACCGCTCCCACAGGTTATTGCGCATGGCGTGTGGTCTTAGTTGGCGGCCCAGAAAATATAATCTGCCTGGTACTTCACCACTTCCTGCTTGCCCTTGTTAGCCGTTGTGCATTCGGTACTCGGCGCCACGCCACCCTTGAGGGCCACGCGCTGAATGTAACTCACACCGCTCATCGCGCCTTTGCCCTCGGCCGGGTTGGCCTTGACCAGTTGATAAGGCAGGTTGCCCGGCGTCGACGGTGCGACAGCCAATTGCGTGCCGGTAACTTTGGAGCCGTCTTTCGCTTGCCAGGTTGCCGGCGGGCCAAAATAGGTGCCCACCTGTTTGCCGCTGCGATCATTGAGTACCGCTTTAGGGCCGACGAACACCCACTCCGTCATGCCTGCGGCATTGGCCTTGTCACGGCATTCGTAGGTAATCTCTCCGACACCGGTGGTTTCCATGGCAACCTTGTGCCCATCGGGCACCTTGATGCTGTCGGGTAGCCCGCTCTGGGCGTAGGCTGCAGGAATGGCGGCGATCAAAGTTACAAGGCACATCAGCTGTTTTGCATGCATGACATCGTTCTCCGTTAATGAGTAATGCGCTCGGCAGCTTCAAGGGCTGCTACAGGTACTACCCGCCGGAAGGCGATTTGGATGCAGCGGCAAAAAAAGAATTTTTCAGTCTGGCCAGCGTCAGCTTTTACAAAGCGTCAGCGACTAGAAAGACATCATCGCAAAAGGGGGTGTTTATGTATCAACTCTACGGGCACAAAAACTCGGGCGCGGCGGCGATTGAAGCGGCGCTGGAACTCTGTGAAATCCCTTATCGCTTCATCGACGTTGAACTGTCGCCTGAAGCGGCCCAAACGCTGGAAAAACTCAACCCGTTGAAGCAGATTCCGACCCTGCAACTGCCCGATGGCAGCATTTTGACCGAGAGTGCAGCCATCCTGATTCATCTTGGGCTGACGTTTCCCAAATCCAGCCTGCTCCCCAAGCTGCCGGCCGAGCGTGACCAAGTCATTCGCGGGTTGGCGTACATCGTCAGCAATTGCTACTCGACCATCGGCATCATCGACTACCCCGAACGCTGGTTGGCCGACGTAGACGCCTCGTCCACAGAAAACCTGGTGGCCGGCGCCCGTGCGCGTTTGCACTGGAGTTGGGAGGTGTTTGCCGATCAGTTCTCGGGCGAGTTGTATCTGGGGGACGAAAAACCGGGAGCGCTGGACGTGCTGGCGGCGGTGGTCACGCGTTGGGCGGGCAGTCGAGAGCATTTACGCAGCACGCGTCCGGGGTTCCACGCATGGCTGGCGCGAATCGACCGGCACCCGACACTGGCACCGGTCTTCGCACGGCATTGGCCGGGTTGATTCAGTCGCCGCGAATGTACTGTTCCAGTTGGCGAATCAGTTCCGCCTGTTCGGCGATCGATTCCTTGACCAGGTCGCCGATGGAGAGCAAGCCGATCAATTTGCCGTTTTCCACTACCGGCAAGTGGCGTAGGCGTTTGTCGGACATGATGCCCATGCAGGTTTCGACGGTTTGATGAGTGTCGACGGTGATCACTTCCTTCACCATGATTTCGCTGACCGGCGTGCCGACGGACGAGCGGCCCTTGAGCACCAGTTTGCGCGCATAGTCACGTTCGCTGATGATGCCGACGACTTCGCCATTCTCCACCACCGGCAGTGCGCCGACGTTTTTTGCAGCCATTACCATCAGCGCTTCCAGCACCATTTGGTGGGGCGCAATGATGTGCACTTCCTGATTTTGTTCGGCCTTTAACTTCAGCAGTTGGGCGACGGTTTTCATGGCGGTTTCTCAGGTGTTGTCGTTGTTATTGAAGAATCGTAGACGCAGGCGTCGAGGGCAAGGCACAAAAGGCTGGATAACGCTGAAAAAACGTTATTTGACGGTTTTTCTTCAAAAAACGTCGTTTATCGTCCGCAGGGTTCATCTCGATCCTTGCTGACAGCAAATCCCATGCCCGCACGCCATCCCACGCAATGACGCGTAGAATCGCCACCGGAATCAAATCTTGAGGTTGCAGTGGTGGATTTACAGCAGGGCTTCGTTCTGACACGGCATTGGCGCGATACCCCGGCCGGCACCGAAGTCGAATTCTGGCTGGCGACTGACGCCGGTCCCCGGCAGATCCGCCTGCCATATCAACCTTCGGTAGCGTTTATCCCCGCCGTTCAGCGAGAACAGGCCGAGGCCCTGTTGCACGGCGAAAAAAACGTCGAGTTGAAACCGTTGGCGCTGGTGGATTTTGAACATCGCCCGGTGTTGGGCCTGTATTGCCAGCAGCACGGTCAGTTGATGCGCCTGGAGACGATGATGCGCCGCGCCGGCGTCGACATGTTCGAGGCCGACGTGCGCCCGCCCGAGCGCTACATGATGGAACGCTTCATCACCGCGCCCGTGGTCTTCGGCGGTACACCGAATGCCGAAGGCTTGCTGCTTGACGCACAGATGAAGCCCGACCCCGATTACCGCCCCACGTTGCGCCTGGTGTCGCTGGACATCGAGACCACCGCTCAGGGTGATCTGTATTCGATTGCGCTGCAGGGTTGCGGCGAGCGCCAGGTGTACATGCTCGGTCCGCCGAATGGTGACCACAGCGCCGTGGATTTTCAGCTCGAGTACTGTGATTCCCGGGCCTTGCTCCTGAAAAAGCTAAATGAGTGGTTTGCCCGCCACGACCCTGACGCAATCATCGGCTGGAATGTCGTGCAGTTCGATTTACGGGTGCTTCACGAACACGCCCGGCGTCTGGCAGTGCCGCTGAAGCTGGGGCGTGGCGGCGAAGAAATGCAGTGGCGCGAACACGGTAGCCGCCATCACTACTTTGCCGCTGCCGCAGGCCGGTTGATCATTGATGGCATCGAATCGCTGCGCTCGGCCACCTGGAGTTTTCCCTCGTTCAGTCTGGAAAACGTCGCGCAAACCTTGCTCGGCGAGGGTAAGGCAATCAGCACGCCGTATCAGCGGATGGACGAAATCAACCGCATGTTCGCCGAGGACAAACCGGCTCTGGCCAAGTACAACCTCAAGGACTGTGAGCTGGTCACGCAGATTTTTGCCAAAACCCAGTTGCTGACCTTTTTGCTGGAGCGGGCCAGCGTTACCGGTTTGCCGGCCGACCGCAGCGGCGGTTCGGTGGCTGCATTCACGCACCTCTACATGCCGCTGATGCACCGCCAAGGGTTCGTCGCACCGAACCTGGGCACCAACCCTGCGCAAGCCAGCCCTGGCGGGTTTGTCATGGATTCGCAACCGGGGTTATATGAATCGGTGCTGGTGCTCGACTACAAAAGCCTTTATCCATCGATTATTCGCACGTTCCTCATCGATCCTGTGGGATTGATCGAAGGCCTCGAACACCCTGACGACAGTGAATCCGTGCCCGGTTTTCGCGGTGCGAGTTTTTCCAGGACCCGGCATTGCCTGCCAGCAATAGTCGCCCGGGTTGCCGAAGGCCGTGAAACCGCGAAGCGTGAACACAACGCGCCATTGTCTCAGGCACTGAAAATCATCATGAACGCGTTTTATGGCGTGCTCGGCTCCAGCGGTTGCCGCTTTTTCGATACGCGCCTGGCGTCGTCGATAACCTTGCGTGGCCACGAAATCATGCTGCGCACCCGACAGCTGATCGAAGCCCAGGGCCACACCGTGATTTACGGCGATACCGACTCCACATTCGTCTGGCTGCGCCGCGCGCACGGCCAGGAAGAAGCGGCGCAGATCGGTCGCGCCCTGGTCGATCACGTCAATCAATGGTGGCGCGAACATGTGCAGCAGGAATACGGGCTGGAAAGTGCACTGGAGCTGCAGTTCGAAACGCACTACAAACGCTTTTTGATGCCGACAATTCGCGGCGCCGAGGAGGGCAGCAAGAAGCGTTATGCGGGGCTGGTAACGCGGGCCGACGGCAGCGATGAAATGGTCTACAAGGGCCTGGAAACCGTGCGCACCGATTGGTCGCTGCTGGCCCGGCAGTTTCAGCAAGAGCTGTACACGCGGATTTTCAATCGTCAGCCGTATCAGGATTATGTGCGTGACTACGTCGCCAAAACCCTGGCCGGTGAGTTCGACGATCGCTTGATCTATCGCAAGCGTTTACGCCGCACGCTGGACGACTACGAGCGCAATGTGCCGCCGCACGTCCGTGCCGCGCGGATCGCCGATGACTTCAACGATCAGCAGGGTCGCCCCCGGCAATACCAGAACGGAGGCTGGATCAGTTACGTGATCACCGTTGCCGGGCCCGAGCCGCTGGAAATCCGCAGTGCGCCCATCGACTACGACCACTACGTGACCCGGCAGCTGCAACCGATTGCGGACGCGATACTGCCGTTCGTCGATGACGATTTCTCAACGTTGATCGGTGGGCAATTGGGGTTGTTTTGAATCCAGCAGCGACAACGTTACTTCATCGACCATGCCGTGAAAATACTGCTCGAGTGCCTGATTGAACGGGTTGTCTTCAGCGGCAATCTGCGCGAACAAGGTCATGGAGGAATGAAACTTGAGGTCGTCGGGGTGGCCAAAAATATCGGCAATGGAGCGGTCCTTGATGTTCAGGACCAGTTGCGTACACGTCCTTAGCCGGGCGCCCAGTTGCGGGTGTTTCAGGTACGCCTCGGCCTCGTCACGCGATTGGATCGCGAAATACCGCGACATTTCGCTGCCACCCAGCCCCGCCATTTGCGGAAAGATGAACCACATCCAGTGCCGACGTTTCTGGCCGGCACTCAGTTCTTCCTGGACCCAGGTGAACACCGGGTCTTGGGCCTGTATGAAGCGAGGCAGGTTAAATAGATCCGGCTGATCAGTGCTTCTCATGCGCAAGGCCTCTGACAAAACCACGATGGCTCAGACCATAGCCAATCGCTGCTTGCGTTGTGGCGCGCGAAACGCGTGGTCCAGCGCCTCCAGATCCCCAGCATCGAGCCGCAGCTGCGCGGCGTGTGCATTCAATTGCACGTGTTCAGGGCTGACCGCTTTGGGGATCGCGATCACGTTTTCATGCCGCATAATCCATGCCAGTGCCACTTGCGCGGTTGTCACGCGGTGATGATCGGCAATGCGCCTGAGCGTCGGGTGGTCGAGCAATTTTCCGCCCTGACCAATCGGACAATACGCCATCAATGGTAGTTGATGTTGCTGACACCAAGGAAGCAGGTCGTATTCAATGCCGCGTTCCTCCAGGTTGTACAAAACCTGATTGGTTGCACAGGCTGGTGATGCCAGCTCTTGCAGATCGTCGACGTCGAAATTGGGCACGCCCCAGCGGCCGATCTTGCCCGCTTCGCGCAGGCGTTCAAACGCCTCTACCGTCTCTTCAAGCGGATACTGTCCACGCCAGTGCAACAGGTACAGATCGATGTAATCCGTTTTCAGGCGACGCAAGCTGTGCTCGCAAACCTGTGGAATGCCCTCGCGGCTGGCGTTGTGCGGATAAACCTTGCTGACCAAGAACACCTTGTCACGCTGGCCCGCGATGGCGTCGCCCACCACTTCCTCGGCGCCGCCTTCGGCATACATTTCAGCGGTGTCGATCAACGTCATGCCCAACTCGATGCCCAGGCGCAACGCGGCGACTTCTTTGCCATGTTGCGCGGGATCCTCCCCCATGCGCCAAGTGCCTTGGCCGATGACCGGTACCGGCACGCCGGCCAGTTCGAGTGTGCGCATGAGAACCTCCTGAGGGTGTTGGGTGGTTTTGGATTATTAAGCTTCGGCAGCGTGGACTGCCCGAGGTTCAGTGCGCAAACGCTTCAGGGTATCTGGCGCGGTACGCGTCATTGAGTTGGGTGTCCTGGGTGCGCATGAACCGTTTGAAGTCGGGCACCAGGCATACCAGCAGCGACAACAGCAGCACCAGGGCGCCCAGCACCGTGATCGTCGCGGTTACGCCCAGTGTTGCAATCAGGTCGCTCATCGCAAAGCTCCCGAGAGGGCTGGCAGCGGCTGACAAAAACGCCACCGTGGCAAAGATCCGGTTGCGGTAGGCTTTGGGCGTGGCCAGCAGCCTCACCGCACTGGTGGGAATGTTGATCAGCATCAAGCCAACGCCGCCGCAGAAGAAGGCCAGGGTGACAATCACCGGCGATGCCACCGTCCCGACAATCAGCAGGTTGCAACCCAGCAAGGCGAAGCCTGCAGACACGCACCTGTCACGCGGTATGCGGGCGGATAAGCGGCCGATTATGCTGTAGCTGCCCAGTAATATGCCCAACCCGAAACTCGAATCCAGCAGCCCGATGTAGGTAACCGGGTACTCGATGACGGTTTTGACGTACAGCGGCAGCAGAATGGTGAAGAAGGGGAACAGCGCAAAGTTGACCAGCATTGCGATGAGGGCCAGGTAAAACTCTACCTTCACCCCGTAAACCACTTTGAAACCCGCACGAATCATCCTGAACCCGCTGGCAACCGGTGCCTCTTCGTCTGCGTGGCGGTTGCCGGTGTGCGTGGGGATGGTGGCGATCAATGTGGCGGCCAGCACAATGGCGAGAAAATCCGTGGCCAGCGCCAACGTAACGCCCAACGTATAAATCAGCCCGCTGGCGACTATCGGCCCCAGCAGGTTGGAGAACGAGGACATGACGCTTTTGCTGCGAAAGGCCAGCGAAACCTTATCGTCGTCTGCAAACAACGGGATGATTGAGGCCTGTAGCGGGTCGCGCACGCCCACAATGGCGCTACTGAGCATCATCAGCGCGCCGACTGTCCATGGGTTGAAACTGCCCATGGCGGACAGTCCCAGCATTGCCAGAGCCGTTAGTGCGCTGAACACTGACGCGAGCTTGAGGACGAGCATTTTGTTGTAGCGGTCACCGAGCCAGCCCAGCAGCGGTTTTGCCAACACCTCAGCGGCGATGGCGCAGGCAACCATGTTGGCGAAATAGAGGGCTGACCCCGTTTCCTGCAACGCCCACCAAGCCAGCGCGAGCTGATTGCAGCGGCCGCCCAACACCACCAGAAAGAAGCTGAACTGTACTTTCAACAACGGTGTGCTGATGCCTGGAAACAACCCTTTGAAACCTGAAAAATCAGCGCTCATGAAATCCCTTCATTGCGGACGGCTCGCCGGTCGGCGATCGATGTCCGCAACAAGGGTACACAAAACCTCGGGCAAAAAAGACCCGCGTCGCCGCGAATCCTGACTCACGGGCTTACTCGTTGGAAAACTTGAACACTGAGGTTTGGGTGTAGGTTTTGCCCGGCTCCAGGCGCGTCGAAGGGAAGTTCGGCTGGTTGGGCGAATCAGGGTAGTGCTGGGTTTCCAGGGTAAAGCCGCCCCAGTGCGGGTACACCTTGCCGCCCTTGCCCTTGATCGTGCCGTCGAGGAAGTTGCCGGTGTAGAACTGTACGCCGGGTTCGGTGGTGTAGAGCTGCAAGCGCCGCCCGGTTTGCGGGTCACTGACATCGGCGGCGAGTTGGCCAAGGTCTCCGCTGGCATTCAACACCCAGTTGAAGTCAAAACCACCGTGTTTAGGCTCGGCGAATTTCAACTGCGGGTGATCAGCCTTGATGTTCTTGCCGATGGCGGTGGGTTGCGTGAAATCCATGGGTGTGCCGGCCACCGGCGCCAGTTCTCCGGTGGGAATCAGCGTGCCGTTGACGGGCGTGTAATGGCTGGCGTGCAGGGTCGCGACCTGTTTCAGCACATCGCCGTTGCCAGCGCCTGCCAGGTTGAAATAACTGTGGTTGGTCAGGTTCAACACGGTCGGTTTATCAGTGGACGCCTTGTATTCGATGCGCAGTTCGTTGCTCTCGGTGAGGCTGTAGGTGACTTCGGTTTTCAGCGTGCCGGGGAAACCCATTTCACCGTCGGGCGAGACATACGTCAGCGTTACGCCCACCGAATCCTCATCTTTATTCGGCGCTGCTTTCCACACGTGTTTATCAAAGCCTTGCGTACCACCGTGCAGCGAGTTGGGACCGTCGTTGAGCGGCACCTGGAAATGCTTGCCATCGAGCTCAAATGCACCTTTGGCCAAACGGTTGCCGTAGCGACCGATGGTGGCGCCGAAATACGCGGTCCCTTTTTGATAGCCCTGGACGTTATCGAACCCGAGCACGATGTCGGCCACCTTGCCGTTTTTATCCGGCACTTGCAGCGACTGCAACGTCGCGCCGTAGGTAATGACCGTGGCTTGCAGGCCATGGCTGTTGCGCAATATGTATTGCTCGACAGGCGTGCCGTCGTTGGTTTTGCCAAAGGCCTTGTGCTCACTGGACAGGCTGGCAGCGTGGGCACCGAGGGTGGTGATCATCAGGGAGAGTCCGATTCCGGAGAGCAGGTGTCGGGATTGAAGCATGGTTGACTTTCCTTTTTTTGTTTTTAGTTAAGTAGTCATACTAGTAATCGTTTTTAAGCCGAACAGACCCAAATTTATAGCTCGTTTCACCGATTTATCAATTATAAAGTATTACTAATGGCGCTGAGGACGCAGAGGCAACCCACGTTTACGGACCGTCGGCACTGCACTTTTTCAATTTTCGAAGTTCTATCCTTGGCCAGCCTGCGGCGATCCCCACCGCCGGCCCATGCCCAGTTCAAGAACCCATGGCCCGAGCGTTACCTCTCATTTCTCTGAAAATTCGTCGCCGTTGCCTGGTGTTGGGTTGCTTGTCGATGCTGCTCGCCAGCGGTTGCAGCCAACAACAGGGGCGGGACATCGTCAGCCAGTTTCGCGAAGGCAAACCGCAGGAATTTCTCCAGACCAGTGTCGACCGCATGGCGACGCTGACCATGCGCGACAACCTCGACAGCCTCTATCTGTTAATGAACAAGCTGTACCTGCGAAATCCGGACGAACTGAAAAAATCCGGATTTCTGGATGCGCGTATCGCCGGGCAACAAGTGCGGATGGCCATCGAGCAGCAGCAGCCGCTGCCGACCCTGGGCAATAAAAAAGACCTGGCCGCATTGAGATTCGCCATGAGCCCGGAGTTTTTAGGTGACCGGGTGGGTGCGTTCATCTACGCCATCGGCAGCATGTTGGTGACGGCTCACGGCAATCGCCTGGAGTTTTACATGACGGATGCGATCAACCCGACCTTCGTCAACAACGCTGCACGCAATATCGAAAAAGCCACGTGGATTCTCAGTCAACGGCAAAACAAAAATGGCGAGCCCATGCTGTTTTCCAACGAGATTTCGGAGGAGGGCAGCAACCTGAGCTTTGCCGTGGAGTTCGGCAAAATCGTGGCCCGCCTGGATTTGCTGACGCAAATGCTTGATGAACGTTATCGACGCATTGGTTTGAATTACGCGCAGAGCCTGTTGTTTCTGAATTTCTTGCCGGTGCAGTGAGTCGGGTCGAGCAATCGCTTGTAAAAGTTGTATACAATCTTCGGCCTGTATCGAGCCAAGGGAGTTGCAATCGTCATGACTGACCACGCCACCGCCGAACACGCGTCGATGGAACGCTCTATCAGCACCGAAAAGCTGCCGTACGCCGCGTTGTTGGCATTCGCCATGACGGGTTTCATTGCCATCCTCACCGAAACTTTGCCCGCGGGCCTGTTGCCGCAAATCGGCAGTGGCCTGAACGTCAGCGAAGTGTGGGCCGGGCAACTTGTCACCTTGTATGCGCTGGGCTCGATTGTGGCGGCGATCCCGCTCACCGTGGCCACGCGTGGCTGGCGCCGGCGGCGGGTGCTACTGCTGACGGTGTTTGGCTTTGTGCTGTTCAACACCATCACCACGTTCTCGACGCACTATGGGTTGACGCTTGTCTCGCGTTTTTTGGCGGGCATGGCGGCGGGTTTGTCCTGGGGCATCATGGCCGGCTATGCGCGTCGTCTGGTGCCGGCGCATCAACAAGGTCGGGCCTTGGCGATCGCCATGCTGGGGACGCCGATTGCGCTGTCGCTGGGCACTCCGGCGGGCACATTGCTGGGTAACGTGATCGGTTGGCGCGCCTCATTCGGGATCATGTCGGCGCTGGCATTGTTGCTGGTGGTGTGGATTGTGCTGGCGGTGCCGGACAAACCGGGGCAAGCCAACACCGAACGTCTGCCGCTGGCCAGGGTGTTCAGGATGCCTGGCGTGCGCCCGGTGCTGTTTGTGGTGCTGGCCTGGATGCTGGGGCACAACATTCTCTACACGTACATCGCGCCGTTCCTGGTGCAATCAGGCTTGGGTGAGAGGGTGGACCTGGTGCTGCTGGTGTTCGGCATCAGTTCGCTGCTGGGCATCTGGATCATCGGCTTGCTGGTCGACCGCTGGTTACGCGTGTTGACGTTGACCTGCCTGGCAGTGTTTGCCGTCACCGCACTGGTATTGGCCATGGCGATGTCGTCGCCGTGGGCGGTTTATGCCTGCATGGCGGTGTGGGGTCTTTCATTCGGCGGTTCGGCGACATTGCTGCTGACGGCGGCGGCTGATTCGGCGGGTGAAAACGTCGACGTGGTGCAGGCCATGCTCACCACTTCCTGGAACGTTGCTATCGCCGGTGGCGGACTGTTCGGCGGGCTGCTGCTGGACCGCGCCGGAGCGATGTCATTTCCATGGGCGTTGCTGGTTTTGTCGTTGATTGCCTTCGCCACGGTCTGGATAAACCGTCACCACAGTTTCAAGCCAGGCCGGCGCGCGCACTGACAGCTGCTGCGGCTGCCGAATGGGTATAACGATAGTTCGCAAAGGTATAAGTGGTTATAAGAAAAATCGCTATGCTGCGGTCCAGTTTTTTCATGCGGTTTCGTGGGCGTGTTAATGGATCTTGCTAACTTTGGGTTGATCATTGCCGGGCTGGTAGTCGGTTTTATCGTCGGTATGACGGGTGTTGGCGGCGGTTCTTTAATGACCCCCATCCTGTTGTGGTTCGGAATCAATCCGGCCACCGCGGTGGGTACCGACTTGCTGTATGCGGCGATTACCAAGTCCAGCGGCGTGCTAGTGCACCGTAAAAACAACAACATCGACTGGGCCATTACAGGCTGGCTGACCCTGGGCAGCGTGCCAGCGGTGGCGATGACGTTGTGGTTTCTGAGCTCGCTGCACACGGCACCCGACGCCATGAATGCGATTATCAAACAGGCTTTGGGTTTCGTGCTGTTTGCGACTGCACTGGCGATTTTTTTCAAGAAACGCTTGCTCGATTTCGCCCACAAACGTGCCGGTGGCAATTACAACCCCAGCGGCAGGCGTTTGAATGTGCTGACCGTGATCACCGGCCTGATCCTTGGCACGATGGTCGCGCTGACGTCCATCGGTGCTGGAGCATTGGGCACCGTGGCACTGTTCATCCTCTATCCGCTGTTGCCGACTCGCCGTCTGGTCGGCACCGAAATCGCTCACGCGGTGCCGTTGACCCTGGTCGCAGGGCTCGGACACGCAAGCATGGGCAACATGGACTGGCAGGTCCTGGGTTTTCTGCTAATCGGCTCACTGCCGGGCATCTGGTTGGGAAGCCATTTGACCGGGCGAATTTCTGATGAAGTATTGCGTCCTTGCCTGGCAACCATGCTTGTACTTATCGGTTACAAATTGGCCTTCTAAATACACCTCCAGAAACAAACCAACTATCCGGCCCCATTGGTGCTACGGTGGAAAGCCACCCTTCATTCATCCGTGAATGACTTGTCGGCATTCTCACTGATCGACAAGGAAGAGGTGGCATGTGAACACGCTAACTGATATCGCTGTGTTTCAAATCCACGAAGCCGGGTATTGCCACGACACTTCGTCGTGAATGCCCCTCCGAAGAGCCTTCCGCTGATCCTCAGCGAACTGCGTACCGCCACCACTCGGCAACATCAGGTGCTGGAAAAACGCATCCCTTTCTTCACCCCTGATTTGATGGTCTACACCCAATTGATCCAGGCCTATTACGGTTTTTATCGACCGTTGGAAAGCCTGCTGTTCCAGGTAGCGATGACCATTCCTGACCTGGACTGGCTGATTCGCAGCAAAACGCCGTCACTTGAGGCCGATTTGTATGCGCTGGGTCTGGATGCGAGCGCCATTGAAGCCATCCCGTTGTGCAAATTTACCTTGCAGACCCAGTCCACCGCCGATGTGCTGGGCGTTTTATATGTGCTGGAAGGGGCGACGTTGGGCGGGCAATCGCTGCGCAACGGCGTGTATTCGCGCCTGGGCATTGATGAATACACGGGCGGTCGGTTTTTTGCGGTGTACGGCACGGCGACATTGATGATGTGGCGCGGATTCCTCGCCTGCCTGTATGAAGTGTCCAAACCGCTTGAGCGCGCGCAAACGGTCGTGGCGGCCAAAGCCACCTTCGAGGCTTTCGAACAGTGGCTTGAGCAGCGCGAGGTGTTGCTATGAATCGTCTCAGCGATGCGCAACTGGAAGAAGCGCTCGCCGAATGTGCTCGCGAAGCCATCAGGATTCCAGGCTCGATTCAGCCGCATGGGGTGTTGCTGACGCTCAGCCTGCCCGAGTTGCTCATCGGCCAGGTCAGCCGCAACTGCGCTTCGATGCTCGGTCATACAGCGGCGGCGTTGTTACAGCAGCCGTTGACGATGCTGGCGGGCAATGCCGGGGTTGAGCAGGTGCGCCAGGCACTGTTGTCGAATGACCTGGAAAACACCAACCCTTTGCTGTTGGAGATCGGCGGGCAACGCTTCAACGGCTCGCTCATTCGGCATGAAGGCCTGATTATTCTTGAGTTGGAGCCATTGCTCGACGGCATCCCAGACACCACCGGCATCCTGCTTCGCGCCTTGCGCAGAATGCAGGCAGCAGTCACGTTGCAAGATTTGTACACCGTCAGCGTCGAGGAAATCCAGTGGCTGACGGGTTTCGATCGGGTGATGATTTATCGTTTCCAACCGGCGGGCCACGGACAGGTGATCAGCGAGGCATTGGGCGGTGTGTTGCCCGGTTATCTGGGACATTGTTTTCCTGCTTCGGACATCCCGCCTCAGGCCCGCGAGTTGTATCGGTTGAACTGGATTCGGGTGATTCCGGACGCGCGTTACGCGCCAGTGCCGATTCTTCCGGTGATGCGCCCTGACACCGGGCAGCCTCTGGCTCTCGGGTTTTCGATATTGCGCAGTGTGTCACCGGTACATTGCCAGTACCTGGAAAACATGGGCGTGCGAGCGTCCATGAGTTTGTCGCTGCTGGACAACAATGAGCTTTGGGGGCTGGTCACCTGTGCTCATCCCGAGCCGCTGCTGGTGAGTCATGCGGTGCGCACCATGTGTGCCGCGATTGCCCAGTTGCTGAGTGTGCAAATCGAGGCGCTGCAAACCCGCGACCAACTGGCGCAGCGTGAGCGCAAACACCGTTTGATCCATGAACTGGCCAGCGCCATGCAAAGTGCGCAATGCGATGTGCTGGATGGGCTGCTCCACCATCCGCTGCAATTGTTGGCGTTGACCGGGGCCGAGGGCGTTGCGGTGTTGATCGAAGATCGCTTGCAACTATTTGGCGAGTGCCCGTCGGTGGAGCAAGTCCGGGCACTTTATCTGTGGGTGCGTGAGCAATGCCTGGAAAGCGGTGCGCCGTTGATGACCGATCATTTGCAGAGTGTGCATGGCGCCAGTTCACTGTACAGCGACAAGGCCTGTGGCTTACTGGCTTTTGTGCTGCCAAAACCGGTGGATAACGGGGTCATGTGGTTCCGCCCGCAACTGCGTTCCAGCATGAAATGGAGCGGTAACCCGGACGAACACTTCAGTGCTGCTGGCGACGCAATCAATCGCCTGCAACCGCGCAAGTCTTTCGACTTGTGGGAACAGCAAGTCGAAGGCAGGGCGCGCGAGTGGAGCGCGGCAGACCTCTATGCGGTCAAGGAGCTGCGCCGCTACGCCATCGAAAACGACCTTTCTCGTCAAGTGCATCGCGAACACGAAGCGGTGCGGGTTCGTGATGAATTGGTGGCGGTTGTCTCCCACGACCTGCGCAACCCCATGACCATTATCATTATGCAATGCGGCATGATGCAGCGAATCGTTGCGCGCGATGAAGGGCGCAGCGCGGTACGCCTGAGTGCGGCGCTGGGCACCATGGAGGACGCCACCGGACGGATGAACACGCTGATCGCCGACCTTCTCGACAAGTCAAAACTGGACGCCGGCCAATACTCGCTTGAGTGCAAACCGGTGGACGTGGTTGACCTGCTTCAAGAGGCGTGCGCCTTGTTGGTGACGCTCACCTCCCACAAAAACATCGAGCTTAATTGCGCCAGTGCCAAAGGGCTGACTATTCAGGCTGATCCCCAGCGACTGTTTCAGGTGTTGTCGAACCTGTTGGGCAACGCGATCAAATTCACCGCTCCCGGTGGACGTATCGACGTCAGCGCTTCCCAAGCTGACGGCAACGTTTTGATTTCTGTACGCGACAACGGCAGCGGGATCCACGCCGTGCATTTGCCGCACATTTTTGAGCGGTACTGGTCGGTTCGTGAAGGTAACCCCAATGGCAGCGGTCTGGGCTTGTACATTTGCCGCAGCATTGTTAACGCTCATGGCGGTGAGCTTTGGGCCGAAAGTGAGCCAGGCGTTGGCAGTGTGTTTACCTTTTCGATTCCGGCCTTATCGGTCGGAACCGCTCAGGCTAGCCTGGCAAGTTGTTAGCATCTATTGCGCAATGGGCGCACTGACCTAAGCTTGGGGCATGATGAAACATAATTGCGGTCCGTCACCCGGAACGATCACCGCGATGCGCAATCATTAAAGCGTGGATACCAAAAGGAGATGCGCATGCTCATCAGGTCATTGACCCTGGCTACTCTGCTGGCAGTTGCCGGCCCCCTGCTCGCCGCCGATGGCGATTCACCGCTGGACATGGATAAGGGCAGGTCGCGGCCGCTGATTGTCATCGCGCCAAGCACGGTTGATCCCACCTGGCTCAGCCTGAAAAAGTCGCTGGATGAACCTGCCAATCACAAAGAATTCACCGACCGGAATATGGTCCTGTACACCGTTCTCAATTTGATGGGGCAGCGCGATGGCAAGGACTTGGGGCCGCAAGACACCGCGGCGCTGATTCGTTCGCTCAAATTAGGGGCGGGGGCCAAGACCAAAGTGATTCTGGTCGGCAAGGACGGCGAGAAGAAACTTGAGCAATCCGATACGGTGGATCTGAAAGCAATTTTCAGCACCATCGACCAGATGCCGATGGCCGAGAAAGAAGCCGCGGCGGCAGCGCCACCCGTTGCCACTGAAGCAGCCCCGGCCAAAGGTGCCAAAGGCACAAAACCGGCTAAACCCGCAAAACCAGCCAAACCGGCTGAACAACCTGACGATTAAACCCCTTGCGGTGTGGCGAGTTCTGTTTTGTCTCGCCACACACCTGCTTCACAGGCTACGCAATGGTGTCGACGACACCGCCATCAACCCGCAGCGCTGCGCCCGTTGTCGCAGATGCCTGAGGCGACGCCACGTAAACCACCATGTTAGCCACTTCTTCCATGCTGGCCGCCCGCTGAATAATGGAGCTGGGACGGTTTGCCATGACAAAGTCCGCAGCGACTTTTTCCATCGGTAATCCAAGTTTTTGCTGCTCATCCTTGAGCATGCCTTGCAGCCCTTCGGACAATGTAGGCCCCGGCAGAATCGCGTTCACCGTTACCCCGGTGCCCGCCATGCGCTTGGCCAGGCCGCGCGAGATCGACAGGTTGGAAGTTTTGGTAAAACCGTAATGAATCATGTCTGCCGGGATGTTCAGTGCCGATTCCGAAGAAATGAACAGCACCCGGCCCCAACCGCTCTCCGCCATGGCTTGCAGATAGGCTTTGGACAAGCGCACGCCCGACATCACGTTAACTTCAAAGAATTGTTCCCAGACGTCATCGTCCGTGTCGAAAAAGTCCTGTGGACCGTAAATGCCGACGTTGTTCACCAAAATATCGACTTTGGGCAGGGCCGCGACCACTTCCTTGCAACCGCTCGCCGTGCCGACATCCGCGGCGATACCACGCACGGTCGCAGCAGGTTGTGCCTGTTTGATCTTGGCCACAGCTGCATTCACTGCATCTTGCTTGCGACCATTGATGACCACGCTTGCGCCGGCCTCGGCCAAGCCTTTGGCAATGGCAAAACCGATGCCTTGAGTGGAACCGGTGACGAGGGCGGTTTTGCCGGACAGATCGATTTTCATGGAGGCTCGCTCTTGAGGGTCAGTAAGAGGGATGACTGCGCGGTCCTTAGCCTAGTTCAAACAAGCGATGTCGGGCGGCAGCCTTATCGGGTGAGCGCACTCAGGATTGTGTGGGCGATTTTGACCCGGTCGGGTATGGGGAAGTTTTTGTTGGCCAGGATCACGATGCCGATGTCCTTCGACGGTACATAGGCGATGTAGGTGCCAAAACCACCGGTGGAACCGGTCTTGTTGATCAGTACCTCATTGGGTTGAGGTTGTGCCGGTTTCAGCCATTGAACCTGTTGCGCCTGCATCGCCATCTCTGTCGAATTGCCGGCCAGCAATGTGTCGAGGGTGACCGGGTATTTGTACATCTCCCATCCAAGGCCCTGAGTCATCTCGCCAACGGTGTAATAACCGGTGTGAGTCGTGGCTATTGCCTGTTGCAATGGTGGTGCAAGTTTCGAGGGTTTCAGGTTGGCTTCGACGTAGGTGATCAGCTCGGCGGAGCTGGTCTTGATCCCATACGCCTGCGAATCCAGCGCGCCTGGTCCGACGCGAACTGGCGCGTCCTGTTTGTTGTAACCCTGCGCGTACAGACTCATTTGATCGGCAGGCACTTTAAGGAAGGTGTGCGAAAGACCCAGTGCGGGCAGCAGCGTTTGCTCCATCACCTGATCAAACGGCTGGCCCAGGCTTTTGGCGGCGAGATAACCAAACAGTCCCAGGCTCGGGTTCGAATACAAGCGATGAGTACCGGCGGCGTATTGCGGTTTCCACTGTTTGAAGTAACCGAGCATTTTTTCGGGTGCATCGAACTCGTCAGGGAACTGCAGCGGCAAGCCGCCGGCGGTATAGGTGCCCAGTTGCAGTACGTTGATGTTGTCGAAAGCGCTGCCACGCAACTCGGGGAGTATTTTGCTTGCGGTGTCCGCGAGGGACAATTTGCCCTGCGCTTGCGCATAGCCGACAAGGGTTGCAGTGAACGTTTTGCTGACCGAGCCAATCTCGAACAGGGTGTCTTGGGTCACTGCTTTACCCGTTTCTTTCGATGCAACGCCGTAGTTAAAGTAATTCGATTGGCCGTTTTGGGTAATGGCGACGGCGACACCCTGAATGTGATGTTCCTTCATGACGGGTAATACGGCCGCGTTCACAACGGCCGTTAGTGGGGTATCGGCCTGGTTCGCGGCCAGGCAGGAGCCACTGGCCATGAATAGGCCTAAGGCTGCGCAGGAGATGGCGCTGCTGAGTGTTACGTTGCGCATGATCGAGTCACTTTCATGAGTGTGTGAATAGGCTAGACCGCCAGGCTATGGCGAAGTCTTTGACTGGGCCCATGATAACCCCGCCAAATCTAACCGCTGGTCTCCTCGATAGCACGCCATTCATTCGCGCGCTTCCAAACAGTACGGCCCAGATTTGCTGGACCTCATCAACGAGGTGCGTCATGGCTAACGCAATGGATCACGATGCTCCACCCGGTATCAATCCTTCGCACGACCCCGCCGGTACCGACAAGGAGCGCCCTGAAGACTGGAAGGACCCAACGGCGGACGAAGACATGCCCGCGGCGGATGAAGAAACTCCGCTGTCTGACGACATGCGCTAAAAAAGAACCCGGCCAGTGCGCCGGGTTTTTTTAAGTGTTCATCGCGGTTCTGGTGAGGCGTGTGGGTTCCAGATTCAACGCCAACACGCTGATCAATATCACTGTGGCACCGATTGCCACCCACACGGTCGGCTGCTCGGCCAATGCAAAAGAAGCGATTGCCATGGCGGTCGGCGGGATCAGATACAGGGTCATGGTGGCCCGACTCAGGTCCACGTGCGCCAGCACAAACGCCCAGGCCAGATAAGCCAGTGCGCTGGGAAACACCCCCAAAATCATAACCGTCCATTGCACGTGAATTGGCGCACTGACCACCTCGCGGGCCAGTCCCGGCAGGTAAACCAACAGCAACAGCGTGCCCGACCACACGGTGTAACACACCAGCGTCAGGCCGTCGTAACGTCGTGAGTGATGCTTTTGCAGCGCAAAGTAGATGCTCCAGGAGACAGCGGCCAACAAGATCAGCAAACCATGGGCGTCGATGCTCCCGAGTCCGTGATCGCCAGCCACCACGGTGATCACGCCGATCAACCCCAGGAAAACGCAGGCCCAGCGCCACGTACTGACACGGTCCTGGAAAACGAATCGTGCCAGCAGTGTGCTGAACAAAGGCGTTGATTGCGCCAGCACACTGGATGCGCCGGCGCTGACGCTTTGCTGGCCAGCATTCAGCGCGACGTGATGCAGGCTGACGGCGAAAAAACCAAGCAGCACCAGCATTGGCATATCTCGCAGACGCGGCAGGCTTATGCCCTTGAGCGCAGCAAATATCGCCATGAATACTGACGCCAGCAGAAACCGCACCAGTGCCAGATGCCCGGGATCGTAGGCTTGCAAGCCGATATGAATACCGGTCGGGGAGAACCCCCAGCACGCCACGACAAACGCCATGGCCAAGATGATTTTCAAGGGGTGTGTCTTCGAGGGCGTAAGCGGCTGCATGGTCGGACACCTGTGGGCGGATGCCTGCAGTATCAGAACAGCAACTGCTCGCCACAACTGACTTATAATGCGTCAACTGTTCACTTTGGGTGATGTATGGAGTTGGCTCAGATTCGCATGTTCAAAACGGTTGCCGACCTTGGCAGCATCGCCCGGGCCGCCGAATTCCTGCACTGCGTGCCATCGAACATCACGGCACGCATCAAGGCACTGGAAGCGGAACTGGGCGTTGCGCTGTTTTTGCGTGAGGGCAGGGGATTGCGAATCAGTCCGGCAGGCCAGACGTTTCTGAAGTATGCCGCGAAAATCCTCGCGCTGACTGTTGAAGCCAAACGTGCTGTCGACCCTTCAGCAGAACCCCGCGGCCCGCTGCGAATCGGCGCCATCGAATCGTCGGCGACCGGTCGCCTGCCACGCCTGTTGGCCAAGTTCCACAAGCGCTTCCCGGCCGTGGCATTGGAATTGACCACCGGCACCTGGGGGCAATTGCTTGATGACACACTCAACCATCGGCTGGACGGCGCGATTGTCGCAGTGGACGTGGAGCGCGCTCAGCTCAAGCGCACGCCGATGTATCGCGAAGAGTTGCTATTGATCGCCTCGACGTCATTTGGACCGATACGTGACATTTCCGATTTACAGGACAAAACCGTGTTCATGTGGCCGCAGGGCTGTCCTTATCGGGCGGCGCTGGAGCATTGGTTATTGCGTCAAGGGCAGGCATTGCCGATCGTCAGCCTGGCCAGTTACGGCGCGATCGTTGGCTGCGTCAGCGCCGGGGCGGGCGTGGCCCTGGTGCCTAAAGGCGTTTTTGATCAATACGCCAAGGGCGCCGGGTGCGCGGGGTATGAATTTTCCGAGCTGACGGCAATCGATAACCTTTTTTACTGGCATGAAAACGCCGGGGTTCACCCGGCGCGAGAAGCGTTTGTGACCATGTTGCGGGAGGAGTTTGCATAGCCGCGCAGTCGAGCGGTCATGGCAGTGTCGATCAAGTAAGCCGCTTGCGCCCAGGGTTTTTTTAACAGGATCTATGCTTGATGAACCAACGGATGGCACTCGCGCGAACCGTGGCGGACTAAGCATCAGGACGGCTCTTTTTTGGAAGAGCACGTGCCCTTGCGGACTGACATGGATCGGACATGAACGAAAAGACCCTGCACAACAAGTCGCTGGTGATACTGCTGTTTTTGGTGACCATCGCTTTTATCTGGATTTTGCTTCCCTTCTACGGCGCGGTGTTCTGGGCGGTGATCCTCGGAATTGTCTTTGCGCCGCTGCAGCGTCGCCTGCAACTGAAGTTTGGCTGGCAGCGCAACCTGACGTCGTTGTGCACCCTCAGCGTGTGCCTGGTGATCGCGATTCTGCCGGTCATCATCATCAGCGTGTTGCTGGTGCAGGAAGGCGCCATGCTTTACAAAAATATCGAAAGTGGCGAGCTGGACATTGCGAGCTACGTGGCCCAGTTCAAACACAGCTTGCCGCCGTACTTCCAGCACTTGATGGACCGGTTTGGCATGGGTGAGTTGAATGGCCTGCGAGAAAAACTGGTAAAGAGCGCGATGACGGGCAGCCAGGTATTGGCCACTCAAGCGTTCAGTTTTGGCCAGGGCACGTTTGATTTCATCGTCAGTTTTTTCATCATGTTGTACCTGTTGTTCTTCTTTTTGCGAGACGGTGCCGACCTGGCGCGCAGGATGCGCTCTGCGGTGCCATTGGAAGAACATCAAAAGCGGCGCTTGCAGCTCAAGTTCAATCGTGTGGTTCGGGCGACAGTGAAGGGCAATTTGCTGGTCGCGGTGACACAGGGCGCATTGGGCGGCGGAATTTTCTGGTTTCTGGACATTCCCAGCGCATTGCTCTGGGCGGTGCTGATGGCGTTTCTGTCGCTGTTGCCAGCGGTGGGCGCGGGCATCGTCTGGGGGCCGGTGGCGGCTTATTTCCTGTTGACCGGGGCGATCTGGCAAGGCGTGGTGTTGGGATTGTTCGGCGTGTTTGTGATCGGGCTGGTGGATAACGTCCTGCGTCCGGTACTGGTCGGCAAGGACACCAAAATGCCGGACTACATGATCCTCATCTCGACCTTGGGCGGCATGGCGGTTTTTGGCCTGAACGGGTTTGTCATCGGGCCGCTGATCGCTGCGCTGTTCATGTCCAGCTGGGCAATTTTCAGCGAAACCAAACCTCGCGTGCAGTTGCCTTAAGCGTTGAGTCGCCCGGTGTCGATACGTTGCGACAGTGCTTGAGCTGCGGGGAGCGAGGTCAGTGGACCGCTGATCGGTTCCCCGTCCTGCACCAGGTACCAGCAGGCGAGCAATCCTGCCGCCCGAAGGGGTGCGGGAACGGCACTACCGATAACAGACATGATTTGAACCTGGGACATAAGTACCTCCGTTAATCTATGGAGCTACCTTACGGACCCGTCGCCTTTACGGATAATCAACGCTTTCGATAGTGGTCATTGATGTAAGTGAGACTTGGCTTTATGACCGCCGATATTGAGCCCTTCAAACGAAAACAGGCCCCGCCTTGCGGCGGAGCCTGTTGCATTCAGAGCCTGGTGCTACTGAGTTGAGCCTTAGTAACGCGGCTGAACGTAGTAGCCCGGTGGTTGGTAATAAACCGGTGGAGGCGGTGGCTGGTAGTAAACCGGTGGTGGTGCATAGACCGGCTGCGGCTGCACATAGACCGGTTGCTGTACGTAAACCGTACGTGGACCTGAGTTTGCGTACACAGATCCCGCGACCACAGCGCCGAGTACTGCACCGACAGCGGCCGGTCCTACCCAGCCAGCGTGGCCGCCACCCCAGCAGCAACCGCCGCCGTGGCCATAACCACCGCCGTGATAGTAGTAACCACCGGCTTGCGCCTGTCCGGCGACCGCTAATGCGCCGATCAGCAAAGCTAAGACAGGAAGTTTACGGATCATGATAATTCCTCGTTGTTCAACCCGGCGCTCGAATCTGCAATAGACCCAAGGATTATCGCGGGGATACATCTAAGACAGCGCTTTTTTTAAAATCGGCACGGCCGCTAGGTAAATTTTGTGTAAGGTCTGTACCGACTTCCTTACCGGCCTGCGAAACCTCGCGTTTACAGGTGCTTATGATCGAACAGAACAGGATGGAATGGCTAATCCCGTCCATCCGAAAGTGCTATTGAAGGAGATATTTCATGCAGATGAACCCCAACAAAGACACCCAGCTGTGCATGTCGCTTTCCGGACGCCCCGGCAATTTTGGCCTGCGATTTCACAACCATCTGTATGAGCAATTGGGCCTGAATTTCTATTACAAGGCTTTCAGCAGCCAGGACCTGCCGGGTGCCGTGGGTGGCATTCGCGCCTTGGGTATCCGCGGTTGCGGGGTGTCGATGCCATTCAAGGAAGCGTGCATTGCGCTGGTTGATGAGCTGGATGCATCGGCTGCCGCTATTCAATCCATCAATACGATCGTCAACACCGACGGCCACCTGAAGGCCTATAACACCGATTACATCGCCATCGCCCAACTGCTCGAAACCCATCAAGTGCCCGAGGATTCAACGTTCGCCCTGCGTGGCAGCGGCGGCATGGCCAAGGCTGTGGCAAGCGCTTTGCGCGATGGCGGCTATGAAGACGGTTTGATCGTGGCCCGCAATGAGCAAGCAGGCCGGGCGTTGGCTGATTCGCTAAACTACCAATGGCAGCCAGACTTGGGCGACCGACGCCCGAAGATGCTGATCAACGTGACACCGATCGGCATGACTGGCGGTCCCGAAGCCGATCAACTGGCTTTCGCCGCAGACGCCATCGAAGCGGCCGAGACGGTGTTTGACGTGGTGGCCATTCCATCGGAAACACCGCTGATCGTTCACGGTCGAGCGCACGGTAAACGAGTGATTACCGGGCTGGAGGTCATCGCGATCCAGGCGCTGGAGCAATTTGTGCTGTACACCGGCGTGCGGCCGACCCAGGAACAATTCCAGAACGCTGTTGCGTTCGCCCGAAACTGACCGAGGTGCTCATGCATCCGCGTATTCTCAATCTGGATCAAGTCCAACTCGAACCGTTGCCTGAAGCGTTGGCGCCGACCGGCGAAACGGCTGGCCGATATCAACAGCGTCTGGCCCGTGTTGGCAAGCAGTTGGGGGCGCAGAAGTTGGGCTATCGCCTGTATGTGCTGGAGCCGGGCATGCGCGGTAGCCCGTTTCATAGCCATCGGGTCAACGAGGAGATGTTTTACATCGTGGCCGGAGAAGGGCAGGTGCGCTTGGGGGCCGAACGTTTTCCGATTCGCGCAGGTGATGTCATTGCCTGCCCGCCGGGTGGTCCTGAAGCGGCCCACCAGATCATCAACACCGGCCTTGTCGAGTTGCGTTACCTGGCGGTCAGCACCCAACAATCCCCGGAAATATGTGAATACCCGGATTCGGGTAAATATGCAGTGATGGACGACGTCAAGATCGACGCCAGCGGCAATGCCAGCGGCTTCGTCGCAGTCGCCCGGCAAGCCGATGGTGTGGATTATTGGGACGGAGAATGACGTAGCAGCTGTCCAGCCTGGGAGGCTGCGCCCACTGCTACGTGGTGTGTGAGCTAATTACTCCAGCCGAGACAAGCGCTCTTCCAGGGCAGCAATCCGCGCTTCAAGTTCTTCAATGCGTTCTACTGATACGCCGCTGCCTGAACCGCGTTCTGCCGGGTTGTGCCGCGCCGCGATGATGGTTTCGATGTCTGCCGGATCGCCCAAGGCATGCGTATACCGATCTTCGCGCTGGCCAGACTGGCGCGGTATCAGCAGCGCCAGACCGCGGGCGATCAGGCGTTCGAGCTGATGCACAACTTGTTCGGCATCTTCAAAGTCATGCATGCGGCCGCTGCGGGTCAGCAGCTCATTGACGGTTTGCGGGCCACGCAGAAACAACAGCCCGGTCAGAATGACTTGCGCCGGAACCAGCTCCAGCGCCTTGTCGACCCGATGTTCCCAACGATCGGCACGGCTGCCCATCACCAGTTTGGTAAAACCACGACCTTCAAGGGCACGCAGGCTTTGGCCGACTTGCCCTTGGGTCAGGTTCATCACCGGCTCACGGCTGGTTTTTTGATTGCAGGCAATCACCAGTGCGTTGAGCGTCAGCGGATAGGTTTCCGGGCTGGTGGCCTGTTTTTCGATCAATGAGCCCAGGATGCGGATTTCCGCGCTGCTGAGCCTTGGCTCTTCGAAGGGTGCGTCTTGCTCGGTGCTCATGTTTTTTCTATCCCTAATTGGCTGTCGGATTTGGCGAAAAACGCCAATTCATAGCCATTTGAATCGAGCCGGAAACCTTGCAACGAAGCATGTTCCCGATTCCAGCGTCGAGGTGACGCTCAAACTTCCGTGATGCCCATTGGCGATTTGCGAGGCGATGTAAAGTCCCAATCCCAGGCCCTCGCCGCGTTGCCCTGCTTCGGAGCGAGTGAACGGCTCGAACAGCAATGGCATCAATTGCGTTGAAATTGGCGGGCCTTGGTTGGCTACCGAGATCACAATTTCATCATCTTCGGCAAATGCTCGAACATGGATCGGCGTTCCAGCCGCACCATGGGTGACGGCGTTGCCCAGGAGGTTGGACAGCAACTGGCTGATACGCAGTGAGTCGCAATGCACGCCAGCCGGCACATCCAGCGCGAGCACCATGTTAGCCCGCGGGTACGACGCTTGAACTTCATCAAACGTCGAACGCAGCGTGTTCGATAAGTCATCGACTAACTGGCGCTTGACCGGAATTCCTCCACCCATTCGCCCACGGGCAAAATCGAGCACGTTTTCGATCAGGACGCCCATGCGTGTCGAGCTGTTACGAATTGCCGAAATCAGGTTCAACGAGCGCTTGTCTGTGGTTTTGGTTTCCAGCAGATCTGCGCTCATGCGGATAGCGCTGAGCGGGGTTCGCAGGTCGTGACCCAATACCGCCATGAATTGTTCGCGCAGCCTCGCGTTTTCGTTAGCACTGACCAACGCCGCTTTGGTCGCCTCCAGATTGCGCTGGGTGTCGAGGCTCATGGCAATCAACTGCGCGAAAAGCGTGAGCGTTTTGGCGATGGTGGTTTCGTCGAGATTGGCCGGAACAGAATCGATGGCACACAGCGTGCCGAAAAATTCGCCGTTGGCCTGAATGATGGGAATGGAGACATAACTCTCCAAGCCATACGTTTTAGGCGTGTGATGCAGTGAAAAAATCGGGTGGGCGCTGGCCTGGCCAAATATGACAGGTTTTTTGTGCTGGCGAATTTCATGACAAATGGTCGATTCAAGCACCAGCTCGCCGCCCGGTTTCAAGCCGAACTCTATGGAGTCATCGACGGCGCAGGCGACCCAGTTTTGCTCGGTAACCCTCGCTACAGCGGCGAAGCGCATTCCGGTCAAGTGTTTGACCATACTGAGAATAACCGGCACAGCATCAATACTGCGGATGGCTTCAATGTCTAAAGAGAAGTCTGTGCGGGTCATTAGCCTGAAGATCAGTAGGGGATTTGATCAGAGATTATCCCGAATCCCTTGGTCTGCCAAATGAGACACCGCTCGGTGGTTATTAAAAAATTCACTCAGGCGTTGACGTTTGGACGCGTCGACGCCGCACTTGTATCATTTTATTAGATGAAATTTTACAGCCCGCTTAGAAACAGGCCGCCGGCTCGAGTCCGGCGCTCACTGACGGTGGGCGCCGGGCTTTTTTCATGAGCAAAAGAAGCCTTAAAAGTCCGCTTCACGATCGGCTCCCACGGCTATAATCGCCCCACGTTTCCCTCCTGTCACAACACGAGACTGCCATGACCATTTCCCTGTACGACGCCTCTATCCCGGTTTTCAAGCAAATGCTCACCGCCCTGAGCGACGTTCTGAACAAAGCTGAAGCCCACGCAACGGCCAAGAACATCGACCCGAATGCCTTCCTGCAAGCGCGTTTGTACCCGGACATGTTCCCGCTGGTGCGTCAGGTGCAGATCGCTGTTGATTTCGCCAAGGGTGTTTCAGCGCGTCTGGCCGAGATCGAACTGCCGAAGTATGACGACACCGAAACCACCTTCGCCGATCTGCAAGCACTGCTGGCCAAGGTTCTGGCGTTTATCGGCGAGATCAAGCCTGAGCAGATCGCAGGCAAGGAAGGCATCGAGATCATCACCCGTCAGGGCACGCCGAAAGAAAAACGCTTCACCGGCCAGGCTTACTTGCTGACCTACGGCCTGCCGCAGTTCTTCTTCCACGTCACTACCGCTTACGCGCTGCTGCGTCACAACGGTGTGGAAGTGGGCAAGCGCGATTTCATGGGCGCGTTCTAAACGTCACACGCACAAAAAACCCGCCAAGGCTGATGCCTTGGCGGGTTTTTTTATGGTCGGGCAAACGATTTTTTCAAGCCATGCGTTCGGCTTTTGCTTCTTCGCCCAGGCACGCGGCAGCCGTGAACAACACATCAGTGGATGAGTTAAGCGCGGTTTCGGCGGAGTCTTGCAGCACTCCAATGATGAATCCGACCGCCACTACCTGCATGGCAATTTCACTCGGAATGCCAAATAGGCTGCACGCCAGCGGTATCAGCAACAGCGAACCGCCCGCGACACCTGAAGCGCCACAGGCACAAATCGCCGCGACGACGCTCAGCAAAATGGCGGTCGGAATGTCCACCGCAATGCCCAGCGTATGCACGGCCGCCAGGCTCAGCACAGTGATGGTGATCGCCGCGCCGGCCATGTTAATGGTGGCGCCGAGCGGGATCGACACCGAATAGGTGTCTTCATGCAGGCCCAAGCGCTTGCTCAGTTCCAGGTTGACCGGAATGTTTGCCGCCGAGCTGCGGGTAAAAAACGCGGTGATGCCGCTTTCGCGCAGGCAGGTCAGCACCAGCGGATACGGGTTGCGACGCAGTTTCCAGAACACGATGATCGGGTTCATCACCAGCGCCACGAACAGCATGCAGCCCAGCAGCACGGCCAGCAGGTGCGCGTAACCGATCAACGCGCCGAAACCGAAAGTGGCGAGAGTGGAAGCCACCAGGCCGAAAATGCCCAGTGGCGCAAAACGAATCACCAGACGCACGATCAGCGTCACGCCATTCGACAAGTCGCCCAGCACTTCACGGGTGGCCTCACCCGCATGGCGTATAGCGACGCCCATGCCGATTGCCCAGGCCAGAATGCCGATGAAGTTGGCGTTCATCAAAGCGCTGACCGGGTTATCGACCACGCTCAGCAGCAGGCTTTGCAGCACTTCACTGATGCCGCCCGGTGCACTCACAGCAACGTCGTGGGTGGACAACACCAACGTGGACGGGAAGAGCATGCTGGCAACCACCGCGACCACCGCTGCGGCGAACGTGCCGAGCAAATAAAGGAACAGAATCGGGCGGATGTGGGTTTCCTGGCCATGCTTATGGTTGGCGATGGAGGCCATTACCAGGACGAACACCAAAATCGGTGCAACGGCTTTCAGTGCCGACACGAACACTTTGCCGATAAACGCAGTGGATTTCGCCACGTCCGGAGCGACCAGTGCCAAGGCAATCCCGGCGATCAGGCCGATGACGATCTGCGTGACGAGGCTCAGGCGTGTCAAGCGTTGCCATGGGGAAGGGGATGAAACAGTCATAAAGCGCTATCTCTGATTGTTTGGGGCGGGCAGCGTTGCGACATCATTGCAATGACTGGCCGGTGAGCAGGGGTACAAATTTATAGGGCGCGGACTTTATCACAGCACCGTTCGTATCTTTGCGGCTGTGGCGATCTGCCACCCGTCGGGCCCTCGAGATAAGCAGGTTCGTGCAACTCTGATTGGAAACACTCTGTTAAGATTCGCCATCCTCATTTTAATCTTCTGCCAGTGGGCCTCCGGGCTAACACTGCTGTCGTCGTTTTTTGGAGTTGTGCATGCTGTTGCCCATTATTCTGTTGTCGGCCGCCGGTTTCACGGTGCTGACCACGGAGTTCGTCATCGTTGGCTTGCTGCCGGCAATTGCTCGAGACCTGGAAGTGAGCATCCCCCAAGCGGGTTTGCTGGTGACCCTGTTCGCGTTTACCGTTGCCGCTTTCGGGCCGTTTCTGACCGCCTATTTCGCCCGCTTCGAACGCCGCAAGCTATTTATCTCGGTGTTGATCATGTTTGGCCTGGCCAACACACTGGCCGCTTTTGCGCCCAATATCTGGGTGATGGCCTTCGCCAGGCTCGTGCCGGCATTAGGACTTCCGGTGTTTTGGGCGTTGGCCAGTGAGACAGCGGTCGACATCGTCGGCCCGGAATACGCCGGCCGCGCGATTGCCAAGATCGGTTTCGGGATTGTGTGCGCCACGGTGTTCGGTATTCCGGTAGGCACGCTGATGTCCGATGCCTTTGGCTGGCGCAGTGCGTTCGGGATTCTGGCGGTCATCGCGTTTGCCAAGGCATTGCTGCTGTTTATCTACCTGCCGAAAACCAGCTTGCACCAACATCAGGTGAGCTTCCGCTCGCAGTTCAAGATCTTGCGCAGCCCGCTGATGCTGGGGCATGTGTTGCTGTCGGTGCTGGTGTTCAGTGGCATGTTCACTGTTTACACCTATCTGGCAGACATCCTTGAGCGACTGGCCGGGTTCAACGGCACGTTAGTCGGCTGGTGCCTGATGGGCTTCGGTGCGGTGGGGCTGATCGGCAACTCGTTGGGCGGTCGTGCGGTAGATCGCCATCCGCTGATTGCCTCAATGATGTTCTGCGCGTTCATGATCACCGGCATGGTGTCGTTGGTGCCCAACATACATTCGCCACTCGGGCTGACAGCGGCAATGGGGATCTGGGGTGTCACTCAGGCGGCGTTGTTTCTGGTCAGCCATGTGCGTTTGATGAAGGCCGCACCCGAGGCGCCAGCCTTTGCTGCGTCTTTGAACATTGCCGGTGCCAACCTGGGGATCGGCCTGGGCGCAATGATCGGCGGTCGTGTGATCGACAGTGTGGGTCTTGAGGGCCTGGGTTTCACGGCTGCCGCTTTCATCCTGGCCTCAATCCTGTTGGCGATGGCGCTGATGACTTTCAAACCGCGCGAAATCTGCGCCTGACGCTTCATATTTCGGTAAACAACTCGCGTCGGGCACCTTCGGTAATGGCGACAATGCCCGGGTGCTTGACCTTGCGATCTACCGAAATCGCGTAAAACGATTCCGTCACGGCGTCCGTCCGGCCTATCAACTCCACGCCGCATTGGCGCTTGACCTCATCGGCAATCACGCTCGGACCAATGAAAATCCCGCTGCCGGATTGCCCGAAAGCCTGCATCAGCGCGCTGTCGTCGAACTCACCGACGATGCGCGGCTGAATCTGCTGCTCGGCAAACCAGCGTTGCAAACGGCTGCGCACTACGGTTTCCGGGCCCGGAATCAGCAGCGGTGCACCGTGCAAACATTGAGGAAAGTCTTGGCCGTAGCGCGCGGCCAGTTCTGCGGTGGCGAAAAAGCTGATTCCACATTCTCCCAGCTTCTGGCTGTAACCCTTGATGTCCAGGTGCGACGGCATCGGGCTGTCGGAAATCACCAGGTCCAGACGCTGGATCGCCAGGTCGGCGAGCAACCGCTCCAATTTGTCCTCGCGACACGTGATGCGCAGCGGTTCGCTCAATTCCATGGTCGGTGCAATCAGCCGATAAACGATGGATTTGGGCACCACGTCCGCTACGCCAACCCTGAACAGAATTTGCTGTTCATTGGGCTGCGCCCTCAGCATCAACTCCAGTTCGCCCCCCAGCTGAAACATTTGCTCAGCGTAGGTCAGCGTCTGACGCCCGGCTTCTGTAAGCTCCAATTGGCGCCCAACACGGCGAAATAACTCGATGCTGTAAGTTTGTTCGAGTAACGAAATCTGCCCGCTGATGGTCTGCGGCGTCAGGTTCAATTGCTCGCAGGCGCGCACGATGCTGCCGGTTTTGGCGACCACCCAAAAATAATGCAACTGACGGTAATTAAGCATGAGGACCTACAGTTCGTGAAAACCGAAGTATAACCGCTAAAAATACGAATTTTCCTGAAGTGTTTGTCTCCCTAGAATGCGTCGCTATCAACGGGCCATCAAATCGGCCCTGTCCGTTCTATCGAGGATTGCGTCATGAAATTTAAAGCCACGGCATTACTGATTACTTCTTTAATAGTGTTGGCCGGTTGCGACCAGGTTGAAAAAGCGCCCAGCAACTGGTAGGAAAAGCTACCGAAACCGCTAAACAAGCGATTGACGATACGCATAAAGCTGCCGAGCAAGCGATCAGCGATGCCACGGTCGGCCTGATCAGCAAGAAAGAACAACCGGAAGAAGAAAAAGAGAAAACCGATTCTTCGTCCCAGGAAATTTAAACCGTCTTCAACGAGTCAGGACTGACCCATGGAATATCTTTTAGAACTTGCTGCAAGCCCCACCGCCTGGGTTGCCCTGGCGACCTTGGTGGTGATGGAAATCGTGCTGGGTATCGACAACCTGATCTTCATCTCGATTCTGACCAACAAGCTGCCGGAAATACATCGGCAGAAGGCTCGCCGCATTGGTATCGGCATGGCGTTGATCCTGCGTCTGGCGTTGTTGAGTACCATCGCGTTTATCGTCCAGTTGACGGCACCGGTGATCGAACTCCTCGGCCACGCGTTTTCCTGGAAGGACATGATCCTGATTGCCGGTGGTCTGTTCCTGTTGTGGAAAGCGACCACCGAGATTCATCACAGCATGGACCCGGCACCCGAAGATCCGAAGTCGGCTACATCGGCTGTGACACTCGGTTTCGCTGCGGCGATCGGCCAGATCCTGATGCTGGACATGGTGTTTTCCATCGACAGCATTATTACGGCTGTCGGCATGACCGAGCATTTGCCGATCATGATTATCGCGGTGGTGGTCTCGGTGCTGGTGATGCTGTTGGCGGCTGATCCTTTGGCCAAGTTCATCAACGACAACCCGACCGTGGTAATGCTGGCGCTGGGCTTCTTGATCATGATCGGCATGACGCTGATCGCTGAAGGCTTCGGTGCTCACGTTCCTAAAGGTTACGTGTATGCCGCGATGGCGTTCTCGGCCGCGATCGAAGTGTTGAATATGCTGTCCCGCAAGGCCAAGCAGAAGCGCATCCCCGCTGAAGCTTGACCCATAACAAAAACGGCCGCCCGCGCTTTCGTCAGCCCGGGCGGCCTTTTTTATTGGGACTTTTCGCCGTTGAAGTCAGTGCGCCGTGGCGGTCCGGGCGTTCGCTTTGATGTTTTGCGCTGTGGACGCTGCTTGAACAGGAGGGTGGTGCCGGCGAGCAATTCGCAGGACTCCCCACAACATGGCGGCGGCAACGGCCAGCCAGCCGGAAATCAACATTACTACCGTCATTGTCAGGCTCATCGATGCCTCCTCTTTGCCCTGCCGCGGGCGGACACTCTTTTCAACTGACAGTCTAGTTGCTGGCATGTTTCAGGCTATTGACCAAAGGTCGACTGTCATCAATCAGTTCGCTCTATTGAATGAGGCGAACTGCGAGTTAAGGCTATACCGCTGCTGCGCGGCATCCTATGATCAGCAGCCAAGCCGGGGTGTGGATGCCCGGCGCCTCAACAAGAGAGTAATGATGGTGCAGGTATTTTCCCGAATTCTTACGGCGGCGCTGATTGTCGGCTGCGTTGCAGGTTTGGCTGGCTGTGCCGGCAGCGTTTCGCCTGAAGTCAAACGGCTGCCGGAGCGTGTCGAGCTCAGCGGCAGGTTCTACCGGGGCGTCGCCAATCAAAGTGGGCCGCAAGTACTGGCCAGTATGTTGTCGCAACAGGGTATCGTGATTACGCCAGGCCTGCTGGATAAGCCGCTGCACTTGCCGGGAGGCGAGGCCCAGTTGCAACAGAACATGCAGAACCTGGCTCGCGAATACGGCATGGTCGTTTACCCGCTCGACAGCAATTTGCCGGCGCTGCTGACTCAGGTGGCTGCTGGTTATCCGGTGATGGTGCGCTTTACCGAGGGTTCGGCATTCTGGGCGGAGCCGCGCTACGCCATTCTCTCCGGGTATAACCGCCAAAAGCAGACTGTGCTGTTACGCGCGGGGATGAATCATCGGCAATTGATGAGTTTCAGTTCGTTCGAATCAGCGTTCAAGGACGCCGGTGGATGGGCGGTATTGATTCAAAATCCAAAGCAGATTCCGGCCAATGTCGATCAGCAGCGTTGGCTCAAGGCTGCAAATGACCTGGCTCAGGCCGGTCAGGAACAAGCAGCCGCGCGCGCGAAGCAGGCGTTGACGGCCCATTAAGCTGCCGTTCGTCATCTGCAGGGCACGGCCAGGCGCGGCAAACCTCTGAGGTATAAGGCCCGGATTTTTAGCCGGGCCAGTCCAAGGAGGCACTCATGGCACATTCAAATACCCCTGAAGGCCCGCACTCTTCAGAGCACTCTTCAGGCGATGAGTTGGGTTTCGATCCTGATTCGCCGGACCTTGCCGACCCTCAGGTCGACCCCATCGGGCCTGCCAAAACGCCGAAAGATATCAAACCTGGCGAGGAGGGGAAGTCGCCCGCCAAGCCTTACGACCCTCTCGCTGATTTGAAACCATAAATTGTGGTGAGGTGACTATGTCTACCGATTCGAGTTTCGATGACCAACATCCCGACAGCGTGCCGACAACACCTGATGACGATGCAGACCCGGTGATGGACCCGCAAAGTCCGCTACGTGATCCATTGGCGCGCCCGATGGTAGTGCCACCCGAGCCTGCGCATGGCGACGGCATTCCGGACGATGATGAGATGCCTTTGCCCAACGATTAAATCGCTGACGAAAAAAAGCCCCGAATGGTCGGGGCTCTTTTTGTCGCAGCCGATTTACTTCGATGCTTCAACCACACCGCTTTGACGATTTTTCAGATTTTTCTCGGCTTTGTACTGCAGTGCAACCGAAGGTACGTCGGTGCTTCTGCCGGTTTCAACCCAGCTGCGTATGCGACTGGCATCGGCAAAGTGCGTGTATTTGCCAAATGCATCAAGGATCACCAGGGCTACCGGGCGATTGCCCATGCTGGTCACCAACACCAGGCAGTGGCCAGCCTGATTGGTGAATCCGGTCTTGGTGATTTTAATATCCCAGTTAGGCTTGTTCACCAAGTGATCGGTGTTGTGAAAACCCAAGGTGTAATTGGGTTTACGAAACGCGACGGTGGTTTCCTTGGTGGTGGTCAATTCAGTCAATATCGGGTACTTGTGCGCGGCGATCAGTAGTTTGCTCAGGTCGCGCGCAGTCGACACGTTGCGAGGTGAAAGCCCGGTCGGTTCAACGAAGTGAGTATTGGTCATCCCCAATGCTTTGGCCTTGGCGTTCATTGCCGCAATGAATGCGACGTAACCGCCGGGATAGTGATGGGCCAGGGTTGCCGCTGCGCGATTTTCCGAAGACATCAGTGCGATCAACAACATCTTCTTGCGTGGCAGCTCGCTGTTCAGCTTAACCCGCGAGAACACACCCTTCATTTCCGGGGTATTGCTGATGTCGACATTGATGTATTCCTCCATATTCTGGTGCGCTTCAACAACGACCAGGCCCGTCATCAGCTTGCTGACCGAGGCAATGGGTACCACCACGTCCGGATTGTTCGAATAAATAACCTTGTTGGTCTGCAAATCCATCAGCAACGCGCTGCCGGAAGCGATTTTAAGTTTTGAGGCATCTCGTGGCGCCGCAGTAGTTTCAGCGGCGCTAGCCGTTGCCGTGATGAAAGTCCCTGTAACTGCAAAAACTAGACTAAGGATGGAAAGACGGATTTTCACGCGGGCGGACTCATGAAGGTGGATATGCCGTTTTGTAACGGACTGTTTCTTAAAAACGACGCATTTTAGGAGTATGTGCTAGGAAAGCTATAGGCGCCTGTAAACAAAGGGGTAAAAGTAAATTAAATTTAATGCTGTACCAATTTTGTACCAATCTGGCTTTCCAGCTTCCCGACTTCTGACCAGTCGGTAGTGGAGCTCAGCCAGCGAGCATAAGTCGACAGCAACACTTGAACGCTGTGACCCAGTTGACCCGCAATGAACGCTGGATTCATGCCCGCCATGAGGCACATCGTAGCGTACGTGTGGCGGCAGTTATATTGGCTTCTCGGCTTTATTTGCAAACCCTCTAAGGCTTTTACAAAGTGACCACCTGGTGTCGTTGATGACAGGATGTATTCCGAACCGCCCGACGGCGGAAACACGTACGGCGACTCCTGCCGTTTCCGCCGGCGCTGGTTCAGGCGCGCATCGGCAATTTTACGAGCTTCTTTTAATGCGTGTATGGCACGACTGTTGATCATGACAGTCCTGGCGTACTTAGTTTTTGTCCTTTCCTCCACCTTCCCATCTACGACGATCCGGCAGACGTGCGCCACGCGATTCTCCAGATCGATCTCATCCCAGCGAAGAGCCCTGAGCTCTCCCGTCCGCATCCCGCAATAGAAAGCAAACTCGAAGTAAGCGGCGTAGATTCGCGCAGCTCTGGTCGTGAAGTTGGCGTACATCCATTCGATGATGGTGTCAGCTTCTGTGACCGTGAACGGATCGATCTGCTTTTTGGTTCTGCCAGGCAACTGAATAGATGTCGCCGGGTTCCGCTCTATTACCTCATCACGCACGGCCGCATTGAATAGGGCGCTGACCCGCGAAATCGCCGTCCGCTTGATCGTCGGGCTATCCCATTGAGTTTCTCCAATCACTTTCCGTAGCAGCATCGGCGTGATAGTCGTCATCGGCACTGTGGCCAGGTCTGGCATCCAGTACATGTTGATGGTGCCTTTGTAGTTGCGGCGGGTGCCCGGTACGATTTCCAGGCTATCGATCCACGTCTGGGCGTATTCGGCAAAGGTTAGACCGGTAGTCTGGTCGGCATAGCTGGAGTTCGGGAACAGCTCGGTGTAGCGCTTTTCGTCCAAAACCCCATGCTTCACCAGGCTAATTACCTGATCGCGAAGATCTGCTGCCGCCTTGATGCCTTTTGGCGTCTGGGGATGGGCAAGAGTTTCGCAGCGTCTTTCGCCGTTCCACGTGAACCGGATTCGGACTGATTGACCTGCGAACTCAACTCCCGGGGGCATTCCCACTGGCTTTCTTGCCATGCTTCGTATCTCCTGATGCTGTAAAAAACCCGATTATCAATTTTGTTCCATACCCCTTCGGGGATGATTCCTCTCGCGCGCTTTCCTTCGAGTGCGCGCTTGGTCGTGCCCAGCAACATGGCCATTCGTTCTTCTGGCACTTTGTCGAAGGCGTACGTTTCGGGTGATTCTTCAATCTGGGGCATAGCTGTCTCCATGCCGCGCGTAGCGGCAGAAGGTGGGGAGGGTTAAACCGATTGCTTGGCGAGCAGCTCAGCGGTTGTCGCAATGGCACGCCCGACCTTGGCTGCTGGTAAATCTCGACCGGCTAAAGCGTCCATCAGGCAGCCGGAAACAAGATCCAGCGCCGACACCAATTCGGCGGTATTGGCGGACGACTCGCGACCGATATCCCAAAACCGTTGCGCCCAGTGACCTGTTGGCGGCGGGCAACGATCCTGCGCGCCAAAGGCCATGCTTCCGACAATCGAGTCGCACAGGTCGCGCTTATAGGCGTTGTCGCCATCGATGCTCAGGCCCGCTCGGCGCAGGGTGTTCAACACCTCGTCCAGATCGATGCCTTTATCCTTGAGCACGATGTCGAGCGTGGGTTTTCCAGGCTCGTAAACCACGAGCGCAAGCTTTGCGTCTGGCCACAGGTGTTCGCTGATGTTGACCAGGGCGTCGTTCGCGACTTCGTGAAAGCGTTCTGTTGCGGACATAGAGATTCCTCGCCCGCCGTTCACCGGCAGGCTGGTAGGTGGATTTTGTATATAAGTTGAGGTGTACGATGCGACGAAATGCGCGAGGCAAATCTTCGGGGTGGGCTATTGTTGAATCTTGCGTCTCATCAGTTGCCGTGTTCCTGTCCGGTTCATTCGGCGTCTGATGGGGCGGTTTCTATTTAGCGCGGCCCCGAGTAGACGAGCCAGGCCATGTAGGCGAGGGCGATCATGGCGTCACCCGCTTGAACTCGACGACCCATACCCATGGGTTGGCGTTCCACGATTCGGCGCCGCTCACCGACACCCACAGTTCACGCCAGGCATCGAAAGGGTCAGTCCAGCTGCCCGGGCCTGGTTCAGATTTGAAGGGGTGGAAAGCGTAATCACCGTCGCCCTGGTGGATTCGGTTGATACCTTCGGCGACGTAGCGGCTCTCGAAGGTTGTCTCGCCTTCGCCGGCCAGCAACCGCTCTACCCTTACCTCGGTGATCTCCAGCAGGATGCGGCTTGCCCAGCGCGGCATGTGGATAGATGGACGCCACGCGCCCTCATACAACATTTCCTCGGTATCCGGCTTCCAGTCCGCTTTCTCTGGGATATGCCAGAGCCCATATTCAGCAAGGGTGCAGGATGCACGGTAAATTCGCGCAGCCTCGCGCTCGTCTCCTTTCTGCAAACGCTCTTGCCAATCAACGCAAACGCCGTCTTCATTGCCGAGGAGGGCAAACGTCTCGCGCACCCACAGCCGGTCGCCTGGTTGGCCGAATGGGCAGAAGTCGTTGTAGTACCCGATGCTATTCGGGTGCAGCGGGCCTTCGGTCGGCAGCTCGTGGCACTCGCCGAGTTGAACGCCGTAACCGATGTTCTTCAGCGCTCGCTCATTCAGTGCTCGGCGGGTGACCGTCTTCCGGCCTTCCAGGATGGCGCGCACCATCGGGGCCGAGAACAAGATCGGCCGTTCCTTAATCTCAGACATGGGAATCCTTTGCCGCTATAGCGGCTGACTTTGAAGGGGGAGGGAGTTACAGAGGGGTGGAGTACAGATGTACTCCTGTCAGGATTCGGCTGACTCGGTCAGTGTTTCGCCTTGGTCCTGCGGGTCGCGGTGGTCAGGCTTGGCCCATATGGCGATCACCTTTCGCCCGTCGCCCTTGAAGCTCGATAGCCACGGACCCTCCATGCGCTCGTACGAAATGCTCAGCGGGCAGGACCTGACCTGCTTGCCATCCTTGAAGTCAGGGATGCGCAGCATGGCGTGGGTTTCCATATCCGGGTCCAGCGTCTGGAGCTGCCGGATCAATTGGCGCACTGTCTTCGGCGCGGCCCAGTTCACGGGTTCATGCTCATGCCTGGTCAGTTCTTCAATCCGACGCTCTGCCGCCTGAGCATTATCGAAGTGCGACCGCCGTGATTGCTCAAGGGTATGCAGCTGCTCATCACGGTCGTTCAGTAGCAGCTGCAGGGCGTCACGCTCGGCGGTGACCCGATCTAGGTCGGCGCGGTTTATCAGCTCGATGTATACGTCATGGAAGTCGGTCACCAGGCGTTGCTGAAGTTCTTCGATCAGCTTCGATGCGGGCTGGATATCGTTTTCGCCTAGCTCGGTTGCGTCGAATGCGCCACCGAGCACGAGGATTGCCAGTGTTTGTATGTCGCTCATCCCGCAATCTCCATCGATACCAGATCATGGGCATTCACAACCGGCATGTTCAGCTCGCGAGCGATGTGCACTTCGAGCCGTGCGCCCTTTGAGTTTTCCCAGCCAGGCAAAACTGCGACGATTCCGCACAAGCCCAAGCGCGTGAGGTCATAAGCCATGTAGTCACGCCATTCGGCATCCTCGACGACGCCGTGCTCAGCCGGGTTCTCGACGATGTAGCCACGTGCGCGCAGCTCGGCGGCCACCTTGTTGAAGGCGGGAAAATTGAAGTCTTCGAAGCCGGTCATGGGCCCGGCCAGGTACAGGCGGTTTGCGCGGGATCTAGCGAGAGTTACACCAGGCGTTACAAAGGCTTTGATCCGGTCCACAGCCCGATCAATTGGCCCCTGGACGAATGGAGGTGGCGGCTCGTTTGCTGGCGGGGTTGTCCGTGTGACGGCTGCGATCATTCCCATCAGGGACTCGGTGACGACTGTACGAATGTTTTCTGTGGGCATGGGGCGTCCTATGCCGGGTCATGCCCGGGCGGTGAGTCGTTGAAGGTTGTCGGATCAGGCGGAGAGCGCCAGCAAGTCATCACCCGCCCTTGCAAGGCCGGCATGCAGGTCTACATTTTGCCCGGCGAGCATGCCGGCGATCTGCGCATTCAGGTCCAGATCCAGAGGGCTCTGTTTGCGGGCCTTACCAATCTGCTTATCCGACAGGTAGTGCTCGATCAGCGCCTTGTCTTGGGCTGCCACGGTAACCAGGTCGGTGCCATTGCTGTGCAAAGGCAGGGCTTGGTCCGTCTCACCTTTCGGCACCAGCTCCTCCAGCTTTCGCCATACCTCGCTAGCCCACGCAACGGCGAAATGATCGCCAGCGGTGTCAGGTGAATAGTTACTGCGGAACCTGCCGGCACGCACGCCTGCCACGTACTTCTTGCGTGCCTGGGTCAGCTTCGCCAGCAGGGTTTCATAGGCGTAGAGAGCTATATGGTGAGCCGGCGCCACTCCGACGAACGCTGCTCGCTCCACGCGGCGCTCTTTGATCTTGCACCAATGGGTATGCCGCAGTGTTTTGCATCCGAAGGCTTTTGCTACGGCGGCGCTCAGGGTGCGATCCCAAACCGGCCGGCGGGTGGCGCGAGACATAGACGACTCGACCTCACCCACGTCGCTGAGCTTCACGTCCATTTCGGTCAGTCGGTACTCACGCATCAACGCCTGCGCTTGGCGAAGAGCTGTGGCCGCTTCGTTCTCGTTCGAGCTTTGCGCGAGTGCCAAGCAGTGCTTGATCTTGCGGATCGCTCGCTCGAGTTTCTTTTCGTCGATCTGTTGTGCGGACATAGGGGATCCTCGCCGGTATAGTTCCGGCAAAAAAGGAGGGGGTTATGAGTGTGATTCTGAAAAAAATATGGAGCTTCTGGTTTCTGATAGTCTCTACGGCCATTGCGGCTCTAATGGTGGCGATTTATTACTATCGATTAACTTTCGGCGGTGGATTTTCACCTGAGGCCGGCGATTGGTCTGCTTTCGGAGGATACATCGGCGGCGTTTTCGGGCCACTTGTTTCGTTTCTCACACTGCTCGCGGTTCTAAAGACCGTGTACTTGCAAAGAGAGCTGTTGGATGCGCAAGCTGGTGAGTTCATAAAACTTGAACAGCATCAAAAACTGGCCACGTTTAAGCTTGATGAGCAGATAGCAATTGCGAAGTCCGAACTGGAAGTCTCTAAAGTGCAAGCGTATCTTTCTACTCAGCTTGAGTTGCTTGAAACGCTAAGGGACCATTTCCGGAGGGAGGCCGACGGGATGGGGCAAGCCGCAATCAGACTTCTTGAGATCGATAATTTCCGGGCCACTCATTCAAAATTGGCAGAGGAGCCATTAATGAAGAAGGAGGCTGCTGAGAAAAAGATATCCGATTTGATCGCGCTTTCACTCGAACTTTCAGTCAAGACTTACGATACCGTTGATGAGATTATAAAAGTGAGCGGTCCGAAGATGTTGGAAATCATCTATAGATAAATTTTAAGTGGTCGCGGATTAATCTCCACAGAAACAGTCGATGTCGTCAGCGAGATAATCGAAATCAAAGTCGGTCTGCCTGGATCGCTGCTCGGCAGACCAGCCCATCGTTTTGTAGTCAGCGCGATCCTGCCTAAACACTTGGCCGAACCGTTCCTCATTGCCTGACCACCAGGCCACCCGCGACGGGTCATCCATGATGGTCTTGATCAGCTTGCCTTCGTTCTTCTTCCAGCACAGGTCGCAGTTGCCGAAGTCGGAGTTCATGCCGAGGTCGAATGGTCGCGCCGCCCAGAATTCGGCAACATCTTCCTTGGTGACGCCGGCGGTATAGGACGGGCAGACATTATCCCAACGGGTGCCGCCGCGATCGTTGGCGGCCATCATGCGATGGTAACGCTTCGGTTCGTCGTAACGGATGCCGACCACGCAGTCCCATTCTGTGTAGCCCAGGGCACGCATGTGTTTCTCGCCGATCTTCACTTTGAGGTATGCGGTGCACATGTTGTTCGAGAAGTTCGGCAGCACCGGCGGCAGGTTCTTTTCTGCCTTCCGATACGCCGCGTAATACTCAAGCATCATCGTGAATGGCTCGCCATTGCGGCTGGCGGTTTCGAAGTCAACCAATCTGTACCAGGGAGCGTCGTCCGGCTGGCCGTACACGCGGCACCACTCCATCCAGACTATGTTCACGTTCCAGCGCTTCGCGATCTGGTCGATGAAGATCAGCGTTTCCCCGCGCTCTTTGCCGGTGTTCTGGAAGAACAGGTGCACATCAGTCGGAAGGGTGCCGCCATGGGCTTCGAGGATTTTGTAGACCATGTGCCCGCTGGTGCGACCACCACTGATGCCGATCTGGGCCGGACCCGTGATCAGATAGGGATTCATAGCTGCTCCAGACAGCCGACTACCTCGCCGGCTGGCGCGATTCGTTGAAGTGGGGTATTTGTGTTCGGCCCGGCACGGAGCCGGATTAAGGAGCGGTAATGAAAGTTGAAATCGAGAAGCACGACGGATCGAAATACACCTACAGTGATGTTGATCATGTTCAGGACAAGGATCAGTACAAACTCGTATTGGTTAAGGATGGGAAAATCCTTGCCATTGAAAACAAAGGCGATATTAAAAATCTGCATACGGTAGAGCCGGCGTAAGCCCTACTATTCCGTGACCCGATCGCCAATTACTTTCGTCGTGAAAGTCACGGAATACTCAGTAGCTAGCTCGAACAAGCCTTTGCAGGTGTCGCACTCCATGTTCTTGTCGCCGTAGTCCTCGGTTTCAATGTGGATCACGGTGGCGCAGTGCGGGCATTTGCATTCGTCTAGGTTGCGATAATCCCACTCGTCATAGTCGGTCTCGGCGACCTTGGCCAGCGCTGCGGCTTTCGCAACGGCGTCTTCTGCGTCCTGGCAAGGTTTGCAGGTGAAGCCGTCAGGATGGCCCCACGGTGTTTCCGTGAGCTTCGAGCGGTGGGTGCCGCACAGGCGGCAAACGTTGTGCTTATCGCACACCGAGTAGCTGTACTTCTCACCGGTTCCGTTGCACTTGGCGCAACCAGAAACCCAGTACCAGGCGCCATCGATTCGCTCGGCGTACAGGCCGTTTTCCGGGGGGCGCAGGCTGACTTCAGGCAGGTCAGTAGTGGTACGGTGAAATCTGTGATGATCCGCCCCGTTCCACACGTTGAGGCTGCCGTTACGCTGGCGCTGGGTCCACTCACCCGGAATCTCCGCTATCAGGATCTTGGTGTTTTTGTCCATGGATTATCTCCAGTCAGGCCCGCCCTCCGTGACCGGTGGTGGCGTGAATTGTGTTTGTGGGCTATTGCTTGATGGTCCGGCATAAGGACTGGACCAAGGAGCAGCGCATGAGTGAAGGTTGGCCTCCCTATGTCCACGCCTATCGAGAAGAACACTTACTGATCTCATTTTCGGTGAGGGGGAAATACCAGAGGATTTTCATCTCTCCAGACCAGCAGCCCAGCAGGCCTGCTGATAATCAGGTGGTCGTGTACGACGTCATTTTCGGAAGCTGGGCGACGTACGATGACGCACTTCAGTCGGGAATAAAGGCAGCCGAGAAGTTTGTCGACGATCACTGGGTGACTTAAGCCGTAAAAGGTGAGGTTTGGTCAGGCAGATGCGCGCTTGAGTTGGTCGGTTAGCTGGGTTGGCAAACCGCGCAAAGTCAGCGTGCCGCCGGCTTCGTCGAAATCAATCTTGTGGCCAAGCAGGTGCGCCTCGAAGCTGATCGACATACCCTCGGCCCGGCCCGTGAAACGCCGAAATTTGTTGAGGGTCTTTTTGTCGGCCGGGATAGATTCCGATAATCCGTAATCTTTGGCGCGAATGAATTCGGCGAATTGCTTCGGCTGGTCTTCATCGATCAACTCTGACAACTCGTCGAGGGTAATAGGTTCCCCCAGCTTGGCCTGGGCAAATGAGTAGCTGACGAGCGTGTGAATCTTCTCGCGGGCTAAATCCTCACCCAGATCTTCGCTTTCAACAAAATCGCTGAATGCTTTGAGAAGCGTGCGGGTTTCGCCCGGACCGTCGACACCTTCCTGACATCCGATGAAGTCGCGGAAGTAGTCGTTTGCCTTACGGCCATTCTTGCCTTTGATGAACGAGATGTATTGGCGCGATGCCGGGTTGCTCCTCCACTCGCTGAGGTTGATCCGGGCCGCGAGATTGATGTGATCAAGATCCAGGCGCCGTACCGGCATCAGTGTCAGCCCGTCAGTCATGATCACCGCTTCGGTTTCCTGCAGCAGGGCGATGGCTAGGTATTCAGTCAGACCTTGCTGATAGTGGCAGAACAGCGCATTACCACCCTCCGACAGGTTGGATTCTTCCATCAGCTTGGTCAGGTGTTCGACGGCACCACCGCTGAAGCTCACGAAATCATCGGCACCGGCCAGGTACTTGCTGAGCCAGCCACTGAGTGGGAAGGCACCCGATTCTGCATGAAATAAACCCCAGGCCTTTCCGGTCTTCGCGTTGTAGCTTTCGTTGAGATGGCTCATCAGGTCGTCGCGAGCCTGACTTTCGATCAGCTCAGCGTTCCCGTAATGCAGGATGGCCGGGGTGCCGTCGGGCTTTTTGTCGATCTTGTGGATGATGCTGTGGAGAACAGGCATTACGGTTACCTCGGGTTGGCGCCGCCCTCCGTGACCGGATGCGACAAGTAGTGGCAATTAGACATTATTTTTCAATGCGGGTATGGTGTCGCCAAATTTTGTGCCGGCAATGGATCGCGGTAATGACGACAACACCTGTAAACGTTATGGAAAGAGAAACGTTCTTAAGCCACGAGATTCGGGTTGGCGCATTCGGGCACGTAAGAACGGAGCCGAACGAACTTCAAACTCATTACACCGCTCAGATTTCGATTTGGGCAGAAGGGGTTGAGATTAGAGAGGCTAAACAAGCTCCTGCGATTCGCTTTCTGTCGGAAGAAGATGCGATTCAGTTTGGATTCGAGATTGGCCGAATGGTTGTCACCCAGCGTCGTAAATCAAAAGCTTCAAATCTGATGGTTTGTGTTCGCGAATTCTTCAAGCTGCCGCGACTGCTTTTCCGTAATTAGAATTTCAGGTCGCGACATGTTGGCGAATCGACCGGATTCATAGGCAGTTGCGCCAGCGAGATTTATCAGGAAAGTCGATACCGTCTCTTGCCATTCTTCGAATTCATGACGCTCGCCCAGCACCTGAAGTGCATCAGCGAGCGCCTTCGACACAATCAGCGTTCGCTTCTCGGCGCCGATCCGGTCGAGCAGGGCCTTCTCCTTGGCTCGCTTGTCCTTTTGCAATTCCGCGTTGCTCTTGGCCATGGCCTGCCTCTTCAATTCCGTGGGCCGGTATATCCAGCCATGTCTGTCGTCGGCGCTGGCGCACCTGGTTGCTGAGGCGCTTCATCATTTGAACTTGAAGCCGTTCTCGCGGGCGATTAGCCGGGCTCGCTTGTGATCAATCCCAACTGTTTCAGCCGCCTTGTTCAGCGATACTCCGTTGTCGGCCAGCTTCTTCAGTTCGGGCGCAATCTTGTCCCGCACCGCCCGGAGCTTGTTCGTGTGCGAGGTGCCGAACATCGACACTTCAGCGCTGACGCCGCTGGCGATTTCCTGAACTGTTTTGCCGGCGCCAAAGCAGTGTTCCAGCTTCTGGTTCAGATCCGCGATGATCGAGTCACGCGGGTTGGGCATTGGAACGCCGATCATTTGCCCCAGCCCTCGATGTTCACCTTCTTGCCATCAGCCTGGGCTTCAAGGATCTGCGCGCAGTTGATCGCAGCCTTCCAGCTGAAACGAATACCCTTAACCTTGCCGGTTGAGCGCTCAACGATCCGGTAAATGTGTTCGCTGACACTGATTACTTGGAAGCGCACCTGCTGCACGGGCAACTCCTTGCCGCACGCGGCGTAAATGGCGGACATTTCCAAATGGCTACGGGCGTGCATTGCGGCAACCCCGTCGGCGCGCTGCTGCATTGATGGGTGCATTGCTTGTTCCTCGGTTGGTTGCGTGTATTCGTCAGCACTCGGCCGTCCTGCTGGTTGCCGTTGGGCGCAGGGGAGAGTGCTGACGGATAAAGGCGAGGCAAAAGAAAGGCCCGTGGACGTTCGGGCCTTTCACAGATGCAGGTTTTTGGGTTTTGGTCGGTTACATGGCTGCCAATCCTCCGTCTGTTCGCTCACTGGGTTGGCAGTGGCCACCGGGCGGTTATAGGCCGCAGTTTCGTCCGCATCGGGGAAGCCTCTGATCGCTTTCTCTTGTCGCCAGGTTGCGGCTTCCGGTTGCCACACCGGTTATGTTTGCTCGGGCATACAGAGGACATTGCGCAGAGGCTTCCCCGATGCGGCCTGGTGCTGGGGAGTACCAGGTGCTCGGGCCGTCTCTCCGGCTGTCGTCCAAGGCTCGGCATGGATCCGCCCGTAACCCGCTGCTGATTGCAGGCCGTAGGTCGTCATTGGTTGGGCGTTGCGCTTCCTCCCCGTCACCTCAATCAGCATCTGTAGGTGTCGGATCACAGGTCCTTACAACATGCACGCTGCAGCGCGATGTGCCCGACTGAGTGGGGCAGGGTGCATGAGGTCCGGCGTTCCCAGCCGAAGCTATCGGGACCGCTAATTTTTGATTCTTCCCATTGCCGCCGGGATGGCGGGGCGCATTGCTTGCCGGGTCATTCACACGGTTTTGGCGTTTCACCATCGAGCAGCCGTCCAGGTTGTTCCTGTCGTTGGCAGGCTTTCGGGCCTGTCTGCTCGCCGGTCGCCGGTAGAGGCAATGCGGTCTGTTATTTGTTGCGCTGACTTTTAAAGAGCGGCGAGGCTGGTTGCTCCCCTTCGCTGCGGTTTGTCGCTGCGATGAATGAACGATAAGCCAATGCCTAATTTGTGTAAATAGGTAATGCCTAATTATTTTCGAATTTCTTCTCCGACCAAAGTCATCAGGTGAAGGGATTGCATTTCCGAACTGAGACGTTAAGCTTCGCCTAACCTGTATGGATATACAGCCTTTAATAAGGAGGTGTTTATGGCGCAGCAAGGCAACAAGAAGAGTTCAGGGCCGGCGACTATCAGCCCTATGGAGCGACTTACCATGCGCGTGTCTTCGATGATCAATCACCCGATCGCCCAGGAAAGGCGCGAGGTCAGGATTCATCGGCTGGACACGGACGGGGAGAGGGAGTGGAACGAGATCGTAACTGCGATCTCAGAGGCGGACGGGATCGACCTGACACACCATCATGAAGATGCGTCGATTACACTGAGGTGGGAGCCTTCGGAGGATGAAGAAAAGCCCGCACAGGCGGCGGAGCCATTCGATGCAGAGGAGCCGGCACCTTTCTGACGGGCACAAAAAAGCCCGCTCAAGTGGCGGGCTTCTAAATACATCGCGGCTCAGACCAAATTCCCATTCCACACGAACAGTACGCGCGCCTGGATGTAGGTCTCGTCAATGAAGATATCCTCGGTCTTATGCTTGCGGTTGTCCGAGATCATCTTGAGCTTGTCCTTACCCTTCATCTGCAGGCGCTTGATGTACTGGAAGCCCTGGTACGAGAAGTAGTAAATCCCGTCGCCGATGAATTCCTTAATGCTGATGTCGACCAGGCACGGGTCGCCATGCTTGATAGTCGGTGTCATCGACTGACCCCAGCCGGTGATCACCTTCAAGTGATAGTGCTCTTTGAAATCGACGCCCATTGATCGGAGATGGGAAGGGCTGATGCGAATGTCCTGAAGCAATTCTGGGTAGTCGTGCGCAACCTCGCCGCCACCGAGCGCGCCTCGCACGTCATAGTGAGCAATCCAAACCTCGTCTCCGACTTTGCCTGGCTTGTAGCCATCGCTCACCAGCACTTCGACAGTGCCCTCAGGCTCATTGCCCTCAGCAACAGCCAGCAGCTTCTGAAGGCGCTCTTCGCCCAGAGTCTTGCCTGCCAGCATCTCGCGAAGTTTGTCGGCCGCAGTGCTTGAGTTTGTTGGAGAAGCAGGCAGGTTGCCTGCGGCGCCATCGTGGCGCTCGTAAGAGAAGCCGGGTCGCATTCCCCAGTGGTCCGGGCCTACTACATCAGCGAAATAGGCGATCACGTCCATTAGCTTGGACTTGTCGATCCTGCCGTTTTTCACCCAGCCCTGTATCGACGGAGGCTTCACGGCGAAGTCGTCTGCGAGTTGTTTTTTCGATACGCCCTTGGCGATGCGCGCGGCATCGATGGCGGCGCCTAATTCCGGTCCAGTAAGCATTGCCTAATTTAGCCTTTCGCTAGGCCAGTTAGGCAATGGCTTGTTTGAGATAAGGTAATGCCTTATATTCACCGTTACATCTCCAGGAGAGAAATCATGAAACCAGCAGAAGCAGCCAAAGAAGCATCCCGCTTGCTCGGCAGCCAAGCGGAAATGGCGCGTCGTCTGCGGGTTGCGGCGCCAACCGTCCATCAATGGTGCTCAGGCGAACGGGCTGTTCCAGCGAAACGCGCAGTGGAAATCGAGGCGCTGACTGGGGGGCGAATCAAAAAGTCCGATCTTTGCCCCGCTTTTCCTTGGGCTGAATTGGTGGCCTGAGCGGCCAGAAGTCACTTCGACCCTTGGGAAACATTTTGCAATGCGTAGTGGCACGCAGCCACATAAACAAATTTGAGGTTTTACGGATGCACGATTTTCTGAAGGCCTGCGACAGCGTGGTTGACGAAGCCAACACCAAGAATCTCGCGACCCTGATGAACATGCCCCCTGTGAGCCTGCTTCAGCGTGCCAACGCGAACTACGACGGAGCTTGGTTCAACGTCAAGCACCTGTACGCACTGATGCTGCACACGGAGGACATGCGCCCATTGGCCGCCCTGGCTGGGGAGTTCGGCTACTCGATCATGAAGACGGATCTTCCAATGGCGCTCGACATTCACCAAGCGCTCGGCCGCGCCACGCTGGAATTCGCTGAGGTCACTGTCGAGACGCACGCCGCGATGGCTGATGGTCGCGTCGACCAAGTGGAGCGCGCCCGGATTTTGAAAGAGATCGCTCACGCGGAGCATGCGCTGGCGCAACTGAAAGCTTCAGTGAAGGCGGCCTGACATGGTCGACGGACTGCTCGTTGCTTTCGCCGCCTTCGGCATTGGAGGGTTCGTCTTCGCGATGGGGATGCTTGTAGCGCGCTCAGGGAAATCGGGGATCTCCACGTTCCCTTTCAGCCACGTGAGCTTTGACCGCGCGACTAGCAATGAGCAGCGCCTGTCGCTTCTGGATGAAGCCCGTCAAGCAGTACTCGATGGTCGCTTAAGCCAATCCAATCAGCTTCAGGATTATCGCCCCACCGACAAGGCTCGCCAGCCAGGGAGCAACTTTGAAGATTAAACCTTTCCTTCGCTCCCAGAAGTCCCGCAACGGCGGCCTATCAAAACCCATCATCAAAACCATGGGCGAGTCATGGACGTACGGTTTCAGATCCCAATGCTTCGCCTTCCAGCGCTTAAAAGCCTCTTTGATTTTCTTCATGCCGGGTCTCCATGACCGTCGTTTCGTGTGGAAGCAAAACGATATCACGGTAGCGCCCGGCACCTATCCGAAGGCCGCCTGAATTGCAGGCACAAAAAAGCCGGTGGCTAGACCGGCTTCTTCACAACACCAACACTTCAGGGGTCATTATGAACACGATCACCACTCCCCGCAATACCGACCATGTCGCGACACTTTTCATCAATTCGCAAAACGTGTCGCAACCTCGTACCACTCATCAATCCGCCGCCATGCATGCCGCACTACTGGTTCGCTGCCAGTACTCCCGCGAGTCGAAATCTCAATTTCGCCGAGAGTGTCTTGATCATCTGAAGGCGTCTCTTGCACCGGAAAAGAAGGCATCAGCATGAGCACCATAATCATGAGCTTGTGCTGGCCGCTTCAGGGCATGAGCGGGCCGCAAAAGGCAGTGCTGATCTCGTTGGCTGACAACGCAAACGATGAGGGCGTTTGCTGGCCATCCGTTGCACGTATTGCGGAACGTACCTGCCTGGCTGAAAGGACTGTCCAGACCGCTATCAAATGGCTGGGTCAGGTTGGGCTTTTGTCTGTCCGTGAACGGATGGGCCGCTCGACGATGTACACATTAACCCCGGCAGCATATGCACCCCCGCAAGAGTCGCACCCCGCACCAGATGCACCATCACCCCCGCAGCTCACGACAGAAACCCCCGCAGCAGCCGCACCCAGAACCGTAATAGAACCATCAAGTGAACCGTCACCTCTTGTTGGAGATGAGCAACCGTCGAAGATTTCGAAGCCGAAGTGCCCAACCCAGGCAATCGTCGATTTGTTCAACTCGACGATTCCTGAGTTTCCTCGAGTCGTGATGTTGACCAAGGATCGGATCGCCAAGATCAACGCCCGCTGGAATGAGAGCGACGTGCACCAAGATCTCGGCTTCTGGGCTGAGTATTTCGCTCAGGTGCGTTCGAGCAAATTCCTGATGGGGGAGGTGGCCGCCGCTGGTGGCAGTCCTTTCCGTTGCAACTTCGATTGGCTGATCGCGCCGAGCAATTTCGTCAAGGTCGTAGAGGGCAATTACAATGCGTGACCCCTACAACATCGAGGCTGAACACGGCCTGCTGGGCGCGATGATGCAGCGCCCGGAGCTGATCGACTCCCTCAGCGATGATCTGTCCGCCGAATCGTTCTACTTCCCGGAAAACGCCGAGGTGTACCGGGGGATCATGGCGGTCCGCTCTGCGGGCAAGTCCGTCGACTTCCTCACCGTGGGTGATCAGGTTGGCACCTTGCCGGATGGCAGCCCGGCCTTTGCCTACTGTGCCGAAATTGTCAACGGCACGCCCAGCATTGCCAGTGCCAAGACCTACGCCACTATCGTTCGCGAGCGGGCCATTGAGCGGTCCTTGTTTGACCTTGGCACCCAAGCAATGGACATCGCGCACGGCGATCAAGACGTCCAAGCGAAAATTGCCGCCGTCCAGGCTGCGGCCATGGCCATCGACTGCGGTTCGGGTGATGACGACATCGTCAAAGTCGGTGATGTGCTGATCGCCCAGCTGGAGGTGTGGCAGGAGCGTCATGATCGTCATGCTCGCGGCGAAACACTGATCGGTTTGTCGACCGGCCTACGCGATCTGGACGAGAAAATCGGCGGTCTGCAACCCGACCACCTGTACATCGTTGCGGGGCGCCCCGCGATGGGCAAGACCACGCTAGCGATGGGCTTTATCGTCGATGCGGCCGTACGACAAAACAAGTCATCGCTCGTTATCAGCCTGGAGATGAACAAGGGCCAGCTGCTAGATCGGGCCGTGGCTTCAGAGGGGCGTATTCCGCTCACCTTGGTGAAGAACGGAACGGCGTGCCAGAGCCACGGCACGGAACTCGCCGCCGCGGCTGGCGTGCTGCGGCGCGCCCCGTTTTACATCGCCGACCGCGCCGGCTCGTCGATTGGGCGCATTCGTTCGTTAGCTCGCCGCCACAAGCTGCGTTACGGCCTCGACCTGCTGATGATCGATTACCTGCAGCTGCTGGAAGGCGAGGGCGGCAACAGGACCGAAGAGGTCAGCAGCATCAGTCGTGGTTGCAAGCTGCTCGCCAAGGAGTTGGGCATTCCCGTCGTGCTGCTGAGCCAGCTTTCCCGCAAATGCGAAGAGCGCCCCAACAAGCGGCCAATCCCCTCGGACTTGAGGGAGTCGGGCGCTATTGAGCAGGACGCCGATGTGATCTTGTTCGTGTATCGCGACGAGGTCTATCACGAAAACACTGAAGCCGAGGGCATTGCCGAAATCATCATCGGCAAGGGGCGGGACATCGAGATGGGCACCGTCCGCACCGCGTTTCTTGGTCAGTACAACCGCTTTGAAAACCTTGCTGCCGGGTGGAAGCCAGAGCCGGTCGAGCAGCCGGAGAAGGTCACCAGCCTGGCCAACCGTTACCGAAAAAAGGAAACGTTCTGATGGACTTCAAGCGACTTGCTGTTCCCGAGCCGTCCACCTATCGCTTCGCGGTGTTTTGCTGCTCATTCAAAATGGATTTGAGCAGTACGCCCGACCATGCCTTGGCGCTGTTCGCTGACGAGGCTATGGCCAATCGGTATGGCGCTTGGATGTGGCCAACAACTTTCGAAGTGGTGGATCGCTTCGCCCAACCGGAGGCGACCGATTGAACGCTTTGATTAAAACATTGACCGTAAAGCTGTCGGACGCCGAGATTCAGCGCAACGCCAAGCTCGAGCATGTGCGTGACCTGCGTGATGCGAGTCACCCGGCATTGCACTTCCGTTATGCGAAGAATCGAGCGCGCGGTTCCTGGTACTTGCTAAGCAAACGCAAGTGGCATCGAATCGGCGCCTTCCCCGACCTTTCCACCAAGCAGGTGGTTGCCGCTTTACCGGCGGTGCGCTTGCGGGTTTCGGCTGATGGCGCTGCCAGCGTGTCGGGCTGGGTGACTGTCGGCGAACTGCTGGACTGGTTTGGCGACCGCATGGCCCGCTCTCGCGCACTCTCGGCCAAGCGGCGTTCGGCAGGTAAGTCGGCCATCAGTTGCCAGCTCAAACCGCGCCTGGATGACCTGCTGATCCGCGACGTCAATGCGCAAACCCTGGACAAGTTGCTGATGTGGCCGGCTCAGGAAGAGTTGTCGTTGTCGTATGTACAGCAGCTGTATCGCCTGCTCGCGGTCGCTTTTCGTCAGGCGCGCAAGCTCGATCTGATCCCAACCAACCCGATGGCTGAACTCAAGTTCATCAACTTCACGACGGCCCGCATCCTGCCCAAGGCCGCCCGCTTGCGTGACGTCCAGTTGCCCGACCTGGTGGAGCAACTGACCGAGCGTTTTGCGAGCGTACCGGGTGACGCAATGCTGGCCCTGATGATGTTGTGTCACGGCACCCGCATCGGCGAAACCCGGCAATCACGCTGGGCTGATATCGCACTGCCTGAACGTGAGTGGTTCCTGCCGGCCGAACACACCAAGAGCAAGACCGAGCTTCGGGTGCCGCTGACTGACCAGGTGTGTGCGTTGCTGCGCCGATACCGTGACCTTCAGACCAGCAGTGGATACGAAGGTCCATTCCTGTTCCCGTCGCGTCGAGGTAAGGCGCTGAGCGAGAACCAGGCCAGCGCAGTGTTCACCCGGCTGGGGCAGGGTGCATGGACAAGCCACGACCTGCGCAAGGTAGCTCGCACTGCATGGACTGACCTCGGCGTCGACGGACACATCGGCGAGATGCTGCTCAACCATTCGCTGGGCAAGATCGCTTCGACCTACATCAACACCCAGGCCAAAGAACAACGTCGGCTGGCTTTGGTGAAGTGGCACAACTGGTTAGATGAGCGCGGCTTCAAGGCGATCCACCAGCAGACAGACGTTAGATATGAAGAATCGCAAGACCTTGTATCCGCCTTGAATAGCGTGGCCTGCGAGTCAATTCCGCAATTTGTTAAGGGCGAGGTTTAAAAATGGACAATCAAGCACAAATGCTCGACCTGGCCGAACTCAAGCGACTGGCTGAGGCGGCGACTCCTGGTGTGTGGGAGCGAGCCGATGGGTGTGAATGCAGCGTGTCTGAGTCGGGTGATGAAGCCTACTGGTCTTGGGAGCAGGCAGGACCAGCACAGGTTCATGGATCCGGCAATCAGCCCGTGGCGGACGCAGACTTCATTGCAGCTGCAAGGCCTGCCGTGGTCCTAGCGTTGATCGCCGATAACACGCGCCTTGCTGATTGCGCTCATCGCCGTCGAGCTGAATGCACTGCGATGGGCGATGCGCTGACCGAAATCCTGAGAGTTACAAGGCTCGGCGATGCAGCATTCGGTATTGCTTGCCTCGTCCTTGGTGAGCTGAGTTCCCCCGAAGGAGAGCGACAATGATCGAACGGATTCAGAAGTCACACGGCCCAAGATTCCGCGCCGACCAGCTGGACCTGGCTAGGTGCTCGGCATGCCGTGGTCGCGCGGTGATCAAGGGCGTCTTTCACGAGTTGGCCTGCGTGCAGTGCAACGCCTCGGGCTGGGTCGCCGCTGAAACCGGTGAGGCACTGCCGCTGGAGGTGCTAGTCACGCAACTGAGCATTCGCCTGCAGGCCGTTGAACACCAGATCGCACAATTCAACCGCTTCAAGCCTGCCGGTACTGAAGCGCAGTACGAACGAAACAACCGTCGCGGCGCCGGCGGCACCAACTTCACAGGGGATTGAATCATGGCCTTCACACCCAGCTTTAAAGAACGTACCGCCGAGGATCTGCTTGAACATTGGGGCCGCTGGGTTGTACTGGGCTCTGGCGTGTCGTGCTGCGCGTCCCGAGAGAACACCATCCTTTCGCCAATGATCACCGACGACGACGCCCTGATGATCGATGGTCTGATGGGCCGACTGCTCAAGCGCTACCCGGAATGTGGCCAGGTGCTGATGAAGTACTACACCACTCGCGACAGCTCGATGATGGAGGTCGGCAAGAAACTGGGCTTTGGTGAAGAGAAGACTCGGCAGCTATGGAAGGCGGGAATCGCCTGGATCGATGGGGCTTTAGATATTCGTCGGCAAGCTGCTTGACAGGACCGGGGCCGAGCTATAGATTTCAGTTACTTTGCGGTTTTTCCGCGAGCAAAGCCCGACCCTAGAGTTGGGCTTTTTGCTTTCTACAGTTCACAGAGCCTCGGCATTTGCCGGGGCTTTTTCGTTTTCGGCTCCACCACACCCATTGCTCCGAGCTGGGAGTGCTGCTGGAGCCGGATCAATTCACTCCCCTAAAGGGAGGATGCCGAGATGTCAGACATGCCAGACAAACCAGACACATGGGCGATAGCGCTTGCGTGGTTGAGCCAGCATTCGCCAATCCTCTATGCGGCTGCTCTGTCCTGCGCCATGGCGGTTCTGCGCATCACTTACGGCGGTGGCACCAGGCGTCAAATGCTGGTGGAAGGCGCGATTTGTGGCGGTCTCACGCTGACCATCATCAGTGGCCTGGACTTCTTCGGCTTACCCCAAAGCATGGCCACTTTCGCGGGCGGCTGGGTTGGCTTCTTGGGTGTGGAGAAGATCCGCAACATCGCCGACAGAGTGACTGACTTCAAGTTGCCCAGCCGCAAAGCTGAATAGTCCGCGACACGTTTCGCGAATCAACAAATTGTGTCGCGACACGCGACGAGGAATCACCATGGAACGCGCCTCAATGTGGATCGTGCTGGTGTTCGTTGCAGGCATCGCAGTGGGTAGCAAGATGGTTGGTGGCTGGTAGTGTCGAGGCTCAAGACCTTGGGTAGCAGAGTCGCGACCCAAGGCAATCGATTGGTAACGGCAGCGCCAACCTCATGGCGTACCGGCAAGACCACATCGGGTCAGCGTGGCTATAACTACGAATGGCAGAAGGCACGCGTCGTGCACCTCAATGACAACCCGCTCTGTGTGTACTGCCAGCGTGAGGGAAGGGTGACGGCGGCCAACACGGTCGACCACGTCATCCCGCACCGAGGCGACATGACGCTGTTCTGGGATCGATCCAACTGGATGAGTCTGTGCAGCACGTGCCACTCATCGAAGAAGCAACGCGAAGAGCGCCAGCTCTGACCAGAATGATAGAAATTCTCGTTCAGGGGAGGGGGGGACCAAAATATGGCGGTTTCGAGGTCACTAGACCACCACTTGTCTCACGCGCAGATTATTTCCCCCTTTTGAAAAAGGAATTCAGCAAATGGCAGGCGTCAAAGGCAAGAGCGGGGGCGCGCGCCCCAACTCTGGCGGCGCTCGGCCGGGCGCTGGTCGGAAAAAGAAGGTCGAACAGGAATCAGCAAATTCCTCTGCGGTGTCTGTGGAGTTCGAGGCGCAGCCTCACGGTGGCGCACTGAAGCGCGAAAAGGCGGTTCCGGTCCCGGCTCCCGAGATGGACATGCTTGCCCTGTTGACCAAGATTGCCCTTGGCCAGCTTGATGCGAGCTCTATACAGGTCAGGGCGGCCATTGCCGCAGTTCAATACACCCACGTCAAAAAGGCGGATGGCGGCAAGAAGGACGAACAGCAAAAAGCGGCCGAGCAGGCTGCTGGAAAGTTCTCCAGGCAGGCCCCACCCAAATTAGTCGCAACGAACGGTAAGCAGGTTTAATTATGGAATGGTCGACAGCATGCCCCGACTGGGAGCGGCGGTTGATCGCTCGCGAATCGATTATCCCGCCGCCGATCTTCGTGGAGGAAGCTGAGCGAGCCCTGCAGATCTTCAAAGAGCTTCGCGTCCCGGATCTACCAGGCAAGCCACGGATGGCTGATTGTTGCGACGACTGGGTGTTCAACTTTGTTCGCTGCATCTTCGGGGCCTACGATGCTGAGACCGGCAAGCAGCTGATACGAGAGTTCGGCCTTCTCATCAGCAAGAAGAACACGAAGAGCACCATCGCCGCCGGCATCATGCTCACCGCATTGATCCTCTGCTGGCGTGAGGAAGAAGAGCATCTGATTCTGGCCCCTACGCGAGAGGTCGCTGACAACGCATTCAAGCCAGCAGCGGCAATGGTCCGGGCCGACGCAGAACTGTCGGCGATGTTTCACATCCAGGATCACATAAGGACCATCACAGACCGCACCACTCGTAACTCATTGAAGGTCGTTGCGGCCGATACGGATACCGTGTCAGGCAAGAAGTCGGGCAAAGTTTTGGTCGATGAGCTATGGGTCTTCGGCAAGCGATCCAACGCCGAATCCATGTTCATGGAAGCGCTTGGCGGTCAGATCTCTCGCGAAGAGGGATGGGTCATCTTTCTGACAACCCAAAGTGACGACCCCCCTGCCGGCGTGTTCAAGGAGAAGCTGAGCTACTGGCGGAATGTGCGTGACAGCAAGATCCTCGACCGCAAAACGCTGGGCATCTTGTACGAATTTCCCTTGCAGATGATTGAGGACAAGGCGTACCTGAGGCCGGAAAACTTCTACATCACCAACCCCAACATGGGTCGCTCGGTTAGCGCTGAGTGGCTGGGAGACGAGCTCAAGAAGAAGCAGGGCGCATCCGACGGCACTCTTCAGCAGTTTCTGGCCAAGCATCTCAACATCGAGATAGGCCTGAATCTACGATCAGATCGGTGGGCCGGCGCTGAATTTTGGGAGGCTCAGGCGGCACCGGAAGGCCTGACCTTCGAGCAACTAATTGACCGATCCGAGGTTGTCGACGTTGGCATCGATGGCGGCGGCCTGGATGACTTGCTCGGCTTCGCCGCTGCTGGCCGCGACAAGCTCACACGGCAATGGCTGGTATGGACGCACGCCTGGGCCCACCCGTCAGTTTTGGAACGCCGCAAAAGCGAAGCGCCACGCTTTCGAGACTTCGCCGGCAATGGTGATTTGACCTTGGTGGAGACCATCGGTGACGACGTGCAGGACGTTGCTGAGCTGGTAGCCAGAGTCGAGGCCGCCGGGTTGCTCGACAAGGTCGGAGTCGACCCCTCGGGTATCGGCGCCATTCTTGATGCCCTGGCCGAGGCCGGCATTCCTGAAGAGAAGATCATCGGCATCAGCCAAGGCTGGAAGCTGAACGGGGCAATCAAGACCACTGAGCGAAAGCTTGCCGAGGGCGGCCTGGTCCATGGCGGCCAACCAATGATGGCTTGGTGTTGCGGCAATGCCCGAGTGGTGCCAGCCGGCAACGCAATCTTGATCACCAAGCAGGCGTCGGGCCTGGCGAAGATCGACCCATTGATGGCGGCCTTCAACGCCATCTCGCTGCTGTCGCTCAACCCCCAAGCCCAAAGTGGGCTCGACAATTACCTGGCCGATGGATTCTTCGGACTCATCGGCTCGAACTCATAGGCTGAATATGGCATCTCGTTGGTACAACCCGCTGTCATGGCGCATGTTCGGCTACACCGATCCCGCGACCGGCGAATACACCGAGGTCGAGATGTTGGCCGGAGGGAAGCGAACAAAGTCGGGAGTAACGATTACATCAAAGACGGCCATGACGATCCCAATCGTCTGGGCCTGCGTCAAGATCCTGAGTGAATCTGCTGCCGGGCTGCCCCTCAAGATTTTTGAAGATGGGGCAACAGGGCGTGTGCTTGCAGATACCAAGTCGCGACAGGCACGAGTGTTGCGAAAGCCTAATCCGTACATGACCAAGCTCAACTTCCTCAAGTGTGCCGTGGTGAACATGGCCCTGCGCGGGAATGGTTACAGCATCATTGAGCGTGCCGATAACGGAGATTGGATTGGCTTTATCCCGATCAGCGCTGACAACGTGGAGGTCGATACCTCAGACGATCTGATCTACTGGGTAACCCTGGGCGGCGAGCGTTTCCCGGTCTCTCCGGAGAACATGCTGCACTTCAAGCTGTTCAGCGTTGACGGAGTGATCGGGCTTTCGCCTGTCGAGTGCATGGCTGAATCAATGGGGTTGGCCAAGACGGCGCAGAACTGGTCTGCAATGTTTATGCGCAAGGGTGGCTTTACCGGCGGGTACGTCATCTATGACCAGTTCCTTACCAAGGTCCAGCAAGCGCAGATCATGGAAAAATTCCCTGATGTGCGTAAAGGCGACGTCAACGACATAGGCTCGATGGGCGTCCTGCAGGGCGGCCCGAAAATTGTGCCGGCCGGGCTCAGCCAGAAAGACAGTCAGTTCATCGAGTCCCAGCAGTTCCAGGAGGAAGCCCTAGCGGGTTGCTGGGGCGTGCCTCTTTACCTGGCCAACCGTGCTGGGAAGACTTCAATCATGGGCTCGAACCTTGAGCAGCAGACCAGCGGCTTTGTGACGTTCGGCCTCAAACCCTACCTCGACGCCATCGAGGACGAAATCAACGACAAGTTGTTCCGCGACAAATCCCAGTTTGTGGAGTTCGTTGTGGAGGGGCTGTTGCGCGCTGACAGCGCTGGAAGGGCGACCTACTACCAGGCGGCGCTTGGTGGGTCTGGCGGCTCAGGTTGGATGACGATCAACGAAGTCCGGGACAAAGAAAACCAGCCTCGCTTGCTGGGCGACGAATACGACCGGGTTACTCGCTGGGAGATGCAAACCAATGCTAAGCAAGATTGAAGTCCCCTTTGAAGTGAAGGCCAGTGACGACCTGGGCAACTTTGAAGGCTACGCCGCGGTGTTCAATAACATCGACCTGGGCGATGACGTGATTCTTCCTGGTGCATTCACCAAGGTGAAAACCACGCGGGCCGGGCGCCTGAAGCTGGCGCTGTTCCACGATCTAACCCGGCTGGTTGGTTCGGCGGAATTCACGCAGGACGACCACGGCCTGTACATCAAGGGCAAGGTCAACCTGGCAGTTAGCTATGCGCGCGATGCTTACGAGCTGATGAAGGAAGGCACGCTCGACAGCATGTCCATTGGATTCAACACGATCCTGGCTGCCTACGAAGAGCGTGAGGGCCGCAGCGTGCGGATCATCAAGCAGGCGGAACTTTGGGAGGCGTCCCTGGTGCCATTCGGTATGAACCCGGCTGCACAAGTTACCGACGTGAAGTCGGACATCAGAATTTTTGAGAACGCCCTGCGCCAGCGCATGGGGCTTTCTCAGAAGGAGGCAGCAGCCGTTGCCTCGCTCGGCTATCCCGCGTTCCACCGTGATGGTGGCGACGTGGCCACGGCGACCGTGGAAGAGCTGAAAAAACTCTCAGTCACTTTTGACCAAATCTTTGGAGTGTCGCCATGACCGATCCAGTTAAAGAAGTAAAAGATTCCCTTGAAGCCAAGCTGAAAGATGGTTTCGCCGGGCTTCAAAAGAAATACGACGACGTTTCTGATGCTCTTCAAAAAGGCGACGGCGTCACCACTGAGATGAAATCTCAGATCGAAAAGCAGAAGGGCGAGATCGAACGCGTCATTGAGCAGGTGCAAAAGCTCGAAGAGAAAGGCGTGAAGTTGCGCGGCGGTGACGGCGAAAAGAAAAGCTTCATCGATATGATCAAGGGCAACGACAAGTACCAGGCGTTGACCTCGAAAAGCCAAAGCGTGGCTGAAATCGAAATCACCAAGTCAGACATGGCCAGCATGTCCGAAACCAAGGTCACCAGTTCCGGTTTAGTGGCTCCGCAATACGATCCAGTGATCCAAGGCGCTCCACGGCAGAATCTGCTTATTCGTGATTTGATTCCGACCACGCCAGTCACCGGTCAGTCGTTCACCTATTTCCGCGAACTGCTGCACACCATGGGCGCCGGCATGGTGCCAGAAGGTGGTGCGAAACCAACCAGTAACGTGACCTTCGAACAGGTCACCGACATCGTCAAGAAAATCGCGGTTTGGATGCCAGTGACCGACGAAGCGCTGGACGACGTTCCGCAGTTGTACAGCTACATCCAGGAGCTTCTGCGCTATGACCTGGAATTGAAACGCGAAGGTCAGTTGCTGAAGGGGGATGGTACCGGTAACAACCTCAACGGGATCATGACTCAGGCTACGGTCTTCAGCGCCGCCTTGAGCAAAGCGAACGACACTGCCATCGACACTGTCCGGCGCGCGATCTATCAGGCTCGTAAGCAATCCAAGCTGCCAGCCGACGCGGTGGTCATGTCGGATCTAGATTGGATGAACATCGAACTTCAGAAAGACGCCGACAACCGTTACCTGTTCGCCAACCTGCAAGGTCTGGTCACTCCCGTTCTCTGGGGCCGGCCAGTCGTTGCATCGGACAGCATGGATGAAGGCGATGGCACCACTACTGGCGGCGAGTTCCTGACGGGGTCGTTCCAGCAAGGTGCGCGGATTTACGATCGCATGGGTTTCACCATCAAGGTCGGCATGATCAACGACGACTTCATAAAAAACCAACGGGCAATCCTGGTTGAAGAGCGCATCGGCCTGGCTGTTCGCAAGAAGTACGCCTTCGTTAAAGGTCGCTTCGCACTGGCTGCGTAATCAGCAACATCACCTGCGCGGGGACTGTCGAGCCCCGCAATTGACTTGGAGAACACCATGGAATTGAAAGTACTTTGGGGCTTCGAAGGCGATCCTGAAAAGCTCAAAACACCAAACGGCCGTGTCTCGGCTGGAACCATTATCGACGTCGAGGACGAAGAACTGGCTCATGCGCTTATAGGCAAGGGGCTGGTTGAGGCCTCCACCAACAAGCAAACCAAACCGAAAGAGAACAAGTAAATGCTCGACCTGGCACGCGTGAAGAGCCACCTTAAGGTAGATGACGATGAGGAAAATTCGCTCATCACCGGCTACTTCGAGGCGGCCAAGTCCCATGTGTCCATGCACTGCGACAGAGAGCTGGTCGAAACAGCGCCGGTTGAGCCTGCGCAGATGGGGCTCACGCCGGACGTTGAACAGGCCATCCTTCTGCTGGTCGGTCATTGGTACGCGAACCGCGAAGGCGTGGCGCTGGGCACCATCTCAACCGTAGTGCCGCTGGCTGTCGAGCGGTTGCTCATGTACAGGAAGCGCTACTGATGAGAGCCGGCTCGATGCGTCACCGCTGCATGATGCAGAAGCCTGAACGAGTAAAAAACACCACTGGTGGCTTTGACACCACATGGTCGAATCTCGGAAAGCTCTGGGTTGAAATCACCATCCCGACAGGGCGAATCTCTCCCGTTGCTGAGCAACTGAAGGCCCTTGTTACTGCCGAAATACGCATTCGCCCGAGGGTTGATGCCGTGGCTGGAAACCGACTAGTGCACACCGTAAAAGGCGTTAGCACCACCTACTTGATCGAAGCTGCTCTGCCCAATAATGAACGGGACATGCTCCGGTTACTGTGTTCAAACGTTCCCAACCCGTAGAGGTGAAATATGAAAGTTGTTGCCTTGGGCATGCTGTCCGGCGCCACTGGCGACCGGGAAAAAGGTGAAGAGTTTACGGTTGATGCCAAGCTGGGCGCGTCTCTCGTTGAGCGCGGTTTGGCGACGGTTGTCGTTGAAACAGCGGCTGCTGCAGACAAGCCAGCCAAGGCCAAGGAATAGACCATGGCCGTGCGGCGTTCACGCATGTCTGGCGACTTCAAGTTACGGAAGACGCTTCGAAATATCCACGCCACTATGGACAACGAGTTGGCGCCGGTCATGCTGGATTCGGCAAACCTCATCCTTTCGACAATGCGCGAGTTGATTCCCAAGGACACGGGCGCAGCCGCTGCGGCGCTTAAGGTTTTTGTATCCGACAGCGGATTGGATGCACAGATCGGTATTCGCGGCAAAAAGGACAACAGCAGATTCTTCTATCTCAAGTTCGTTGAATACGGCACCAAGGGCTATACGGGCGGGAAGCGATCAGACAACCGAAACCGGCGCCCGACGAACAAAAGTGACGGCACCAATTTCTTCGGCAAGTACCCGGATATTCCGGCTCGTCCTGCTCACCCTTGGCTTCGCCCAGCGAAAGACGTGAACAGGGAGTATGTCGTGGCCAATATCAAGGCCGCCATAGGTCGAACGCTGAGCAAAGCAAGCAAGGGGCTTTCCAATGGCTGACCCATCCGTTGCATTGCAGGAAGCGCTATTCGCGCGGCTAACTGCCGAGCTTTCCTGTCCCGTTTACGACGGTGCTCCCATGGATACCGACATGCCGTATGTGTCGTTTGATCGCGAGATATCGACCAACATTTCACCCATCGCCGGCCGCAAGCGTGAACAGCGTCTGATCTACCTTTCGGTCTGGTCTGATGCCCACGGCCAGGCAGAAGTGAAGCGTATCAACGGTGAGGTTGTCGCTGCTTTGGACGAGCGTCGGCTACCGCTTTCCGTAGGCCGCGCTGTATCAGTCCGAGTCGAGCAAGCTGATGCCCAGCGCGACGCTGACGGCGTCACGTATCAGGGATCGATCACGGTCCGCGTCATCACCACCCACTAAACCCAACACCCGGCCGCCCAGCGGCTTTATCCAATGCGCCTTTGGAGGAACCCCCATGGCCGATGACAACCTCAACACAGCCGCCGGCTGCCGAATCTCTATCGGCAGCAAGAACGGCGCCGATACTGAAGCGCTCTACAAGGCTGACACTTATGTCGAACTTGGCGAAGTCGAAGACCTTGGCGAGTTTGGCGACACCTTCAGCTCGGTGACTTTCACGTCCCTGCGCGATGGTCGTGTTCGCAAGTACAAAGGCACCGCTGACGCGGGCGACCTGACCGTCACCGTCGGCCTGGACAACGGCGATTTGGGCCAGGCAAAGCTGAAGGTCGCTCATAAGGATCGCAGCAAAGGTGACTACAACATCAAGATCACCTTGAATGACGGCGATCCCGATGCAACCCCCGCACTGTTGCCAACCACGTTCTATCTGCGCGGCAAGGTTATGAACAACACTGTGGCCGCCGGCGCCGCTGATAACGTGGTTCGTCGTAACGTCACCATCGGTATCAACTCCGACATTCTGGAAATCCTCCCGGCTGCCGCCTAACCTTCGGGGCCTCGGCCCCGAATCTCAAGGATTCGACACATGAGCAAGACCCTTTTCGGTACCGTCGATATCAAGCTGGGCGACGAAACCTACACTTTGATGCCAACGCTCGGTGCCGTGCGCGCAATTGAAGCCCACTTCGGCGGGCTACGCGGCGCCTCGCAGGCAATCAGTTCGCTGAGTGTCGAGGGCTGCGCGGTGATCATTGCTGGTGGTGCCGGGCTGAGCGGCAAAGATGCAGCACCCATACCTGAGCAGGTTTGGCAGGAGGGCGTGCTTGAGGTCGCCACTCGGCTAAACGCGTACCTGGTGGCACTTTATAATCCACGGGGCTCGCAACCGGGAAAGGATCAGCCGGCGAAGGCGTAAGTGCTGTCGAGGATGGTAGTTACGTTGACCGGCTTTACGCAGTGGCCACTGGCTGGCTTGGTTGGTCGCCTGAGCTCGCTTGGCGAATACCTCTCCCCGAGTTATTCCTGGCAATGGATGCTCGAATTGAGTGGGTGCAGATGACCAATCCTTTCGGTAGTAAACCTGCCGTACCGAAAGAAAAGCCAAAACCTTCGACCGTTGCCGCCAAGTTGCGTCAAGCGCTGACGGGGCGGCAGAAATGATTGAGTGGCGTGTACAATCGCTTCTCAATTCACAATAAGGAAGTTGATGTGGCCTTTCTCATGCTGTTATTGACGGGGGCAATAATTTTTGTTGCCTGTGTCGCTTGTATGGTTATGGCAAGCAAAAGAGGCTCCGAGACAAATATTAGGATAGCTTTGTCGGTTGCTGCGATTGCTGTCGTCATGGTGTGGGTTTGGTACTTCAATTGGAATTCAAGCCCTCAGCGCGAACAAGAGCAGGCCGCCAATGATTGCGGCGATACAACTATGGCATTCGTCATGTCTCAAAACTTTGTTAAGCAGCGATTGAAAGCCCCGAACAGCGCTAGCTTCCCAACTGTCGTAGACAAAGGTGTAAGTGTTAGAGCTATACCTGACTGCTCATTTGATGTATCGGCGTATGTTGACGCCCAAAATGCATTTGGTGCGCCAATCAGAAATAGCTATACAGCAAAGATGTCATACGACCGAGCCAACAAATTGTGGCGAGCGACTCAGTTAATTATTGAGTAACCACTTAGTTTCCAAAAATCCCGCTTTGGCGGGTTTTTTTATGCCCGGAGAAAGCAATGGCTGATACAGACGTTCAGGGAATGCTGGTCCGGATCGAGGCGACCACCGCCCAGTTGCGTCAAGAAATGTCCCGTGCGGATTCCACCGTCGCCCAAGCGTCAGGCAAAATTGATAAGAGCCTGGGCCGTATCGATGAGGCTTTTGAACGTGCTGGTGAAAGTGCGCAGAGCGCCGCCGGCCTTATCAAAACTGCATTGGGCGCTGCAATCGGTGTCGCCTCAATAGGAAAAATAATCGAGGCTGCGGACTCCTACGGTCAGATGTCCGACCGGATTGGAATGGCTACCAGCAGTGTCAATGAATATGACCAGGTGCAACAGCGCCTGCTGGAAACCGCGAAGCGCACATACCGCCCATTGAGTGAGGCCCAAGAGCTTTACATTCGAACGGCGGACAGCCTGAAGTCTATGGGCTACAACACCGGCCAAGCGCTCGACGTGATGGACAGCTTCAGCTTCCTGTTGGTAACTAACTCGGCCTCTGCTGACAAAGCCAGCTCAGCAATAGATGCTTACTCCAAGGCACTGCAAACTGGAAAAGTTGAAGCCGATGGCTGGCAATCAATTTTAGCAGCCATGCCTACTGTCGTAGACACCATTGCTAAGTCGACGGGTAAGACAGCGGAGGAAATCAGAAGCCTTGGGGCACAAGGCAAACTCAGCCTTGATACTTTGACGGAGGGGCTGCAAAAGTCCGCCCAGGCAAATGGCGTACTCGCCGATAGCATGAGCGTGGCTGTGCGTGATGCCGTCCAGAATCTGACAAATGCGTTCACCCAGTATATTGGCAAGCTAAATGAGACCGCAGACTTTACCGGCATTTTAGCCAAGGGCATTGGCGGCATCAGCGACCACTTTGAAGTTTTGGCCAACGTCGTCGGCTTGGTTGCGGTAGGGGCACTGGCGGGGTACGCGAGAAGCGCTGCCGCGTCTGCTGCTATTGCAGTGAAGTCTGCGGTTCAAGATTCTATTGCTCGCAAAGAACAAGCGGCGTCCGTGTTGCTGGCTGCCCAGGCCGAACAACGGAAAGCGCAGACAACGATCTTTTTGGCAGAGAAAGAAGCCATCGCCGCTAGAGGTACGGCTGTTCAGACTCAAATGTCGCTTCAACTCGCCGAGGCGAGAATGCTTGAAGCGCGTGCGACCAGCGCTGTCACTGCTGCGCAGCTTGGCGTGACGCGCGCTGGAACTAGCCTGCTTGGTATCTTAGGTGGCCCTGCGGGCATTGCACTGCTGGCAGTTGGAGCGGCTACGGCTTTTTTGACGCTAAGGGACAACACCGGGTTTCTCGAGCAAAAACTTGGAGACCTTAGTGATCCAATTGAAAAGCTGATCAAGCGATTTGGCGAGCTCAACCGCGCCACGCAATCGGTGACCCTCGGCGAACTGAAATCAGCAGTCGAGGACATGCAAGGCAAGCTCGGGCAGATGTCTGGGGCTATCGCCGATAAGTTCGAAAGCGACCTCAGAGGCATGGGTGCCGCTGGTGCTGACGGCCTGATGGCTGGACTGACACCTTTGCCAGAGCAGGCGCAAAAGGCCCTTGATCTGGTTCGGCAGGCCTCAAAGGACCAAGCATCAGGCATCACGGTCGACTGGAAGGCGGTCACCGATCAATTGCGACTTGTGCCGGGCGTTACCGAGTCAATGGCGTTGGCCATCGACAAAAGCCAGGTTCCGGTTACTGATCTGAGTTCACAGCTTGACCAGCATCGCGAGATTATTTCTAAACTGACCGGCGAAACCGATGCTAACACCGCTGCGCGAAACAAGAACAATGCCGCAATCGCCGCGGCGGATCAGGTAGGTCAGAAGTACCTCGAGCAATTGCAGAAACAACTGGGCGCGGCTCAGGACAAAACAAGCCTGGAAGCTGCGAACAGGTTCATTGCTGAAAATAAAGACCTTACCGAAGGGATGATTGTAGCGATCCGTTCGACCGCTGCTGCAAAGGATGCGCAAAAAGCTTCCGACGACGCAGCGGCCAAGGCTGCCAAAAAGAATGCCAGCGAGACAGAGACGTCGGCGAAGAAGCAACTCAAGAACTTCGAGACCACCGAGGAAGGTTACAAACGCCAGATCGAGCTGATCAATACCACTGGTGATAAACAGAAAGACGCCACAGAGGTAATGAAGCTTTCCTTCGAGCTGCAGGAGGGCAAGCTCGGCAAGCTGAGTGAGGCGCAAAAGAAAAAGCTGATGGGCATGGCCGCCGAGCTGGATGCGTTGAATAAAATCAAAAAGGCCAACGAAGACGATCTGAAGCTGACGGCCTTTAAGAATGCGCAGGCGACGGGCACGCAAACCACTCAAGATGGATTTGATCAGGAGTTGGCCGGCATCGGCATGGGTGATAAGGCGCGTGATCGGATGCGCGCTGATTTGGCTCTTCGCCAGAAGTATGCCGCCGACTTGGCCAGCCTCAATGAGCAGCTCAATACGGCGCAAATTTCGCCTGAGCTCTATGCCAGCGAAACGAAAGTTTTGCAGGATGAGCTTGGTAAGCGCCTTGCGTCCCAGCAGAGTTACTTCAGCAAGGTCGATGCCGCCCAATCCAATTGGGCCAACGGTGCTTCTGACGCGCTGCAGGACTACGTTGACCAGGCGGCTGATGTCGCTGGCCAAACCAAGGAACTGTTCACCAGCGCTTTCAGTGGTCTGGAGGACGGCATCGTGAACTTCGTGAAAACGGGCAAGCTGTCCTTCAAGGACATGGCTGATTCGATCATCGAGGATCTGATCCGCATCCAGGTCAGACAAGCAGCGGCTGGATTCCTCAGTAGCGCCTTCAGTGCGTTCGCTGGCGGCGGTGCAAGCGCAGCGGGTAGCGGAACCATGACCGGCTTCAGCGAAGGCGCAATGGTCCCAAATGCCAAAGGCGGTGTTTACAGCTCGGCCAGCCTGTCGTCTTACTCCGGCGGGGTTTACAACACTCCACAAACCTTTGCCTTCGCCAAGGGGGCGGGAATCTTCGCGGAGGCCGGGCCGGAGGCGATCATGCCGCTAACCCGGGCCGCCGATGGATCGCTCGGCGTGCGCATGGTGGGCGGCTCTGATGGCGACTCAAACTCTGCGTCTGCCGCAGCACCAGTCTCGGTCGGCGGCGTCACCCAGTACATCAGCGTCCAGGGGAATGCTGACGATGCCACGCTGGCAAAGATCCAGGATGCCGCTCGCCGCGGTGCTGAGGGTGGCTATCAGTTGGTGCTCAAAGACCTCAAACAAAACGGTCCCGTCCGACAATTGATTGCTCGCCGGTAACGGCTCTAGGAGTTACGCATGGCTCTTGCCTGGCCCGATACGTTGGAGCCTACCGATATGACGTGGGGCATGGTTTACAACAACCGTGCTTTCACGTCGACGCTTTCCAACTCGCAGCAAATTATTGGTTATCCGGGTGCCTACTGGTTGTGCACGTTGAACTTCGGCGTGTTGTTTGAAGAGGATCAGCGGGTGCTGAGTTCGTTTCTGGGGCGCCTTCAAGGAATGTTCGGCACGTTCAATATGCCGGCCATGACCCGTACTCGGCGTGATGATATCGGTTTGCCGGTGGTGGTCACCGGCAATGCCCAAGCCACCAACATGACGCTGGGTGGCGTGACGCCGAGCACCAAAGTGTTTTTCCAAGGCGACTACATCAGCATCCAAGGCGAGATGTTCGAAATTGTCGACGACGCTACATCAACGGCTGCCGGCCGTGTTCAGGTGTTCGTCAACAAGCGCATTCGGCGGGCGCTGGTCGCGAACACCGCGGTTGAGTACCAGAACCCTTATTCCGAAATGCGCCGCGTCGATGACACCAACCAACTGACGATTCAGCCCGTCGTGGCTAATGGCAGTTTCCAGTTCCGAGAGGCCTTCTGATGCCGTCTGCATTTCCTTTTAGTCAGAGCGTGGTGAACATCATCGCCACCGGCAAGTTCATGCCTGTGTATGCCGTGCAGCTCGACTTTGTCGACGGGATGGTCTTTGCACACACCGGCACTGGCCAGCTTGTGATCAGCGGCATTACCTATGACGGCGTGGGCAATTTCGGCGAGGTAAGCCAGTCGCAGGAAAGCGACAACTCGGGCTCACCTATGTCGGTCGATCTGACGTTAAGCGGGCTGGATTCCTACATCCTTTCCGAAACGAACGTCCGAGGATGTCGAGGTCGGCTGGCGAAGGTCATGTTCGTGGTGTTTGACGAGGACGGCAACTACGCGGCGGACATTCTCTTCTCTGGGCGCATGGACGCGGCCAGTTTTTCTTTTGCCGGCAACGGAGAGGAAGGCAACAGCATCACCGTGCCTGTCGTAGACCGCATGGCCGAGTGGAGCCGTACCGGGACCGAGCGCTTCACGGACGAAAACCACCGCGCCCGCTACCAGGGTGATCGCTTCTTCTATGCAATCGCCCAAATGTCAGAGTGGCCCATCTATTGGGGCTCCACAAAAGACGCTCCGACATTCACCTACGAGTAATCGCCATGCGACATCGAGACTGGACCACACGTCTGCATGACGTGATCAAGGCTGCCCAAGGGCGGCCTTTTTCGTGGGGAAAATTTGACTGCTGTCTGTTCGCGGCGGACTGCTCGGCCGCTGTTTGCGGTGTCGATCCGGCGGCGAATTACCGCGGCAAATACAAAACCGAAAGCGGTGCCAAGCGTCAGCTGAAGAAACAGCACGGAAGTCTTGAAGCTGCGTGGGACGCCTGCTTCTCACGGATTGCCCTGCCATACGTCCAGCGCGGTGACGTGGTGCTGTACGACGCCCCTCGCGGCCGAAGCATGGCCGTGTTCTGGGCTGGCGATTACTGGTCCACGACTGATGACGGCGTTGTCCGGGTTGAGTGCGAACCGCTGGCGGCATGGAGAGTTGAACAATGAGTTCTGGTGTAAAGAAACTCGCCCAGGTTGTTGTTGGTGCTGTCGTTGGTTTCGCACAAGGCGGTCCGTGGGGCGCGGTCGCCGGCGCAGCATTGGCATTCTATGCCGCCGAGCAGCAGGAAAAGCTCAACACCAAATCCCCGCTGCGTGACAACGAGCCTTCAGCTCAAACCGTCAGATCGTCCAAGGCGCCTGTCCGTTTCATCCTCGGCCACGTGGCTACCGGTGGCGTGCTGGTGTGGGCGCAAGAACAGTCTGGGGCGCAGGGCGAGGGCGAGTGGCTGCACATGGTCTATGTGCTGAGCGAAGGCCCGATTGATGCCTTGGAAAACATCTACCTCGGCGAGGAAGACATCGCTTCGTTCGGCGCATTTGCCAGTTATGAATTGATCGTCAATCCAACCCAGGTGAATGCGTTCCTCTTGGCAAACTGCGCTGGATGGAAAGACAGCCAGATTGGGCGCGGCCTTTCCTTTGTTCGGGTATCGCTGCGGTACAGCGCTGAGAAGTTCCCATCCGGCATTCCCGACACCCGCTTTGTTGTTCGTGGGCGAAACGATATTTACGACCCGCGCTCTGGCACTTTCGGCTATTCCGCAAACACTGCGCTGCACATGCTGTGGTATTTGCGAAATCGTTGCGGCGTCCCGGACGACGAGATCGTTTTCGATACTTTCGCCAGTGCGGCCAACGTGTGCGACGAAGGCGTGACCAATGCCGACAGCTCCGTCAGTCAGCGCTATAGAACAGCTTGCGTGATTGGTGCGGACGAACAGCGCACGGGTGTGCTGCAGAAGCTCGAAGCTGCCTGCGCCGGCAAGCTTATCCGTGTGGGCGGCCGCTGGATGCTTCAAGCGGGCGCGTATTACGGTCCGTATGATTTCGAAGTCAACGAGGACATGGTTGTCGGCACGATTACCGGCAGCACCGAGCCGACCAATGATGCGGCAATCAACACCGTCCGAGGCACCTTTATCGATCCATCCCAGTCTTGGACCGAAACGGACTATCCCGAGGTGCGCATCGACGAATGGGTTGTCGAGGATGGAGGGGAAGCCGCTGAAACGCTGACCTTCTCCTACGTCACCGATCCGTATCAGGCTCAGCGGCTGGCCAACATCGAACTTCGCCGTCGGCGTGGTGGCGGGACCATCAACATCCCGATGAACCTCTCCGGCTACAACTGCCGGCCGGGGCGCGTCATTCGGGTCAACTTGCCATCGCTGAATATCTCGGGCGAGTTCATCGTCACCAACTGGTCGATGGGCAACAAGGACGGTTGCAGTGTCTCCGTGGCGCAGTATGAGCAAGCCATCTTCAGCGATGCTGTTGGCCAGCCCTACAACCCGATTGGATTCATAAACCTGCCAGCGGGCGGCCTGGGCTCACCAACCAATCTCACGTGGACGCAAGACACCACGGCTGAAGTGACGCAGGGCGTTTTGTCCTGGCAGCCGCCTGCCGGCATCGTGAAGGAATACGTGCTTATCGTCCGGCAGGGGACCACCGCGATTCAATCGCACAACGTCCCAGCCACCTCGACTGAGTGCGCAATCAATGGGCTGCCCTCTGGCAACTACACCATGAGCGTGGCGGCAGTGGGGCCAATGGCGCGATCCGGTGAGGCGACAATATCGGTCAGCATCAATGGGCCGCCAATCCCTGAGTCGTGCGTGGTGCAGTCCTCGATTGACAACATCGTGTTGATCCCAGGCAACGCGCAAAATGGTTTGAACGGCGGCACCTATGAGTACTTCTTCAGTACGCAACCGACAGCAACCGCTGCTGACGCGTCGTACCTCGGGCAGGGACTGTCCTTCACCCACACGGGCTTGGGCTTCTGGACGAATTATTACTACTTCGTTCGCTCGTCGAATGCCTATGGCAAAAGTGATTTCCTTTACGTCCCGGCACAGACATCGAATGACGTCTCGGCGTACCTAGCGGCGCTGGCCGGAAAGATCACTAAAACCGAACTGGGGAAGGATCTGCAGGACGAGATCGACAAAATCCCGGGTCTTCAGGATCAAATCGATTCACTCGACGGATTGAAGGGGTACGACCCGGAGCAGGTTTACACCCGGGGTCAGTTGATCGTTGAGGACGGCCACATCTACCAGGCCGACCAAGAGGTGCCGCTCAACACGCCGCCACCCAACGTTGCTTACTGGAATGACGTGGGTGATTTGCTCGAAACGGCAAACGGCATGGTTCAGCAGGTGACCATCAACACCCAAAACATCACTGAGCTGGATGGAGTGGTGACCGCGCAAGCCTCGAGCCTGCAAGCGCTTCGTTCTGCCTACCGGGATGACGACGGCGAAGGTGATGCTCTCGATGCTCTTCGCGGGTGGAACGCTACCACCAGCTTTGCTCAGGAAGTGAAGGTCAGGACATCGCAGAACAAGGCAATGACCCAGCGCTTAACCGAGCTGAATGCCGAAGTGGGTGACAACTCGGCAAACCTGATCGAGCTCGAGCAGACGGTGGCTACTGATAAGGAAGCAACTGTCACCAAATTCACTCAGCTGACGGCAACGGTTGGTGAAAATACTGCCGCAATCGAAGAGACCGCAACTGCTTACGCGAACACCGAGGGCAAGTTGTCGACTATGTGGTCGGTGAAGATGCAGCTGACGGCCGATGGCAAGTACGTCGCCGCCGGCATTGGCCTCGGCATCGAGGACACCGGGGCCGGATTGCAAAGTCAGTTCCTGGTGAGTGCGGATCGGTTCGCGGTCGTTAATACCATCGCCGGTGGTGCAATCTCGGTACCGTTTGCGGTCGAGGGCGGCCAGGTATTTATCAACTCGCTGTTCGTCAAAGACGGGTCAATCGTCAACGCTAAAATCGGATCTTACATTCAGTCCGATAACTTCATTTCAGGTGTTCAGGGATGGCGCATAGACAAGGCTGGAAACTTCGAACTTAACAGTCCGCTGGGGGGTGGAGCGCGCCAAACCATCAACAACAACGGTGGCAAGGTTTTCGATGAGAACGGCGTTAAACGCTACCAATGGGGGAACTTGGCCGCATGAGTTACGGAATGAGGATATGGGGCGCCGATGGGGCGCTTCAGGTCGACGAGAACTCCTTCACCATTCGGGTGGCCTTGTCTACGTTGGTAACCTTTCCACCCAAAGCAAGCAAGGGGAGTCAGGACTTTTCGGTACCTGGAGTAGGGCCGGGCAACGGCACAGCGCTTGTTGTGCCAGTCGGCGTTTACAGCGACAGCGAAATGCAATTTGAAACCGAGATGCTTAATGGGGTTGTGAGGGTTTACAACCACACGCGTACGTATGCGGCCAGCCAGACGTCATCCGGAACCATGCGCCTGATCGTCATGAGGTGGAGCTGATGAGCTACGGAGTGCAGTTCACTAACAACAGTAACGTGGTCACCCTTGATTCTGAGTTTGCGCGGTTGATGGTGATTGCTTCGGGGCGCTTCGCTCCCACGGAGGAATCAGGCTTGGGGTCTACGACCTATTTTGCGCGACCGGTCACGTCGCAAGAGCCGCCGTTGGTATTTGTCCGTCCGGACACGGTGGGTGCAGTGGCCGGGCTTTGTCGGATGCGGCTGATCGGATCGGCGGGAAACTGGGTAGGATTTTACGTCAGGGCTTACAACTCCCTAACTGCACAGCCCAACGGTCGCTACTTCGTTGCAGCGTTCGGTGCTCAGCCGGCGGCCACCTACGGCATGCGGTTGTGGGATGGTGGCGGGAAGTTGCTATTTGACTCCGGGACGTCGGCCGCTACTTTCACCCGCGCTTTTCAGAATTGGAATTACGTAACTTACGATCAAGATCAGCAGGGGTTAACGCGGATCTATTACAGCGTGCCATTCGACTTCCCGCAGAACGAATACATGTTGCTCAACAGCTTCGGTATGAATATGACGGCCGGCAGCGCTATACCACGCAATCTGTATTGCTGGTGGGACTTTCCAAACGGAAAGCTTTACGCAATCACCGTTGCGGCCTCGAACCCGACGGCCTTCTTTCTGCCGGCAGTCTTCGCAAAAATCGCCGTTTAATCGAACTCAGAAAAGGAAGTGATCCATGTCCTGGTACAAATCGGGAACGGTTTCTGTCGCCCAAAATTCGAATGCAGTTATCGGTACAGGCACCGCGTTTATTCTCAATGGGCGCGTAGGCGATGCCTTTGTCGGGCCTGATGGTGAGATGTATGAGGTAGCGAACATCGCCAGCGATACTGCCTTTGCAATTTCTACACCGTACAAAGGCCCAACAATCGCAGCTGGCCCCTTCGCGCTTATACCGATTCAGGGTTACGTGAAGGACACCGCCGATGCACTGCGGCAGGCGTCTAATCAGATCGCTGATTCGATTGATGGGCTTGAAGATAGCGTCCAGGAGGCGGCTGATTCTGCAGCAGCGGCCACGGCCTCGAAGAACGCAGCCGCAACTTCCGAAAGCAATGCGAGCCAGTCGGCAGCATCTGCACTTGAGTCAAAAAACGCAGCCGGTACATCCGCGACGAACGCTAATAATTCAGCCTCCGCTGCCCTGGGATCAAAAAACGCAGCCGGTACGTCGGCAACAAATGCTTCAGACTCGGCCGCTGCAGCGCTCGCGTCGAAAAACGCCGCAGCAATATCTGAGCAGAACACGGCCAACAAGGCAGCGAAGGGCGCTAACAGCGATATCACGTCACTCTCCGGGCTGACGACGGCGCTATCGATTGCCCAAGGAGGTACTGGCGCAAAGACTGCTGCTGCGGCGCTCGGCGCGCTGGGCGCGATGGCAGATTCAGATGCTGCTTACACCATTATTTACCCAAATGGCGGCATACAAGCTTCGCCAGCTAACGTCGCGCTAAATTCTAGATATGTCACTGCGAATCCATTTCCGGGAAAACCGGTATTTTGCATTGCAGAAATACTAGATGGTGGTAATTGGGTGGAAACAGGATGGTTTAGTTACTACATCGCTGACAATGGAGGCTTCCAAGTCAATGGTGTGAAAGCGTCGATGCTCAATGACACGATAGTTGTGCAGACAGGGCTGACCGCTTTGAAGAATGCCGGACAGTACTCTGGTACACCATACGGCTCGGTAATCATCAATCCTGCTCCTTGCAGGGTTCGTGTTTGGAGGGTTAAGGGATGAGTGGCGTTTATGCAAAAGTAGGCGACAGCTTTCAACAGTTCGGTGGCGAGTGCCCGCAAGACTGGATAGAGATGATCGGCCCGCGTCCAGGTGAAGGTGGTTCCGATTTTGTCGCAGCTCCGGACGGGACATGGATTCCCGCACCAGAAGATCAGGTTTTCTGGCGTGCAATTGAATTGGCAGTTATAGAACGCCAATTACAAGCTATCGAAGAAGATGATGCCGACGAGACTCCGACCGACCTGCTGCCAGGCACACGCAAGCAATGGCTGAAGTATCGAGGCCTGGTCAGCAACTGGAAGGAAGGGGCCGAATCATTCCCTGACATCGCTCATCGTCCTGTCCGCCCGTCCTAACGAAACATCTGCACCTGTCGGCCCGCCATCGCGCGGGTATTTTTTTGCCTGGAGAAAAGTGATGCCTGCAACTGAAACTCGCGGGGTTCGCAATCGTAACCCCGGAAACATTGACTACAGTCCGGCCAACCAGTGGCAGGGCCAGCTCAAACCAGACCCGGCTATCGAAAAGCGTTTCGCCAGATTCGATGTACCGGAAAACGGCATTCGTGCCTTGGGCAAGGTGCTGCTGACATACCAGCGCAAACACGGGCTGAAGACCGTGAAGGCGATCATCAGCCGCTGGGCGCCCTCGGTAGAGAACGACACCGCCGCTTACGTGCGAGCTGTCGAAGCCAATACCGGCACTAAGCCAGGTGCCGAGATTGATCTGGCAATACCGGCTGTGATGCTGGGTTTTGTCAAAGCCATTATCCATCACGAGAACGCCGGCTATGCCTATCCGTATTCGATATTGGCCGAAGGCGTGCGGAGGGCGCTGACGTGATGCCGGTACCGTGGAAGTTGCTCGGTGTATTCGCCCTGGTACTGATCATTGCCGCTGGAACGTGGAAGGTTCAGGGCTGGCGATACGGAGAGCAACTCGCGCAACAGGCCAGCTTGCACAAGTCCGACCTGGCCTCAATCAGCAATGCAGCGGCTGCTCAGATGCGAGCCGATCAAGACAAACGCCTTGTGCTCGAGCAGCGCCTGTCGATCAGTGACCAAGCCCACCACAAGGAACTGAGCGATGCTCAAAAGAAACAGGATCGTGTGCGTGACAGCCTTGCTACTGCTGAACTCCGGCTGTCAGTCCTTCTCGACGCCACAGATTCAGCCAGTGGCTGCGACGTGCCTGCCACCCCCGGCACCGTCGGCGTGGTTCATGCAGCCCGTAGAGCCCAACTTGACCCAGCGCATGCTCAACGAATTATCGCCATCACGGGAGACGGCGACCGAGGATTGATTGCGTTGAAGGCGTGTCAGGCATATGTGCGAGAAATAAGTCGCTGATGGCTTTGAGCTATCGTTGTCCGTTGTTTGCTGATAATTCATCATCTGTAGTCATCAGATTGATATCACTCAATGAATAAGCAACTCGCCGGACTCTCGTTCTTGCTGACCCTTACCTGGGTGATCGTCGTAGTGTCGGTGATGTATTGGATGTCGCAGTGAAGGTAATGGATTCATTAGCCGTTACCTGCGTGGTCCCCGCCTGTAATCTCGCTTGTCGGCTCGATTAATTCGGGTCCTTTATTGCGCACGTTGCCCACGGCGCGGTCGACCTGGAACCATTCAAATGCATCGGTCGGCTCACCCTGAAGCAGCACTATCTGTTCCGCACGCTCTTTGGGTGTCGCAGGGTCGAGCCATTCTCTAGCTAACTCTGGCGACAAAGTCACCGGGCGTCGATCATGAATGTCCACCATGCCTCCCGCGCTATCGGCGGTGATGATCACAAACCCATCGTGCTCGCTCGGTTCATGCTCAGCATTTGGATACTGGCCGATAGCTGCGCACAGGATCGGCGCCCCGTCTTTCCGACGAATAAGGTAGGGCTGCTTTTTCGGGCCTCCTTCATCCACCCATTCAAACCAGTTGTCGATGGCGATGATTGCTCTGTGCGGCCAGATTGCACGGAAGAATGGACCGTGTGCGACTTTCTCTACTCGAGCATTGATTGGTGCTGCGCGGTCTTTGGCCCAGTGCGGTCGCCATCCCCAGCGCACCATGTCAGCGTGCAATACGTTTTCTTCCAAGTGGAATAGAGCGAGTTGCGTCGAAGGCGCGGCGTTATAGCGCTCGAATGGCTGGTCGCCTGTGTTGTTGACCAGCGCACCAGGTAAGCTCAGCGCGGCAACAAAGTCGTGGATGCCTCGGTATTGGGAAAGTCGTCCGCACATTTTCATACCCTCACATTGCTTTCAGCGTAGACCCGTGCGCACTGGCTTCGTTACAAATCCTTTGCCAATGCACGTGGGGCATTCCTCACGCTGCCCAAATCGATCAAAACACGTCGGGCAAATGCAGAACTTCGCGAGGTCAAGAAGCGGCCTGGCTTTGCCGAATGCGCGTAGGTTTCGGTTTTCCCGTGCGATCTGTGCAGAGTCGACCAGCACTCTGTACATGTCGGGGTCCTCAATCGGCTGATGGGGGATGCCTTCGATAAATCGCTGGGTCTCAACCAGGTCGTAAATCTGGCCGTCAGGCATGATCAATGTGAGTTCGGTAATTCTGGCAATGGCGCCCGTATTGCTGAAAACAAGGTTTGCGCCACTGGCATCCGGATAGATCTTCCCGTCATAGCCGGAGTTCGGTACCGCGAGCGACTTGGCTTCGTAGAAAATCGAACGGCCAATTCTACCGCGCAGATCGGCTGTTCCTCGCTGCACAACATCATAGTAAGAGGCTCCGCAATATCGCGGCGGCGACGTCAGCAGTTCTTCCACAGCGTGCCAGTAAGCCGCGTTCGCCATTTCATCCATGTCGTACTGCTGGAGTCTGTCGACCAACCCCTCAGCGGCCAGCGCCTCACTCATTGAGTGAAGAGTTTGGCGATGTACCTCCGGGTTCTGCATTCGAAATTCTTGGTTGTCGAGGGCCGAGCGCCACTGCTGAAGTCTCAGCGCTTTTGCCTGGTCAAAATTCATGGTCCGGATTCGCTTTCATAATACTGTTTGGATATACAGTAATTGATGGACGGCGATTGAGCGAGAGGAGGGCGACGAATAGTAGATTTTGGGGTTAGTGTTCGGTCGGCAGGGCGCCGGGAGGGGGGTGAATCTCGTACCAATTTTTGTACCAATAGATGCGTTTCGTAGGTGTTTCGTGTGTGACAGAGGGTAGGCGAACCCCAACAAACATTGGGTTTCGCCACTCAGAAGAACCCAGCAAAACCCATTTTTAATATTAGGAGTATGGCTGAAGAACTGTCGATGGTTGATGAATAAACAGGTGAAAGTCTTTGAAAAGGCGCACAAAACAGCAGGTTTCCGGCGAGTGGTAGGGGTTTTTCATCGGACAAAAAGAACCCCGCCAGTGGCGGGGTTCTGTCGTGCGCGGCGTGTTACATGTGGCGAACTCAGCTGTGCAGTGTTTCGGCTGCGTACAGTGTGTTTTCCAGCAGGCAGGCACGGGTCATCGGACCCACACCGCCGGGCACTGGCGTGATCCAGCCCGCACGGGGCAGGGCGGTTTCGTAGATAACGTCGCCCACCAGTTTGCCGTCGTCCTGACGGTTGATGCCCACGTCGATAACGATCGCCCCTTCCTTGATCCACTCGCCCTTGACCAGTCCGGGTTTGCCCGCAGCGACGACCACCAGATCAGCACGGCCGACATGGCCAGCGAGATCCTTGGTAAAACGGTGCGTAACGGTCACGGTGCAGCCGGCCAAGAGCAGTTCCATCGCCATCGGGCGGCCGACAATATTGGATGCGCCGACAACAACGGCGTCCATCCCGTAAAGATCAACGCCGGTGCTTTCCAGCAACGTCATGATGCCTTTAGGTGTGCACGGGCGCAGCAATGGAATGCGCTGGGCCAAACGGCCGACGTTATAAGGGTGAAAACCGTCGACGTCTTTGTCCGGGCGAATCCGCTCCAGCAATTTGGAGGCGTCCAGATGTTCAGGTAATGGAAGCTGAAGCAGAACGCCGTCTATGGCAGGGTCTTCGTTCAGTCGGTCGATCAGGTCAGTCAACGCTTCCTGAGTTGTTTCGCTGGGAAGGTCATAAGCCTGGGAAAGGAAGCCGACCTCTTCACAGTCTTTACGCTTGTGCGAGACATAAACCTGAGAGGCAGGATCGCTGCCGACCAGGATCACCGCGAGACCGGGTGTGCGCAGGCCTTGCTGGCGACGCTCGGTGACGCGTTTGGCGATCTGCTGGCGCAGGCTGGCGGCGATCGATTTGCCGTCGATTAGTTGTGCAGTCATTGCGCGTGATTAACCATCGAGAGGGGAAAAAAAGAGAACGCATTCTCGCATGTCATGAGGTGAGGGCAAAGGCGCTTGGTCTGCAAATTCCCCTAACCCCTTTAATTAAATGAATTTTTTTTAAAAAAGAGTTGACGACCTTCAGACCCACCTATAACATTCGTCGCACTTGTCGGGCACAGCCTAGCACTGGTTTAAGAAGGTCGAGCAGAGTTGATGTTTAACTCGGTAAGACTGAAAGCACTTAGTTTGTAATCGTCCAAGAATACAGATTAACAAGGCGCCCGTAGCTCAGCTGGATAGAGCATCCGCCTTCTAAGCGGATGGTCGCAGGTTCGAGTCCTGCCGGGTGCGCCATTAGGCAGCTTTGGCACAAGTAACGCAACATGGCAATATGGTGGGCGTAGCTCAGTTGGTAGAGCACGGGATTGTGACTCCCGTTGTCGAGGGTTCGATCCCCTTCGTCCACCCCATATTTAGAAAGGCGCCAGATTAATAGTCTGGCGCCTTTGCTTTAAAAGCTTGATGCGGATGTGGTGGAATTGGTAGACACACTGGATTTAGGTTCCAGCGCCGCAAGGTGTGAGAGTTCGAGTCTCTCCGTCCGCACCATTACAAATAGCTATTTTAGATAGCAGAAAACGGCGCAGCACCTGAAAAGGGCTGCGCCGTTTTTGTTTCAGAAGTCGAAATTTTCAAACAGTCGCACGTTTCGGGCTGGAGAGGCTGTCGGTTCGTCGCATTTATGTTTCGCGATGATGCTCGGTTCTCGGGTCGATTCTCGAAGGAGAGTTGGCTGTCAGGGCTGCACTGCCGATTCCTTCTATATATAGAAGGGTTGGTGCAGAGCCTTGGCGTGAAGGGATGTATTTGCTAACAGGGCGAGGCTCAACCATTTGTTTGTCTTCGCCTATAAATTGCCTGCTGCTTTTTTACCCGTTTTCAGTAGGGTGACTTCTTGAGTTTGACCCACTAGAATGCATGCCCTTGATTCTGGGGTCGGAAACGGCCGGCTAACGTCTGTGCAACGAGGAATATCCATGCAAGTTTCTGTTGAAAATACTTCTGCTCTTGAGCGCCGCATGAGCATCACCGTGCCGGCTGAGCGCATCGAGACTCAGGTCAACAAGCGTCTGCAGCAGACTGCCCAAAAGGCCAAGATCGCTGGCTTCCGTCCAGGCAAAGTGCCAATGAGTGAAATCAAGCGCCGTTTCGGTGCTGATGCACGTCAAGAAGCCGTGGGCGATGTGATCCAGTCTTCTTTCTACGAAGCTGTTGTTGAGCAGAAGCTGAACCCGGCTGGCGCTCCGTCGATCGAGCCGAAGTCGATCGAAGCGGGTAAAGACCTGGAATACGTCGCTGTATTTGAAGTATTCCCGGAATTCACCGTGGCCGGCTTCGACGGTATCGCCGTAGAGCGCCTGAGCGCTGAAGTGGCTGATGCCGACCTGGACAAAATGCTGGAAGTGCTGCGCAAGCAGAACACCCGTTTTGAAGTCACTGAGCGCGCTGCTCAGAACGACGATCAATTGAACATTGATTTCGTTGGCAAGGTTGACGGTGAAGTGTTCGCTGGTGGCTCCGCCAAAGGTACTCAACTGGTACTGGGTTCCGGTCGCATGATCCCTGGTTTCGAAGATGGTCTGGTTGGCGCTAAAGCCGGCGAAGAGCGCGTTCTTAACCTGACCTTCCCAGAGGACTACCAGAACCTTGATCTGGCTGGCAAAACTGCTGAGTTCACCGTAACCGTGAACACTGTTTCCGAGCCGAAACTGCCAGAACTGAACGAAGAATTCTTCGCTCAGTTCGGTATCAAGGAAACCGGTCTGGAAGGCTTCCGTACCGAAGTTCGCAAGAACATGGAGCGTGAGCTGCGCCAGGCAATCAAGTCCAAGGTCAAGAATCAGGTAATGGACGGTCTGCTGGCCACCAACCCGATTGAAGTGCCAAAAGCACTGCTGTCCAACGAAGTTGATCGTCTGCGTGTGCAGGCTGTTCAGCAGTTCGGCGGCAACATCAAGCCTGATCAACTGCCGGCCGAGCTCTTCGAAGAGCAAGCCAAGCGTCGCGTTGTGCTGGGTCTGATCGTGGCTGAAGTGGTCAAGCAATTTGACCTCAAGCCAGACGAAGCCCGCGTTCGCGAAATGATCCAGGAAATGGCTTCGGCCTACCAAGAGCCTGAGCAGGTTGTGTCCTGGTACTACAAGAACGACCAGCAACTGAACGAAGTTCGTTCGGTTGTGCTGGAAGAACAAGTTGTGGATACTGTTCTGCAGAAGGCTAACGTGACCGACAAATCGGTCTCTTACGAAGAAGCAGTCAAGCCGGTAGAAGCTCCACAAGCCGACTGATCGTTTTTGCGCTAAGAAGTACACACATAAGCCAGCCTTCGCGCTGGCTTATGCGTATTCAAGACATAACTATTTGGGAGTGACTGCAGAGCATGTTCCGTAATTCGTATATTCAGCAGAACTCTGATATCCAGGCCGCAGGCGGCCTGGTCCCGATGGTTGTCGAGCAATCTGCTCGTGGCGAGCGCGCTTACGACATTTACTCGCGTCTGCTCAAGGAGCGAGTGATCTTTCTGGTGGGTCCCGTAGAGGACTACATGGCCAACCTGATCTGTGCGCAACTGCTGTTCCTTGAAGCGGAAAACCCGGACAAGGACATCCATCTCTATATCAACTCCCCGGGCGGTTCGGTGACAGCTGGCATGTCGATCTACGACACCATGCAGTTCATCAAACCCAACGTATCGACTACCTGTATCGGACAGGCATGCAGCATGGGTGCATTCCTGCTGACCGCCGGTGCCGCTGGCAAGCGTTTCTGCCTGCCGAACTCTCGCGTAATGATTCACCAGCCATTGGGCGGTTTCCAAGGCCAGGCGTCGGATATCGAAATCCATGCCAAGGAAATCCTCTTCATTCGTGAGCGTCTCAACACGCTGATGGCCAAGCATAGCGGGCACACGCTTGAAGAAATCGAGCGCGACACCAATCGCGACAACTTCATGAGCGCAGAAGCCGCGCGTGAATACGGGTTGATCGACGAAGTAATCAGCCAGCGCCCCGCTTAATTAAGCAGCTCAAAATAGGGTGGGTCGGCTGCTCCGATCACCAGCGGGCTTGAAAAAGCCCGCAATAGCCTTCATCTTGTGTTGCAAGCCTATCGGATTTGGATCGAACGAATGACTGACACCCGCAACGGCGAGGACAACGGCAAGCTGCTCTATTGCTCCTTCTGTGGCAAAAGCCAGCATGAAGTGCGCAAATTGATTGCCGGCCCCTCGGTCTTTATTTGCGACGAGTGCGTCGACCTGTGCAATGACATCATCCGTGAGGAGGTGCAGGAAGCCCAGGCCGAGAGCAGCGCGCATAAATTGCCTTCGCCTAAAGAAATCAGCGGCATCCTTGATCAGTATGTAATTGGTCAGGAGCGTGCGAAGAAGGTTCTGGCCGTAGCGGTGTATAACCACTACAAGCGTCTGAATCAGCGTGACAAAAAGAATGACGACGTCGAACTCGGCAAAAGCAACATCTTGCTGATCGGCCCGACAGGCTCGGGTAAAACCCTGCTTGCCGAAACACTGGCTCGTTTGCTGAACGTTCCGTTCACCATCGCTGACGCGACCACCCTCACCGAGGCGGGTTACGTGGGTGAAGATGTCGAGAACATCATTCAGAAACTGTTGCAGAAGTGCGATTACGACGTAGAAAAGGCTCAAATGGGCATTGTCTACATCGATGAGATCGACAAGATCTCGCGCAAATCTGACAACCCGTCGATCACTCGTGATGTTTCGGGTGAAGGCGTGCAACAAGCCCTGCTCAAGTTGATCGAAGGCACGGTCGCTTCCGTTCCGCCTCAAGGTGGTCGCAAGCATCCGCAGCAGGAATTCCTGCAGGTCGACACACGTAATATCCTGTTCATCTGCGGTGGTGCGTTCTCCGGTCTGGAAAAGGTTATTCAAAACCGTTCCACCAAGGGCGGCATTGGCTTCAACGCGGAAGTTCGCAGCAAGGAAGAAGGCAAGAAAGTCGGCGAGTCCCTGCGTGAAGTCGAGCCTGACGATTTGGTCAAGTTCGGTCTGATCCCTGAGTTTGTTGGCCGGTTGCCTGTACTTGCAACGCTGGACGAGCTCGATGAGGCTGCGTTGATGCAGATTCTCACCGAGCCGAAGAATGCTCTGACCAAGCAGTATGCCAAGCTGTTCGAGATGGAAGGCGTAGACCTGGAATTCAGGGCTGACGCACTGAAGTCGGTCGCTAAACGTGCCCTGGAACGCAAGACCGGTGCTCGTGGACTGCGTTCGATTCTCGAAGGTGTATTGCTCGACACGATGTACGAAATCCCCTCGCAATCCGAGGTGAGCAAAGTCGTGATCGATGAAAGCGTTATAGAAGGCAAGTCCAAGCCACTGTATATCTATGAAAACAGTGAGCCGGCTGCCAAGGCCGCGCCAGACGCTTAAGCGTCACGCAGCTGGAATAAAGAAGGGGCCTTCGGGCCCCTTTGCTTTTTGCGAGTTTTAACACCTTCTTTAAGCTTGTTTTTTTTGAAGGTAGCCCCCATCTTGGTTTCAAGCTTACTTCCATCTGTTTACGGCCTTATGGCCGCCGTAGAGGCGAAATCATGAAGACAACCATCGAATTGCCTCTCCTGCCATTGCGTGATGTTGTGGTTTATCCGCACATGGTTATCCCGCTGTTCGTGGGGCGCGAGAAATCCATCGAAGCCCTTGAGGCAGCGATGACGGGCGACAAGCAGATCCTTCTGCTGGCTCAGAGAAACCCTGCTGACGACGATCCCGGTGAAGATGCTCTTTATCGCGTAGGTACCATTGCAACCGTTCTGCAGTTGCTCAAGCTGCCAGATGGCACGGTCAAGGTGCTGGTCGAAGGTGAGCAGCGGGGCGCCGTGGAGCGTTTCAGCGAAGTGGACGGCCACTGCCGCGCCGAAGTTTCGTTGATCGACGAAGTCGACGCGCCGGAGCGCGAGTCGGAAGTGTTTGTTCGCAGCCTGCTGGCTCAATTCGAACAGTATGTGCAGTTGGGCAAAAAAGTCCCGGCTGAAGTTCTGTCGTCGCTCAACAGCATCGATGAACCAGGACGTCTGGTCGATACCATGGCCGCTCACATGGCCTTGAAAATAGAGCAGAAGCAGGAAATTCTCGAAATCATTGATTTGTCGGCCCGTGTCGAACACGTCCTGGCGTTGCTGGATGCCGAGATCGACCTGCTGCAAGTCGAAAAACGTATTCGCGGTCGCGTTAAAAAACAGATGGAGCGCAGTCAGCGCGAGTACTACCTGAATGAGCAGATGAAGGCCATTCAGAAGGAGCTCGGCGACAGCGACGAAGGCCATAACGAAATCGAAGAGCTGAAAAAGCGCATCGATGCTGCAGGCCTGCCGAAAGACGCCTTGGCGAAAGCACAAGGCGAGCTGAACAAGCTGAAGCAAATGTCGCCAATGTCTGCTGAGGCGACGGTGGTGCGTTCCTACATCGACTGGCTGGTTCAGGTGCCGTGGAAGGCTCAGAGCAAGGTTCGTCTGGACCTTGCCCGCGCAGAAGATATCCTCGACGCCGACCACTATGGCTTGGAAGAAGTCAAAGAACGAATCCTCGAATACCTCGCCGTGCAAAAACGTGTGAAGAAAATTCGTGGCCCGGTGCTGTGCCTTGTCGGTCCTCCTGGTGTGGGTAAAACCTCGCTGGCGGAGTCGATTGCTCACGCCACAAACCGTAAATTCGTGCGCATGGCCCTCGGTGGTGTGCGCGATGAAGCTGAAATTCGTGGTCATCGCCGTACCTACATCGGTTCGATGCCAGGAAGATTGATTCAAAAGATGACAAAGGTTGGCGTCCGCAACCCGCTGTTCTTGCTCGATGAAATCGACAAGATGGGCAGCGATATGCGTGGCGATCCGGCGTCGGCGTTGCTGGAAGTGCTCGATCCCGAGCAAAACCACAACTTCAACGATCACTATCTGGAAGTCGATTACGACCTGTCCGATGTGATGTTCCTTTGCACCTCGAACTCGATGAACATCCCGCCAGCGCTGCTGGACCGGATGGAGGTTATCCGTCTGCCGGGTTACACCGAAGACGAGAAGATCAACATCGCCGTCAAGTACCTCTCGCCGAAGCAGATCACTGCCAACGGCTTGAAGAAAGGCGAGCTGGAATTCGAGTCCGAAGCGATCCGCGACATTATCCGCTACTACACCCGAGAAGCCGGTGTACGTGGGCTTGAGCGTCAGATTGCCAAGGTTTGCCGCAAGACGGTTAAAGAGCATGCGATGGAAAAACGCTTCTCTGTGAAGGTTACTGCCGAGATGCTGGAGCACTTCCTGGGCGTGCGTAAATTCCGTTATGGCCTGGCCGAATCGCAGGATCAGATTGGCCAGGTCACCGGCCTTGCATGGACTCAGGTGGGCGGCGAATTGCTGACCATCGAAGCCGCTGTTGTGCCAGGCAAAGGCCAGTTGATCAAGACTGGTTCGTTGGGTGATGTGATGGTCGAGTCGATCACGGCGGCCCTGACGGTCGTACGCAGCCGTGCGAAGAGCCTGGGTATTCCCCTGGACTTCCATGAGAAGCGTGACACGCACATCCATATGCCTGAAGGGGCCACCCCGAAGGACGGCCCTAGCGCTGGTGTAGGCATGTGTACGGCACTGGTGTCGGCGCTTACCGGTATTCCGGTCCGCGCTGACGTTGCCATGACGGGTGAAATCACCCTGCGTGGTCAAGTGCTGGCGATCGGTGGTTTGAAGGAAAAACTACTGGCCGCTCACCGTGGTGGCATCAAGACTGTGATCATTCCTGAAGAGAACGTACGCGATCTGAAGGAAATTCCAGACAATATCAAGCAAGATCTGCAGATTAAACCAGTTAAATGGATTGACGAGGTCCTGCAAATTGCGCTGCAATACGCGCCGGAGCCCTTGCCAGATGTGGCTCCGGAGATAGTTGCAAAGGATGAAAAGCGCGAGTCTGATTCGAAGGAAAGAATTAGCACTCATTAGTACGTATTTGCCTGGGCGGCTTCCTTGACAGCTTTTTAGAGCCCTTGTTATAAAGCGGCTCTTAAGTGTCTGTAGGCCATTCAGCACTGGTTTTTGCTTTCACCAAAAAACTTAGAATCAACTCAAATAGATATAAGGGGACTTAGAGTGAACAAGTCGGAACTGATTGATGCTATCGCTGCATCCGCTGATATCCCGAAAGCTGCTGCTGGCCGTGCGCTGGACGCAGTAATCGAATCCGTCACTGGCGCTCTCAAGGCCGGCGACTCCGTTGTTCTGGTTGGTTTCGGTACTTTCTCCGTAACTGATCGTCCAGCTCGCATCGGTCGTAACCCACAGACCGGTAAAACGCTGGAAATTGCTGCCGCTAAAAAACCAGGTTTCAAAGCCGGCAAAGCACTGAAAGAAGCTGTTAACTAAGTTTGATTCAGGTTTTTGCCTATCCGGGTCGGGGTCATACCTGACCTGGCAGCGGAGCGGATGTCCAGCCGGCAAGTAGTCCGTCTGAGACACCGAGGGTCGCACGTTCGAACCCTTGGTCCGCTCCGCCAGTTACGAGAAGGCGCATCCTCGGATGCGCCTTTCTTCTATCCGGATTCTACCCACGCTCCACGGTTGCCTAATTTTGAAGTTCAACCGTTTCTGGGGGACGCATGCTGCAGAATATCAGGGACAATTCACAAGGCTGGATTGCCAAGACAATTATCGGGGTCATCGTTGCACTGATGGCTTTGACCGGTTTCGACGCCATCTTCAAGGCCACTACGCACAGCAATGATGCGGCCAAGGTCAACGGCGAAGAAATCAGCCAGAACGAGCTGAGCCAAGCGGTCGATATGCAACGCCGTCAGCTTATGCAACAGCTGGGCAAAGATTTCGACGCTTCCTTGCTCGATGAAAAAATGCTGCGCGAATCAGCCCTCAAAGGCCTGATCGATCGCAAGCTGCTGTTGCAAGGTGCAGAAAATTCGAAATTCGCTTTCTCCGAAGCGGCTTTGGACCAGGTGATCCTGCAGACGCCTGAATTCCAGGTTGACGGCAAGTTCAGTGCCGAACGTTTCGATCAGGTTATCCGCCAACTCGGCTACAGCCGTATGCAGTACCGCCAGATGCTGGCTCAGGAAATGCTGATCGGTCAATTGCGCGCAGGTTTGGCAGGCAGCGGTTTTGTCACCGACGCACAGGTGCTGGCATTCGCCCGTCTGGAAAAACAGACCCGCGATTTCGCTTCTCTGAACGTCAAGGCTGACCCGGCTGCGGTGAAGCTGACCGACGATGAGGTCAAGGCTTACTACGACGAACACGCCAAGGAATTCATGACGCCTGATCAGGTGGTCGTCGATTACCTCGAATTGAAGAAGGCTTCCTTCTTCGATCAGGTCAGCGTCAAGGACGAAGACCTGCAAGCGGCCTATCAGAAAGAAATCGCGAACCTGTCCGAGCAACGTCGGGCTGCGCACATTCTGATTGAAGTGAACGATAAAGTGACCGAGGCGCAAGCCAAGGCGAAAATTGAAGACGTGCAGGCTCGTCTGGCCAAAGGCGAGAAGTTCGAGGCCCTGGCCAAGGAATTCTCCCAGGATCCAGGCTCTGCGAACAACGGTGGTGATCTCGGCTTTGCCGGTCCTGGCGTCTACGATCCAGCGTTCGAAAAAGCGCTGTACTCGTTGACCAAGGATCAAGTTTCGGCGCCGATTCGCACTGACTTCGGCTTTCACCTGATCAAGTTGCTGGGCGTTGAAGCGCCTGATGTTCCGACCTTCGCCAGCCTGAAAGACAAGCTGACCCATGAGCTGAAAACCCAGCAGGTCGAGCAGCGTTTTGTTGAAGCGACCAAGCAACTGGAAGATTCGGCATTTGAGGCTTCTGATCTGGCGCAGCCGGCGCAAGACCTGAAACTGACCGTTCACACCACCAAGCCTTTTGGCCGTGAGGGTGGCGAGGGCATTGCGGCCAATCGTGCGGTGATTGCTGCTGCGTTCAGTCCTGAAGTGCTGGATGAGGGTGCTAACAGCACCGCCATTGAGCTGGACCCGGAAACAGTGATTGTGTTGCGTGCCAAGGAACACCTGAAGCCTGCGCAACTGCCGCTGGAAAGTGTTGCCGCCAGTATTCGCGTGCAATTGGCCAAGGAGCACGCCAGTGCTGCCGCCAAGACCAAGGCTGATGAGCTGATCGCCAATCTGCGCGATGGCAAGACACCTCTGGACAAGGCTATCGACGGCCAGAACTGGAAAGTTACCCAGGCAGCGACTCGCGGCCAGGAAGGTATCGATCCAACGGTATTGCAAGCGCTGTTCCGCATGCCCAAACCTGCCGCCAAAGACAAGCCGACGTTCACCAGCGTGACCCTGACGGATGGCAGCCTGGTGATTGTGCGACTGAATAACGTCAACGAAGCGGCCGCGCCGACTGAAGACGAGAAGGCTCAATACCGTCGCTTCCTGGCGTCGCGCATTGGCCAGCAAGACTTTGCGGCGTATCGCAAGCAGCTGGAAAGCGCGGCGGACATCAAGCGTTATTGATGCCTGAGCAAGCGTGATGCAACACAAGAACCCTGGCCGAAAGGCCGGGGTTTTTTAATGCGCGAAAGAAGCAAAAAGGGGTTACCCGTCGCCGAATCCGGCCACGGGCGACCTTTTTCTGTAAATGGCAGTCATTACTCTTGTAACTGTTTTAAGACACTAATCGATACTCCGCTAAGCATCGATATGTTGCACAATACGCCCCGGACCGTTTCCCCTCAGGATGTTCAATGTTTAAATCATTTCCCATGCGTGTTGCCGGGCTTGCGCTGATGCTGGCCGTCGCGGCCGGTTGCTCGTCGAAGAAAGCCGCCATCTATGAGCATGAGAACTTCGACGATTCCGGAACGTTTTCACGCAACTACCCTGTGACTGACACTCAAACCTGCGAAGCCGCCCGTCGTGCCTTGCTCAGTCAGGGTTACATCATCACCAGCAGTGATCCAAAACTGGTCAGCGGACACAAAAGCTTTCAGCAGACTGGCGAAACGCACATGGAGATCAGCTTCAGCGTGGTGTGCGCCGATGATGGCAGCGAAGGCCACCATGCGACCATGTTTGCCAACGCGCTGCAGGATCGCTATGCGCTGAAGAAGACCAACAACTCCGCAAGCCTTGGGGTCGGTGTGTTGGGTTCGGTATCGATGCCGATTGGTTCGTCTGACGATTCGATGGTAAAGGTCGCCAGCGAAACCGTGTCCTCGCCGAAATTCTACGAACGCTTTTTTGCATTGGTCGAATTGTTCCTGCCACCGGAAGCTAAAAAAGCGGCGCACATCGTTGAAAAACCTAAAACCGATTTAGGCGTGCCCGAGGCGAAAGCTGCACCTGCTGCCGCACCGCTTGCCCCGGTACCTGCCGCGCAGCCTGTCCCGGCAGCCGAACCCGTGCCTGCGCCGGCACCTGCGGACGTGGCCCCGGCTGCATCGGAACCGGTTACACCTCCTGCCGAAGCTGCACCGATTACCCCGGCGGAAAACACAACGCCAGCGCCGTCTACGGAAACGGTCACGCCGCCGGTGGAGTCAACCCTGCCGCCACCGACAGAGCCCATTCCGGCGATGCCGTCTTCGAGTCAGTAATAAGACAATACGGGATCGGTGCCTGGCGCACCGATTCCGAATTGGCTCGCAGCTTGATCCACGTCAACCGGGCTGTATCCCTGAAGCCTGCTCGCAAAAAATCCTGTGATAAATTCCTGACCGCCTGCTACGTTTTATCAAGTAGCCGCTGAGCGGTTGCCTGCGTCATTTTTCTTTCACGTGGGCACTTTATGCTCAAGGCGCTGGTCATTTATTCAGACGATTTTTAGCGAGCGGCAGGGGAATACACAAATGGATGATTATCAAGAAGAGCTGCTCGAGTACCAGGCATTCGAACTGGACCCACTGGACCCGGTCGATGATGCCACCGAGTTGTAAGCGTCAGGCAGATTGGCGATGACTGCGGCGGAACTCGCCAGGTGTTTGGCCGTTCCAGCGTTTGAAGGCGCGCTGAAAGGCTTCGGCTGAAGCGAAACCCAGCAGGTAAGCGATTTCTCCGAACGCCAGTTCGGTGTCGCGGATATAGGTCATCGCGAGGTCGCGTCGGGTATCGTTGAGAATTGCGCGAAATTGAGTGCCTTCCTCGGCGAGTTTGCGGCGCAGGGTCCAGGTTGGCAGCTTGAGTCGGGCCGCCACTTCTTCCAGGTCGGGTTCCCGGCCACCGTTAAGCAAAGGCCCCAGCAACTGAGTGATGCGTTCGCGCAGGCTGCGGGTTCGTGTCAGTTGCTCCAGTTCCCGTTCACACAATTGCAGCAAGTGCCGCCAAGTGCTTGGGCAGTGCTCGGGGTTGCGTTGCGCCAGGCTGCTCAAGCTCAGGCGCAGCTGGTTATGTTCGCTGCCAAACTGAATCGGGCACTCGCCAAACACTTCATAAGCCTGGGCATACTCAGGCGTCTCGAACTCGATTTCAATACGCTCCGCGAGCAATGGCGTACAGCTGACACCCGTCAATTGCTGCAGCCAACCTGCGATGATCGAATCGACGACGAAACGGTTGTAGGCGTTATATGGGCTGATGGAGTAAAACCGCAACCACGCACCTTTGGCGTCTTCGTGAAAGCTCGATTGGCCGCGATAATTGGAGCCGTACAAAGCTTCGAAGCGGATAAGGCAACGCGCCGCTTCCCTGACGGTGGGCGCTTGTGCTGCGGTTACGCCTGCCAGGCCTGCCTGACTCAAGCGGCTGAGTTGACCCATGCGTAATCCCAAGGCCGGGTTGCCAGTAAGTTGGATCGCGCCGTGGCCCAGGCGCATGTAGCGCGGGATCGAGAGCCTGGCGCCTGCTTCGCCCAGGCGAGCGGTGTCCAGGCCGTATTGCTCAAGCAACGGTTGCGGATCTATACCGTGGCTGCGCACTGCGTCAGCAAGGCTATGCACGAAGCCCACCGACAGATCCCCGAGACGCATCGGCAGCGGCTTCATGGATTACAACCAGAGGTTCAGTAAGCGCGCGCCATGCCCATGGCCGTCGGCATCAGCATAATGCTGGCCGTGGGTGCTGAGGAAGCTCTGCCCGGCACTGCCCTTGTCCCAGAACTGGCCGCGCAGGAACACGCTCATTCCGCCAATTGCCTGACTGCTGGGCGGTTGCGCCGTGAGGGTCAAACGATGCCAGGCCTGACCTTCGCTGAGCTCACCGGCCTTGAGGCTGACGGAGCCTGGCGTCGACAAGCCTTTGTAACCACGCCACGGTTTGTCCCACGTGCCGCGACCGACGACGAACGCCGGCACGGCGACCAATTGTGCGCCCTGATCGTCAAGCTTGCGGTAGTTGTCCGGGTACCAGCTATCGCTGCCGATCAATACGCCTAAACGTCCGGCCGGAGTATCGACCACATTGAGTGTGTGCTCGCCATTGGCGGCGATCACGTCGTGTTCATCGAATATCGGATGCATCTGGCGCTGAGGCTGGCCAATGGGTAGTCCATCGCGGCCAAACACCACGCTGCTATTGAACAGTGAGCCGCGACCAATTTTAAGCGAACCATCGATCACACTGGGTTCCGGTAGCACGATCGAGCCCGCCACCAGCGTTACGTGGAACTCTTTCGCCAAACCACCGAAGAGTGCCTGGTAATCCTTGGCCATGCCCTTGGCTTTCATGCGCAAGTGCGCGTCATCCAGACGGCGCTCGCCACGGGCGCTGATCAGGGCGCGGGCGAACTTCAACGGGTTACTCACTGCCAGCCAGTTCATGGCTTGAGCAAGGCTGGCGGCCTGATACAACTCGTCCTTCTCGCCACTGATCATCAGCCACGTACCGACATGCTCCGGCAGCACCACCACGGTTTTTTCATTCAACAAGCCTTGGTCCTGGGCCTTTTGCAAATACGCCGCGAGTTTGCGATGCAGGCGTTCGGGGCTTTGGTAGTCGGTGGGGAACAGTTCAGGCTGGATACCCAGCAGGTTGCCACGATCGGCAGGCGTGCCTTGATCGACCGTAAGATTGATCCTCAGGTCCGACAGGTAATGGCCGACCGGACGGTCTGCGGCCCACATTGCGTAGGTTGTGAGGGCGGCGACCAAGGCCATGGAAAAAGTCAGGTACAAAAGTTTGCGCATGGGAAAACAGTCAGCAGCCGTGTGCAGGATTCGCGTCTAGGGTAGGGCGCATGCCAGCGATTGCCAAGGGGTGCTGCGCATTTGGATCAATAAGTTGTGAGTTACGGTCATTGAGCGCCCAATAGACTACTCATAGTCTGTAGCACATGACCGAGGGGCACCGAAGAGCGCCCCCAATTTTTCCGTGATCGCTCGTTGTGGAGTTACCGATGGCCGCCGCTCATTACCCGCACCTGTTGGCCCCGCTGGACCTGGGTTTTACCACGTTGCGCAACCGCACCCTGATGGGGTCGATGCACACCGGTCTTGAGGAAAAACCCGGTGGCTTCGAGCGTATGGCCGCCTACTTTGCCGAACGCGCGCGTGGCGGTGTGGGTCTGATGGTGACTGGCGGTATCGGCCCGAACGACGAGGGCGGGGTGTATTCCGGTGCAGCGAAGCTGACCACCGAGGAAGAAGCGCTGAAACACCAAATCGTGACCCGTGCGGTGCACGAGGCGGGTGGCAAGATCTGCATGCAGATTCTTCACGCTGGCCGTTATGCCTACAGCCCGAAACAAGTCGCACCGAGCGCCATTCAAGCGCCGATCAACCCGTTCAAGCCTAAAGAGCTGGACGAGGAAGGCATCGAAAAACAAATCAGTGATTTCGTGACCTGTTCGACCCTGGCACAAAAAGCCGAGTACGACGGTGTCGAGATCATGGGTTCCGAAGGTTATTTCATTAACCAATTCCTGGCGGCTCATACCAATCACCGCACTGATCGTTGGGGCGGCAGTTACGAAAACCGTATGCGCTTGCCGGTTGAAATCGTTCGCCGGGTACGTGAAGCGGTGGGTCCGAACTTCATCATTATCTTTCGCTTGTCGATGCTCGACCTGGTGGAAGGTGGCAGCACCTGGGAAGAAATCGTGACCTTGGCCAAGGCTATAGAGCAGGCCGGTGCGACGATTATCAATACCGGGATTGGCTGGCACGAAGCGCGGATTCCGACCATCGCCACCAAAGTGCCGCGTGCGGCATTCAGCAAGGTCACGGCCAAACTTCGGGGTTCGGTGGGCATACCACTGATTACCACCAACCGTATCAATACGCCGCAAGTTGCGGAGCAAATCCTCGCCGAAGGCGATGCCGACATGGTCTCCATGGCGCGTCCGTTCCTCGCCGATCCGGATTTCGTCAATAAAGCCGCTGCCGGCCGTAGCGATGAAATCAACACCTGCATCGGTTGCAACCAGGCATGCCTGGACCACACGTTCGGCGGCAAGTTGACCAGTTGCCTGGTGAACCCTCGGGCGTGTCATGAAACCGAACTCAATTATTTGCCGGTGAAGCAGGTCAGGAAAATCGCGGTGGTGGGCGCCGGTCCTGCCGGTTTGTCGGCCGCTACCGTTGCCGCCGAGCGTGGGCATCAGGTCACGCTGTTCGATTCGGCCAGTGAGATCGGTGGCCAGTTCAACATTGCTAAACGTGTGCCGGGCAAGGAAGAGTTCTTTGAAACCCTGCGTTACTTCAACCGCAAACTGCAAACCACCAACGTCGAGGTGTGCCTGAATACTCGGGTCGACGTGGCGAAACTGGTTGCTGGAGGTTACGACGACATCATTCTGGCCACCGGCATTGCGCCACGGACCCCCGCGATACCGGGTGTCGAGAACGCGAAGGTGTTGAGCTATCTGGACGTGATCCTCGAGCGTAAGCCGGTGGGCAAGCGTGTCGCGGTGATCGGCGCTGGCGGGATCGGTTTCGACGTTTCGGAATTTTTGGTGCATCAGGGCGTGGCCACCAGCCTGGACCGCGAAGCGTTCTGGAAAGAGTGGGGCATTGATACGCATCTGGAAGCACGCGGCGGTGTGGCGGGCATCAAGGCTGAGCCGCATGCACCCGCGCGTGAGGTGTTCTTGTTGCAGCGCAAGAAATCCAAGGTCGGCGATGGTTTGGGTAAAACCACTGGCTGGATTCATCGCACCGGTTTGAAGAACAAACAGGTACAAATGCTCAACAGTGTCGAATACCTGAAGATCGACGACGAAGGCTTGCACATTCGCATCGGCGAAGCGGGCGAGCCGCAGGTGTTGCCCGTGGACAACATCGTCATTTGCGCCGGGCAAGACCCGCTGCGTGAATTACAGGAAGGCTTGGTGGCGGCCGGGCAGAAGGTGCATTTGATTGGCGGCGCGGATGTCGCGGCAGAGCTGGATGCCAAGCGCGCGATTGACCAAGGCTCGCGTTTGGCGGCCGAGTTGTAATAAGCAGGCAGCTACCAGCAGGCTGGCGCTCACAGGGAATGCATTTCAATGTGTGAGCGAGCCTGCTCGCGATAGCGTCCTGCCAGCGACTAGAATGCCGGCTCTTCAACGCAGAGCCGGCATCGATGCTTCTTCCCAGTCACTGGCAACCACAGGCGTCACTCCAACCCTTGCACCTCGATTGGCTGACAGCCGCCGGCATCGACGTTGCGATCCTGCGCCTGGACCAGATCGACCCACTGATCAGCGGCAACAAGTGGTTCAAGCTTATCGAACACCTTAACGCTGCAGACCTTGCTGGGGCCAAAGGCATCATCAGCCTCGGTGGCGCCCATTCCAATCACCTGCATGCGCTGGCTGCGGCAGGCAAACGCTTCGGTTTCCCAACCGTTGGATTGCTGCGCGGTCACCCTCAACTCACCCCGACCGTAGAGGATTTGCAGGCTTTTGGCATGCAGCTGCACTGGTTGGGGTATGGCGGATATCGGGCGCGGCACGAACCGGGCTTCTGGTTGCCTTGGCTGGCGCAATATCCCGATCTGCAACCGGTGCCCGAAGGGGGCGGCGGTTTGAGTGGGGCCAAGGGCTGCATGCAGTTGAAGGCCATGGTGTGCGCGCAGTTGAACAGCCTTGGCTGGAGCGATTACGACGGCTGGTGGCTGGCCTGCGGTACTGGAACAACCTTGGCTGGTTTAGTGTTGGCGGAAAAAGGTGAGCGTCCGGTTTACGGTGCGCTCGCGGTGCCTGACGATCATGGCGTGGCACAACAGGTGCAATCGATCATGCAGGAGGCGGGTTCGCCTCGGGCGGCTTACCAATTGTTCGACGCATGCCGTGGCGGCTTCGCCAAAGTCGACGCGCCATTACTCGATTTCATCCAGCAGACGGAACACGCCTGCGGTATTCCTCTTGAGCCGCTGTACACCGGCAAAGCGCTGTTTGCGCTCAAACAGCACATTGGCGCCGGGACATTCAAAAAGGCTACGCGACTGGTGTTCATCCACACCGGTGGCTTGCAGGGACGTCGCGGCTTTCAGTAACGGCGTTCAACCACGCTTGGGCATCATCCGCAGCAGCGTGTTATCGCCCACCACGTAGTGATGATAGATCCCGGCCAACGCGTGCAAGCCAATCAACCAATAGCCAATGGTGCCGCCCAATTCATGCCAGCCCTGAATCTGCTTGGCCAACTGTCTGTTTTCGCCCACCAGCAACGGTAAATCGAAGCCATAGAACATCACTTGATGACCCTTGGCGCTGGTGACCAGCCAGCCCAAAATCGGCATGGCGATCATGAAAATATACAACGCCCAATGCATCAATTTGGCCAACAGGGTTTGCCAGCGTGGCGAGGCCGGGAAAATCTGTGGTGCAGGCCCGAGGCTACGCGCGAACAGCCGCAGCCAGACCAGCACGAACACGGTCAACCCGAGCATGAAGTGCGATTCGGTGATCAGCGTCCGGCCGCCACTTCCCTTTGGAAAGATCCCGCGAAACTCGATACAGGCGTAAACCAGCGCCAGCAGTACCAGCATCAACCAATGCAGCGTGATCGAGACGGTGCTGTAGCGTGAGTCGGAATTCTTCCAGGGCATACGGTATTCCTCTCAGGTCTGGTCTTGAGCCCACCGTTCTTGTTCGATGGTGTGCTTTAACTGTAATCCTGTTTCAGCATGTTTGCTTCACGCGTAGAGGCTTTCAATGCTCTGGTTCAGGTGATTGACAACAAAAAGCGCCGGTCCCATTAAGGAACCGGCGCTTTTTTGATTCTGCGGTCAGGACGTTCAGGCGCTTTGTGGCATTTCACCCCTGGCCAGGCGCTTGTTGATATCGGCGATGACGTTCGGCAAATCGACGATGGTGTCGATCATGTAGTGCGGGCGTGACCCTTTGAACATCGCGTGGATCCGCTTGCGTTCGCTAGACAACGCGTCGCTGCTCAGGGCGCGATAGCCGTCGTAGTTCAGACCCAGCGCATTGCCCGAGCAGATCAGCGCCACGGTCCACATGCCGGCGCGTCGACCTTCGAGAATGCCTGGCACGGTGTCGTCGATTTTTACGCAAGCTGCGACATCGTCGATGCCCAAGGCAATCACGTTGGCCAATGCCTGAGCCGGCCACGGGCGGCCATTGGGGACCTCATCGGTCGCCACCACGTGATCGGCGATGTAGCCGTTGGTGGCCGCCAGTTCGACAACCTTGTCCATCACCTGTTTCGGGTAACCCGAGCAAGAGCCGATCTTGATTCCTTGCTGGCGCAGGTGAGCAATGGTGTCCAGTGCGCCGGGGATCAGCGCCGAATGCTCGGCAATTTTCTCGATTTGCAGCGGCATGAAACGTTTGTAGATGGCAGTGACGTCGTCGTCGGTCGGCGTTCGGCCGAACACTGCACGGTAGCGTTCGGCAACTTCCGGCTGATTGCACAGGGTGCGGATGTGATCCCATTTACCCATGCCCATTGGCCCGCGGGCTTCTTCGATGGATACCTGGACATCGAACTCGGCGAACGCTTCGACAAAAATCTGGGTGGGTGCGAATGAGCCGAAATCGACAACCGTGCCAGCCCAATCGAGGATGGCAGCTTGCAGTTTGCTTGGGTTTGTATAATTCATGGTGATCAAAATCCTGTGGCAACTGAAATAGGGGAGCCGCTTTGGGTGGAAGCGATTGGCTTTAAATGTCGACGACTTCCATCTCGCGCAGCACTTCAGCCACCGCTGCAACGGCCGCTTGCATCTCGGCCTGGTTGACGTGCCCGATGCAGCCGACGCGGAAGGTCTCGACCTGGGTCAATTTGCCGGGGTAGAGGATGAAACCCCGGGCCTTGACCCGTTCGTAGAACTCCTTGAACTGGTAGCGCGGATCTTTCGGGGCATGAAAGGTAACGATGATCGGTGCCTGAATGGCAGCAGGCAGGAAGCTGCGCAAACCGATTTTGGCCATGTCTTCCAGCAGCACCTGGCAGTTATCGGCGTAGCGCTTGTGCCGCGCCGGCAAACCACCTTCTTCGTTGTATTGCAGCAACGCCTCGTGCAGTGCAGCCACCACGTGAGTCGGTGGGGTGAAGCGCCATTGGCCAGTCTTGGCCATGTAAGTGTGCTGGTCGAAAAGGTCCATCGCCAGGGAGTGCGAGTTGCCGGCGGCACTGGCCAGCGCGTCTTTGCGAGCGAAGACGAAGCCCATTCCCGGTACGCCTTCCAGGCATTTGCCTGACGCGGCGATCAGTGCATCGAACGGCACCTGTTGCGCGTCGATCGGCAGCGCGCCAAAGGAGCTCATGGCGTCGATGATCAGGCGTTTGCCGTGTTGGGCGATGACGTGAGCAATTTCCGGCAGCGGGTTGAGAATACCGGTACTGGTTTCACAGTGGATCAACGCGACGTGGGTGATGCCGGGATCGGCGCGCAGCAAGCGATCAACGTCGGCGGCAGTCGTCGGTTCGTCTTCGGCAGTTTCGAAGGTGCTGAACGAGCGACCGAGCACTTCGCATATTTTCGCCAGGCGTTTGCCGTAAGCACCGTTGATCAGCACCAGCACTTTGCCGTCACGCGGCACCAGTGTGCCAATAGCCGCTTCGACCGCGAACGTGCCGCTGCCCTGAAGTGGCACGCAGTGGTGGCTGTCGCCGCCATTGATGATGGCCAGCAATTGCTCGCACAGGCTGGCGGTCAGTTGATTGAAGCGATCATCCCACGAGCCCCAGTCGACCATCATTGCCTGACGGGTGCGGCGTGACGTGGTCAGTGGGCCTGGGGTGAGCAGGATTGGCTCGGCAGTACTCATGCTGGTGTCCTCGAAAGCGCTTTGGGGATGAAGCTACGGGACATAAATTGCAATTCTGCGTGCTATCAATCAAATTGTTTGTTGTTATGCCAGCCATCAGCGAGAGTTATTCATGAATTTGTTCCAGCTTCGCGCCTTTGATGCGGTTGCCCGCGAAGGCAGTTTTACCCGTGCCGCCGAGCGGCTGTTCATCAGCCAGCCCGCAGTCACCGGGCACATCAAGGCGTTGGAGGAGCATTACCAGATCACTCTGTTGCGCCGCACCGCGCGCCGGGTGGAGCTGACAGAGGAGGGCATCAAACTGGCGGCGATCACCCGGGCAATGTTCGGCCTGGCGGAAGAAGCGCAGGTGATGCTCGAAGCCAATCGACAATTGTTGACCGGGCGTCTCGAAGTGGCGGCGGATGGACCGCACATGGTCATGCCGATGCTCGCCAGTTTGCGTGCGCGTTATCCAGGCGTCACCGTCAACCTGCGCTTGGGCAACGCGCAGGAAACCCTCGCGGCGTTGTTGTCCGAGCATGCCGACGTGGCCGTACTGACCGAGGTCGAACCGCGCAAGGGTTTGCACTTGCAGGCTCTGAGTGAATCACGGATTTGTGCATTGGTGCCGGCCAATCATCCGTGGGGGCAGGCGCTTGACGGTGTGCAGCTTTCGGCGCTGGATCAGGTGATCATGGTGTTGCGCGAGCCGAGTTCGATTACCCGGCGCACCTTTGACGATGCCTGCGCCCAGGCAAAGGTGAGTCCGCGCGTGCTGCTGGAACTGGACAGTCGCGAGGCGGTGACCGAGGCCGTGGCCGCCGAACTGGGCGTGGGCGTGGTGTCTTCGGTGGAGGTCAGCCACGATCCGCGAGTGATAGCGGTGCCGATCATGGGTGAAGGGCTGGTCAACCAGCACATGATTGGTTGCATGGACCGGCGCAGGGATTTGCGTTTGATACAGGCGTTCTTTGATTTGGCGCCGCTCAGGTAGACCCAGGCGCGGCTATCGACAGCAGGCTGGCTCCCCAGGGGATTTTCAGTGCTTATGAAAACCTTTCCTACACCAGGCTCTCGCGAACCATTTCCAGAAACGTTGCCACGACCCGTCGCGAACTCTGCTCGCGCAGGCACACCAGCGTCTCTGTCAGCCGCCGTTTGCAATCGGTAATAGGCAGTGCGCACACGCGTGAGTCGGCGCCAAACTCTGCCGCTGACACCACGCCAATGCCAATTCCCACCACCACCGCTTCACGCGCGGCTTCGCGGCCTTCGACCTGAATGGCCGGGCGAATGCGAAACCCGGCCTGGGCCATTTCCTCCTCAAGCGTCTGTCGCGTCACCGATCCGATTTCGCGCAACACGAGCGGTGTGTCGTCCAGGTCTTTCAGGCAAATCGACTCCCGTTCCGCCCAGGGATGATTGCGTGAAACAAACGCCACCATCGGGTCATTGCGCAGCGGTAACGTGATCAGGCGTTCGTCGTTTACCTCGCGCCCCAGCAAGGCCAGGTCGGCTTGGTAATTGAACAGTCGAAACAAAGACTCATCGGTGTTGCCGGTTTCAATCTTGACGCTGATACCCGGGTAGCGCTCGCAGAAGCGGGCGATTTGCGGCAGCACGTGGACGGGCGCATCGACCGCCAGAATCAGACTGCCGGTTTGCAGCGCTCGCGAATCCTGCAGCAGTTCCTGCGCCTCGGCTTCGACGACAAACAAACGTTGCGTGATGCTCAGCAAACGTTCACCCAGGTCTGTCAGCCGTACCGAGCGTTTGTTGCGGTGAAACAGCAACACACCGAAACGCTCTTCGAGCTTACGCACCTGGTCGGAAATGGCCGGTTGCGTCAGGAACAATCGCTCCGCAGCTTTGGTGAAGTTGCCGTGGACGGCCACGGCGTGGAAGGCTTTGAGCTGGGCGTGAGAAACCGACATCGAGACCTCCAGTAAGCTGCGCTTATAGTGCAAATACGATAAATCGCTTTCACTTATTAATCAGTAACTGTTTTGGCCGGGAAGCGCCTAGCGGTTGACCAGCCAATCGATCAGCAATCGGTTTTCGTTCCTCGGTGAACGGGCGGCGTGAGGCTTGGGCTGGCTGCCGGTGGCAATGCACAACACCGGGCGGTCCGGGTCGCTGTCGAGAAAACTGATCAGCACTTCGCTTGCACCGAGCGGCAATTGAGACGGGTCTATCCAGCCATTCGGTGCCGTGACGAAGATCGGTAACCAGATGCCGGCACCGTCGTCGGCGTCCAGCGTCTCGTCGGGCCACAGCCTGACATGTATCTGTGCGCGCTCATCCAGTTGCGCGGGCACTCCCGCGGGGCCGAGAACAGTGGCTGGCTGCAAGCTCGAAATGCATGGTCTGGCGTGCACGCGCGCGGGCCGGAATACCGTGGACCAGGGAATGGCGGTAAACCGGTTACTGTAATGCCGCACCGTGTCGATCGTGTTGTGCACCAGTATCGATGGCTGGCGACCCTGATGCCGAATGTCGGTCAGCAACCACTGATCGTTGAAACTCTGCAACGGGTGCTCCGAAATCTGCACGATTCGCCCGCTGCTCAATTCGCTGTGGTTGCTTTGACCGTGTACCTGCCCGTGTTGGCAACGCAGTTGTTCCAGTGTCCGACGGCTGATCTGTTCGCGCATGTGCCGGGGTCGGGCGTGAGGTGCGCCGGGTGCTGGCGAGGTATGGCACTGGAACATTTCACCGAGCTGTGGTGCGTGGGAGTTTTTTGGCGGTTCGTCGCTAAAGGTCAATAGCATCGGCTTCTGGGGAAAGCTCAGGCTGTCATCCGCCAACACCAGTACGTGCCCGTCACGCTGGTGTTCAAAGTGAAAGTGAATGCCTTCCTCTTCGCAGAGTCGTTGCAGGAATGCCAGGTCGGTCTCATCAAACTGGATGCAAAAAGGGCGCGCTGGGTAGCGTGCGGCTGGTAGCTCGAATCGATAGCTGTCCTCGGCTAACCCGTTTTCTACCAACAACTGATGCAGGATTGTCGGCACATCCAGTTGATGAAAGACCCGACGCGCGCGGTTGTTGCCGAGTATTTGAAGCCTGGGCATCACGCTCAGGTGATAGCTGGTTTTTTGCGACCCGCGAGGCTCGCTTCGCGCACTGTGCACAATGCCGTGAATGCCCTGGTCGTGCCCTAGGCTCAAGTACACCGGTTGTTGCAGCAAGCGGTCTACACTCATGGCCGGCGTCAGGGCGATGGCTTCGATGTCGAAGCGAAAAGGTTGGTTGAGGGCTTCGCGGCCTGTGAATTGCAGTACCTGAAAACTCACATTGCCGTCGAGGAGGGTCAGGGTGAAAGGACTTTCCTTGTCGTTTTGCATCTCAAGCGCTTATGCCGTGGATTAGGGGCAAGAGGGTACGAAACCGTGACCGTTTAAGGGCACCGCATTCGACTTTTCAGACACGGCCTACAACCTCTGGCGAACATGTCGATTTCGGGGGCGGAATTTTTGGTCGATTGCCAACTTTAGGCCGTATAAACTTGCGCAAAGCGTCGGCCAATAGATGTCTCGGCGCCACAGATAAGAGAGTGAGTAATGGGCGCACAGTGGAAGGTTAAACACAAAGAGGCGGCATCTAACGCCAAGGGCAAAATTTTCGGCAAATTGGTGAAAGAAATCACCATTGCCGCCCGTAACGGTGCCGATGTCGCGACCAACGCGCATTTGCGTCTGGTGGTTGAGCAGGCTAAAAAAGCGTCGATGCCCCGTGAAACGCTGGAACGTGCGATCAAGAAAGGTTCGGGTCAGCTTGGCGAAACCGTGCAATACCATCGTGTGACTTACGAAGGTTTCGCGCCGCATCAGGTGCCGCTGATCGTTGAATGTGTGACTGACAACATCAATCGCACCGTTGCTGAAATCCGCGTCGCGTTCCGCAAGGGCCAACTGGGCGCTTCCGGTTCCGTGGCGTGGGACTTCAACCATGTGGGCATGATCGAGGCGTCCCCGGACAGCCCTGACGCCGATCCGGAAATGGCAGCAATTGAAGCCGGTGCACAGGATTTCGAGCCCGGCGAAGAAGAGGGCACAACCCTGTTCCTGACCGAACCTGCTGACCTGGACTCCGTGCAGAAAGCCTTGCCAGAGTACGGTTTCACCGTGTTATCGGCCAAGTTGGGCTACCAGCCGAAGAACCCGGTCAGTGGCTTGAGCGATGAACAGATGGCCGAAGTCGAAGCCTTCCTGGAAGGCCTCGATAACCACGATGACGTGCAGGACATGTTTGTCGGGTTGGCGGGTTGATTTGCACTGAATCTGTGTGAAATGACCTGACCCGACCTGTGGCGAGCGAGCTTTTGATCTTATTGTGGTGAGGGGATTTATCCCCGTTCGGTTGCGCAGCAGCCGTAGTTTCTTGGGGTCGCTGCGCAACCCATCGGGGATAAACCCCCTCGCCACGATTGTTGGCTAATGGGTGTGCAGTATCTCGACAACCTCA
>NZ_JBNQGB010000005.1:237983-359211 GCF_050321825.1 Gordonia sp. IEGM753
TTCTTGGGGTCGCTGCGCAACCCATCGGGGATAAACCCCCTCGCCACGATTGTTGGCTAATGGGTGTGCAGTATCTCGACAACCTCACCGAACCCCGGCCGCGCCAGTACGTGCGGCTGACAGCAGCGTTGCTGCACATCCTCAAGTTGCGCGCGACGTTCGTCGCTTAACCCGCTGACGATGCGCTCGAGCAACTCCCCCAGCAACACGCCGAACGCCCGCACTTCGATTCGCTGCAAGGCGCGACTTTCTTCGCTGTCCGACGTGGCATGAAACGATGCGGCACCGAAGTCTCCCAACAAGCAGTCACCGTGCTCGTTCCACATAATATTGTGGCCATAGAGGTCGCCGTGGGTGATGCCCTGCTGATGTAAATGCTCGGCAACCGAGGCGATGCCGCGGGCGATGCGCAGTGCCACATCGGCCGTGAAGCGCGTGTCGTTGTCGTAGATGTCACGGCTGCAGGACGCCAGGCTCGGCAGGGCTGCCAGGTTGCGGTAGCTCGGGTCGATCAGCTCCATCACCAAACCGGCCTGTGCTTGCGGGTGCTCGACAACCCGGCCTTCAACCCGGATCAGATTGGGGTGGAGCCCGGCAGTGATGCAGGCATTCATTTCATGCAGCGGCGAGCCATCGCTGGTCATTTCGCCTTTGTACAGTTTGATCGCCACTGGCAATGGCGGTTGCTCCGGCCGTTGCCATTGCGCCCGGTAAATAATGCCCGATGCGCCTTCGCCCAGTTGTTGCTCCAACTGCAGCGCGGACCATGCAATGGTCGGGGTCGCTTGCAGTGCAACGGCGCTGGCCTCGGTTTCCAGCGGATTACCCGCGTAGGCCAGCCAGGTCAGGCTCGGCAGGGCCAGCAGCCATTCGGGAAGCTCGGTCAATTGGTTGGCAGCGATTCGTATCAGCTCAAGTCGATGGCATTGGCTGAGGCTTTCAGGCAAGCGCTGCAAGCGGTTACCTGCCAGCATCAGTTTTTGCAGATGTGGGCGCCGGCCCAGTTCGGCCGGCAACTCGCTGATGCAGTTGTCGGTCAGGATCAGCCAGCGCAACAGGGGCGGCAGCGCAGCCGCTGGCACGTGTTCAATGCGATTGGCCTTGAAACCGATCATGGTCAGCGTGGCACATTGGCCAAGGCAGGCAGGTAACTCGGTAAACAGATTGTCCGAGCAGAACAACACCCGCAAACGGCTCAGGCGATGTAAATCATCCGGCAGGCTGCTCAAGGCGTTGCCGCTGAGGTTGAGCACTTCCAGTGAGTCTGCCAGGTCAAAAATTTCCTGGGGGAATTGCGTCAGGTTGCAGGAGAGGTCCAGGCGTGTGATGCCTTTCAACGTGCCGGCGCGCAGTTGTGCAAGGGTATGCATGAACAGATTCGCTATTGATCGAGGGAGAGTGACGCGGGCGACATGATAACGACTCGGCACCACCGCTTGCGATCTTTTGAGTCAGGCGCCGCGCACTTCCATTAATTGCCCCAAACGGCTGCGCGTGCGGGCCAGATCAATCGCATCGCCCGCCAGGCTTTCACGTAATGACCGCTGCCCAAGCAAAACCAGCTGTTTGTCCTGGTCGTAAAGCACGTCGATCAGGTTGATAAAGCGCTGCTGGGCGGCAATCGAGCACTCGGCAAGATTGGGCAGTCGGTCGATGATCCAGTGATCGAAACGTCGGCAAAGCTCAAGGTAATCCATGACCGCGGTGGGCTGGTCACACAGGTCGGCAAAGGTAAAACCGACCGTTCGTCCTGCGCTGTACCGAGCAGTAAGGTCACGGTTGCCGACGGGCAGTGTCATGGCCGGCGCTTCGTGCTCGGGCAAATTCAACGCCTTGCGCTGTGCCTCGGTGGCGGGCCAGATGTAGTGGCCCTGGGTAAATACTTGCTGTGCATGCGTTCGCGCCTGGCTGCGGTAGTCATGCGGACCGCCGACTTCCATCACCTGCATGCGTGCGTTGATCAGGTCGATCACCGGTTTGAAGCGCGCGTGATACAGCGGATTCGGCAGCAGGCCTTCGGGCGGGTAGTTGGAGGTGACCAGTAGCAGGATGCCGCGGGCGAACAAGGCTTTGAACAGCCGTGTGATGAGCATTGCGTCGCCGATGTCATGCACATGAAACTCGTCGAAACACAGCACCCGACAATCCTGCAGCAGCTCATCCAGCGTCGTGGCCAAGGCATCGGGTTGATCGCGATGGCTGAACATGCCGCTGTGCAGGCGCGCAAAAAACTCATGAAAGTGCAGGCGCTGCTTCTCGGCAATCGGTATTGCCTGGAAAAATCCGTCGAGCAACCAGCTCTTGCCGCGCCCCACTGCGCCGTGCAGATAAAGGCCGGGCAGTGTTTTTGCCGATTCACCCAGCAGCGCATTGGCGTGCTGGGCCATCCAGTCGATTACGCGCTGTTGGCTGTGGCTGAGGGTGTAACCCTGGGCATGTGCTTTATGGCGAAAGTAATCGTGCACTTCACGACTCGCGGTGCTGTGACCGGCGGCTGCTGTGGTTGTGTCGAAAATACGCCGCAATGCGGACCAGCGTCGTGCGAATCGTGAACGGTTGGGCATCCGTACGGCCACTGTGGTGTCACCCCGTAATCTTTTGGCCGGCTCCCCGAGCTGCGGCAGCGTAGTGTAACCAAACGGGGAGTTTTACTGCCACCGGTGCCGATAAAATGGATCCAATGCCGTGGGTTCACTGGCGTATTCGCGCTGTGTTGCTAATCTGAACCGTTGAAGCCTGCCCTTAAAGGAATGGGGCCATGAATGGATATGTGGTGTTGGCAGTCTTGAGCGTGATGCTCAGTGCGCAAGTTTTGGCCGCAGAACTTCAGGTCGAAGTGCGGGTCGAGGTGCAGCGCGGCTGTCAATTGGTTGGAGTACAGCGCAGCGCGGGCGTCGAACAACTGGGCGTGCTGGACTTCGGCAGCACCGCACGCCTGGATGACCCCACCGGACCGTTGGGCGCCGCGTTGACCAACCAGCGTCTGCCACGTCTGGAATGCAATCCCGATACTCCCTATCAATTACGCGTCGACGGTGGCCTGCACGGTGGCGTCGGTGACGTGCGTTACCTGGCGGGCTCCGCCGACAGCAAACCTATCCCTTATCGGCTGTATCAGGACCCCGCCCGGCTTATCCCGCTGGCGGTGAATGTCCCGATGAGTGGCCGTGTGCCGGACACCGGCTCCGTTGATTTGCCGTTGTATGGCCGCATAGATCGGCTGGCGGAGATCCCGCGTGTCAGTCGTTATTCAGACCTGGTGAAGGTGACGGTCACCTGGTAGGCGTTCGAGTGGTTAATCCTGAAGGAATCGGGAATGGCGTTATGACGAGCAAGCACTGGAAGGTTTTGGTGGTCAGTGCCCTGACACTGATGGCCGACGACGCTCATGCGGCGATCAGCGGGCAAATTCATGCGCGGCTGATCATTATTGCCGGTTGCGAGGTGACCAACGGCGCGAGCGCCGGTAGCCCGGTCAGTGATTTCGGTACGCTTGATTTCGGCCAGCAGGGCCCGACCTGGACCACTCCGATCAAGGCCAGTCTCAGCGATGAAGGCAGCGGCAAACTGAACGTTGCCTGCAACCCTTCGGTGACCGGGTTTACCGTCACCATCGATGGCGGTGCCCATGGCGACGGCACGACCCGCCGTTTGAGCAACGGCAATCAGACCATCCCGTATCAGTTGTTCCTCGATGCCTCTGGAAACCAGAGCTACAGCATCGGCCAACAACACAATTTCGCTGTGACCAGCGGGGCCCAGGTACCGATTCCGGTATTTGGCTCGGTGGTGGCGAATACCCGCGCAGTACCGGCCGGTGTCTATACCGACACCCTGACGGTGACGCTCGATTGGTAAACCCGTAGAGGACGGACACCATGCACATGCTCGTTTCAAGGATAGGTTTGTCATTGCTCGGCCTGACGCTGGCGACCAGTGTCACGGCAGCCACCACCGTCACCGGGCAGATCAGCTCCACGCTGATCCTGACCAGCAGTTGCCTGGTCAACGGCACGGCCGGCACCACTGGTTTGAACTTCGGTACGGTGAACTTTGGCACCACCACCAGTTTGTTCACCGAAGCCGATGGCCAGGTGCTGGGCGGTGGCGGCGGGGCGCTGTCGGTGCAGTGCTCCAGTGGCACCACGCCCACCATCACCGTGGGGGCCGGCGCCCACGACGCGCAATCTTCCGGTGGCACCCGGGCGATGTATGACGGTGTCGCCAATTATGTGCCGTACGACTTCTATACCGACGCGGCGCACTCGCAACTGCTGGCCATCAACGGCGTGATCAACCTGACCGCGAGTACTGGCCAGACGCAAGCGGTGAACATCTATGGCAAAGCGGTGGGTAAGGCGGGTCTGCCGGCGGGGACTTACACCGACACCGTTTCCGTACAACTGACCTTCTAGTGCAATGGCCCGTCATGGCTGTGCGGCGCTGCTCTTGCTGGGCGCGTGCGGCGTACCTTTACCGCTGGCGGCGGTGACCAGCCAGAGCTTTCAGGTGAGTGCCACGATTACCTCTGGATGCCTGGTGGGGGGCGGTGTGTCGAATTACGGCAGCTTGAATTTCGGCAGCCGCTCGGCATTAGCCACCGGCACGGTGCAAGCGGCGTTGACCGGCGGAGTGCAGTTGCAATGCACGCCGGGTGTGACGCTGAACATGACCGTCGATGGCGGCAAGTACAACAGCAGCGGCAGGCACATGCAGCTCACCACCGGGACTAATCAGGTGGCGTATCAACTGTTTCGCGACGCGGCGTTCAGCCAGAGTCTTGGCGTGGGGCAAAGCGTGGCGGTGGCCTACTCCGATGCAAACAACATCAGCCTGCCTATTTACGGACAGGTGCTACTGCCGGGCAATCAACCTGGCGGGACCTACAGCGATGTGCTGCAAGTGCAATTGTCGTGGTAATGCGGCGTTTTCAACAGGGAGCAGGCATATGTGGTCAGCGGTTTTGCGTTGTACGGTATTGGCGATGGCGATTCTTGGGGCGACGAAGGTTCAGGCCGCCAGTTCGGTGCTGATCTGGCCGATTGATCCGGTGCTTGAGGCCGATCAACAGGCCAGCGCCTTGTGGCTGGAAAACCGCGGTAGCGAGACGGCCAATTTGCAGATCCGGGTGTTTGCCTGGAACCAGAGCGGTTTCGACGACCACTACCAGAACCAGCGCGACGTGATCGGCAGCCCGCCGGTGGCGAAAATCGAGCCTGGCCAGAAACAACTGGTGCGACTGACCCGGACGAAGGATGTGCCGCCGGGCCAGGAACTGGCCTACCGGATCATCATCGACGAAATTCCGTCGGCCAAACCGCCCGTGGTTGAAGAGGGCAAGACTGAAGCCGCCATTCGGTTTCAGATGCGTTATTCGGTGCCGTTGTTTGCCTATGGCTCGGGCCTTTGGAGCAAGGAAGACACCACCCGCAAACGTGACCCCAAAGGTGTGGGGTTACCGGACCTGAGCTGGCGCGGCGTGACGGTTGACGGCCGCCCTTACGTGGAAGTGCGCAATCAGGGCGCAGTGCATGCTCGGCTGACGGACGTGGCGCTGAAACAGGGCAGCCAGACCAAACCCCTAGTGGAAGGACTACTCGGTTACGTATTGCCGGGCGCAACCATGCGTTGGCCGGCACCGGGGCCGATGGCTGGCGATCCGGCGTTACAGGTGAGGGTGAACGGCGCGTCGCAGGTTCAGAGTCTTACGCCGGCGCGTTGAAACCAGTCCCAAGACTGATGGGCTGGTGAAAAGGGAATTTGGAGGTCCATTGAAGGACGTAAAGCGGTAAGGAGCCCGGGTTGGGCTCGCAGTTTCCAGCGTCCGTTGTGGGCATTCAGCTGTGTGTGCTGCACGGTGTTCGCGTCCGCATCGGGGGCCGGTGCTTTACCGCCGCCACCGAGCGGTATGGAGGCAGTGGCCGATGCACAGTTGTTTTTGGAACTGGTGGTCAACCAGATGGATACAGGACGTGTCATTGCGGTCGAGCAACGTGGCGGCCGGCTCTTTGTTCCGGCCACAGCGCTGCGAGATACCGGGATGAAATTGCCGGAAAACATCAGTGCCGAAGTTGATCTCGATAGCCTGCAAGGGCTGCACAGCGAGTACGACACTGTGGGCCAAAGGTTGCTGCTTGATGTGCCCGCTGACTGGCTACCGGAACAGTTTGTGGGCAATCGCCAAGCCTATCCGCGCACACCGGCGCTGAGCAGTTTCGGTGCGTTGCTCAATTACGACCTGTACCTCAACGACACCGATGATGCCGGCACCTACCTTGCAGCATGGAACGAAGTGCGCCTGTTCGACACGTGGGGCACGCTGTCCAACACCGGGCAATACCGGCGCACCTTGTCGGGTGACGCGGTCAGCGCATTGAATAATGGTTACCTGCGTTACGACACCACATGGCGCTATTCGGATGAGGAGCGACTGCTGACCTATGAGGCGGGCGACGTCGTCAGCGGCGCGTTGCCCTGGACCAGTTCGGTGCGATTGGGTGGCGTGCAATTGTCGCGTGATTTTGGTGTGCGCCCGGACCTGGTGACGTACCCGTTGCCGCAGTTTGCCGGTGAGGCTGCGGTGCCGTCCTCGGTGGACCTGTTCATCAACGGCTACAAATCCGCCAGTGCCGAACTGCAGCCTGGGCCTTACACACTCACCAACATTCCATTTATCAATGGCGCAGGCGAGGCGGTAGTGGTCACCACCGATGCGCTGGGCCGACAAGTCTCGACCACGGTGCCTTTCTACGTCACCAGCAACCTGCTGCAAAAAGGCTTGAGCGATTTTTCGGTGGCCGCCGGTTCCTTGCGGCGTGACTACGGCATTCGCGATTTCGGCTACGGCCCCGGTCTCGGCTCCGGCAGCTTGCGCTACGGGTTGAGCGACAACTTCACCCTTGAAACCCATGCCGAGGCCTCGGATTCGCTAACGCTCGGCGGCCTCGGCGGGAACCTGCGACTGGGCAATTTCGGGGTCCTGAACACCGCGCTCAGCCAGAGTCGATTCGACGGCGAAAGCGGTCAGCAGATGAGCCTCGGTTATCAATACAGCAGCCAGCGCTACAGTTTTTCCTATCAGCGCCTGCAACGCCGCGATCAATACGCCGACCTGAGCGTGATCGACAGTCCGTACACCACGCTCAGCAAACGCAGTGAACAGGCAACCTTGAGCCTGAGCCTGGGCGAGTGGGGCAGTCTGGGCGCCGGGTATTTCGATGTGCGCGCGACGGATGATTCGCGCACGCGGTTGCTTAACCTGACCTGGAGCAAGCCATTGTGGCGCAACACCAGTTTTTACCTGTCGGCCAACCGTGAGATTGGCGACAGCAATTGGGCGGTGCAGGCACAACTGGTGATCCCGTTCGACCTGCGCGGCAGCCTGGCAATCAGCAGCGAACGCAGCAAAACCGGGCAAACCCAGCAGCGCGTCAATTACAGCAGGGCGGTGCCGACTGAAGGTGGAGTGGGCTTCAACCTCGGGTACGCGCAGGGCGATGCCCCCGATTATCGTCAGGCTGACGTGACTTGGCGTTTGCAGTCGGTGCAATTGCAGGCTGGCGTCTATGGCAACAGCGACGCCCAGACCCGTTGGGCCGATGCCAGTGGTTCGCTGGTCTGGATGGACCGACAGGTGTTCGCCGCCAACCGTATCGATGATGCTTTCGTAGTGGTCACCACTGACGGTTACGCCGACATTCCAGTGCGTTACGAAAATCAACGGGTCGGCCAGACCGACAGTAACGGTCATTTGCTGGTGCCCTGGAGCAGTGCTTATTACCGTGGCAAGTATGAAATCGACCCGCTTAACCTGCCGGCCAACGTGCGCAGCCAGAATGTTGAACAACGCATAGCCGTACGCCGGGGCAGCGGCTATTTGCTGGAGTTTCCGTTGAGTCGGGTGATTGCCGCGAGCATCGTGCTGGTGGATGCACAGCAGCAGAATTTGCCATTGGGCAGTGGCGTGCTGCACGAGCAAAGCGGCACGCAAACGGTGGTCGGTTGGGACGGTCTGGTGTACCTGGAGAACCTGCAGTCAAACAACAGTTTGCGGGTGACGTTGGCGGATGGAAAAACCTGTCAGGTGCAGTTCGCCATGGACTTGAAACAGGATCAGATCCCGTTGATCGGGCCGTTGGTGTGCCGATGAGCTGTTTCAGGGTTTTAGTGCTGCTGGTGCTTGGGTTGCCGGGTTCGGCGTGGGCATTGTGCTCGGCGGTGGCTACCTCGCCGGTAGCCTTTGGCTCATTAAGCTCGATTGCACTGCGAACCACCTCGCAATCGAGCTCAACGTTGAATGGTGGGTTGAGTTGCACCGGCTCATTAGTCTCGTTACTGACGAGCACCGATCACTTCTACGCCACCTTCACCTCCACTCAAACCGGGTTGCTCGGCCCTACGGGCGACATCATCAATTACACGCTGTATGCCAACAACAGCACCAGTTACCCGATAACCCGGGGCGTGGCATACGACTTCGCAAAAAACGGGATTATTGATGCACTCGGGTTGCTGGGCAGTGTGGTACCCAAAACCGTTCCGCTCTACCTGGGCACAACCATTGGCAGCAATGTGGCAGCGGGGGTTTACACCGAAACCCTGAGCATCTTCTGGAACTGGAATTACTGTTCAGGCATCGGTGTTGGCAGCATTTGCCTGGGGCGCGACATCAACAGCGGCAACACAACACTGACGGTCAATCTGACCGTCGCCAACGACTGCACCATCACCGCGCCGAACATCAGCTTCGGCAGTGCGCCGGTCATCAGCGCCTTCACCGCTGTGACTGGCCAGACCATCAACCTGGCGTGCACCAAGGGCAGCGCCTACACCGTAGGGCTGGACGATGGCCTGTATGCGGTCAGCGTCGGCGGTCGGCGGCGGATGATGGCGGGCGGCAACTATCTGGCATACGACATTTTCAAAAGCGCGGGTACCACGCGTTGGGGCAGTGTGGGCACTGCCCGACGAGCCAGTACGGATGCGGAGGTCAACCCCGGCAAAGGCTTGGGCACTGGCAGCCAGATCTTCAATTACAACGCGAAAATCTACACCGATCAGACCACTCCGCCCGCGGGCACTTACGTTGACAGTGTGATTCTCGACGTAGGCTTTTAATCGTCTAAAACTGCATGGTTTGCTTGAGCAACTGTGCGGCCGGTGTATCCGCCGGGCTGACCATCGCGTAGTTGTAGCCAGCGCCGGACCAGTACTCTGCCTGTAACTCGCCATCGCTGCGACTGCCACGCGGCAGCAGGTAGTTTTTGGGGCCGGGCGGGCGGACATAGAAGCTGATTTTTTGTCCGCTTTGATTCTGGTAAACCACCATCGCTGCTGGTCCCTGTTCGGTACTCAGCAAGCGCCCGCTCACCGGTTGAAAACCGGCACTCGCAAGATTCGGCAAACGATTGGCCTGGTTGAAGTAGCGGTCCAGCCAGTTCTGCATATCGCCGTCCTCGCCCACCTTGTAGTCGGCTGGCATTACGCCTTGCTGGGCAAACAACCGATAGGCCTGCATGGCATCGGTCATCGGCAGGGTCGCGCCGGCGAAGGTCATCTCCCGTGCCTGCCAACCGCTGATACCGCCCACACTGATGGCAATCAGCAAGGCAGCGGCGCTGGCCAGGTGGCGGCGTGATTGGCGTTTCAGGCGTTGGCGAATCAGTGCTGGATTCAGGTCCGGGTTGACGGGTTGCTGCAACGCACCGCCGAGTGCCGCACGCAATTGCTGGGCGTCCTGTTGCCAGGCGCGCACCTGTGCGGCAATGGGTGGATTGCTCGCCAGAAAAGCGTCTACCCGATGTCGGTCGGCATCGCTCAGTTGGTGGTCGACATAGGCGTGCAGGTCGCGCTCGCTTGGGGGCATGCTGATCATTTGAGTCTCCGCAGGGAAGGGCGGGTGATTTCGCCGTCGCTGAGTTGGCGCAAGGCCAGGCGCGCACGCGACAAGCGCGACATGACGGTGCCGAGGGGAACGTCCAGAATGTCGGCGACCTCTTTGTAACTCAAGCCTTCGACCGAGACCCAAAGCAGCAACGCACGCTGTTCGGTGGTGAGCTGATCGAACGCTTGCAGCGTCGATTGGGCGATCACGGTGCGCTCGACCGAAGGCTGTGTATCGTCGCGGCCGGTGAAGAATTCGAGCATCCGCGCATACCGTCGGGAGCGTCGGTGGGCGTCGAGAAACTGTCGATAAAGAATCGAAAACAGCCAGGCACGTAAATCGCCCTCGGCACGTTTACTGCCCCAACTCGACAGCGCTCGCTCCAGGCACGACTGCACCAGGTCGTCGGCGCTGCTGGGATTGCGCGTCAACGACACGGCGAAACGTCGGAGTCTGGGAATGATTTCACTCAGTTGTTCGTCGATATCGTTCATGAAGTTCCGACTAGTCACTACGCTGTGGACTAGGAAGACGCCCGACGCACGAGGTTATTCCACGCCTGAAAAAATAAATACCGTGCAATGGAATAAACCGTTCCGGTGTACGTCTGCTTGATCCTTCTCACTTGTGGCCGATGGCCCTGGAGTCATTCATGGTAGATCGCTCATCACCGCCCGCGCGGCCACCGCTCAGTGGGGTAAGCCTGGCGTTGCGCCTGGCGGCCATCGCCGTGGTGGTTGCCGCAGCTGCCGGGGCTTTTGCCTACGTCAACGGCACACTTGACCCACACCGTTTGACGCCAAAAGCGCTGATCAATGTGCTGGAAAAAAACAACGGCGTGCACCCGGGGTTTCGGCGTAACCACTCGAAAGGTGTGTGCGTGATCGGTCACTTCGAAAGCAGCAGCGAGGCGCGCAATTATTCCAGCGCGCAGGTGTTCAATGAAGCGCGAACCCCGGTGGTTGGGCGCTTTGCGCTGCCGGCCGGTAATCCCTATGCGCCTGACAACAGTGTGCCGATTCGTAGCATGGCGTTGCGTTTTACCCAGGCAAACGGTCAACAGTGGCGCACCGGGATGAACAGCATGCCGGTGTTCCCAGTGGGCACGCCTGAAGCGTTCTATCAATTGCAGCAAGCACAATCGCCCGATCCGGCCACCGGTAAACCGAATCCTGCGGCGGTGCCGGCGTTCTTCGCCGCGCACCCCGAAACAGTGCCGTTCCTGACGTGGGTAAAAACCGCCAAACCCTCGGCCAGCTACGTGACGGAAACTTACAACAGCGTTAACGCCTTTTACCTGGTGAATGCGGCAGGCCGGCGCCAGGCAGTGCGTTGGAGCATGGTGCCGCTGGTCAAGGATGCGGCGGGGGCTACCGCGCCTGAGGGCGGCGATTTTCTGGAGAAAGACCTGGTGCAGCGCATGGCGGCAGGCCCGTTGCGTTGGCAGTTGAATATTACCCTCGCCGACCCCGCTGACCCGGTCAATGATGCCAGCAAGGCCTGGCCCGATGGGCGCAAAGTCCTGAATGCCGGCACGTTGGTGCTTGAAAGTACCCAGCCGCAACTCAATGGCGAGTGCCGTGATATCAACTATGACCCGCTGATATTACCCACCGGTATCGAGGGCTCCGACGACCCGCTGCTGGCCGCGCGCTCCGCCGGTTACGCCACTTCTTACCTGCGCCGCACCAGCGAAGTCAATCAGTTGCCAGCCGCTAACCAGGAGGCTCGCCAATGAGCACTCAACCGAACCATTTCGCTCCGTTGGCGCGACTGCTGCACTGGCTGATGGCCCTGATGATCATTGCCATGTTGTTTATCGGCGCCGGCATGGCAGCGTCGGTCTCCGAACGTCATGAATGGCTTATTCATCTGCACAAACCGTTGGGCATCGCGATTCTATTGCTGGTGATTGTGCGTCTGGGCGTACGGTTTTCGACCCGCCAGCCACCGCTGCCAGCAGACCTTCCGGGTTGGCAAGTGCTGGCGGCGAAGGCCTCGCATGTGTTGCTGTACGCCTTGATGTTGATTCTGCCGTTGTTGGGTTGGGCAATGATTTCGGCGGCTGGCGACCCGGTGATGCTCAGTGAGTCGCTGCAGTTGCCGTCAATCCTGCCTGCCAATGCGCAGGTGTTTGCGTTCCTGCGCAAAGCGCATGGCTACTTGGCTTATCTGTTGTTTCTCACGGTATTGCTGCATTTGGCGGCCGCGTTGTTCCATGGCTGGGTACGCCGTGACGATGTCCTGGACAGCATGTTGCGCGGCAAGGATCGGCACTAACCGGCCTGGGTGGCGCATGTTGCCGATGCGCCACTCTTTGTTGTCAGCCACCAGTAACCCAGCGCAAACGCATTGATGGCGGCACCCAGCAGGCAGACACCCAGCCATCCGGCAGCGGAATACATAGCCGTTGAGCCGATTGAACCCAAGGCGCTGCCGATCGAATAGAACAGCATATAGCCGGCAGTGAGTCGGCTTTGCGCCTCGGGGCGTACGCTGTAAATCATGCTTTGGCTGGTGACGTGCACCGCTTGCAACCCCAGATCCAGCGTGACCACGCCCAGCAACAGCGCCCACAACGAGGATTGCGTCATGGCGATGGGCAGCCATGAAACCAGCATCAGCAGCAACGACAAGCCACTGGTCCATTGCCCCCAACCACGGTCTGCCAATTGCCCTGCGCGTGCCGCCGCCAGTGCACCTGCCGCACCTGCCAGGCCGAATAATCCGATGTGTGTGTGCGACAACGACAGCGGCGGGGCGCTTAACGGCAGCACCATCGGCGTCCAGAGCACCATGGCGCTGGCGAACGTCAGGAGCGCCAGAACTGAGCGATGACGCAACACCGGTTCTTCCCTGAACAAGGTGAACACCGAACGTATCAACGCCCCGTATGAGCTGACCGGTTGCGCCGCTTCCTGTTTGGGCAATACGCGAAACAATAGTAGCGCCATCACCAGCGTCAGCCCGGCTGACAACAGATAAATCGAGCGCCAACCGGCGAGGTCCGCCATGCCACCGGCCAGCGTTCGGGCTAGCAAAATACCGACGACGATGCCGCTGGTGACCACGCCCACTACGCGTCCGCGTTGTTCGGGGTCCGCGAGTGTCGCCGCATAAGCCACCAGAACCTGCGTCACGACTGCCAGCAATCCGGTGAGTGTCATCCCGATCAATAACCACGTGCTGTTCGACGCCAGCGCGATCATCAACAACGCGGCGGCGGCGAGCAGTGTTTGCGTCACGATCAGGCGCCGGCGATTGAGCAGATCCCCCAGCGGCACCAGCAATATCAGGCCGATGCCATATCCAACCTGGGTCAGGGTGACGATGATGCCTATGGTTGCCGGGTCCATGGCGAACGCCTCAGCCATGGCGTCCAGCAAGGGCTGCGCGTAATACACGTTACCGACAGCCAGCCCGCAGGCGACAGCAAACAGCAGGATCACTGCGCCACTTAATGGTTGATCCGTTTTCATGTTGCTCTCCTAATTGGTTTCAATATAAAACCAGTTGTACGGTAAGGAGAGTGGTTTTATATTGCAACCATATTTGTTTCGGTGAGCGTGATCATGGTCAAACGTACAAGCATGGAAGGCGCCGACTGCCCGGTCGCTCGCTCGCTGGACGCCATTGGCGATTGGTGGTCGTTGCTGATCGTGCGCGATGCGTTCGACGGCATTCGCCGGTTCGGCGCGTTTCAGCGCAATTTAGGCATGGCGAAGAACATCCTGGCGGCGCGATTGCGCACCCTGGTAACGCACGGAATTTTTGATTTGGTACCGGCGTCGGATGGCAGCGCCTATCAGGAATATGTGCTGACCGAGAAGGGGAAAGGCCTGTTTCCGTTGATCATCGGGTTACGGCAGTGGGGGGAAACCTACTTCTATGAGCCGGGTGAAGCTCATTCGCGCGTTGTCGATCGCGCCAAAGGGCAGCCAATTCAACCGCTGGAGCTGCGTGCCGCGGATGGTCGTTTGCTCGGCCCAGAAGATTGCGAGCGGCTGTCGGCACAGTGATTCATGGCTGCATGCCGGGCATGCAGCCGTGTGCGTCGATCAGCGCAAGGTGCCGACCATGTCGGCGATGGTGGTCAGTACATCCTTGCCCAACTGCTTGGAGCGTTTGCCCGACCAACCGGTCAGCGGATCTGGCGCGTCATTGTTGTCCTTGAAGGGCATTTCCAGGGTCAACGCCAGGCAATCGAATTTTGCGCCGACGCTATTGCAGGCCAGGGTCATGTTGGCCTGGCCTGGTTTGTCACGGGTATAGCCGTGTTTGGTCTGGAAGTCTTTGGTCAGGTGCTTCAGGTGATCGCGGAAGCGGGTTTCGAGTTTTTCGATCCGCGGCGTATAGCCCGGATTGCCTTCGCACCCGGCGGTGAACACGTAGGGGATTTCTTCATCGCCATGGATGTCCAGGAACAAATCGACGCCGTACTTTTCCATCTGCTGCTGGGCGAACAGCACTTCCGGGCTCATGTCCTGGCTGGCGCTCTGCCAGGCGCGGTTCAAATCCTGCCCCATCGCATTGGTCCGCAGGTGGCCATGGAACGCGCCGTCCGGATTCATGTTGGGTATCAAGTATAGGTCTGCACTGGCCAGCAGTGCATTCAATACCGGGTCATCGTGCTTTTCCAGACGTTCAATAACGCCTTCCATGAACCATTCGGCCATGTGCTCGCCCGGGTGTTGTTGGGCGATCATCCAGATTTTGCGCTGGCCCTCGGCGCCGGTGCCTTTACGCAATAACTGGATGTCACGGCCCTCGGCGCTTTTACCTGTGGCCAGCAATTGGGTCCCGGCCTTGGACAATGCTTGTTCGATGAGCCAGTCATGCCGGCCACGGCTGTAGGGTTCGAAGTAGGCAAACCAGGCGTGAGTAGCGGTGGCTTCCAGGCTGAAGCGCAAGCAATCGCCTTCGAAGATAGTCGGCACCCGGAACCAGTTCACATGGTCATAGGAGGCAACGGCTTGATAACCGTCCCAGGCTTTGTTGTAGGAAGACTTGCTGGCGTTATTCAGGCGAAACCAGTGCTCTTGACCGACATGAAGGCCGCTGGCCTTGAAGTGGAACCATTGGAAGTGCTGGCTGCGAGTGTCTGGCCGGATGGCCAGCAGGGCTTGCAATGGATTGCTGATGTCCAGCACTTCAATGTTGCCGCTGTCAAAGTTCGCGCTGATGTCGAAAGAGGATTTGGCCACGGTCATAGTCGATTCCTGAATATGATTTTATGGCTGCTACTTTACACGTTGGGGAGGGAAAAACTGGCAGAAAATACGGGATGTATGGGGGGCGTCGTCCTTGACGCCGACGCAGCTTAGAGACTGTGCGATTGATTCTCAAGTGCTATTTTTTGATTAGTTTGGACCAATATAGACGGGCATCTGTTGCCATTAGATATTCTTTTGATATCATCCGCGCCATCGAATTCGCAACACCTAAAGACTTCATTAGCCTGAAGCCATAGCCAGAATAACTGGCAAAAAAAGACCCGGCAAAAAGCCGGGTCAAAAACCGTGATTAGCCTGATGAGGAGATAGTCCAGGAGACCGACCTAAGGTCACTTGGACAATCGACTGATCTCGCGACCAGCTGCATGCAATAATAATCATTCTCGTTTGCAAGTCAAACTATTTTATCTGCGCGATTGGAAAATTCTTTCCGGTCCTTCCCGAGCGGCTGTCTTCCTATTCGTTTTGATTGCCTTCCAGCGAGCGATCAACCATCGCTTTTGCCATGTCGATCATGTGCACCGCCGAGATCGCCAGGTCGCGATGCGCGCCCTGCAGATTGTTGGCTGATTCGTAAGCAATGGCGCCAGCACAGCGCATTAGGTCTGAAGCATGGACCAGCGCCTCTTCACTGCTGATATTTCGGTTCACATCAAAGAAGCGTTCCTCGACATCGACCTCTGAAACAGTTGGTTTCAAGTAATAATCCAGTGCTCGCTGCGCAGCCGCATAACCCTTGGTAGAGGTTAGCGAGGTGTCGATTTGCACGTCTGGCAGTTCATTGCTGGGTAGTGTCATGGTGATAACAAGCTCCGTGTTAGATTCAAGTCCATGAGCTCATCCTAGTACGTACTGTATTTGTGACGAGAATTTAAATAATACGAATTGTGTTTTGATGGTCGGAGGCGCACACGTATCGTGCCGCACATGGATAAATGGATTGAGTTGGTCAAGGCCAAAATGAGTGAACTCAAAATCACTCAAGACATACTCGCTGACCGTCTGGGCATGTCCCAGGGCGGTGTGGGTCATTGGTTGAAAAAGCGGCGCCAGCCCAGCATTGAGGACATGAACCGTGTCTTGCAGGCGTTGGGCATGGAGTATCTGGAAGTAGCGATGGTGATTCGCGAGCCCAGTACCGCAGCGGATGACGAAATCTGCCTGACAAAAAAGTACAACCCGTACTTTCGTTACCCGGTCAGCGATTGGAGAGAGACGGGAGAGCTGCGCGATGGCGATCAGCCGGTGTATGGCTCGCAGCGTTTTGAACTGTCCGACTACCACGCCCGGGGTGCTGCTTTCTGGCTGAACGTGGAGGGCGATGCAATGACCGCGCCCAGCGGTGTCAGCGTTGCAGCGGACATGTTGATTCTGGTGGACCCGGCCATTGAAGCGCTGCCCGGCACACTGGTCATAGCCCAAAGGTCAGGCAGCGCCGAAGCGACGTTTCGCAAGCTGATCGAAGAGGGCGGGCAGCGTTATCTGGTCCCGCTCAATCCGACGTATCCCAAAGCCCTCTACACCGACGAGTGTCGAATTATCGGCGTAGTGGTTCAGGCCACAGTCAAGTTCTAGTCAGATCGGTCCTCGCAATGCGCAGGACCGTTCTTGGTTTCAAGCCTCTTCCAATTCGACCAGGGCGCTTCCCTCGCTGACCATCTCGCCTTCCTGGCAATACAGCGCCTTGATCACACCGGCATGTGGCGCACGAATGCTGTGCTCCATTTTCATCGCTTCCAGTACCACCAGTTGCGCACCGGCTTCAACTGTCTGGCCTGCTTCCACCAACACTCGCACGATACTGCCGTTCATTGGCGCGGTCAGTCCGCCCTGATGGCTGTTGCTGGCTTCGACAGCGCTGATCGGGTCGTAAGTCTCGATACGACGCAACTCACCTTCCCACTGCAGGTAGACAACATCGTCACAACGAATGACCCGGTGTTGGCGGCGTACACCATCAATGTCGGTCAGCAGTTGCTCGCCTTTGAGTTGTGCAGTGCCATTGGCACCCAAAGTCAGCGCACGGTCCTGTCCTTCGCAGCTCAGATGCAGCGTGGTTTCTGTCGGCAGCCCTGCCCGGAAACCATTACTGCGAGCCCAAGGTGAACTTGGGTCATCAACGCGCGGTGTGCTGGCCTGGCTCTGGGTGAACGCCTGAGCGGCAGCCTGCCAGAACTCATCACTGAGGTCTGAGGGCTGGGGCAGCAATTGTTCCTGATAACGCGGAATGAAACCGGTATCCAGTTCCGCCGCGGCAAACGCTGGATGGCCGATGATCCGGCGCAGGAAGTTGATGTTGGTCTTCAGCCCGCCAATCGCAAACTCATCGAGCATGCTCAGCAAGCGCAGGCGTGCCTGTTCACGGTCTTCACCCCAGGCAATCAATTTGCCGAGCATCGGGTCGTAGAACGGTGAAATCTCGTCGCCTTCTTCGACACCGCTGTCGACCCTGCGTCCCGGGCCTGGCGCGGATTCGCGATACAGCGCCAGGCGTCCGGTGGCCGGTAGGAAATCGTTGCCCGGGTCTTCGGCGTAAAGGCGCACTTCAATCGCGTGACCGATCAATGGCACGTCGGCTTGGGTCATTGGCAACGCTTCGCCACGTGCCACGCGTATTTGCCAGGCCACCAGGTCCAGGCCGGTAATGGCTTCTGTTACCGGGTGTTCGACTTGCAGACGCGTGTTCATTTCCATGAAGAAGAACTCGCCGCGAGAATCGAGCAAGAACTCCACCGTGCCGGCGCCGACGTAACCGATCGCTTGTGCCGAACGAACGGCGGCTTCGCCCATGGCGCGACGCAACTGTGGGCTCAGCCCCGGTGCTGGCGCTTCTTCGACGACTTTCTGGTGTCGACGCTGAATCGAGCAGTCACGTTCGTTGAGGTAAAGGCAATTGCCGTGTTGGTCGGCGAACACCTGGATTTCCACGTGACGCGGTTTCAGCAGGTATTTTTCAACCAACATCCGCGAGTCGCCGAACGAGGATTTCGCTTCACGCTGGGCTGAGGCCAATGCCTCGGACAACTGGCTGACGTCCTCGACCACTTTCATGCCCTTGCCGCCGCCGCCGGCCGTGGCCTTCAACAGCACCGGATAGCCGATACGTTCGCAGGCATCGCGAAAGGTTTCGAGGTCTTGAGCTTCGCCGTGATAACCCGGAACCAATGGCACGCCAGCGGTTTCCATCAGCGCTTTGGCTGCGGATTTGCTGCCCATGGCATCAATGGCCGAGGCGGGCGGGCCGAGAAAGATCAGGCCGGCGTTTTCGATGGCGCGAGCGAAGCCTGCGTTTTCCGAAAGAAAACCGTAACCCGGGTGAATCGCTTGTGCGCCGCTGGCCTTGGCGGCAGCAATCAATTTGTCAATTTGCAGGTAGCTGTCGGCGGCTTTACTGCCCCCCAGGTCAACGCGTATATCAGCCTCGCGGCTGTGCCTTGCTTCACGGTCGGTGGCGCTGTGCACGGCCACGGTTGTGAGGCCCAGCGCCTTGGCGGTACGCATCACCCGGCAAGCGATTTCGCCACGATTGGCTACCAACAGAGAGGTAATTACAGGGGCGCTCATCAACGCGGCTCCTTGGTGATGGATGCTTGCCAGTTCGGCGGACGCTTTTGCAGAAAGGCACGCAAGCCTTCCTGGCCTTCGGGGCTGACGCGGATTCGAGCGATTGCATTTTCGGTGTAGCGTCGTAGCGCCGGGGTCAACGCGCCGTTACCCACTTCGCGCAGCAAATCTTTGCTGACACGCATGGCGGCCGGGCTGTTGAGCAGCAAATTGTCGATCCATTGCTCGACGCTCTGTTCCAGCTCGGCGGCCGGATAACTTTCCGACAACAGGCCGATTTCTTGCGCGCGTTGCCCACCGAATCGCTCGGCGGTCAGTGCATACCGGCGTGCTGCACGCTCGCCAATGGCTTGCACCACGAACGGGCTGATGACCGCAGGGGCGAGGCCGATGCGTACTTCCGACAGGCAGAATTGCGCTTCATCGGCACCGATGGCCATGTCACAGCAACTGATCAAACCCAAGGCTCCACCAAAAGCCGCGCCTTGAACCACGGCCAGCGTCGGCACTTTCAGTTTCGCCAGGTTGTACATCAGCTCTGCCAGTTCGCGGGCATCGTCGAGGTTGGTCTGGTAGTCGAGTTCGGCCGATTGTTGCATCCACGCCAAATCGGCGCCGGCACTGAAATGCTTGCCGCGACCGCGCACCAGCAGAAAACGCAGGTTGGGATCGGTCGCAATCTTATCCAGCGCCAGGATCAGCTCGCGGATCATTTCGGCGTTGAACGCGTTGTTTTTGTCTTCGCGGCTGAGCCACAGGGTGGCGAAACCCCTTGGGTCGCTCAGCAGTTCGAGGGTATTGAAGTCGCTCATTGTTTTCTCCCGATCACATCCGGAACACGCCGAAGCGGCTCTGTTCGACAGGCGCGTTCAACGACGCCGACAAGGCCAGGGCCAATATATCGCGGGTTTGAGCGGGGTCGATGACACCGTCGTCCCACAAGCGAGCACTGGAATAGTAGGGATGACCCTGTTCTTCGTACTGATCGAGGATAGGTTGCTTGATCTCGGCTTCCTGCTCGGCGCTGAACGGTTGGCCACTGCGTTCGGCTTGCTCACGCTTGACCTGCACCAATACGCCCGCCGCTTGCTCGGCACCCATCACGCCAATGCGGGCGTTGGGCCACATCCACAGGAAACGCGGGTCGTAGGCTCGGCCGCACATGCCGTAGTTACCGGCGCCGAAACTGCCGCCAATGATCACGGTGAATTTTGGCACCTTGGCGCACGCGACTGCCGTCACCAGTTTGGCGCCGTGCTTGGCGATGCCGCCGGCCTCGTACTTCTGGCCGACCATGAACCCGGTGATGTTTTGCAGAAACAGCAGCGGTATGCCGCGCTGACAGGCCAGCTCGATAAAGTGCGCGCCTTTCTGTGCCGCTTCAGCGAACAGGATGCCGTTATTGGCAAGGATCGCGATCGGGTAACCGTGCAAGTAGGCGAAACCGCACACCAGCGTCGTGCCGAACAGTGCCTTGAATTCATCGAACACCGAACCATCCACCAGGCGCGCAATCACTTCACGCACATCGAACGGTTGCTTGGCATCGGCTGAGACCACGCCATACAGCTCATCGCTGTTGTACAACGGCGCGATGGGCGTGCGCTGTTGCACCTCACCGAGCTTGCGCCAATTGAGGTTGGCGATGCTGCGTCGGGCGATGGCGAGCGCATGTTCATCGCTCTCGGCATAGTGGTCGGCAACCCCGGAAACCTTGCAGTGCACGTCGGCACCACCGAGGTCTTGCGCACTCACCACTTCGCCAGTGGCGGCTTTTACCAACGGCGGGCCGGCGAGGAAAATCGTCGCCTGGTTGCGCACCATGATCGCTTCGTCAGCCATGGCGGGCACATAAGCGCCGCCAGCGGTGCACGATCCCATGACCACCGCGATTTGCGGGATGCCCATGGCGCTCATGTTGGCCTGGTTAAAGAAGATCCGGCCAAAGTGTTCGCGGTCCGGAAAAACTTCATCCTGGCGCGGCAAATTGGCGCCGCCGGAGTCCACAAGATAAATGCACGGCAAGCGGTTCTGCTGCGCAATGGTCTGGGCCCGCAGGTGTTTTTTTACCGTCAGCGGATAATACGAACCGCCCTTAACGGTGGCGTCGTTGGCGACAATCATGCATTCGACGCCTTCCACGCGGCCGATGCCGGCAATTACGCCCGCAGCGGGAACGTCTTCACCGTAAACCTCGTAAGCCGCCAACTGACTGATCTCCAGGAACGGCGATCCGGGGTCCAGCAAGCGGTTGATTCGCTCGCGCGGCAGCAATTTACCGCGCGAGGTGTGACGTTCCTGCGCCTTTGGGCCGCCACCTTGTTGCACGTTGGCAAGCAGCGTGTGCAGGGCATCGACCTGTTTGAGCATCGCTTCGCTGTTGGCAGCGAACTCCGCTGAACGAGGGTTGAGCTGGGTATGCAAAATAGCCATGGACAGCTCCGTTTAGCGGGTTTCGTTGAACAGTTCGCGACCGATCAGCATGCGCCGGATTTCGCTGGTGCCCGCGCCGATCTCGTACAGCTTGGCGTCGCGCAACAGGCGACCTGCCGGGAATTCGTTGATGTAGCCGTTACCGCCCAATATCTGGATCGCGTCGAGTGCCATTTGCGTGGCGCGTTCGGCGCTGTAAAGGATCACCCCGGCGGCGTCCTTGCGTGTGGTTTCGCCGCGTTCGCACGCCTGGGCCACCGCGTACAGATAAGCGCGGCTGGCGTTGAGTTGGGTGTACATGTCGGCAACTTTGCCCTGGATCAACTGAAACTCGCCGATGCTCTGGCCGAATTGCTTACGGTCGTGAATGTACGGAACGATCAGGTCCATGCACGACTGCATGATCCCGGTTGGCCCGCCCGACAGCACAACGCGTTCGTAATCGAGGCCGCTCATCAACACCTTCACGCCGCCATTCAGCACGCCAAGAATGTTTTCTTCCGGCACTTCAACGTCGTCGAAGAACAGCTCGCAGGTGTTAGAACCGCGCATCCCGAGCTTGTCGAATTTGTTGCTGCGGCTGAAGCCTTTGGAGTCCCGCTCGACGATGAACGCGGTGATCCCGTGCGCGCCTTTTTCCAGATCGGTCTTGGCGTAGATCACGTAGGTATTGGCGTCAGGGCCGTTGGTGATCCAGGTTTTGCTGCCATTGAGCACGTAATGATCGCCACGCTTGTCCGCGCGCAATTTCATCGAAACCACATCCGAGCCGGCATTGGGTTCGCTCATGGCCAGGGCGCCGATGTGCTCGCCGCTGATCAGCTTTGGCAGGTATTTGGTCTTCTGTGCGTGATTGCCGTTGCGGTTGATCTGGTTGACGCAGAGGTTGGAGTGGGCGCCGTAAGACAGCGCGACCGAGGCCGAACCGCGGCTGATTTCTTCCATGATGACGACATGCGCCAGATAGCCCAGGCCAGCGCCGCCGTACTCTTCCGGCACGGTGACACCGAGCAGGCCCATGTCACCGAATTTGCGCCACAGGTCGGCAGGGAACAGGTTGTCGATGTCAATTTGAGCCGCGCGCGGGGCGATCTCTTTGGCGACAAAGGACTGAACCTGATCGCGCAGCATGTCGATGGTTTCACCGAGGGCGAAGTTCAGGGATGGGTAGCTCATGGGTCACCTTTTGGCTTTTTTGTTGGGCGCGGAGAGCCGTGATTGGACTCTCACCTTTACGTTAACGTAAGCCTGTGACGAATGGCTGTCAATGACCCTTTACGTTAACGTCAACTTGAGCGAGAGTAGGGGCAGATTTTTCTGTATCAACCCACTAAAAAAACACAATAGGGGTCGTCATGGATCAACCCAGTGCAAGCCCGCAGCGCAGCTATACACGTGGTTCTCAGGACAAGGCTTTGCTGGCGATGACTGTCGGTCAGGCTTTCGATAACACGGTGTCGACATACCCGACCGGCGAGGCGCTGGTGGTGCGCCATCAACAGTTGCGCTATTCCTGGCAACAGTTGGCGCAGGCTGTCGATGTGCATGCAAGAGCGCTACTGGCGCTAGGCCTGCAAACGGGCGATCGCCTCGGCATCTGGGCACCAAACTGCGCGCAATGGTGCATCAGCCAGTTCGCCAGCGCGAAAATCGGCGTGATCCTGGTGAACATCAATCCCGCCTACCGCAGTTCTGAACTTGAATACGTGTTGAAGCAATCGGGCTGTAAATGGCTGGTCTGCGCCGGTGCCTTTAAAACCTCTGATTATCACGCGATGTTGCAAGGGCTGGCGCCGGAGTTGGCAGAGCAGTCGATCGGGCAATTGCGCTGTGAACGAGTACCGGACCTGCGCGGGGTGATCAGTCTTGATGCACGTCCGCCATCGGGTTTCCTGCCATGGTCGCAGCTGGCCGACCTGGCGGGCAGTGTCACGGCTGCGCAGTTGAACGAGCGCCAGGACAGCCTGCACTTCGATCAAGCGGTGAACATCCAGTACACCTCCGGCACGACCGGATTCCCGAAAGGCGCGACCCTCAGCCACTACAACATTCTCAACAACGGTTACATGGTGGGTGAAAGTCTTGGCCTCACGGCTGGTGACCGTCTGGTGATTCCGGTGCCGCTGTATCACTGTTTCGGCATGGTCATGGGCAATCTCGGTTGCATTACCCATGGCACCACCATGATTTACCCCAACGATGCTTTCGATCCGCTTATCACACTGACCACCGTGGCCGAAGAAAAGGCCACCGGACTCTATGGTGTGCCGACCATGTTCATTGCGATGCTCGATCAACCGCAACGCTCGACGTTCGATTTGTCGACGCTGCGCACCGGGATCATGGCGGGGGCGACATGCCCGATCGAGGTGATGCGGCGTGTGATCAGTGAAATGCACATGAGCGAAGTGCAAATTGCCTACGGCATGACCGAGACAAGCCCGGTGTCGTTACAAACCGGGCCATCAGATGAACTGGAGTTGCGTGTTACCACCGTCGGTCGTACCCAGCCTCAACTGGAAAGCAAGATAATCGACGAGGAGGGCAACCTGGTGCCGCGCGGCACCATCGGCGAACTCTGTACGCGCGGTTACAGTGTGATGCTCGGCTACTGGAACAATCCTGAAGGTACGTTGGAAGCCATCGATCAGGCGGGCTGGATGCACACGGGCGACCTGGCAAGCATGAACGAGGAGGGCTACGTGTGTATTGCCGGACGCAACAAGGACATGATCATTCGCGGCGGTGAGAACGTTTACCCGAGGGAGCTGGAGGAGTTCTTTTTCACCCATCCAGCAGTGGCGGACGTGCAAGTGATCGGGGTGCCTTGTGCGCGTTATGGCGAGGAGATTGTGGCCTGGATCAAGTTTCATCCCGGCCACAACGCCAACGAACTGGAGCTGCAAGCGTGGTGCAAGGAGCGCATCGCTCACTTCAAGACGCCACGTTACTTCAAGTTCGTTGAAGAGTTTCCGATGACGGTCACCGGCAAGATCCAGAAATTCCGGATGCGCGAGATCAGCATCGAAGAGCTGCGCCTCGGCAAGGATTGATACAGGATTTCGAGTGCCGGCCCAAATTTGTAGGAGGCTGGCTTGCTGGCGATGGCGTTTTCGGAATCGCCATCACCGGCAAGCCGGTTTCCTACGGGTTTGCGTTGAAACCATGAATGGCGGCATTCACCACGTATCTGTAGGAGGCTGGCTTGCCAGCGATGGCGTTTTCGGAATCGCGATCACCGGCAAGCCGGTTTCCTACGGGGTTACGTTGAAACCATGAATGGCGGCATTCACCATGTATCTGTAGGAGGCTGGCTTGCTGGCGATGGCGTCTTCGGAATCGCCATCACCGGCAAGCCGGTTTCCTACGGGTTTGCGTTGAAACCCTGAATGGCGGCATTCACCACGTATCTGTAGGAGGCTGGCTTGCCAGCGATGGCGTCTTCGGAATCGACATCACCGGCAAGTCGGTTTCCTACGGGTTTGCGTTGAAACCCTGAATGGCGGCATTCACCACGTATCTGTAGGAGGCTGGCTTGCCAGCGATGGCGTTTTCGGAATCGCCATCACCGGCAAGCCAGACACCGACGAAACCGTTGCGCGAAAACACGAATTGCAGAAAGCACAAAGGGGAGCCGAAGCTCCCCTTTAATTTGTCGTTGCGCATGCTCTTTTTTTATTATTGAGGGGCGGTCTGTTGTTGTTTTTAGTGACCGTGACCCTTTACCGCTGTTTTTGTCGATCCCCATCCGGGATCAAGAGCAAACGTATTTTTTTGAGCGCTGATCTACTTTTTCGCTATGCGATCCAACCAGTTCGGGAGCTACCTGAAGGTAGTTTTATTGTTCTCTGCCCGGTTGCGGGTTACTTCGAAAAGCACCCTGAAAAGTACATCCTCTCCAAAAAAATCTGTTAGCTGCGTCTCTGCCGTGTTGTTCTTGTTATGTCAGAGTCGTTACGTCTTATTTTTATTAGGATTGCTGCTTTTTATTCTTGTTATGCCATAGAGATAGCAGAACGCGTGCCAACTTTTTAAAAGCCTTTAAAATCAATAGTTTAGTATTTTGTTGGGTTTTCCCTTGTCAGCAAAACCCAACTTTATGTTTCCGTGTTACTCGTTTGCGCCCACGTTTCACGATTTGCGGTAACACCCGGTCACATCCGTGGTCTCACTGAGCACTTCGAGCCTTGGCCACGCGCGAACCGGTTGGCCGTCCCAGCACTGAACAAATTTGCTGGCCCGCCAGAATCAACGCATCCAGGTCGATTCCGGTGTCGATTCCCAGCCCATTCAGCAGGTACACCACGTCTTCGGTCGCAACGTTACCGCTTGCACCCTTGGCGTAAGGGCAGCCACCAAGGCCTGCGATGGAGCTGTCAAACACCGAAATACCTTCCAGCAGGCTGGCATAGATGTTGGCCATTGCCTGGCCGTAGGTGTCATGGAAGTGTCCGGCCAGTTTTTCTCGCGGTACCTCCGCAGACACCACGTCGAACATCGTGCGGGTTGCGCCCGCGGTGCCGGTGCCGATGGTGTCGCCCAGCGACACTTCATAGCAGCCCATGGCGTAGAGTTCACGGGCAACCAGCGCGACCTGGGCGGGCTCGACATTGCCTTCGTAAGGGCAGCCCAATACACAGGAAACGTAACCGCGCACGGCCACTCCCTGTTGCCGGGCGGCCTCCATTATCGGTACGAAACGCTGCAGGCTTTCGCTGATCGAGCAATTGATATTGCGCTGGGAAAACGATTCGGAGGCTGCGGCGAATACCGCAACCTCCTTGACCCCGGCGGCGACTGCATCTTCGAATCCGCGCAGATTGGGCGCGAGTGCAGCATAGGTCACCCCCGGTTTGCGCTGGATTTGCGCAAAAACCTCAGCGGAACCGGCCATCTGCGGTACCCACTTGGGTGAAACGAAACTGCCGACTTCTATATAGCCGAGACCCGCGGCGGTTAAGGCGTCGACCAGTTGCACCTTGTCGGCAACGCTGATCGGTTGGGCTTCGTTTTGCAGACCGTCGCGCGGGCCAACTTCGACCAGGCGTACGTGGGCGGGAAGGGACATGGGAATCGACCTGTTGTGGTTGTCGGAATGTTGAAAAATCGCTGTGGGAAATCTACAGAATCACTTGCTGGTTTTTGATTGTCTGTTCCAGCGCCTGAATGCAGCGCTCCTGCGCCGTGTCGAGTTCCAGCTTCATCTGTTCGATGTCGAGCATCTGTTGCTCCAACTGTTCACGGCGTTCGGTGATCTTGTTAAGCATGGTCTGCAACTGCTTCTGATTGCCCCCGGCAGGATCATAGAGTTCGATCAGTTCTCGGCATTCGGCCAATGAAAAACCAATGCGTTTGCCGCGCAGAATCAACTTCAGGCTGACCTTGTCGCGCGGGGAGTAGATGCGTTCCTGGCCTCGGCGCTCCGGGCTGAGCAAACCTTGCTCTTCATAAAAACGGATCGCCCGCGTGGTGATGTCCAGCTCGCGGGCGAGGTCGGAAATGCTGTAAGTAAGGCTGCTCATGGGCGCGCTCGAATGAGGTCATGGCGCTAAGCTAATGTCAGGTTGACGTTTACGTCAAGGCCTGTGGATTTTCGGTGGCTTTGCTGGCCTCTACGCGAGCAAGCTCGTTCCACTTTGGGTGTGCCGTGAATACAAAATTGTGCATGACACAGATCAAATGTGGGCGGGGCTTGCTCCGGGCGGCGCTGCGACGAATAACGCAAACGCGCTGCAACGTCCTACACCTTGTCGAGTTTCTTCTCATGCGCAGTGACCTGCTGGCACAACTCGATCATCTGTTCGCGCATCCAGCGGTTAGCCGGATCCTGGTCAGTGCTCTCGTGCCAATACAGGTGGGTTTCCACCGGCGGCACGTCGTTGACCGGCAAGCTGAAGGCGTGCAAATCGTTACGTCTCGCAAAACGTTCCGGCACGGTCATCACCATGTCGGTCTGTTGCAGCACTTGTGACGCCATCAAGTAATGCTGCGAGCGCAGGGCAATCTTGCGCTGAATGCCCATTTTGCCCAGCGCGAGGTCGACATGGCCCAGACCACTGCGGCGACTGGAGATATGGATATGGGTCAGCGACAGGTAATCGTCGAGAGTGAATTTTTCTTTGGCCGCCAGCGGATGCCCTTTGCGCATGGCGCACACGTAACGGTCCTCCATCAACTTGACGTGCCGAACCTGGGGGTCGGTGTTCAGTGGCGCATCGACCGCGAAGTCGAGCCTGCCGGCAGCCAGCTCTTTGGTCGTCTCGCGGCGTTTTGACAGGAAGCTCTCGATGATCACCGCGGGTGCCAGGCGTCGCAGGCGCTGAAACAGCGGCGGCAGGATTACCGCTTCGGTAAGGTCGGTCATGCTGATGCGGTAGGTTTTGACCGCTTGCAGCGGATTGAAAATTCGACTTTCCTGAACCGACACGCGCAGCAACGAAAGCGCGTTGCGCACCGGGCCGATGATGTTTTGCGCCATGGGCGTCGGCACCATGCCTTGGGCGGTGCGTACAAATAGAGGGTCGTTGAAGGTTTCCCGCAAACGCGCCAGTGCGTTCGAGACTGCAGGCTGGGTAATGCCGACAATTTGCCCGGCGCGAGTCAGGTTGGCTTCGGTGTAGATCGCGTCGAAGACGATGAAAAGGTTGAGGTCGACCTTGCTCAGATTCATTGCGCTGCACTCTTATTGTGGGGGCGTTTGAGGGAGGCCGAGGGCCTTGGCAATCAGCCGATCATATATCGGTGATGAATGTTAATACACGCCGAGAATAGGCTAGGTAAATTTTCGTAGCTGTTCTAGCATCGATTTCATGCCCTGAACAACCTCGTTAAAGAAAGGTAGCTGCCCATGGATTTCGCTTATTCGACCAAGGTGCAAGAACTGCGTGAGCGCGTGACCGCGTTCATGGACACCTACGTTTATCCCGCTGAAGCCGTGTTCGAGCGTCAAGTCGCTGAGGGCGATCGTTGGCAGCCGACCGCGATCATGGAAGAACTGAAACTGAAGGCCAAGGCCGAGGGACTGTGGAATTTGTTTCTGCCCGAGTCCGAACTCGGCGCCGGTCTGAGCAACCTGGAATATGCCCCGCTGGCCGAGATCATGGGCCGGTCCTTGCTGGGACCGGAGCCGTTCAACTGCTCCGCTCCTGACACCGGAAATATGGAAGTACTGGTGCGTTACGCCAACGAAGAGCAGAAGCAGCGCTGGCTTGAGCCACTGCTGCGCGGGGAGATCCGTTCGGCGTTCGCGATGACCGAACCCGACGTGGCTTCCTCCGACGCCACCAATATGTCTGCCCGTGCTGTGCGCGACGGTGATGAGTGGGTCATCAATGGCAAGAAATGGTGGACCTCGGGTGCGTGCGATCCGCGCTGCAAGATTCTGATCTTCATGGGCCTGAGCAATCCCGATGCGCCGCGTCACGCGCAGCACTCAATGATTCTGGTGCCGGTGGATACACCTGGGGTGAAGATCGTTCGTCCGCTGCCGGTATTCGGTTACGACGACGCGCCGCATGGTCACGCCGAAGTGCTGTTCGAAAACGTCCGGGTGCCGTACGAAAATGTCCTGTTGGGCGAAGGACGTGGCTTCGAAATTGCCCAAGGTCGTCTCGGCCCGGGTCGTATTCACCACTGCATGCGTTCGATTGGCATGGCCGAGCGCGCACTGGAACTGATGTGCAAGCGTGCGGTAAGTCGTACTGCGTTCGGTAAGCCGCTGGCACGCCTGGGCGGCAATATCGACAAGATTGCGGATTCGCGGATGGAAATAGACATGGCGCGCCTGCTGACCTTGAAAGCGGCGTACATGATGGACACCGTTGGCAATAAAGTCGCCAAGAGTGAAATTGCGCAAATCAAGGTTGTCGCGCCGAACGTGGCCCTGCGGGTTATTGATCGGGCGATCCAGATTCATGGCGGTGCCGGGGTTTCCAACGATTTCCCGCTGGCCTACATGTACGCAATGCAGCGCACGCTGCGCTTGGCCGACGGCCCGGATGAAGTGCATCGCGCGGCGATCGGCAAGTTCGAGATCGGTAAATATGTGCCCAAGGAAATGATGCGTCAGTGAACCGTTGCAGGAGCGAGCGTGCTCGCTCCTGCACTGTCAGTCGACCGTTGGCAGCCCAAAAAACGCCCGCGCGCAGGCGCTGCTATGGGCTGCAAGATCCTCCTCGCTTTCCCCGCGATGCAGCGCCACCTCACGCAGTACTTCTGTCAGATAGGCGGGTTCATTACGGCCATTTTTCGGTTTGGGCCGCAATGTGCGCGGTAACAGATAGGGCGCGTCGCTTTCCAGCATCAGCCGTCCACGTTTTATCTCTTTCACCAACGGATGCAGATGTGTGCCTCGGCGTTCATCACAAATCCAGCCAGTGATGCCGATGTGCAGGTCCAGATCAAGGTAGCTGAACAGCGCTTTCTTTTCCCCGGTGAAGCAGTGCACCACCGCCGCTGGCAACTGGTCGCGGTAGTCACGCAGTATTTCCAGTAATCGCTGGTTGGCATCGCGTTCGTGGAGGAACACTGGCAACTGCAATTCGACTGCCATCGCCAGATGTTCTTCCAGGACCTTCTCCTGTTGCGGACGTGGCGAGAAATCGCGATTGAAATCCAGACCGCATTCGCCTACCGCCACCACGTTCGGCTCTTTAAGCAAACTCCGCAGGCGCTGGGCGCTGTCCGCGTTCCAGTCGCTGGCCGAATGCGGGTGAATGCCTGCGGTCGAAAACAGCCGCAATGCGCTTTCATCCAACTGGTGGCACAGCTCCAGCGCCTGCTCGCTGCCTTCAACGCTGGTGCCGGTGAGCACCAATTGACAGACGCCAGCCGCATAGGCGCGATCAAGTACAGCCTGGTGTTTGTCAGCAAAAGCTGAGTTGGTGAGGTTGACGCCGATATCGATGAGTTGCATGGTGCTACCTCGGACCAAGGGCCGGAAAGCATATCAGAGCTGTAGATTTATAAGAAAAGCCAAGAACTACAACGAGTTAAAGCTGTCTTTTGATGCCGCGAGATAGGTCGGGGTGGCTGTGAAGCCATTACTGCACCGGTCTTTCGCACGTTGCCAGCGCTCAAGGCGCTCTGTTTCTGTCGTTCGATTTCATGAAGTATTTGAAGTCGGCACCAGTATTCTTTCCGGAGAGTGGATGACACGTCCCCAGGTTTTGCTACTGCTGTGTTGCTCGATGCTGCTTGTGCCCGTGCCGGCACAAGCGCGTTTGGCCGGCCCGCTGCAAGCCGTGCCGGCATCAAAGGTGCGTGACCTGACGGAAATCCGCAGCAGTCGCGTATTGCGGGTTCTGGTCAATCAAAGTCGCAACAGCTCCGGTGAAGTCCAAGGCCAGGCCATCGGCGTCGAATATCATCGCTTGCGTGCGTTCGAGCAATACCTCAACGGTCATGCCCGCGACGGTCAGGAAATTACCCTCAAGATCATTCCCAAAGCCAAGGATCAACTGCTCGGCGCGTTGCAGCGCGGGGAGGGTGATCTGGTTGCGCCTGGCGAGCTGCTGGATCTGCAACCCGGCCACTCCATCAGTACCAGTGAGCCCATTGCCAGCAATATCCCGTTGGTGTTGGTCGGCATCAAAGGTGAAAAGCGTTACACCCGCCTCGAACAACTTTCCGGCAAAACCCTGGCACTGCCCACCGGCAGTGCTGCGGGGGATGCCATCAGTCAAATCAACCAGAAACTCGCTCTGCATAAACTGTCGCCGGTAAAAATCGAATGGGTCGACCCGAGCCTGGCGGTCGAGGATGTGCTGGAAATGGTTCAAGGCGGGATCTTTCACCTGACCATTGTCGAGCAACCGATTGCCGAACGCTGGGGCAAGATCTTGCCCAAACTGCGGTTTGATCGCCAGGTGCTGATCAGCGATCCGGGCGAAGAGTTCTGGTTTGTGCGGCGTGACGCTTCGATGTTGCGGGCGAGCATTGATCGCTTTCTGATGAGTTACAAAAAGCCCTCGGATCAGGATGTAGCATTCCTGCGCATTTACCGACGCTTGTACCAAGTGCATTACCCATTGGCCAAGGCTGATCGCCAGCGCCTGGAAAAACTGCGTCCGGTGTTGCAGAAACACGCCGATGCTCAGGGCATGGATTGGCTGAATCTGGCAGCGTTGGCTTTCAAGGAATCAGCGCTGCAACCCAGCGCTCGTGGCGGCGGTGGCCCCACTGGCCTGATGCAGATCACGCCGTCTGCCGCTCAGCGGGTCGGGGTCAACAATATTCAGGAACTCGATGCCAACGTGCAGGCCGGGGCCAAGTACCTGGCGATGATTCGTCGTAAATTCTTTGCCAGTCCCAAGCTCAACGAACGCGAGCGCATGGCGTTCGTGTTGGCGGCTTACAACATTGGGCCGGAGCGGGTCCAAGGCATGCGCGCCGAGGCACGTCGGCGTGGTTTGAACCCCAACCAATGGTTCTTCCAGGTCGAACGTATCGCCATGGAACAGGTCGGTATGGGCCCCGTCAGCTATGTTAATAGCGTCAACAAGTATTACTTGGCGTTTGATCGGGAGCGGGAGTCGTTGGAGCCTCAAGGACAAAAAGTTGCTTCACGCAAATGATCAACTAAACTGATTATTATTAAGCGTTTTTTGCACTTTTAACATTATATTTACTGATTAATATAGCGGCCAACCAACACACAAACTCAAATGGATGACACAGCATGAGCACTCTGATCAACAAGGTTCTGTTTACACGCGCAGGTTACGGCCTGACGGTATTGCGGATCTTCGTCGGCATCATCTTCGCTGCCCACGGATCGCAGAAATTGTTCGGACTTTTCGGTGGCTATGGCCTCACCGCTACCGCGCAATACATGGAAAGCCTCGGGCTTACTCCGGGTTATGTGATGGCAACGCTGGCGGGCGGGACTGAATTTTTCGCCGGCCTGGCCTTGATCATCGGCTTGCTGGTACGTCCAGCGGCGCTGGGTTTGACCTTCCTGTCGCTGGTGGCGATTTTCTCGGTGCACATCCACAACGGTTTGTTCATGGCCAATAACGGTTACGAATTCGCCCTGGCATTGTTGGGTGGCAGCATCGCCGTCATGATCGAAGGTGCCGGCAAGCTGTCGGCAGACCGCGCCATCGCCGGCTGACTGCCGTGGCACACCCTGGAGGCCCGCATTGCGCGGGCCTTTTTTGTGTGCGCGATTCTTGACACTGTCGTGTCAGCTTCTCTAGGATGTTGCTCATGCGCCGATTTAAACAGCTACTTGCGGGGCGCCAGGCAACTCGATCAGTTGCCGATAGAAGCTTGAAACAGGCTTCGAAATACCGCTAAAGCGCTGGTTCGGTGTTGCCTCTCACCTGCCATGCAGACTTTTGAGGCAGAGACACGACACGATGAATGCATTAAGCCCCGTTGTACGTCCCGCGCCGATCACGGCACATCTCACCCAGCGCAACCCAAAAATCCTGCTTGGCGGCAAACATCAGCCGACGCTCCTGCGTTACCTGGATGGCTGGCCACGTCGCACCGGCGGACCCGCAGCGTTCCTGATCCAGTTTGTCGAAGAGGGCGAATCGCTCGCCCGTTTTGCCAGCGATAGCTTCGACCTGGCAGTGATTCAATCGCCCACCACTGAAGACGCCGCCGACGTGATCAAACAACTGATCCGCGTTGCGCGGCAGGGTTTGATTACACGTCGCTGACGCTCAACGAGCGTCGATCTACGCGAGCCCTCCTTTCATCTCTCTTGTGTCTGGACCCGATTTTCGGCGTCCAGCGCCTTGCTAATTCACTAATGAAATAAATTTCAGTAAAGCGCCGATCACAGGATTGCATTCCGTGTGGATTTGTTCGATTATTTTGTTAACCAAAAGTTATATGTTAACTAAAGGTTAACAAAAATAATCCAACAGAGACGCCGCCGTGACAAACATCCTGAAATTGCCTGCCGATTTTTGCGCGAACATCGAACATGCTCACACCATTCCCGCGTCGTACTACACGCAGGCGCAGGTGTTTGAGTATGAGAAAGAGGCGATTTTCGCCAAGAGCTGGATTTGTATCGCGCACCGCAGTGAAGTGGCCGACAGCAATGCCTACATCACTCGCGACATCGTTGGTGAAAGCATCATCGTCGTGCGTGGTCGTGACGCTGTTTTGCGGGCGTTCTATAACGTGTGCCCGCACCGAGGCCATCAATTACTCACCGGCAGTGGCAAGGCCAAAAATGTCATCACCTGCCCGTATCACGCCTGGGCGTTCAAGCTCGACGGTGAACTGGCCCACGCGCGAAACTGCGAGAACGTCGCCGATTTTGACAAGGATAATTCGAGCCTGGTGCAACTGCGAGTCGAAGAGTACGCCGGGTTCATTTTCGTCAACATGGACAACGACGCCGGAACAGTAGAAGAGCAATTACCAGGTCTGGAAGCCAGTATGCGCGAAGCGTGTCCGGTGATAGACAAGCTGCAACTGGCGGCGCGGTTCGTCAGTGATACCGGTGCGAACTGGAAGTCCATCGTCGACAACTACCAGGAGTGCTACCACTGTGCGCCGGCGCATCCGGGGTTTTCCGATTCCGTAGATGTCAGCCAATACAGCCACTCATTGTTCGAAAACTGGTCGTTGCAGTTTGGTCGGGCCAAGTCCTCCGAGAACTCCTTCAAGTTCGATGAGTCGGGCGACGGCGCCCAATATGCTGGCTATTGGGCCTGGCCGTGCAGCATGTTCAACATGCCACCGGGCGGTAACTTCATGACGGTGATCTACGAATTTCCGGTGGATGCCAACACCACGCTCCAGCATTACGACATCTATTTCCTGAACACGGACATCACTCCAGAGCAGCAAGCGCTGATCGAGTGGTATCGCGATGTATTCCGTCCGGAAGACCTGCGCCTGGTCGAGAGTGTGCAGCGTGGTTTGAAGTCTCGTGGGTACCGCGGACAAGGGCGGATCATGACCGACAAGTCTCGCAGCGGACTCAGCGAACATGGCATTGCGCATTTCCACAACATCATCGCTCGTGTTCACAACAGCGATTGACCTGGAGGCCGGAGATGGTGAGCAAGTACGAAATGTTTGCGGTGAAGGTTGTCGGCGTAGAGCAAGAGACGCCGTTGATCAAGCGCTTTACCTTGGTACGAGAGGACGGTCAGGCCTTGCCGGCGTTTACCGGGGGCAGTCACATCATTGTGCAAATGCAAGAGGCCGACGGTAGCCGATTCAGCAACGCCTATTCGTTGATGGGGGATCCGTCAGACACCGGGCAGTATCAGATTGGTGTGCGCCTGGAGGATCAGTCAAAGGGCGGCTCTGCGTTTATGCACCACCAGGTGCAAGTGGGCAGTGTGCTGACTGTTTCCACACCCAACAACCTGTTCGCGCTTGATCGCGCGGCGTCGCGTCATGTGTTGATTGCGGGTGGAATTGGTATTACGCCGTTTCTGGCGCAGTTGAATGAGTTGCGCGTTGGTACTGCAGAGTATGAGCTTCATTACGCCTTTCGCAGCCCGGAGCATGGTGCGTTTTGCACGCAGTTGATGGACGGCCCACATGCCGCGCGCACGCAGCTGTACATCACCGGCGAAGGCCGGGTGCTCGATGTAAAGGGTTTGGTCGCCGGGCTGGATGACACCGCGCATGTGTATGTGTGCGGCCCACGGCGGTTGATCGATGCAGTTATCGACGCAGCGCGACAGCTGGGCATTGATGAGTATCGTGTGCATTGGGAGCAATTTGCCGCCACTCCCGCCAGCGGTCAGGGCGGGTTCAGTGTGACCCTGGCGCGTTCCGGCCGAGAATTGTGGGTGGAGGAGGGCATGAGCATCCTCAAAGCCATCGAAAATGCCAAGGCTGCAGTCGTTGAATGCCTGTGTCGAGAGGGTGTCTGCGGTACGTGTGAAACGTCAATTCTCCAAGGTGAAGCTGAGCATCTGGATCAATACCTGAACGATGATGAAAAGGCTGCGCAAAAAACCATGATGATTTGCGTGTCACGTGCAAAAGGAGCGTCACTGGTTCTCGATCTCTGAAACCAGACACTCATGGAACAGCATCAATGCCCGCCAATGCGGGCATTTTTATTGAATAAAATTTCAGTAGTGGTGCTTCTTCTTATTGAAAATGTTTTCAGTATTGCCTAGGATTGGCCGCAGCCTGAAAAGAACAATACGAGGTGTGCAGTGCCAGAGTTGAAAGACAAAGCCTATTGGCTTGAGAAAGCGCAGGAGCTCCACATTGAGGGCCGGGCGTTCATAGATGGGCAATATGTCGATGCACGGAACGCCGCGACCTTCTGTTCATACAGTCCGATTGATGGCGCGCCGCTGGCGGTTGTGGCGTTGTGCGCCGGGATCGATGTAGATCTGGCCGTGGCCGCCGCCCGTCGTAGCTTCGATGCCGGTGTCTGGTCAGGCTTGGCGGCCCGCGAGCGCAAGAGCGTGTTATTGAAGTGGGCGGCATTACTGGAAAAGCACACCGATGAACTGGCGTTGCTGGAGTCCCTGGACAGTGGAAAACCGATCGCTGACACCACGGGCGGCGACCTTCCAGGAACGATCTATTGCCTACGCTGGTTTGCTGAATTGATCGACAAGGTCCACGGCGAAGTCCCTGCAATCGACCCACAGTTTTTTGGCACCGTTACTCATCAACCGTTGGGTGTGGTGGCGGCGGTGGTGCCGTGGAACTATCCGTTGTTGATGGCCGCTTGGAAATTTGCCCCGGCTCTGGCAGCTGGCAATAGCGTAGTTCTCAAGCCTTCTGAAAAAACCCCGCTCAGTGCCTTGCGCATTGCCGGCCTGGCATTGGAGGCGGGCATTCCTGCGGGCGTTTTCAACGTGGTGAGCGGCGAGGGCGCGGCCGGCCGCGACCTGAGCCTGCACGCTGATGTTGACTGCATCGCCTTCACCGGCTCCGGCAAAGTCGGGCGGGAAATCGCGCAGAATGCCGCAGTTTCCAACCTCAAGCGTGTCTGGCTGGAGTTGGGTGGCAAGTCGGCAAACATCGTCATGGCCGATTGCCCTGATCTCGCTCAAGCCGCGCGCTCGGCTGCTGCTGCGATTTTCGCCAACATGGGCCAAGTCTGCAGTGCCGGATCGCGCCTTCTGGTTCAGCGTTCGATCCTCGAGCCGTTGATTCGTGAATTGCTCGTCGCCACCGACGAGTTTCAACCGGGGCACCCACTGGATCCTGACAGCGTCACCGGCGCGATTATTGATGGTGTGCAATTGGAGCGTGTCTGCCACTACATCGACATCGGCAAACAGGAGGCGCAATTGCTCAGGGGCGGCCAGCCACTGTCGCTGGTGGGGTCCGGGGCTTATCTGGAGCCGACAATTTTTCTTGCCCGCGACTCATCGGCACGCATCGCCAACGAAGAAATTTTCGGTCCGGTACTGGTGATCATTGGGTTCGACACCCTTGAGGAAGCCATCACCATCGCCAATCAAACCGAATACGGATTGGCAGCAGCGGTGTGGTCATCCGACCTCAAGACTATCCGCACCGCCACCCAGCAGCTCAGGGCCGGAACGGTCTGGGTCAATTGTTACGACGAACTGGTGGACATGAACTTTCCATTTGGCGGGTTCAAGGAATCCGGCAACGGCCGGGACAACTCGGTGCATGCCTTGAGCAAATACACCGAGTTGAAATCAACCATCATGCGTTGCGGTTAAGGTGAGTCCCGTGGAAAACAATCTTTCAGCATTAAAGCCTCAAAAGTGGACCGTGCCGCTGCCGATCGAATACGGTCCTGGCGTGCGTAATCAACTCGCCGGATTGTGCCGGGAGTTCAGCATTTTCCGGCCGATGATCATCACGGATCAGGGCTCGCTGAGGCTGCCGTTTGTTGGCGAAATCCAGCGCAGCTTGAATGAAGCAGGCCTGGCCTGTGGGTTGTACGGCGAAATCGAGCCCAATCCGACTGATGTTTCGGTGAAGGCTGGCGCCGCTGCGTATCAGGCGTGGGAGGCTGACGGCATTATTGCCTTGGGCGGCGGCAGTGGTCTGGACGGGGGCAAGGCCGTGGCCTTGATTGCCCGGCAGCAGCGTTGCGACCTGTGGGAATTCGACTTCGACAAACCGGTGCCGACGGGTTTCGATGCGGCGGACTTTCCTCCGGTCATCACCGTGCCGACCACCGCAGGGACCGGTGCCGAAACCGAAAGCACGGCGATGCTCACCGACAGCGAACGCGGTATCAAAGGTTGTGTCTGGCACCCCAAAGCCCGGCCGTCAGCGGTGATTCTTGATCCCGAGCTGACGCAAAGCCTGCCGGCCAACCTGACTGCCTGGACCGGCTGCGATGCAATTATTCATGCGCTGGAGGCCTATTTCGTACCGAGCTTCAACCCGCTCAGCGACGCAGCAGCCCTGCAGGCCATGACGCTTCTCTGGACCTCCATTGACACCGCTGTGCATCAAGGCCAGGACCTTGAGGCGCGAGGCAAGATGCTCATCGGTTCGTGCCTGGCTGGGGTGGCTTTCCTCAAAGGCCTTGGGTTGGTACACGCGCTCAGCCACATGGTGGGTGCGACCTACAACACCCACCACGGTTTGACCAATGCGATCATTTTGCCGGTGGTATTGCGGTTCAACGAGGCGGATATAACCCCGCGGCTGAGGCCGGTTGCGCAAGCGCTGGACTTGCCGGACGCAAGCTTTCAGACCTTCTACAACGCCGTGTGCGACTTGCTTGATCGCTTGAATATTCCCAAGTCCCTGTCAGCCATCGGTGTCATGCAGTCCGATGTCGGCGTGGTAGCCCGCAAGTCCATGGGCGATCCCGCACGCCTGACCAACCCTCGGGACAGCACCCTTGAGCAACTCGAGGAATTGCTGACTGAGGCCATCAATCACGCCCGCGACTGATGGCTTGATTCACCACCCAACGTTTTGCCGTGCAACCAAACCAATAAAAAAAGGTGCAACTGCCATGTCTGTCTCCAGCCAAACGGCGTCCAAGGGACGCCTGAATCTCGAAACACGCTCCATCGATTACGTCCCGCTGGCCGAGCGTCACGGCAAGGCCTGGCACTTGTGGCCCATCTGGTTTTGCGGGGAGGCGCACCTGACCACGCTGGCAGTCGGCATCATCGGGGTCGGCATGGGTGCCAACCTGTTCTGGTCAGCTGTGGCGATTTTCCTCGGCTGTGCCTTCGGTACGCTGTTCATGGCCGGGCACTCGACGCAAGGCCCGCAAATGGGGTTGCCGCAACTGATCCAGTCCCGCCCGCAGTTCGGCTACCTGGGCGCGCTGCTGGTGTATGTGGTGGCGATCGCTACCTATGTCGGGTACAACGCGTTCAACCAGTTGTTGGTCGGGCAAACGCTGCACGAGTTGTTCAATGCACCGGAAAACGGTTCGGCGATCGCGTTCTCATTACTGGCGATCATCATGGCGATTGCCGGTTACAACACCTTCCACAAGGTGCAACGGGTGCTTGCGTTCGTGTTGATTGCGGTGATGCTGGTCTTCACTGTGGGGCTGTTCTTCTTCGTCAAGCTGCCGGCTGAGCAACTGACTGTTTCCGGTTTCAAGGCCACGCCGTTCCTGGCGCAGTTCTTTGTGGCCGCTGCCTATCAATTGAGCTGGGCGATTTACGTTTCCGATTATTCACGTTATTTGCCCGCCAACGTCAGCGTGCGTTCGTCGTTCTGGTGGACTTACCTGGGTGCAATGATCGGTGGGGTCTGGATGATGCTGATCGGGGCCTTGGCCGCCGCAATGAGCCCTGGACAGAACCTCGCCAAAGGCCTGGTAATGCTGGGCAACATGCTGTTCAGCGGCTTCGGCGAGTTTTTGCTTATCCTGGCCGTACTCAGCCTGGTAACCAGTGCCGCGCAGAATTTTTACGGTGCCTCGATCACGCTGTTGAGTATTGCCGATACGGTGAAAAGCCAGACCTCCACCTTGCTCAAGCGCATCGTCTCGATGTTGTTGGTCGGGGGCACGGCCATAGCGATCGCCATGACGGCGTCCGATAACTTCGTGAAGGATTTCGGCGATTTCCTGGCGATCCTGCTGTACTTGTTCACGCCATGGACCGCGATCAACCTCGTGGACTTCTACAAGGTGCGGCATGGCAAGTTCTCGATTACCGAAATCTTCAAGCCTAACGGCATCTATGGTCGCTGGAACTGGCGAGGTATCGGTGCCTACGTGGCAGGCTTCGTTGCCATGCTGCCGTTCTCCAGTACGGGCCTCTACACAGGTTATGTGACCACATTGCTCGATGGCGCAGACGTCAGCATGCTAGTCGGCCTGGTGGTGTCTGCAGTGGTTTACTGGTGGCTGTGCCGCTCGCAGAACATTGAGGAAGAACTGTCGCGTATCGATGATCTGGACAAGGACCTGGAAAGCGCATTGCCAGTCAATTGATCTCCCTTTAAATCCACTCACCGCCCGCAATGGGCGGTGGGTTCTGCCCTCAGTCCGTAGCGTTCGTTCGCTGCGCTCGCTCCAGCATCGTTTTTGATACTTCCCGCCCGCTGATTTCCTGCCACTCCTTCTGCAAAAAGTTGCTAAATTGACGCCTCGTTCAGAGCCCGGCTCTTGCCATACGTATTGATATAGGCCTGGGAAAGGATTTTTAGGATGGCTCAATGAGTGAAGACAATTTTGCGTTTCGCCTCAAGGAGCTTCTGGAACACAAGAAGTTAACGTTGCAAGCCGTCGGCGAGGTGCTTGGCGTGTCGCGTACTGCAGTCCACAAATGGACGCGCGGCGGTGAGATTGACTATGACAAGCTGCGTCGGCTATCGACTTTGCTAGGGGTCAACTGGATCTGGTTGCGCTACGGCGAACAAGCGCGACAAGACGCGCAAGATGGCACGCCGCAAGCGCTGCCCATGACTGATGTGCGCCGCAGGCACACTGCGCAAATCATGGAAAGTGAAGCACGCATGAAGCTGGCCCAGGAAAATGCGCGAATCGTAACCTGGGAGTGGAACCTGCTGACCGACGAGGTCACCTATTCGAGCAACGTCGAGAAAGTCTACGGCTGGCCGGTTAAACGAAATGAGGACTTCTGGAGCCACATTCCGCCGGAGGAAGTCCCGGCCCTGCAAGCAGTATTCAACCACTCGATCAGCAGCGGCACGCCCTGCGATACCGACTTTCGAATGTTGACCCCCGAAGGTGACGTTCGCTGGATTGCATCTCGTGCCATGCCACTGTTGGATGATGCGGGACGGGCATTGAAAATGATCGGGATCAGCATGGATACCACCGCTCGCAAAACGGCCGAGAACGCGATGCGCAAGAGCGAAGAGCGGCTGCGCACGGTGTTCGAACTGGCTAACGACGCAATGGCCTTCGTCGATCTCGACGGTCATTGGCTGACGGTCAATCAGGCATTTACCCGGTTAAGTGGTTATGACGCCGAAGAGTTGAGCGAGTTGAATGTGGCAACGTTGTTAGCGCCCGATGCGCCGTTGCTGGCATCGATACTGGCCGAGCCCTCGAAGGTGTATCAGCAGGTCGTTGAATTGCGCCGTAAAACCGATTCGCCTGTCCAGGTACGCCTGAAGGCGCGGCTGCACATTGATCAAGACTGCGCAAAGCCTGAACAGATTGTGCTGGTGCTGGCGGCCGTCTGATTATTTATCCGCTGCCTGGATAGCCTATTTATGTCTCGTAACACACAGGTTTGATGCATGAGCAGTGAGTCTGAAGTACAGGAAGTCAAGAAACGCCGGACGCGAATCGATCCCGAGATGCGCCGCAAGGCCATCATCGAAGCGACGATGCAATGCATCACTCGCTACGGTCACAGTGGCAGCACCCTGGAGCGCATCTGCGCGCAGGCCGGCGTGTCAATCGGGCTGATTGGCCACCACTTTTCCAGCAAGGAAGAGTTGATGCTGTCGACGTATCAGGAGTTGACCGACCAGCTACGTGAAGAAACCCGCAAATACCTGGAAGTCCAGGGTCGTTCGCCCGAAGACCGGCTGTTGGCGATTATTCGCTCGTCGTTTCGCGGGCAGATATTCAACGAGTTCATCCTCACCACATGGTTGGGTTTCTGGGGCGCGGCGGTCTCGTCGGACCAGTTGCGGGCGCTGAACAAAAAGCTGTACGCCGATTACCGCCAGGAGCTGGAGTCGGTATTCAAGGCCATAGGCAAGGAAAACGGTACGCAGATCGACGCCAAGAGTGCCGCATTGATCATCACCGCACTCATTGACGGATTCTGGCTGGAATGGGCGCTGGACCATAAAGCGTTCAGTTCCAAAAAAGCCGAGAAATGCTGCGTGACTACCGCTCAAATGCTTGTAAAGAATGCTGAACCGTTGCCACCTTGAACACTGGAAGAAGAGGCCCGACTTGAGTACCAATATCATCACGAAGGAAGGTCATGAGGCTCTGAAGCAAGAGCTTGATTTCCTTTGGCGAGAAAAACGTCCCGACACCACTCGCAAGGTTACGTGGGCGGCATCCCTGGGCGATCGTAGTGAAAACGCTGACTATCAGTACAACAAGAAGCTGTTGCGGGAAATTGATCGTCGCGTCCGATACCTTCGCAAACGACTTGAGGATGTGCGCGTTGTCGAGTACTCACCGGAACAGGAAGGCAGGGTGTTTTTCGGGGCTTGGGTCGAGATCGAAAACGAAGCGGGTGAAATCAAGAAATTCAGGGTGGTGGGGTACGACGAAATTTACGGTCGTAACGATTACATTTCGATCGATTCGCCGATGGCGCGCGCGCTTTTGAAGAAAGAGGTGGGCGACGAGGCGGTTGTGCAAACACCGGGCGGAGAAGTGCTGTGGTGGATCAACGACATTTCGTACAAGCGGCCTGTTGGCCTGTGAGTCTTGGCTGTAGGAGCCGGCTGGCTCCTACAGATTGTGTGCTTATCCCGGTATTCAACCCTCGCGCAACACTGTCAGCGGACTGGCGTTCAACGCGCGACGCGTGCCGAACACCCCGGCGGCGCCGATCAGCACAGCGCCGATCAATGGCAGCACCAATAACCAGGGGTGCGGATGCCACGGCAGGTCGAACGCGTAGCGGTACAGCACCAGGCTCACCACTTCCGAGCCCAGTGCCGCCAGCAAACCGCTGACGGCGCCAAGCAACCCGAACTCGATCCGCCGTGCCTTCACCAGCAATTGCCGTTCGGCTCCCAGCGCCCGTAGCAGTGCGCCTTGACGGATGCGCTCATCGAGCGTCGCTTGCAGGCCGGAAAACAACACCGCCATCCCTGCCGCCAACACAAACAACAGTACGTATTCCACTGCCAGGGTGACCTGGGCGAGGATGCTGCGCAGTTGCTCCAGCAAGGCTTCGACTTGCAGGATGGTCACTGCCGGGAAGGCCCGCGACAGGTCAACGATCTGTTGGTCATGGCCGGCCGCGAGATAGAAACTGGTCAGGTAGGTTGCGGGCAAATCCTTGAGAGTGCCGGGCTGGAAGATCATGAAGAAGTTGGGCTGGAAGTTATCCCAGTTGATGTCCCTGAGGCTGGTGACTTTCGCTTCGCGGTTAACACCGCCGACGGTAAACACCATGTGATCACCCAACTTGAGCTTCAAGCTTTCGGCGACTTTGCCCTCCACCGACACGCCGGGTATGTCGTCAGGCGTTTGTTCGGACCACCAGGAACCGGAAGTCAGTGTGTTGCCCGGTGGCAAATCGGCGGCCCAGGTCAGGCTCAGGTCGCGCTGGATGGCGCGGTCGCCGGCCGAATCCTTGCTGACGATTTCCTGGACTGGCTCGCCGTTGATGCTGATCAAACGGCCGGGCACCACCGGATACAACGGCGCGGCTTGAGCCGAGAGCTCCATCAGGCGATCAGTAAAAGCCTGTTTGTCTGCTGGCAGGATGTTCAAGGCGAAATAGTTGGGTGCGTTTTTCGGCAACTGGTTTTGCCAGGTGTCGAGCAATTCGCCCCGCAGCAACGCGATCAGTGCCATCGACAACAGAATCAGGCCAAAGGCCAGGGATTGCCCTGCGGCTGCCAGCGGATGACGCAGCAACTGGCCCAGCCCGAGACGCCAAGGCAACGATGCACGCGCCAGCATCCGGCGCAGGCTCTTCAGCAGCAGCAATAACAAACCGCCGAGGATCAGCGCTGCAACGACGCCGCCGCCGAGCAGGGCAAAGGTCAATACCAGGTCCAGGCTCAAGCGCCACATGATCAGCCCGAGGGCGCCCAGCGCCGCGCCGTAAACCATCCAGGTGCTGGACGGAATCGGCAACATGTCGCGGCGCAATACCCGCAACGGCGGCACCCGGCCCAGCGCTGCCAGCGGCGGCAAGGCAAATCCGGCCAGCGCGACCAGGCCAGTGCCGATCCCGGCGAACGCCGGAAACAGGCCACCCGGTGGTACATCGCTGGGTAACAGATCATGCAGCAGCGCGAACAAGCCGAGCTGTGCCAGCCAACCGATGAGTGCGCCGCTTAAACTTGCCAGCAAGCCCAATACCGTCAACTGCACGCTGAACAGCAGCATCGTTTCCCGGCGCGATAATCCCAGGCAGCGCAACAAGGCGCTGGCGTCGAATCGTCGGGTGGCAAAGCGCGTTGCCGACAATGCCACCGCCACGCCTGCCAGCAGCACGGCCACCAGGCTGGCCATGTTCAAGTAACGCTCGGCTTTACCCAGCGCGCCGCCTATTTGCCGATTGCCGTCGCGCGCATCCTGTATGCGTTGGTTGGCGGCCAGGCCAGGCTTGATCAACTGCCGATACGTTTCCAGCGCCTCCGGCTTGCCGCGCCAGAGCTCGCGGTAGCTGACCCGACTGCCAGGTTGCACCACACCGGTTGCTGCGAGGTCGCTGAGGTTGATCAGGACGCGGGGCGTCAGGCTGTAGAAATTGCCCGCGCGGTCCGGTTCATAGGTCAGAATTCGCGTCAGTTTCAAGGTTTTCATGCCGACGTCGATGCTGTCGCCCATCTTCAGATCGAGCGCCGGCAGCAGGCGCGCTTCGACCCACGCTTCGCCGGGTTTGGGCCCGCCACCGGATTCTTCGGCGGCGAATGGGGCCGGAGCGCTTTTCAGCTCGCCGCGCAATGGATAAACGTCGTCGGCAGCCTTGATGCTCGACAGTTGAATGCCGTTATCAGTGGCAATGACGCTCGAGAACTCCACTACTTGAGCGTGTTCGAGGCCCAGCTCTTTACCGACCTTGATCTGTTCGGGACGTGTTGCAGAGCTGCCCTCGAGCACCATATCTGCGCCAAGGAATTCTGTGGCGCGCAGCATCATGGCGCCGTTGAGGCGGGCGCCGAAATAACCAATGGCAGTGCTGGCAGCCACGGCTACCACCAAGGCAAAGAACAACACTCGCAGCTCACCGGCGCGGGCGTCGCGCATCAGTTGGCGCACGGCAAGACTGAACAGACGCAATAGCGGCAAGCGTGCCATCAAGGCTCCAGAGGGGCGACCAACAGGCCGGCTTCAAGGCGGATCATGCGCCGGCAACGGTGTGCCAGGCGTTCGTCGTGAGTGACCAGCACCAGGGTTGTGCCGCGTTCCTTGTTCAGTTCGAACAGCAGGTCGCTGATACGCTCGCCAGTATGGCTGTCGAGGTTGCCGGTAGGTTCGTCGGCAAACAGCACATCGGGTTCGGCGGCAAATGCTCGGGCAATGGCCACACGCTGCTGTTCGCCACCAGAAAGCTGGCGCGGCGAGTGAGTCAGGCGTTGTCCCAAGCCGACGCGTTGCAGCAGCTCGGTTGCGCGCTCGCGTGCGTCTTTGCGGCCATCCAGTTCGAGCGGCAACATGACGTTTTCCAAAGCATTTAGACTGTCGAGCAGTTGAAAGGACTGGAAAACAAAACCGACGTGTTCGGCGCGGATTCGAGCGCGCTGGTCTTCGTCGAGGTTGCTCAAGGCTTGGCCGGCGAGGGTTACTTCGCCGCTGCTGGGCAGGTCCAGGCCGGCGAGCAGGCCGAGGAGGGTGGATTTTCCGGAACCGGAGGCGCCGACGATAGCCAGGCTATCACCCTTGTTCAGTTCCAGGCTGAGTTCGTGCAGGATAGTCAGTTCACCTTCCGCGCTGGGGACCACTTTGCTGAGGTTCTTCGCGGTGAGAATGCTTGCGCCCATGGAGAATCCGATGCGAGTGTGGTTTTTGAGTGCTGGCCTGGCCTTGATGTGCATGGCCCAGAACGCAGCGGCGGGTACAGTCCTGATCGTTGGCGATAGTATCAGCGCGGGTTTCGGCCTGGATACCCGTTTGGGGTGGGTGTCTTTGCTTGAGCAGCGGCTCAAGCGTGAAGGTTTTGACGATAAGGTCGTCAATGCATCCATCAGTGGCGACACCAGTGCAGGCGGCCAGGCGCGGCTACCGGCGCTGCTTGCAGAGCATAAGCCGCAATTGGTGATTCTTGAGTTGGGCGGCAACGATGGCCTGCGAGGAATGCTGCCAACGCAATTGCAACAAAACCTTGCAGCGATGATCGACAGCTCCCGCGCCAGTGGCGCCAAGGTCTTGTTGCTGGGCATGCAATTGCCGCCCAATTATGGCGCCCGCTACACCAAGGCATTCGCCGAGGTTTACGGCAACGTTGCCGATGAGAAAAAGATCGCGCTGGTACCGTTTTTTCTCGACGGTGTGGGCGGCCATCCGGAACTGATGCAGGCGGACGGTCTGCACCCGGCCGTCGGGGCTCAGGACAAGTTACTGGAAAATGTCTGGCCGACACTGAAACCGCTGCTTTGACGCTTTTCTAGTGACGATGTTTCGGCTAAGGTGGCGCCCCCGATTTGGAGCCCCCGATGCCGCGTCCCGCCTGGTCACTTTTTGCCTATCAACTGATCGAGCCTGACGAACAGCTGGACCTGTTCGCCTGCCAGGAAGTGCGGGTGCATCTGGTGACCCGTCAGCTGGAACTGGGCGGCTCGGCAGACCGGACGTTGTGCGGCAGCCTGCTGCCGGCACAACCTCGCTGGTCGACGGTTGACCGCCGTGTGTTTCAGGACCAACGCCTGTGTTCGCTGTGCCGGGCTATTCTGGAATCACAAAAACGCGGCACCTCGCCGATCTGGCCAGAGTTGCGGTTCGAGCTGTAAACGCTTAAAGATAGCTAGCTATCGGCCAACTCCCCGAATTTACGGGCGTCGGTGTACAATCGCCTTTCATACCCTCTGTTCATGCGAAGGATTTTCCGGATGTTGCCGCGCTTTCCTGTCGTCACCCGCTGCCTGACACTTGCCGCCCTCTGCGTTGCAGGTCCCGTCGCAGCATTGGAGCTGCCCCTGCCACCTCCCGGTGAAGACATCATCGGCCAGGTGCAAGTGATCAAGGCCAAATACGAAGATACCTTCGCCGACCTTGGTACCACCTACGATCTGGGCTACCTGGAAATGGTCGCGGCCAACCCCGGCGTCGATGCCTGGCTGCCGGGTGCGGGGACCGAAATCATTTTGCCAACACGATTCATCCTGCCGCCGGGCCCGCGTGAAGGCATCGTCATCAACCTGGCTGAATACCGCCTGTACTACTACCCGAAAGGCCGGAACGTGGTGTACACCTTCCCGCTGGGCATCGGTCGCGAGGGTTGGGGTTCACCTATCGCTCACACCACCATCACCGCCAAGACGCCCAACCCGACCTGGACCCCTCCAGCGTCGATCAAGGCTGAGCATGCCGCCGATGGCGACCCGTTGCCGAACGTTGTGCCGGCCGGCCCGGACAACCCGTTGGGGCCGTTCAAATTCAACCTGGGCACACCGGGTTACCTTATTCATGGTTCGAACAAGAAGTTCGGTATTGGCATGCGCACCAGCCACGGCTGCTTCCGCATGTTCAACAATAACGTGCTGGAAATGGCCGGCATGGTGCCGGTTGGAACCTCGGTTCGTATTATCAACGACCCCTACAAGTTCGGCATGAGTGGCGGCAAGGTGTACCTCGAAGCGCACACACCGCTGGATGACAATGGCAACCCTTCAGTCGTCGACAAGCACACCGCCGTCATCAACGCGATGCTCAAGCGTGAGGACATCACTAACAACCTGCGCATGAACTGGGATGTGGTGCGCGACGTGGTAGCCGCTGAAGATGGTTTGCCGGTAGAGATTGCAGTGCCCAATACTTCTGCGCCCATGGTCAGCAGTACGCCGATCGATTTGCAGCAGTAACGCGCGAAAAGAACCCGTCAACGCCAGGTGCGTCGACGGGTTTTTTATTGCCTGTAGAAAACTTCAGGCAATAAAAAGCCGATCCAAAATGGATCGGCTTGATAACAACCCCGAAGGACTATTACTTGCGGCTAGCTTTGTCGAGCATGCGCAGAGCGCGCTCGTTAGCTTCGTCAGCAGTCTGTTGTGCTTTTTGAGCAGCAGCCAGAGCTTCATCAGCTTTACGGTACGCTTCGTCTGCACGAGCCTGGGAGCGAGCTGCTGCGTCTTCAGTAGCAGTCAGACGTGCTTCGGTTTCTTTCGATGCGCTGCTGCAACCGGTAGCCAGAACTGCGGCCAGAGCCAGAGCAGAGAATTTCAGAACGTTGTTCATCGTGTTCCCCTTCAAGGACTTTCTATTAAGTAGCTGTCTCCTCGGAGTGAGGAAATAGCCGGCGTACATACTACCCATTACTTGTAGTAAGTAAACTGACGTATAGCAAGATGCTAAAAAATTGTAGGCGTTGATTCTTTTTCGAGCAACTTTTAACTGAGCTGATTAAAAAATATTCAGCTACGAGGCCCGAGCCTGAGCGAGCCGCAGCGAAAAAGTTCCCTGCTGTGATAGCTGTTTTTCGTGTCTGTACTAAAGTATGACTAGATAGACTCGTCTACACTTTTGTTCGCGATTTGAGCAACAGCTCTCATATCTTTCGCCTAGTTGAGGTGACTTTAAGAAAGGGCGCTCGTCTTAAGTCTCAACATCCGGCAATGTTCAGGCTTCGACCCGATGAAATCTGTGGTCGAGGCATTTTTGCGTAACCCGCAGCTGCACCCGCCAACCGGCGTCATGACGAGCGTACCTTGAGCATTTGTGCCATTGGTGCCTACTATTTGATACGTGCCCGGTTGCCCAAATTGGGTGCGACTTGTTCAGTGTCCATTCAGGCACAGGGTGGCGTAGATGTTCCTTCGCCGGAAAAACATCGGTAAGGTAGGGGTCAGAATCCAAGACCCGCGAGGAGTAGTGATGAGCGAGGCGTTGTCCATCCACCATGACCAGGCTGGTCATCAGTTCGAGACCAATGTGGACGGTCATCGTGCCTACCTGACCTATATGGATCTGGGGAAACAGACCCTGGATATCTATCGCACGTTCGTGCCGAACGCGCTGCGTGGTCGCGGAATTGCTGCGGCATTGACCGAGCAGGCGCTGCAATACGCCGAGGAAATGGGCTACACAGTCATTCCGTCGTGCTCCTACGTGGAGCGCTACATGGAGCGTCACCAGCGGCACGCTGCCAAGTTGTGAGCGAAAATGAGGCATAAAAAAAACGCCGGGCTTAGCCCGGCGTTTTTGTGTGCAGCCAACGGCGATCAGTGACGATCGCGTTTTGGCAGCACGTCCTTGAGCTTGGCGTGCATGCTGCGCAAGGTGTTTTCGGTGGCAGACCAATCGATGCAGGCATCGGTGATCGACACGCCGTATTGCAGGTCGGCGAGGTCTTTTGGAATCGCCTGGCAACCCCAGTTCAAATGGCTTTCAACCATCAGGCCGATAATCGACTGGTTGCCTTCGAGGATCTGGTTGGCAACGTTCTCCATCACCAGCGGCTGCAGGGCCGGGTCCTTGTTGGAGTTGGCGTGGCTGCAATCGACCATGACGTTCGGCTTGATCTTCGCCTTGTTCAGCGCCTGCTCGCACAGTGCAACGCTGACCGAATCGTAGTTCGGCTTGCCGTTACCGCCGCGCAGTACCACGTGACCGTAGGCGTTGCCCTTGGTGGTGACGATCGACACGCCACCTTCCTGGTTGATGCCCAGGAAACGGTGCGGGCTGGAAACCGACTGCAGGGCGTTGATCGCCACGGTCAGGCCGCCATCGGTGCCGTTCTTGAAACCGACCGCCGAAGACAGGCCGGAAGCCATTTCACGGTGAGTCTGCGATTCGGTAGTGCGCGCGCCAATGGCGGACCAACTGATCAGGTCTTGCAAATACTGCGGAGAAATCGGATCGAGGGCTTCAGTTGCGGTCGGCAGGCCCATTTCGGCCAGGTCCAGCAGCAATTGACGGCCGATGTGCAGGCCATCCTGGATCTTGAACGAGTCGTCCAGGTAAGGATCGTTGATCAAGCCTTTCCAGCCGACGGTGGTGCGTGGCTTCTCGAAATACACGCGCATGACCAGATACAGCGTATCGGACACTTCAGCGGCGAGCGTTTTCAGGCGTTCGGCGTATTCGTGGGCAGCCTTGATGTCATGGATCGAGCAAGGCCCGATTACCACAAACAAACGGTGGTCGGTGCCATCAAGAATGTTGCGGATAACTTCGCGACCCTTGGTGACGGTGCGCAGGGCGGCGTCGCTCAGAGGGATATCACGCTTGAGCTGATCGGGAGTGATCAGCGTTTCGTTGGAGGCGACGTTTAGGTCGTTGATCGGTAAATCAGCCATCGTTTACTCGTCAGGTCACGGGTGCCGGCCGCCAGCGAACCCGCGCGGCGGAGCACAGCAAATTTAAGCGCGTCGGGGTGCGGAACCTTAGCGCGTTACACCGTGGCTCGACAATGGGCAGACAGCGGTTTAATCCAGCACAGGCTGCGCAAATGCCTTGCGGACCGTGTCGTGAGAAAACTCGCTGGCATGCTCCTGGACCCATTCGAGTGCCAGTGCCTGGGTTTCCTGCAAATCATTTTGCCCATCATGCAGGCGACAGTAACGTTCGATCTGGCATACCTGCTCGCCCATCCGGGCGCTGAACAGCATCTGTTCGTCAACAAACGCGATGCCCACCAGATACCCGCGCTTGCGTCGCAGGCACCACGCCACGTAACCCAGATAGCGCAAATCGGGGTTGAGCGTGGGGATGCGCACCTCCAGCGCAGTGCCGTGGCGCCAGGCGCGGTGGTAATTGCAAGCCATGCCGCCGAGGCTGATAGTGTGCAGCCGTTGCCGTGAAATACATTCGTGCTTGAGCAACGTCAATTCAACAGGCACATCGTCAGGATGAGGAAGAAAACGTCTCATGAACACGGACTCCATGTGTCGGCCATCTGACAGTGTTTCCCCCAGTATAGTGGTCGAATCCGAGCTGACCGATTTCGACGCCGATCAACGGCTGCTGGCGATGAACGGCGTGTCGCTGGTTATCTTCGTAAGCGTTGGCTGTGCGAGTTGCCGTTACGCCCGTGCGCAATTGCCAGCGCTGGGCTTGGCGGTTGATCGTCTGTGCTGGATCGACGCCGGTAACAATGGCGGTTTGGTGGAGCGTTATCAGGTCTTTCATCTGCCGGCGCTGTTTGTAGTGCGCGACGGCGAGTTCTTCGGTGCACTTGCATCGCGCCTGACCCGTACCGAGCTCAATGCAGCCATCGGTCAGGCGTTGACCACGACAGCAGAGGAGTTGCCATGACACAAGCAGTTGCCAAGCCAACAATCGGCATTATCGGAACCGGCGCCATCGGTGGTTTCTACGGCGTGATGCTGGCGCGAGCAGGCTTCGATGTGCATTTTCTGTTGCGAAGCGAATATTCAGCAGTGGTCGACAATGGCCTGCGGGTCGAGAGCGCACCACACGGCGTGCTCACGCTGAATTCGGTTCAGGCTTACGCGTCTGCTGAAGACATGCCGCCCTGCGACTGGCTGCTGGTGGGCGCCAAGACCACCAGTAACGCGGCGCTCGCGCCAGCGATCATTCAAGCCGCGGCGCCAGGTGCCAAAGTGTTGCTGCTGCAAAATGGCCTGGACGTCGAAGACAGCCTGCGCGAACTGCTTCCTGATTCGCTGCACGTGCTCGGTGGCCTGTGCTACATCTGCGTTCATCGCGCCAGTCCTGGGGTCATTACCCACCAAGCGCTTGGCGCGGTAAATGTGGGCTACCACAGCGGTCCGGCAACCGAGGCGAGCGAACGCGCGGCGATTGTAGAGCAGGGCGCCGCGCTGTTTCGAGCCTCGGGTATCGACTCGCAATCCATGCCGAACCTGCATCAGGCGCGTTGGCAAAAACTGGTCTGGAATGTTCCCTATAATGGCCTTTCGGTATTACTCGGCGCGAGTACCACGCCATTGATGGCCGATGCCGACAGCCGGGAACTGATCAAGGCATTGATGGCCGAAGTGGTTCAGGGCGCTACGGCCTGCGGTCAGGTAATCCCGGCCGGATACGCCGAGCAGTTGTTCCTGATGACCGAAAAGACGCCTGACTATTGGCCGAGCATGTACCACGATTTTCTGCACAAGCGACCGCTGGAACTGGCGGCGATTTATGCCCGGCCATTGGCGGCGGCCAAAGCAGCCGGATGCGAATTGCCGCGAATCGAAGCCTTGTATCGCAGTCTGAGTTTTATTGATCGACGCAATGCCTGAGTCGATCAACCGTTGGGGTAAAGCGCATGGCAAAGGACATAGACGACAAACTGGTGCTGGCGATCTCATCGCGTGCGCTGTTCGATTTGAGTGAAAGCCACAAGGTTTACCTGTCGAGTGGGGTCGAGGCTTACCGGCAGTATCAGATCGAGCACGAGGACGAAATTCTCGAGCCCGGCGATGCATTTCCGCTGGTGCAAAAACTCCTCAATCTTAATACCAGTCTCGGCCGAGCCCGGGTCGAAGTGATCCTGGTGTCACGCAACAGTGCCGACACCGGGCTGCGGGTGTTCAACTCGATCCATCACTATGGCCTGGCGATTTCCCGCGCGGCGTTTGTCGGCGGGCGCAGTCCTTATCCTTACCTTAAAGCCTTCGGGTGTGACCTGTTTCTATCGACCCATGCCGAAGATGTGCGCAGTGCGCTGGATGCCGGATTCGCGGCGGCGACCATCCTCTCGGGCGGTGCCAGCCGTGCCGCCAGCGATGAACTGCGCATCGCTTTCGATGGTGACGCGGTGTTGTTTTCCGATGAATCAGAACGCGTTTACCAGTCCGGTGGACTGGAAGCGTTTCAAGCAAGCGAACGAGAGTCGGCCCGTGAACCGCTGCGCGGCGGTCCGTTCAAGGGGTTTCTTGCGGCGCTTAATCTGTTGCAGCGCGAGTTTCCCGACGATGCGTGTCCGATCCGCACCGCGCTGGTGACGGCACGCTCGGCGCCGGCGCATGAGCGAGTGATTCGCACATTGCGCGAATGGGATATTCGTCTGGACGAATCGTTGTTCCTCGGTGGATTGACCAAATCGGCGTTTCTCGAAGCCTTCGCCGCCGATGTATTTTTCGACGATCAGGCGGGACATTGCGAACTGGCGCGCGAGGTGGTCGCCACCGGTCACGTGCCGCACGGCATAAGCAACGAGCAAAAAGTTTAAGCCCACGGTTCAACGCGTTACACCAAACGTCGTACTCGCCAAGGCACTGCTAAGCTGAATCCATCTCCGCCATGTTGGCATTCGAGGAGGTCACATGATTCGCTCGATGCTGTATGCCACTGACCTCGGCCTGTATGCACCCTTGGTGATGCAGCATGCCTTGGCGATGGCCCGTACGTTCAATGCCGATCTGTATGTGGTGCACGCGGTTGAGCCCATGGGCTTATTTGCTGAATCGGTGCTTCAAAGTTACCTCGATGAACAGGCACTCAGCGATTTCCACAGCCAAGGGCTGAACACGGTGATTGCCAGTATCGAGCAGCGTGTGCTCGATAGCTTTCGTGAAGAACTGGGGGACGAGGGCCAGCAGGACCTGGAGCGAATCAAAACCGTGCGGGTGGTTCAGGGTGATCCTTCGCAAGTGATTCTCGACCAGGCGCAGAAACTCTCGGTGGATTTGCTGATCGTAGGAAGTCACAGCCACAGCGTAGGTGCTGACACGCCTTTGGGTCGCACTGCTTCACGGGTGTTGCAGTTGTCACCAGTGCCGGTTTACCTGGTGCCTTTGGTTGAACGTCGCCGGCAGGGAGACCGCTAGGACACGAATATTGGCATCTTGATAAAAAGTTCTAGATTTATTGCTCAAACCATTAATATAGTTATATACCGTCGCTGATGCCCGTGGCGTCTACCTGCTTTGAGGGATACATATGAAGCTTCAACAATTGCGCTACATCTGGGAAGTGGCGCACCACGACCTCAACGTTTCCGCTACAGCCCAAAGTCTTTACACATCGCAACCTGGCATCAGCAAGCAGATCCGTCTGCTGGAAGACGAATTGGGGGTCGAGGTTTTCGCTCGCAGCGGCAAGCACCTGACACGCGTCACCCCGGCTGGCGAGCGCATCATCACCACCGCCGGCGAGATCCTGCGCAAAGTTGAAAGCATCAAGCAGATTGCCCAGGAGTTCTCCAACGAGAAAAAAGGCACCCTGTCGATTGCCACCACCCACACGCAAGCGCGTTATGCATTGCCGCCGGTGATCAGCAATTTCATCAAGCAATACCCCGACGTAGCCCTGCACATGCACCAAGGGTCGCCGATGCAGATCGCCGAAATGGCCGCTGATGGCACCGTCGATTTCGCCATTGCCACCGAAGCGCTGGAGCTGTTCGGTGATCTGGTGATGATGCCGTGCTACCGCTGGAACCGCTGCGTAGTCGTGCCTCAGGGCCACCCGCTGACCAAGGTATCGAAGCTGACCCTCGAAGCGCTGGCCGAATACCCGATCGTGACTTACGTGTTCGGTTTCACCGGTCGCTCCAAACTCGATGAAGCCTTCAGTCATCGCGGCCTGACGCCAAAAGTGGTGTTCACCGCAGCCGATGCCGACGTGATCAAAACGTATGTACGCCTGGGTCTGGGCGTGGGCATCGTGGCGAAAATGGCGGTCGACGCCAAACTCGACAGTGACCTGGTAATGCTCGATGCCAGCGATTTGTTCGAGTCCAGTGTTACCAAGATTGGCTTTCGTCGCGGCACCTTCCTGCGCGGTTTCATGTGCGACTTCATCGAGAAGTTCGCCCCACACCTGACGCGTGAAGTAATGGCAAAAGCCATTGCGTGCCACAACAAGCAGGAGCTCGAAGACCTGTTCGACGGCGTCGAACTGCCGGTCCACTGATTGTTTTCAGATCACCTCGGTAACAGCAAACTGTTGCCGAGCGCCCGCCACGGAAATCTCTACCTCATCGCCTTCGAACTTGCCCAACAGGCTTTTGCCCAGTGGCGAGCGCGGGGTGATGACGGTGATCGGCTGCCCGACCACGTCAATTTTCAATCCGGCCGCATCGGGTGCCAGGAATAGCCACTGTTCGCGACCGTTCTGGTCTTCGAGCCCCAACAGTGCGCCGACTTCAATGCCGCGTTGATCATCGTAGGGACGCAGCGTCAGGTTCTGGCAAAGCGTTAACGACTGTCTGATTTCCTCTACGCGTTTCGCTTGCCCTGCGGCCAGGTATGACGCTTCGAGCCCCAACGTGTCGTACTTGTTTTCGGCGATGTTTTCTTCGTGGGTCGCGGTTTCGTAAGCGGTTTGCGCAGCACGTTCGGCGATGTCGAGATCGATCCGCAGCTTGTCGATAATCAATTGGTGGACGGTTTGCTTGTTCATGATCAATCGCAGAATTGCAGAACGTTGGCGCGGCTTTTTTCGCTCGGCGCGGTCTGGTCCTGTTGCAGCCAGAATTGGCATTTCGGATTAGCCAGGTTACGGCGGGTGCTGCGAGCCTGATCAAGTCGCTGTTGCTGCTCGCTCTTGCGCAGGTTCTCTTCGTACTGCTGGAACAACGGGCTCTGCGGCGGGATATCCGGCGCCGGTTGCACGATGACCGGTGGCTTGGCCATTTGCTCCACGGCTGCGGCCACAGGTGCCAGTTGCTCGCTGAACAGCAGGCGCGACGCCAGCCAGAGGGTTAGTGCAATCGCCAAAAAACCAAGCCATATGCCCAAGGCAATACTGCCGGTCAGTTGCAGCGCGTTCAGTCGAACCGGCAACGGTCGGCGTGGATTGGGACGGTAGGGCATGGCTGCCTCCTGGCGGTGGTCGCGGGCGATCGGCGATTGTCGCATGAAGATTAATCGGCGTCGGCTCTTCTGTACGCGGTAATTTATGCGGACAATCGGCGCCTTTGCCAACGGGAGCCTGGAATGCCTGAAATGAAAACCCGCTGGGATATCTTTTGCATCGTGGTCGACAACTTTGGCGATATCGGTGTTACCTGGCGTCTCGCCCGGCAACTGGTCGCCGAGCATTCGGTGGCGGTGTGCCTATGGGTTGACGACTTGCGAGCGTTCGAGCGGCTGTGCCCGGACATCGACATCAACCTGTCGCAGCAGTGGCAGCAAGGTGTCGAAGTTCGCCAATGGCCAACCGATTGGCAGCCAGTTGCCGCGGCAGACGTGGCGATTGCCGCGTTTGCCTGCCAGTTACCGGCGGATTACAGGGACGCAATGGCCTCACGGGCGATACCGCCACTCTGGTTGAATCTCGATTATTTGAGCGCCGAGGACTGGGTCGTGGGCTGCCATGGCTTGCCTTCGGTGAAGTACAAGAGCGTACAGAAGTTCTTTTTCTTCCCCGGTTTCCAGAAGGGTACCGGCGGTTTGTTACGTGAAAAGGGCCTGCTGGAGCGGCGTCGGCAATTTCAACAGAACCCCGATGCCCAGCGCCAATTCCTGCAAGGGTTAGGCGTTGATCGCGCGCAAGATGCACAGCTGATTTCGTTGTTTGCCTATGAAAATACCGGGCTGGCAACCTGGCTGGACACCATGGCCGCGGACTCCACGCCCACTCATCTGCTGGTGCCTGAAGGGCGGATTCTCGGTGATGTCGGGCGATGGCTTGGCATCGACGGTTTGGTTGCGGGCGATTTGCAGGTGCGTGATGCCTTGACCGTGCAGGTGCTGCCGTTCGTCCGACAGGATCAATATGATCTGCTGTTGTGGTGCTGCGATTTCAACGCGGTACGCGGCGAAGATTCGTTCGTGCGGGCTCAATGGGCGGGACGGCCGCTGCTGTGGCACATCTATCGTCAGGATGAAGACATCCACCTGGATAAGCTCGAGGCGTTTCTGACGCTGTACACAAGAGGCCTGTCGGAAGCTGCCAGCCAGGCGATCAGTGGTCTTTGGCGTGCCTGGAATGCCGGTGAACCAATGGCCGACCACTGGCAATCGACCCGTGAACAGTGGCCAGAATTAAAAAAACACGCCGAGGCGTGGTGTCTGGAACAGGCCTTGCAGGATGATCTTGCCACGGCGCTGGTACAGTTTTACCGAAATTGGATATGATACGCGGCCTAGATTTTTGTAAATCCCATCCAAATTCGGATATTCGCAATGAAAACTGGTAAAGAACTGAAACCCGGTACCGTGATCCGTCTCGAAAACGATCCTTGGCTGGTTCAGAAAGCTGAATTCACCAAGTCTGGTCGTAACAGCGCAATCATGAAGACCAAGCTGAAAAACCTGCTGACCGGTTACAAGACCGAGATCGTTTACAGCGCCGACGACAAACTGGACGACGTAATCCTCGACCGCAAAGAAGCGACCCTGTCGTTCATCAGCGGCGACACCTACACGTTCATGGACACCACCGACTACACCATGTACGAGCTGAACGCTGAAGACATCGAAGCCGTTCTGCCTTTCGTTGAAGAAGGCATGACCGATGTTTGCGAAGCAATCTTCTTTGAAGAGCGCCTGGTTTCCGTAGAGCTGCCGACCACTATCGTGCGCGTAGTTGACTACACCGAAGGTTCGGCTCGTGGCGACACTTCCGGCAAGGTGATGAAGCCTGCCAAGCTGAGCAACGGTACTGAGCTGCAAGTTGCTGATTTCATCGAAATCGGTGACAAGATCGAGATCGACACCCGCGAAGGCGGTTCCTACAAAGGCCGTGCTAAATAAGCAAAGCTTCAGGAATGAAAAAGCCCGACCATTGAGTCGGGCTTTTTTGTGCGCGTCTGTTTTTAGACCGTGACGTGCAGGCGTACATCAACGTTGCCACGGGTGGCATTGGAGTACGGGCAAACCTGATGCGCGGCGTCTACCAGATTTTGCGCGTCTGCTTGCTCCAGGCCCGGCAGGCTGATGTGCAGGTCGATGTCCAGGCCAAAACCGCCAGGAATCTGACCGATGCCGACATGGGCAGTGATCGAGGCATCGTTCGGGATGCTGCGTTTGGTCTGGCTGGCAACGAATTTCAACGCGCCGATGAAGCAGGCCGAGTAACCGGCGGCGAACAGTTGTTCAGGGTTGGTTGCTGCGCCGCCTGCACCGCCGAGTTCCTTGGGGGTGGCGAGTTTCACATCCAGGATGTTGTCACTCGATACGGCGCGACCGTCACGGCCACCGGTGGAAGTTGCGATTGCGGTGTAAAGAGTTTGCATGGTCAATGCCTCGCTGAAAATTGTATTTGCGCTAAATGTTTGTGCGCTAATTAATTGCCTGATCAATGTATCGCGCAAATATATTGCGCGCAAGATAAATATTTGTGAAGAAATCAGAGCGAGAGGGAGCTCGCTCCTGAAAGGTTTGGTCAGAGGCTGTTTTGCAGATGTTTGCGCAGTTCTTGCAGATCTTTCTGCAGTGTCTGCAATTGAGCCACGGTCTGCCCGCTGGCGCCGAGGATGCACTGGGGAATGCCTCGCGCCTTTTCCCGCAATGCGCGCCCTTGTTCAGTCAGCTCGACAATCACCACACGTTCATCTTCACGGCTGCGTGTGCGGCTCAGCAGGCCTTCCACTTCCAGGCGCTTGAGCAGCGGCGTCAACGAGCCGGGATCGGTCAGTAGCCGGGCGCTGATCTCGCCTACCGTCAAACCGTCCCGCTCCCACAACACCATCATCGCCAGATACTGCGGATAGGTCAGGCCCAGCGCCTGCAGGAGGGGCTTGTAGACCTTGGTCATCATCAGGGAAGTGGAGTGCAGGGCGAAGCACACCTGATTGTTCAGCAACAGGTGGTCACAGTTATCCGGGGTCTTGCTGTCGGTGGTCATGAGGAAACCTTGCTCAATATTTCATGAATCTAGCGGGCGAATGTTTAATGCGCCAGATAATTTTGGCTAGTGGCGGTCGAGGGAGTTTTGCAGCGCCAGGTCCCACGGCGGTATCGGGCTGAAGCGCGTCTTCAGGTATTCCAGCAACAAGCGGCTGCGCGGGTTGGGTTGCTGGGCCAGGCGCAAGGCATAGATGCCGGTGGTTTCTGCGGGTGGCAAGCCGTTTTCACAAAACAGCGGCAGCAGTTCACCGCGCAACAGGTACTCGCTGGCGAGCCAGGTGGGCAAGTGCGCGATGCCCAGTCCGGCCAATGCGCCGCACACCAGCGCCTCGGCGTTGTTGGCACTCATGCGGATGCGTGCCGGACGGTGCAACTGCAATTGGCCGTGCTGTTCGAAACGCCAGGCGAATGGCGGTGCCAGGCCATCCCAATCCAGGCCATCGTGTTCGACCAATTGCGCTGGAGTATCAGGCACGCCGCGAAGCTTCAGATAAGCCGGGCTGGCGCAGGCAATGCGCACCATGCTCGCCAGCGGCGTGGCCACCAACCGCGTATCGGCCATTTGCCCGGCACGCAACACCAGGTCGACTTTGCCCAGGTTCAAGCCCTGCATGTCGACGAAGCTGTCGATCAAGTGCAACTGCACATCGAGGCCGGGGTACAGCATCAGGAAATCCGCGATCACCGGCGCCAGATGTCGACGCCCGAACGCTGCCGGCGCATCAATCCTGATCAGGCCTTCGGGGGCACTGCTGAGCGAAACCGCTTCCGCCCGCGCCAGTCGCAATTCCGCGACAATCCTTTTTGCGCGCTCGGCAAAGGCCAAACCTGCCGGCGTTGCGCGGACCGCGTGGGTACTGCGGATGAACAACTGACTGCCGACGGCGTTCTCCAGGCTATCGATACGCCGTGCCACGGCTGAAGGTGTCAGCGGGTGACGACGGGAGGCCGCGGAGAAGCTGCCGGTCTCCAATACGTCGAGGAACAGGCCCAGTTGCTCGGTCAATAAATTGGGGTTCATGGTCTCGGTGCTTATGCGAAGTTGGCACAGCCATTGTGCGTCGTTGTGCGTTTCCTCGCCAGAGCCGACTGCGTAGGATGAATGTCCTGGCTAAATGGGAATTACGCTGTGATCGAGTTTTTATTGAACCTGGCGTTTGGCGCTGCTTTGGGAACGTTGGGCGGAATATTCGGCATCGGCGGTGGCTTGATTGCCATTCCATTGCTGGGCGTGTTGTTCGGTCTCGATCAACAACTGGCCCAAGGCACGGCGCTGGTCATGGTTGTACCCAACGTCATGCTGGCGCTATGGCGTTACCACCAGCGCAATCGCATCGAGGCGCGCCACGCGTTGCCGTTGGCTGCGACGGGTTTCTGTTTTGCGTGGATGGGTTCGATATGGGCGGTGGGCATTGATTCGCAAACCATGCGCCTGGGGTTCGTTGTTTTTCTGATTGCGCTGGCGGCCTACAACCTGTTGCGAATGTTCACCGCCAACGCCGAGGTGTCGTCGCATATGCGTTACGCCTGGCCTTGGTTGGGCGTGCTCGGCGCGGCGTCCGGCACCATGGGCGGATTGTTCGGTGTCGGCGGGGCGGTGGTGGCGACGCCGGTGTTGACCAGTCTGTTTGGTACCAGCCAGGTCGTCGCACAAGGGTTGTCGTTGGCGCTGGCACTGCCGAGCACCGGTGTCACGCTGGTGACGTATGCAGTGCATCATCAGGTGCAATGGATGATCGGCGTGCCCTTGGCACTCGGCGGTCTGATGAGCATCAGTTGGGGCGTGAAAATCGCCCATGCGATGCCGGAGCGGCTGCTACGTGGTTTGTTCTGTGGCTTCCTGGCGGTGTGCGCGGTGCTGCTCGCGTTTAAAGTTTGAAGCCCTCGACAATATGTTCGGCCAGGCACTCGGTGATCGGCGACGGCGTGTGCAGATTGCGCACCAGCATGATGCTGGCTTCCGGCAACACTGGCAGGTTTTCAGCCTCGCCCAGAATGCGCATGTCGGGGGTGATCAGGCTTTCCAGTTGCGCCGTCACCGCCAACCCGGCGCTGACCACTGCCATGATCGCCGACAGGCTGGAACTGTTATAGGCCACGCGATAATCACGGCCCATCGCATCCAGCGCATTACAGGCCCACAACCTGCAAAAACAGTCACTGTTGAACATCGCCAGCGGTAAGGGCGTTTGTTCGTGGGCATTGAAACACTGTGCCTCAGCCCACACAAAACGCTCCTTGCGCAACAGTTGGCCGATTTCGCTACCCGGTTCGCGAGTGACGATAGACAGGTCCAGGTCCTGGCGTTGCAGCAATTGTTTTGATGATTCGCAATGCACCTCAATCTGCACCAGTGGATAAAACTCGGCGAAGCGCCGCAGAATTCCTGGCAGAAAACGCATGACGTAATCGTCCGGCGTGCCGATGCGCACCATGCCGACCATGTGCGGTTCCCGCAGTGTGTTGAACACCTCGCTGTGCAATTTGAGGATGCGCCGCGCGTACCCCAGCAACACCTGGCCCTCTGCCGTTAGCCGTACTTGCCGACCGTCGCGTTGGAACAACTGGCGCTGCAGCACATCTTCTTCGAGGCGCTTCATCTGCATGCTTACCGCAGACTGCGTGCGATTGACCAATTCACCGGCGCGGGTAAAACCGCCCTGATCGGCGATGGCGACGAAGGTGCGCAACACTTCCGTGTCGATACTGGGGAAGGCAGACATACATCAATCTCCGAGATGTATTGCATAAGAAACATTCGTTGGATTGATCTTAGCGCCGGCGTGACACTTGAGCCATCCCAAACGGAGGGCAACACGATGAAAGGTCAAAAAGGTTTTGTGACGGTAGAAAAACACTCATTTCAATGGGTCGCCGATTTGCTGCACAGGCTGGGGCGCTGGAATGAACTGCGCCGTGAGCGCCACATGCTGGCCGGCATGAGTGATGAAGCATTGAAGGATATCGGCTTGAGTCGTGCCGACGTCGAACATGAAACGATCCGGCCGTTCTGGGATGACCCGATGCATAAATGAGCCATCCATCGCTACACAAACCGTCCCCCGGTGAGGTAGGTTGCGAGCAGACAAGGAGATGCTCATGCCCGCGACACTGTCCTTTTCCATCAAACAGGCTCGGCGTCTGGCGCTGGCTGCCCAAGGATTCAACGGGCGCCAGCCATCGACGGCAACCAAAGCGCTGCACCTCAATCGGCTGATCGAGCGGTTGGGTATTTTGCAGATTGATTCGGTCAACGCCTTGGTGCGCTCGCACTACCTTCCGTTATTTTCCCGTCTCGGTCATTACCCTGCCGATCTGCTCGACCAGGCTGCCTGGAGTCAGGGGCGCCGTCGTACCTTGTTTGAGTATTGGGGGCACGAAGCCTCGTTACTGCCGCTGTCGCTGTACCCGTTGATGCGCTGGCGCATGCAACGTGCAACCCGTGGCGAAGACATCTACCAGCAACTGGCACGTTTCGGGCGCGAGCAGCAGGACACCGTGCGTCGAGTGCTGGCCTCGGTGGAAACGCTCGGCGCGCTGGGTGCCGGCAGCCTGTCGACCCGACAGGAGCGTGCCGGGCCTTGGTGGGACTGGAGCGCTGAGAAAATGGCGCTGGAATGGTTGTTCGCCGCCGGCGAGGTGACGGTTGCCGGGCGGCGCGGGTTTGAGCGGCTCTATGATTTGCCGGAGCGGGTGATTCCTTCGGCCATTCTGCAACAGCCGTTATTGAGTGAAGCCGAGTCTCAACGCGGGCTGTTGCTGCACGCTGCGACGGCGTTAGGAGTCGGGACCGAGAAGGATTTACGAGATTATTTTCGCCTGGGCCCGGCAGACAGTCGTGCGCGTCTTGCGGAACTGGTCGAGGCGGGGCAATTACAGCTGTGTGAAGTCGAAGGTTGGCGGCAAATAGCGTATTGCTTGCCCGAGCCTAAAGTGCCGCGCAAGGTCGACGCCAGTGCGCTGCTGTCGCCGTTCGATTCGCTGATCTGGGAGCGCAGTCGTACCGAGCGTTTGTTTGACTTCCGCTATCGGCTCGAAATTTACACGCCGCAAGACAAACGGGTCTATGGCTATTACGTGCTGCCTTTTTTGCACAATCAGCAAATCGCTGCGCGAGTTGATCTGCGCGCTGAACGGGCCTCGGGCAGGCTGGCGGTGCACGCCGTGCATGAAGAAGAGTCTGGGCTGGATGACGAGGGAATGATGGCGTTGGCAGTCAATCTGCGGCGGATGGCCGATTGGTTGGGGCTGGGGCAGGTCCAGTTGAATTGTCAGCGGGAGAGTGCGGCGCGGTTGCGGGTGGCACTGGCTAACAGTGGTGGTGACTGAGCGGACGCCATCGCTAGCAGTCTAGCTCCCACAGGGTTGTAGTGGTCACAATCTCCCTGTGTGAGCCAGCTCCACAGAGGTGGTCACAATCTGATCTGTAGTAGCCAGCTCCACAAGGTCTTTAGTGTTCACAATCTGATCTGTAGTAGCCAGCTCCCACAGAGGTTTGTAGTGGTCACAATCTTATGTAATAGCCAGCTCCCACAGAGGTCTTTAGTGGTCACAATCTGATCTGTAGTACCCAGCTCCACAGAGGTCTTTAGTGGTCACAATCTGATCTGTAGTAGCCAGCTCCACAGAGGACTGTAGTGGTCACAAATCCCCTGTGGGAGCTAGCCTGCTAGCGATAGGCGCGGCGCGATTTAACGCCGAACCTGCTTGAGCGTCTCAGCAATCAAAAACGCCAATTCCAGTGACTGATCGGCATTCATCCGTGGATCACAATGGGTGTGATACCGATCCGATAATCCATCTTCAGTAATCGGTCGCGCGCCGCCAATGCATTCGGTGACGTTCTGTCCGGTCATCTCGATGTGGATGCCGCCAGCGTAAGTGCCTTCCGCTTCGTGCACCTGGAAGAACTGCTTAACCTCGCCAAGGATCTGCGCAAAATCGCGGGTTTTGTAACCGCTGCTGGCCTTGATGGTGTTGCCGTGCATCGGGTCCGAACTCCACAGCACGTGCTTGCCCTCACGCTGCACCGCGCGGATCAATGCCGGCAAATGATCGCCGACCTTGTTTGCACCCATGCGCGCGATCAGGTTCAAGCGGCCGGGATCGTTGTCCGGGTTAAGCACATCGATCAGGCGGATCAGGTCTTCAGGATTCATGCTCGGGCCGACTTTGACCCCGATCGGGTTGTTCACCCCGCGCAGGAATTCGACGTGAGCACCGTCCAGTTGGCGGGTGCGATCACCGATCCACAGCATATGCGCAGAGCAATCGTAGTAATCGTTGGTCAGGCTGTCGCGACGCACAAAGGCTTCTTCGTAATTGAGCAGCAGCGCTTCGTGGGCGGTGAAGAAACTGGTTTCGCGCAGTTGCGGCGAACTGTCCATGCCACAAGCGCGCATGAACGCCAGGGTTTCATCGATGCGGTCAGCCAGGTGGCTGTACTTTTCCGCCAGTGCCGAATTGGCGATGAAATCCAGGTTCCACTTGTGCACCTGATGCAAGTCGGCAAACCCGCCTTGGGCGAAGGCGCGCAGCAGGTTCAGGGTGGCGGTGGACTGATGATATGACTGCAGCAGGCGTTCCGGATCGGGTACGCGGCTTTTTTCGTCAAAGCCGATGCCGTTGACGATGTCGCCACGGTAGGCGGGCAGCGTGACTCCATCGATGGTTTCGTCGTTGGCCGAACGCGGTTTGGCGAACTGACCGGCCATGCGCCCGACCTTGACCACCGGGCAACCCGCGGCGAAGGTCATGACGATTGCCATTTGCAGCAGTACTTTGAAGGTGTCGCGAATTTTAGCGGCCGAAAACTCGGCAAAGCTTTCGGCGCAATCGCCGCCCTGCAACAGAAACGCGCGGCCTTGGGTGACTTCGGCAAACTGACGGCGCAACTCCCGTGCTTCACCGGCAAACACCAGCGGTGGATAGCTGGCCAGGGTTTGCTCGACGTGCAGCAGGTGCGCTGCGTCGGGGTAGTGGGGTTGTTGCTGGATCGGCAGGGCACGCCAGCTGTCAGGGCTCCAGGGTTGGCTCATCACGGTCTCTGTGGGTTTACGCTCGGACGGCCATGTTATCAGCAATTAGTGCGTGACCTGTTCCCGCCGCTTCAGGGACAATCGCGCCTTTGCCGCTGTACCAGCGGTTTTATTGCGCTGCTTTTTTCATTGCAGGCCCGGTAACCATCAGGAGACGAAATGACTGAGGAGCGCGTCGAGCATCTGCTCGCCGAGGTACAGGACGAGTTTGGCGTGATTCGTGTGCTGGAAGTGGCCGATTACCGATTTCTCGAGTTCGGCGATGCCATCGAGCAGAGCTGTGTGTTCACCGCCGACCCGAGCTGGCTGGAATACGACTACACCCGCGCAATGCTGATCGGGGCGCTGTGCCACGAGCAGCCTGAAAGCGCGCTGTTCCTGGGCCTTGGCGCCGGTACGCTGACCCAGGCTTGCCTCAAGTTCCTGCCGCTGGAAGATGTCGAAGCCATTGAGTTGCGTCCTGACGTGCCGCGTCTGGCCATCGAATACCTTGGGCTGGATGATGACCCTCGGTTGTACATCCGTGTCGGCGATGCGCTGGAACTGCTGGATACCGCCGAGCCGGCCGACCTGATTTTCGTCGACCTTTACACCGATGTCGGGCCAGGCGTTGGGCATCTGGCGTGGAGCTTTCTGGAAAACTGTCAAAAACGCCTGAATCCGGGTGGCTGGCTGGTGATCAACCAATGGGCCACCGACGATGGCAAACCGCTCGGGGCTGCGTTGTTGCGCGGGTTGTATCACCGCCATTATTGGGAGCTACCGGTGAAGGAGGGCAACGTGATTCTGCTGGTGCCTGCGGAGCTGGATCAGGAGCTGGACATGGACGGCTTGGTCGCCCGCGCCGAAGGGCTGGCGCCGCAGTTGGGGTATTCGTTGCAGTCGTTGATCAAGGCGATTCGCCCGGCTACCTGAGCGCGATGAGCACCCTGTAGTGGGGGATTTATCTGCAGTGAAGAGGCTTATCTATGGCGAGGGGATTTATCCCCGTCCGACGCGCGAAGCGGTCGCAAAGCCAGCGAATGCGGTCTGCTTGAATGCTCACGGCGCTCGTTTTGGGGCTGCTTCGCGGCCCAACGGGGATAAATCCCCTCGCCACACAAACTTTCCTAACCCTAGTTAAACGTCAGCATCCTTTGAAAACGCCGGGGCGTTTTTCCAGCATCGACCGCACACCTTCCTTCGCATCCTCACTCGCCAGCAATTTCTTCACCAGCGGCGGCAACCCTTGTGCTGCTGCCGTTTCGCCTTCATAGCGTGCCTGGCGCGCCGACATCAATGTCGCCTGGACTCCCAGCGGCGCTTGCCGGGCAATCCTTTCAGCCAGTTCGATGGCGCGGGGTAACAGGTCTTCGCTGGCCATGACTTCCTGCACCAGGCCCAGGCGCAACGCATCGTGTGCATCGAACTCATCGCCGGTCAGCAGCCAGCGCATGGCGTTGCCCCAGCCGGCGACCTGATGCAGGCGCAGTGTGGCGCCGCCGAACGGGAATATTCCGCGCTGCACTTCTTTCTGCGCGAACCTTGTATTGCTGGCACACAAGTTGATATCGGCGGCCAGCATCAGCTCGATTCCGATGGTCAGGCAATAGCCTTGCGCGGCGATAATCACCGGTTTGCTGACTCTGGGGCCGGCAAACACGCCCCACGGATCGCAGCCGCCCGTTGGCGCTTGCCAGCCTTCGGCCAGCGCCTCGCTGGCGTTCACCAGGTCTAGCCCGGCGGTGAAATGCTCGCCGTGCCCGAACACCACGGCAACCCGGGCTTCGCTGTCCGCCTCGAACTCGCCATAGGCCAGGCTGAGCGCGTTGAGCAGGTCAAGGTCGAACGCATTGCGCTTGGCCACTCGATCCAGGCCGATCAACAGGACATGGCCGTGCCGTTCGCGACTGACTCGACTGGAGCAGGGCTGATTCATGGAGCAATTCCTCGGGCGGGAAGAAGCGGGAAGGTCGATGCCGGGCTGCATGCCCGGGTCGCAAAGGTGAACCGTTTTAGCGCCATCCCCAGCAGGGCCGGGCCTTTGAAAAATAGACTGTCGCACGATAATCCGCAAAGCCTGTGACACAACGGTGTATACGTCAGTTTTCCTACAAATAATGCTCCCTTTTTGGGCGAATTCCGGTATAGTGCGCGCCGGCCTTTAACCGGGCCGCGTTTAGGTAGCGCAATTCCCCGAAGCCAGCTTCGGCTGCACGTCCGCACAGCGGACTCTCCCTTGACGAATCTTTTTCATTCATTCGTTTTCGCAAATCCCCGCCGACAAAGCAGCCAGGGCGACTCTTGAGTCTTACACGGCATGCGCAGCTTTGGAGCATGGGTCTTTGCGGATGCACTTAGAGGCAGACCCATGACCCAGGAAACCGGCGGCTTCGCCGCTTTTAACCTTAATCCGAATATTCTTGCAGCCGTCATCGCGACTGGCTACGAAGAGCCTTCGGCTATTCAGCAGCAATCGATCCCGATCATCATGGCCGGCCACGACATGATTGGCCAAGCGCAAACCGGTACGGGTAAAACCGCCGCTTTCGCCCTGCCGATCCTGCATCGCATCGATCCTGCCAAGCGCGAGCCGCAAGCCCTGATCCTGGCGCCAACCCGTGAGTTGGCGCTGCAAGTAGCAACCGCTTTCGAAACCTACGCCAAGCAAATGCCGGGCGTTACCGTTGTGGCCGTTTACGGCGGCGCCCCTATGGGCCCACAACTGAAAGCAATCCGTAATGGCGCACAGATCGTTGTCGCCACTCCGGGTCGTCTGTGCGACCACCTGCGTCGTGACGAAAAAGTACTGGCAACCGTGAACCACCTGGTTCTCGACGAAGCCGACGAAATGCTCAAACTGGGTTTCATGGACGATCTTGAAGTCATCTTCAAGTCGCTGCCTGCAACCCGCCAGACCGTATTGTTCTCGGCTACCTTGCCGCAGTCGATCCGTGCCATTGCCGAACGCCATCTGCGCGATCCGCAACACGTGAAGATCCAGACCAAGACCCAGACCGTTACCGCGATCGAACAGGCTCACCTGTTGGTTCACGCTGACCAGAAGACCTCGGCTGTATTGAGCCTGCTGGAAGTTGAAGACTTCGATGCCCTGATCATGTTCGTGCGCACCAAGCAAGCGACCCTGGACCTGGCCAGTGCCCTGGAAGCCAAAGGCTACAAAGCCGCTGCGCTGAACGGTGACATTGCTCAGAACCAACGTGAGCGTGTAATCGAATCCCTCAAGGATGGCCGTCTGGACATCGTTGTGGCGACCGACGTTGCTGCTCGTGGCCTGGACGTTCCGCGCATCACTCACGTGTTCAACGTTGACATGCCGTACGACCCGGAATCCTACGTACACCGTATCGGCCGTACTGGCCGTGCCGGTCGCGAAGGTCGTGCGCTGCTGCTGGTGACTCCGCGTGAGCGCCGCATGCTGCAAGTGATCGAGCGTGTGACCGGTCAGAAAGTTGCCGAAGTTCGCCTGCCGGACGCCCAGGCAGTGCTGGATGCTCGCATCAAGAAACTGACCAACAGCCTGTCGCCGCTGGTGGCTGATGCCGAATCGACTCATGGTGATCTGCTGGATCGCCTGACTGCCGACATCGGTTGCAGCCCGCGTGCCCTGGCCGCAGCTTTGCTGCGCAAGGCAACCAACGGTCAAGCATTGACCCTGGCCGCTATCGAGAAAGAACGTCCATTGGTGCCGAACAACGCACCACGTGGCGATCGTCCAGAGCGTACCGGTGATCGTCCGGACCGTGGTGATCGTGAGCGTCGTGCTCCGGTTCCATTGGCTGAAGGCCGTGCTCGTTGCCGTACCGCGCTGGGTGCGCGTGATGGTATCGCTGCTAAAAACCTGCTGGGCGCCATCCTCAACGAGGGTGGTTTGGCTCGTGAAGCTATCGGTCGCATCCAGGTGCGTGACAGCTTCAGCCTCGTCGAGTTGCCGGAAGATGGTCTGGAGAAACTCCTGACCAAGCTCAAGGACACTCGCGTTGCCGGTAAGCAGTTGAAGCTGCGTCGCTACCGCGAAGATTGATCTGCTCTTGAGCTGATCGATCGAACATAAAAAATCCCCGACTGGTTCGGGGATTTTTTTTGCCTGCCGTTTGTAACCGCTGTGGGGTTATTCCGTTGTGGGTCCGCCACCCGCAGTGACGACCTGCACACTCATGCGTGGTGTTGCCAGGTCGAGCCCCGCCTCATCCAGATGCCGCTTGAGCGACAGGTTGAACGCCCGTGACACTTCCCACTGTTTGATCGGAGCGGTCTTGAAGCGAGCGCGAAGAATCGCATTGCCGGACTCGAAACTCTCCACGCCCTGAATCTCCAGCGGCGACCAGATATTGCGGCGCTGCAGCGGATCGGCGCGCATTTTCTGCCCGACTTCACGCATCAGTTTGATCGCATCATCAATGTCCATATTGGCCGGCACTGCCACGCGGAAGATCGCATAGCCGAATTCCCGCGAGTAGTTCTTGATGCTCTTGATCTCGCTGAACGGAATAGTGTGGACGATGCCGTCAATGTCGCGCAGGCGCACCGTACGGATGGTCAGGCCTTCCACCGTGCCCAAGTGCCCACCCACGTCGACGTAGTCGTCAATGGCCAAAGAGTCTTCGATGATGATGAACAGCCCGGTGATCAAGTCCGCCACCAGCGACTGCGCACCAAAGCCGATGGCCAGGCCGATTACACCGGCACCGGCCAGCAGTGGCGTCACGTTCATGCCCATGTTCGCCAGCGCGACGATCATTGCCACGATGAAAATAGCCACGAACAGCACGTTGCGGATCAGCGGCATCATCGTTTGCGCGCGGGCATTCGCCAGGCCTTTGCGCGAGCGGGTGAGCGCGTGGTGCACGGCGGTATCGCTGAGAATCCAGATCAGCCAGGCGAAAATCAGCGTGCCGGCAAGGCTGAGTAGTTTGACGCTGACTTCGTGGCCTTCACCTTCCGTGAAGGCGATCAGCGACATGCCCCACACACGCAGGCCAAGTTCGATGAATGCGAACCACACCAACAGGTGCGCGAGGGTATAGAAGAAGCTTTTCAGGCGATCAGAATACAGCGCATGACGCTTGATGCCGCGTTGCGGTCGTAGAGAGTGGCGGCGCACCAGACCGTTGATGACCATGCACAACACCAGCAATACAGTGCAAATCAGCGACTGGCGCAACGCGGTGCTGGTGTCGCCGGCGGAAACGAATGTGGCGAGTACTGAAATAGCCACCAGTACCAGCGCCGGCACGTACCAATAGGTCCCGAGAATATCGATGGTGTCGCTGAGCGCGCGACGGGTCAGGCGTCGCGACAGCGGTTGGTTGCGGATCAAGTGAGCAATGGGCCGTCTGAAGCGCAAGATGAACAGGCCGGTGAATAACGCTGCCAGTATGTTGGTGATGGTGGCGGCAGCATGTGCCAGATGCGGACCGAGGCTGTCCACCAGTCGTGGATCGTTCAAGGCCTCACCGAACGCGGCAAAACTACCAATCAGCCACAGCGGCCGGAATGCCTGGTGCCGCAGGATGTATAGGGCGCGGTGCCGATGCGGGCCGTCGAGCAACGAAAATGCGATGACGCAGATCGCCGAGAAACACGTGCCCACCACCAACGCATAAGCCAGCATCATGGCCAGGCTTTTACCCAGTGACGAGGGCAGGGCATAGCTCATGTAGACCGTGATCACCAAGGCAATCAGCCACGGCCCGAGCTTGCGCAGGGCGAAGCGCAGCATGTCCGATGCCTTGGGATGTTGCGGCAGCTCTTCGGTGAGGCCAAAACGCATCTGCACCCGATGGCCGAGCCATATCAGCGCGGCGGCCAGCAGGCTCCAGACCATCAGGATCATTGCGAAGGCAAAGATGATCGGCAGCCATTCATTGGCCGGAAGCACACGCTCCGACAACTCTTCCTTGGCCAGCTCGAATTCTGTGGACCAGCGTGTGATCGGGCTGTCCTCGCCCGTGAACTGCTTTTCGAAACTGGCCAGCGTGCCGCCAATCAAGCCCAATACGCCTTCTTCGGCAGTGGGTTGAGCTTTTTTGGTGGCGTCACGCAGCTTTTTCAGGTCCGCCAGCAACTTGCTGCGTTGCTGGTCGTTCTCCAGCGACTTGATGACTTCGTCCAGTGATTGCCCGAGAGGCTCTTGCGCCTCCGGCTGGGTTTTCGCCGAGCTATTGAGCAGGCTGGGCAAGCCGACCGCTTGGGCTGGCGCCAGCGGCAGCAGCGTCATGAGGCAGACGAGAAGAAAATACGGCAGGGTGAAAAGACGAGCGAACACTAGGCGGTCAACCTTGCAAAGAGCATATCGACCGAGTGTACGAGTCCGTCAAAATCAATGCGAGTCGGGGCGAGGAATTATTCGTTGAGTTTGGCGAGGATCTTGAACACTACGGTGCCAAGGATCAGCAGCATGCCAACCCACATTGCAAACACCCCGGCGTTCTTGTCACGGAAATTGAAGCCGAACGCCAGCATGATCATCCCGCAGAGGATCGGAATCAGCATGGCGTGAAACGAAGACATCGAAATCATGGCGACAGCCTTGTCGTGGGTGATAAATAAAGTTTAGTGGGCTTTTCACACCCCTGCAGGCGAGAGCAATCTCACGCCAGCAGGGGGCGAGGAGTTACGGCAACTCGTGGCAGGCGTAGAACGCGCTCAGCACTTTGACCAGGTGCGCCAGGTCATGGCTGCCGCATAGCTCGCGGATCGAGTGCATGGCAAAGGTCGGCAAACCGATGTCGACAGTGCGCACACCGAGGTGGCTGGCGGTGATCGGGCCGATTGTCGAACCGCAGCCCATGTCGCTGCGTACCACGAAGCTCTGCACCGGCACCTCTTCGGCCATGCACAGATGGCGGAAGAAACCGGCGGTTTCGCTGTTGGTGGCGTAACGCTGGTTGCTGTTGACCTTGATCACGGGGCCGGCATTGAGCTTGGGGCCGTGGTTGGCGTCGTGTTTGTCGGCGTAGTTGGGGTGTACGCCGTGGGCATTGTCGGCCGACACCAGCAACGACTTCTGGATGGTGCGTACGAACTCGTCGCCATCAGGTAGCAAACGACGCAGCGTTTGCTCCAGCATCGGGCCATCGGCGCCGCATGCCGAGCATGAGCCAACCTCTTCGTGATCGTTGGCGACCAGTACGCAGGTTTCGTCAGTTTCGGCGGTCAGCAAGGCTTGCAGGCCGGCGTAGCAGGACAACAGGTTGTCCAGTCGCGCACCTGCGATGAAGTCGCCGTGCAGGCCGATGATCGCAGCGCTTTGGGTGTCGTAGAAGCTCAACTCGTAATCGAGCACCACGTCGGCATTCAGGCCATGTTCGCGGGCGAGTTGGTCGGTCAGTACCGCGCGGAAGTCTACGCGTTCATCACCGGCGAACTGCGCGAGGATAGGCGGCAGCTCGGTTTGGGCATTGATAGCCCAGCCCATATTGGCTTCACGATTGAGGTGAATGGCCAGGTTGGGAATTGTCGCGATGGGTGCCTTGAAATCGATCAGTTGGCTCTCGACCTTGCCGTCACGGCGGAACGTCACGCGGCCGGCCAGCGACAAATCGCGGTCGAACCAAGGCGCCAGCAGCGCGCCGCCATACACTTCGACGCCCAACTGCCAGAAACCCTGGCGTTGCAGCTCGGGCTGAGGTTTGACGCGCAGGCATGGGCTGTCGGTGTGAGCGCCTACCAGGCGAATGCCGCCATGCAGTGGCGAGTGACGACCCATTTTGATCGCGACGATCGAAGAGTCATTACGGGTGACGTAGTAGCGGCCATTGGTTTCGGTGGCCCAGGGCTCGCGCTCGTCGAGGCGCTGATAGCCCGCCGCTTCCAGGCGCTGAACGAGGCTGGCAGTGGCATGAAATGGGGTAGGGGAGGCCTTGAGGAAGTCGATCAGGCCTTGGTTCAACTCTTCGCGCATAAGTAGCTCCAGACAGCAATGGCGCCAGTTTAACGTATTGAAAGCGCAAAGTGCGGCGGCACGGAACTTGTGGGAGCGGGCTTGCTCGCGAAAGCGGTGTATCAGGCAACATTGATGTCGACTGACACTCCCTCTTCGCGAGCAAGCCCGCTCCCACAGGTTCTCATCGGCTTTAGAACGGTGCAGGGCACTCGAAACGCAGGCGCTCGCCGCTTTGCGGGTGAGTGAAGCTGAGCATGCTGGCGTGCAGGCACAGTCTTGGCCAGGCCGCCAGCGCCTGTTCGTGTGCGTACAGGCCATCACCCAGCAGCGGATGGCCAATGGAAAGCATGTGCACACGCAACTGGTGAGAGCGACCGGTAATCGGTGTCAGTTCGACGCGGCACCAGTCGCCGCAGCGTTCCAATGCGCGCCAGAAGGTCAGGGCATTTTTGCCGAACTCATGGTCCACGACGTGGCGTGGCTTGGTTGGCGGGTCATAGCGCAAGGGCAGATCGATACTGCCGCTGTCCAGCTCCGGTTGGCCCCAGCACAGCGCGGTGTAGGCCTTTTCGGTTTCGCGGTCGTGGAATTGCCGGGACAATTCGCGATGCGTGTCGGGGTCGCGGGCCAGCAGAATGATGCCGGAGGTTTCCCAATCCAGCCGATGGACGATTCGCGCTTCCGGGTAGCCGTTTTCTTGCAGGCGGGTGATCAGGCAATCCTTGTTGTCATCGGCCCGGCCGGGCACGGACAGCAACAGGGTGGGTTTGTTGACCACCAATACGGCGGCGTCCTGATGGATGATGCGGATGTTGGACAGCGGCATTAAAACAGCCTCGTAACAAACGCCAACGGCGGCTCAAGCCCCCGCCGTCCCCGTGTAGGGACGCAGGAGGCCTGAGCCGCCGTGGCTCCCGCCGGATCGACTCAGCGATCTGGCAGGGTGATATTGAGTTCCAGGATCGAGCAGCTGCCCTGGTTTTCCAGAGCGACGTGCACGTCATCGGACCCGATATTGACGTACTTGCGGATCACCTCTACCAATTCCTTCTGCAAGGCAGGCAGGTAGTCCGGGGTACTGCGTTGGCCGCGTTCATGCGCCACGATGATCTGTAGACGCTCTTTCGCGACCGAGGCGGTACTTGGCTTCTTGTTAGCCCGAAAGAAGTCAAAAATGTTCATTACCGGCCTCCAAACAGACGCTCAAAGAATCCTTTCTTCGTCACATCGAGAAAACGATGTTCCACGGTTTTGCCCAGTAAGCGATCGACTGCATCGCTATACGCCTGGCCGGCGTCACTTTGGTCGTCAAGAATAACCGGCACACCCGAGTTGGATGCCTTGAGCACCGCTTGGGACTCAGGGATTACACCCAGCAGGGTTACGGCGAGAATTTCCTTGACGTCTTCGACGCCGAGCATTTCGCCGTCGCTGACGCGTTGCGGGTTGTAACGGGTCAACAGCAAGTGTTCCTTGATCGGCTCTTCACCGTTTTCGGCGCGACGCGATTTGCTGGCCAACAGGCCGAGCATGCGGTCGGAGTCGCGTACCGAGGACACTTCAGGGTTGGTCACGACAATCGCTTCATCAGCGAAGTACATGGCCAGGTGAGCACCTTTCTCGATACCCGCTGGCGAATCGCAGACCACGAATTCGAAATCTTCTTTCAGTGCCATCAGCACTTTTTCCACGCCTTCGACGGTCAGCGCGTCTTTGTCGCGGGTCTGGCTGGCGGCGAGGACGTAGAGGTTTTCCAGGCGCTTGTCTTTGATCAGGGCCTGTTGCAGGTTGGCTTCGCCGTTGACGACGTTGACGAAGTCATACACCACGCGACGCTCGCAACCCATGATCAGGTCGAGGTTACGCAAACCAACGTCGAAGTCGACGATAACTGTTTTGTGACCGCGCAGAGCGAGGCCGGTACCAATAGCGGCACTGGTGGTGGTCTTACCCACACCACCCTTGCCGGATGTAACCACGAGAATCTTGGCCAAGGTGTTTCACCCCTAAGGAAAAAGGACTTTTAGCCCCTGAAAAACATCTCTAGAAAAACGACTGCAGTCGAACAGCCTTGGCTGGAATCGGGTCAAAAACGGTACTTACCTCCGGTAAACACTGCTTTTTGCCCTTTTTCCTACTTCGTTTGAGCCGTTTTCGCTACGTTTTAGAGATGCTTGGAAAATGCGGCAGTATCCGTTAAAGACGAATGATGTTCAACACATCGCCTGACAGGCTGACCTGTACGCCTGCACCCCATAAAGGGTCACGACGCAGATCCTCCGAAACCTTGTAGTGGCCTGCGATGGAGACCAGTTCAGCGCTCATTTGCTGACAGAAAATCCTGGCTTTCGTGTCGCCTTTGACACCGGCCAACACCCGACCGCGCATCGGGCCGTATACATGGATGTTCCCATCGGCGAGAAGTTCCGCACCCGGGCTGACCGAAGAGATCACCACCAGGTCGCAACCCTGGGCGTAAATCTGCTGGCCACCGCGCACTGGCGAGGTAATGATTTTGGTCGGTTTGATCGTCGGTTCCGGTGGTTTTTCCGGTTTTTTCTTCACTTGGCCTTCGAGCGGGTCCAGCGCGCGCTCTCTGGCACCCGATGGCGGCAGCACGGGCAGATCGACCGCGATGGCGGCAGCGATGTCTTCGATGCGGCTGGCACGGATAGCCAGGGTGCGCAGGCCATGCTGGCGGCAAACACGCATCAGGCCAGGCAAATCGACGGCACCTTCGCTGGCCGGAAGTTTATCCAGGGCCAGCACCAGCGGTGCGTTACTGAAAAAATTAGGTGCCTGGGCGACCTTGGCGGCCAGTTGCCGATCAAGGTTCTCAAGGTCGTTACGCGCCAGTTCCAGCACCGTAATGGCGAGCATGCTGCCCTTTAGCTGGAACACGGGATCTTGGTCTAGCGGTTCGGTTTGGCTCATGGTCGGCATACAACGGCTTGTCACTAAAAGTGCCGAGACTTATAACGAGAACGCTCGCGAGCCGCAACCCGGGTTGAACGATGTAGAATGCGCGGCCATTGTCTTTCCGGAACCTTTAATGGATCGCCCGCGTTTTAGAAAAACATTTCTCATGCCGCGTTTCTGGCCACTTTGGTGTGGTTTGGGGCTGTTGTGGCTCATTGTGCAGCTGCCTTATCCGGCATTGTTGGCGGTCGGCCGCGTTCTCGGCGCGGCGATGTATCGTGTGGCCGGCGACCGACGGCGTATCGCCAAGCGCAATCTCGAGCTGTGCTTTCCGGAAAAAAGCGCTGCCGAGCGCAAACGCTTGCTCAAGGAAAATTTCGCCTCCACCGGTATCGCCTTTTTCGAAATGGCCATGAGTTGGTGGTGGTCGCGTGAACGTCTGGCCAAGCTTGCGCATGTCGAAGGGCTGGAGCATTTGAAAAAAGCCCAGCGCGAGGGCAAAGGCGTGATTCTGATGGCCGTGCACTTCACCACGCTGGAAATTGGCGCGGCGTTGTTGGGCCAGCAGCACACCATCGACGGCATGTACCGTGAACACAAGAATCCGCTGTTCGACTACATCCAGCGCAGTGGCCGTGAGCGGCACAACCTGGATTCGCTGGCCGTGGAACGTGAGGACGTGCGTGGCATGCTCAAGCTGCTGCGGGCCGGCCGGGCGATCTGGTACGCGCCGGATCAGGACTACGGCGCCAAGCAAAGTATCTTCGTGCCGCTGTTCGGCATTCAGGCCGCTACAGTCACCGCCACCAGCAAGTTCGCGCGACTGGGCAAGGCGCTGGTAGTGCCGTTCACCCAGGAACGCCTGGCTGATGGCAGCGGTTATCGCCTGGTGATTCATGCACCGCTTGAAGGTTTTCCCGGCGAGAGCGAAGAGGCCGATTGCATCCGCATCAACCAGTGGGTTGAAGGTGTATTGCGCGATTGCCCGGAGCAATACCTGTGGGCCCACCGGCGCTTCAAAAGTCGTCCTCCTGGCGAGCCGAAGCTGTACGCAAAACGCGGTTGAATATCCGTTCCCTATAAGCACCATGGAGTGTTGCGATGAGCCCAGCCGAACCGGTCACAGGATTGATTCTTTCCGGCGGCGGCGCTCGAGCGGCTTATCAGGTCGGGGTGCTGGCAGCGATAGCCGAACTGCTGCCGGTCGGTGCCAGCAATCCGTTCCCGGTGATCGTCGGCACGTCTGCCGGGGCGATCAACGCGGTCAGTCTTGCCAGCGGCGCAATGGACTTTCGAGGCGCTATCGAGCGCCTCACAGCCTTCTGGCAAGGCTTTCGTAGCCATCTGGTGTTGCGCAGCGACTGGCCCGGCGTGATCAGCCAGGCCAGCCGATTTGTGACGCACAGTTTGTTGGGCATGGGCGCACAAGTGCCGGTGGCGCTGCTCAACAGCTCACCGCTGCGTGATTTGCTGCACGATAAATTGCAGATGGGCGGCATCGCCGAATCCATCGCACAGCAACAATTGCACGCAGTGGCGGTCACGGCATTCGGTTACGAGTCCGGGCAGGCCGTTACCTTTTATCAGGGCAGCGGCACCATCGACGCCTGGTTGCGCCATCGGCGTATCGGTATGCCGACGCAATTGACGGTCGAGCATTTGCTGGCAAGTTCAGCCATTCCCTTGTTGTTCGCGCCGGTAAAAATCGGCGAAGAGTATTTTGGCGACGGCGCTGTGCGCCAGTCGGCACCGATCAGTCCGGCCCTGCACCTTGGCGCGAGCCGAGTGCTGGTGGTGGGCGTCAGCGGCAATCCGCGTGGGGTTGATCCGCAGCAGCCGCTGCAACGCACCTACACCGGGCAGCAGCCGACCCTGGCGCAAATCGGCGGGCACATGCTCAACAGTACGTTCATCGACAGTCTGGAAAGCGACATCGAGTTGCTGCAGCGTCTGAATCAGTTCAGCCATTTGATGCCCGACGGCACGCCGATGCGTGAATTGGGGGTAGCGCCGGTCGAGGTGTTGGTGATTGCGCCGAGTCAGCCAATCGACGAGATAGCCGCACGGCATCGCCAGGAATTGCCAGCCGCGCTGCGGTTGTTTCTGCGTGGGCCGGGGGCGACCAAGACCAGCGGTGCGGGGGTGTTGAGTTATCTGCTGTTCGAGGCGGGATATTGCAGTGAATTGATTGATCTCGGGCGGCGTGATGCGTTGGCCAAAAAGGATGAGTTGTGCCGATTTCTGGGGATTGGCGAGGCGGTGGTTCCCTTCTGAGATTTGCGCCGCGGCAATCGCTAGCAGGCTAGCTCCCACAGGGATTCAGTGGTGTACACAAAGCCAAGGCTAGCTGCCACAGGGATTCAGTGGTGTACACAAAGCCAAGGCTAGCTGCCACAGGGATTCAGTGGTGTACACAAAACCAAGGCTAGCTGCCACAGGGATTCAGTGGTGTACACAAAGCCAAGGCTAGCTGCCACAGGGATTCAGTGCTGTACACACAGCCAAGGCTAGCTGCCACAGGGATTCAGTGGTGTACACACAGCCAAGGCTAGCTCCCACAGGGATTCAGTGGTGTACACAAAACCAAGGCTAGCTGCCACAGGGATTCAGTGATGTACACACAACCAAGGCTAGCTCCCACAGGGATTCAGTGGTGTACACAAAGCCAAGGCTAGCTGCCACAGGGATTCAGTGGTGTACACAAAACCAATGTGGGAGCCAGCCTGCTGGCGATGGCGTCCTCGCAGACGCCATTTAAAGCAGCATCAGAAGTGAAACTTGACCAGGAAGCTCGTCACGTTCTGATTGGTGGTAAACGCGTTGGTGTCATCAATCCCGTACTTGTTCTTCCAGTAGTCGTACTCAACACCGACATATAGCTGCTTGGCGCCAAAATTCAGCGCTTTGCCCAAGTCGTATTTGACCTGCGGGTTGAAGTGCAGGTTGGCGTGGTAGTCGCCACGCGCGTTGGTGTCGTTGTCGACCACCCAGTCCATGTAGCCATCGATCAGGATGCTCGAATCGCCGACGGGGATGGTGTAGGACCACACCGGCGTGATCTGCCAGACGTTGTTGCCCGGGCGATCACCATCAGGATGGCGCTGGTAGAAGTTCAACTGGAAGTAGTCGAAGCCAGGGATCGCCAGGTCGAAGCCAGGACCAATCAGGTAAGACTCGACGTCACCTTCACCAAACTCGTACGTCATGGCCAGCAGCACGTCTTTGATCGGGCCGAATTCGATCTTCTGGTCCAGGACTTTGCCCAGCGAGATACGCGGCTGGAACTCACCGTAGGTGGTGTTCGGGCCAACGTTGTTGTCGTCCTTGCCGTTGTAGAAAATCTTGTCGACGAACAGGAAGTTATCCCCGTATTTCCAGGCGTCGGCGTGTTCGAAGGTCACGGTCTGTTGAATCGCCGGGTTAACCTTGAAGTCCTTGCCGTACAGGTAGGTCAGGCTGTTGTTCTGCCAAAGCAGCAGGTCGCCATCGCCGGCCATTGCCTGGCCGCCGGCCAATAAGGATCCCGCGAGCATCAGGCTGGTGCACGTACGTTTCATTCGGTTGCTCCCAAAAAGTAGGTGGTTCCACGTTATTTTTCTAAGGTCGGCGCTCTGGTGTGGCGCCTTTTTGTGCAGCTGTAAAAAGTCATCCAGTCGGTCAGCTTTATTGCTGTTAGCAAGAGCTGGGCCAAGGTTTTCAAAAAGCAAAAAAACTCCCGTTCGGCGGCTCGAAAGCAGTCGATTGAGAGGGTTTTTGAGGCGCCTTGGTACTGTCCAGAGCCGGGATAAGTTGGCTTTCTGGTCAGGAATTAAATCCGGGCTTTTTTTTAACGCGGATTCTGGCGGCCGCGGAGAATACTGACTCCTTGGCCAGGTCTCAAGTGCCCCGCAACAGCGCACCGACGACAGGTTTGGGGCACGGTTGCGGGCCATCTTAAAAGTGCACCTTCACCAGCAGGCTGGCGGTGTTTTGATTGGTGTCCAGGTTCGAACTGGTTTCAACGCCGTACTTGTTCTTCCAATAGCTGTACTCGGTGCCGACGTAGAACTGCTTTTCACCCCAGCCCAGCGCTTTGCCCAAGTCATATTTGAGCTGTGGGTTGAAGTGAAGATTGGCGTGGTAGGTGCCGCGCGAGTTCTGGTCGTTGTCCACCACCCAGTCCAGATAGCCATCGAACAACAGGTTCGAATTGCCCACCGGGATGCTGTAGGACCAGCTCGGTGTGACCTGCCACACGCCGTCGCCGGGGCGTGGGCCTTCGGTCTGGCGGCGGTAGAAGTTCAGGGTGAAGTAATTGAAACCCGGTACCGCAAGGTCGAAACCCGGGCCTATCAGGTAGGCCTCGCTGTCGCCTTCGCCATACTCGTAGGTCATCGCCAGCAGCACGTCCTTGATCGGGCCGTATTCAAAACGGCGGTCGAAAATCTTGCCGAACGACAAGCGCGGGCTGAACTCACCGTAGAACGCGTGGGGGCCTTTATTCCGGTCTTCCTTGCCGTTGTAGAAAATCTTGTCGACGAACAGAAAGTTGTCGCCGTACTTCCACTTGTCGGCATGTTCGAACGTCACCGTCTGCTGGATCGAGGGGTTGATGGCGAAGTTCTTGCCGTACAAGTAGCTCAGGCTGTTGGTTTGCCACAGCAATAAGTCACCGGCCATGGCTTGGCTGGCGGCCATCAGACCGCCGCTCAACAACAGGTTTGTCTGGGTCCTGATCATCTGTTGCTCCTTTTTGTTTTTATTGTTCGCTACAGCGTTCGATCAATGCGTGTGCGCATGGCAGTCGTTAATGACCGCGCGCTCTTTGCCGCCGAGGATGTTGAACAACAGGTTCAACATCAGCGCGCTGATCGTCGCCATGGCGATGCCGCTGTGGGTGATAGGGCTCATCCACAGCGGCAGGTGCGCGAAGAACTCCGGGCGTACCACCGGAATCAGCCCCATGCCGATGCTCACCGCTACCAGCAACTGGTTGCGACGATCACCGATGTCGGCTTCCTGAAGAATCTTGATCCCGGTAGCGGCGACCATGCCGAACATCGCAATCGCCGCGCCGCCGAGCACGGCGGGTGGAATCGATGCCACCAGAAACGCGGCTTTCGGCAACAGGCTCAAGACCACCAGCAAACCGCCGGCGACGATGGTGACCGAGCGGCAACGCACGCCCGTCATCTGCACCAGGCCGATGTTTTGCGCGAAAGAGGAGTGAGTGAAGGTGTTGAAGAAACCGGCGAAAAACGAGGCAGCAGCGTCACATAACAAACCGCGACGGAGCATGCGCGGGCAGACTTCCCGATCGGTGATCTTGCCCAGTGCCAGGAACATGCCTGTGGACTCGACGAAGATGATCACCACCACCAGGCACATCGACAGGATCGGTGCGAGTTCGAACTTCGGCATGCCGAAATGCAGCGGTGTAACGACTTGCAGCCAAGGCGCCTGCGCCATGCCACTGAGGTCGACCATGCCGATAACGCCGCAGACGACGTAGCCGATGCACATGCCGATCAGCACCGAAATGTTGACCCAGAAACCGCGCATGAAGCGATGGACCAACAAAATCGTGCCCAGCACCAACGCGGCGATGGCCAGGTAGACCGGTGAGCCGAATTGAGCCGCGCCAGCACCACCGCCAGCCCAATTAACGGCCACCGGGAACAGCGATAAACCGATTGAGGTGATGACCGTGCCGGTCACTAGAGGCGGGAAGAAGCGCACAACTTTGGACATGAACGGCGCAATGATCATGCCGAAAAAACCGGCAGCAATGGTTGCGCCGAAGATCCCTTGCAAACCGATGCCCGGCATTCCAGCCATGGCGACCATGCTGCCGACAGCGGCAAAACTGGCGCCCATCATCACCGGCATGCGGATGCCCATCGGGCCGATACCCAGTGATTGAACGATGGTTGCGATACCGGCCACCAGCAGGTCGGCGTTGATCAGAAAGGCGATTTCTTCACGACTCAGTCCAGCGGCCTGGCCAATGATCAGTGGCACTGCAATGGCGCCGCCGTACATCAGCAAAACGTGCTGCAAACCGACCAGGATCAGTTGAAAAAGGGGCAAACGCTGAATGGCGGGTGCGTCGGGGATGCGCGCTTCGGATAGCTCGGACATGCAACACCTCGGATCTTTTTTATTCTTGTGATTGAACAGCTGCCGGGTTGCTGGCAGCTGTTTCTTTGCATCATTCATATGTGTAGTCAGGGAGTTTGTTGTCGCCAGAGGGCTTACTGTGGCGAGGGGATTTATCCCCGTTCGGCGGCGAAGCCGTCGCAAACCCGGCTAACGCGATCCATCTGATGGTCGCGATCACAGGTTTTGGGGCTACTTCGTAACCCAACGGGGATAAATCCCCTCACCACAGTAATTCCTTCTACACAGCCAAAATCCCTACACAACAAAAGCCTGCTATTCACAGGCTTGTGTGTTGCTTAATTGGTCTGGGCTCCCTGGTTGATCCAGGCACCGATCAGGTCACGTTCCTGCTGGGTCATCTGAGTGATATTGCCCAGTGGCATGATCTGGCTGGCGACGGCTTGCGCCTGAATACGCGGAGCGTTCTGACGGATCTGATCAGGCGTATCGAACATCACACCGGCCGGTGCAGCACTGAACAACGGGCTGGTCGGTTTCGCCGAATGGCACACTGCGCAACGTTCCTGAATCACGCTGTGAACCTTGTCGAACGCCGGCCCTTGATTCGAGGCCTGGGCCGGCGTTGCAGCCGCAGCGGCAGGTTTCGCCGCTTCAGGTTTGGCGCCACCGCCAAGGGCGGTTTCCGGCAACGGCTGGTACTCGATGGTGCCGGGTGCCTTGGCCACTTCAGGTGCAGTCGACATCGGTGCAGGACCGGTCACGTAAGCCAGGCAGATCATGCCGACGGCTGCCACTGGCAGGGTCCAGGCAAACTTGTGGCTGTTGTGACGGGTGTTGAAGTAGTGACGAACCAACACGGCCAGTACCGCGATCCCGGCCAGAATCAGCCAGTTGTATTGGCTGCCATAGGTGCTCGGGAAGTGGTTGCTGATCATGATGAACAGCACCGGCAAGGTGAAGTAGTTGTTGTGACGCGAACGCAGCAAGCCTTTAGCCGGCAGCGCCGGATCTGGCGTGCGGTTCTCGGCAATCGCTGCCACCAGTGCGCGTTGCGCCGGCATGATGATGCGGAACACGTTCCCGACCATGATGGTGCCGATGATCGCGCCGACGTGCAGATAAGCCCCGCGGCCGCTGAACACTTTGCTGAAGCCGTAGGCCGCCGCAATGATCAGCACGAACAGGATGCCGCCGAGCAGGGCAGGGCGTTTGCCCAAAGCCGAGTCGCAGAGGAAGGAGTAGACGAACCAGCCGACGAACAGCGAAGCGATGCCCAGGGCAACACCTTCAGGACCGGTCAGGCTGCTGCCCGGTGCCAGCAGGTAAAGCGTCGGGTTGGAGTAGAACACCACGCACAGCAGCGCGATCCCCGACATCCAGGTGAAGTAGGCTTCCCATTTGAACCAGTGCAGGTTGTCCGGCATGGTCGGTGGAGCCAGTTTGTATTTTTCCAGGTGGTAGATACCGCCGCCGTGGATCGCCCACAAATCGCCCGCCAGACCACTTTTCGGGTTGACCCGATTGAGGTTGTTTTCCAGCCAGACGAAATAGAACGACGCGCCGATCCAGGCCACGCCAGTAATCATGTGAACCCAGCGCACGCTCAGGTTCAGCCATTCCAACAGATGTGCTTCCACAGTCTTTACCTCTCGCCTGTCACTCTGTCGTCGAGTGATCAGACCTTCTCTTATTGGTGGGGGGCGAGGATCAAACGCTCATCCTCTTTGAAAAAATGCTCATCGCAGTTATTGCCTGTGCCACTGCGATCAACCACCAGGAAGTCATCCCGCTTTTCGATCGTCAGCACCGGATGGTGCCAAACGCCGCGATGGTAATTGATGCCCTGCCTGCCGTTGGTGACGAAGGCGCGGACCAAGCCCGATACAGGTTCATCGCCAAGTGGCGCGACCACGATCAGAAAGGGGTTGCCGAGCAGCGGGATGAAAGCCTGGCTGCCCAACGGGTGACGCTCCAGCATGCAAACGGTCAGCGGCATGTCCTGCGCGTCGGCGCGGAAAATGCTGATGATTGCGTTGTCTTCTGGCGTGGCGGTTTCGACCGTCGCCAGTTTATGAAAGCGCATGGTCGAACCGTTGTTGATCATGAAGTGATCGCTGCCGTCGGTTTCGATCACGTCACCGAAAGGGGCGAAGGCTTCTTTTGTCAGCGGTTCAATCTTTAATGTGCGCATGCTGTTCTTTTCCGAATTCTGTGTTGTTGGTTCTGTAGCTATCGCCAGCAGGCTGGCTCCCACAGGGGAATGCATTGCAAATGTGGGAGCCAGCCTGCTGGCGATTGGCTTCAACGCTTATTTAGCGACCTTGCCCAATACGCGCAGGCGACTCACGCCGCCGTCCGGGAACACGTTCAGGCGGATGTGGGTGATCGGGCCCAGTGCCTTGATCTGCTCGGCAAAGGTGTGTTCGGCGTGCATTTCCAGTTTCTGTGCCGGCAGCAGTTCGCGCCAGAACAGCGATTGGGTTTCAATCTGGCTGTCGGTGCCGCCCTTCACGAACGCGCCCTGGATGGAGCAGGTGTCCGGGTAGTTGCCCTTGAAGTGCAGGGTGTCGACGATGATTTTCTCGATCTCGCCCGGATGACCCAGTGCGACGATGACCCAGTCATTGCCTGGCGTGCGACGACGTGCAGTTTCCCAGCCGTCGCCCATGTTGATGCCACGGCCAGGGTTGAGGATGTTGCTCATGCGGCCGAAGTGTTCGTCGGAGCAGGCCAGCGCACGGCCACCGTTCAGGGCTGCGGCCAGGTCCACTTGCTCGTTGTCGCCAACCGCCGACCAGTCGCGGAACGGAATGCCGTAGACGCGCAGACGAGCAACACCACCGTCCGGGTAGATGTTGAAACGCAGATGGCTGAACGCCTGGTCGTTGTTGATTTCGTGGAAGTGGTGGTTATTGCCTTGCAGCTCGACCGCCGACAGTACTTCAGTCCACTGGGTTTTTTCGTCCGGCTCGCCGGAGGCCAGGAAGCACGCTTCCAGAGAGGCCGACGGCGGGAAGTTACCGGTGAAGAATGAGGTGTCGATGTCCACGCCTTTGATCGAACCCGGTACGCCCAGGCGGATTACCGCGCTGTCGTAGCCTTCAAAGCGCTTGCGGCGCGACTCCCAGCCGTCCATCCACTTGCCGTTGTCATCGAAAACGCCCTCCTTCCATACGGCCGGGGTCGGCTGAAACAGACGGTTGGCGTCTGCAAACCAGTCATCGGTGACCGAGATGATCTTGGTGCCCAGACGGGCGTCGGCCAGGTTGACGAACTTCTCGAAAGGTACGGCGTAAGCTTTCATTCTTCTTGTCTGCCTTTAATTAGTTGGCTTGGGATGCTTGCAGTGCCCTGGGTGTTTTCGCGTTCTGAACACTCGGGCAAGGCTCGCTATAGGGTCAGTAAACGGAACAGGGCGATCTTGTTGATCTCCGCCAGCGCGCATTTGAATTCGGTGTCGACCGAGTTGTGAATGCGCGTTTCGAACGCCGCGAGGATCTGATGCCGATTGCTGCCTTTTACCGCCATGATGAAGGGAAACTTGAACTTGGCTTTGTAGGCGTCGTTCAGCTCGGTGAAGCGAGAAAACTCTTCGGCCGTGCATTGGTGAATACCGGCGCCAGCCTGTTCATTGGTGCTGGCTTCGGTGAGTTGGCCCTGGACGGCAGCTTTGCCGGCCAGGTCCGGGTGAGCGTTGATCAATGCCAATTGACTGGCGTGATCGGCGCTCAACAGGATGTCGCTCATGCGCTGGTGCAGGGCTTCGATCTCATCGATCGAAGCGTCCTGACCCAGGTCGAAGGCCTTTTCGGCCACCCATGGCGAATGTTCATAGATGTCGGCAAACGCTTCGACAAAAGCCTCGCGGCTCAGGGTCGATGGCTTGAGGGTTTTGAAGTGGCTCATTGGGCGGCCTCTTGGTACGGGTGGGTATCGTGCCAGTGGCGAGCGATGTCGACGCGGCGGGTGAACCACACCTGTTCATGACTTTTAGCGTATTCGATAAAGCGCTTGAGCGAGGCCAGACGCGCCGGACGGCCAATCAGGCGGCAATGCAAACCGATCGAGAGCATTTTCGGTGCTTCTGCGCCTTCGGCGTACAGCACATCGAACGCGTCCTTGAGGTACTCGAAGAAATCGTCGCCCTTGTTGAAACCCTGGACCTGGGTGAAGCGCATGTCGTTGGTGTCCAGGGTGTACGGGATCACCAGGTGCGGCTTGCCGGTCGGGTTGTTCGGTTCCCAGTAGGGCAGGTCGTCGTCGTAGGTGTCGCAGTCATAGAGGAAACCGCCTTCTTCCATCACCAGCCGACGGGTGTTCGGGCCAGTGCGGCCGGTGTACCAGCCCAGCGGACGTTCGCCGGTGAGTTCGGTCAGTACACGAATGGCTTCGAGCATGTGCTCGCGTTCCTGCGCTTCGTCCATGTACTGGTAGTCGATCCAGCGATAACCGTGGCTGCAGATCTCGTGACCGGCATCGACCATCGCGCGGATGACATCCGGGTGGCGCTGGGCGGCCATGGCCACGGCGAAGATGGTCAGCGGAATGTCGAATTCCTTGAACAGCTTCAGAATCCGCCATACACCAGCACGGCTGCCATACTCGTAAAGAGATTCCATGCTCATGTTGCGCGCGCCTTGCAGCGGCTGCGCCGACACCATTTCCGAGAGGAACGCTTCAGATTCTTTGTCGCCGTGCAGGATATTGCGCTCGCCGCCTTCTTCGTAGTTGAGTACGAAAGACAATGCGATGCGGGCATTGCCCGGCCAGTGTGGGTGAGGAGGGTTACTGCCGTAACCGATCAGGTCGCGTGGGTAGTCAGCGCTCACTGCAGTCTTCCTTCTTGTTCGTGACTTATTCAAGGTCGGGGTTGCGTGGCGGCCTGGCGATTAGATAACAGGCTGGCGTCACAGCGATGACTGATTGTATACAACTTTATATCCACTTTGTAAGCCTGAATTTTCGCATTTTTGATGAACTGTCATCTTCCCATGCTACTGCAAGAAACCTGCCCAGTTGGTCAGTTAATGATTGGAAGGTCCGCTGATCCTATGGTTTGGCGTCAAATTGGCGTTGAAATCGTGGATGACGGTACTGGCGTTAAAAATGTCGTTTTTATTGTGTACAATTTTTTTGAAAAGTGTCTTAATCAGTCGCTCGCCGCAGCGTTTCGTGCTCCGAACCGGTGCGGTCTCCTTTTCAACTGACTTCGGGAGGCGCGTGGTCTGGCTGCTAACGGCAGGCAGGCGCGCAGAATCAATGGGACGTTTGACTACTCACGTTTTGGACGCTGCACACGGTTGCCCGGGCAGCTCGATCAAGGTCGAGTTGTACCGCGTTGAAGGTTCGCAGCTGGAATTGGTCGCCAGCGCGATGACCAACAGCGATGGCCGTGTCGATGCGCCGTTGTTACAAGGCGACGACTATCGCACCGGGGTTTATCAGGTTCAGTTTCATGCGGGCGATTACTACCGCGCCCGTGGCGTTCAGCTGCCGGAACCTGCGTTCCTTGATGTGGTGGTACTGCGGTTCGGCATCTCCGCCGAGCAGGATCACTACCACGTGCCGCTGCTGATTTCGCCTTACAGTTATTCCACGTATCGCGGCAGCTGATCCCCCAAGCAGCTGCCTCAACCTGGAAGCGACTGCGCATATAGCTTCTTTGGTCTTTCGCCCGCTCACACTGCGGGCTTTTTTTTTGCCTGTAGAAATGTGGCGCTCATGCCGACCTGATCGCTAGCAGGCTAGCTCCCACATTGGATTTGCAGCATTCACAAAACCCCTGTGGGTGCTGGCAGGCAAGCCCTCACATTGGATTTGTAGCATTCACAAAACCCCTGTAGGAGCTGGCAGGCAAGCCCTCACATTGGATTTTCGGCATTCACAAAACCCTGTGGGAGCTAGCCTGCTAGCGATGCTTTTGCGCTTAGCGGCTTAACAACGACGCAGCGCCCGCACCACCAAACAACGCCGCGCTTACCCGATTAAACCAGCTCTGGCCCTTGCCGCTGCGCAGGTACCGGGCCGCACCATGCGCGCCGAGCCCGTAAGCCAGCTTGCACAACAGGTCCAATACGGTCCAGGTCGCGATCATTATCAGCAACTGTGGCAGGAAGGGTTGTTCTGCACTCAAGAACTGCGGCAGGAATGCAGCGAAGAACAGGATGTCTTTCGGGTTGCTCGCGCCCAGCACAAATGCGCGCCCGAACAGTGCACGAAAACGCGGGATTGGCGCAGCCTGAGGCACTTCCGCGCCCACCGATGGCTGACGCGATTGCTGCCAGCTCTGCCAGGCCAGGTAGAACAGGTACAACGCACCGACAATTTTCAACGCGCTAAACAATTGTTCCGACGCCAGTAACAACGCGCCCAAGCCCAGTGCCGACGCACTGAGCAAGCAGATCGAGGCAATCACACCGCCCAGAAATGCCGGGTACGAACGACGCAAACCGTAATTCAAACTGTTGCTGATCATCAGCAAAGACAGGGGCCCCGGGATCAGGATTACCACCAGCGCAGCGCCACTGAACAGCAGCCAGGTTTCCAGACTCATCACTTTCCTCCATTTGTGCAAAAGCCCCACCCGACGGGGTGAGGCTGATTTGAAACGCTTACTGCGTAACGCTTACAAGAATATGAACTTGGCGATGAAGATCGCGCAGAGCACCCACAGGCTGACGGAAATTTCCTTGTGTCTGCCGGTAAACGCTTTCAACACCACGTAGGTGATAAAACCGAGCGCAATGCCGTCAGCGACCGAGAAGGTCAGCGGCATCATGATCGCGGTAACGATTGCCGGAATGCTGTCGGTCGCTTCGTCCCATTCGATGTGCTTCATGCCGCCCATCATCAGCATCGCCACGTAAATCAGCGCGCCGGCGGTTGCATAAGCGGGGATCATGCCGGCGAGCGGTGCGAAGAACATCGCCGCAATAAATAGCACACCTACGGTCACCGCGGTAAGACCAGTCCGACCACCCGCAGCGACACCGGCAGCACTTTCCACGTAGCTCGTTACGGGCGGCACACCGACCATTGCCCCGAAAACACTGGAGGCGCTGTCGGCTTTCATCGCGCGGGAAAGGTTTTCGATTCGTCCATCAGCATTGACCAGACCGGCGCGCTGTGCGACGCCCATCAGCGTGCCAGCGGTGTCGAACATGTGCACAAACAGGAAGGCCAACACCACACTGATCATGCTGACGTTAAACACGCCGGCGATATTCATGGCCATCCACGTCGGCGCCAGGCTTGGCGGGGCGGACATGATGCCGCCGTAATGCACCAGCCCCAGGCCCCAACCGGCAAGGGTTACGGTGATGATGCTGATCAGGATCGCGCCAAATACCTTGTGGTAGCTGAGCACGGCGATCATCAGGAAGCACACGGCAGCCAGCAATGGACCTGGCTCGCGCAGGGAACCGAGTTTGATCAGGGTGGCCGGGCTGGCGACGATGATGCCGGCGGTTTTCAGACCGATGATCCCCAAAAACAGTCCCACACCAGCGCCCATGGCGTAACGCAGGCTCACTGGAATGCTGTTAAGCAGCCACTCGCGAATCCGCGAGAAGGTCAAAATCATGAACAACACGCCGGACACAAACACCGCACCCAGCGCGGTTTCCCAGTTGTAGCCCATGGTGCCGACCACGGTGTAGGTGAAAAAGGCATTCAGGCCCATGCCCGGTGCCAGGCCGACTGGCCAGTTGGCGTACAGGCCCATCAACAGGCAGCCCAGTGCTGCGGCGATGCACGTAGCGACGAAAGCCGCGCCGTGATCAATCCCGGCGTCGGCCATGATGTTCGGGTTGACGAAGATGATGTAGGCCATGGTGATGAAGGTTGTCAGGCCGGCAATCAACTCGGTCTTCACCGTGGTGCCATGCAAGGTGAGTTTGAAGATGCGCTCCAGCAGGCCGTTTCGTAACGGCGGCGAGAGTTCCAGCGACGGGGCTTCGGATTTGCGGCTTTCCACAGCGAGTACTCCTCAAGAGTTTTATTTTTATTTCCAGGACCGGACCCATGAGGGCGGCAGCGGTCCTTTGAGGCACTTGCGAATTTGTTGACCTGTTGGTCAGGAACTCGCACGCAGTGGATTATGCTTTTGTATACAAATAATGCAAATAATGTTTTTGATTTTGTCGACGAAAAGTTTGGCAATAGGGATATATCGCCTTCGAGGGCCTCATCGCCAGCAGGCTGCTCCCACACTGATCGGTGGTGTACACAGAATTTGTGAGAGCCAGCCTGCTGGCGATGGGGGCAGAACAGTCAATCAACAGCAGTCTGGCTTTTACCCAGCGCCAGATTCACTGCCAGCCATCCGTTCACCGCGGTCTCCCCAGCCTCGGCAAACGCCCGCTCAAGCAGTTTCACCTGCTCGCGGCGCAGTGAGTGTTCGAAGCGTGCGCCGTCTTCGGTCAGTTCCAGCAATCGCTTACGCTTATCTGTTTGTGAGGCCACGCTCTCCACGAGGTGCATTTCCTGCAACTGACGCAACGGAATGTTCAATGCCTGCTTACTGACGCCTAGCAGCGCCAGCAACTCCTTGACGCTCAGGTTTGGATAACGGGCGATGAAAAACACAATGCGCTGATGCACCCGCGACAGGCCGCGACGCTCGAGCATTTCATCAGCCTTGGCGGTAAATGCCTGATAGCCGAAGAAGAACGCTTCCATCGCCTGCTGTTGGCTGACGGGATTTTTAAGGTCAAGCATGTTGACGTTTCCGTTCGAGTTGCCGTAATTTCAGTCAACCAGTTTGACTCATTTTCTTCATGCCTCGCTACCGGTGACCTCCATGGCTTTTTCCGAACGTGTCTCGCGCCTTAAAAGTTCTTTGATCCGTGAAATCCTTGCTGCTGCCCAACGTCCCGAGGTGATGTCGTTCGCTGGTGGCTTGCCGGCCGAAGCCATGTTGCCGAAAGTCGAGTGGGCCGGGATGCCGCTGTCCCTCGGCCAGTACGGTATGAGCGAAGGCGAACCGGCATTGCGTGAGGCGCTGGCGGCACAGGCGAGGGCGCTGGGGCTGGCGTGCGAAGCGAGTCAGGTGCTGGTGGTCAGCGGCTCTCAGCAAACCCTTGATCTGGCAGCCAAGCTGTACATCGACAAGGGCACTGAAATCCTTCTAGAAGCGCCAACCTATCTGGCTGCTTTGCAGATATTCCAGCTATTTGGCGCCGACTGTCTGACCGTGCCGCAAGAGGCTGATGGACCGAACCTCACGCAATTGCGCAGTCGTCTGGAACAGCATCGCCCTGCGTTCATCTATTTGATCCCGACGTTCCAGAACCCGTCCGCCGTGCGTTACAGCGAGGCTAAGCGCGCGGCGGTGGCAGCGTTGCTGGATGAGTTCGGCGTGACCCTGATCGAAGACGAGCCGTACCGTGAACTGACGTTTGATGGCGGCAGCGACAAGCCCATTGCCGGGCGCTTGAAGAAAGCCAGCTGGATCTACACCGGCACGGTATCGAAAACCTTGCTGCCGGGTTTGCGCGTCGGTTATCTGATTGCCAGTCCCGACCTGTTTGGGCACCTGCTCAAACTCAAGCAGTCAGCGGATTTGCACACCAACCGCATCGGCCAATGGCAGGCGCTGCAGTGGATCGGTACGCACAAGTATGAGCAGCACCTGAGTGAATTGCGCGGCTTTTACCGCGAACGGCGCGACGGCTTCCAGTGCGCACTGCAAACCCATTTTTCCGATCTGGCGGACTGGAACGTGCCGCAGGGCGGGTTGTTTTTCTGGCTGACCCTGAAGCAACCGCTGGACACCCGGACCTTGCTCAACGCAGCACTGGCCAACGATGTGGCGTTCATGCCGGGCGAGCCGTTTTTCCCTGATCCGGACAGTAATCAAGGCCATTTGCGCCTGAACTTCAGCCACATCGACCCGGCGCGTCTGGATGAGGGGCTCAAGCGTCTTGCGGCGGTCGTGCGTTCGGCTCAGGCGGCTCAGGCGGCGTAGAAGGGCGCAACGTTACCGGTCAGGCTGCCGCAAACCGCTTGTCCAGATAATCAATGATCACTTTGGATTCATACATCCATGTGGTCTGGCCATTTTCTTCAATGCGCAGGCACGGCACCTTGATCTTGCCGCCTTGCTCCAGCAGCGTCTGGCGATCCAGTTCGTTGTTCTTCGCATCGCGCAACGCTACCGGCACGTTCAAGCGGCGCAGGGTGCGGCGGGTTTTTACGCAGAAAGGGCACGCGTGGAACTGGTACAGGGTCAGGTCCTGAGCGTCGGCTTCGACTTGAGCCTGGGCCGCGGCAGGGCGCTGCTTTTTGCTTGGACGGGTAATGAAGTCAATGAAGATGACCAGTTGGCCGAGGCCGACACGAAGCGCTTTAACGAACACGGTAATAAGCCTCACAGGGGGCAAATAGAAGTCGCGCAGCTTACCTGATTTTTCACGGGCGAAAAAAAACCGGCGATGAATGCCGGTTTTCCTGGTGCTGCAGGTTACTTGATGAGGCTGAGAAACTCGCTGCGGGTGGCAGCGTTTTCGCGAAATTCACCGAGCATCACCGACGTGATCATCGACGAGTTCTGCTTCTCTACACCGCGCATCATCATGCACATGTGCTTGGCCTCGATCACCACAGCAACGCCCAGGGCGCCCGTGACTTGCTGAACGGCGTCGGCGATCTGGCGGCTGAGGTTTTCCTGGATCTGCAGGCGGCGAGCGTACATATCGACGATGCGCGCAACCTTGGACAGGCCCAACACCTTGCCACTCGGAATGTAAGCAACGTGCGCCTTGCCGATAAACGGCAGCAAGTGATGCTCGCACAGCGAGTAGAGCTCGATGTCCTTCACCAGGACCATCTCGCTGTTATCGGAGCTGAACAAAGCGCCGTTGGTGACTTCTTCCAGCGTTTGTTCATAACCACGGCAGAGGTACTGCATGGCTTTGGCGGCACGTTTTGGCGTGTCGAGCAGGCCCTCGCGGGAGACGTCCTCGCCCAATTGGCCGAGAATCGCGGTGTAATTCTGTTCCAGTGTCACAGGGCTGATTCCATAAGGGTTTCAGAGGGGTACTGGTGCTTGTCCGTACCCGTTTTGTACCAATCAAGCTGTTTTCAAGCTTCCCGGCTTCGCTTGGGGCACATGGTAGCGTAAGTGTGCCGGCAGTTGTATTGCCGACGGATGTGAATGACCAAATCAATCGGCGCAGACTGGAATGGCATTTCAGCTGTCCGCCGGATAATCCTGACTATTTGGTCAGCGGCAGAAACAGTTTGACAATATACTTTTGGGGTATAAGGATATTCCTAAATAATATTACAGTGCTTTCAGACGTTGTTGTCCGCCCCCTAAGCCTGGGCGTGGTAGTCGATTGATGCTGTTGGAGAAGCCGAAAAAGGAGTTTAGAGCCATGAATCTTGCAACGAGATTCGGTATCAAGACCAGTATTAGTGCCTGCATATTGATGCTGGCAACTGCCGCAAGCGCCGAGCCCTCAGGGCAGAAAATCTATACGCAGGGTGGCGAGTCACCCGCCGCCATGGCCTGTGGCACTTGTCATGCCGCTAACGCAATGGGCACCGCGAGCGCCGGGTTTCCGCGGTTGGCGGGCCTGCCGCAGGGCTACCTTACCAAGCAGCTAGAAGATTTCCGCTCGGGAAAACGCACCAACGCCGTCATGCAACCCATCGCAACGGCGCTGACTGATGCCGAAGGCAAGTCGGTCGCAAGTTATCTGGCTGCTTTGGATGTTGCCGCGCCCAAGGTTGATATAGACCCCACGGGAAGCATTGGCAGCGACGCTGAGAAGTTGGTGAAACAGGGCGATTGGTCGCGCAATATTCCTGCATGCGTGGCGTGTCACGGAGGCAGTAACACGGGCGTGGGAGAAAGTTTTCCGCCGCTCGTTGGCCAGCCCGGTGCCTACATCGCGGCGCAGTTGAACGCTTGGCGCAGTGGTACGCGCAAGAATGATCCCAATGACCTGATGGGCCATATCGCGCGGTCGCTGAGCGACGCCGAAGTCCGAGACCTGTCGGCGTTTTTCGGCAGTGTGGGCGGGGAGGCTAAACAATGAATTTTCCAACGAAAATACTGATCGGCGTAGCGATTGCAGTGCCGCTATTGGCTGCAAAAACGGTTTACGAAGAACGTGGCATGGCGCCTGTGGCAAAGGATTCAGCTGCACAGCCTGCCGCTGAAACTGCTCACATTGCCCCTGCGGCAGCAGCCGGAGCGGCTCTGCAAACCAGTCTTTCCGGTTTTGCACCACCGCAAGAAGCGGAGCTACCCGACAACGCATTTGGACAGCTGGCGCGTGAAGGGCGGGATATCTTCGTCGACACCCAGAAAAATGCGTCGCAGTACGTTGGCAATGGCCTGAACTGCAGCAATTGTCACCTGGATCAAGGGCGCAAGGCAGATTCGGCGCCGCTGTGGGGGGCTTATGGCATGTACCCGGCCTTCCGGAAAAAGAACAACAAGGTCAATACGTTCACCGAGCGCATGCAGGGCTGTTTTGAATTCAGTATGAATGGCAAGGCGCCGGCAAGTGATAGCCATGTCATGAAGGCGCTCAGCACTTATGCCTATTGGCTGGCGACCAAGGCTCCGATAGGTGTGGACTTGCCTGGACGCCTCTACCCGGTCATTGCGGCTCCGGAGAAAGGCTTCGATCTGGTTAAGGGAAAACAGATTTACGCCGACAACTGCGCGATTTGCCACGGCAATGAAGGGCAGGGCGAGAAGTCTGGAGGGAAATTCGTATTTCCACCACTTTGGGGTAAAGATTCCTACAACTGGGGCGCGGGCATGCACCGTATCAATACGGCTGCCGGATTCATCAAGCAAAACATGCCTTTAGGCAAGGGCGGCTCGCTGACGGATGATGAAGCCTGGCATGTGGCTGCTTACGTCAACAGTCATGAGCGCCCTCAGGACCCACGCCTGGTCGATGGATCGGTCGAGAAGACTCGTGAGAAATACCATAAGGGTGACGGCGTCAACCTGTACGGAGAGACCGTGAACGGCGTGGTAGTGGGTCAGGGGATCAAATAGCGACGGCACACCGCAAGGTTGCGCCACAGTCGGAAGCGACGGCTTTAGTCGTCGCGACCTTCCATCATGGTCCGTTTGAGCATCACGTACACCGCGCCTGCGCCGCCATGTTTGGCTTGGCATGAAGTGAAGCCGAGTACTTGTGAATGCTGGCGCAGCCAGGTGTTGACGTGGCTTTTGATCATCGGGCGCTTGCCATCCAGCCGCACGGCTTTGCCATGCGTGACGCGCACGCAGCGAATTTCGAATTTTGTGGCTTCGGCGAGGAAGGCCCAGAGTGTCTCCCGGGCTTTTTCCACGCTCATGCCGTGCAGGTCCAGGCTGCCTTCGAACGGAATCTGTCCGATCTTGAGCTTGCGCATCTGGCTTTCCTGGACGCCGTCGCGCGCCCACATCAATTCGTCTTCAGGACCGACATCGATGACAAACTGATCGGACAGCCCGTCAACGGTCGTGGCATCGGTGCGCACAGTGGCGGCCTGACGCAGTTTGGCAATTTGCGCGCGGTCAGCTTTAGGTTTGCCGGTTTCGGCGCGATCGTGTTTGATCGGCTTGATGCCTTGGGTCGCGCTTTTAAACAGGGAAAAATCGTCGTCTTGCATGTCAGCCTCCGCGAAGGGCGGCCAGTTTACCCAAGTCGAGCCCCTATCGATAATAATTGGGGCCCATCAAAACGTCGGGGCACTTATTCAGTCGTGCTTTTTCATCAGGTGCGGGGACATGTTCAGCTCTCGCGATTGACGCGAGCGGCGGCGACAACGACGCCACATCCACACGCCGATGTACAACACCAACAGGCCCACGGCCAGGATAATCGCCGAGCCCAACGGACTTGCGTTCAGTTCACCGAGGGCCGGTGGGTGGCCGATCAGGCTGGCAGCGCCGGCCATTGCGAGCAATACACCGCACATCGCCAACAACGCCGCAAACGCTGCGCCAAATCGATATCGCCAGTTGCTTTGGCTTTTGGGCCGCAAGCGGCGTGCGTCAAATCCATCGGATAACTTCATTCCGACCTTCCTCAATGGGTATCGGCCCTTCGACCGGGAGTTGACCTCGATGTTCCTGAAGCTAAGACATTTACGGCAAATGAGAGGCTTTTGCGGATGAGCGGCGGCATGGGCCGCTCATCAAGCGTGGATCAGCGCAGACTGGATCAGATCAGTTCGCAGGTCTGGGCAAGTGTGGCGAAGTTGTCCGCCATGATCGCCATTTCGGTCTGCTGAACGTGCTCGGCGCTTATTACGCCGCCCTTGTAAGGCAAATCGCGCGTGGCGCAGGCATCCTCGACCAGCGTGCAACGAAAGCCCAGGTTCTTTGCCGCGCGCACTGTGGTGCTGACACTGGAGTGGCTCATGAAACCACTCACGATCAAATCCAGTGAGCCCAGGTTTTGCAGGCGGTCCAGCAGTTCGGTGCCATGAAAAGCACTTGGCAGCAATTTGCCGATAATGGTTTCGTCGCCTTGTGGTTCCAGTCCAGGGATGAACTCACCGCGTTCGCCCTGTGGATCAAATAGCCCGCCGACGGTACCAAGGTGACGCACATGCACAATCGGGCGACCCGCTGCACGGGCCGCGCCCAACAATTGCTTGATGTTCGCGACGGCAGCATCCATGCCGCTCAGGGCCAATGGACCGCTGAGGTATTCTTTTTGGGCATCAATGATGACAAGGGTCGCATGGCTCAGATTGGCTGCTGCATAACCGCGGCCGCTGAGTTGAAACATCGTTTTTGGAACGGACATTCTGGGGCTCCTTCGAGTGGGGCTTTTGCGACATTGTCCTCTGGCTGAGCGCTTCTGTGAATCGCTACCATCGTAAGCGGCGTCGTTAGTGGCCCGTAGCCTTGTCAATATGCCAGTTTTGTTCTCTGGCCGAGCAAAAAAACAGATAACTCCTACCTCTGAGGCTGTATTTTTCCAGCGTCGTCGTGGCGCGTTTTGGCTGGTAGAATCGCCAGTCGTTTTTTCTGGAGTTTGCCACCGTGATCACTTCCCGCCTTCGTACCCTGCGCGACCATATTCGTTGGGCCGTCAGCCGCTTCCATGGGGAGGATCTGTTTTTTGGCCATGGGACCGACAATGCATGGGACGAAGCTCGTCAGTTGGTGTTGGGTGCCTTGCACTTGCCATGGGAAATTGCCGACAGTTATCTGGACTGCAATCTCGAAGACGACGAGTTGGTCAAGTTGCAACGCATGCTCAAACGCCGGATTGAAGAGCGTATTCCGACCGCGTACTTGCTGGGCGAGGCATGGTTCTGTGGCATGTCGTTCATCGTTGATGAGCGCGTGCTGATCCCGCGTTCTCCTATCGGCGAGCTGATTGAAAAACGTTTCGAACCGTGGCTGGGCGCCGAGCCTGCGCGCATTCTCGACCTGTGCACCGGTTCCGGCTGCATCGGTATTGCCTGCGCCTACGAGTTCCAGAATGCCGAAGTGGTGCTGGCAGACCTGTCGTTCGAAGCACTTGAGGTGGCCAACAAGAATATCGAGCGCCATGGCGTCGATGAGCGCGTCTACACGGTGCAGGGTGATGGCTTTGATGGCTTGCCCGGCCAGCGATTCGACCTGATCGTGTCGAACCCGCCGTATGTCGATGCCGAAGATTTCGCCGACATGCCGGACGAATACCAGCACGAGCCGGAGCTTGGCCTGGCGTGTGGCGAAGACGGCTTGAACCTGGTTCGCCGCCTGCTCGCGCAAGCTGCAGATCACCTCACGGAGAAGGGCTTAATGATCATTGAGGTCGGCAACAGCCAGGTGCACGTCGAAGCGCTGTACCCGGAAGTGGACTTCGCCTGGCTCGATTTCGAGCGCGGAGGCCACGGCGTATTCATGCTGACCGCAGAGCAATGCCGCAATCACCAAGCGTTGTTTGCTTCGCGCGTGTAAGCCAAATCATTGTGGCGAGGGAGCGTGCTCCCGCTCGGCTGCGCAGCAATCGCAAGCTTTTTGGGGGGCTACGCCTCCCATCGAGGGTAAATTCCCTCGCTACAAGTGCACAAAACGCCTTCAACGGTGCGTAGCAATCCAGATCAACAGCCCTGCCTGAAATACTGCAAACGCCACCAGGCAGGTAATGGTAAAGCGCAGCCCGGCGTCTTCGCGTTTGTACTTGCTGACCTTTTCTTCGTGTTTTTTCAGCTTCACTTCCTGCTCGGCCAGGTTCTGCTCGGCCTGCTGAAGCATGGCGGCCGCTTCGAGAATTTCCACAATCTGCAGTTTCTCGGTGTTCCAGTCGCCCAGCAGGTCGCTGACCTGAACCTCTTTCACACTGCCTTTCAAATGCTGGGCGTCGGCGTACACCACATCAAAGCCGTGCACCCGCAGAAAGTGATCGCGGCGCATGCGTGTGTCTTCGTTCAGCGCATCCTTGTTGTTCAGATCGCTGCCGTCGACGGTGTAGCCGGGCCAGCGCTTCTTCGCCCACGTGATGCCTTGCGCGGCCATGAAACGGCCGATGCCCCGATTCATCGGCTCGATCTGCAAGCCGCTGTCTGGTCCGAAATGCACGCGCCGGGTGCTGTGATCGACCCACACATCCAGATGATTCTGTTCTTTACGCACACGCTGGGCGGGCAGGGTGATGCTCATGCGCATCAGGCTGCGCTGCTTGTCGTTGCGCTCGGCGTAACCGAACTCGACAAAGCGCAATGGGCGGCCACCGGTGTGGCGATCGGTTTTCAGCGGCGCCAGACGGAGCATTTTGTGATGCTCGACGTTAACGTCCGCCCATGGCAGCTCCACCGCTGGCGGCACGTCTTTTTCAACGGTGGTGTCGGGTGAAGTCTGGGTATCAGTCATAACGGCGAGATCCTGTCCAAGCTCAGCTTGCCGCCAGTCTTGGTACTGGCGACAAATGCTTATCGGCCGTTTTTTTCAGGACTGGAGGGCAAACAGCGCTTAACGGGTGCCAAGTCCGTCAATAAACTCGATAATTTTCGTGCCCAGCTCGGCGGCCAGCGGTAATTGCGGATCCTTGTAGGAAGCCAATTGCCGTTTGACATCGTTGGGGACGATGCGCATGACGTGGTTCATGCCTTCAATCACCGCCAGTTCTGCATCGGGTTTGGCCTCTTTGAGCGTGCGGGCGTCGCCGACACCCACCTGAATATCGTTGCTGCCCTGAATGATCAGCGCCGGCATTTTCAGCTTGGCGAATGCGCCGGCAGGGTCCTGGCGAAACAGCGAAATCAGATACGGCTGCACGCTCGGACGGAAAATAACCTGCAATTGCGGCGGCACGTTGTCGTCTGTATGGCCGGCCTTGAGGCTGTCGAGTAATTCATTACTGCGCAGCATCAACGGCGGTGGCAGGCGATTGCTCAGTTGCTGACGCAACACCTGATCGATGGGGCGAGCACTGCCGGACATGGAGATGACTGCTGCGGCGTCAACACTCGGCGCCGCGAGACTGGCGATCAATGCGCCTTCGCTATGGCCCAGCACGATCAATTTGCCGAAGCGCGGATCGGTTTTGAGCTTGCGGCCCCACGCTTCAGCGTCGGCCACATAGGCCTCCACCGACAAATTGCGTTCATCCGGGGTCGCCGCCAGGCTGGCCGCCACGCCACGTTTGTCGTATCGCACGCTGGCGATGTTGTGTTTGGCCAGCACCCAGGCCAGTCGTTTGAGACTGTCGTTGCGTCCGCCATCCGGGTTGTTCCCGTCACGGTCAGTGGGGCCGGAGCCGGAAATGATCAGCACCACCGGTACGGGTGTGTCGGATTTGGGCAGTAACAGCGAGCCGAAAAGCTCACCACTTCCGGTGTCCAGGCTGATCGGGCGTTGCAGGACGGTGGCCTGTACAAAACCGGTAAACAGGGTAAGGCTCAAGGCTAGAACTCGCAGCATCATCACGCCATCATTCACAAAGGTGCCGTTTGGACTCGCGGGGCACCCATAAGGTTCGAGGATGAACTACTTCGGTAGCCTGCGTATACTGGCGCGCATTACGTATTAAGGTTCATTTCACGGAGCGTCCTGCATGTCCGGCAATACCTACGGCAAGTTGTTCACTGTCACCACCGCGGGCGAAAGCCATGGCCCGGCGTTGGTCGCCATTGTCGACGGCTGCCCGCCGGGTCTGGAGATTTCTCTGGAAGATCTGCAGCGTGACCTTGACCGCCGCAAGCCTGGCACCAGCCGCCATACCACTCAGCGCCAGGAAGCCGACGAAGTCGAAATTCTTTCTGGCGTGTTCGAAGGTCGCACCACCGGTTGCGCCATTGGCCTGTTGATCCGCAATACCGACCAGAAATCCAAGGACTACTCGGCGATCAAGGATCTGTTCCGCCCGGCCCACGCCGACTACACCTATCACCACAAATACGGCGAGCGCGATTACCGTGGCGGTGGCCGCAGTTCGGCCCGTGAAACGGCCATGCGCGTGGCGGCCGGTGCGATTGCGAAAAAATACCTGGCCAGCCAAGGCATCGTCATTCGGGGCTACATGAGCCAGCTCGGGCCGATTGAAATCCCGTTCAAGACCTGGGACTCGGTGGAAGACAACGCGTTTTTCAGTCCAGACCCCGACAAAGTGCCGGAGCTTGAAGCCTACATGGACCAGTTGCGCCGCGATCAGGACTCGGTCGGGGCCAAGATCACCGTGGTCGCGGAGGGCGTGATGCCGGGCCTTGGCGAGCCGATCTTCGACCGTCTCGATGCTGAGCTGGCGCATGCGCTGATGAGCATCAACGCAGTCAAGGGTGTGGAAATCGGCGCCGGTTTCGCCAGCGTCGCCCAGCGTGGCACCGAACACCGTGATGAATTGACGCCGCAAGGTTTCCTCAGCAACAACGCCGGCGGCATTTTGGGCGGTATCTCGTCGGGTCAGCCAATCGTTGCGCACCTGGCGCTCAAACCGACGTCGAGTATCACCACGCCGGGGCGTTCGATCGATATCCACGGCAACCCGGTCGACGTCATCACCAAGGGCCGTCACGACCCGTGCGTCGGCATTCGCGCCACGCCGATTGCCGAAGCGATGATGGCCATTGTGCTGATGGATCACCTGCTGCGTCACCGTGGCCAGAACGCCGACGTGCGCGTGAGCACGCCGGTGCTGGGTCAGCTTTAATGGCTGACCTTATTGCCGCTGCGGTCTGAGGACTGTGGCGGCGCTCCCGTACTGGCGGCTTTCCAGTTTCTATCTGTTTTATTTCGCCTTGCTCGGTTCGACAGCGCCGTTTCTGGCGCTGTATTTCGATCACCTGGGTTTTTCCAGTGCGCGCATCGGCGAACTGGTGGCAATCCCGATGCTGATGCGTTGCGTTGCCCCGAACATCTGGGGCTGGCTCGGCGACTATACCGGCCGCCGCTTGGCCATCGTGCGTTTCGGCGCGGTCTGCACGTTGCTGACGTTCTCGCTGATCTTCGTCAGCAAGACCTACGCCTGGCTGGCGATGGTGATGGCGTTGCATGCGTTCTTCTGGCACGCGGTGTTGCCGCAGTTCGAGGTCATCACGCTCGCGCACTTGAAGGGTCAGACGCAGCGTTACAGCCAGATCCGGTTGTGGGGTTCCATCGGTTTCATCATCACTGTGGTCGCGCTGGGTCGGCTGTTCGAGTGGCTCAACCTCGACATTTATCCCGTGGCTTTGGTGGTGATCATGGCCGGGATTGTCGTCAGCAGTCTGTGGGTGCCGAACGCCCAACCGGCATTGGGCCAACGCGAAGCTCAGGACGGCTTTCTACGCCAATTACGCAGCCCTGGCGTGTTGGCCTTTTATGCCTGCGTGGCACTGATGCAGATGAGCCACGGCCCGTATTACACCTTTTTGACGATGCACTTGGAACGACTCGGTTACAGCCGTGGATTGATCGGCATGCTGTGGGCGGTCGGGGTGGTGGCTGAAGTCCTGATGTTCTTGGCCATGAGCAGGATACTGGCGCGTTTTTCGGTGCGCCGGGTGTTGATGGCCAGTTTTCTATTGGCAGCGCTGCGCTGGTTATTGCTAGGCTCGTTCGCCGAGTTTCTGTGGGTGCTACTGTTTGCCCAGGTATTACACGCCGCGACTTTTGGCAGTTTTCATGCGGCTGCCATCCAGTTCGTGCAACGTAGCTTCGGCGCGCGCCAGCAAGGGCAGGGCCAAGCGTTGTACGCAGCGCTGGCCGGAACCGGCGGCGCAATGGGAGCGTTGTATTCCGGCTACAGCTGGAACAGTCTCGGCCCCACATTGACCTTTAGTATTGCCAGCCTCGCAGCCCTCGCGGCTGCCGTTATCATTGCCACACGACTGCAAGAGGACAGGCCATGAGCCTTACCCGTGAACACCTCGCCCAGGAAATCATCGATGCCGGGCGTTTTTTGTATGGCCGCGGCTGGTCGCCGGCCACCAGCAGCAATTATTCGACACGCCTGTCGGCGACCGAAGCGCTGCTGACCGTTTCCGGTAAACATAAAGGCCAGTTGGGCCTGGATGATGTGTTGGCCACCGACCTGTCGGGCAACAGCCTGGAGCCGGGCAAAAAGCCCTCCGCTGAAACCCTGTTGCACACTCAGCTTTACCAGTGGCGCCCACAGATCGGCGCGGTGCTGCACACGCATTCGGTCAACGCCACGGTGCTGTCACGCCTGACGCCACACGACTTCATTGAATTTGAAGACTACGAACTGCAAAAAGCTTTCAGTGGCGTTTCGACCCACGAATCCTTGGTGCGCGTGCCGATTTTCGACAACGACCAGGACATTGCGCGCCTCGCCGCCAAGGTGCAGCCTTGGCTCGACGCCCATCCCGATTGTGTTGGCTATTTGATTCGCGGCCATGGCCTCTACACGTGGGGCGCGCGCATGAGCGATGCGTTGCGGCAGATAGAAGCATTTGAATTTTTGTTCGAGTGCGAGTTGAAGACACGCTCGGTTCTCAACCGCCAAGCATGAACCGTTAAGGAGTTGCCCTGATGAGCAGCCTGTCCGTTTACCACGTCTCAAGCCCTGAAATACCTAACAAGGTGCTGACACATTTCGAAGACATCGCCTCCACGCTGGCTGAGCAGGGCGTGCGTTTTGACCGCTGGCAAGCCACGGCAAAGATTCAGCCGGGCGCCAGCCAGGAAGAGGTGATCGCCGCTTACCAGCAGCAAATCGACAAACTGATGACCGAGCGCGGTTATGTCACGGTCGATGTGATCAGCCTCAACAGCGATCATCCGCAAAAAGCCGAACTGCGCGCCAAGTTTCTTGACGAGCATCGCCATGGCGAAGACGAAGTGCGATTTTTCGTCGCCGGGCGCGGTCTTTTCACCCTGCACATCGACGATTACGTGTACGCAGTACTCTGCGAAAAAAACGACCTGATTTCAGTACCGGCCGGCACGCCCCATTGGTTTGACATGGGCGAGCATCCGCATTTCGTCGCCATTCGCCTGTTCAACAACCCTGAAGGTTGGGTGGCCAACTTCACCGGCGAAGACATCGCCAACCAATTCCCGCGTCTTGAGGACTGAGCCCATGTCGATCAAAGCAATTCTCACCGACATCGAAGGCACCACCAGCGCGGTGAGTTTTGTATTCGACGTGTTGTTTCCGTACGCCGCCAAGCACCTGCCCGATTTCGTCCGCCAGCACGCCGAGCGCGCCGATGTCGCGGCGCAGTTGGTTGCGGTACGCCAGGACAGCAATGAACCGGATGCAGATATCGAGCGCGTTATCGAGATTCTGTTGCGCTGGATCGCTGAAGACCGCAAGGCCACGCCATTGAAGGCATTGCAAGGCATGGTCTGGGAGCAGGGTTACCTGGCGGGGCAGTTAAAAGGTCACGTTTACCCGGATGCCGTTGAAGCGCTTAAACGCTGGCATCAGGCAGGGTTTCAATTATTTGTTTATTCCTCGGGCTCGATCCAGGCGCAGAAGTTGATCTTCGGCTGTTCGCAGGCGGGGGATTTGTCGGCGTTGTTCAACGGCTATTTCGACACCACTTCGGGGGCCAAACGTGACGCGCAGTCTTATCAGCGCATCGCTTTGGCAATCGGCGTCGAACCTGCGCAGATCCTGTTTCTGTCGGACATTGTCGAAGAGCTGGAGGCGGCGCGGTCGGCCGGGATGGCAACGTGCGCACTTGCTCGGGAAGGTGGGGAGTTGAAGGGGCATGTGACTGTCGACAGCTTCGCGCTGATCGAACCCTCTACGTTCTAATTTCCAGCACAAAACCTCTGAGCGCCACAAAAACTGTGGGAGCGAGCCTGCTCGCGATGGCGGTGTATCAGCTTGCATCAATTGATGTCGACTGATACGGCCTCATCGCGAGCAGGCTCACTCCCACGGTGTTCAGTGTTGCGGGTTTTGTATCGATTTACGCTGAATGATAAGTAGGCAGAGCGAAACGCTGTTGGCTTTGCAGCATGGAAATCTGTGGCAACTCGCTGGCCTGTTCTGCCAGGTCGCGGCGAATGGCGCTGATCACCCACGACAGCTGATCGCCAGCATGCAATTGCTGATACGAAATCGAGCGTTTAAACACTCTGCCGTCAACGCTGCGCAGCGTCAGCAGAATGCCGCCGTCTGGTCGTGCTTGGGTGTTTACTTCGAAGTTGGAGAACAGGGAGGTAAATTTTTCTTGGATCAGGCTCATGTCTATCAGCTCCGTTAGCACTTGAATGGCAAGCATGAAGAGGTAGTTGCAGCCTTTGTGCCAGCACCCTAAAAATTTAAATTCCTTATAAAACAACAAGTTAAAAAAACCGCGATTTTTTGTTTTCGTGCAATCTGCATGAATGGCCATCGTGCATCCTGCATTTTGCGTGGTCGGGCATCAGTCGATGGAACCAAACGCCACTGCGATGCTCTCGCTGGCGAATACCGGTGCTGCGGATACAAAACATTTCAAAAACTGCGTGTACAGCTCAGGAACGGCTGACGTATTTTCGGCATCAGACAACGCCACCCGACAATAAAAAGATCGAACGGGAGCAACCATGAGCCACACGCCGCATCACACGATTACCTGGGGCATGATGCTCCGCAAGCTGCCTGCCATTGCCAAAGCCATTCCACGCGTGGTGAAGGGAATGAAAGCGGCAAACGTCAAGGATCCGACCCAAACGTGCGGTCTTGGCTGGAGCTTCGAACAGGCCACCGTGCGCAATCCGCATGGCCCGGCGCTGCTGCAAGGTGACGTCACGCTCACCTATCTGCAGGTCAACCAATGGGCCAACCGTATCGCCCATCACCTGTTGGCCCAAGGTATCGCCAAGGGTGATGTGGTAGCGGTGTTCATCGACAACCGCCCAGAAATGCTGGTGACAATTTTGGCAGTGGCCAAAGTGGGTGCAGTCAGCGCCTTGCTTAATACCTCGCAAACACGCGATACCCTCGCGCACAGCCTTGAACTGGTGGCGCCGGTAGCAATTGTCGTCGGTGAGGAGTTGGTGTCAGCGTTTAACGCAGTTCGCCAGCGCGTATCGATTGAGCCGACGCGAACCTGGTTTGTCGCGGAAGATAATTCCGGCAACGCTGCCGCCGCCGCGCCCGACGGTTTTATCAATTTTATGACCGCCAGTGCCGATGAGTGCAGTGACAACCCGGCGAGCAGCCAGCAAATTTTTTGCAATGACCCTTGTTTCTACATCTACACCTCGGGCACCACGGGTTTGCCCAAGGCCGGGGTGTTCAAGCACGGTCGCTGGATGCGCAGCTCGGCAAGCTTCGGCATGATCGCGCTGGATATGCGCCCCGACGATGTCGTGTATTGCACCTTGCCGCTCTATCACGCCACCGGACTTTGCGTGTGTTGGGGGTCGGCGATCAGTGGGGCTTCGGGGTTCGCCATCCGCCGCAAGTTCAGCGCCAGTCAATTCTGGAGCGATGTGCGCACCTACCGCGCTACCACGCTCGGTTACGTCGGCGAATTGTGCCGATACCTGGTAGACCAGCCGCCCAGTGCCGACGACAGTCAGCACAACGTGAAAAAGATGATCGGCAATGGCCTGCGCCCGGGCGCATGGGCCGAGTTCAAGACGCGGTTTGGCGTCGACCATATCTGTGAGCTGTACGCCGCCAGTGACGGCAATATCGGCTTTACCAATGTGCTCAACTTCGACAACACCGTTGGCTTCTCGCTGATGTCATGGGAATTGGCGGCCTACGACCATGACAGCGGTTTGCCGTTGCGCGGTGCCAACGGCTTCATGCGCAAAGTCGCCAAAGGTGAGCGGGGACTGTTGCTGGCAAAAATTGATGACAAGGCACCCCTCGATGGCTACACCGATCCGCAGAACACCGCAAAAGTCGTGCTGACAGATGTGTTCCAAAAGGGCGACCGCTACTTCAATACCGGCGATTTGCTGCGCAATATCGGTTTCGGGCATGCACAGTTTGTTGATCGGTTGGGCGACACCTATCGTTGGAAGGGCGAAAACGTCTCGACCACCGAGGTCGAGAATATCCTGCTGCAACACCCGAATATTTCCGAAGCGGTGGCTTACGGGGTAGAAATCGTCAATACAAACGGGCGCGCCGGTATGGCGGCGATCACGCCAGCCGAGTCGTTGGCAACCCTGGATTTCAGCGGGCTGCTGGCGTTTGTTCGTGAGCGCATGCCAGCGTACGCGGTGCCATTATTCCTGCGGGTGAAGGTGAAAATGGAAACCACCGGGACCTTCAAATATCAGAAAGTCCGGCTCAAGAATGAGGCCTTCGATCCCGACAAAACTGGCGACGATCCGATTTATGCCTGGCTCCCGGGCACTCACACTTACGTGCAGGTTACCGGGCAATTGCTGGCGGACATCAATGCGGGCAAGTACCGCTATTGAATGTGGCTATGGCAAGGCATGAGAAAAAAGAAGTGACAGTTTCGGAGTCGCTCGGGAAACTGTCGACTTTGCGATTAACTGAACGTGGAGTTCCAGATGTCTGACCAAAGCCGCCAGATGACCCCCGAAGAAGCTGCTGAATTTGCCGAACAGGTATTCAACAAAGCACGCGAGGGCGATGCGGCCATGATGGCTGCGCTGCTGACCAAAGGCCTGCCGCCGAATCTGCGTAACCACAAGGGCGACACATTGCTGATGCTCTCCGCTTACCACGGCCATGTCGATACGGTGAAGGTATTGCTCGAACACAAGGCTGATCCGGAAATCCGCAACGACAACGGCCAGAGCCCGATTGCCGGTGCTGCGTTCAAAGGTGATCTGGCGGTGGTCAAGGCGCTGGTCGAAGGTGGCGCACAAGTGGAAGGGTCATCCTTCGACGGCCGGACGGCGCTGATGATGGCGGCCATGTTCAACCGCTTTGAAATCGTCGACTACCTGATCAGCAAGGGTGCCGACCCGAAAGCCAAGGATGCCAACGGCGTTTCGGCGCTGGATGCCGCCAAAACCATGGGCGCTGTCGATACCACCGCGCAACTGCAGAAACTGCAGGGCTAAGGGTTAAACTTGTTGGCTAGCTTAAATCCCGTTGTTCGGGATTTTGTGGCGAAGGTATTTATCCCCGTCAGGCTGGCTGCGCAGCCGTTTTCGTTCAGACGAGAGTCGTTTTTCTGACATGCGTCGATGACTTGAGGGTGGCTGCGCCACCCATCGGGGATAAATCCCCTCGCCACTCTAATCGGCAGTTTCAACCTGATGGAGCGCTTCGGCTGATTTTGCTCCGTTCGCCCCCGTTTCATCGTGTCTCAGTACACCCAGACCTCAACCCGACGATTCTTGATTCGGCCTTCATCCGCGCTGTTGGCAGCCACTGGCATTTCGGCGCCAAAGCCGCGAATCTCGCGAAATACCACGCCGTTTTTCACCAGTTCCCGCCGTACCGCCATGGCCCGCAGTTTCGATAGCAAATCGGCGCGGGCCGGGTCGCTTTTGGCGTCGCCAAAACCCACCAGGGTTACCTGGCGATTGGCTTTGTCTTGCTGCTTTATGTAATCGAGCACTCGCCTCAAGTCCTGTCGGGCCTTGTTGTCCAGCGTGGCGCTGCCTTCTTCGAAACGAAAATTCACTGATAATCGCTGGGCATGCCGGCTCAGCGCTTGGTAACCCTCGGGCATCAGCGCATTCGGGGACACTGCCATGGCCTGGACGGTCTGAGCGATAAATCCGTTGGCCGCGACAATGGCCTGGCCATTGCTGCTTTGCGCAAACGCAACCAAAGCTTGGGCCCAAGGATTGGTGCCAGTGGGTGGCAAGTAGAAAAACAAACGGCGCGACAATGGATAGTCTTCCGTGGCAATCAGGCTGTTCAGCGGCAACATGGACTGCGACTGACCATCGGCAATCGCCACGGCTTTGGCCTGACGCACGTAAGGCAGGCCGATAAAACCAATGCCTTGCGGGTCAAGGCTGACGGCGTCTGATAACTGTTCGCTGGATTCGAAACGTTTCGCCGTGCTGCTCAGCGTTTTCCCGCGTCCGATGAGGACCAATTCCTTGAAGGTGTCGTACGTGCCGGATTGATCATCGCGCGCATACAGATGAATGGGTCCGCCGCTGCCGCCCAGTTCCTCCCAGGTTTTGGCCTCGCCGCTGAAAATTCGCGCCAGTTGATCGGTATTGAGTTGGCCCAGCGGGTTTTGCGGGTGAAGGATAATTGCCAGTCCGTCGATGGCGATGACCTGCTCGGCGCTGGGGCTTTTCAAGTCGCCCAGTGCCACGAGGGCCGCCAGTTCGCTGTCCTTGATCGGGCGAGAAGAGGCCGCGAGATCCGCCGTGGCGGCTTTCAGGGCGGTGAAGCCGGTACTGGAACCATGGGCCGCAACGTCGACCACAACCCGGCGCCCCGCAGCGGTTTCCCCGACGATACGCAGTTCGTTGGCGGTGTCCGGTGCCTCGCTGTGTACCTTGAGCAAACCTTGTTCACGCATCAGCCCTTCGACCAGCGCCGGGCCCAATGCTGCACCGATGGTATTGGAACCTTGAATCCGCAGCACCGGACCTTGATCAGGCATCGGCAAATCGGTGGCCGACGCCGCGTGCGGCAGTCCAGCGCACAACATCAACAGGAATAACCCGCGCAGCGTCATGCCGGCACCTTAAGAAGCCATAGGAAGTGCCGGGAGAATAAGTCAGTAAGGTTTCATACAGATGACAGGTGCTGACAACGCTTATACAGGTGTCCGCTATCGCAAGCCTGCGCCCGACCCCGCAGGAGACTGGCTTGCCAGCGATGGCGATTTCAAAAGCGCCATCACCGGCAAGCCAGTCTCCTACAGATTTGTGTTCGAGGTATCCCTCTCTGCGTCACCATCGATCCGTAGGAGACTGGCTTGCCAGCGATGGCGATTTCAAGAGTGCCATCACCGGCAAGCCGGTGTCCTACAGATTTGTGTTCGAGGTATCCCTCTCTGCGTCATCACCGATCCGTAGGAGACTGGCTTGCCAGCGATGGCGATTTCAAGAGCGCCATCACCGGCAAGCCGGTTTCCTACGGATTTGTATTCTAGGTATCCCTCTCTCTGCGTCACCACCGATCCGCAGGAGACAGGCGTGCCAGCGATGGCGATTTCAAAAGCGCCATCACCGGCAAGCCGGTTTCCACAGGTCATCAGCTCAATTCGAGCCAGATCGGTGCGTGGTCCGATGGTTTTTCCATGCCGCGCAGTTCGTAGTCCACGCCCGCATCCTTCACGCGCGGCAGCAAACCGTTGGACGCCATGATCACGTCGATTCGCAGCCCGCGCTTCGGTTCATCCTCAAAGCCACGGCTGCGGTAGTCGAACCAACTGAAACGGTCGGCGACGTCTGGGTTCAGATGACGGAAGCTGTCAACCAGGCCCCAGTTCTTCAGGCGCGCCATCCATTCGCGCTCTTCGGGCAGGAAGCTGCATTTACCGGTTTTCAGCCAGCGTTTCATGTTGTCGGCGCCAATGCCGATATCGCAGTCTTGCGGTGAGATATTGATGTCGCCCATCACAATCACTGGTTGATCATTGCTGAACTGGCTTTCCAGCAACTGTTGCAGGTCGTTGTAGAAACGTTGCTTGGCCGGGAATTTGGTCGGGTGATCGCGACTTTCGCCCTGTGGGAAATAGCCGTTCATGATGGTAATCGGCACGCCATTGTCATCAGCGAAAGTGCCCCAGATGAAGCGTCGCTGCGCATCTTCCTCATCGGTAGCGAAACCTTTGTGCAGCGTCAGCGGTTCTTTGCGCGACAGCAAAGCGACGCCGTAATGGCCTTTCTGACCATGGAAATACACGTGGTAGCCCAGCGCCTGAACCTCGGCCAGCGGAAACTGGTCGTCATGGACCTTGGTTTCCTGAAGCCCGATCACGTCTGGCTGATGCTTTTCGATCAGCGCTGCCAGCTGATGCGGGCGAGCGCGCAGCCCGTTGATGTTGAAGGAGACGATCTTCATGGTCGGCAGTCCTGGCAAAAGGGCGATGCTAGCTGACATGTAGGACGGGGGCCAGCGTGGCAGTAGTCCAGATGCACTGCTAATGTCATTCGGGCGTGGGAACGATCACTTGAACCCAGGGCTCGTATAACAAGAGCGGGGCCTTTTGAGCTTCGTCCAGGGGAGATCTACCGTTATGCCCGAAACGTCGACCGCCATTGCCGATATTCACATGCTCGACAGCGGCTATTCCCGAGAAGCGCGGTCCCTGCTGTACCAGGCGTACCGCCATGAACCCACCTTTGGCTACCTGTTCGAGGCCGAACGCCCGGGTTACGAACAGCGGGTTCGCGCGACGGTGCGCGAATTGGTCAAGCAACACTTCCTGCAAGACCTGCCGGCCATTGGCTTGTTGGTGAACGACCGATTGATCGGTATTGCACTGATCGCGCCGCCGCAACGGCGCTTGGGAATTACCGAAAGTTGGGCCTGGCGTTTACGAATGGTGCTGAGTACCGGGTTTCGTTGCACTCGGCGTTACCTCGAATATCACGATGCAGTCACCGCATGTGTGCCGTCCGACTCGGTGCACGTCCTGCCGTTGCTGGGGGTGCATCCGCAGTTCCAGGGCAAACACTTCGGAGAGCAGCTGTTGCAAGCCGTGCACAACTGGTGCGCCGTGGACGAGCATTCACAAGGGGTGATTCTCGACACCGGCAACCCGCGCTATCTGGAGTTTTATAAACGTCAGGGTTATGAGGAAATTGGCGAAGTGGCTATCGGACCGATACGCGAACACGTTTTTTTCCACGCCAACCCCCAGGTCTTGCAAACCGCGACGGCATAAAGCTAGAACTTTCACGGCGAGCGAGGCTCTATCACGCTCCCCAGCTCGTGATAGCATCCGCGCCTATGAAGTTTCCAGGAAGATTTACCAGTGGCGTGCTGATGCTGTTATCCAGCTACGCGGCACTGGCGCAAAGTGAATTGGATGTGCGGATCAAACCGTCCAACGATGAACTGAAGGCCAATATAGAGGGCTATATCGGCAGCCTCGGCGATCGTGATGAAGCAGCGTTGCAGCGCTTCAGTCGTGGCGCTGAAGAACAGGCACGCAAGGCTGCCCAGGCCTTGGGTTATTACCAGCCGCAAATCGGGTCGGACGTGAAGGGCGGCAAAACGCCGCGTCTGGTGCTGAACATAGACCCCGGCAAGCCCATTCATTTGCGCAACGTCACCATCCGTATTGACGGCCCTGCAGCCTCCCTCAAGTCCTTCCGTGTGCCTAACGACAAGGCACTGAAAACCGGTGCTGTGCTGAACCACGGCCATTACGAAGACGCCAAACGACTGATTCAGAACCAGGCTTCGCGTTTCGGTTTTTTCAGCGGACGATTTACCCGTTCGAAATTGTTGGTGGACCCGCGCGCCGGCGTTGCCGATATCGAACTGATCTACGAAAGCGGCCCGCGTTATTCACTGGGCAAGGTCAAATTCGAAGGCGACACACCCTTTGACGAAGACCTGCTGCAACGCATGGTGCCGTTCAAGGAAGGCGCACCTTATGACTCCGAACTGATCGCTGAACTCAATCAGGCACTGCAATCGAGCGGCTATTTCGAAGGCGTGCGCGTCGATGCGGCGCCCACCGCATCAAAAAACGATGTGATCCCGGTGGACGTAAAACTTGAAACCCGCAAGCCACGGACCATGGGCCTGGGCGTGGGTTACTCGACCGACGTCGGCCCGCGAGTCAAGGCTAACTGGACCCGGCATTGGGTCAATCCACAGGGCCACAGCTATGGTTGGGAGGCTGAAATCTCGGAGCCACGGCAAAACGTCGGGGTGTTTTACGACATTCCGCTGGACCCGCCCCTGACCGACAAATTGCGTTTTGCCGGTGGTTATCAGAGTGAAGAAATCGCCGACAAGGATTCCCTCAGCAAGCTGTTGACCCTCGGCCCTGAATGGCACAGTAAGTTGCCCAGTGGTTGGCAGCGCGTGGTGTCGCTTAAATGGCAGCGTGAGGAATACAGGCTGGGCGACGACTCCGGGCTTAGCACGTTGTTGATGCCCGGCGTCGCCTATTCCTACTTGAAAAGCGACAACCGCATTGACCCCCATAACGGCTATCGCCTCGAATTCGAGACGCGGGTGGCCAAGGAAGGTTTGGGGTCGGACACCAACCTTGTGTACGGCACCGCGCTGGTAAAAGGCCTGACCACGGTGTTCGACAAGCACCGCTTTCTCGGTCGGGTGCAGGTGGGTGGCAGCGCTACCAACGGCTATAAATCTGTGCCGCCATCGCTGCGTTTTTTCGCCGGGGGTGATCAGAGCGTGCGTGGTTACGACTATCAGAGCCTGTCGCCGGAAAACTCCGAAGGCGACCGCATCGGTGGTCGTTACATGATTTCGGGCACCGCCGAGTATCAGTATTCCATCGCTGAAAAATGGCGAATCGCGACCTTCATCGACCAAGGCAACTCTTTTAATAAACTCGAGTTGCCGAACCTCAAGACCGGCGTCGGTATCGGCGTGCGCTGGGTATCGCCGGTCGGGCCGATCCGCCTCGACCTGGCCCACGCGCTGGACGACGACGGCGGCATTCGATTGCACTTTTCCATGGGGCCTGAGCTTTGAATCGTGGTTTGAAAATAACGTTGCTGGCGATTCTGGCGCTACTGATGCTGATCGTCCTGACGTTGGCCTCGGTGCTGGGCACCGCCACGGGCAGCCGTTGGGCGCTTGGATTTGTACCGGGTTTGACGCTCGACAACTTTCAGGGCCGATTGGCCGGACAGTGGAGCGCCGACCATGTGCTGTGGGAGCAAGGTAGTGATCGGGTCGAGTTGAACAAGGTGATTTTCGCCTGGTCGCCGCTGTGCCTGACTCGCAGGACGTTGTGTATCGAGCAATTGCAGGCGGAAAAGGTCAGCCTGCAATTCCCGCCAGGAACAGATGAAGCCAGCAGCGGCCCGATCACGCTCCCGGACCTGAAATTGCCGTTGGCCATCGAATTAGGCGATGTGCAAGTCGGCAGTTTGCTGTTTAACGGCAGCGAGGAGCTTAAAGGCTTGCAACTAGCAGCGCACTGGACAGCGCAAGGGTTACAGATTGATTCGGTGAAATTGCAACGCGACGACCTCAGCCTGAACCTGTCGGGCTTGCTGCAACCCAGCGGCAACTGGCCGCTCAAGGCTGAGGGGCAACTGACCTTGCCCGCGCCGGGTTCAGGGCCTTGGGCACTGGCATTGAAAATTGACGGCGATCTACTGAAAACCCTGAACCTGAAGGCTGACAGCAGCGGTTATCTGAACGGCCAACTGACCGGCGAGCTGCAACCTCTGGCGGACAACTTGCCGGCCAAGGTGCGCATCACCGCCGACGGCTTCAAGGCCAGTGCCGATCTGCCCGACACTCTGCAACTCAATCAGGTTGAGCTGACCGGCGACGGTGACTTGAAAAACGGTTACCAGTTGCTCGGCAAGGCCACGCTGCCCGCCGAGAAAGGGCCGGTCGCGCTGCTGCTGCAAGGCAAGGTCGACGCCAGCGGCGCACAAATCGCCGGCCTCGACCTGACCGCCAACGACAAGCAAAGCCTGAAACTCACCGGGGCGCTGGACTGGAGCAAAGGCTTCAGCGCCACGGCAAAAATCGATTGGCTGGATTTCCCATGGCATCGTCTCTACCCGTTGATCGATGAACCGCAAGTGGCGTTACGTCGTTTCAACGGCGAAGTGTCCTACACCGACGGCAATTACATCGGTAACTTCAGCGCCAACATGGATGGCCCCGCTGGGGCGTTCAGCCTGAACAGCCCCTTCAGCGGCGACCTTACAAAAATCCAGTTGCCGCAATTCAAGCTTGAAGCCGGGCAGGGCAAGGCCGAAGGGCATTTGAACCTGAAATTTGCTGATGGCATTGCGTGGGACACCGCACTCGATCTGTCGGCAATCAACCCGGCGTATTGGGTCGCGGAACTGCCAGGAACGTTGGCCGGGCCGCTGCGCAGTACGGGCGAGATGAAAAATGAAACCCTCAGCCTGACTGCCGACCTCGATTTGAAAGGCAAACTTCGCGGCCAGCCAGCGATAATCCAGGCCAAGGCTGATGGCGGTGGCGAGCAATGGAACCTCAACGCGCTGCAAATTCGCTTGGGCGACAACAGCATCAACGGCAAGGGCCGCCTGCAACAGAAGCTTGCCGGGCAGATCGATATCAAGATGCCGCGTCTGGCTCAACTCTGGCCGCAATTGCGCGGTCAGGTTAATGGTCGGGTCGATGTCGCCGGTACGCTCAAAGCACCGCAAGGTAAGCTCGGATTGCAAGGTACACAGCTGGCGTTTCAAGACAATCGCCTGCAAAGCCTGAACCTTGACGCTACGCTCGACAGCGCGCAGCGAGCGAAAATCGACTTCAAGGGCAGTGGTATTCAGGCCGGCGACACCGCGTTGGGGACGCTGACCGCCAGCGGCCAGGGCGATATCAAAAACCAGAAATTGAGCCTAGACCTGCAAGGCCCGAAGCTGAAGCTCGCCCTGGGTCTGGATGGGGCGCTGGACAAGGGCAACTGGCGTGGACGGCTGGCCAGTGGTGATATTCAGGTCGGTGGGCAGGACTGGACGTTGCAAGCTCCGGCCAAGCTCGAACGCTTGGCGGACGGCAAGATCAACTTCGGCGCGCATTGCTGGAAGTCCGGGCCTGCCAGCCTGTGCGGTGAAGACCAGCGTTTGATGCCGGAGCCGAAGCTGCGTTATCACCTCAAGCAGTTCCCGATCGACAGCCTCGCGCAATGGCTGCCCAATGATTTCGCCTGGAAGGGCAGCCTGAATGCCGACCTGCAAGTGGACTTGCCGGCCAGTGGCCCGAACGGCCAGATCAGCATCGATGCCAGCGGTGGCACCTTGCGCATGAAAGATAAGGACCAGTGGCTGGACTTCCCTTACCAGACCCTGAAGCTGACCAGCAAACTCACCCCGAAACGCATCGATACCGAGCTCAATTTCGTCGGTGGCAAACTGGGTGAGCTGATGATTCAGGCGCAGATCAATCCGTTGCCGAAAAACAAACCGCTGACCGGCTCGTTTCGCCTGAATGGGCTGGACCTGTCGGTGGCGCGCCCGTTCGTGCCGATGGTCGAGAAATTGACCGGGCGGCTGAACGGCAGCGGTACGCTTTCCGGTGGGCTGATGGCGCCACTGGTCAACGGTAACTTGCTGCTCAGCGATGGCGAAGTCGCAGGCGCCGAACTTCCTATAGAACTGAAGGCTTTGCAGGTACAAGCGGTGATTGCCGGCGAAACCGTGCAGTTGAACGGCGGTTGGAAAAGCGGCACGGCCGGGCAGGGCAGTCTGACCGGCAACATTGCCTGGGGCCAGGCGTTGGTGGTGGATCTGGCGCTCAAAGGCTCGCAACTGCCGGTGACCGTCGAGCCCTATGCAAAGCTTGAAGTGGCGCCGGACCTGAAGATTTCGATGAAGGGCGACGAGTTGGCGATTGCCGGCAAAGTGCGGGTACCCAAAGGCGAAATCGTGGTGCGCGAACTGCCGCCGTCTACGGTCAAGGTGTCTGGAGACACGGTGATCGTCGGGCAGCAGACGGAAGAAGGCGCACCACCGCTGGCCATGCGAATGGACATCGACGTGGAGGTTGGTAATGACAAACTGAGCTTCGCCGGGTTTGGCCTGACCGCCAATTTGCAAGGGCATGTGCACATAGGCGACAACATGGACGCCCGCGGTGAGCTTTGGCTAAACGATGGGCGTTACAGCGCTTACGGCCAGCGTTTGACGGTGCGGCGCGCGCGTTTGTTGTTCGCCGGGCCGATTGACCAGCCTTACCTGGACATCGAAGCCATACGCCAGACCGACGACGTGATCGCCGGTATCCGCTTGAGCGGCAGCGCCGAGCAACCGACCACGCAAATCTTCTCCGAGCCGGCCATGAGTCAGGAACAGGCATTGTCCTATCTGGTGCTGGGTCGACCGCTGAGCACCACCGGCGAAGACAACAATATGCTCGCCCAGGCAGCGCTCGGGTTGGGTTTGATGGGCAGTTCCGGGATCACCAGCGGGTTGGCCAAGGACCTGGGCATCAAGGACTTCCAGCTCGACACTCAAGGCAGTGGCAATGACACCGCGGTGGTTGCCAGCGGCAACATTTCGGAAAAACTCAGCCTGCGGTATGGCGTCGGGGTTTTCGAGCCAGCCAACACCATCGCCTTGCGCTACAAGCTGAGCAAAAAGGTGTACCTCGAAGCGGCGGGTGGCGTGGCCAGTTCGCTGGACATCTTCTATAAGCGCGACTTCTAGGTTTCGCTTCCTCCCAAACCGATTCGGCCCCTTCACGAGCAGGCTCGCTCCCACAGGATTGATGTGATTCTGGAGGGGGCGAGCCTGCTCGCGTTGGAAACGGCTCGATCATCGATCCGAAGCAACTTTTGCCGCCGCTGATCAACTAATTACAAAGCATCCTAACTATTTCATTGACATTCGCTGCCTAGGCAGTAACATCTCGTCATACATTCTCTGCCTAGGCAGCTAATTGGTGGTCAGATGAAACATTTCGCCCCGGACGATTTCAAGAATTGCCACCTTGGCCTGTTGCTTGGACGCGCATCGCTGCTCAAAGACCGGATCATTGATACGCACATGGAACCGCACGGTATTACCTCCGCGCAGTTCAAAGTGTTGATCATCATGGCCCAGTACGGCGTCGATACACCGGCCGAGTTGTGCCGGCACCTGTCGCTGGACAGCGGTTCGATGACACGCATGCTCGATCGTCTGGAACAGAAAGGTTTCCTCGCCCGTCAACGCTCGGAAGCGGACCGCCGTCAGGTGCAACTGGTGCTGACCGCGGAAGGGCAGACGCTTGCCGACCTGCTGCCGCATATCGGTGCCGACGCCATGAACGAATTGGCCGGCGCGATCACTCCGCAAGAGTTGCAAACCCTGGAATTGATCCTGAAGAAAATTTTGATGGCAGCGGGTGACCCGATCACGCTGCTGCGGGTAGGTGACAAATGAGCAACAAAACCTTACGCACCGGCCTGGGCCTGGTGCTGTTGGCGATGAGCCTGGCCGGTTGCGCCAGTTACAGCGGCCTGACCACCGAAGGCGTCAGCCTCGATGCGAAAACCCTCAAGGCCGGGCAGTCGCTCAGTGGCGTCACCTTGTCGCCAGCGGCGTGGCCGAAGAGTGATTGGTGGAAAAGCCTTGGCGACCCGCAACTCGACAGCCTGATCCGCGAAGCCTTGCATGACAGCCCTGACATGCAGATCGCCGAAGCCCGCGCGCATCAGGCCAGCGCTGCTGCGTATGCCGCCGATGCCGCGCGCATGCCGACGCTCGATGCCAGTGCTGGCGTCAGCCGTTCACGCCTGGCCAAAGACCAGGATCCGCTTGGTAAAGGTGATGCTTACGCCACCGTGCGCAACATCAGCGCCAGTTTCAATTACAACTTTGATTTGTGGGGCGGTCAGCGCGACGCTTGGGAAGCTGCATTGGGCCAGGCGCGCGCGGCTGAAGTTGATCAGCAGGCAGCGCAGTTGACCTTGGCGGCCGATGTCGCCCGTGCTTACAGCGATTTGGGTCAGGCGCACATTGTTTATGACCTGGGCAACGACGACCTTAAACGCACCCGACAAATGCTTGATCTGAGTAAGCGCCGGTTGAGCGCGGGCATCGACAGCCAATACCAGTACCAGCAAACCGAGAGCCTGGAAGCGACGTCAGAAGCCAACCTGATCGACGCTGACAAGCGCCTGAAAAGCGCGAAGATTGCTTTGGCCGTGTTGCTGGGCAAAGGCCCGGATCGCGGCAATGAGATCGCCCGGCCGAATATTCTCCAAGCCAGCGCCGTAGCGTTGCCGTCGGTGTTGCCGGCCGAATTGTTGGGGCGTCGTCCCGATCTGGTGGCTGCGCGCTGGCGAGTAGAGGCTGCGAGCAAAAACATCGCCGCCGGCAAAACGCAGTTTTATCCCAATCTGAACCTTAGTGCAGCGGCAGGTGCCGAATCTTTGCTGGGGGACGCGATGTTTGGTTCCGCCAGCCGATTCTTCAACATTGCGCCGACTATTTCAGTGCCGATTTTCGACGGTGGACGTTTGCGCGCCGACCTCGATTCGCGCGATGCCGATTACGACCTCGCGGTGGCTCAGTACAACAAAAGCCTGGTGAAGGCGCTGGGTGATGTCAGCGACACCATCAACCAGCTACGCGATATCGGACGGCAAATCGGGGCCCAGCAGCATGCCACCGAGATTGCCCAAGATTCATACAACACCGTGGTCCAGCGATACGGTTCCGGTATCGGCAACTATCTGGACGTGCTCAGCATCGAGCAGCAACTGCTGCAGGCCCAGCGTGAGCTGGCCAACCTGAATGCCGAGCAGATCGACCTGTCGATCCAACTGATGCAGGCGCTGGGTGGCGGCTTCCAGGCCAACACCATGGCTTCGAACACCCCAGCCCCAGCCACGCTGAACAACTAATTCAAGGTATTTGTCATGGCCACTGCCGAGAACACTTCTGCTCCAACCGATAAAGCGTCCGACAACGCACAAGACACCGCGCCCGACACCAGTAACCCGCGTAAACGCAAGGTCATGCTGGTGGTGCTGGCCTTCGTGGTGATCATCGCCGGTCTTGGCGTCTGGGGTTATCACGAACTTTACGGGCGCTGGAACGAAAGCACTGATGATGCCTACGTGAACGGCAACGTGGTGGAAATCACCCCGCTGGTCACCGGCACCGTCGTCAGCATTGGCGCCGACGATGGCGACCTGGTGCACGAAGGTCAGGTATTGATCAACTTCGATCCGAACGATGCCGAAGTCGGCCTGCAAAGTGCCCAGGCCAATCTGGCGCGCACTGTGCGCCAGGTTCGCGGCTTGTACAGCAACGTTGATGGCATGAAAGCCCAGGTCAATTCGCAGCAGGCTGAAGTGCAAAAAGCGCAGGACAACTTCAATCGCCGGAAAAATCTCGCTGCTGGCGGGGCCATTTCCCAGGAAGAACTGTCCCACGCTCGCGACGACCTGACCTCGGCGCAAAACGCGTTAACCAACGCTAAGCAGCAATTGAAAACCACCAGTGCGCTGGTGGATGACACCGTGGTTTCGTCGCATCCGGACGTAATGTCCGCTGCCGCGCAATTGCGCCAGGCGTACTTGACCAACTCGCGCAGCACCTTGATTGCCCCTGTCACCGGTTACGTGGCCAAGCGTTCGGTGCAATTGGGCCAACGTGTGCAACCGGGTACTGCATTGATGGCGGTTATCCCGCTGGATCAGTTGTGGATCGATGCCAACTTCAAGGAAACCCAGTTGCGTGACATGCGCATTGGGCAACCGGTAGACATCGAAGCCGACCTGTACGGCAGCGACGTGAAGTTCAGCGGCACCATCGACAGCCTCGGCGCCGGTACCGGCAGCGCGTTTGCCTTGCTGCCGGCGCAGAACGCCACAGGTAACTGGATCAAGATCGTTCAGCGGGTGCCAGTGCGTATTCACATCAACGCCGAAGAGCTGGCCAAGCACCCCTTGCGGGTTGGCCTGTCGACGCAGGTCGATGTGAACTTGCATGACCAGAGCGGTCCGGTATTGGCACAACAACCGCCGCAAAAGGCTTCGTTCAGCACCAATGTCTACGACCGGCAGTTGGCTGAAGCCGATGCGATGATTGCTCAACTGATCCACGACAACAGCGCCGCGGTCAGCAAGACTGCGCAACGCTAACACTTACTCTGTGGGAGCGAGGCTGCTGGCGATAGCGGTGGATCAATCAACGAAGATGTTGAATGTTAATCCGCCATCGCGAGCAGGCTCGCTCCCACAGGGTTAGTTGCGTCTTCAACAGCCGCAGCACCCCTCTGGTTTCAAAGGATTCGCGATGAGCAATAACGCGTCTTTCACGCCGCCAAGCCTGGTGCTTGCCACCATCGGCTTGTCGTTGGCGACCTTCATGCAAGTGCTCGACACCACGATTGCCAACGTGGCCTTGCCGACGATTTCCGGCAACCTGGGCGTGAGTTCGGAGCAGGGCACCTGGGTGATCACCTCGTTTGCGGTGAGTAACGCCATCGCGTTGCCGCTGACCGGTTGGCTCAGCCGGCGTTTCGGAGAGGTGAAGCTGTTTTTGTGGGCCACCATTCTGTTCGTGTTGGCCTCGTTTCTGTGCGGTATCTCGACCTCGATGCCCGAACTGATCATCTTTCGTGTGATTCAAGGTCTGGTGGCCGGACCGCTGTACCCAATGACGCAAACGCTGTTGATCGCCGTCTATCCCCCCGCGAGGCGAGGCATGGCCTTGGCATTGTTGGCAATGGTGACGGTGGTGGCGCCGATTGCCGGGCCGATTCTGGGTGGCTGGATTACCGACAGCTACAGTTGGCCGTGGATCTTCTTTATCAACGTACCGATCGGCATCTTCGCGGTGTTGGTGGTGCGTTCACAGTTGAAGGCGCGTCCCGTGGAAACCAGCCGTCAGCCGATGGATTACGTCGGGCTGATCACGTTGATCATTGGTGTTGGCGCGTTGCAGGTGATCCTCGACAAGGGCAATGACCTGGACTGGTTCGAGTCTAACTTCATCATCATCGGGGCCGCTGTTTCGGCGGTTGCGCTGGCCGTGTTCGTGATCTGGGAAATGACCGACAAGCACCCGGTGGTCAATCTGCGGTTATTTGCGTACCGCAACTTTCGTATCGGAACGATTGTGTTGGTGCTGGGCTACGCCGGTTTCTTTGGCATCAACCTGATCCTGCCGCAATGGCTTCAGACCCAGATGGGTTACACCGCTACGTGGGCGGGTTTGGCGGTCGCGCCAATCGGGATTTTGCCGGTACTGATGTCGCCATTTGTCGGCAAGTACGCGCATAAGTTCGACCTGCGATTGCTCGCCGGGCTGGCGTTTTTGGCGATTGGCCTGAGCTGCTTCATGCGAGCCGGGTTTACCAGCGAAGTGGACTTCCAGCACATCGCCCTGGTGCAATTGTTCATGGGCATCGGTGTGGCGCTGTTCTTCATGCCGACCTTGAGCATTTTGATGTCGGACTTGCCGCCGAGCCAGATCGCCGACGGTGCGGGTCTTGCGACATTCCTGCGGACCTTGGGCGGTAGCTTTGCGGCGTCGCTGACGACGTGGATCTGGATCCGCCGGGCCGATCAGCATCATGCGTACATGAGCGAAAGCATTACCGTGTATGACCCGGCCACGCGGGACGCCTTGCAGAATCTGGGCGGCCCTGGCAGCCCGGCGTATGCGCAGCTCGATCATGTGCTGACCAGCCAGGCGTACATGCTTTCCACCGTGGATTACTTCACGTTGTTGGGTTGGGGGTTCATGGGGCTGATGCTCATTGTATGGCTGGCAAAACCACCGTTCGCAGCCAAGGCAGGGCCAGAGGCCAGCGGCCACTAAGCAGGGGGCTGTCAACAATGTGGGAGCGGGCTCGCTCGCGATAGCGGTCTAACAGCGACGATGATGTTGACTGATTTAACGCCATCGCGAGCGGGCTCGCTCCCACAGGGATTCGCGTCAGGTTGTCAGTGAGCGGGGGCTGCCAACTCCCACAGGGGATTTACGTGGTACACGGAATCTTTGGCTGGAACAGGACCCCATGTGGGAGCAGGCTCGCTCGCGATAGCGGTCTAACAGCGACGATGATGTTGACTGAGTTAACGCCATCGCGAGCGGGCTCGCTCCCACAGGGATTCGCGTCAGGTTGTCAGTGAGCGGGGGCTGCCAACTCCCACAGGGGATTTACGTGGTACACGGAATCTGTGGCTGGAACAGGACCCCATGTGGGAGCAGGCTCGCTCGCGATAGCGGTCTTACAGCGACGATGATGTTGACTGAGTCAACGCCATCGCGAGCGGGCTCGCTCCCACAGGGATTCGCGTCAGGTTGTCAGTGAGCGGGGGCTGCCAACTCCCACAGGGGATTTACGTGGTACACGGA
>NZ_JBNQGB010000005.1:359311-359491 GCF_050321825.1 Gordonia sp. IEGM753
ATCTTTGGCTGGAACAGGACCCCATGTGGGAGCAGGCTCGCTCGCGATAGCGGTCTAACAGCGACGATGATGTTGACTGAGTTAACGCCATCGCGAGCGGGCTCGCTCCCACAGGGATTCGCGTCAGGTTGTCAGTGAGCGGGGGCTGCCAACTCCCACAGGGGATTTACGTGGTACACG
>NZ_JBNQGB010000006.1:0-351426 GCF_050321825.1 Gordonia sp. IEGM753
CCGCCGGGTCGTGGGCGAAGTTTTCTGGTGGCGCGTCGCGGCTGTGGTGTACGCGGGTCAGTCGGTCGACGGCGTCGTAGTCATAGCTGCGCTGGCCGTGCTGGCTGTCGGCGATGGAGGCCAGGTGGCCGTTGGCCGCGTAGCAGTAATGGCGCAGGTACAGCGGGCGGTTTTTCTGGTTCAGCGCGTGGCTTTGCAGCCGACCCTGTTCGTCGTGGTGGTAGTGGCTGATCAACTGACCCTGTTGGCGTTGCTGCTCGCGGCCCAGCACGTAGTGATGGCCGGTGAGACGCGTGCCGTTGAGGTCGATGGCGGTCAGCGCACCACCGCTGGCGTGGTGGTAATCGAGTGTGCTGTTGTCCGGCAGGCGCAGGCGATTGAGTTGGCCACAGGCGTCGTAGCCGTAGCGCAACGTACCCCAGCCCTGGTGCTCGGTGATCAGCCGATCCTGGGCGTCGTACTCAAATTCCAGCGGATGGTCCTGGCCGTCATCGACGCTGATCAGCCGTCCGAGGCTGTCGTAGCGATACTCGACCTTGACCCCATCCGGCAGCGTCTTGACCCGCAAACGCCCTGCCGAATCGCGGGCATAACCGGTGATGAGTTGCGAGTCGTCAGCGCCGAACTCGGTTTTCTCCAGCAAGTGGCCGTTGAGGTCGTAGCGGTACGCGGTGCGTTGGCCGTCGAAGCCGCACTCCTGTCGGATCAGGCCGTTGGGCGTGTAGTCCAGTTGATATTTTTCGCCGGACTCGTTTTCGATTTCGGTCAGTAACAGTCGGGCGTTGTCATAGCGATAGCGCCGTTGTGTGCCGTCGGCGTTGATCCGGCGACTGACCAGGTGCAGATCGTCGGCGTATTCATAACGCGTGACCCGGTCCAGTTCGTCGCGCTCGGCGGTGAGTTGGCCGTAGGCGTTGTAGCTGAACGTGCGACGGGCGCCGTCAGGCAATGTGCTTTGCAGCAGTCGGCCAACGGCATCCCAGTGGGAGAGCGTGACCGCACCGTGTTCGTCCTGACGCGTAAGCTGACGCCCCAGCGCATCGTAGGAAAACTGCCGCTGGCCACCGTTTGCTAACGTTTCCTCGACTAACTGGCCAAGTGCGTTGCGCACGAACACATGCCGGCTCTCGTCCGGGTGACGAATCGACAGCAACTGACCTTTTTCGTCGTAGGCATAACGGGTGACATGGCCGTGTGGATCGGTGGCGGCGGTGACATCGCCCTGCGCATTGCGCTGATAAGTCCACACCGCTTGACCGCGATACCGTGCATGCAAAAAGCCGTTGCGGTACTCGTACGCGGTCGGTTCGTTTTCTGGCGGCAACAACGCCACGAGCCGGCCGACTTCGTCGTAGTGGTATTCGGTGACGGCACCCAGCGGGTCCTGCTCGGCGGTGAGCCGACCGTTATCGTCATACGCCTTGAGGTGTTCACCGCCGTCCGGCTCGACCTTGCGCACCAGTCGCGCACGCTCGTCGTGGGCATATGTTTCTTCGCTGCCATCGGCGTTGACGACCGTGACAGTGCCCGCGTCATCCCAGACATAACGTGCCTGCATCTGCGAAAACGAGGCCCAATGCCGGACGCAGCGCGCCGCTTTGCCCGAGCGCTCCCACTCCCAGAAGAAGCTCGCGCCACCGGCCAGTTGCCGCTGCAAGATGACGTGCTGATCGTCATAGTCGTAGCGCTCGCTTTCGTTGGCGGCGTTGGTGGCTTCGATCAGTCGCTGGCGTTCGTCGTAGCGATAGCGGACCAGCGTCTGCTCGGTCACCCAGGAACGGTGCAAGGCGGCGCCCGAAACAAAACGCTGGTAGTCGACGGCGATCAGGTGGCGGCGGTCGTAACGCAACAACAAGGCGCGGCCGGCGCCGTTGTCGAGGCGCTGGATACGCGCCTGAAGGTCGCGGGTGATGCTCAGGCGGTTGTCATAGGCGTCGCTGATCGACGTGAGCTGGCCGTTGATAAAGTGATAAAAACGTGGCTCGTCGCCGGCCTGGGCGACGATCAATTCCTCTGCTTGATCACCCAGGTAAATCGCTGCTCGCGACAGGCTGTTGTGGATGGCCGGGCGCTCGATACTCGGTATCGGAAACCTGGTGCGCCGGTTTTCGTGGTCGGTCCAGATGACGTCGTCGCCATCGATGTGCAACCGGTGCGAGAGGCTGTGGCTCCAGCCGAAACCGAGCCCGCAATCGACCTCGACGGCACTGCTGCGATAGAGCCGGGTGAAGTCGAACGCCAAGATGCCGTCCAGCACACCGTCGTTCAGGGTCAGCAGCTCTTCGCCGGTGACCATCGACACCGGGCATTTGTCGGTCGCGGTGTTACGGGCGGAATCGGTGCTGTCGTCGTTAGGGTTTTTCGCTTGTCGGGAGGCGTCGTCGTGACGCTCGGTTTGAGTGATCTGGTCCATCAGTTCAGCTCCGCCATCAGGTAATCCACCAACGCTGATTTCGGTGCTTGAGGCAGGCCGGGGGCGCCCAGAAACATCACGATCTTGTGGCGCAATACGCTGCCGGAAAACGCTTCGAAAAGGTCCGGGTGGTCTTCACCAAGCCACAACAGCAGGTTGTTGACGTGAGTGTCGATGGACTCACAAGCGAGTGTTTTCAGCAGCGTTGGCGAGACCTCCCACCAAGGGAAAGTTTTACCCGTCGCAAGCGCAGCACCACCGAGTTCGAGCGCCTGGCCGTTGATCAGGCAGCGCCCGATCACTGGCATCAACTGCGCGGTGTCGACTTCGTCAGCCTGAAGAATGGGCAGTAAATAACGCCCATCCCAAAACCGGAAAAAAACAACGTCACCATTCGCCAAAAGCACTTGGGTAAGGCTGCGCAAGTGCTCAACCATCACCTCAAGACTTGCCGAAGACACCGCCAGCCAACCCCAATCCGGAGCCTCGGTGCTGGCCGCCCAATCCAGAAATTCGCTGCCGGCAGCGACGACACCGACATACGGCATCACCGCTTCCCACTCGGCATAAGCGGTGCCAGCCCAGATCGGGTGAGGCGCTTGTGAAGGGTTCAAACGTCGCCAGACATTGAAGGGTTCAGCCGCACTGGCGCTGCTGAAAACAACGAACAATTGCTCGGTTGACTCAAGCGGCTGGCCTTCGAGCCAAGCCCGCGGTGATACGCGCTCAGACTGCACAGAGACCTGCCTTGCAACGCTCACATTCTTCACAAAAGGGTGCAGCGCTTTTCAGGCTCAGAACTTGTGCAAAACTCAGTAAAGCGAGGGGCACCACAGGTTTGTCGGGTGCGCCTACCGTGGCAGTCATTGCCTTGACCGGGGCGCCGCCGCTTTTTATCGGCACACTGCTGAAAATCCCGCCCGGACCGATGTTGATCCAGTTCCCGCCCGCCTGAATGGTGGCGCTTCCCCCGCCATCGATCACCACTTGCACGCCGGCACTGACGTGAAATTGCTGGCTGGCGTTGAGGGCTTGATTGTTTACGCTGATGTGCCGGTCACCGCTGACATGCAGGTGATCATTTTGTTTGAGCTCGGCCCATCGATTACCTCGAGTCTCATTACGATCAGCGCCACCCACCACCACGCTGCGATGGTTATCAACCTGCACATTCAAGTCGTGCCGAACCAACTGAGTCCAGTCGCGCTGGGCACGCAGGTAGATTTCCTCTGCACCTCTGCGATCTTCGATGCGCAGCTCGTTATAGCCTCGTGCACCGTCAGGACTCGCCGGTGTGCTTTGGCTGCGCAGCACGCTTCGGGTTTTGTCTGCCGGCAAGTCGAGTGCCGACGAATTGGCACCATTCGACAAGCAGCCCATTATCAACGGCTTGTCGGCGTCGGCATCGACGAAGCCCACCAACACTTCCATGCCGACCCTTGGAATCAGTGCGGCGCCGTAGCCGTCATGCGCCCAACTGCTGGCCACTCTCAGCCAGCAGCTGGAACGATCAGTGCCCTCGCCCTCTCGATCCCAGGCGAGCTGGACCTTGACCCGCCCGTGCTCATCGCAGTGGATTTCACTGTCTCGCGGACCGGTCACTACCGCGGATTGATAGCCTCGCACGTGCGGTTTTTCGATCAGCGGCGGACGAAAGATCACGTTCCATGGCGTTGCCAGAAACGTATTGCAATAGCCTTGAAAATCGTCCTCACCGTTGCTGGCGGCCAGCCCCTCAAGTACTTGCGGCTGACGCCCACGGTGCTCGATCCGGGTAATCAACCACAGGTCGTTCCACTGCTGCCGAGGGTGTTCTTCAATCGATAAAAAATGGCCAGTGATCAGCGCTGGTTGGTCACTGTGGCCCTCGGCCTGACGGTGGTCTGCAGCGTGGCGTTCCAATGCTCTCTGCGCCAGTTGCTTGCCGTATTCGCGATCACTGAACTGACCGGGAAAGTGATAATCCTCCAGCCCGGGCAACTGCTTGTTGTCAACGCGGCCTTCGAGTTTCAGTCGCGGCTTCAGGAAGTCGTAGTCGCGCCGGGTGACAGCGGTGGCGCGGGTTTCCAGGCGAACGTTGAAATGCTTGATCGTTGGCTCGGCGACGGCCATCGCGCTGCCAGAACGATAGGGTGTCGGCTCGGCCAAACGAGGGAAAAACGTCTGGTCATCACCGAACACCAACAGATGCCGTTCGGCGCTGTGCTGAAAGTGGTAGTGAATACCGAGCTCTGAGCACAGCCGCTGTATGAACGCCAAATCACTTTCAGCGTATTGCACACAGTACTCACGCTCCAGGTACTGACTGCCGAGCTCGAACTTGAACGTATCGCCGAGGATGCCGTGATCCTTGAGAATTTGTTCAATAATTTCGGGCACATTTTTGTGCTGGAAGATTCGCTGATTGATGCGCTGATCAAGATAGGCCAGGTGTGGCACCAGGCTGATCTGATAGCGCGTCAGGTGCTTCGATGTTTCGCCTTGGCCGACGCGATAAATTTGCCCATGAATACCCGCGCCTTGGGTATCGAAACTGAGAAAAGCCTGACGATGCAAAAGGCTTTCGAGTGCTATGTCCGGGCGCTCGCTGACCAGTTCGAGGTCAAAACGATAGGGCTGGCTGATAGCTTCCGTGCCAGTGAACTCAAGCACCTTGAGCTCATGCTGATCGTCGTCAAGGGCCAAGCTGAAGTACGGTTGGTTAGCAGGAGCAAACATCCGATGTGTCTCTGCAGATTCAAGACGGGCGATTCTGCATGACGCATAACGGGCACTGACGGGACTACCTGGAAAACAGATTACCCGCAGTTTCTTAGCGAATTTTCCCGCAAGCATCGGTATGTTTTGCTACAGACATTTGCTTCAAAACCACTGCCAGTTCGGGGGATATACCGACAAAAAAAAGACCCGACTCCAGTAGGAGACGAGTCTTTTTCATGTGGCCGATGAGACAAAGTCTCAGGCTATTTCCATCACTTGTTCAGACGGAAGTCCGCTTCGGCTGCAGCGAAACGCTGAAGCATGCCCGTTGTCGGTTTACCCTGCTTGCTGACGAAGTAGATAGCCAGGCTGGCAAAGATGAAACCTGGAATGATTTCGTACAGGCCCAGCAGGTTGAAGTGTTTCCAGACAATAACGGTGATTGCACCAACAACAATGCCTGCCAGTGCTCCGTTGCGGGTCATGTCTTTCCAGATCACCGAGATCAGAACCACCGGCCCAAACGCTGCACCGAAACCGGCCCAAGCGTAGCTGACAAGACCCAAGACACGGTTTTCCGGATTTGCGGCCAACGCGATTGCAATCAGGGCAACCAACAGCACCATGGCGCGACCGACCCACACCAGTTCAACCTGGGAAGCGGATTTACGCAGGAAGGTTTTGTAGAAGTCTTCGGTCAGCGCACTCGAGCACACCAGCAACTGGCAGCTCAACGTACTCATTACGGCGGCCAGAATGGCCGACAGCAGCACACCGGCGATCCATGGGTTGAACAGGATTTTCGCCAGTTCGATGAAAACCCGCTCAGGGTTCTCGGTCACAGGTGCTGCTACCTCCGGGTGCGCCGCGAAGTACGCAATGCCGAAGAAACCTACCGCTACGGTCCCGCCCAGGCACACGATCATCCAGGTCATGGAGATACGACGTGCTTTGGCGATCGACTTGACCGAATCCGCTGCCATGAAACGCGCGAGGATGTGCGGCTGACCGAAGTAGCCCAAGCCCCAACCCATCAACGAAATCACACCGATAAAAGTGGTGTTTTTCAACATGTCGAAGTTGCTAGGGTCTTGCGACTCGATGGCCAGGAATGTGGTATCGACACCACCAGTGGCCAGCAATACAAAGATCGGCGTCAGCAACAGCGCAAAGATCATGAGGGAGGCTTGTACGGTATCGGTCCAGCTCACGGCCAGGAAACCACCGATGAAAGTGTAGGCAATCGTCGCCGCAGCACCCGCCCACAACGCGGTCTCGTAGGGCATACCGAAAGTGCTTTCGAACAGACGGGCACCGGCGACGATGCCGGAAGCACAGTAGATGGTGAAGAACACCAGGATTACGACTGCAGAGATAATCCGCAGCAAACCGCTTTTGTCTTCGAAACGGCTGGAGAAGTAATCCGGCAGGGTCAGGGCATCGCCGTTGTGTTCGGTTTGAACGCGCAGACGACCAGCTACGAATAGCCAGTTCAGGTAAGCACCGACGATCAGGCCGATGGCGATCCAGCTTTCGGACAGGCCAGACATATAGATAGCGCCCGGTAAGCCCATCAGCAGCCAGCCGCTCATATCGGAAGCGCCGGCAGACAGTGCCGTCACAACGCTGCCCAGACTGCGGCCGCCCAGAATGTAGTCAGACAGGTTATTGGTGGAGCGATAGGCCATTAAGCCAATCAGCACCATTGCTGCGATGTAGATCACGAACGTGATCAGTGTTGGGTTGCTAACGCTCATTCGAGTTCGCCCTGGCTTTGTTTTTATGTATGACTGATGTTTCCCCAGGAAAGCCATCAGCCGATGCACCCATTCTCAAGACGGTTGCACCTTAGGGCGCGAATCCTATTCAACAATGCAAATGAGGTGCAACCCATTTCTCGATAATAAGTTGCACCTGAAATAATTTAGGTCAAAAAGGCGATTTTTCGCGCCCTTTTAGGGCAGTCATGCCATTTACCTGTCAGTAAAAGCGCACTTCAGGTGCACTGCGTTTAAAACAGAATTTATTTCTTGATCACCTGCCGATTATTCCTACAAAAAAGGGTTGCACCAGGTTGCACCTCTGAGATTGCCCAGCTAATCTTGCTGCCAGCTGATGCCACGCCATCGTGGCAAACATGAGGATAAAAATATGGCGACTACCACCCTCGGGGTCAAACTTGACGACCCCACCCGCGAGCGCCTCAAGGCTGCCGCGTCCTCGATCGATCGCACACCGCACTGGTTGATCAAACAGGCAATTTTCAATTACCTGGAAAAACTCGAGGGTGGTGCAACCCTGACCGAACTGAACGGTTTGGCCAAGGATGCTGACGATGTAGCCGATGCGCCACAGGAACATTCCCATCAATGCTTCCTGGAATTTGCAGAAAGCATCCTGCCGCAATCGGTTCTTCGCGCTTCGATCACGGCGGCCTATCGTCGTCCGGAACCTGAAGTGGTACCGATGCTGATGGAGCAGGCCCGACTGCCAGCAGCGATGGCTGAGGCCACCAACAAGCTCGCCTCCTCTATTGCCGATAAATTGCGCAATCAGAAAAGCGCCGGCGGCCGTGCAGGAATTGTTCAGGGCCTGCTGCAAGAATTTTCCCTTTCTTCCCAAGAAGGCGTGGCACTGATGTGCCTGGCCGAAGCGCTGCTGCGCATCCCGGACAAAGGCACTCGCGATGCGCTGATTCGCGACAAGATCAGCACCGGCAACTGGCACCCACATTTGGGCAACAGCCCATCGCTGTTCGTCAACGCTGCCACTTGGGGCTTGTTGCTGACCGGTAAATTGGTCGCCACCCACAACGAAGCCGGCCTCACATCCTCCCTGAGCCGCATCATTGGCAAAAGCGGCGAGCCGATGATCCGCAAGGGTGTCGACATGGCCATGCGCTTGATGGGCGAGCAGTTCGTCACTGGCGAAACCATCGCCGAAGCCCTGGCCAACGCCAGCAAGTTCGAAGCCAAGGGCTTCCGCTACTCCTACGACATGCTGGGTGAAGCCGCACTCACCGAGCACGACGCCCAGAAGTACCTGGCCTCGTACGAGCAAGCCATCCACTCCATCGGCAAAGCGTCGCACGGTCGTGGGATTTATGAAGGCCCGGGCATTTCCATCAAACTTTCGGCACTGCACCCGCGTTACAGCCGTGCGCAGTACGAGCGCGTGATGGACGAGTTGTACCCGCGCCTGCTGTCGCTGACCTTGCTGGCCAAGCACTACGACATTGGTTTAAACATCGACGCCGAAGAAGCCGACCGCCTCGAGTTGTCGCTGGATCTGCTGGAGCGCCTGTGCTTCGAGCCGCAGTTGAGCGGCTGGAACGGCATCGGTTTTGTGATCCAGGCTTACCAGAAACGTTGCCCGTACGTCATCGACTACGTGATCGACCTGGCTCGTCGCAGTCGTCATCGCCTGATGATCCGACTGGTAAAAGGCGCGTACTGGGACAGCGAAATAAAGCGTGCTCAGGTTGAAGGCCTGGAAGGCTATCCGGTCTATACCCGCAAGGTGTACACCGACGTTTCCTACATCGCCTGCGCCCGCAAACTGCTGTCGGTGCCGGAAGTCATCTACCCGCAATTCGCCACGCACAATGCGCACACCTTGTCGGCTATCTATCACATTGCAGGGCAGAACTATTACCCCGGCCAGTACGAGTTCCAATGCCTGCACGGCATGGGCGAACCGCTGTACGAACAGGTTGTAGGTAAAGTTTCCGAAGGCAAATTGAACCGTCCGTGCCGCGTGTACGCACCGGTCGGAACTCATGAAACGCTTCTGGCTTACCTGGTGCGTCGCCTGCTGGAAAATGGCGCGAACACTTCGTTCGTCAATCAGATCGCCGACCAGTCGATTTCGATTCAAGCGTTGGTCGCCGATCCAGTGGCCAGTATCGAGAAAATGGCGACGGCGGAAGGTGGCTTCGGTCTGCCGCATCCGCGCATCCCGCTGCCGCGCGACCTTTATGGTGCCGAGCGCGCCAACTCCAGCGGCATCGACATGGCCAACGAACACCGTTTGGCTTCGCTGTCCTGCGCCCTGCTGGCCAGCGCGCACAACAGTTGGAAAGCTGCGCCAATGCTGGGTTGCGCCTCCAGTACTGAAGCACCTGCGCCGGTGCTCAACCCGTCCGACTTGCGGGACGTGGTCGGCCACGTACAGGAAGCAACTGTCGAAGACGTCGACAACGCTATTCAGTGCGCATTGAAAGCTGCGCCGATCTGGCAGGCCACGCCGCCGGCCGAACGCGCCGCGATTCTGGAGCGCGCCGCCGATTTGATGGAAGGCGAAATTCAACCGCTGATGGGCCTGTTGGCTCGCGAAGCCGGCAAGACCTTCGCCAACGCCATCGCCGAGGTACGTGAAGCGGTGGACTTCCTGCGTTACTACGCGGTGCAGGCCCGCAACGATTTCACCAACGACGCTCATCGTCCATTGGGCCCGGTGGTTTGTATCAGCCCGTGGAACTTCCCGCTCGCAATCTTCAGCGGTCAAGTAGCTGCGGCATTGGCCGCCGGCAACCCGGTACTCGCCAAACCTGCCGAACAAACCCCACTGGTCGCTGCTCAGGCGGTGCGTTTGCTGCTCGAAGCAGGGATTCCTGAAGGCGTGCTGCAACTGCTGCCGGGCCGCGGCGAAACCGTCGGCGCACGCTTGGTCGGTGACGATCGGGTCAAAGGCGTGATGTTTACCGGCTCCACCGAAGTCGCTCGTTTGCTGCAACGCAACGTCGCCGGCCGCTTGGATGCACAAGGTCGTCCGATCCCGCTGATCGCCGAAACGGGTGGCCAGAACGCGATGATCGTCGACTCTTCAGCACTGACCGAACAAGTTGTGATCGACGTCGTTTCCTCGGCATTCGATAGCGCTGGCCAACGTTGCTCGGCACTGCGCGTGCTGTGCTTGCAGGAAGATTCCGCAGACCGCGTCATCGAAATGCTCAAAGGCGCCATGGCTGAATGCCGTCTCGGTAACCCTGAGCGTCTGTCTGTCGACATCGGCCCGGTGATCGACGCCGAAGCCAAGGCAGGCATCGAGAAGCACATCCAGGCCATGCGCGACAAAGGTCGCAGCGTGTACCAGGTGGCTATCGCCGACGCCGAAGAAGTCAAACGCGGCACCTTCGTGATACCGACGCTGATCGAGCTGGAAAGCTTCGATGAACTGCAACGCGAGATCTTCGGTCCGGTGCTGCACGTGGTTCGCTACAAGCGCCGGGACATCGATCAATTGATCGGCCAGATCAACGCTTCCGGCTACGGCCTGACGCTGGGCGTGCATACCCGCATCGACGAGACCATCGCCAAGGTGATCGACAACGTCAATGCCGGTAACGTCTACGTCAATCGCAACATCGTCGGCGCAGTGGTCGGCGTGCAACCGTTCGGCGGCGAAGGCCTGTCGGGTACGGGTCCGAAAGCAGGTGGTCCGTTGTACCTGTACCGCTTGCTGTCGACACGTCCTACTGATGCAATCGAACAATCCTTCGCTCGCGGTGACGCAATCGCCGCACCGGACGTTCGTCTGCGTGACGCCATGAGCAAACCGCTGACAGCGCTGCAAACCTGGGCCGACAGCAACAAACTCAGTGACCTGAGCGCTTTGTGCGCACAGTTCGCCACGCAATCGCAAAGCGGGATCACTCGTGTACTGGCTGGCCCAACCGGCGAGCGCAACAGCTATGCAATCCTGCCGCGTGAACACGTGCTGTGCCTGGCGGAAGTCGAAGGCGACCTGCTGACGCAATTGGCGGCAGTGCTGGCAGTCGGTGGCTCGGCCGTGTGGCCGGAAGCGGACTTGACCAAAGCCGTGTTCGCACGTTTGCCAAAGGAAATTCAGGCACGGATCAAACTGATTTCCGACTGGAACAAAGACGAAGTGGTGTTCGATGCAGTCCTGCATCACGGCCACTCCGATCAACTGCGCGCGGTGTGCCAAGAAGTGGCTAAGCGTGCCGGGGCAATCGTCGGGGTTCAGGGTCTGTCACAAGGCGAAACCAACATCGCCCTGGAACGGTTGGTGATTGAACGCGCACTGAGCGTTAACACCGCTGCAGCGGGTGGTAATGCGAGTTTGATGACTATTGGTTAAACCGTAACAAGACCAGGCACCCGCGATGGGTGCCTGAAATGCAAAACACTGTGGGAGCGAGCCTGCTCGCGATAGCGATTTATCAGTCACATCCTTTTTGAAGGTGTGCCGCCGCTATCGTGAGCAAGCTCGTTCCCACATTTGTTTTGTGGTGCCAGTAAAGTCGCCGCTCGGCTGCACCATCACCGCCATCAATCATGCTGTTCACCTCGCTGTCAGCACGCCTAGACTCGGTTTATTCCAAACCAAGGTAGGCCGCCATGTCCGAGACGCTGCTCAGTTCCCGCAATCTGGCTTTCGAGCTGTATGAAGTTCTTGATGCCGAGGGCTTGACCCAGCGTGAGCGATTCGCCGAGCACAATCGCGAGACATTCGATGCGGCGATTGGCACTGCCCGTAGCATCGCGGAGAAGTTTTTCGCCCCCCATAACCGCAAGGGTGACGAGAACGAACCGCGCTACGAGGACGGTCAAGCGATTCTGATTCCGGAAGTGAAACCGGCGGTGGATGCGTTTCTTGAGGCTGGTTTCTTGAATGCTGCGCGCAGTTTCGAAGCGGGTGGAATGCAGCTTCCTACGCTGTTGTCCCAGGCGTGTTTTGCACACTTTCAATCAGCCAACGCGGCGTCCACTTCCTATCCGTTCCTGACAATGGGTGCGGCGAACCTGATTGAAAGCTTTGGCACGCAAGAACAGAAGCAGCGCTTCCTGCAGCCGATGATTGATGGCCGTTTCTTCGGCACCATGGCGTTGACCGAACCGCATGCGGGTTCATCACTGTCGGATATCCGCACCCGCGCAGAGCCTGCACCTGACGGCACGTATCGGCTTAAAGGCAACAAGATTTTTATCTCGGGTGGCGATCATTCGCTGTCGGAAAACATTGTGCACATGGTGCTGGCGAAGCTGCCCGATGCACCGGCAGGGGTTAAGGGCATTTCGTTGTTTATCGTGCCCAAGTTCCTGGTCAACGATGATGGCAGTCTCGGCAAACGCAACGACGTATTGCTCGCGGGCCTGTTCCACAAAATGGGCTGGCGCGGCACGACGTCCACGGCACTGAACTTCGGCGACAACGGCGAATGCATCGGGTATCTGGTAGGCAAACCGCACCAAGGTTTGAGCTACATGTTCCAGATGATGAACGAGGCCCGAATCGGTGTTGGCATGGGCGCAGTGATGCTCGGTTATGCCGGTTATCTGTATTCGCTGGAGTACGCCCGCGAGCGTCCGCAGGGCCGGGTGCCGGACAGCAAAGACCCGAACACCTCGCCAGTAGCGATCATTCAGCACGCCGATGTAAAACGCATGTTGCTGACGCAAAAGGCCTACGTTGAAGGCTCCTTCGACCTTGGGCTTTACGCTGCACGGCTGTTCGATGACACCACGACGCTTGAGACCGAAGCCGAGCGTAAACAGGCGCATGAATTGCTGGATTTGCTGACGCCAATCGTCAAATCCTGGCCGTCGGAGTTCTGCCTGAAAGCGAACGAACTGGCGATCCAGATTCTTGGCGGGCACGGTTATACCCGTGAATATCCGGTGGAGCAGTATTACCGCGACAACCGTCTGAACCCGATTCATGAGGGCACGCACGGCATTCAGTCGCTGGATTTACTGGGGCGCAAACTGGCGCAGAACGGTGGCGCCGGGCTCAAGCAGTTGATCCGCCTGATTGCCAATACTGCAGAGCGGGCGCAGGCCTTTGAATCACTTACCGCGTTACGTGAGCCGCTGGAAAAACTGGTGGCGCGCCTGCAAACGGTGACTATCGGTTTGCTGACGGATCTGGGCCAAGGCAAGGTCAATAGCAGCCTGGCGAACTCGGCGCTGTACCTGAAAGTGTTTGGGCATACGGTGATTGGCTGGCGCTGGCTGGAGCAGGCAATTCGTGCCGAGCAAGGCTTGGTCAAGGGCAACACGGCGGATGTGAGCTTTTATAAAGGCAAGCTGCAGGCGGCGCGGTACTTCCTGACGTGGGAGGTACCGGGTTGCCATCATGAGCTGGCTATCCTTGAGGCACGCGATGATGTGTGCCTTGGGATGCAGGATGAATGGTTTTAACTAAAGCCTTGTGATGCTTCTTAAATCCATTCGCGAGCGAGCGAGCCTCCCACATTCGAAATGCTTTCCAGTGTGGGAGCGGGCTTGCTCGCGAAGGCGTCGGCACTGACCACGCATCAACTCAGTTTGAAACTACCCATCTGCCGCGCCAGGTCATCCGCCAGTCGCTGCAACGTCTGGCAATCTTCACGGCACGCCCTGACTTCCCCTGCCGTTGCACGGGCCAGATCGGAAATCCCCTGAACGTTGCGGTTGATCTCCTCGGTGACCGCCGACTGTTCTTCCGTTGCCGTCGCCACCTGGTGGTTCATGTCGCTGATGCGCTCCACCTGCCCGGTAATTGCCGTCAACGATGCTCCAGTGCGCTGGCTCGACTCGACACCGGTGCCGGTCGCCGCCTGCCCGCTGTGCATCGATGACACTGCATTTTCGGCGCCTTGCTTGAGGCTGCCGATCATTTGTTGAATTTCGTCAGTTGACGACTGCGTCCGTCGCGCCAAGGTTCGCACTTCATCTGCCACCACTGCGAACCCTCGGCCCATGTCCCCGGCTCGCGCGGCCTCGATAGCCGCGTTCAGCGCCAGTAAATTGGTCTGCTCGGAAATACCGCGGATCACTGCCAACACTTGATCGATCGACGCGACCTGATTGGCCAGCTCACCCACCGCCGTAGCGGCGAGGCCGATCTCGCAGGACATGCTTTCGATATGCCGAATCGATCCGCCGACCACTTCTCGCGCTTGCATGGCCTCATCGCGAGCGCTTTGCGACGCTACGGCTGCGTTACCGGCGTTTTGCGCGATTTCCTGTACGGTCAGGCCCATTTCGTGGACAGCGGTGGCGACCATGTCGGTCATTTCCTGCTGGCGTCCTGAACGCTCGGCGGTGTTGTCCACCACCTTCGCCACTTGACCGACAGCGGTGCGCAAACGCTCGCTGGTGGTCAGCACCTCGCCGATCATCTCACGCTGATTTTCCAGAAACCGATTGAAGCCGCGCGCAAGATCACCCAGCTCATCGGCACGACTGGAATCTAACCTGTGGGTCAAATCTCCCCCACCGCTACCGATGGCTACCAGCGCTGCTGTTACCTGACGAATCGGTCGTACCAGTCCGCGAGCCAGCAGCACCACCAGCAACAGGCACACCAATGCTACCGCCAAGCCAATGCCGCTGCTCATCCACATGGCGCGACGGGCCTCGGCGTAGATCTGCGACTGTGGTACTTCGGCCACCAATGTCCAACCCAGATCCCTTAGCGGCAGGCTCAGCGCCAGATAATCTTCGCCATCGCGGGTAAAGCTGCTGGCGGACGCTTTGGAGGTAGAGAGCTGCCCCATGACGGCTTGCGCCGCCGGTGCGCCAATTTGCTCGGCCAAGGTCCGTTTGCCACTGTATTGCGCCTCAGGATGAACCTGGATCAACCCATCGGAACGCACGAGATAGACCTTGCCGCGCTCACCGAAGCTGAAGTTGTGAATCAGCTCAGACAACTCTTTCATGCTCAGGCCTAGCCCGGCGACGCCCACGACTTTGCCGGCCTGCTCGACTTTAAGGTCGATGAACAGCGCCAGTTCTCCCGTTGCGGTGTCATTGTCGATGTTGAGCGTGCGTTGCTGGTGACTGTCGAGGAACGAATAAAACCAGGCATCAGCCGGGTTAGAGCGGCTGAGGGTGCGGTCCAGGCCTTTTTCGGTGAAGTAATGACTGGAGGCGGCGCCAACGATCAGTGCCGTAAATGCTTTGTGCTCCGCCCGAACCCCTTCCAGGTAGGTCACGAAACTCTCGGTCTGGGCACTGTTTTCGCCCCCGGCCAGCCAGTCGCGCACCATGCTGTTACTGGCGATGTCCTTCGCGGCGGTGAGCGGTTGAACGAGGATTCGCTCGATGTCGTTGCGCATCGCTTCGATGCTCGACGGCAGAGCCTGCTCGACCAGGTAACTCTGGGCGAGACGGTTGACCACGAGGGTATAAATGCCAACCACGATCAGGATACTGACCAACAGGGCGCTGCCCATACTCAGGATCAACTGCCACTGGATACTGCGCCGCCAGAACTGCATGGAACACCCCCAAAGAATAAGAGGCTGAAACACTGCAACAGCCGTGCCGATTGTATACAACTAAATCGACAATTTTATTCTTTGGTTGTGCGCAAAGGCGATCAGGCCTGATTGATCGTCTTGGAGATCACTTCAACCGTGGCGCTGACTTGCTCTTGGTAACGGTTGAGTTCGAGCGTGTGCTGCTTTTGCATTTCGATCTGCTGCGAGCACAGATTCATTGCCGCCAGCACCAGCAAGCGGTCACCGATCAGCGTCGGGTACTTCCTTTTGGTGTCGGCCAAAGCGGCCTTCAACATCATTGCAGCGTCCAGCAGGGTTTGCTCTTCCCCGGCCGGCGCCTTGATCGAATAGTCCTCCCCCAGGATCGAGACGACTTTTACCCCTGCGGCGCCTTGATTCATGCGCTGACCGGGCCGGCGCTGACGCGCTCAACCAGGGCCTGAATGCGTGCAGCAGTGGCGCCTTGTTTCTCTTCCTGCTCCATCAGGTTCAATTGCAGGCTTTCGTTTTCATCCTTGGCCTGGGCCAGTTCTGCACTGAGGGTCTGGTTAATGCCGAGCAGGTTCTGGTTCTGTAGCACCAGGTCGCTGACCAGTTGTTCCAATTGGCTGAGGGATGCTTCCAACATTTTGATTTTCCAAGCATTTTCAAAGGGCGCGTACGATAAAGAAAAGTCACCACGGATGCCAGGGTTATTCAGGCGCAAGGCCTTGATTTTCCTGGCGGACGACCTTCCTCGCGAGCTTTAAAGACTGTGACATGTGGATCTGGTTCCTGCACTTCGTCGCCCCACGCCTTGTGCGACAAATACGCACAGCCACTCAAGACTTTAGTCGTACGACCGATAAGGCATGCATACGTCAGTTCAGTCCCGCACGGATGCGCTATTTTCGGTAAACACCATGTCCCTTCGTAATATGAATATCGCACCGCGGGCATTCCTCGGCTTCGCCCTGATTGGCGGCTTGATGTTGGTTCTGGGTGTCTTTGCCTTGAACCAGATGAGCAAAATCCGCGCAGCAGGTGAAGACATCGCCAACGCCAGCGTGCCAAGCATCAAAAGCCTCGATGAGTTCACCCAGCTGACCCTGCGCCTGCGGGTGCTGTCGTACCGTTTGCTGATCAACCGTGAACCCGATGTGCAGCAGAAAACCATGGAGCTGTTTGATGCGCGCAATCAACAGATTCGCGATGCCCAGAAAACCTACGAACCGCTGATCGACGGCCCGAAAGAACGTGCCGCTTACGAGCAGTACATTCAGTTGCTGGCGCAGTACCGCCAGATCGAAGACCGGATGAAGACACTGTCGCGCAACAATCAGCTTGATGAGCTGAGCAAATTGCTCAACACCGAGTTGCTCGCCAATTCCGAAGCAGTCAACACAGCGCTCGCGAAACTGCTGGAGATCAACACCCAACAGATCGAAGAAACCAATCAGCAAGCGGCCGACCAGTATTCTCAGGCCTTCAACCTGGTGGTGGCGCTGTTGGTTTTGGCCACTGGCCTGACCCTGCTATTCGCCTGGTTGCTGACCACCAGCATTACCAAACCTATCGCCAACGCCTTGAACGCCGCAGAAGGCATTGCCGAAGGCAACCTCACGCGTCCGATAACGGTTGATGGTCAGGACGAAGCGGGCCGTTTGCTGTTGGCCATGTCGAAAATGCAGGAAAAACTGCGTGACACCCTGCAGCGGATTTCCGGCTCGGCCACGCAACTCGCATCGGCAGCCGAAGAACTCAACAGCGTCACCGATGAAAGCGCCCGCGGCCTGACTCAGCAAAACAACGAAATCGAACAGGCCGCAACGGCTGTCAACGAAATGACCAGTGCGGTGGAAGAAGTTGCGCGCAATGCGGTGAGCACCTCCGAAGCCTCGAAGAATGCCACCACCTCGGCGGGCGATGGTCGCGACCTGGTGCAGGAAACCGTCAGCGCCATCGAACGCATGAGCACCGATGTGCAGAGCACTGCCGCTTTGATCGGTGAGTTGGCGAACGAATCCCGTGACATCGGCAAAGTGCTGGACGTTATTCGGGGCTTGGCCGACCAGACCAATTTGTTGGCGCTGAACGCAGCCATTGAGGCGGCGCGAGCGGGTGAAGCCGGTCGCGGGTTTGCCGTGGTCGCAGACGAAGTACGTGCGTTGGCGCATCGCACTCAACAGTCGACCAGCGAGATCGAGCGCATGATCGGCAGCATCCAGAGCGGCACCGAGCACGCAGTGGATTCGATGCGCAACAGCACCGAGCGCGCAGAGTCGACGCTGAATATAGCGCGCGGTGCCGGTCTGTCGCTGGACACGATCAACAGTGCCATCGTGGAGATCAACGAACGCAACCTGGTGATCGCCAGCGCAGCAGAAGAGCAGGCGCAAGTGGCCCGCGAAGTGGATCGCAACCTGGTGAACATTCGTGATCTGTCGGTGCAATCCGCGACCGGCGCCAACCAGACGAGCGCGGCGAGCAATGAACTGTCGCGGTTGGCCGTGGACCTGAACAACATGGTTGGGCGGTTTAGCCTGTAAGCAACAACACAACCTCTGTGGCGAGGGAGCTTGCTCCCGTTCGGCTGCGAAGCAGTCGTCCAGTGCCTTGGCGTTTTGAGGCTGAATCACCCCGCTGGGGGTTTTGGTGTCGCTGCGCGACCCAGCGCGAGCAAGCTCCCTCGCCACAGGAATAGCTTCAGACTCGGTAACGCAAAAGCTTTTTGACAGCATCACAATTCAACAGGTTAGAATCGCTGGCACGCAGACTGCATGGTCAGTTTGCGCCCGCCTTTCAGCTTTCTGGAGTACTGCCTTTGAATGCGACGACCATCAACAGCCTGTTCTTGATCGGCGCGTTGCTGGTAGGTGCGAGCATTCTGGTGAGCTCACTTTCGTCGCGCCTCGGCATCCCGATCCTGGTGATTATTCTGGCCGTGGGTATGGCGGCCGGCGTCGATGGCGGCGGCATTGTTTTCGATAATTACCCAACGGCTTATCTGGTCGGCAACCTGGCGCTGGCGGTCATCCTGCTCGACGGTGGCTTGCGGACCCGGGTTTCAAGTTTCCGCGTGGCCTTGTGGCCAGCGCTGTCGCTCGCAACCGTCGGGGTGTTGATCACCACCGGGTTGACCGGCATGGCGGCTGCCTGGCTGTTCGATCTGAACATGATCCAGGGCCTGTTGATCGGCGCCATCGTCGGCTCGACCGACGCCGCTGCCGTGTTCTCGCTGCTCGGCGGCAAGGGTCTGAACGAACGGGTAACCGCCAGCCTCGAGATTGAATCCGGCAGCAACGACCCGATGGCGGTGTTTCTCACTGTCACACTGATCGACATGCTCGCCAGTGGCGAAACCGGCCTGCACTGGAACCTGCTCGGGCACCTGGTGCGCGAATTCGGCATCGGTGGCGCGATAGGGCTGGGTGGCGGCTGGGTCATGCTGCAACTGGTAAACCGGATCAATCTGGCCACCGGCCTGTATCCGATCCTGGTCATCGCCGGCGGCCTGCTGGTGTTTGCACTGACCAACGCCCTGCATGGCAGCGGCTTCCTCGCGGTGTACTTATGCGGCCTGGTAATCGGCAACCGGCCAGTGCGCAGCCGCCATGGCATTTTGCACATGCTGGACGGCATGGCCTGGCTGGCACAGATCGGCATGTTCCTGGTGCTTGGCCTGCTGGTGACGCCGCATGACTTGCTGCCCATCGCCCTGCCTGCTCTCGGCCTGGCGTTGTGGATGATTCTGTTTGCGCGGCCACTGTCAGTGATGGTCGGCCTGCTGCCCTTCAAGGCATTTCACGGTCGCGAGAAGGCGTTCATTTCCTGGGTAGGCTTACGTGGCGCGGTCCCGATTATTCTGGCGGTGTTCCCATTGATGGCCGGGCTGCCGCATGCCCAGCTCTACTTCAACCTCGCCTTCTTTATCGTGCTGGTGTCGCTGTTGGTGCAGGGCACGAGCCTGCCGTGGGTCGCGAAGTTATTGAAGGTGACCGTTCCGCCTGAGCCGGCACCGATCTCACGTGCGGCGCTGGAAGTGCATGTCACCAGTGAGTGGGAGTTGTTCGTTTATCGCCTGGGTGCCGAAAAATGGTGTATCGGCTCGCCACTGCGCGAACTGAAAATGCCTGAAGGCACCCGCATCGCGGCCCTGTTTCGTGGCCAACAACTGCTCCATCCGTCGGGTAGTACAGTGCTGGAGGTCGACGATTTACTGTGTGTAATCGGCCATGAACACAACCTTCCAGCCCTCGGAAAACTCTTCAGCCAAGCACCGCAAAGAGGTCTGGATTTGCGCTTTTTCGGCGACTTCGTACTCGAAGGCGATGCCCAGCTGGCTGCGGTTGCGGCGCTGTATGGGTTGAAAGTCGAAGGCATCGATCCGGACATGTCCCTGGCCCGTTTTATTGCGCAGAAAGTGGGTGGCGCACCAGTGGTCGGCGACCAGGTGGAGTGGAACAACACCATCTGGACTGTTGCGGTCATGGACGGGAACAAGATTGGCAAAGTGGGCGTCAGATTCCCCGAAGGAAGTCGCCCGGGTCCGGGTTTGTTCCTCTAAACTCCATTCTTCGTCTCGTTTTCGATCGGTCTCTATGTCAACCCTGCGCACCTTTTTTATCATGGCCCTGTTGGGCTTGAGCCTGTCCGTTGGCAGCGTGCAAGCTGCCGAACCGCCGTCCAGCGAAGCCGTACAGGCCAGCCTGGACAAGATTGCCGATCGCAAACTGCCGGAAGCCGATCAGAAAGCCCTGCAAACCCTCCTGCAGAACACGCTGACACAGCTCAACAACAGGCGTGACTACGAACAGAAACTGGTCGATCTGAAACAACAACTGGCCTCCGCCCCGAAGCAGAACATCGAGAACCAGCGAGAACTGGCACGCCTCAAGGCAACTAAAGTGCTGCCTCTGGAGCAACGCTTCGCCAATCTGTCGATCCAGCAACTCGAACAATTGCTGACTGATCGCTCCACCCAACAGAGCGACCTGCAAACCGCGCTGGCCAATGCCAATAGCCTGGTGATTACCGCGCAAACCCGCCCCGAGCGTGCCCAAGCCGAAATTTCCAGCAGCCAGACTCGCATCCAGCAGATCAACAACATCCTCAAGGCTGGCAAAGACAACGGTAAAACCTTGAGTGGAGAGCAACGCGACCTGCTCAACGCCGAACTTGCGGCACTCAATGCCTTGATACCGCTGCGTCGTCAGGAACTGGCCGGCAACAGTCAATTGCAGGACCTGGGCAACAGCCAGCATGACCTGCTTGATGAAAAATCGAATCGCCTGGACGCCGAGATCCAGGAGCTGCAAAACCTGATCAACCAGAAGCGCCTGGCGCAGTCGCAAGAGACAGTGACGCAGCAGTCCATCGAGGCGCAAAAGGCCGGCGGCAGCAGCCTGTTGGCCACAGAAAGCGCCGCCAACCTGAAGCTTTCCGACTATTTGCTGAAAAGCACCGATCGGCTCAATGTGGTGACCCAGCAAAACCTGCAGACCAAGCAGCAACTGGACAGCGTGACCCAAAGCGACTCGGCGCTGGACGAACAAATCAACGTGCTGAAAGGCAGCCTGCTGCTTTCCAAGATTCTCTACAAACAGAAACAAACCCTGCCGCGCATCAAGCTTGACCGCGACCTGGCAGACCAGATCGCCGACATTCGCCTGTATCAGTTCGAAGTCAGCCAACAGCGTGAACTGCTGAGTAATCCGGCCAGCTACGTCGATAACCTGCTGTCGACGCAACCGCCAGAGCAAGTCACCCCGCAGTTGCGCAAGAGTCTGCTGGAACTGGCCACTACGCGCGCCGACCTGCTGGAGCGACTCAACCGCGAACTGAGCGCGGTGCTCAATGAATCCATCACCCTGCAACTTAACCAGAAGCAACTGCTGAGCACCGCACAAAGCCTGCGCGCGACGCTGGATGAGCAGATGTTCTGGATTCCCAGCAACAAACCGCTGGACCTGGAGTGGATGCGCGGTGTTCCCGAGCGTCTGCAACGCCAGGTGACAACGCTGCCGTGGGCGTCAAGCCTCAGCGAATTGAGCGATGGCCTGACCCAGCGCCCGCTGCTATTCCTGCCGCTGGCACTGGTGATCGGCGCCCTGCTGTGGCGCCGCAAAAGCCTGTATGCGCGACTGAACAAAGTTCACCAAGACATTGGTCACTTCAAACGCGACAGCCAGTGGCACACACCGCAGGCGATTCTGATCAACATCCTGCTGGCGATGCCGGTTTCGTTGGGTCTGGCCCTGTGCGGTTATGCCCTGCAGATCGACGCTCGCGGACAGAACACCAACATGGGTGCGGCGCTTCTGCAAATGGCCCAGGCATGGTTGGTGTTCTACACCGCGTATCGCATCCTCGCGCCGGGCGGCGTCGCTGAACTGCATTTCCGCTGGGAGAAACCTCAGGTCGAATTCCTGCAAGGCTGGGTTCGTCGACTCGGCCTGGTGGTGCTGGCGTTGGTCGCGGTGGTGGCCGTTGCGGAACTGCAACCGGCGGCATTGGCCGAAGACGTCCTGGGCATGCCCGTTGTATTGATCTGCTACGCCTTGATGGCCTGGCTGCTCAGCCGACTGCTGATCAGCAGCCCGACTCACCAGAACGCTTCGCTGTTTCGCAAAGCGGTGGGCGTGTTGTTCACGGCGCTGCCCATCGCACTGTTCGTGGCGGTGTGCTTTGGCTATTACTACACCGCATTGAAACTCAGCGACCGGTTGATCAACACCCTTTACCTGCTGATGTTCTGGCTGGTGATCGAAGCCACGTTCGTGCGCGGCCTCAGTGTTGCCGCGCGGCGCCTGGCCTACCAGCGAGCGCTGGCCAAACGCCAGGCCGCGAAAGAGGCCGGCGACGGCGAAGCGGTGATTGAAGAACCGACCCTGGACATCGAGAAGGTCAACGAGCAGTCATTGCGGTTGATTCGTCTGGCATTGCTGGGTGGATTCATCGCGGCGCTGTACTGGGTCTGGTCGGACCTGATCACAGTGTTCTCCTACCTGGACAACATCACCCTCTACGAATACACGAGCGGCACCGGCGCCAACATGAGCATGGTGCCCATCAGCATCGGCGACATGCTCGGGGCGCTGATCATCATCGGCATCACCTTCGCCCTTGCGCGCAACTTGCCAGGGCTGCTGGAAGTACTGGTGTTGTCCAAACTGAACCTGGCGCAGGGCAGCGCCTACGCCACCACCACATTGCTGTCCTACGTGATTGCCGGGGTTGGTTTTGTCTCGACCTTGTCGACGCTCGGCGTCAGTTGGGACAAGTTGCAATGGCTGGTGGCGGCGCTGTCGGTCGGCCTCGGGTTCGGGATGCAGGAAATCTTCGCCAACTTCATCTCCGGCATCATGATTTTGTTCGAGCGTCCGGTAAGGATCGGCGACACGATCACCATCGGCAACCTGTCGGGTACGGTCAGCAAAATCCGCATCCGCGCCACGACCATTACCGACTTCGACCGCAAAGACATCATTGTCCCGAACAAGACGTTCATTACCGGGCAACTGATCAACTGGTCGCTGACCGACACCATCACCCGGGTAACCTTGAAACTGGGCGTGGATTACGGCTCCGACCTGGACCTGGTGAAAGAGCTGTTGCTGAAGGCTGCGCGTGATAATCCGCGCGTATTGAAAGACCCGGAGCCGCACGTCTACTTCCTGAACTTCGGCGAAAGCACACTCGATCACGAGTTGCGCATGCACGTGCGCGACCTCGGCGACCGTAACCCGGTGCTCGATGAGGTCAACCGCTTCATCAACCGCGAGTTCAAGAAGCAGCACATCAACATCTCGTTCCGGCAGATGGAGGTTTACCTCAAGAACCTGCAAGGCCAGGAATACAAAATGGTACCGATCGAACCTGAAACCAAAACCATCGTGCCTGCAGCCGATGGCAAACCGACGCAAGAGCCTCCCGCCACCAAGCTCGACTAACGCGCTTATCCCTAGCAGAATGCTCGGACATTCTGCTGGAGATGGCCGGTGAAAGCCCTCGACGAACTGACCTTCGATAATCGCTTCGCCCGCCTGGGCGACGCGTTTTCCGCCCACGTGCTGCCCGAGCCCATCGACAATCCTCGTTTGGTGGTGGCCAGCCCGGCGGCCATGAAACTGCTGGATCTTGACCCTGCCGTGGCTGAAAGCCCGGCGTTCGCCGAGCTGTTCAGCGGCCATAAGTTATGGGCCGACGCGATCCCTCGGGCAATGGTCTATTCCGGTCATCAGTTCGGTTCGTACAACCCGCAATTGGGCGATGGCCGAGGTTTGTTGCTGGGCGAGGTCTACAACGAGGCTGGCGAGCATTGGGACTTGCACCTCAAGGGCGCCGGGCAGACGCCTTACTCGCGCATGGGCGATGGTCGTGCGGTACTGCGCTCCTCTATCCGCGAGTTCCTGGCCTCGGAAGCACTGAATGCCCTGAACATTGCGACCACTCGCGCGCTGTGTGTGATTGGCTCCGACACGCCGGTATGGCGCGAAAAGCAGGAGCGCGCGGCCATGGTCTTGCGCCTGTCGCCCAGCCATGTGCGCTTCGGGCATTTTGAATACTTCTACTACACCAAACGTCTCGAGCAGCAGAAAGAGCTCGCAGAGCACGTGCTGGACATGCATTTTCCGGAATGCCTGGAGCAGCCGGAACCATACCTGGCAATGTTCCGGGAAATTGTCGAGCGCAACGCCGAATTGATCGCCAAGTGGCAGGCCTACGGTTTTTGCCACGGTGTGATGAACACCGACAACATGTCGATCCTGGGCATCACTTTCGACTTTGGGCCCTTCGCCTTTCTCGACGACTTCGACGCCAATTTCATCTGTAACCACTCCGACGATCAGGGTCGCTACTCTTTCAGCAACCAGGTGCCGATTGGCCAATGGAACCTCAGCGCTCTCGCGCAGGCTCTGACGCCGTTCATCAGTGTCGAAGCCTTGCGCGAAGCCCTCGGCCTTTATTTGCCACTTTACCAGGCACATTACCTGGACCTGATGCGCCGCCGCCTTGGTTTCACGACGGCCGAGGACGATGACCAGAAACTGCTCGAACAATTGCTGCAACTGATGCAAAACAGCGGCGTGGATTACAGCTTGTTTTTCCGTCGTCTTGGCGACGAATCAGCCGAACTGGCGGTTACCCGCTTGCGCGATGACTTTGTCGATATCCAAGGCTTCGATGCCTGGGCCGAGCGCTATGTCGCCCGGGTCGAGCGCGATGGCGCAAGCGATCAGCAGCAACGTCGTCAGCGGATGCACGCGGTTAATCCGCTGTACATCCTGCGCAACTATTTGGCTCAAAAAGCGATTGATGCGGCTGAAAGCGGCGACTATTCAGAGGTTCGACGCTTGCATGCCGTGTTGAGCAATCCTTTCGAGGAACAACCGGGAATGGAGGGCTACGCCGAACGGCCGCCCGAGTGGGGCAAGCATCTGGAGATCAGTTGTTCGTCTTGAGAAGAATTAGATGAACGTTTCCACGGACGTACCAAATCGCTCGGCCAGCCAGCGGATCTGCCGCAGGTTGAGCTGACGCTTGCCGCTCAGAATTTCGGATACGACAGACTGGGTACCCACACCCGGCAGGTCACTCTGGGTCAAACCGTGCTCTCGCATCAGGTAGCCGAGAACTTCGACCCCACTGGCTTCGGCCATGGGGTGATGTTTTCGATCCCATTCCGCTACCCAGTCGCCAATGATGTCAACCAGACTCATCAGCGGGTGGGTCTCATCATCACCCGTTATCTCAAGCAACTCATTCAGAGCACTGACGAGCGTGTCGTAGTCCTCTTCGCTTTTGGGTTTTCGCAGTAATGGCGAAACAAACTCCCAGTGCTCGGCAACCAATTTAATCAGAACACTCATAATTATTTGTCTCTCCATTTACCACGGTCATATTCCCCGTGATCCAGCACATACTTTATGTAGAGCTTCTGCGGCCCGTACCTAACGAATGCGATCAGCCTAAGCTTGTTGCCGCCGATGTCGAAAACATGAAACTCGCCCACCTTATCAATTGCAGGAAATATCGACTTCATCGCCGAAAAGTCCCTGGGCTGCTTCTCTTTGCCAATCGAAACCATTGCGCCAGAGCATTTGACGCGTTCGGCCACTTCTCCCTGGCTTCACGGATGGGTTTTTCTGAGAACACATGCATGCAACATCCTTATCGCATTCTGCTATGAAAAGTTAATCCCAAGCCTTGGATATCGCAAGTTGCGATAGCCACAACGCGACCAGTGGTCTCGCTCAGTGCTCATCAGCCTAGTTTTATGACTGGCAACTGCACGATTGAATTATGAACAAACGTCTCCACATAAAGAGGCATCGGCTTCTTAACAGGACCACTTCATGACAGACCCACTCCTCATCCCCTGCCCTCATTGCAACGGCCTGAACCGCATCCCTGCGCAGCGGCTCAGCGATCATCCCAAGTGTGGCCGCTGCAAGGCAGAGGTCTTGTTAACCAAGCCGTTTGAATTGAAGCAAGGCGATTACGCCAGCCAGATCAAAGGCGACCTGCCGCTGCTGGTGGATGTGTGGGCGGATTGGTGCGGCCCGTGCAAGTCGTTCGCGCCGGTGTTTGAACAGGCGGCGGAGCAATTGGCGGGCAAATGTCGGCTCGCCAAACTGGACAGCGAGGCCAATCAGCAGTTGTCGGCGCAGTTGGGGATTCGTTCGATTCCCAGCCTGATTCTGTTCAAGAACGGCCGGGAAGTGGCACGCCAGAGCGGTGCCTTCCCGTTACCGCAGCTGATGAGCTGGTTGCGCAGCCAAGGGATTTAGGGCCGCCGCCAGTCAACATCGTGGGAGCGAGCCTGCTCGCGAAGGGGCGCGTCGGTCGGCATCAATGTCGCCTGCCACACTGCCGTCGCGAACAGGCTCGTTCCCACATGGGTTGGGTGTGCTTACAGACTCAGTGGTTTTCGAGCAGGTTATGCAGTTCGACAAACTGCTGAGTCAGCTTGTGACGTGGGTCGAGGTGAATCAGCGGCGTATTCGCTTGGTGCGATTCACGCATCCGCACCGAACTACCCAGGTAAACCGGCAGTACCGGCAAGCCTTCGGCAATCAATTCGTCGAGGATTTGCTGAGGCAGGCTGGCACGGGCCTGGAACTGGTTGACGACGATGCCCTCCACTTCCAGACCTTCGTTGTGGTCTTCCTTCAACTCTTCGATTTCTGCCAACAGGCCGTACAACGCCTGGCGCGAGAAGCTGTCGCAGTCGAAGGGGATCAGCACCCGATCGGCGGCAATCAATGCCGACACGGCATAAAAATTCAGGGCTGGCGGCGTGTCGAGGTAGATGCGGTCGTAATCTTCATCCAGCTCTTCAAGCAATTTGCGCAGCTTGTTGATCTTGTGTTTTGCCTCAAGCTTCGGCTGCAAGTCGGCCAATTCAGCGGTGGCGGTGATGACATGAAGGTTATCGAACGGCGTTTCGTAAATATCCACCTGGTTTTTCTTGGAAAACGGCCCGGACGATAGCGTTTGCTTGAAGAAGTCGGCGATGCCCATCGGGATGTCGTTCCCGGTGAGCCCCGTCAGGTATTGAGTAGAGTTGGCTTGGGCGTCGAGATCCACCAATAGGGTGCGATAGCCCTCGCTGGCGCTAACCGCCGCCAGATTGCAGGCAATACTGGATTTGCCCACGCCACCTTTCTGATTGAACACCACGCGCCGCATGTCAAAACCTCCGTGTATCAAAGATTGACCGAGTGTAGTGGTCTAACCCGCCGCTTAGCTACCTCGGCGGACGCAATTTGGATAATGGCCAAACGACAGCTTCTCGACGGACCAATCGGTACATTTTGTTGCGCAAAAGATAACCAATATTTGCTACGCGCTCGCCACACCGCGATAATGCGCGCCACTCGGCGCCAAGCGCCACGTAAGGTCGGCTGCTGTTTGCGCAGCCAGCCACGTCAAGGAAGCCCCCAAGGGGCGGGATGAATCTGTGATCAATTTCAACATCGCCCAATGGCGCGCATGGGCCCCTGGGCTCGAAAGCGTGGACGATTGGCAGGCCTGGAGCCGGCAACCGGTTGTACTCCAGCGCAGCGATGCCGCCCCGGATGTATCGTTCCTGCCTGCCATGCAGCGCAGACGACTCAGCCGTCTGGCGCGGATGGCGTTCAGCGTCGGTTGGCCGCTGGCCGATGGTCGCCTGGACTTACCGTTGGTCTTTATTTCCCGCCATGGCGAAACCCCGCGCACCTTCGACATTCTTAGCGAACTGGCCGCCGACCAGCCCCTTTCACCGACCCAGTTCAGCCTGTCTGTGCACAACGCAATTATCGGCCTGTGGTCGATCATGCGGGGCGAAACCAGTGAAATGACCGCACTCGCAGCCGCTGGCGACGGGCTCGAACACGGCATGCTGGAGGCGGCAGCGCTGCTTGGGGAAGGTGCACCGGCAGTGCTGTTGGTGATCACCGAAGAACAACCACCCGACGCTTATTCGGCCTGGATTGACGACGTGCCATTCCCTTATGCCGTCGGCCTGCTGCTGACGCCCGGAAACGACTGGCAGTTGTCCCTGAACAGCGCTTCGGATGAGTTGTCCAAAGCGCACTGGCCCCATGCCCTTAATCTCTTGCGTACCCTGCTCGGCCAGCAGACCATCTGCCAACATGCCTGGAAAAATCGTGTATGGACCTGGCAACGCAACCTGTAACCGAAAAAAACCGCGACGCCTATTACTGGCGCCTGCTGGCCACCGCTGCGAGCTTCACCCTGTTCGGGTTGGGCGGCTTGTGCCTGCGCGTGGTGGTTTTCCCGCTGTTGGGCTGTTTGCCCGGTGATGCTCTGACGCATCGTCTGCGGGCGCGGCAAACGGTCAGCCGCTGCTTTTGGTTTTTTGTGCGTTTCATGGCCCGCACGGGTGTGCTGACCTACGACATTCAAGGCGCTGAACGGCTTGGCCGCCCCGGACAAATGATCATCGCCAATCACCCGTCGCTGATCGACGTGGTGTTTTTGATCGGCCTGGTGCGCCATTCCAACTGCGTGGTCAAAAGCAGCCTATGGGAAAACCCGTTCACCCGGGGTCCACTGCGCCGCACTGAATACATCAGCAACGATGGCAGCATGGACATGCTGGATGCCGCCGCCGACGCGCTCAAAAGTGGCCAGACACTGATCATTTTTCCTGAGGGCACGCGCACTCAACCTGGCCAACCACCCGCCTTTCATCGGGGTGGCGCGGCAATCGCACTGCGCGGTGCGAAAATCCTTACGCCGGTCGTCATCAAGGTCAACCCCAGCACGTTGACCAAAGCAGAACCCTGGTATCGGATCCCTAAACGTCGCGTGCACTTCAGTTTTCGTGTCGGGGCCGATATAGACCCACAAGCCTTTGCCGCGCTAGGCCCTGCGCCTCAAGCCTCGCGCAAGCTCAATGACTATTTGCACCACTACTTTATTAAGGAGCTCGCCGAAGATGAGCGATCTGCACCGTGACATCAAATTGCTGATCATCGACGCCCTGGGCCTGGAAGACATCAGCGTCGACGACATTGGCGACGACCAGACACTGTTTGGCGAAGGCCTGGGACTGGACTCCGTAGACGCCCTCGAATTGGGGCTGGCGATTCAGAAAAAGTACGGCATCAAGATCGACGCCGACGCAAAAGACACGCGTAATCACTTCAGCAACGTGGCGAGCCTTGCGGCGTTCGTCACTGCAAAACAGGCAGCTTGAGACCGGACCATGCAAACTCGTGACGACATTTTCAACACCCTGCGCGATGCCTTGGTCGAACTCTTCGAACTGGATCCCGAGCGTGTCAGCCTCGACTCCAACCTGTATCAGGACCTGGAAATCGACAGCATCGACGCCGTCGACCTGATCGATCACATCAAACGCCAGACCGGCAAAAAAATCGCCGCCGAAGAATTCAAATCGGTACGCACCGTCAGTGACGTCGTTGAGGCGGTCTACCGTCTGGTTCAGCCGGCCGCATGAGTCGACTGATTGGCCTCGGCCTGCTGCTGGCCGGGCTGCTGTATCCTTTCGCAGTCTATTTCGGCATGGAGCATTTCGCGCCGTGGCAGTTTGGCCTGCTGCTGGGCAGCTTGTGGCTTGCCCGGGTGCTGCTCGGTGTGCGCAAACCCGGCAGCTTGTGGATGGCGCTCATTGCGATTGCTTTCTGCCTGCTGCTGGCGCTGTTCGACAGCCCGCTGTTACTGCGCTGGTACCCGGTATTGATCAGCGCCTTCATGCTTGGCTTGTTTGGCCTGAGCTTGAAAGTCGGCACGCCGATGGTCGAACGCCTGGCACGTCTGCGCGAACCGCACCTGCCGCCCAAAGCGATTGTTTATACGCGCCAGGTGACTATTGCCTGGAGTGTGTTTTTCCTCTGTAACGGTTTGCTTGCGGCCGCCCTGACCCTTTGGGCACCGCTGAGCTGGTGGATGTTGTACACCGGCCTGATCTCCTACGGGTTGATGGGCCTGATGTTTGCCATTGAATGGCTAATACGACAACGGGTACGAGGCCACCCATGAATTGGATAAAACTTGAGCAACTGTTGCTCAAGGCTCAGCCGGAGCGTGCCGTGACGGCAGAGCCGGTGTTGAATCATGCTCATCTATGCGAACAGGCCTTGAGCCTGGCGGCGGGCCTGCAAGCCCAAGGGGTGCACCGCATTGCGGTGCACCTGGAAGACGCCGCCGACCTGGCGATTGCATTGCTCGGCGCCTGGCGTGCCGGGGTCGGCGTGCTGCTGCCTGCCGACCTGCAAGCCCAGACCCGCGAGCGCTGGTCGACACAAGTCGACCTGTGGCTGACCGATCAGGCAGATGACGCGCACCTGTCTGACTATCAACATGCGCCACTGAGCGCCGCCGAACTGGACCTGGATAACTGCCAGTTGAGCCTGTGCACATCCGGCTCCAGTGGCGAGCCCAAACGCATCGATAAAACCCTGCGCCAGATGGCCAATGAAGTTCAGGCGCTGGAACAGCTCTGGGGCACCGACCTGGGCCAGGCTTGCATCATTGGCAGCGTCGCCACCCAGCATATCTACGGCTTGTTGTTTCGGGTGCTGTGGCCGCTGTGTGCCGGCCGAACGTTCGTCCGCAAACAACTGGCGTTCCCGGAAGATTTGCAGCGCGCCAGCCGCGAGCATCAAGTCTTTGCCTGGGTTGCCAGCCCGGCCTTGCTCAAGCGCATGGGCGATAACCTCGACTGGCCGGCACTGAGCGCGGTTCGGCGGGTGTTTTCATCAGGTGGAGCCCTGCCAGCAGAAGCGGCCAACAGCCTGCAACAGCGTCTGGATCAATGGCCCACGGAAATTTTCGGCAGTTCGGAAACCGGCGGTATCGCCTGGCGTCAGGGCCAGACTCTCTGGCAGCCCTTTGCCGATATCAATCTGACCCAGGACTGCGACGGCGCGCTGCTGATTGCTTCACCGTACTTGCCGGTCGGCCACATCGAACACACCGCTGACGCTGCCCGCATTGCCGACGACGGCCGTTTTGAACTGCTGGGACGACTCGACCGCATCGTCAAACTGGAAGAAAAACGCATCTCGTTGCCCATGCTCGAACAGGCATTGATGGCTCACGAGTGGGTCGCCGAAGCGCGCCTTGGCGTGGTTCAGGAAAATAGAGCGTCGCTGGGTGCGTTGCTGGTATTGAGTGAGTCGGGTCTGCATGCTCTGCGCAATCAAGGTCGGCGTACGCTGACGCATCAATTGCGTCAGCATTTGAGCCTGCATTGCGAAGCATTGGCGCTGCCACGACGCTGGCGTTTGCTGCGGCAACTGCCTTTGAATGCGCAAGGCAAACTGGCCCAGGCTGAAGTGGAAGCATTGCTGCTGGCGCCACGCCCAAAAACACCCGAAGTGCTGGAGCGGTCTCAAGTCGAGGGCGAATGGAGCCTGCAATTGGCCGTGCCACCGGACCTGGCGTATTTCAGCGGCCACTTCCCCAAAACGCCGGTACTGCCGGGCGTGGTGCAGGTGGATTGGGCGCTGAGCCTCGGCCAGCAACTGATGGAGTTGCCGCAGAAGTTCGCCGGCATGGAAGTGCTTAAATTCCAGCAACTGGTGCGTCCCGGCGATGAAATCCAGTTACACCTGCGGTTCGACCCGGCACGCGGCAAGTTGTATTTCACGTATCGCAACGAGGCGGCGACCTGCTCCAGCGGACGGATTTTGCTGGAGGTGGCAGGCGATGCATAACGTTGATGAGTGCTGTGCACTCAATCGCGAGCAGGCTCGCTCCCACACTGGATGTGTGTATCCCCTGTGGGAGCGGGCTTGCTCGCGAAGGGCGCAACCCGGTCTCTCAGGTGCAACCCAAGATGCATAACCCCTGCGCAATCATCCCGGTTTACAACCACGAAACGGCGATCACCACCGTGGTTGAAGCGCTGCTGGCCAACAACCTGCCGTGCATTCTGGTTGATGACGCCAGCAACAAGACGTGCGCCGAAGTGCTCGACCAACTCGATCAGCGCGACAGCGTTTACCTGATCCGGCTCGCGACGAACCAGGGCAAGGGTGGCGCTGTCATGACCGGCCTGCGGGAAGCCTCGCGCTTGGGCTTCAGCCACGCCTTGCAAGTCGACGCTGATGGCCAACATGACCTGCAAGACGTCGCGCTCTTCGTCGAGCAGTCGCGCGCACACCCTGAAGCGGTGATCTGCGGTTACCCGCAATACGACGCCAGCGTGCCCAAAGGTCGTTTGTACGCCCGCTATCTGACGCATGTGATGGTGTGGATCAACACCCTGTCATTGCAAATTCGCGACTCGATGTGCGGCTTCCGGGTCTATCCCTTGCCGCCAACCCTGGCGCTGATTGACTCAACGACCATCGGCAAGCGCATGGATTTCGATTCGGACATTCTGGTGCGATTAGCCTGGCGCAATCAGCCGATGCAATGGCTGCCAACCAAGGTTCATTACCCGTTGGATGGCGTCTCGCATTTCCGCATGTTCCACGACAACGTGCTGATCTCCAGCATGCACACCCGGTTGTTCTTCGGCATGTTGTTACGAGCACCAGTGATTCTCTGGCGGCGGTGGCGAGCATGAGCAGCAATACCGACAAGGACCACTGGGCAGATCGCCAGGAACGCGGCAGTTTTTGGCTGATGAAACTCACCGCATTCGGCGCCAAAGTACTGGGGCGCAGACTGTTGAGCCCGTTGCTGTACGGCATCGTCCTGTACTTTTTCATGTTCGGGCGCAGTGCTCGCCAAAGCGCCTGGCAATATCAACAACGCCTCGCAGACTGGAGCGGCCGCAACGAATTGCGGCCAACCCATTGGCGAGTGTTTTGCCAGTTCATGGCCTTCGCCGACTCCATGCTCGATAAGCTCGACGTGTGGAACGGCAAGTTGCGCATTGAGCAAATCGAGATCATCGACCCGGCGCTGCTACGCAATCAGTTGCGCGGCAGCCGTGGGCAGATGCTGGTAGGCGCACACCTGGGCAATCTCGAAGTCTGTCGCGCGCTCGCAGAGATCGGCGAGAAGGTCACCATGAACGTGTTGGTGCACACCAAGCACGCTGAGCAGTTCAACCGGTTGCTCGGCGAAGCTGGCGCAACCAACCTGCGATTGATCCAGGTCAGCGAGCTCGATCCGGTGATCATGCTGCAATTGCATGAACGCTTGGAGCGCGGCGAATGGCTGGCCATTGCCGGCGACCGCGTGCCGCTGCACGGCGGGCGCAGCGTGACGGTAGATTTCCTTGGCCACCCGGCAGCCTTTCCGCAGGGCCCCTGGTTATTGGCTGGATTACTGAAGTGCCCGGTCAATTTGCTGCTGTGCCTGAAGAAGCCCACCGGTGACTATCGATTGACCCTGGAGCCGTTTGCCGAAGCGGTGGCGTGGAAACGCAGCGACCGCGAGCAGGTCATTCATCAGTGGGCTTCGCGTTATGCCGAACGCTTGGGTCACTATTGCCTCGAAGCACCTCAACAATGGTTCAACTTTTACCCTTTCTGGAAGACCGATGACGACGCCAACGCATGAGCCGGTAACCTTCGGCGAACTCCCTTTGCGCATCGAAGACGTATTGGCACTGGCCAATCGTCAGGCGCCGACGCAGCTGCAACATGACGCCGCGTACCGCGAACGCATCGCCAAGGGTGCGCGTTTCCTCGACTCGTTGCTGGACAAGGAAGGCGTGATTTATGGCGTGACCACCGGTTATGGCGACTCCTGTGTGGTGGCGGTGCCGCTGCATCACGTCGAGGCGCTGCCACGTCATCTGTACACCTTCCATGGTTGCGGCCTGGGCAAATTGCTCGATGCGCAAGCCACTCGAGCGGTACTGGCGGCGCGCTTGCAGTCGCTGTGCCATGGCGTTTCCGGGGTACGCGTTGAACTGCTGGAACGTCTGCATGCGTTTCTCGAACACGACATCCTGCCGCTGATTCCTGAAGAGGGTTCGGTGGGCGCCAGCGGCGATCTGACGCCGTTGTCATATGTTGCGGCAACGTTGTCCGGGGAGCGCGAGGTGATGTATCGCGGCGAGTGCCGACCCGCCGCCGACGTGCACCGCGAACTCGGCTGGGCGCCGCTGGTGCTGCGCCCCAAAGAAGCCTTGGCGCTGATGAATGGCACCGCTGTAATGACCGGTCTCGCCTGCCTGGCCTTTGCTCGCGCCGATTACCTGCTGCAGCTGGCGACGCGAATCACAGCGTTGAATGTGGTCGCGCTGCAAGGCAACCCGGAACACTTCGACGAACGTCTGTTCGCCGCCAAACCGCACCCTGGGCAAATGCAGGTCGCCGCGTGGCTGCGCAAGGACCTGGCGATCGATGCGCCTACGGCTCCGCTGCATCGCCTGCAAGACCGTTATTCGTTGCGATGTGCGCCGCACGTGCTCGGCGTGCTGGCCGACAGCCTGAGCTGGCTGCGTTCGTTCATCGAAATCGAGCTGAACAGCGCCAACGACAATCCGATCATCGACGCCGAAGCAGAGCGGGTACTGCACGGCGGGCATTTCTACGGCGGCCACATTGCGTTCGCCATGGACAGCCTGAAAAACCTGGTGGCCAACGTCGCCGACTTGCTCGATCGTCAGCTCGCCTTGTTGGTCGATGAGCGCTACAACCACGGTTTACCGAGCAATCTGTCCGGCGCTACCGCTGACCGCGCGATGCTCAACCATGGCTTCAAGGCTGTTCAAATCGGCACCAGTGCCTGGACGGCCGAAGCGCTGAAAAATACCATGCCGGCCAGCGTTTTTTCGCGCTCCACCGAGTGCCACAATCAGGACAAGGTGAGCATGGGCACCATTGCTGCCCGTGATGCGATTCGTGTACTGGAGCTGACCGAGCAAGTTGCCGCCGCTGCATTATTGGCGGCCAATCAAGGCGTATGGTTGCGCAGCCAGGCGTGTGATGCCCGTGCACTGCCGCCGGCGCTTGCGGCCATGCATGAAGAATTGGGCAAAGACTTCCCGCCGGTTATCGAAGACCGTGCACTGGAAGGCGAATTACGCTTGTGCCTGCAGCGCATCGCCGCACAACACTGGAGGCTGCATGCGTAGCAAAGGCGTGCTTCACACCGATACGGAAATCCTCGTGCCGTTCTTTGATGTCGACACCATGAACGTCGTCTGGCATGGCCATTACGTCAAATACCTGGAAGTCGCCCGCTGCGCGTTGCTGGACAAAATCGGCCATAACTACACGGCCATGGTGGCTTCCGGTTTCGCCTGGCCGGTGATCGACCTGCAATTGCGTTACGTACGCGGTGCGGTGTTTGGCCAGAAGCTCAACGTGCGGGCGAATCTGGTGGAGTGGGAGAACCGCTTGAAGATCAATTACCTGATCAGCGATCTGGACACCGGCGAGCGCCTGACCCGCGCCAGCTCCGTGCAAGTTGCCGTCGACATGAGCAGCCGCGAGATGCAAATGGCCTCGCCAAAGGTATTCACCGACGCCGTCGAAAGGGTATTGGCATGAGCCCGGGTTTCAATGCCAAAACCATTCCTTGTGGCGAACGAGCTTGCTCGCCACATGTGTTCAGATGGCTCGCTGCGCTGTTACTGCTCGGTTTATCCTCGCTCGCGCAAGCATTCGATCTGCAACAACTCAGCGATCAACTGGCCAGACCGGATGTTATCCACGGCAACTTCATCCAGGAAAAACACCTGCGCGCCCTGCCCCAACCGCTGACCAGTAAAGGCACTTTCGTCCTCGCAAAAAATAATGGCCTGCTGTGGCTGCTGAAAACACCGCTGCAGCAGGATTACCGCATCACCGCCAAAGGCATTGCGCGACGCGACGCCAGCGGCTGGCAAATGCTGCCCGGCAAGAGCGCCGGCGCCGAGCAGAACCGGTTGTTTTTGGCCGTATTGCAAGGTGACAGCAGTGGCTTGCAGCGTGATTTCGAACTGGCCCTGAGCGGTGACGCCCAACACTGGAAGCTGACACTGACGCCGCGCTCGCTGCTGCTAAAACAAGTGTTCAACCAGATAAACATCACGGGCAGTGAACTGGTGCAAACCATCGAGCTATTGGAAACCCAAGGTGACAGCACCGTATTGCGCATGCAGGACAGCACCAGCGCACAACCGTTGAGCGACGCGGAGCAACATGACTTTGCCGAGTGAACGGAGGCTGCCGCAACTGTTTCTGATCCTGCTGCTGGCAGTGCTTGCACTCGCCGGCTGGCAATGGCGTGACGGCGCCCCGCTGTCGGCCAATCTGATGGAACTGGTACCGGGTACAGCCCCGGACGCGCTGGAACTGCGCGCAGAACAACGCATGCAGGAACCGCTGAACCGCGAAATACTGCTGCTGGTCGGGCATGCAAATCGGCCGCAAGCGGTGGCCATGGCGCAAACACTGGGCGAACAATGGCAGGCCAGCGGCCTGTTCGAGAACGTCCAATGGAACTTGCAAGCAGACTTGCCAGCGCTGCGCACGCAACTGCTGCGAGGGCGGCTGGCGATGCTGTCCGAGGACGATCGGCAAGAACTGATTGAACATCCCGACGCCTTTATCCAGCAGCGCGTACAAGCGCTGTTCGATCCTTTCACCGGCTTCAGCCTGGTGCCCAGCCAGGACGACTGGCTAGGCCTGACGGGACGCATCCAGAACAGTCAACCTCAGCACGGCGACGTGCAACTGGACATTGGCAGCGGCGCATTGGTCGCCGATGCCGACGGTAAGAGTTGGGTGCTGCTACGGGCGAAAACCACCGGTAATGCATTCGACATGAACCTGCCGCTGCACGTGGCGGCTTTACTCAAACACAGCCGTGAAGAAGCCGCACAGGGTGGCGTGCAATTGCTGGCGGCCAGCGGTTTGTTATACGCCGCCAGCGGTCAGCAACAAGCGACCCGCGAGATGACGTGGGTCGGTGGCGGCGCCACGCTCGGTATTCTGTTGCTGCTGTTGCTGGCCTTCCGACGTTTGCGTGTGTTGCTGGCGTTTATTCCGGTAGTCGTCGGCATGCTCTTTGGCGCCGTGGCTTGCGTCGCGTTTTTCGGCCACATGCACGTGATGACACTGGTGCTGGGTTCTAGCCTGATCGGTGTCGCCGTCGATTATCCGCTGCACTATTTGTCCAAGAGCTGGAGCTTAAAGCCCTGGAACAGTTGGCCGGCCCTGCGCCTGACCTTGCCCGGCCTGACACTCAGCCTGATCACCAGCAGCATCGGCTACCTGGCACTGGCGTGGACGCCATTTCCGGCCCTGACCCAGATAGCAGTGTTCTCGGCGGCAGGCCTGGTCGGCGCCTATTTGTCTGCAGTGTGCCTGCTGCCGGCCCTGCTTAAAGGCGTAAATTTGCGTCCGGCGCAATGGCCGCTGCGCCTGTCTGAAAACTTGCTGGCATTGCGCGAGGCGCTGCTCAAACACATCAGCACGCCAGTGCTGCTCGCACTGGTGATCGCTTTCTGTGTCGGCGGCCTGTTACGGCTCGACAGCAAAAACGATATCCGCCAATGGATCGCCGCGCCTCAGCAACTGACTGACGAAGCCCAAACCATCGCGCGCATCACTGGGTTTCAGCCCACCAGTCAGTTCTTTCTGGTGCGAGCCGCCAACCAAGAGCAATTGCTCGAACGCCAAACGGCTTTGAGTGAGCGGCTGGATCAACTGGTTAACATGGATAAGCTGCAGGGTTATCTGTCGCTCAATCAACTGGTCGGCCCGCCCAGCGAGCAACGGCAAGTGCGTGAGGCGTTGAACAAACTGCCGCAGTTCTGGCAGCCGCTGCTGGACCTCGGCGTACCGGCCGAAGCGTTGCAAGCCGAGCTGGCACAGTTGCAGGCATTGCCGACGCAAGACATCGACGCGGCGTTGATTGGCCCGCTGGCCGAGCCTTACCGTGCGCTGTGGCTGGGTCCGACCGACGACGGCGTTGCCGCGATGGTCAGCCTGCAAGGCCTGAACAATCCGTCGCTGCTGCGTGTGCAGGCGCTGGATTTGCCGGGCGTTAAACTGGTCGACCGTCTCGGCGAATTGAACGGCGTCTTTGCTGCGACCCAAATCAGCGCGGCTGAGTTGAAACTCGCCTCTTGCGTGTTGATCGTGCTGGTGCTGATTCTGCCGTTCGGTCTCGGCGGGGCGCTGCGTATCGTCGCCCTGCCGCTGTTGGCCGCGCTGTGCAGCCTGGCCAGTCTTGGCTGGCTGGGACAACCGCTGACATTGTTCAGCCTGTTCGGTCTGCTGCTGGTGACGGCGATCAGCGTCGATTACGCGATCCTCATGCGTGAACAGGTCGGCGGCGCTGCAGTGAGCCTGTTGGGCACCTTGTTGGCGGCGGTGACCACTTGGCTGTCATTCGGACTGTTGGCGGTTTCAAGTACACCGGCGGTCAGCAATTTTGGACTTTCGGTCAGCCTGGGCCTGGCGTTCAGTTTCATACTGGCGCCGTGGGCGGCACGACCAACGCAAGCGCCTGCCGTAGCAGCGGAGCCGGCAGCGTGATGATTTTACTGTTCTGGGTCATGGCCCTGGCGATGTTCGCCGTGGCGACCCACCTCGGTCGCCACTTCGGCTTGATCCCGATTGTCAGCCAGTTGCTATTGGCAACCTTCGGCCTGCCGTTGTTGATGTATCTCTGGATCGAGCCAGGCTGGCACTTGAGCGGTGCGCTACTGATCTCGCCCATATGGCTAAAAAACCTCTACAGCCTCGGTTTTGCCTTGTTGTTAGGGCACATCTTGAGTGATGTGATCGACCTCAAACTCGACCGCCAGAGCTTGAAAATCGCCCTGCCGAGCTTCTGCATTCCGTTCGCCTGCGGGCTGTCGACTGCGATCTGGCTGTTGCCGACGCAACCCTGGATCAGTTCGCTGGCGGTCGGTTTGCTGTTCGCCATCACGGCGATCCCGGTGCTTTATCTGTACCTGCGACACATCAACTACCCGCCCGCCGCCACCCGGCGCCTAGTGCAAACCGCGATCCTTATTGACCTTACGTGCTGGACACTTTTCGCCATCGCCCAAGGCAGCCTGCACCTTGGCAGCCTGTTATTGCCGCTGGCCGGCGCTTGCCTGCCACTGCTGTTGCGCTTGCTGGGGCTGCGCCAACCGCTGCTGCACAGCGGCTGCTTTTTTGCATTGCTGGTGCTTGCCGAGCATTACAAGCTCAACGCGCTGATACTCGGCATCGGTTACCTGTTGTGCATGGCCGCCATTAAAGTGCCGTTGGTGCTGCCTCTGCCGGCGCTGTGGATGAGCCGTTTGCAGACGTATGTCGCAATACCGCTGATCCTCACGTTCGGCATCGTCCAGATCGACGTTCACAGCGCGATGAACAGCCTCGGCTGGCTACAACTGGCTGCGCTGCTGCTGTTTCCGATTGCCAGCAAAATGCTCGGCAACTGGCTGGGGCTCGGTTGGGCCGGTGCATCGTTTGAAGGCGCCAGTCGCTGGCGCGAGAGCATCCTGCTGAACATCCGTGGTTTGAGTGAAATCGTCTTTCTCAACCTGCTATTGCAACAACAACTCATCAGCCCTGCGCTGTACTTCGCGCTGATGTTGATGGGGTTGATCGCAACATTGCTGCCGGCATTGGCCGGCATGCACCGAACGCCCGCCCACACTCCCGTCCCGGCAAGGAGGCCTCATGCCAATAGTTGAAACGGAACGTCGCCAGGTTGTGGTGATTGGCGCTGGCCCCTCAGGGGCTATCGCCGCCGCGCTCCTGCGGCGCAAAGGGCATGACGTGTTAATGATCGAGCGCCAGCATTTCCCACGGTTCTCCATCGGTGAAAGCTTGCTTTCGCACTGCCTGGATTTCGTCGAAGAGGCCGGCATGCTCGACGCGGTGAACGCCGCAGGATTCCAGCTGAAAACCGGTGCGGCATTTGCCTGGGGCGAGCAATACAGCGCCTTCGATTTTGGCGACACGTTCAGCAACGGCAAGCCGACCACGTTCCAGGTGCAGCGCGCTGATTTCGACAAACTGCTGGCCGATCAAGCGGCCTTGCAAGGCGTGGAGGTTCGCTACGGCGAAGCCATTGTCAGCGTGGATGTCGACCGCCAGAAACCGCTGCTCGGCGTGCAACGCGAGGACGGCAGTGAATACCGTGTCGAAGCAGATTTCATGCTCGACGCCAGCGGCTACGGCCGTGTGCTGCCGCGCTTGCTGGACCTGGAGGCACCGTCGAATTTCCCGGTACGCCAAGCAGTGTTCACGCACGTTGAAGACCGCATTCAACACCCAGGCTTCGACCGCACCAAAATCCTGGTGACCACGCACCCGACCCAACGCGATATCTGGTTCTGGACCATCCCGTTCAGCAACGGTCGTTGTTCGGTAGGCGTCGTCGCCGCCGCCGAACATTTCGAGGGCCGCGAGAAGAACCTGGACGACTGCCTGCGCGACTTCATTGCGCAAACGCCAAGCCTGTCCGGCGTACTGAGCAACGCGGTGTGGGATACGCCTGCCCGCACCATCGGCGGCTATTCGGCCAACGTCAAAACCCTGCATGGCCCGGGCTATGCGTTGCTGGGCAATGCCGCAGAATTTCTCGACCCGGTGTTCTCCTCTGGCGTGACCATTGCCATGCGTTCGGCGAGCATGGCCGCAGCGGTGTTGCATCGCCAGTTGCAAGGCGAAGCCGTCGACTGGCAAAGCGAATTCGCCGTACCGCTCAAACGCGGCGTCGACACCTTCCGTTGCTACGTTGAAGGCTGGTACGCCGGGACCTTCCAGGATGTGATTTACCACCCGCAAAGTTCGCCGGACATTCGCCGCATGATCAGCGCCATTCTCGCCGGTTATGCCTGGGACGAGCGCAACCCGTTCGTTGCCGAACCCAAACGCCGATTGCGCATGCTGTCGGAACTCTGTGCAAGGGATGCGACATGAGTTACTTAAGCGACAACTACGTCGAAGAAACACGCTTCGGCTTCTGGTTCCTGCGCAGCCACACTTGGCAGCACCATGTTTTGCGCGTCGCGATCAACGATCTGCGCAGCCTGTTCAGCGAGCCATTACCGAGCAATCCGGTGCTTTTGGACGCGGGTTGCGGTCAGGGCAAATCCTTTCAGCATTTGCGTCAGACCTTCACGCCGCAGCGGTTGATCGGCGTCGATGCTGACCCTCACAGCCTGGACCTCAGTGGCGAGGAAGCGGCGCGTCAGGGCATGCTCGTCGAGTTGATCGGCAGCGATTGCGCGACGCTTGCGGTGCCGGATGCCAGTGTCGACCTGCTGTTCTGTCACCAGACCTTTCACCACTTGGTGGAACAGGACCTGGCGCTCGCCGAGTTCTATCGTGTGCTCAAACCGGGTGGTTATCTGCTGTTCGCCGAATCCACCGAGGCCTACATTGATACGTGGGTCATTCGCTGGCTGTTCCGCCATCCAATGCACGTGCAAAAAAGTGCCGCGGGGTACCTGGAAATGCTGCGCCGGCAAGGCTTCGAATTCGGCCCGCAAAACGTCTCCTATCCCTACCTGTGGTGGAGCCGTGCCAAGGATTTCGGCCTGCTCGAACGCCTTGGTCTACGCAAGCCAAAGCCTTTTGGGCAACGTGAAGAAACCCTGGTCAACGTGGTCGCGCGTAAACCACTTGAAGGTGCGCAGTGATGTCGAACTCAACACTGACCTGTGGGCGCAGGCTTGCTCGCGAAAGCGGTACTCCTGCAAACCTCATGGGTGCATGTGAGCACGCCTTCGCGAGCAACCCCGCTGCCACAAGGTTTTCTGCGCTGATGCGCTTTCTGCTGCTGGGTGCTGTGCTGCTGCTAAACGCGTGCGCCAGTCAGCCGCCGTTGCCGGCGCAAAACCCCGACCTGCCGTTGCCGCTGCAACTGCACATCCAGCGCCTGCAAGCCGATCAACGTCTGGATTGGGTGCTGGTCATCCAGCGTGAAGACCAAGGCATCCGCTGGTCGATGATGGACTTGCTGGGGATTCCCCAGGCGCGGCAGAAACTGATCAATGGCAAGTGGCAAGCCGATGGTCTGTTGCCACCCAACCCCGAAGCCCGCGAACTGTTTGCGGCGCTGTTGTTTGCGTTGACGCCCGAAGCAGAATTGGCCGCCAACTATCCCCAGGCGCGGCAACAAGGTGCGCAGCGAGATCTGGCGCCCCATTGGAGTGTTCACTATTCAAACCCGATGAGTTTTGACTTGAAGTTGCCCCAAGGCCCCGAATATTTAGTGACGCCGCTGAGCGGAGATGCGCCATGACCGCTTACCTGAATGCGCTCGGGTTGGTTTGCGCCCTGGGCCGTGACAAAAAACAGGTCGCGCACAATCTGTTCGCCGGCGATTGTTCCGGCATCCGCGCCGAGGCTGGCTGGGTGGCCGATCGCTCATTACCGATAGCCCCCGTGGACGGTGAACTGCCGCCGATCCCGACCGATTTGAGCGAGCACAGCAGCCGCAACAATCAGTTGCTGCTGGACGCCGCGCTGCAAATTCGCGAAGACATCACACGGGCCATCCAAGCCTATGGCCCCGCACGCATCGGCATCGTTCTGGGCACCAGCACGTCGGGAATTGACGAAGCCAGCCGCGGTTTGGCCCATTACATCCGAGAACATGAATTCCCGGCTGACTACGACTATCAGCAACAGGAACTCGGCGCACCGGCGAACTTCCTGGCTGACTGGCTGCAATTGAGCGGCCCGGCCTATGTGATTTCGACGGCCTGTACCTCCAGCGCCCGCGCGTTGATGAGTGCCCAGCGCCTGTTGAACCTGGGCCTGTGCGATGCCGTGCTGTGCGGTGGGGTCGACAGTTTGTGCAAACTGACACTGAATGGTTTTTCGGCGCTTGAAGCGGTCTCCGAAGAGCGCTGCAATCCGTTCTCGATCAATCGCAACGGCATTAACATCGGCGAAGCAGCGGTGCTGTTCCTGATGAGTAAGCGCCCCGACGACGCGCAATCAATTGCCCTGCTGGGCTGTGGTGCCAGCTCTGACGCGCACCATATTTCGGCACCGGAACCCACCGGTCGAGGTGCGCGGCAAGCCATGCAAAAAGCCTTGGCCCGCGCACATTTGCAGCCGCAGCAAATCAGCTACCTGAACCTGCACGGCACGGCCACTCAACACAATGACGCCATGGAAAGCCACGCGGTGGCGGCGGTATTCCCGCAGGGTGTGCCGTGCTCCTCAACCAAGTCGATGACCGGTCACACCCTGGGCGCGGCCGGTGCGCTGGAAGCAGCCTTCTGCTGGCTGAGCCTGAGTGCGGATAACCACGAGAACGCGTTGCCGCCACACGTCTGGGATGACCAGCCCGACCCGCAACTGCCAGCGCTGAATTGGGTGACCCCGGCCGATCGCCTGACGTCCATTGCACCTCGCTACCTGATGAGCAATTCCTTTGCCTTCGGTGGCAATAACGTCAGCCTGATTATCGGAGACGCCCCATGATTGACTGGCCGCTCGCCGAATTGCTGCCACACGCTGGCGACATGATCCTCATCGAGCAGATCCTGTCGTTCGATGACGAACAGATTTACACGCGCCTTAGCGTCAAGCCTGGCGGCTTGTTCAGCCGTCCCGACGGCAGCTTGCCGGCCTGGGTTGGTATCGAATTGATGGCGCAAAGCGTTGCCGCCTATGCCGGTTGCCATGCCCGACAGCGCGGTGACGCTGTAGAACTCGGCTTCTTGCTCGGCACGCGCAAATTCGAGTGCAACGTCGAGCATTTTCCCGTGGGCACCGAGCTGACCATTCATGGGTTGCGCTCGCTGGAAGACGATAACGGCATGGGCGTGTTCGAATGCCACATCAACGCTCCAGGCATTCATGCCACCGCCCGTCTGAACGTTTTCCGCCCACCGCAGGCTGCTCAATATCTTGATGAAACCAAAGGAACCCCGTCATGACTGAATCCGTACTGGTCACCGGTTCCAGCCGTGGCATCGGCCGTGCTATTGCGTTACGCCTGGCACAGGCAGGGCACGACATTGTGCTGCATTGCCGCAGCGGCCTGGCGGAAGTCATCGCGGTGCAGGCTGAAATCGAGGCGTTGGGCCGTAACGCCCGCGTGCTGCAATTCGACGTGTCCGACCGCGCCAGCTGCAAAACCATACTGGAGGCAGACGTTGAAGCTCACGGCGCCTACTACGGCGTCGTACTGAACGCCGGGCTGACGCGTGACGGTGCTTTTCCGGCGCTTAGCGAGGATGATTGGGACGTGGTGATGCGCACCAACCTCGACGGGTTCTACAACGTGCTGCACCCCGTGATGATGCCGATGATTCGTCGTCGCGCCGCCGGTAGAATCGTCTGCATTACCTCGGTGTCCGGCCTGATCGGCAATCGCGGCCAAGTCAATTACAGCGCCTCCAAGGCTGGTTTGATCGGTGCCGCAAAGGCATTGGCGATCGAACTGGGCAAGCGCAAAATCACGGTTAACTGTGTCGCACCCGGCCTGATCGACACAGCCATGCTCGATGAAAACGTGCCGGTGGAAGAACTGATGAAAATGATTCCCGCACAACGCATGGGCACCCCGGAAGAGGTGGCTGGCGCGGTGAATTTCCTGATGTCCGCGGAAGCGTCCTACATCACCCGCCAGGTTCTGGCCGTGAACGGAGGCCTGTGCTGATGAAACGCGTCGTCGTCACCGGCATGGCCGGCATCACGTCGCTTGGCAGCGACTGGGACACCATTGCCAGCAACTTCGCAGCCAACCGCAGCGGCATCCGCCGCATGGACGAATGGGATCGTTTTACCGAACTCAACACGCGCCTGGCCGGGCCAATTGATGATTTCAAAGTGCCGAGCCACTGGACGCGCAAGCAATTGCGCAGCATGGGCCGGGTGTCTCGCTTGGCCGTTGGCGCCGCAGAACAGGCATTGGCCGACGCCGGGCTGCTGGGTGACGAGTCCATCAAGGACGGACGCATGGGCGTTGCCTGCGGCTCATCGACAGGCAGCACCGACGAAATCAAAGCCTTTGGCAACATGCTGCTGAACTCGGTCGCCGAAGGCCTGAACGCCAACTCTTACGTGCGGATGATGCCGCACACCACGGCGGCGAATATCAGTATCTTCTTCGGCCTTACGGGCCGGCTCATTCCCACGTCCAGTGCCTGCACCAGCGGCAGCCAGGGCATCGGCTACGCCTACGAGTCCATCAAGTTCGGGCGTCTGCCACTGATGCTCGCCGGCGGCGCCGAAGAATTGTGTCCCACCGAAGCCATGGTATTCGACGCGCTCTACGCCACCAGCCTGAAAAACGACGCGCCGCAAACCAGCCCGCGTCCTTATGACAAAGGTCGCGATGGCCTGGTGATTGGCGAAGGTGGCGGCATGCTCGTGCTTGAGGAGCTGGAACACGCCTTGGCGCGCGGCGCACACATTCACGCCGAACTCGTAGGCTTTGGCAGCAATGCCGACGGCCAGCACACCACCCGTCCCGAGCAAACCACCATGCGCCGGGCCATGGAGCTGGCGCTGGAAGATGCCGGTTTGCAGCCTTCGGATATTGGTTACGTCAACGGTCACGGCACGGCAACCGAACAGGGCGACATCGCCGAAACGCTGGCCACCAGTGCACTGTTTGGCGAACACATGCCCATCAGCTCGCAGAAAAGCTTCCTCGGTCACACCCTCGGGGCCTGCGGCGCACTGGAATCCTGGTTCAGCATCGAAATGCTGAACCGCGACCTGTACGTGCACACCTTCAACCTCGACGAGGTCGACCCGCACTGCGGCAAACTCGATTACTTGCGCGGCGAGTTCCGGCAGATGAGCAACCAGTACGTGATGAACAACAATTTTGCGTTTGGCGGGGTGAATACGTCGCTGATCTTTCGGCGCTGGCAGTAAGAAAAATCAAGATCAAAAGGTCGCCCCCACGCTCAGCGCAGGAGGCCAACTTTCAGTGTTTTGCGGACGCCTTCGCGAGCAGGCTCGCGCCCACAATTGACCGCATTCCCTGTGGGAGCGAGCCTGCTCGCGATTGGCTGCGAAGTTGTTATGACTTCAGCGGCTCTACCTTCCTCGTCAACAACTCGACAAACGCCTTCGCCATCGGTGACTTCTGGTCTTTGCGTTGCACCAGCCACACCGCTGAAACAGCTGCAGGATCGAGCAATGGCCGATACACCACGCCGTCGATGCGCATCCGCTGGTAAGACGCCGGCAGCACCGAAACACCTAGCCCTGCCGCGACCAGGCCGATAATGGTCATGGCCTCGCCCGCTTCTTGGGCGAAGTGCGGGCTGAATCCCGCATCACGCGCCAGGCTGAGCAATTGGGCGTACAGGCCACTGCCATAACTGCGCGGGAAAAAGACGAAGGGCTCGAGCGCCAGGGATGACAGAAACAGGCCTCCCTCGCTGCCACTCACCAGCGGATGCTTGGAGCTGAGCACCGCCACCAGTGGCTCTCGCATCAGTTCCACCACGCTGAGCGAGTCGGGTAACCCAAGAGGACGCATGATGCCGACCTCAATCGACTCGTCCACCAACGCATCGGCGACTTGGGTGCTGCTCATTTCCCGCAGGTTCAGGTGCACGGCCGGAAAGCGCTGGCGGAACGAAAAAATCGCCTGGGGGATGGTCGAGTTAAACGGTGCCGACGAAGTGAAGCCGATTTTCAGTTCACCTAACTCGCCCAACTGGGCTCGACGCGCCACATCAGCCGCTTTGTCGACTTGTGCCAAGGCCAATCGCGCCTCTTGCAGAAACAGTCGACCGGCTTCGCTGAGCTCGACCCGACGATTGGTACGCTCGAACAATCGCGCCCCGACCTCTTGCTCCAGCGCCTGAATTTGCTGGCTCAGCGGCGGTTGCGAGATGCCCAGCGCCTGAGCGGCGCGGCCGAAGTGCAGTTCTTCGGCGACGGCGATGAAGTAGCGCAGGTGACGCAATTCCATGAAAACCCCATTGAGTCGTAAAACCTATCAAACAGGTCGAACAATATATTGGATTGAATCATTAGGCAGCTATATGCTTTTTTCATTGCCTGACCGGCTGCACGTCACCCGAGGTTTGAAGTGAAAACTGCTGTTGCGCCCTACGCCCATGAAGTTCCACCCGCCGCGCTGGACGATGTTGTCAGCGAGCTGCAAGAAATCTACATCGAAAAAGGCACGCCGATGTTCCTGCGTACGGTGCTGGCGTTGTTCTCCGGCGGCTTCGCAACATTTGCGTTGCTGTATTGCGTGCAACCGATGATGCCGATGTTGTCCCACGAATATTCCATCAATGCAGCGCAAAGCAGCCTGATCCTGTCCGTGGCAACCGGGATGCTCGCCCTTGGTTTGTTGATCACCGGCCCGATCTCCGATCGCGTCGGACGTAAGCCGGTGATGGTTGCGGCGTTGTTCGCTGCGGCGCTGTGCACCATGGCCAGCGCAATGATGCCGAGCTGGCAGGGCGTGTTGGTGATGCGCGCCTTGATCGGGTTGTCGTTGAGTGGACTGGCCGCGGTCGCAATGACTTATTTGAGCGAAGAGATCCACCCGCAACACATCGGCTTGGCGATGGGTTTGTACATCGGCGGCAACGCGATTGGGGGGATGAGCGGACGCCTGATCACCGGCATGCTGATCGACTTCGTCAGTTGGCACACAGCGATGCTGGTCATCGGTGGTTTGGCGATGATTGCAGCGACAGTATTCTGGAAAATTCTCCCCGAATCGCGCAACTTCCGGTCCCGCGCCATCAACCCGCGTAGCCTGCTCGACGGCTTCACCATGCACTTTCGTGACGCTGGCCTGCCGCTGCTGTTCCTGGAAGCGTTCGTGCTGATGGGCGCGTTCGTCACGTTGTTCAACTACATCGGCTATCGCCTGTTGGCCGAGCCGTATCACCTGGACCAAGTGTTTGTCGGGCTACTGTCGGTGGTGTACCTGTCGGGCATCTACAGTTCGGCAAAAATCGGCTCACTGGCCGACAAGCTGGGGCGTCGCAAAGTGCTCTGGGCCACCATTGTGCTGATGATCGCCGGCCTTGCGCTGACCCTGTTCACGCCGCTGCCCATCGTGATTATCGGCATGCTGATCTTCACCTTCGGCTTCTTCGGTGCGCATTCGGTGGCGAGTAGCTGGATCGGGCGCCGGGCGATCAAGGCCAAGGGCCAGGCTTCCTCGCTTTATCTGTTCAGCTATTACGCCGGCTCGAGCATTGCGGGGACTGCGGGCGGGGTGTTTTGGCACATCGGCGGCTGGAACGGGATTGGTCTGTTTATCGGCGGGTTGTTGCTGGTGGCGCTGCTGGTGGCGTTGAAGCTCGCGAAGCTGCCACCACTGGAAAATCTGAAAGCCTGAATTCGGTCAACCACAAATAATTGTGGGAGCGAGCCTGCTCGCGATGGCGGCGTAACAGACAACACACATGTTGAATGTTATGGCCTCATCGCGAGCAGGCTCGCTCCCACTAAAACGCAGGTTTGTCGTTAACCCGCGACGATCACTCGTGATACTGCGCCGACAACTCGTGCACCGCGCGCAGGAACGCACCGGCATGTTCCGGATTGACTTCCGGGGTGATGCCATGGCCCAGGTTGAACACGTGACCGCTGCCTTTGCCATAGCTGGCCAGGATACGGCCCACTTCGGTGCGAATGGCTTCAGGTTTTGCGTACAGCACGGTGGGGTCCATGTTGCCCTGCAACGCAACTTTGTCGCCAACGCGGGCACGGGCGTTGCCAATGTCGCAGGTCCAGTCCAGGCCCAACGCGTCAGCGCCGGCATCGGCAATGCTTTCCAGCCATAGCCCGCCACCCTTGGTAAACAGGATGACAGGCACTTTGCGGCCTTCGTGCTCGCGGATCAGGCCGCTGACGATCTTGCGCATGTAGGCCAGGGAGAACTCCTGGTACGCCGCCGCCGAGAGGTTGCCGCCCCAGCTATCGAAGATCTGCACGGCTTGGGCACCGGCCATGATCTGGCCGTTGAGGTAGCTGGTGACGGACTGAGCCAACTTGTCCAGCAACAGGTGCAAGGCTTGCGGGTTGTCGTAGAGCATGGTTTTGGTCTTGCGGTAGTCTTTCGACGAGCCGCCTTCGACCATGTAGGTGGCCAGCGTCCATGGGCTGCCAGAGAAGCCGATCAGCGGCACACGACCATTCAGTTCGCGGCGAATAGTGCTGACCGCGTCCATCACGTAACCCAGGTCTTTGTGCGGGTCAGGAATCGGCAGTGCTTCGATGTCGGCCATCGTGCTGACGACTTTTTTGAAGCGCGGGCCTTCACCGGTTTCGAAGTACAGGCCTTGGCCCATGGCGTCCGGGATGGTGAGAATGTCGGAAAAGAGGATCGCCGCATCCAGTTGCGGGTAGCGGTCAAGCGGCTGCATCGTGACTTCGCAAGCGAACTCCGGATTCATGCACAGGCTCATGAAGTCACCGGCCTTGGCACGGCTGGCGCGGTATTCAGGCAAGTAGCGGCCCGCCTGACGCATCATCCAGACAGGGGTGACATCCACAGGTTGCTTGAGCAGGGCACGAAGGAAACGGTCGTTCTTCAGGGCAGTCATGTCGGCATCCGCAAAAAAAGTGCGGGCATTTTCTCAGAGCGCGACGCAAAAGGCACGGTTGCAGGTCAGCCTTTTGTCTATCGGGTCAATTTATCAGGCTGAAAACCCGGTATTCGCAACACCGAGAAACAACTGTGGGAGCTGGCCCGCCAGCGATGCAGGCACCTCGGTATGTCAGTCAGACCGAGATGACGCTATCGCTGGCAGGCCAGCTCCCACAGGGTTACTGCATTTCAGCTCGAGAGCGCGGGTTACACGCCCAGGTAATCGAGGATCCCTTCGGCGGCGTTGCGGCCTTCGAAGATAGCCGTCACCACCAGGTCAGAACCGCGAACCATATCGCCACCGGCGAAGATTTTCGGGTTGCTGGTCTGATGCTTGTACTGACCTTGTTCCGGGGCCACCACACGGCCCTGGCTGTCGGTCTGGATTTCGAACTGCTCGAACCACGACGCCGGGCTTGGACGGAAACCGAAAGCGATAACCACGGCATCTGCCGGGATGATCTCTTCGGAACCCGGAATCGGCTCAGGGCTGCGACGGCCACGGGCATCCGGCTCGCCGAGACGGGTCTCGACCACTTTCACGCCTTCGACCCTGTCTTCGCCGACGATGGCAATTGGCTGACGGTTGTAGAGGAATTTCACGCCTTCTTCCTTGGCGTTCTTCACCTCTTTACGCGAGCCCGGCATGTTCGCTTCATCGCGACGATATGCGCAGGTCACCGATTTGGCGCCTTGGCGAATCGACGTACGGTTGCAGTCCATCGCCGTGTCGCCACCGCCCAACACCACTACCCGCTTACCTTTCATGTCGACGAAATCTGCCGGCGACTTTTCAAAGCCCAGGTTGCGGTTGACGTTGGCGATCAGGAAGTCCAGCGCGTCATGCACGCCCGGCAGGTCTTCACCGGCAAAGCCGCCCTTCATGTAGGTGTAAGTGCCCATGCCCATGAACACGGCATCGTATTCTTCGAGCAATTGCTCGATGGTCACGTCCTTGCCCACTTCAGTGTTCAGACGGAACTCGATGCCCATGCCGGTAAAGACTTCGCGACGATTGCTCAGCACGGTCTTTTCCAGCTTGAACTCCGGAATACCGAAGGTCAGCAGACCGCCGATTTCCGGGTTCTTGTCGAACACCACCGGGGCTACGCCGCCACGCACCAACACGTCGGCGCAGCCCAGTCCCGCAGGACCGGCGCCGATGATCGCCACACGCTTGCCGGTCGGCTTGACCTTGGACATGTCCGGACGCCAGCCCATGGCGAACGCCGTGTCGGTGATGTACTTCTCGACCGAGCCGATAGTGACGGCACCAAAGCCGTCGTTGAGCGTGCACGCGCCCTCGCACAGACGATCCTGAGGACACACCCGGCCGCAGACTTCCGGCAGGGTATTGGTCTGGTGCGACAGTTCGGCGGCTTGAAGGATGTTGCCCTCGGCCACCAGTTTCAGCCAGTTTGGAATGAAGTTGTGCACCGGGCACTTCCATTCGCAATACGGGTTACCGCACCCCAGGCAGCGGTGGGCCTGATCGGCCGAATGCTGGGGTTTGAAGGGTTCGTAGATTTCCACGAACTCTTTCTTGCGTTGACGCAACAGTTTCTTCTTCGGATCTTTGCGCCCGACATCGATGAACTGGAAGTCGTTATTCAGACGTTCAGCCATGTTAAAACCTCATCAAACTCTTCAGGCGCATATCACTGCGGATTGGCACGGATGCTGGAAAGCAACGATTTCAAGTTGGCAGCCTTGGGCTTGACCAACCAGAAACGACGCAGGTAGTCATCGAGGTTTTCAGCGAGGTTACGACCCCATTCGCTGTTGGTTTCCTCGACATATTCGTCCAGCACATGCTGCAAGTGGTTGCGATAGGATTCCATTGCTTCGCCGCTGATCCGCTGGATCTCCACCAATTCGTGGTTCACCTTGTCGACGAAGGTGTTGTCCTGGTCCAGCACGTAGGCGAAACCGCCCGTCATGCCCGAACCGAAGTTGTAGCCGGTCTTGCCCAATACGCAGACGAAACCACCGGTCATGTATTCGCAGCAGTGATCGCCAGTGCCTTCAACCACGGTGTGAGCACCGGAGTTTCGCACCGCAAAACGCTCGCCTGCGGTGCCAGCGGCGAACAACTTGCCGCCTGTGGCGCCGTAAAGGCAGGTGTTGCCGATGATGGCACTGTCCTGGGTTTTGTAGGCGCTGCCTTTCGGCGGCACGATGACCAGTTTGCCACCCGTCATGCCTTTACCGACGTAGTCGTTGGCGTCACCTTCCAGGTACATGTTCAAGCCGCCAGCGTTCCACACACCGAAGCTCTGACCGGCCGTTCCTTTGAAACGGAAGGTGATCGGCGCTTTGGCCATGCCTTGGTTGCCGTGCTTGCGAGCGATCTCCCCGGAAATCCGTGCACCGATCGAACGGTCGCAGTTGCAGATATCCAGTTCAAAATCGGCGCCGCTCATGTCGTTGATAGCGGAAGTGGCCATGCCGACCATTTTCTCGGCCAGCAAGCCTTTGTCGAACGGCGGATTGCGCTCAACCTGGCAGAACTGCGGCTTGTCTGCCGGGATGTGGTCGCTGCCCAGCAACGGCGTCAGGTCAAGATGCTGCTGCTTGGCGGTCTGGCCTTCGAGGACTTCCAGCAGATCGGTACGACCGATCAGCTCCTCAAGCGAGCGCACGCCTAATTTGGCCAGCCACTCACGGGTTTCTTCGGCGACGTAGGTGAAGAAATTCACCACCATGTCGACGGTGCCGATGTAGTGATCTTTGCGCAGCTTCTCGTTCTGCGTCGCAACGCCGGTGGCGCAGTTGTTCAGGTGACAGATACGCAGGTATTTGCAGCCCAGGGCAATCATTGGCGCGGTGCCGAAGCCGAAGCTTTCGGCGCCGAGAATGGCAGCCTTGATCACGTCGAGGCCGGTTTTCAGGCCGCCGTCGGTCTGCACCCGGACTTTGCCACGCAGGTCGTTGCCACGCAGTGTCTGGTGGGTTTCGGCCAGGCCGAGCTCCCACGGAGCGCCCGCGTACTTGATCGAGGTCAGTGGCGATGCGCCCGTGCCGCCGTCGTAACCGGAGATGGTGATCAAGTCCGCATAGGCCTTGGCCACACCGGCGGCGATGGTGCCGACGCCCGCTTCGGCAACCAGTTTCACCGAGACCAGCGCTTTCGGGTTGACTTGCTTCAGGTCGAAAATCAGCTGCGACAAGTCTTCAATCGAATAGATGTCGTGGTGCGGGGGCGGCGAAATCAGCGTCACGCCCGGCACCGCATAACGCAGTTTGGCGATCAGACCGTTGACCTTGCCACCTGGCAACTGACCACCTTCACCGGGCTTCGCGCCTTGGGCGACCTTGATCTGCAGCACTTCAGCGTTGACCAGGTATTCCGGGGTGACACCGAAACGACCCGTCGCCACTTGTTTGATTTTCGAGCTCTTGATGGTGCCGTAGCGGGCCGGGTCTTCGCCGCCCTCACCGGAGTTTGAACGCGCGCCGAGGCAGTTCATGGCTTCGGCCAATGCTTCGTGAGCCTCCGGCGACAATGCGCCCAACGAGATGCCGGCGGAGTCAAAGCGCTTGAGTACCGATTCCAGTGGTTCGATCTCGCTGATATCCAGCGGCGTGTCCAGGGTTTTGACTTTGAACAGGTCACGGATCATCGACACCGGACGGTTGTCCACCAGCGCCGTGTATTCCTTGAACTTGCTGTAGTCGCCTTGCTGCACGGCAGCCTGCAACGTGTTGACCACATCCGGGTTGTAAGCGTGATATTCGCCACCGTGCACGAACTTCAGCAGGCCACCTTGCTGGATAGGTTTACGCGGGCTCCAGGCTTCGGCGGCCAGGGCTTTTTGCTCGGCTTCGATGTCGACAAAGCGCGCACCCTTGATGCGGCTTGGCACGCCACGGAAGCTCAGCTCGCAGACTGCTTCGGACAGGCCGATGGCCTCGAACAACTGCGCACCACGGTACGAAGTAATGGTCGAGATGCCCATCTTCGACAGAATCTTCAGCAAGCCTTTGGTGATGCCTTTGCGGTAGTTCTTGAATACCTCATAGAGGTCGCCCAGGACTTCACCGGTACGGATCAGGTCACCCAACACTTCGTAGGCCAGGAACGGATAAACCGCCGAGGCGCCGAAACCGATCAACACCGCAAAGTGGTGCGGGTCGCGTGCGGTCGCAGTTTCCACCAGGATGTTGGAGTCGCAACGCAGGCCTTTTTCGGTCAGGCGATGGTGCACCGCGCCAGTCGCCAGCGACGCGTGAATCGGCAATTTGCCCGGAGCAATATGACGGTCAGTCAGCACAACCTGGGTACGACCGGCACGCACAGCTTCTTCAGCCTGATCAGCGACGTTGCGAATGGCCGCTTCCAGGCCCACGCTTTCGTCGTAGTTGAGGTCGATGATCTGACGTTCGAAGCCCGGACGATCAAGGTTCATCAGCGAGCGCCACTTGGCCGGGGAAATAACCGGCGAGCTGAGGATCACGCGTGAGGCGTGTTCCGGCGACTCCTGGAAGATGTTGCGCTCGGCACCGAGGCAAATCTCCAGCGACATGACGATGGCTTCACGCAGCGGGTCGATCGGCGGGTTGGTGACCTGCGCGAACTGCTGACGGAAATAATCGTACGGCGTGCGCACGCGCTGGGACAGCACGGCCATCGGCGTATCGTCGCCCATCGAGCCGACGGCTTCGTAGCCTTGCTCCCCGAGCGGGCGCAGCACCTGATCACGCTCTTCGAACGTGACCTGGTACATCTTCATGTACTGCTTCAGTTGGTCGACATCATAGAAAGCCGAACCGTGGTCGTTGTCTTCCATGGTCGCCTGAATACGCAGAGCATTCTTGCGCAGCCATTGCTTATACGGATGACGAGACTTCAAGCGGTTGTCGATAGCGTCGGTGTCGAGGATCTGGCCGGTTTCGGTGTCCACGGCAAAGATCTGGCCCGGGCCAACGCGGCCCTTGGCGATCACGTCTTCAGGCTGGTAGTTCCAGACACCGATTTCCGACGCCAAGGTGATGAAACCATTTTTGGTCGTGACCCAACGTGCCGGACGCAGGCCGTTACGGTCGAGCAGGCACACGGCGTAACGACCATCGGTCATTACCACGCCGGCCGGGCCGTCCCACGGTTCCATGTGCATCGAGTTGTATTCGTAGAACGCCCGCAGGTCCGGGTCCATGGTCTCGACGTTCTGCCACGCAGGCGGAATGATCATCCGCACGCCACGGAACAGGTCGATGCCACCGGTGACCATCAGCTCAAGCATGTTGTCCATGCTGGAGGAGTCGGAACCGACGCGGTTGACCAACGGGCCGAGTTCTTCCAGGTCCATCAAATCGTTGGTGAACTTGGTGCGCCGGGCCACCGCCCAGTTGCGGTTGCCGGTGATGGTGTTGATCTCGCCGTTGTGCGCCAGGAAGCGGAACGGTTGAGCCAGCGGCCATTTCGGCAGGGTGTTGGTGGAGAAGCGCTGGTGGAACACGCAAATCGACGTTTGCAGGCGCTGATCGCTTAGGTCTGGATAGAAGGCGGTCAAATCCGCCGGCATCATCAGGCCTTTATAAATGATGGTCTTGTGCGAAAAGCTGCAGACGTAATGGTCGGCATCGGCGGCGTTAGCCACGGACGAACGACGACGGGAGCTGAACAGCTTGATCGCCATGTCCTGATCGCTCAGGCCTTCACCACCGATATACACCTGTTCAATCTGCGGCAAGCGCTCGAGCGCCAGACGACCGAGCACGCTGGTGTCGATGGGCACTTTGCGCCAGCCGATCAGTTGCAGTCCGGCCGCCAAAATCTCGCGATTCATGTTTTCGCGAGCGGCTTGAGCTTTCACCGGGTCCTGGTTGAAGAAGACCATGCCCACCGCATATTGCTTGGGCAGTTCGACACCGAAGGTTTCCTGGGCGATGGCACGCAGGAACACATCCGGCTTTTGAATCAGCAGACCGCAACCGTCACCGGTCTTGCCGTCGGCGTTGATCCCACCGCGGTGGGTCATGCAGGTCAGGGCCTCGATGGCCGTTTGCAAAAGGGTATGACTGGGTTCGCCCTGCATATGGGCTATCAGGCCGAAACCACAGTTATCCTTGAATTCATCTGGTTGGTACAGACCTGCTTTCATAGACACTTTCTCACCAGGCTGCCTCTTATAGAGGCAAATTTCTTTTCAATTCAACCACTTACCATCCGCGCCGAACGTGCGTCAGCTTTGCGGGGGCAAAAGGGAGGTCATTGTACACACCGACACAGGGGCTCACAAATTTGACGACGAACTGTCGTAAATCTATGTCGCATTTGTGAAAGGTTTAAAGCGATATGCTGTGCTAGTCAAAACATTTTTAATGTTGACCGCAACGACTCAAACACTACTGTAACGCAGACACCACAAGGCACGCGGTCTGTAGAGACGGCATGCGCTTGCAGAAATTTTGAGTTGCCGGGAGAGGCGGCCTGGGTAAGGCCGCCGAATCTTCAGCGAGTTGTTGCCAGTTCCTGTTGGACGCTGGCGACAGTGCGAGGCCAAGGTTTACCAGCCTGAACCTTCGCTGGCAAGGCCTTGATGGCAGTTACGGCAGCATCGCGGTTGGCGAAATTACCGTAGGTGATGACGTAGAGAGGCTTGCCGTTGAGCACTTTCTTGAAATAGCGGTACTCGCCGCCCTGCTCTTTAACAAAGTTTTGCGCGGCCGTTTCGGAGCTGGTACCGAGGATCTGCACCACGTAGTTGCCCGGAGCCTGTCCTGCGTACCAGGTACCGCCAGCGGCCTTAGCCACGGCGGTTGGTTTCTCGACAGGTTTGGCGGTGGCCACTGCAGCAGGTTTGGCAGGCGCCGGCGTCGGCTTCGCAACAGGTGCTGGCTTGGCGCTGGCAATCTGAGTCGGCGCAGGTTTGGCGGCCGGTGTTGGCGCAGGACCCGGCTGGATTCCAGCAGGTGGCGCAGTGGTGGTGACGGTCGGCGGCGTAGCGCTGGAACCTTCGACCGGTACGCCATCGTCACCTTCAGTAATGCCACCCGCCGCTTCGGCCAGAGGACCGCGCATGACCGGTTGCGAATTACCGACCAGCGGCAACGGCATCGGCTGCGAGTTGCCGGCGAATTCGACGGAAGGTGCTCCGCCGCTGTTAGGTTTCGGCGTGCCCTGGCCGAGCGGCAGTTGCGCCTGCTCATTGGCAGGAGCGCCGGTGGTTGGTGCTTTGCTGCGACCCGGCATCAACCAGGCGGCGGCTACCGCGACCACGACTACGGCAGAAATCGCCAATACGTGTTTCTTCGGCATGTTGAACCCCATACTTGGACGCTTGACCGCTGAGCGGCTGGCAATCATGGCTTCGATCATTGCATCGCGGGCGACCTGATTAATGTTGCCAGGCCAGCCATCGGAGCTTTCGTGAATATCAGAGATCTGATCGGCGGTGAAAAGTTCGATACCCCGACCTGCGCCTTCAAGCCGCTGGTCGAGATATTCGCGAGTTTCTTCCTCGGTATAAGGCGCAAGCTCGATGACATGGAAGCGCTCTTCTTCAAGACTCAACTGATCCAGTTGAGCAATCAGCGACGACTCGCCGAACAGGAAGACGTGAGGCCGACCTTCCGGCGCCCCGGCAGCCAAAGCAAGCAGGGCTTCCAGCGCCGACTCGTCAAGCTGCTCGGCGTCATCGACCAGCAGATAGACTTCCTGCCCGGTCAGCGCCAACTGAACCACTTGGGCCAGGATTGCACCGATTTCGGCCTGGGCGACATTCAGCGCCTGAGCCACTTGACGCAAAATACCGGCCGCATCGCCAGCGCCACGGGCGGACACCACCACGCTTTGCACGGACTGTTTGTTGGTGCTGGCAACCAGGGCCTGGCGCAAAAGGGTCTTGCCGCTGCCCTGAGGGCCGGTGACCACTAGCAGCAATTGGCTATAACGCGCCAGATGATGCAATTGCCCCAGCACCGGTTTGCGCTGGGCCGGGAAGAATTTGAAACCAGGCACCCGTGGAGCAAAAGGGTCATGGCTCAACTGGTAATGGCCGAGGAAAGCCTCGTCGGCATGCAAACTAGTCATGGGGATCTTATTAACCTTTAAGCTGAGCCAGGGCGCGGTAATCCGCTCCCAGCGTGGCCTGTAGAACCTCTTTCGGATAATCGTCGGTCACCACTGCTTCGCCTATCTGGCGCAGCAGCACCAGGCGCAAACGACCGTCGATCACTTTCTTGTCAATTGCCATGTGTTCCAGAAAATCGGCTTCAGTCATCTCTTCAGGCGGAATAACCGGCAGCCCGGCACGCTGGAACAAACGGATACCACGATCGCGCTCTTGCTCACTGATCCAGCCCAGACGAGCAGACATTTCCAACGCCATTACAGTGCCAGCAGCCACGGCTTCACCGTGTAACCAAACACCATAGCCCATATGGGTTTCGATAGCGTGGCCGAAGGTATGACCCAAATTCAGTGTCGCGCGCACGCCGGTTTCTCGCTCATCAGCGCCCACCACCGCAGCCTTGGCCGCGCAAGAGCGCTCAATGGCGTAAGTCAGCGCCGGTTGATCCAGCGCACGCAGGCGATCGACGTTTTCTTCGAGCCAGGTCAGGAATGGCTCATCGCAGATCAACCCGTACTTGATGACTTCAGCAAGCCCGGCAGACAACTCGCGAGCGGGTAGCGTATTCAGAGAAGCAGTATCGATAAGCACCACGTTCGGCTGATAGAAAGCGCCGACCATGTTTTTGCCCAACGGATGATTGATACCGGTTTTGCCGCCGACAGACGAATCGACTTGCGACAGCAGCGTAGTGGGAATCTGGATGAAATCGACACCGCGCTGGTAGCAAGCAGCCGCAAACCCGGCCATGTCGCCAATGACCCCGCCACCGAGCGCTATCACAGTGGTGCGGCGGTCGTGCCGCGCGGTCAACAGACCGTCGAAAATAAGTTGCAGGGTTTCCCAGGTCTTGAAGGATTCACCGTCCGGCAGTATCACGGACACCACCGAAAACTGCGCCAGACTTCGGGTCAAACGCTCGAGATACAGCGGCGCAACCGTCTCGTTCGAGATAATCGCCACTTGCCGTCCGCGGATATGCGGGGCCAGCAACTCGGGCTGATCCAACAAACCTTCGCCAATATGAATCGGGTAGCTGCGCTCGCCTAGTTCGACCTTGAGTGTCTGCATGTGTCCCCACATTGAAGATGGAATCCGGCGTCCTGCCTTGAATTATCGAGTATCCATGGCTTCTGCTGATGTGACGCCGCTTGGTAGCCAACTGCCACAGCCGTGAGCGGTTGTGACAGGACGCCGAGGATAGCGCATTTCGCGCCATGCTTTAACGGGGAGGTAGCTGCTGCAAGCGCTCGAGGATGTCGAGAACCACCATCCGCGGCGGTCGCTCATCGGTTTCAACCACCAGATCGGCAATTTCCCGATAAAGCGGATCACGAATCGCCAGCAGATCCCGAAGGGTCTTCGCCGGGTCAGCAGTTCGTAACAGCGGTCGATTGCGATCGCGAGCGGTGCGACCGACCTGCTGCTCGACGGACGCGTGCAAGTAGACCACCCGACCACCGGCATGCAAGGCCCGACGATTGGCTTCGCGCATGACTGCACCGCCGCCCGTCGCCAGCACCACGCCATCGAGCCCGCAGAGTTCGGCGATCATCGCCTCCTCACGGTCACGAAAGCCCGGCTCGCCTTCCTTATCGAAAATCCACGGGATATTGGCGCCCGTGCGCAATTCAATTTCCTTATCGGAATCTTTGAATGGCAGGCGCAGCTCTTTGGCCAGCAACCGGCCGATGGTGCTTTTTCCAGCCCCCATCGGTCCAACAAGAATCAAATTTCGCACAGAATCAATGACTCACAGCAATCGCCTGATTGTTCATGATACGCGGAGTGAGAAATACCAGCAGCTCGGATTTTTTCTCCGAAACCACGTCACGCCGGAAAAGGCGGCCAAGATACGGCACATCACCGAGAAATGGCACCTTATCTACAACCTTGCTCTGAGTATTTGAGAAAACGCCGCCAATCACGATGGTCTCGCCATCGTTGACCAATACCTTCGCATTGACTTCGTTTTTCTTGATGGGCGGTACGTCCTGCACTTTATTCAGGTAGTCCGGTTCATCCTTGGTGACCTTTACTTCCATGATGATGCGGTTATCTGGCGTAATTTGCGGCGTGACCTCCAGCGACAGCGAGGCCTCCTTGAACGACACCGAGGTCGCGCCACTGGAGCTTGCTTCCTGATAAGGAATTTCGGTGCCCTTGAGGATTTTTGCGGTTTCCTTGTCGGACGTGACCACCTTGGGCTGTGAAACGATTTCACCGTTGCCGGTTTTCTCCATCGCGGTCAGTTCCAGATCCAACAGCACATTATCCGTAATGAACGCGATACCGAGCCCGGAGGTATTGGCTGCCGTGCCCATGTCAACGAACGGCGAGTTAGTGCTGGTACTGCCGGGCGTGCCTATGGTCGATGAGGCATTGGCGCCGTTGCTGACCCCGGATGCGTTCCAGTTGCCTCTGTTTTGCAGCGACCCGCCCCAGCGAACACCCAGGCTTTTGTCGTAGTCGACGTTGGCCTCGACGATTCGCGCCTCGATCATCACTTGGCGTACCGGAATATCCAGTTGCGCGACAATACGACGAAGCTCATCCAGTCGATCCTGAGTCTGATAAGCGATGATGTTGTTGGTACGTTCATCGACAGTGATTGAGCCGCGCTCGTCGACTTTTGCTTCGGCATTGGTCACCGACTGGAACAACTTTGCGATATCGGCAGCTTTCGCATAGTTGACTTGCAGCAGTTCACGCCGCAACGGCGCGAGTTCGGCAATCTGCTTCTGCGACTCCAGTTCCTGGCGCTCACGCGCAGCAATTTCATCGGCCGGCGCCACCAGCAACACATTGCCGATCTTGCGTTTATCGAGGCCTTTGGTCTTCAGCACGAGGTCCAGCGCCTGATCCCACGGTACGTTTTGCAGCCGCAAGGTAATGCCACCTTGCACCGTGTCGCTGGCGACCAGATTGAGGTTGGTGAAATCGGCGATCAGTTGCAGCACCGAACGCACATCAATGTCCTGGAAGTTCAGCGAAAGCTTTTCGCCGGTATAGGCAAATCGTTCGGCATTACGCTTTTGCAAATCGTCGACCGTCATCGCCCGGATACTGACGGTGAGCTTGTTGTCGGTTTGATACGTCGAATAATCAAAAGCGCCGCTGGGCTCAATGCTGATGGTGGCGCGGTCACCGGTGGCGCTGGCATTCACAAATTGCACCGGGGTGGCGAAGTCCTTGACGTCCAGACGCACACGCAGGGGTTCTGGTAATTGCGTTCGGGCAAAACCGAGGATGATCTTGCCGTCGCGCTCCTGAATGTCTGGCGCGATGGACGGATCCGACAGATCAATCACCACATTGCCCTCACCCTGAGTGCCCCGCTGAAAATCCACGCCCCGAATGGCCTTGCTTGAAGGCGCATAGGTTTTAGCCGGAGCAGCCGTTGCAGTAGCGGCACGCGGTGGCGCGGCGGCTGGCCTGGCAGCAGTTTTGGTTGCTCCTTGCCCGACGACCACTATCAGATTGTTACCTTCGACACGCGCATTGTAAGGCGTCAACTGGGTCAGGTTGATGATCAGTCGAGTACGATCGTTGGCCTCAACCACGGTCGCACTGCGTGCATTCCCACCGCCTAGATCGCGCGTTTTGACTGTCAATTGGTTGGCAACGCCGGGCAGATCCAGCGCAATACGCGCCGGCTGTTCCGTTGTGTACCCATGAGGCACCGGCGGCGGACCATCGAACGATAACTTCAACTCTACGCGGTCACCCGGGAGCGCTGCCACATCCAGCGTTTTAAGGTTGGCCGCTTGCACCATCGGCGAAAGCAACGCTATCCATAGCGAAATACCGAGGGTTGAGAAAATCCTGTTCATTATTCGAGTCCCACTATGAGTGCTCTTTCAAAGGGATGGTCCGCGGACGTTCCAGCCAGGCACCTTGGCCATCGGGAACAATTTCGACCACATCGACTTGCGAGCCGCTGATGGCGACTATTCGCCCATCGTTACGCCCCAGGTAATCGCCGACTTTCAACCGATGCACGCCGCCTGCCCCGCGCAACAGCGCGAAGGAGCCCGTAGCATTGGAAATAGTGCCGACCATTTCAAACTGCTCGATGTTGAAACCTTCGAGGTATTGCTTGGCCCGATTTGGGTCGGGTTTGACGTTGCGCGAACCTCTTTTCTGCCCCGCCAGATCCACCCGCAGCTGTTTGGAAAACGGACTTCGCAAGTTGGCAGCGTTATAGGTAAATGTCGGATAAGACCGGAATGTAGGCGTTGGTTCAATTTTACCGGGTGGACGCAGACGCACTTCATTCATGTAGGCATCGAGGTCGCTGAAATCATTTTCGTTGCCGCACCCCGCCAGCACTGCGAACACCACCATCATCGACAAGCAACGGATCGGGCTCATTTTTGCAGCCCTTTGTCGTTGTAGCGGTAAGTCTTGGCCAGAATACTCATGCGCAGCTTCGGACCGCCGTCGGGGTTGACCGGCACCAGGTCGAAATCATGCAGGGTGACGATTCTTGGCAGCCCCGCCACACCGCTGACGAATGTCGCGAGGTCGTGATAAGCACCGGTTACGGTGATCTGAATCGGCAGCTCGATGTAAAACTGCTGCGTGACTTCCGGCAGCAGTTTGATTTCTTCGAACTCCAGTCCGCTGCCAAGGCCTGTACGGGTGATGTCTTCGAGCAACCCGGGCACTTCGGTGTCGCTGGGCAATTGGCGCAGCAGTACGCCAAACGAGTTCTCCATCTCCTTCATCTGCTGGGTGTACAACTCAAGGTTGGCGGCCATACGGGCCTTGCTGGCGAACTGGTCCTTCAGCGCCGACTCTTCGTCACGCTTGAGCCCGAGTTGATCTTCCAGATCGCTGATATAAAAGGTGTAACCCAGCGCCAACACCAGAACCATGAGCAAAACGCCGGCCAAGGCCTTGATTGCTGGCGGCCAGGAACCCATGTTGTTGGTGTCCAGATCGTTTATATCGACCTTGCGCAGCCCTTCGAACCATTCAGACGGACTCATTTAGCGTCCTCCGCTGCGGCAGGCTGAGTCTGACGTACGGTCAACTGAAAAACGTTGGCCTGATCCAGTTGACCGGCGGTGGTTGCCTTGACTTCAGTGAGACTGGGCGCATCGAACCAGTCGGACGCGTCGAGATTGCGCATCAGGTCCGACACTCGGTTGTTGGACTCGGCCGCGCCGGTAATGGACAAGGACTTGCCGACCATTTTGACTTCGGTGAAATACACACCGTCGGGCAAGGTGCGCGCCAATTGATCAAATATTCGCCCGCTGATTGGCCGGTTACCTTGCAGGTCCTGGATGATGCGCATGCGCTCCACCAGTTGTTGACGACGCTCCTTCAAATCACTGATCTGCTTTATTCGCTCGTCGACCACCGCGATTTGTTTACCGATGTAATCGTTACGGGCGATCTGCCGATCGATGGCGCTGCTGATGACCTGCTCGGCAATCAAGACAGCACCCACCGAACCGACTACCACGGCGACCAGCGCCACCAGGAAACGCTTGCGTCGCTCTTCGCGAAGCTCTTCACGCCAAGGTAAAAGATTGATCCGCGCCATCAGTCGAAACTCCTGAGCGCCAGACCACAAGCAATCATCAAGGCCGGTGCATCGCTGGCCAGGGCACTCGCGTTGACCTTGCTGCCCAGAGCCATGTCTGCGAAAGGATTGGCGACCTGTGTTGGCGTTCCCAAGCGCTGCTCGATCAGACGATCGAGTCCTGGAACCGATGCGGTGCCGCCTGCCAACAAGATGTGATCGACCGAGTTGTACTGGCCGGACGCAAAGAAAAACTGCAATGAACGCGAGACCTGTTGCACCAATGCTTCGCGAAACGGCTGCAAGACTTCACTGACATAATCGTCAGGCAAACCGCCCTGCTTCTTTGCCAGTCCGGCCTGCTCCAGAGTCAGACCATAACGGCGCTGGATTTCCTCTGTGAGCTGGCGCCCACCAAAGAGTTGTTCGCGCGTGTAGATGATTCGCCCATTGTGCAGAACGCTGAGCGTGGTCATGGTGGCGCCGATATCAACCACGGCCACCGTCAATTGCTCTTGGGAGGCCGCTAGGTGACCGGTCAGCAAACCGAAGGATCGCTCGAGTGCGTATGCCTCCACATCAACCACCCGTGCGGTAAGGCCTGCCAGCGCCAAAGCAGCTTCACGGACCTCGACGTTTTCCTTGCGGCACGCTGCCAGCAACACGTTGACTCGCTCGGCGCTACGAGCAGAAACGCCCTGGACCTCGAAATCGATAGCGACTTCGTCCAGTGGATAAGGGATGTACTGATCGGCTTCGATCTTGAGCTGGCTTTCCATCTCATCGTCGGAAAGACCGGCATCCATCTCGATGGTCTTGGTGATCACCGCCGAGCCGGCCACGGCCACCGCTACGTTCCTGATACTGGTCTTAGCCTTGAGCAGCACGCGAGAAAGGGCCTGGCCCACGCCTTCAAGCTCGGCGATATTTTTTTCGACAACCGCACTGGCGGGCAGTGGCTCTACCGCGTAGGCCTCGACCCGATAGCGGTCGCCTTGGCGGCTCAACTCCAAAAGCTTCACCGACGTAGAACTGATGTCGATCCCCAGAAGCGTATTGGCCTTTTTATTGAAGAGTCCTAGCACTACCAATTCCCTATGACTTTCCGTGAGTTACGGACTCTGTAACGTCCAATGCGTTCAGACCACCCGTCTTGACACCAGTGCAAATGACGTCTTTGACGGAAAAATGCTTATAATGCCCAGCGTTTTTTTCCGCTTTTTACTTCAAGCTCCGGGCGTTCCCCAATTTCTGAACCCTGATGCCTAATTCATACTTTGCCCTGGATATCCAAAAGCCTTGATTCGTCTGCTGAAGTTTTTCGGTTGGTCCATCGTCGCCGTTTTCTGCGGACTGCTCCTGAGTCTGAGTGGCGCGTATCTCTACCTTAGTCCTGGATTGCCTTCTGTGGAGGCGCTGAGAAGCATTCAGTTGCAGATTCCGTTGCGCGTCTACAGCAGCGATAACAAGTTGATAGCAGAATTCGGCGAAATGCGCCGCACGCCGATACGTTTCGCCGACATTCCCCCTAATTTCATTAATGCGTTACTAAGTGCTGAAGACGACAATTTTGCCAACCACTATGGCGTCGATCCTAGCAGCCTTATGCGCGCCGCCACCCAATTGGTGAAAAGCGGACACATCCAGTCCGGCGGCAGCACCATTACCATGCAGGTCGCGAAGAACTTCTTCCTGACCAGCGAGCGCAGTTTCTCGCGCAAAACCACTGAAATCCTCTTGGCCTTGCAGATCGAGCGACAGCTGACCAAGGACGAAATCCTTGAGTTGTATGTCAACAAAATCTACCTGGGTAACCGCGCCTACGGCATCGAAGCCGCCGCGCAGGTTTACTACGGCAAGTCGATTCGTGACGTCAGCCTGGCGCAGATGGCGATGATCGCAGGCCTGCCAAAAGCACCGTCGCGCTTTAACCCGCTGGCCAACCCGGCTCGCAGCAAGGAACGTCGCGACTGGATTCTGGGCCGCATGTACAAGCTTGGGAAAATCACCGAAGCCGACTACACCACCGCGATCAACGAACCGCTGAACGCCAGTTATCACGTGCCGACCCCGGAAGTGAATGCGCCCTATATTGCTGAAATGGCCCGCGCCGAAATGGTCGGCCGCTACGGCAGCGACGCCTATACCGAAGGCTTTCGCGTCACCACCACAGTGCCAAGCAATCTTCAGGAAATGGCCAACACGGCCGTTCACGAAGGCTTGATGACATACGATCAGCGTCACGGTTATCGCGGTCCGGAATCCCGGTTGCCAGGCAAAACGCCTGATGCATGGGCCACCGAGCTGACCAAGCAGCGCACCATCAGCAGCCTCGAGCCTGCCATCGTCACCCAGGTCGACAAGAACGGCCTGCAAGTGATGACCCGCACTGGCGAAGAGCACGTTGGCTGGGACAGCATGAAATGGGCGCGCCCCTTCCTTAATACCAACAGCATGGGCCCCAATCCCAAGCAGCCTTCGGATGTGGCGCAGGTCGGTGACCTGATTCGCGTTCAGCGCCAACCCGATAATTCGTTGAAGTTCAGCCAGATTCCTCAGGCTCAAGGCGCATTGGTCTCACTTGACCCACAGAACGGCGCGATTCGTTCGCTGGTTGGCGGCTTCGCCTTCGAGCAAAGTAACTACAACCGTGCCCTGCAGGCCAAACGTCAGCCCGGCTCGAGTTTCAAACCGTTCGTTTACAGCGCCGCACTGGACAATGGCTACACCGCGGCCAGCCTGGTCAACGACGCGCCAATCGTGTTTGTCGACGAATACCTGGACAAGGTCTGGCGTCCGAAGAACGACACCAATACCTTCCTCGGCCCGATACGCCTGCGTGAAGGGCTCTACAAGTCGCGCAACCTGGTGTCGATCCGACTGGTGCAGGCGCTGGGTGTAGATCGCACCATCGACTACATCAGCAGGTTCGGCTTCAACAAACAGGACCTGCCGCGCAACCTTTCATTGGCGCTGGGGACCGCAACCCTGACCCCCATGGAAATTGCCACTGGCTGGAGCACGTTCGCCAACGGCGGCTATAAAATCTCGCCGTACATCATCGACAAGATTGAAAGCCGTAACGGTGACACGCTGTTCGTCGCCAACCCGCCAAGCGTTCCCAAAGGCGATGTGGCCAGCAGCGGCATAGCAGCACCCGCCTCTCAGTCGTTCACCGTAAATGCGACGCCGGGCGAAGCGCCGGCTGCCGCAGACGCGGCACCGCAAACTCCGGCCGTGGCCGAACGCATCGTCGATGGCCGTACCACTTACATTCTCAACAGCATGCTTGAGGACGTAATCAAACTCGGTACCGGTCGCCGCGCACTGGCACTGGGGCGCCCGGATATTGCAGGCAAAACCGGTACTACCAACGAATCCAAGGACGCCTGGTTCTCCGGCTACAACGGCGATTACGTGACCACCGTCTGGACTGGCTTCGATCAGCCTGAAAGCCTGGGCCGCAGGGAATTCGGTGGCACGGTCGCGTTGCCAATCTGGATGAACTACATGGGCGCTGCCCTCAAAGGCAAGCCACCCCACACGCAACCAGAGCCCGAAGGCATCCTCAGCCTGCGCGTGGACCCGGTCAGCGGCCGTGCAGCCACACCAAGCACGCCAGGAGCTTACTTCGAGCTGTTCAAAGCCGAAGACACGCCACCCTCGGTCAACGAGTTGGGTAACGGCACCGCACCGGGCAGCCCGCTACCGGCCGACGAAGCCGCACCGATCGACTTGTTCTGATCCGATAGCGCAACGAAAAGCCCCGCCTTCGAGAGACGTGCGGGGCTTTTTGTTGCCAGCTACAAAGGCTGCGACTGGGCGGCCGTCATCGCGAGCAGGCTCGCTCCCACATTGAAATGCATGCCCCTGCTCGGGATGACGGCCAATTGTGGCGCTACAAAACCACAGGCATAAAAAAGCCCCGACTCACTTAAGAGCCAGGGCTTTCGGTTGATGCGCTACAACGGCTTAGCCGTTGAACACGTCATCCACGCTTTGCAGCGGGTAGTTCTTCGGATACGGCAGGGTCGCAACACCAGTCTCGATGGCAGCTTTAGCCACGGCATCGGAGATCACGGTGATCAGGCGTGCATCCATTGGCTTCGGAATGATGTACTCACGACCGAATTCCAGTTTGATGCCACCGTAAGCGTCGCACACTTCCTGAGGCACTGGCAGTTTGGCCAGTTTACGCAGGGCATTGGCTGCAGCCACTTTCATTTCTTCGTTGATGCGCTTGGCGCGAACGTCCAGGGCACCGCGGAAGATGAACGGAAAGCCCAGTACGTTGTTGACCTGGTTCGGGTAGTCCGAACGGCCAGTGGCCATGATCACGTCGTTACGAGTAGCGTGCGCCAGTTCCGGGGAGATTTCCGGATCCGGGTTCGAGCAAGCGAACACGATCGGGTTGGCCGCCATGGACTTCAGGCCTTCAGCGCTCAGCAGGTTCGGGCCGGACAGGCCTACGAACACGTCAGCACCGGTCAAGGCGTCAGCCAGGGTGCGCTTGTCGGTCGCGTGAGCGAAGACAGCCTTGTACTGGTTCAGGTCGTCACGGCCGGAGTGGATCACGCCGGTACGGTCAACCATGAAGATGTTTTCGATGTTGGCGCCCATGCTCACCAGCAGTTTCATGCAGGAGATGGCGGCAGCACCGGCGCCCAGGCAGACGATCTTGGCTTCGGCCAGGGTTTTGCCAGCGATTTCCAGCGCGTTGATCATGCCGGCCGCGGTAACGATTGCGGTGCCGTGCTGGTCATCGTGGAATACTGGGATATCGCACTGTTCGATCAGCGCACGCTCGATCTCAAAGCACTCAGGCGCCTTGATGTCTTCGAGGTTGATGCCACCGAAAGTGATGGAGATACGCTTGACGGTGTCGATGAAGGCCTGCGGGCTTTCGGAGTCGACTTCGATGTCGAAAACGTCGATGCCGGCGAAGCGCTTGAACAGCACACCTTTACCTTCCATCACTGGCTTGGAAGCCAATGGACCGAGGTTACCCAGGCCAAGAATGGCGGTGCCATCGGAAATGACTGCAACCAGGTTGCCTTTACCGGTGTATTTGTAGGCCAGTTCAGGATCGCGGGCGATTTCGCGTACTGGTTCGGCTACGCCGGGGCTGTAGGCCAGCGACAAGTCGCGAGCGGTAGCGGTGGCCTTGGTGAGCTCGACACTCAGCTTTCCTGGACGAGGATGGGCATGATATTCGAGAGCGGCAGTTTTCAGATCAGACATGGGGGCATTCCGCTTTTTACTGTTGGACAGACTGGTCAGCGAGGATACGCGCCTCGCAAAGTCCCCACAAGACTGACCAGTCACCCCTGTCAAGCGCCCTGCCATACGACTTTGGGCCAAGAGCCGCAGAACACAAGGGATAGAGTGTTCACAATCGACTTAAAAAATGTCTACAATTTTTTATCAAGGCATCGTTTGCAACATTGCCGGATCGGTCAAAGGCAAAAGCCAACGCGCCTGTCCCTCTTTCAACCCGCCGCGTCGCGAGCGATCCAGTACCCAGCCACGCGCCTCGATCTGTTTGCCTTTGAGTTGATCAAGCGCCGTTTTGCCAAACGGGCCAAGCAGATTGGGCGCAATGCGCAATACAACCGAGTCCTGCAACTCGATCCAAACGCCGCCGCGATTGCGCTTAACGCTGCTTACACGACCACTGAGCACGGCAAAACCAGACGCATTGATCTGCTCCGCTTTCTGAACAGGAGAATGGCGCCATATTCCGTTCCCGGCGTCCCGAGCGCTGCGCTCTGCGGCTTGCTGACACGCCGCCAATTCGACATTCGGCGCGATTGCAACGTGAAAACCAAGGCCTTGGGCAAGCATTTGCGCTTCGAGGTTAGCGCCATCGCCCCCATAGAGATGAGCCAACGTGCGGCCGTAGCGATCCTTGCCCTCCTTGCCTGGAAGCAACCCCAGCCGACCATCGCTGGCAGCCACCAAGGCCTCAAGCTGTTTGCGTGCAGCCACGGCAAAAGGTTCGTCTGAACGGCCCTGCCTACCCAACTCCGGCGTATTCAAACCGATCATCCGCACGCTGCGGCCATCGACCAGCCGAAGGGTGTCGCCATCGACCACGCGCTGTACCACCACTGGGCTCAGGCCACTCGGCGCGGGGCAAAAGGCCTGAGCACCCGAGAACCAAATCGCAGGCACAAAAAAGGCGCCCACGAGGGACGCCTTTTTCATCAGCTTGGAAAAGCCCATCGGGCTTTTCAGCCTTACTCTGCAGCAGCAGGAGCCTTGGCTTTGCCGAAAGCACCGAAACGGTCTGCGAAGCGCTGAACACGGCCGCCAGTATCCAGAGTCTTCTGCTTACCGGTGTAGAACGGGTGGCACTCGTTGCATACGTCAGTACCCAGTGGCTTGCACAGGTTCGAACGAGTTTCGAACTTGTTGCCGCAGCTGCAAGTTACTTCGATGGTTTCGTATGCTGGATGGATATCGGCTTTCATGGTGTATTCCTCAGGCTAGCGTGCCGCCACTCAACACTATTGTTGAATACCGCACGTAATTAGGCCGCGAATTCTAACAGACATTGGCAATCACGCAAGCTGTCCCTTATACCGACCGTCTGCTAGGCTCCCGGCCTTCTTCACCGCTTCACTATAGAGAAAATCATCGCGTGCCCGACGCCATTCTCCGCCTAGCCCTGCCTTCGCCGCTGCGCCGCCTGTTCGATTACCGTGCCCCGGCCGGCGTCCTGCGCGACCAGTTGCAACCTGGCATGCGCGTGCGCGTGCCGTTCGGCCGGCGGGAGATGATCGGGATTCTGGTGGAAGTCACCGACCATAGCGAAGTCCCGGCGCAAAAGCTCAAACCGGCCATTGCGTTGCTCGATACCACTGCGCCGCTGCCGCCTGCGTTATTCAAGCTGTGCCTGTGGACATCGCAGTATTACCAGCACAGCCTCGGCGACACCTTGAGCTGGGCACTGCCAGTTTTACTGCGTCAGGGCGAACTGGCCGAAGCGCGCCAGGAACGCTTCTGGTCCGCCGCACCCGACGCCAGCCTTGATGACCCACGTATCGCCCGCGCCCCGCGACAGCGTGAGGCCTTGGCGACGTTGGCCCAACATCCCCACGGCGTCGCCCATCAGTTGCTGAGCAAACTGATGCTGAGCAAGGACAGCCTGGATTTGTTGCTCGCCAAAGGCCTGGTGCACGTGGAGATCCGCAAGCACGCACCCGGCGCCCGCCACGAACATTGGCTGGCGCAACCCGAATTGCCGCTCAATCCGGAACAGCGTGCGGCTTATGAAGCGATCCGCGCAGGCTTCGACAGCTATCATGCGTTTCTGCTGGCAGGCGTGACCGGCAGCGGCAAGACCGAAGTGTATTTGCAACTGATTCGCGAAACCCTGCAAGCGGGCAAGCAAGCGCTGGTGCTAATCCCCGAAATCAACCTCGGGCCACAGACGCTGGCGCGCTTCGAACAGCGCTTCAATGCACGTATTGCCCTTGTCCACTCGGCGGTCAATGACCGTGAACGCCTCGAAGCCTGGCTCGCCGCACGGGACGGCGATGCCGACATTATTATCGGCACTCGCTCGGCGCTGTTCACACCGATGAAAAATCCCGGGCTGATCATCATCGACGAAGAGCACGACGGCTCTTATAAACAGCAGGAAGGTTTGCGTTATCACGCACGCGACCTGGCGTTGGTACGCGCCCGCCAGGAAAACATTCCTATCGTGCTGGGTTCCGCCACGCCTTCGCTGGAAAGCCTGCACAACGCCTATACCGGCCGCTATGGGCTGCTGCGCCTGAACGAGCGGGCGGGCGGCGCCCAGCAGCCGCGCTTTCTGCGCCTGGACGTAAAAAGTCGTCCGCTGGACAGCGGCATTTCCGGGCCGATGCAACAAGCCATCGGCCAAACGCTGGCCGCCGGCCAGCAAGTCCTGGTGTTCCTTAACCGGCGCGGCTTTGCGCCAACGTTGCTGTGTCACGATTGCGGCTGGATGTCCGAGTGCCAACGCTGCGATGCGCGCATGACCGTGCACCAGCGCTCCGGTGAACTGCGCTGCCACCATTGCGGATACGTCGAGCGCGTTCCACGGCATTGCCCCAAGTGCGGCAAGGTCGACTTGCGACCCGTGGGCGCCGGCACCGAACGCGCCGAAGAACGCTTGGCTATTCTGTTTCCAGACGTTCCGGTGCTGCGGGTCGACCGCGACAGCACCTCGCGCAAAGACGCAATGAACCAACTGTTTGCAACCATTCAAAAAGGCCAGCCGTGCATCTTGGTGGGCACCCAAATGCTCGCCAAAGGGCATCACTTTCCACGCGTGACGCTGGTGTCGATACTCGACGCCGATGGAGGATTGTTCTCCGGCGACTTCCGCGCCAGCGAACGCATGGCGCAATTGATCGTGCAAGTCGCCGGGCGTGCTGGCCGCGCGGAAGAACCGGGCAAAGTGATTATCCAGACGCACCTGGCCGACCACCCACTGTTGGTACAACTCACCGAGCAGGGTTATTTCGCCTTTGCCGAGCAAGCCCTGAGCGAACGACGCTCTGCCGGCCTGCCACCGTTTGCGCACTTGGCGCTGCTGCGAGCCGAAGCGCACAAACCCGGGCAGGCAGAAGGTTTTCTGGATGAAGCCTGCAGCGAGGCGGAACGATTGCTGGCCGAACAGAATCTGACCGGAATCGAGTTGCTTGGGCCTGTGCCGGCACCGATGGAACGTCGTGCGGGGCGTTATCGTGCGCAGTTGTTGTTGCAGGCCACCGCCCGGGCGCCGCTGCATCGACTATTAAGCAGTTGGCTGTTGATGCTGGAACAGATGCCGAGCGGGCGCGCGGTGCGTTGGTCGCTGGATGTTGATCCGGTGGATTTGTACTGACTGGAAGATCGCCATCGCGTGCAGGCTCGCGCCCACAGTGGTTCTGTGTCTGGTACATAAGTATGAACACCGCTCAACCATTGTGGGGGCCTGCTCGCGATGAGGCCCGAATAGTCACCACATATCCATAACCTGCCCGCTATAGTTGGCAAGCACGCCTGGGCCACGGATAATGCCCAGTTTTTCCACTAGCGCATCGAAGCGCCGCCGCGCTTGCGGTCGAAAGAGAACACCATGAAAGACACCATTCGCCAGCTGATCCAACAAGCCATCACCCAACTCGTCAACGAAGGTGTGTTGCCTGAAGGCCTGTCGCCGGCGATCCAGGTGGAAAACTCCCGCGACAAGAAGAACGGCGACTTCGCCAGCAACATCGCGATGATGCTGGCCAAACCGGCCGGTATGAAGCCCCGCGACCTGGCTGAAAAAATCATTGCAGCCCTGCCGGCTGACGAGAATGTCACCAAGACTGAAATCGCCGGCCCGGGCTTCCTCAATTTCTTCCAGAACACCGCAGCCCTGGCCACGCGCCTGGACGCGGCATTGGCCGACGAACACATCGGCGTGCGCAAGGCTGGCCCAGTGCAGCGTACGGTCGTTGACCTGTCAGCACCCAACCTTGCCAAAGAGATGCACGTCGGCCATTTGCGCTCGACCATCATTGGCGACGGTGTGGCGCGTGTACTTGAGTTTCTCGGCGACGACGTTATCCGTCAGAACCATGTCGGCGACTGGGGCACCCAGTTCGGCATGCTGATGGCGTACCTGCAAGAAAACCCGATCACCAGCGATGAGCTTTCCGACCTGGAAAACTTCTACCGCGCCGCCAAGCAGCGCTTCGACGAATCCGAAGAGTTCGCGGACCGTGCCCGTGGCCTGGTGGTCAAGCTGCAAGCCGGCGACCCGGATTGCCTGGCGCTGTGGACCAAGTTCAAAGACATCTCGTTGTCGCACTGCCAGAAAATCTACGAATTGTTGAACGTCAAACTGACCATGGCTGACGTGATGGGCGAAAGCGCCTACAACGACGACCTGATCAACGTGGTCAACGACCTCAAGGCCGCTGGCATGCTGGTTGAGAGCAACGGCGCCCAGTGTGTGTTCCTCGACGAATTCAAGAATGCCGACGGCGACCCGCTGCCGGTGATTATCGTCAAGGCTGACGGCGGCTACTTGTACGCCACCACTGACCTGGCAGCCGTGCGCTATCGCAGCGGCACGCTGAAAGCTGATCGGGCGCTGTACTTCGTCGACCAGCGTCAGGCGCTGCACTTCCAGCAAGTGTTCGCGGTGGCGCGCAAGGCCGGTTTCGTGACGCACCCGATGGAAATGGAGCACATGGGCTTCGGCACCATGAACGGTGCCGATGGCCGTCCGTTCAAGACCCGTGATGGCGGCACCGTAAAACTGATCGACCTGCTGACCGAAGCCCAGGACCGCGCCTACACCCTGGTAAAGGACAAGAACCCGGAACTGGCCGAGGCCGAGTTGCGCAACATCGCCAAAGTGGTGGGGATTGGCGCGGTGAAGTACGCCGACCTGTCCAAGCACCGTACCAGCGATTACAGCTTCAACTTCGACCTGATGCTGAACTTTGAAGGCAACACCGCGCCGTACTTGCTGTACGCCTACACGCGCGTCGCCGGGGTGTTCCGTAAGCTGGGCAAGGATTTCACCGAAGTCGAAGGCCACATTGTTCTGCAAGCGCCACACGAACACGAATTGGCCGCCAAACTGGCGCAGTTCGGTGAAGTCCTGAACAATGTTTGCGACAAAGGAACGCCTCACACGCTGTGCACCTACCTGTACGATGTCGCCGGCCTGTTCTCCAGCTTCTATGAGAACTGCCCTATTCTCAGCGCCGACACACCGGCACAAATGCAAAGCCGCCTGCGCCTCGCCGCGCTGACTGGCCGCACTCTCAAGCAAGGCCTGGAACTCTTGGGCCTGGAAACACTGGAGCGTATGTAAGTTGGCTGCCAAGAAAAAACCTGCACCCAAGCGTGGCGCCAGTCGTTACACCGCTCCTGCAAAGCAACCGATTCCGGGATGGCTGTGGATGGCCATCGGCCTGACGGTCGGCGCCTTCATCGTGTTTCTGATGAAGTTGGAGCCAGGCAAGGGCAGTGAAAGCGTCAAGCGCGAAAAGATCGAGCAGCAGAAAGCCACCAAGATCGCCGAAGCCAACAAGACCCCGCCGAGCCCGACGCAACCGGTGAAGCCGAAGTACGACTTCTATACGTTGCTTCCGGAGTCGGAAGTGATCGTGCCGCCGGACGCGGTGCCGGAGAAAACCTTGCCGACACCACAAGTGCCGACCACGCCGGTGACGCCGGAACAAGCGGCCAAGATCGACACTGCACGCGCCCAGGCTGCGCTGTCCGGTATCACGCCGCCACCGGCGCCGCCGGTTTCCAAAGCAGCGCCGGTCACCAAGTTTTTCCTGCAGGCCGGCTCGTTCCGCAAAGAAGCTGACGCAGACAAGGTGCGGGCACAGATCATCTTGCTGGGTCAGGCAGTGGCGGTTGAATCCGGCACGGTTAAAGATGAAACCTGGTATCGAGTATTGGTTGGGCCGTTCAGCAACCGTGAACAACTGACAACCGCCCAGAAACAGCTGGCTGGCAGTGGTTTCAGCAACCTGTTGTTACAACAACGCCAGAGCCGCTGACCCTTTCAGCGACACCGCTTCATCGTTCATCGCAAGCAGGCTCGCTCCCACAGAATATGCGCCAACCCTGTGGGAGCGAGCCTGCTTGCGATGGCGCCCTTACAAACACCACACCCGTGATTCCGCTCGCACCGCTCGTCCTCTCCCCCGTTCTACAGTTGAAAAAATCTCCACCACCCCCATATGAGTTTGCATAAGGCATTTTCGCCCCGCTGCGTGGAGACTCTCCCTTGACCACCATCGTTTCAGTTCGCCGCCACGGCAAAGTCGTCATGGGTGGCGACGGCCAGGTTTCTCTTGGCAATACCGTGATGAAAGGCAACGCGAAGAAAGTTCGTCGCCTGTACCACGGCCAGGTTATCGCCGGTTTCGCCGGGGCCACCGCTGACGCCTTTACGCTGTTCGAGCGTTTTGAGGGTCAGCTTGAGAAACATCAGGGCCACTTGGTTCGCGCTGCCGTCGAACTGGCCAAAGAATGGCGTACCGATCGCTCCCTGAGCCGCCTCGAAGCCATGCTTGCGGTGGCTAACAAAGACGCCTCCCTGATCATCACCGGCAACGGCGACGTCGTCGAACCTGAAGAAGGTTTGATTGCCATGGGCTCCGGTGGCGGTTACGCCCAAGCCGCAGCCAGCGCCCTGTTGAAAAAAACTGACCTGTCGGCCCGCGAGATCGTCGAGACCGCGCTCGGCATCGCCGGCGACATCTGTGTATTCACCAACCACACCTTCACCATTGAGGAGCAGGACCTCGCCGAGTAAGCCTGTTTTGGCCTTTGTGCCACGGCTCACTTTTGCTTGAGGACCGCCAATTACTATGTCCATGACTCCCCGTGAAATCGTCCACGAACTCAATCGCCATATCATCGGCCAGGACGATGCCAAGCGCGCCGTCGCTATCGCGCTGCGTAACCGCTGGCGCCGGATGCAACTGCCAGAAGAGCTGCGCGTTGAAGTAACGCCCAAGAACATCCTGATGATCGGCCCGACCGGCGTCGGTAAAACCGAAATTGCCCGACGCCTGGCCAAACTCGCCAACGCGCCGTTCATCAAAGTCGAAGCCACCAAGTTCACTGAAGTCGGTTACGTTGGCCGCGACGTGGAATCGATCATTCGCGACCTCGCTGACGCCGCCATCAAACTGCTGCGCGAACAGGAAATCACCAAGGTTCGCCACCGCGCCGAAGACGCTGCAGAAGAACGCATCCTGGATGCTCTGCTGCCACCGGCACGCATGGGTTTCAACAACGATGAGGCGGCACCGTCGGCCGACTCCAATACCCGGCAACTGTTCCGCAAGCGTCTGCGTGAAGGGCAGCTGGACGACAAAGAAATTGAAATCGAAGTCACTGAAATGGCCGGCGTCGACATCTCCGCACCGCCGGGCATGGAAGAGATGACCAATCAGTTGCAGAGCCTGTTTGCCAACATGGGCAAAGGCAAAAAGAAAAGCCGCAAGCTCAAGGTCAAGGAAGCGTTGAAGCTGGTCCGTGACGAAGAGGCCGGTCGCCTGGTCAACGAAGAAGAGTTGAAAGCCAAGGCACTGGAAGCGGTCGAGCAACATGGCATCGTGTTCATCGACGAAATCGACAAGGTCGCCAAGCGCGGCAACTCCGGTGGCGTTGATGTTTCCCGCGAAGGTGTACAGCGCGATCTGCTGCCGCTGATCGAAGGCTGCACGGTCAACACCAAACTGGGCATGGTCAAGACTGACCACATTTTGTTCATCGCTTCCGGCGCGTTCCACCTGAGCAAGCCAAGCGACCTGGTGCCGGAACTGCAAGGCCGCCTGCCAATTCGAGTCGAGCTAAAGGCGCTGACGCCTGAGGACTTCGAACGAATTCTCAGCGAACCGCATGCCTCGCTCACCGAGCAGTACTGCGCCCTGCTGAAAACCGAAGGCTTGACCATCGAGTTCCAGCCGGACGGTATCAAGCGTATCGCCGAGATCGCCTGGCAGGTTAACGAGAAGACCGAGAACATCGGTGCCCGTCGCCTGCACACCTTGCTTGAGCGCCTGCTGGAAGAGGTATCGTTCAGCGCCGGTGACCTGGCCAGCGCCCATGACGAAAAAGCGATTTTGATCGACGCCGAGTACGTCAACAGTCACCTCGGTGAATTGGCGCAGAACGAAGACCTGTCCCGTTATATCCTGTAGGTCACATTCTGTGTGAGCGGGCTTCTGTGGCGAGGGAGCTTGCTCGCGTTGGGTCGCGAAGCGGCCACTAAACCGGCGAATACGGTCTATCCGCAAGGTCCCGTTCACCGAATTTACGACTGCTGCACAGTCGAGCGCGAGCAAGCCCCCTCTCCACAGGATCACCCGCCATACAGGGCCTCCATTACGACGGACGACTGGCCCCATGACGACCCAACTTCCCACCGACATCAAACTGCACAAAGCCTCGAAAACCCTGTCGTTGAAATATGCGTCGGGCGAGGAGCATCACCTGCCCGCCGAATTTCTTCGCGTGCATTCTCCTTCCGCCGAGGTCCAGGGCCACGGCAAACCCATCCTGCAATTTGGCAAGATCAGCGTCGGCCTGACCAAGGTAGAACCGGCCGGTCAGTACGCACTGAAATTGACCTTCGACGACGGCCACGACAGCGGCCTGTTCACTTGGGAATATCTTTACCAGTTGGGTGTTCGCCAGGACGATCTATGGCGCGATTATCTTGCCGAACTTAAAGCTGCCGGAAAAACCCGTGATCCGAACGAATCCATCGTCAAGCTAATGCTCTAGTTCAAGCCTCTTGCTCATTAGAGGGCATTTTCTAATTCCATCTGTTTGAATGCTTGGCCGCAAGGTCAGTCATTGGCCTGCTTGCGAAAAAATTTAAACTCGGGTAACCAATGGAGCTGGCAAGGTCCCTGCAGTGCTCTCTGAACTAAAAAGCAGCGATGCAGAATTATCGGTCACCCGAGCAGAAGTACCTGGCAGTTGCTGTGGTGCGATTGCACAGCTGCACTCAGGTACTCGTCTCAGGACAATGGAGCGTCGTAGATGAGTAGCAAGAATAACGATGACCTGAAATCTCAGGCCTCGGAAAATACCTTGGGGCTTAATCCTGTCGTTGGGCTGCGCAGAAAGGATCTGCTGGGCTCTGCTCGAATGGTACTGACACAGGCCATTAAACAACCGCTGCACAGTGCCAAGCATGTGGCGCACTTCGGCATCGAGCTGAAAAACGTCCTGTTCGGCAAATCCGCACTTCAGCCGACCAGCGATGACCGTCGCTTCGCCGACCCGGCCTGGAGCCAGAACCCGCTCTATAAACGTTATCTGCAAACCTATCTGGCGTGGCGCAAAGAGCTTCACGACTGGATAGACGACAGCAGCCTTTCGCCAAAGGATGTCGCTCGCGGGCACTTCGTGATCAACCTGATGACCGAAGCCATGGCCCCCACCAACAGTGCGGTCAACCCGGCAGCGGTGAAACGCTTCTTCGAAACCGGCGGCAAAAGCCTGCTCGACGGCCTCTCGCATTTGGCCAAGGACCTGGTGCACAACGGCGGCATGCCGAGCCAGGTCAACATGGGTGCGTTCGAAGTCGGCAAAAGTCTGGGCGTGACCGAAGGCGCGGTGGTTTTCCGCAACGATGTGCTGGAGCTGATTCAGTACCGACCCATCACCGAGCAGGTGCACGAGCGTCCGTTGCTGGTGGTCCCACCGCAAATCAACAAATTCTACGTATTCGACCTCAGCCCGGACAAAAGCCTGGCCAGGTTTTGCCTGCGCAACAACGTGCAGACCTTCATCGTCAGCTGGCGTAACCCGACCAAAGAGCAACGTGAGTGGGGCCTTTCGACCTATATCGAAGCGCTCAAGGAAGCCGTCGATGTGGTCACGGCGATTACCGGCAGCAAAGACATCAACATGCTCGGCGCCTGCTCTGGTGGCATCACCTGCACCGCACTGCTGGGCCATTACGCCGCGATTGGCGAGAAAAAAGTCAACGCGCTGACACTGCTGGTGAGTGTGTTGGACACCACGCTCGACAGCGACGTAGCACTGTTCGTTGATGAGCAAACCCTTGAAGCCGCCAAGCGCCATTCCTATCAGGCGGGCGTGCTTGAGGGCCGCGACATGGCGAAAGTCTTCGCCTGGATGCGCCCCAACGACCTGATCTGGAACTACTGGGTCAACAATTACCTGCTGGGCAACGAGCCGCCGGTTTTTGACATCCTGTTCTGGAACAACGACACCACAAGGCTGCCCGCGGCATTCCACGGCGACCTGATCGAGATGTTCAAAAGTAATCCACTGATTCGCGCGAATGCACTGGAAGTGTGCGGCACCGCCATCGACCTGAAGCAGGTAACGGCCGACATCTTTTCCCTGGCCGGCACCAACGACCACATCACCCCATGGAAGTCTTGCTACAAGTCCGCGCAGTTGTTCGGAGGCAACGTTGAATTCGTGCTGTCCAGCAGCGGCCATATCCAGAGCATCCTGAACCCGCCGGGCAACCCAAAATCGCGCTACATGACCAGCACCGAAATGAGCACGACAGCTGAGGACTGGCAGGAAAACTCCACCAAACACACTGATTCCTGGTGGCTGCACTGGCAGGCCTGGCAAGCCGAGCGTTCCGGCAAACTGAAAAAATCGCCGACGACCCTGGGCAGCAAAACATACGTCGCGGGCGAAGCAGCCCCGGGCACCTATGTACATGAACGGTAACTGACACACCTCGTTCCCACAGTGGGAGCGGGGATGAATTCACCTACAGGGCTTGAAGCATGCCGCAACCGTTCATTTTTCGTACCGTCGACCTGGATGGCCAGACCCTCCGCACGGCGGTACGCCCCGGCAAGCCTCACTTGACGCCGTTGCTGATTTTCAATGGCATCGGCGCCAACCTGGAGCTGGTGTTTCCGTTCGTCGCGGCGCTGGACCCGGACCTCGAAGTCATCGCTTTCGACGTGCCCGGGGTCGGTGGTTCGTCGACGCCAAACCGGCCGTATCGCTTTCCGGGCCTGGCGAAACTCACCGCGCGCATGCTCGACTATCTCGATTACGGGCAAGTCAACGTGATCGGCGTTTCCTGGGGCGGCGCACTCGCCCAGCAGTTCGCTTATGACTATCCCGAGCGCTGCAAAAAACTGGTGCTGGCGGCCACGGCCGCCGGCGCGGTGATGGTGCCAGGCAAACCGAAAGTGCTGTGGATGATGGCCAGCCCACGGCGCTATATCCAGCCTTCCCACGTGATCCGGATCGCGCCGATGATCTACGGCGGCTCGTTCCGACGCGATCCGACACTTGCCGCCAGTCATGCGGCCAAGGTCCGTTCAGCAGGCAAGCTCGGGTATTACTGGCAACTGTTCGCGGGCCTTGGCTGGACCAGCATTCATTGGCTGCACAAGATCCATCAGCCAACCCTGGTGCTGGCCGGCGATGACGACCCACTGATCCCGCTGATCAATATGCGCCTGCTTGCGTGGCGCATCCCCAACGCTCAACTGCACATCATCGATGACGGGCATCTGTTCCTGATTACCCGCGCCGAAGCCGTGGCACCGATCATCATGAAATTCCTCGAGGAGGAGCGCCAACGCGCAGTGATGCATCCGCATCCGGCACCATTGGGCGGTTAAGCACCGATATTGTTAACGGAAAGGGGTCGGCAGGACGCCGCGCCGCGCACCAACCCATTCCAGCGTCTATTGTGTTTTGGTTCGGTGTATTTGTATTTGGCCTGAAGACGAAGGAGTGTTGACTCATGCGCGAAAAACCAGCAAGGGACTCTTTTCCCACTCCCGCCGCTTTCATCAACGCACAAAGCGCGATTACCGGCCTGCGCGGCCAGGATCTGCTGTCAACGCTGCGCAGTGTTGCAGTGCATGGTTTGCGCAACCCGGTACACAGCGCCCGGCATGCGCTGAAATTCGGCGGCCAACTCGGCCGTGTATTACTGGGCGAAACACTGCACCCCACCAACCCGCAGGACAGCCGCTTTGCCGACCCGGCCTGGAGCCTCAACCCATTTTACCGGCGCAGCTTGCAGGCGTATCTGAGCTGGCAACAGCAGGCCAGAAGCTGGATCGACGAAAGCAACATGAACCCCGATGATCGGGCCCGCGCACACTTCGCCTTCGCCTTGCTCAATGATGCCGTGGCGCCGTCCAACACGTTGCTCAACCCACTGGCGATCAAAGAGCTTTTCAACTCTGGGGGCAGCAGCCTGGTGCGCGGTGTCAGCCATTTGGTGGATGACTTCCTGCACAACGACGGCCTGCCGAGGCAAGTGACCCGGCAAGCGTTCGAAGTGGGCAAGACTGTCGCCACCACCACCGGCTCAGTGGTGTTTCGCAATGAGCTGCTGGAGTTGATCCAGTACAAGCCGATGAGCGAGAAGCAGTACTCCAAACCGCTGCTGGTGGTACCGCCGCAAATCAACAAGTACTACATTTTTGACCTCAGCCCCAGCAACAGCTTTGTCCAGTTCGCGCTGAAAAACAGCCTGCAGACCTTCATGATCAGTTGGCGCAACCCCGATGTGCGTCACCGTGAATGGGGCCTGTCGACATACGTTGCAGCCGTGGAAGAAGCCATGAACGTTTGCCGGGCCATCACCGGCGCACGAGAGGTCAACCTGATGGGCGCTTGCGCTGGCGGCCTGACCATCGCTGCGTTGCAAGGTCACCTGCAAGCCAAGCGGCAGTTGCGTCGGGTATCGAGTGCGACGTATCTGGTGAGCCTGCTCGACAGTCAAATGGACAGTCCCGCCACTCTGTTTGCCGATGAGCAAACGCTGGAGGCAGCCAAACGTCGCTCCTATCAAAAAGGTGTGCTGGACGGTCGCGACATGGCCAAGATCTTCGCCTGGATGCGTCCCAACGATCTGATCTGGAGCTACTTCGTCAACAACTACCTGTTGGGCAAGGAGCCGCCAGCGTTCGACATCCTCTACTGGAACAACGACAACACGCGGCTACCGGCAGCCTTCCATGGCGACTTGCTGGACTTCTTCAAACATAACCCCCTGACTCATCCGGGTGGGCTCGAGGTGTGCGGTACACCCATCGATTTGCAAAAAGTCACCGTCGACAGCTTCAGCGTGGCCGGTATCAACGACCACATCACACCGTGGGACGCGGTCTATCGCTCGACCTTGTTGCTGGGTGGTGACCGACGCTTCGTGCTGTCCAATAGCGGCCATGTGCAGAGCATCCTCAACCCGCCATCCAACCCGAAAGCCAACTACGTCGAAAGCCCGAAACTCAGCAGCGACCCTCGAGCCTGGTACTACGATGCCAAGCAAGTCGAGGGCAGTTGGTGGACTCAATGGCTGAGCTGGATTCAGGAGCGTTCGGGTGCGCAAAAAGAAACTCACATGGCGCTTGGCAACCAGAACTATCCACCGATGGAGGCTGCACCCGGCACTTACGTGCGAGTGCGCTGACGTTCAACGAACCCTTAAGAAGACTGGATGAAAACCCGCGACCGGATCCTCGAATGTGCCTTGCAGCTGTTCAACCAGAAAGGCGAACCGAACGTTTCCACCATGGAAGTTGCCAATGAAATGGGCATCAGCCCAGGTAATCTTTACTATCACTTCCATGGCAAGGAGCCACTGATTCTCGGCCTGTTCGATCGGTTCCAGGCCGAACTTGCCCCGCTACTCGACCCACCGTCCGATGTGGAGTTGGCACCGGAAGACTATTGGTTGTTCCTGCACTTGATCGTTGAACGGTTGGCCCACTACCGGTTCCTGTTCCAGGACTTGTCCAACCTGGCCGGGCGCTTGCCGAAACTGGCCAAGGGTATCCGTCATCTGCTCAACGCCTTGAAGCGTACGCTGGCTTCGTTGCTGGCGCGGCTCAAAGCGCAGGGTCAATTGATCAGCGACACCCAGGCGTTGGGGCAACTGGTGGAACAAATCACCATGACCCTGCTGTTCTCGTTGGACTATCAGAGGATTCTGGATCGCGAAGGTGAAGTGCGACTGGTGGTGTACCAGATCATGATGCTGGTCGCGCCGCATCTGCATCCGCCGATAAAAGCGGCGACCGAACAACTGGCACTCCAATACCTGGAAGATCACGAATAACCCAGCAGGCTCGCTCTCACATTGGATGTGCGGTGTTGCCGGATCGCGCACAAACAAAAACGCCCGACCTTTGCAGGACGGGCGTTTTTTTGAGCCCTGGAATCAGGACTGACTGGTTGGCGTCGCCGGAGTCGGCGCAACAGTCGGGGCGGCAGCAGGTGTCGGGGCGGCAGCGGAGTTCGCTGTGCTGGCCGGGGCGGATGCCGGTTTGGCGGCCGCCACTGCTGGTTTTGGTGCTGCAGGCTTTGGCGCTGCGGCTTTCGGTGCGGCCGGTTTTTTCACTGCAGGCTTCTTCGCAGCAGCTGGTTTGGCCGCTGGCTTAACGGCTGCCGGTTTGGCTGTTGCTGCAGGCTTGGCCGCCGCTGTTTTAGCGGCAGGTTTAGCCGCTGTTTTCGCCGCAGGCTTGGCTGCAGATTTAGCGGCAGGCTTGGTTGCAGGTTTCGCGGCGGCTTTGGCGGCAACCGGTTTGGCCGCAGGTTTGGCAGCAGCAGGTTTGGCCGCTGCTGTTTTGGCGGCAGGCTTGGCAGCCGCTTTCGCTGCCGGTTTGGCAACTGCCTTGGTGGCAGCCTTGACCAGTGGCTTGGCGGCAGCTTTGACCGCGGGTTTAGCAGCCGCTGTTTTGGTCGCTGGTTTGGCAGCGGTCTTGGCTGCAGGTTTTGCTGCTGCGGTTTTCGACGCAACAGGCGCGACCTTGGCACCCGTCAGCTTCTCAATTTGTTTAGTCAGCGTATCGACCTTGCTATGCAGGGCTTTGACTTCGTTGCGGCTCGGTACGCCAAGGCGCGAAATTGCGCTATTCAGACGCTTGTCGAAAGCACCTTCCAGCTCATCCCACTTACCCAGTGCACGGTCTTTAACGTCGGTGATGCGCGACTTGGCCGAAGAAGCAGAATCCTTCGCCGCATCGACTTTTTTGCCAACTGCACTCTTGGTTAGTTTTTCGGCTTTCTCGCCGTCTTTAACTAATGTATCGAAGAGCTTGCTGCCGTCAGTGTCGATCTTCGAGTACACGCCTAAACCAGCCAGCCAGATTTTGCGGGAGTAGTCTTCGACTTTCCCGATCCACGAGCTGCCTTCTTTTTCGGTGTTCTTTTTAACAGCCATCCCGTTCTCCTTAAGATTTACGCGCGACGCGTTCGAGCAATGCCGTCAGCTCATCGAGCTTAGCAGAGAGTGTCTCAACGTCATGTTTAGACGGAATCCCGATACGATTCAAGGCACTTGCAACGCGTGAGTCAAAAGCCTTCTCGACCTTGTCGAGTTGAACTTCAACTTTGCCTTTGAAAGTAGTCACTTCACTCTTGGCTTCATCGATCTCGGCATTGGCTGCTTCAAGCTTTTCAGCGACCACTTTTTTGCCTTTCTTTTCAACAGTTTGACCAGTTTTTATCAACTCTTGAAAGTACTCGCTGCCCTCAGAACCGACCTTTGCGTAGGCCCCCAGGCCTGCCAGCCAGATCTTGCGGGCATAGGATTTAACGTCGCCCAGAGCAGTAGTCGAGGCATCGATTTTTTTCTTCAAAATAACTTTGGCCATGGTGCACCTCACGCGCAGAAGGTTTGAGGAACGGCCCGCGAAAGTGTCGGGCACAGGCACAAAGTAGGGAGATTAATTAGAAACGGCACCCTAACAACCGACATAAATCCTTGGGCACACCACAAGACAAATGTGGGAGCTAGCCTGCTAGCGATAGCGATTACCCGTCGGCATTCTTGTTGACTGATGAACCGCTATCGCTAGCAGGCTAGCTCCCACAAGGGGGTTCAATCCGGGATCAAGCCAATGCTTTATCCAGCGCTTTTTCGATTTCCGATTTGATGGTGCCGCTCATGGCGGACATCAACATGCCCAACTCGACATCGACCTTGATCGAATCCTCGCCGACATGCACCGAGCCTTTTACCCCGGAACGTTTGAGGTTCAGGGTGTCGCCCGACCATTGCGGCTCCAGGCCATATTGCTCGGACAGCTTCTGCGCCAACTTCTCGGCCTTCTCGCGGGCCGCTTCCTTACCCAGGCCGTGGGCACGCTCAACACTAATACGGGCCATCGAATGACTCCTGTTTTATGGATACTTTCCTGAAGCATCTTGACCGCAACTGCGGCAAAAGGTCCCGGTTGTTGCGCATCTTACCTTCAGCCTTGCCAAGACAAAGCAAGCCACCGGGATTAGAATGTCCCGCATTCTATTTTGGTGACAGCGATATGACTGATCAGCGCAAAGGCAGCGATGCCGAACCCACCACTCACTTCGGCTTCAAAAACGTTCCGGAAAGCCAGAAAGCGGAAAAAGTCGCAGAAGTCTTTCACTCGGTAGCGGCCAAGTACGACTTGATGAACGACCTCCTGTCGGGTGGCATGCACCGCCTGTGGAAGCGTTTTGCGATCGAACTGTCGGGTGTGCGCACCGGTAACCGCGTGCTGGATATCGCCGGGGGCACGGGCGACCTGACCAAGAAATTCTCGCACCTCGTTGGCCCAACCGGCCAGGTGGTACTGGCCGACATCAACGAATCCATGCTCAAGGTCGGTCGCGATCGTCTGCTGGACCTGGGTGTGGCCGGCAACGTTGAATTCGTTCAGGCCGACGCTGAAAAGCTGCCGTTCCCGGACAACCATTTCGACTGCGTAACCATTGCTTTCGGCTTGCGTAACGTCACGCACAAAGAAGACGCCTTGCGTTCGATGCTGCGCGTACTCAAGCCTGGCGGCCGTTTGCTGGTGCTCGAGTTCTCCAAGCCAACCAACGCGCTGATGTCGAAGGCTTACGACGCCTACTCGTTTGCGTTCATGCCGCTGATGGGCAAATTGATTACCAACGACTCGGAAAGCTATCGCTACCTGGCCGAATCGATCCGCATGCACCCGAACCAGGAAACCCTGAAGTCGATGATGGTCGAGGCCGGTTTCGACCGCGTGACCTACCACAACATGACCGCAGGCATCGTTGCCTTGCACCGCGGCATCAAACCCTGATGCTGTTCGCCGGCCTGCTCGCCAGCGTTGAGCTCGGCCTTAACCGGGTACTGCGCCTCGACAGCACGGCGCTGCCGCGGCTTGCACATTTGAGTGGCCGGGTGATCGCTGTCGATTGTCGCAGCCCGGCGCTGCAACTGTTTATCCTCCCCAGCGATGAAGGCTTGATGTTGGCTTCCCAGTGGGAAACCGGTGCCGATTGCACCTTGCGTGCTCCGGCCTCAAGCCTGTTGAAACTGGCGATGAGCAAGGACAAGACTTCAATCCTCCATGGGCCCGACGTTGAGCTTGAAGGTGACAGCGGCGTGCTGCTGGAACTGGCCGCCATCCTTCAGGACCTGGAGCTGGATTGGGAGTACGAGCTGTCGCGCTGGCTCGGCCCGGTCGCCACGCAACTGGTCGGCGGTCACCTGCGTAGCCGCGCGCGCTGGTACCAACAAGGGTTCGCCAGCCTGAATCAAAACCTTGGCGAATACCTGGCCGAAGAATCGCGCACCCTTGTCGGCCAGCGCGAAGCAGAAGCCCGTTTCAGTGAACTGGACCAGATCAAGCTAGATCTGGAACGTCTAGAGGCGCGTTTCGAGCGCCTTTCCCGATCCCTCGACCCAAGCGATAACGCATGAAGCTGCTTGCCGTCCGCCGTTTGTTGCGCATCCAGCGCGTCGTGATTCGTTACCGCCTCGATGACCTGCTGTTCGCCTTGCCGCTGCCCTGGTTTTTGCTGGCGCTGCGTTATGCCTTGCCGTGGCGCTGGTTCCCGCGCAAGTCGCTGGACCTCAGCCGAGGTGCGCGTTTGCGCTTGGCATTGCAGGACCTGGGGCCGATTTTCATCAAGTTCGGGCAGATCCTTTCGACTCGCCGCGACCTGTTGCCCGAAGACATTGCCGATGAGTTGATGAAGCTCCAGGACCGGGTACCGCCGTTCGATTCGCAACTGTCGATCAAGTTGATCGAAGAACAGTTGGGCAAGAAAATCAGCGAAGTCTTCAGCCGCTTCGACGTCGAGCCGCTGGCCTCCGCTTCGGTGGCACAGGTTCATGCCGCGCAGCTTAAAACCGGCGAAGAAGTCGTCGTCAAAGTGATTCGCCCAGGCCTGAAGCCGATCATCGCGCAGGATCTGGCATGGCTGTTCATCCTCGCCCGCACCGCCGAAAAACTCTCGGCCGATGCACGCCTGTTGCACCCGGTTGATGTGGTGCAGGACTACGAAAAAACCATCTATGACGAACTCGACCTGCTGCGCGAAGCCGCCAACGCCAGCCAGTTGAAGCGCAACTTCGAAGGCTCGCCGCTGCTGTACGTGCCGCAAGTGTATTGGGACTGGTGCCGTCCGAAAGTGCTGGTGATGGAGCGTATCTACGGTATCCAGGTTACCGATCTGGCGACCCTGGCCGACCAGCGTACCGACATGAAGATGCTCGCCGAGCGCGGCGTTGAAATCTTCTTCACCCAAGTCTTCCGCGACAGTTTTTTCCACGCAGACATGCACCCAGGCAACATCTTCGTCAGCACCGTCAATCCGTGGAGCCCGCAGTACATAGCCATCGACTGCGGCATCGTCGGCAGCCTGACCCCGGAAGATCAGGATTACCTGGCGCGAAATCTGTTCGCGTTCTTCAAACGCGACTATCGCCGTGTCGCGCAGTTGCACATCGATTCGGGTTGGGTTCCGGCAGAAACCAAACTCAACGAATTCGAAGCGGCCATTCGCACCGTGTGCGAACCGATTTTCGAAAAACCGTTAAAAGATATTTCATTCGGCCAGGTGCTGATGCGCCTTTTCCAGACCGCTCGACGCTTCAACATGGAAGTACAGCCGCAGTTGGTATTGCTGCAAAAAACCCTGTTGAACATCGAAGGCCTGGGCCGCCAGCTGTACCCTGACCTTGACTTGTGGAATACCGCTCAGCCGTTCCTTGAACGCTGGATGCGTGAGCGCATCAGCCCCAAAACCTTGATTGGCAACGTGCAGAGCCAGTTCGAGCAACTGCCGCATTTGGCGAACATGGCCCGCGACATGCTCGAACGCATGTCGCAGCCACACGCATACGATCCGCCGCCGCCATGGCACAAGCGCAAGGACGACTGGTTCCTGCGCTTGCTCGGCTGCGCGCACCTGGCGGGCGGCGCTATCGTGTTGGCTGGCGGGCCGTTGGGCGAATTGGGCCATTGGCCGGGTGGCATCATGGTGGCCGTCGGTTTGTATCTGGTCGTTCGCCGATAGCCGGATTGAGCTGCAAGCGATAAGCTTCAGGCTTGAAGCAATATTCGTAGCGCTCACTTTTGGCTTATGGCTGTAGATTAGCAACGCCGCACATGATGAAGGCACGGTACGGACTGGCTTTTACTTGTGGCTGGAAGCTTGAAGCTTGTCGCTGCTGCTCGGGAATCGAAGATGAAAAACTGGCTGGACGAAATCAAATGGGACGCCGATGGCCTGGTGCCGGCAATTGCCCAGGATCACAAGACCGGGCGCGTCCTGATGATGGCCTGGATGAACCGCGAAGCATTGGAACTGACCGCTGCCGAGAACCGCGCCATCTACTGGTCGCGCTCGCGCGGCAAGCTGTGGCGTAAAGGCGAAGAGTCCGGCCACGTGCAAACCCTGCACGAGATGCGCCTGGACTGCGACGCTGACGTCATCATCCTGATGGTTGAACAGATTGGCGATATCGCTTGCCACACCGGCCGCCAAAGCTGCTTCTACCGCGTCTTCGAAAACGGCGACTGGAAAACCGTCGATCCCGTTTTGAAAGACCCGCATGCTATCTATTCCGCAGGACACGCACATGAGTGACACTCTGACCCGACTGGCCGAGGTACTGGAGGAGCGCAAAGGCGCGGCCGCCGACAGCTCATACGTCGCCAGTCTGTATCACAAGGGCCTGAACAAGATTCTGGAAAAAGTCGGCGAAGAGTCGGTTGAAACCATCATTGCCGCCAAGGATGCCGCCATCAGCGGTGACTGCAGCGATGTAATCTACGAAACTGCTGACTTGTGGTTCCACAGCATGGTCATGCTCGCCCAACTGGGGCAGCATCCTCAGGCTGTACTCGATGAACTGGACCGTCGCTTCGGTCTGTCCGGACACGCCGAGAAAGCCTCGCGCCCGTCCGCTTGAACAACTATTAGAGAGGAGCAGCAACATGGGCATTTTTGACTGGAAACACTGGATCGTCATCCTGGTTGTTGTCGTACTGGTGTTCGGCACCAAGAAGCTGAAAAACCTGGGCACTGACGTCGGCGAATCGATCAAGGGCTTTCGCAAAGCCATGAACGATGACGAAAAACCAGCAGACCCGACCGTGACCCCGGCACAACCGGTGCCACCGGTTCAGCCACAGGCCAACGCTGTAAACCAGCCGCACACCATTGATGTGCAGGCGCAAAAAGTTGAAGAGCCGATCCGCAAAGACGTGTGAGCACTGACTAATGTTTGGTATCAGCTTCTCTGAACTGTTGCTCGTCGGCCTGGTTGCCCTGCTGGTGCTGGGCCCTGAGCGTCTGCCGGGTGCTGCGCGCACCGCCGGCCTGTGGGTCGGGCGCCTGAAGCGCAGCTTCAACGCGATCAAACAGGAAGTTGAACGTGAAATCGGTGCCGACGAGATTCGTCGGCAACTGCACAACGAGCACATTCTGTCCCTGGAGCAGGAGGCGCGGAAGATCTTCACGCCGACTCAACAGGAAGCCACGCCGGTACAGCCGACCGAGCCTGCGACGGAACAAACGATTCACGCGCAGGCCGCGCCCGTTGACGCGGTGCCTGCGGCTACCGTTGAACCGACGCCCGTTGTCGCTCCCGTAGAACCTGTTGCGCCTGCCGCCGCGCCGACCACGCCGGCCCCTCACGACCCAACACTGCCGCCGCGAGCCCCATGAGCGATCTCCCAGAAAACGACCAGCACATGCCGCTGGTTTCGCACCTCACCGAGTTGCGTACCCGACTGCTGCGCTGTGTAGCGGCGATCTTCATCATTTTTGCCGGGTTGTTCGCCTTCACCCAGCAGATCTACACCTTCGTCTCTACACCACTGCGCCAATACCTGCCGGTGGGCGCGACGATGATCGCCACCGACGTATCGTCGCCGTTCCTGACACCGCTGAAGCTGACGATGATGGTCTCGTTGTTCCTGGCGATCCCGGTCATCCTGCATCAGATCTGGGGCTTCATCGCGCCAGGCCTGTACAAGCATGAGAAACGCATCGCAGTGCCATTGCTGATGTCCAGCATCGTGCTGTTCTACACCGGCATGGCCTTCGCTTATTACCTGGTATTCCCGCTGATTTTCAAATTCTTCGCCGCAGCCACTCCGGCCGGTGTGGAAATGATGACCGACATTACCAGTTACCTCGATTTCGTCATGACACTGTTCTTCGCCTTCGGCGTGGCGTTCGAGATCCCTGTGGCCGTGGTGTTGCTGGTATGGATTGGCGTGGTCGACGTCAAATACCTGCGAAAAATCCGCCCGTACGTGGTCATCGGCTGCTTTGTGGTGGGCATGATCCTGACCCCTCCGGACATCTTCTCGCAGACGCTGCTGGCCGTACCGATGTGGCTGTTGTTCGAGATCGGCGTGCTGTTTGGCGGCCTGATCAGCAAACGCGGTGAGCATCCGGACGATCAACCGGTTGACGATAACAACGACCAACCGCCAGCCACCCAACCGTGAACTTGCTGCTACTCGAAGAGGCCGATTTTATTGCGCCGGACCGGGTGATCCTGCGTGATCGCCGGTTGACTCACATGCAGGAAGTTCATCGTTCGGTGGTTGGCGACAGTCTGCGAGTGGGGCGTATTGGCGGCCTGATGGGCTCGGCGCAGTTGCTGCGCCTTGAGGCTGACGAAGCCGAATTGCGCATCACGCTCGACCAGCCTCCGCCCGCCAAACTCCCATTGACCTTGGTACTGGCTCTGCCACGCCCCAAAATGCTGCGCAGGGTGTTTCAGACCGTTGCAGCTATGGGTGTACCAAAAATCGTGCTGGTGAACAGCTATCGCGTCGAGAAGAGCTTCTGGCAGACGCCATTTCTCGAACCGCAAGCCATCCGCGAGCAACTGATCCTGGGCCTGGAGCAAGCACGCGACAGCGTTTTACCGGACATCATCATCGAAAAGCGCTTCAAGCCGTTTGTCGAAGATCGACTGCCAGCCCTCACGCAAGGCACGCTCGGCCTGGTGGGCCATCCCGGCAACTACCCGCCCTGCCCTCGTGGTCTTGATGAACCGGTAACGCTGGCCATCGGGCCTGAGGGCGGCTGGATCCCCTACGAAATCGACCTGTTGAGTATTGCCGGCCTGCAACCGGTGCAACTCGGCGACCGCATCCTGCGCGTTGAAACCGCCGTTACCGCGCTGCTCGCACGCCTGTTCTAACCCCTACAGATATTCCCTGGCCGGCCGATACAGTTCCCATAAAAACCAAAGCGGTTCTGGGGAGTTGCAGCATGTATCAATGGCTAGCCGATAAACTGGGGAACGTCAGCGTCAACCGCAAACTGGGGATTGGTTTCGGTCTGGTGCTGCTTCTGACATTGCTGATCACCTTTACCGGTTGGACCGGCCTGAGCGGGGTGATGAGTCGCGGCGACAAACTGGGGTTCATTTCCAGTCTTAGCGAGCTGACCAAAGACATGCGCCTGGCCCGACTGCAGTACGAAATGCGCCGCGGTGAAGGAGGACCGGGCGCCGTTAACGACTTGCTGGATAAACTCGGTAGCGGTTTGCAAGAGGCCCGCAAATTGATCGAGCAGCCCGCCGACGTGGCATTGATCGACCAGCAATTGGCCGCTCTCAGCCAATATCGGCAAGGCTTCAACACCATGACTCAGGCCGATGCCAACCGTGAGGATGCCCGCAGCAAACTCGGCGCTACTGCAGACACTGCGGCTGCGCGCGTCGCTGAAGTCGAAAAGGCCATGCTGCAAGGCGACAGCGTCGCCGACTTCAATAGCGTGGTCGACTTGAGTAAACAGATCCAGCAAGCGCGCTTTCAGGTTCGCGGCTACACCTACAGTGCCAAGCCCGAGGCCGAGCAGCCAGCACTGGATGCCATCGACAATGCGCTGAAAAGCCTTGAAAGCCTGCCGGCCAAACTGCCGCCACAACACCTCTCCAACCTGCAACAGGCTGCTGACTCGCTCAAGGGTTATCGTGCCGCTGTCAGCCAGTTTCGTGACTCTCAGGTGGCCAGTGCCAATGCACTCAAGAACATGAGCGTGCACGGCGAGATCCTGGTTGATGCCAGCAAAAAGCTGACCGAGTCGCAAACCATCGTCCGCGATACCGATGCGGCAAATGCCAAGAATATGCTGTTGCTGGCGACGGCTTTAGCGCTTGGCTTCGGCCTCATCGCCGCATGGGCGATCACTCGTCAAATCGTGATACCGCTGAATCAGACCCTGAAAGTGGCCGAACGTGTTGCTGCCGGAGACTTGACCCTCAACCTCATTTCCAAGCGCCAGGACGAACTCGGTCAGCTGCAACGTGCGATGCAGAGCATGACGCTGGGCTTGCGCGAGTTGATCGGCGGTATCAGCGACGGTGTGACTCAAATCGCCAGCGCCGCCGAGCAATTGTCTGCGGTCACCGAGCAGACCAGCGCCGGGGTCAACAGTCAGAAGGTCGAGACCGACCAGGTGGCTACAGCCATGAATGAAATGACCGCCACCGTGCAGGAAGTTGCGCGCAATGCCGAAGAAGCCTCGGAGGCTGCTGTGGCGGCAGACCAACAGGCCCGCGAAGGTGACAAAGTGGTCGGAGAAGCCATCGCTCAAATCGAGCGTTTGGCCAAAGAGGTCGGCAACTCCACCACTGCCATGGGCGAGCTAAAGCGCGAGAGCGACAAAATCGGCAGCGTGCTCGACGTGATCAAATCCGTCGCCCAGCAAACCAATTTGCTGGCACTCAACGCCGCGATCGAAGCGGCCCGCGCCGGCGAAGCAGGACGCGGTTTTGCGGTGGTGGCCGACGAAGTCCGCAGCCTTGCGCAACGGACTCAAAAATCCACCGAAGAAATCGAAGAATTGATCGTCGGCCTGCAAAACGGCACGCAGCAAGTCGCGACAATAATGGATAACAGCCGCGCGCTGACCGAAAGCAGTGTGGAGCTGACACGCCGTGCCGGTGGCTCACTGGAAAACATTACGCGCACCGTCTCGGCGATTCAGTCGATGAACCAGCAGATTGCAGCAGCAGCCGAACAGCAAAGTGCCGTCGCCGAAGAGATCAACCGCAGCGTATTGAACGTGCGCGACGTGTCTGAGCAAACCTCGGCGGCGAGCGAGGAAACGGCGGCCTCCAGCGTTGAGCTGGCACGCCTGGGCACGGATTTGCGGATGCTGGTGGGCAAGTTCAAGGTTTGAGGTGATTTGCATGCCTCGGCCCGCCTGAAAGCGGGTTGATGCCATCGCCAGCAGGCTGGCTCCCACAGGGGTAGGTGTGAACACACATCCACTGTGGGAGCTAGAACCTGAAAGCGGGTTGATGCCATCGCCAGCAGGCTGGCTCCCACAGGGCTAGGTGTGAACACACACATCCACTGTGGGTGCTAGAACCTGAAAGCGGGTTGATGCCATCGCCGGCAGGCTGGCTCCCACAGGGGTAGGTGTGAACACCACACATCCTTTGTGGGTGCTAGAACCTGAAAGCGAGTTGATGCCATCGCCGGCAGGCTGGCTCCCACAGGGGTAGGTGTGAACACCACACATCCACTGTGGGAGCTAGAACCTGAAAGCGGGTTGATGCCATCGCCGGCAGGCTGGCTCCCACAGAGGTAGGTGTGAACACCACACATCCACTGTGGGCGCTAGAACCTGAAAGCGGGTTGATGCCATCGCCAGCAGGCTGGCTCCCACAGGGGTAGCTGTGAACACCACACATCCTTTGTGGGTGCTAGAACCTGAAAGCGGGTTGATGCCATCGCCAGCAGGCTGGCTCCCACAGGGGTAGGTGTGAACACCACACATCCACTGTGGAAGCTAGCCTGCTAGCGATTAGCGGCCCTCAAGGCGCTGCTGTTAGAGGACCTGACGAAGGAAGGCCTGCGCCCGGGGATCCTTTGGCGCATCGAAGAACGCTGCCGGTGCGGCGTCTTCCAGCAATTTACCGTGATCGAAAAACAGCACCCGATCCGCCACTTCACGGGCAAAACCCATTTCATGGGTGACGCACACCATGGTCATGCCCTCCACGGCCAGGGTTTTCATCACGTCCAGCACTTCGCCGACCATCTCCGGGTCCAGCGCCGAGGTCGGCTCATCGAACAACATCACCTTCGGCTCCATGGCCAAGGCCCGCGCAATGGCCACACGCTGCTGCTGGCCACCGGACAGGCGTGATGGAAATTCGTTGGCCTTCTGCGCAATACCGACCTTTTCCAATAACGCCAAAGCCTTGGTCTCGCGCTCTTTCTTGCCGCGCTTGCGCACGACTTTCTGCGCCAGGCACAGATTTTCAAGCACGGTCATGTGCGGGAACAGATTGAAATGCTGGAACACCATGCCGACTTCGCGACGGTAGGCGTTGACGTCGGTTTTCGGATCGGCCAGTTGCAAGCCATCGATGCTCACCGAGCCCGAGTCGAACTCTTCCAGGCCGTTGAGGCATCGCAGGAAGGTCGACTTACCGGAACCGGACGGCCCGATCACCACCAGCACTTCGCCCTTGGCCACGCGCGTAGTGACGTTGTCCACCGCACGCACCACTTGGCCACGGGTGTCGAAGACTTTTACCAGATCGCGGACTTCAATCACTTTGCGCGAGCCTCCGCTCAAGCCGGCTGGCGATTTTCGACAGCGGCAGGTTGATCAACAAGTACAGACCCGCCACACAGAACAGGATTTCGAACGGTGAAAACGAGGTGGTGATGACTTCGCGACCGCTTTTCAGCAATTCGGTAATCGCGATCACCGATACCAGCGAGGTGTCTTTCACCAGGCTGATGAACTGACCGGCCAATGGCGGCAATACGCGCTTCAGCGCTTGTGGCAACACCACATGACGCATCGATTGACCCGAACTCAGGCCAAGGGAGCGCGCCGCTTCGTTCTGACCACGGGCAATGGATTGAACGCCGGAGCGGATAATTTCGGCCACGTAGGCGCCGGTAAACAATGACAGCGCGGCAATCCCGGCAAACTCCCGGGACAGGTTCATGACGGTGCCGATGAAGAAGTAGAAGATGAAGATCTGCACCAGCAGCGGCGTACCACGCACCAGTTCGACGTAAATCGTCGAAAGATCGCGCAGCGTCGGGTTGCTCGACAACCGGCAAAGGCCCGTGGCGAGGCCGATCAGCAGCCCAAGCACCCCGGAAACCACCGACAGCCACAACGTCGTCCAAAGCCCCCAAAGCAGCGGCCCTGCAGCCCAATGCCGAGTGACACCAATGACATCGCCTTCAGCCACATCATCGCCTTGAGCGACTTGCAGGCTGTTGTCGTCGACGATCACGTGTTGCTCATCACCGGCATCGTTGCGCAGGGTGACTTCAGCCTTATCACCTTTGCGCACCAGCGCTGTGACCGAAGAAATATCGGCGGCGCGCTGGGATTCTTCGGCGTGGTAGGCGAAGTATTGCGGCACGCGATTCCAGCGCCATTCGTAGGACATCAGCGAGGTGGCGTAATACAACGCACCCGCCAGGCCGATCAGCACCAGCGCGGTTAGCACGTGCCACGGCCATTGGGCTTTTTTCTGTTTCATTGCAAGTTCCGGAATGTGTGTTGCCTTGAACGCCGTCATCGCCAGCAGGCTGGCTCCCACAGGGAGTGCATTTCAATGTGGAAGCCAGCCTGCTGGCGATGTGCGCGACTCGGTCTATTTGACCAAGCGTTATTCCATGTCCTTGAGCCAAGCGGTGTCTTTGAACCACTTGTCATGGATGCGATCGTAGGTGCCGTCTTCGTGGATCTGGTGCAGGAAGTTGTTGATGAAGTTGATGCTGTCGTAATCACCCTTCTTCAAGCCAAAGGCCAGCGGCTCGTAGGTGAACGGCTTGTCGAGAAACACCAGTTTGCCAGCGCCGACCTTGTTCACCGCAACAACGTTGTACGGCGCGTCATAGATGAAGGCATCAGCCTTGCCGTTGACCACGTCCAGCACTGCTTCCTGCTCGTTGTCATAGCCGTGGTACTTGGCTTTGGAGATCAACTTCTTGGCAACCATCTCGCCAGTGGTACCGAGTTTGGAGGTAATGCGGTAATCGGCGGTGTTCAGGTCTTTGTAAGACTTGATGCCGCCTTCCAGTTCTTTACGGATCAGCAGCGTCTGGCCAACCACGATAAACGGGTCGCTGAAGTTCAGGCGCAGGTTACGCTCCTGGGTCAGCGTCATGCCGCTGCCAATCATGTCGAACTTGTCGGTCATCAAGGCCGGGATGATGCCGTCATAGCCGGTCGAAACCATCTCCAGCTTGACGCCCATGGCCTTGGCCATGGCTTTGAGGATGTCGACTTCGAAGCCGATGATCTCGCCACGTTTGTTGGTCATCTCGAATGGCATGTAAGTCGGGTCCATGCCGACCTTCAGCGTGCCGCGCTTGACCGCGTCATCGATAGCACCGGCCTGTGCCGCGCTGACTGCAACCAATGCTGTGACGCCGACCAGCAGCATCGAGAGATACTTCTTCATCATCAAGTCCCCAAAACCATTGCGTTGTAAGGCACGCAATCCGTCAATTTTCCTTGGAAAACCGACAGATACGAACAAAAAGTTGTCCGGGCGCGCCAATTCGGGGACGGATGCTAACGCACTCGCTCGCCAGCACAAGTGTTTACGCAGGAATTGTTGCCTGATCGTTCCCATACGGAGCGTGAGAACGGTCAGTATCAACGATCAAAAAAAAACCCCGCTTTCGCGGGGTTTCTTTGTTAAGCCAACTGAGGCTGTGCGCTCAGCGGCTTGAGCGGCAGCAGCGGCGCATGCGGATCGGCTTTCACCGACTGGCGCCAGGCTTGCAACCACTCGGCATGACCTTCGCTCCAGATCTGCTCGTGCAAACGAGCCAAAGCCACCGGGTCGCTCAGCAGTTGTACCCGCTCGTTGTTGTTCAGACCGTCCGGCCCGACCTTCAACGCATGACGAACACGCTCGACGCGCAGCCATTCAATCGGCTCGGCCAGATTATGGCGCGAGGTCGCCAGCGAGCACGCCAAAGCGTTCTGCTGCGGATCGACCACTGCCCGTACAAAACCGTCTTTCAGCGCGTGATAACGGTTTTCATGGGTGTACTGGTCAGTCGCAAGCAACGCTTGTGGCGGATTGTATTCCTCAGGTATCAGGAACAGGCTCTCGTCACGCGACTTCAGGCCCAGACCCACGCGGCTGGAAATGACCGACACAGGGATCGACAGCATCAACGAACCGACGATCGGCACCAACCACCACAGGAAACTAGGGTTCAACCAGACCACCAGCAGCGCCCAGAAGAAGCCCAGCAGGGTTTGTGGACCGTGGCGTTTTACTGCTTCGCTCCATGGCGTGGAGTCGTCGTCGCGTTGTGGCGAATTCCAGGTCGCCGCCCAACCGAGGAACGCGGCCAGTACAAAACGGGTGTGGAAGATCATCCGCACTGGCGCCAGCAGCATGGAGAACAGCATCTCCAGCAGCATCGACAGCGTCACCTTGAACTTGCCACCGAACTCTTTCGCACCTTTGGCCCAGATCAGGATGATGCTCAGCAACTTCGGCAGGAACAGCAGCACGATAGTGGTTGAGAACAACGCAACCGCCTTGTCCGGATGCCACTGCGGCCATAGCGGATAAAGCTGTCGCGGCTCCATGAAGTACTGAGGTTCCATCAGCGTATTGACCGCCAGCAGCGCTGTCGACAATACAAGGAAGAAGAACCACAGCGGTGCCGACAGGTAAGACATCACGCCGGTCAGGAACACCGCGCGGTGCACCGGGTGCATGCCTTTGACCAGAAACAGCCGGAAGTTCATCAGGTTGCCGTGGCACCAGCGACGGTCACGCTTGAGTTCATCCAGCAGGTTCGGCGGCAGCTCTTCGTAGCTGCCCGGCAGATCGTAAGCAATCCAGACGCCCCAGCCAGCACGACGCATCAGTGCCGCTTCGACGAAGTCGTGAGACAGGATCGCACCGGCAAACGCACCTTTACCCGGCAACGGCGCCAAGGCGCAGTGCTCGATAAACGGCTTCATGCGGATGATTGCGTTGTGGCCCCAGTAATGGGATTCGCCCAACTGCCAGAAGTGCAGGCCGGCGGTGAACAGCGGACCGTACACGCGAGTCGCAAATTGCTGCATGCGCGCATAAAGGGTGTCCATGCCCGACGCACGCGGCGCGGTCTGGATGATCCCGGCATCTGGCGTGGCTTCCATCAAGCGCACCAGGCTGGTCAGGCATTCGCCACTCATTACCGAGTCGGCGTCGAGCACGACCATGTATTTGTAATCGCCACCCCAGCGACGGCAGAAGTCATCGAGGTTGCCGCTTTTGCGTTTTACACGGCGGCGGCGGCGACGATAGAAAATCTTGCCAAAGCCTTTGGCTTCACGGCAAACATCCAGCCAAGCTTGTTGCTCGGCAACGCAGATGTCGGCTTCATTACTGTCGCTTAGAACGAAGAAGTCGAAACGGTCCAGGTCGCCCGTGGCCGCAACCGACTCGAAAGTCGCCCGCAAACCGGCGAATACACGTGGCACGTCTTCGTTGCAGATCGGCATGACCAGAGCGGTACGCGCGTCTTTGGCGATCGGCTCATTGCCGGCACTTTTGCCGGAGATGCGGTATTTGTCATGCCCGGTGAGCAACTCGAGGAAGCCCATCAGCGCCGTCCAGAAACCGGCAGACACCCAGCAAAACAGAATCCCGAACAAAATCAGAATGCTGGTTTGCAGCGCATACGGCAGCACTTGCGTGGCCGTTTGCATCAACGGTTGATGCAGCACTTCGTTCAGGTCAACGAATGACCAACCCTGATACGGCATGATGCCTTTCATGTACCAGCCGGCGACGATGGTCTGGCCGAGCATCAGGATCAGCAAAATGTAACGACGGATCGAACCAACGGTGCGCCACCGGGCGGCCGGCAGCACACGTTCATCCTTGGGCGGTGCCGGCGGATTGGTGCGACCGGTCATGCGGCGCCAGCCGCGCACCAGGATATTGGTACGCCACGGCTCGGGTACAACTTTGGTGCGACGGATCGGTGGAGTGGCTTTGAGCACCACTCGACCATTGGCATCGACCGCAAGCATTTCAGCGTCTTGCAGTTCTTCAGCGGAGTTCAGGGTCAGGCGACGGCCCACCGAGGCTTGCGCAGCCTCGGCCGGGGCGTCGAATGTCGACGATGACAGACGTTGGTGCAGCTCGCTGAAAGACTGGCAGCCCGCGAGTTCCGCGCGCTGCTCGTCGGTCATCGGCAGATGCGCCAGATACTCCGAAAGAGTTTCTGGCTGTACTTGAGAATTACTCATCGGCAGGCAACTGATAGCTCCAGGTCTCGGTCAGGACTTCTTCAGTCGAGGCCGGTTCCGGTGTGGCTGGGGCCGCGTCCGCAGCCGCTGGCTGCTTGGCGTCTTTGTTGTCCGTGGACTTGTCCTTCTTGGCATCGGCGACAGGCTTGGCATCTGCCTGTTTGGCCTGTTGGGCCTCGGCCTGCTTGGCTTCCTTGTCTTCCTTCTCTTGTTGCTTGGCGGCCACTTTGTCTGCCTTGGCGACAGAAGAGTTGGACGCTGGCAGCGAGGTCTTGGCGAGGTCCGCCGGCACGATGTTCTCAACCAGTGCCGCACGCATCTCGGTGGACTTGCCCGGATCCTTGATCTTCATGCGCAGCGTCAGGCGCCAGCCCTTGGTCTCAGGGTTGTAACGCACGCTGTTTTCGACCAGTTCGGCATTGTCGCCAACGCTGACCTGGCTGCGAACGTCCGCATCGGGCGGCAATGCAGCAAGGGACGGGCCCTCGAAGTCCACCAGATAAGCAACGCTGCCGTCTGGCTGACGAATCAGGTTGGACTGTTTCACATCACCCGTGGAGCGCAAGGTCTGTTTGACCCAAGCGCTGTCCGGTGCGTGCAGCGCAGCTTCGTCGATGGTCCAGTGCATGCGATAGGCAACGTCGAGTGGCTGACCTGGCTCAGGCAGTTTTTCCGGGCTCCAGAACGCAACGATGTTGTCGTTGGTTTCGTCGGCGGTCGGAATTTCGACCAGGTCGACAGAACCCTTGCCCCAATCGCCTTTTGGCTCGATCCAGGCACTTGGACGCTTGTCGTAGCGGTCATCGAGGTCTTCGTAGTGGCTGAAGTCACGGCCACGTTGCAGCAAACCGAAGCCACGCGGGTTCTCGATGGAGAAGTTGCTCACCGCCAGGTGTTTCGGGTTGTTCAATGGACGCCAGATCCACTCGCCGTTACCGGCATGAATCGACAAACCGCTGGAGTCATGCAGCTCACGACGGTAGTTCAGTACTTTTGACGGCTGGTTGGCACCGAACAGGAACATGCTGGTCAGCGGCGCGATGCCCAGTTTGGTGACCTTGTCACGCAGGAACATCCGGGCCTTGACGTCGACGATGGTGTCGCTGCCCGGGCGCAGGATAAGGCGATAGGCGCCGGTAGCGCGTGGCGAATCCAGCAAGGCAAAGATCACCAGGTGCTTGTCGCCTGGCTTCGGCTGCTGAATCCAGAACTCGGTGAAACGCGGGAATTCTTCACCGGACGGCAAAGCGGTATCAATCGCCATGCCGCGGGCAGACAAACCGTAGGTGTGACCCTTGCCGACAACGCGGAAATAACTCGCGCCGAGCATGGTCATGATTTCGTCTTGCTTGTCGGCCTTGTTGATCGGGTACAGCACACGGAAACCGGCATAACCCAGTTGCTCAGTGGCTTTTGGATCGAATTTCACATCGCCAAAATCAAAGCGACTTGGGTCGTATTTGATCTCTTCGACGGTGTTAGCGGTGATTTCGTTGATTTTCACCGGAGTATCGAAGTGCATACCCTGGTGATAGAACGACAGTTTGAACGGGGTTTTCTGATCGGCCCATTCAGCTTTTTCGGTGCGGAAACGAATTTTTTGATAGTCCGCGAATTTCATCTCGCGAAATTCGGTCGGCAAGTTACTGCGCGGGGCTTCGTATTTTTGCCCGGCCAGCTCTTTTGCCTTGACCGATACATCATCCAGATTGAATGCCCAAAGCTGGCCGGCGCTGAGCAGGCAGAGCAGTGCAGAGCCCGCTACCAGTGCGCTACGTAACCGTTTGGTAGACAAAATTGGTGCATTACAGGGACTAACAATCACGAGCAACCCTCGCCGAAAACAGATCAATAAACCAACGGCCAGCTATCTATATGCCAGGTTGGCGAGCATTGTTCCGACTCCTATGGGGCTAAATGATTCCCCAACAGGTCCCGGACAAGTCTCTACCTAAGTCAAAAATGGACCAACGAACGCTGATCCCCGTAGCGCGCGATTATCTAGTAGGCCGCGTTACAACGCATCAGGGGTAACAAAGTATTTATCGGGTAAAACCCCTGTTTTCAGCGAAAAAGCCCTTAAAAACATGTTTCAAGCGCTTTCAGGTCTGTAACAGGAAGGTTACCGGGCCATCATTGACCAGGTGCACCTGCATATCCGCGCCGAATCTACCTGATGCCACAGTGCCATGCACTTGTTTCGCTTTGCCTACTAGATAGTCGAATAACTCCTCGCCCAGGGCTGGTGGGGCTGCGGTCGAGAAACTCGGTCGCAATCCGCTTTTGGTGTCGGCAGCCAGGGTGAACTGAGAGACCAGCAGCAACCCGCCGCCCACCTCCGCCAAGGACAGATTCATCTTGCCTTCGGCGTCGCTGAACACTCGATAGTTAAGCAGCTTATGGAGAAGTTTGTCGGCACTGACACGTGTGTCGTTGGGTTCGATGGCCACCAACACCAGTAAACCCTGATCAACTGCGCCAACCACTTCCCCCGCTACCTCGACGCGCGCACCCCGCACGCGTTGCAACAGACCCTTCATGCTTCTTCTGGCGGCAGGTCGAGCATGCGCCGGGCCATCTGATCGGCGGCACGCACCAGCGCGTCGGTGATGCCAGGTTCGGACGCAGCATGACCCGCGTCGCGGATAACCTGCAGTTCGCTGTTCGGCCAGTTCTGATGCAGTTCCCAGGCATTATCCAACGGGCAGATCACGTCGTAGCGACCGTGGACGATCACGCCGGGCAAATGGGCGATCTTGCCCATGTCGCGAATCAACTGGTTGGGTTCGAGGAACGAATTGTTCGTGAAGTAATGGCACTCGATACGGGCAATGGACAAAGCACGCTGCGGCTCGCAGAAGCGATCCACCACCAACGGGTTCGGGCGCAAGGTTGCTGTGCGGCCTTCCCAGGTCGACCACGCTTTGGCGGCATGCATTTGAGCAATCTGATCATTACCGATCAGGCGCTTGTGGAAAGCGGTGAGCAAGTCGTCGCGCTCGTCCAACGGGATCGGTGCGATGTAGTCCTGCCAGTAGTCGGGAAACAGACGGCTGGCGCCTGCCTGATAGAACCACTCGATCTCCTGCGGACGGCATAGAAAAATCCCCCGCAGGATCAGGCCATGCACACGTTCCGGATGGGTTTGTGCGTAGGCCAGCGCCAGGGTCGATCCCCATGAGCCGCCAAACAGCACCCATTTGTCGATGCCCAAATGCTGGCGAATACGCTCCAGGTCAGCAACCAGATCCCAGGTGGTGTTGTTTTCAAGGCTGGCGTGCGGCGTAGAGCGACCGCAACCACGCTGGTCGAATGTGACGATACGGTAGAGGTTGGGATCGAAAAAGCGCCGACTTTGGGCGTCGCACCCGGCGCCAGGACCGCCATGAATGAACACGACTGGCAAACCTTGCGGTGAACCGCTTTCGTCGACGTACAGGGTATGGGTTTCATCGACGGCCAGATCGTGCCGGGCGTAGGGTTTGATCTGCGGGTACAAAGTCTGCATTGCGCGCTCCGTAAGGGGTCGAGGTCATCCCTGGGGGGACATCTATTATTCTGCCGTCCGGCATCATAAACCCGAATTACGTCAATGAGCATGCCCCTGTAAGCGCGAGCGTGTTCACGCCTGCAGAGGCAAGGCGCAGGCTTAGGCGTTGTAGTGCTTTTCGCCCCAAGCCAACATCGCTTGCAGCAATTGCTTGAGCACCACCTGCGTCGGCGCGGCCAGATCAGGGCGATAGCGGAACGGCTCGAACTCTTCCATGTAGGTGCACTGGCTCAGCTCCAACTGCACGGCATGAATATTTTCGGCGGGGTTACCGTAATGACGCGTGATGTGGCCGCCCTTGAAACGACCGTTCAGCACATGGCTGTAATCGTCGTGACGGGCGCAAATCGCTTCCAGTTGCGTGGCCAGTTGAGGGTCGCAACTGGCGCCGTTGAAAGTACCCAGGTTGAAATCCGGCAGCTTGCCGTCGAACAGGTGCGGGATGATCGAGCGGATCGAATGCGCATCGAACAGCAACGCATAACCGAACTCGGCTTTCAGTCGCGCCAGCTCGCTTTGCAAAGTGCTGTGATACGGCGTCCACACCTGTTGCAGATACGCGGCACGCTCAGCGGCCGACGGCGCCATGCCGTCACGAAACAATGGAATGCCATCAAACAAGGTTGCCGGGTACAGACCGGTGGTTGCACCGACGTACAATGGTTTGTCGTCGGACGGACGGTTGAGGTCGATGACAAATCGCGAATACTCGGCGGCCAGCGTACTGGCCCCCAGCTCGGCGGCGAACGCGTAGAGCTGCGGGATGTGCCAGTCAGTGTCCGGCAGGCTGCGCGCATCCGCGATCAGCCCGGCCTCGACCGCCGGGGTCAGGCGCACACCCGCGTGGGGCATGCTGATCAGCAGCGGCACGCGGCCTTGTTTGAAGTTCAGAACCTTATCCACCACTGCTCTCCTATACGCTCGTTTCTACGCCGTGACGCACGACGCGTTTTTCCAGGTCACCGCCCAGCCAGTACGACAGGTCGGCGGGACGATCGATTTGCCAGGCAACAAAGTCCGCGACCTTGCCGACTTCGAGCGAACCGTGCGTCGCGGCCATGCCCAACGCGGCCGCAGCGTGAAGGGTCGCGCCGGCCAACGCCTCTTCCGGGGTCATGCGAAAACAGGTGCACGCCATGTTCAACATCAAACGCTGCGACAGCGCTGGTGACGTACCGGGATTGAGGTCGCTGGCGATCGCAATTTTCACCCCGTGTTTGCGCAATGCGTCCATCGGCGGCAATTGGGTTTCACGCAGGAAGTAAAACGCGCCGGGCAACAGCACTGCGACCGTGCCGGAGCGGGCCATGGCGATGGCGTCTTCTTCGGTCATGAACTCCAGGTGATCGGCGGACAAGGCGTGATAACGCGCAGCCAGACTCGAACCGTGCAGCGATGACAATTGCTCGGCATGCAGTTTCACCGGCAACCCAAGCGCTTGGGCGGTGATGAATACGCGTTCCACTTGAGCCGGCGAAAACGCCAGGTATTCACAGAACGCATCGACTGCGTCCACCAGCCCTTCAGCAGCCAGGGCCGGGAGCATTTCGGTGCAGATGTGATCGATGTAGTCGTCGGCGCGATCAGCGTATTCCGGTGGCAACGCGTGAGCGGCCAGGCAAGTGCTGCGTACGCTGACCGGGAGTTCAGCGCCCAGACGACGAATGACCCGCAAGATCTTGCGTTCACTGGCAAGGTCGAGGCCGTAACCGGATTTCATTTCGACCGTGGTCACACCATCGCGCATCAGGCTTTTCAAGCGTTTGGCGGCGCTGGCGAACAGTTCGTCTTCGGTGGCAGCGCGAGTGGCGCGTACGGTACTGGCGATGCCACCACCGGCCGCCGCGATGTCCGCATAGCTGACACCTTGCAGGCGCTGTTCGAATTCGCCGCTGCGATTACCACCGAACACGGTGTGCGTGTGGCAATCGATCAGGCCCGGGGTAACCCAAGCACCGTTTAAATCGTTGACGGTCGGGTACTCAGCCGACGGCAATTCGCCGCGCGGGCCGATCCACTCAATGTGCGCACCGGACGTCACGATGGCCGCATCCTCGATGATCGAGTAGACGCCTTGCGCCATGGTTGCGACGTGGCAGTTTTGCCAGAGGGTATTCATCCCTTAGTCTCCACAGTATTCACATTCGAATCGCCAGCAGGCAGGCTCCCACAGGGATGCGCAACGCAACTGTGGCAGCCAGCCTGCTGGCGATGAGTACATCACAGGCTAGGCAAAAGCCTGGCTTGGACCAGTTCATTCAGGCAGCCCGTGGCCAGCAACTCACTCGCGGCATTGATGTCGGGCGCAAAGAAGCGATCTTTCTCATAAAACGGTACTTCAGCTCGTAAAATAGCGCGGGCCTTTTCCAGTTTCGGCGAGGTCTTCAGACCGTTGCGCAAATCCAGACCCTGGGCTGCAGCCAGCCATTCCACCGCCAATACGCCACGGGTGTTATCGGCCATTTCCCACAAACGCTTGCCGGCCGCCGGGGCCATGGACACGTGGTCTTCCTGGTTCGCGGAAGTGGGTATGCTGTCCACAGAATGCGGATGAGCCAGCGCCTTGTTCTCGCTAGCCAGTGCTGCCGCCGTCACCTGCGCGATCATGAAGCCGGAGTTCACGCCGCCATTGGCCACCAAAAACGGTGGCAGTTGCGACATGTGCTTGTCCATCATCAGCGAGATACGGCGCTCACTCAGGGAACCGATTTCAGCGATGGCCAGCGCCATGTTGTCAGCGGCCATGGCCACCGGCTCGGCGTGGAAGTTACCGCCCGAGATCACGTCGCCTTCAGCCGCGAACACCAGCGGGTTATCGGAAACCGCGTTGGCTTCGATCACCAGCACTTCGGCGGCCTGACGGAACTGGGTCAGGCAGGCGCCCATGACTTGCGGCTGGCAACGCAGGGAGTACGGATCCTGAACCTTTTCACAGTTCTGGTGCGAGTCAGACACCTCACTGCGCTCGCCCAGCAAATCGCGGTACGCGGCGGCGGCGTCGATCTGGCCTTTCTGGCCGCGAGCAGCGTGGATGCGTGCGTCGAACGGCGAACGCGAACCCAGTACCGCTTCAACCGTCATAGCGCCCAGCGCGACGGCGCCGGCAAACAAGTCTTCGCCTTCAAACAAGCCACGCAACGCGTACGCAGTGGAAACCTGAGTGCCGTTAAGCAGCGCCAGGCCTTCTTTCGCCGCCAGGGTCAGCGGGGTCAAACCGGCGACTTTCAGCGCTTCGGTCGCCTCAAGCCATTCGCCCTTGTAGCGAGCCTTGCCTTCACCCAGCAATACCAGCGACATGTGCGCCAACGGCGCCAAATCGCCGGAAGCACCCACCGACCCCTTCAACGGAATGTGCGGGTAAACCTCGGCGTTGATCAGTGCGATCAGCGCGTCGATCACAACTCGGCGAATACCGGAAAAACCACGGCTGAGGCTGTTGACCTTAAGCACCATGACCAGGCGCACCAATGCGTCACTGATCGGCGCGCCGACGCCGGCGGCATGCGATAACACCAGCGAGCGCTGGAGGTTTTCCAGGTCTTCGCTGGCGATACGGGTCGAGGCCAGCAGGCCGAAACCGGTGTTGATGCCATAGGCAGTGCGGTTCTCGGCGAGGATCTGCTCGACGCAGGCAACACTGGCTTCGATCTGCGCCGAGGCGCTGTTGTCGAGCGATATCTGGACAGGTTGCTGATAGATAGCACGCAGTTGGGCAAGGCTCAGTTGGCCGGGAATCAAATTAAGCGCAGTCACATTCGTTCTCCTTTTGAGAGCTTTTATTAACTAACCAGACGCTCCGGAGATGTCCGTTGTCCGTCGCTTCCCCTCTTTATGAGAAGGGCTGGCGCCTTGGCACGCTGGTGGTAGGGAAATCAATGCAGATCGGGTAACGCCTTGTGCAGCAAATCGGGTGCTTTCAAAACGCCGGCAGCGGCAGCGATGTCTGGTGCCAGCCATCGGTCCTGGTCGTACGCCGGCACCCGCTCGCGCAACAGACGCCACGCGGTATCGGTGCCGGCGCCGAAGCGTTGTTCTTTCAAAAATTCAAACGCCTGGGCGGCCAACAGGTATTCGATGGCGAGTATCTGCGTGCAGTTTTCCAGTGCGCGATGCAGCTTCAGCGCCGCGTTGGTGCCCATGCTCAAGTGATCTTCCTGCAGGCCCGAGGTGACGTAGTTGTCGAGCACGGCCGGTTGCGCCAGTTGACGGTTTTCGGCGCACAGTGAAGCGGCCACGTACTGGACGATCATCATCCCGGAATTGACTCCCGGATTCGCCACCAGAAACGCTGGCAAGCCGCTGACGTGCGGGTTGATCAAACGATCGAGGCGACGCTCGGCAATCGAGCCGATTTCGGCCATGGCAATGGCCAGCACATCTGCCGCCAACGCCACCGACTGGCCGTGTGGATTAGCCTGAGACATCACCCGGAAGTCGTCCGGCGTGCCCAGCAGCAACGGGTTGTCGGTGCAGCCGTTCAGTTCGGTTTCGATCTGTTTAACCGCATGCGCCAGTTGATCGCGAGCGGCACCGTGCACCTGCGGAATCGAGCGGATGCTCAGCGCATCTTGGGTGCGAATGCCTTTGCTGCTGGCAATCACTTCGCTGCCGTCGAGCAACGCTCGCAAGTTGATGCCCACTTGCTGCATGCCCGGGTGCGGTTTGAGCGCGATGATCTCGGCATCAAACGCTGCAATCTGGCCACGTTGCGCTTCAAAACTCATGGCGCCAATCACATCGGCCCATTGCACCAGGCGCGTGGCATCGGCCAGGGCAAGGCAACTGAGACCGGTCATGCACGGCGTGCCGTTGACCAAGCACAAGCCATCCTTAGCGCCGAGCTGAACCGGTTGCAGGCCTTCTTCGGCCAACGCTTGCTGCGCCGTAACAACCCGCCCCCGGTAGCTGACGTTCCCGACACCCAGCAGCGCAATGCCGATGTGGGCCATGTGGGTCAGGTAACCCACCGAACCCTGGGACGGCACTTGCGGGGTAATGCCGTGGTTGAGCAGCGCCAGCAGCGCTTCGACCACTTGCCGGTGAAGGCCGGATTTGCCGTGGCTGTAGTTGCGAATTGCCGCGCACATGATCGCGCGGGTTTGCTCATCGGCAAGCGGGGTGCCTACGCCACACGCATGGCTGAGCAGCGTATTGCGCGACAACTGGCTGAGCTGTTCACCCTTCAGCGAGACGTTGCACAACGCGCCCAGGCCCGTGTTGACGCCATAGGCACGCTCACCGCTGACGACGATGCGCTGCACGATGGCCTGGGCGTTTTCGATACGAGCCCAGGCCTGCGCCGACAGCTCAAGCTGAGCGCCGTGACGGGCGACGGCGACCACATCCTGCCAACGCAGGTGATCGCCGGTGATAACGATTTTTTCAGCCTGGGACATCTGGAGCCTCATACAAAAATTCTGTTGATCCATGAAACCCTGTGGCGAGGGGATTTATCCCGGCTGGGATGCGCAACAGCCCCAAAAAAGGCGACCGCTTCGCGTTCGAACGGGGATAAATCCCCTCACCACAATAGAGTTCACCACCCGCAAATCGTTAAACCACCGCAGCGCGTCGCTGTACGAACCGATCCACGTACTCATCCGCTGGCGAATGCAAAATCTCTCGCGGCGTGCCGACCTGAATCAGGCGGCCATCCTTGAGGATTGCAATGCGATTGCCGATCCGTACCGCTTCATCGAGGTCGTGAGTGATGAAGACGATGGTCTTGTGCAGGGTCTTTTGCAGTTCCAGTAACTGGTCCTGCATCTCGGCGCGGATCAACGGGTCGAGTGCGCTGAAGGCTTCGTCCATCAGGATGATGTCGGTATCGGCCGCCAGGGCGCGGGCCAGGCCCACACGCTGACGCATGCCGCCCGAGAGCTGATGCGGGTACTTGTTCTCGTAACCTTTGAGGCCCACGGTGTTGATCCAGTGCAGCGCGCGCTCCGAGCACACTTGCTTGCTCTCGCCGCGCACCTTCAGGCCGTATGCCACATTGTCCAACACTGTCTTGTGCGGCAGCAGGCCGAAGCTCTGGAACACCATGCTGATCTTGTGCCGGCGGAATTGACGCAGGGCTTCCATGTCGTATTGCAGGATGTCCACGCCGTCGACCAGGATCGCGCCGCTGGTAGGATCGATCAGGCGATTGAAGTGGCGCACCAAGGTCGATTTACCAGAGCCGGAAAGGCCCATGATCACGAAGATCTCACCGGTGCCGATGCTCAACGACAAATCGTTCACACCGACCACGCAGCCGGTTTCAGACAGCACCTGGTCTTTGGTTTTGCCTTGGCCGATCATGGCCAGCGCATCCTTGGAACGGTTGCCGAAAATCTTGAAGACGTTTTTGACTTCAATCTTGCTGATGGCTTCGTTGCTCATTTGTTCACCTCATGCCGTGGCCGACCATACGCCTGAGTGATGCGGTCGATGACCACTGCGAGAATCACGATCGCCAGGCCGGCTTCAAGGCCGCGCCCGACGTTGAGAGTTTGAATACCCACCAACACGTCTTCGCCCAAACCGCGCGCGCCGATCATCGAGGCGATGACCACCATCGACAGCGCCATCATAGTGGTCTGGTTGATCCCGGCCATGATGCTTGGCAAGGCCAACGGCAGTTGCACGCCAAACAGTTGCTGCCAGCGGTTGGCACCGAAGGCGTTGATCGCTTCCATCACTTCGCCGTCAACCTGGCGAATACCCAGATCGGTCAAGCGAATCAGTGGTGGGGCGGCGTAGATCACCGTGGCGAAAATCGCCGGCACCTTGCCCAGGCCGAACAGCATCAGCACCGGGATCAGGTAGACGAAACTCGGCATGGTTTGCATGATGTCCAGCAACGGCATCAGCACCGAACGCAAGCGATTGCTGCGCGCCGAAAGAATGCCCAGCGGAATGCCGATCAATACCGAAATGACCGTCGCCACCATCATCAGCGCGAGCGTCTGCATCAGTTTGTCCCAGAGGCCGACCGCACCCACCAGAAACAGCAAACCGACGATGACCGCGGTGGTCACCACTTTGCGAGTGGCATGCCAGGCAATCACGCCGACGATGGCCAACATCAACCACCAGGGCGCCGCACGCAGCAGGCCTTCAAGATTGACGATGGCCCACAACAGGGTGTCGGAGATGTGCCGAAAAACATCACCGTAATTGGTGACCAGCGAATCAACCCAATTGTTGACCCAATCAGCGATGGAAAAGGTAAAGCTTTCGGGAAACATAAGAGGCTCTCAATCAAGGGGTTGCGATCAAGCATCCGACTGCCGTTACCGGCAGTGGAAAGACCATGACCTACAAGGCCGCGTCGATTTTTTTGGCGGCGTCGTCGCTCACCCATGCGTGCCAGACTTCAGGATGTTCCTTCAAGAAGATCTTCGCCAGTTTCGGCGACGCGATCCGCTCTTTGGTCATGCGAGCCAGGTTTTGATTGAGGATATCGATTGGCAGGTTGACCTTCTCCAGCACGGCCACCAGTTCCGGGGCTTCGTCGTGGAACGTCTTGGACAGGCCGACCTTGATGGTCACATGCTTATCCACACCTGGCTTCTCGTCGAGTTTGACCAGGTCGAGCTGGCCCATCAGCGGCGTTGGCGACCAGTAATAGAACAGGATTGGTTCACCGCGTTTGTAGCTCGACAGCGCGGCCGCATCCAGCGCCGGGCCGGTGCCCGGGCGGAAGTTGGTATAGATGCTTTCCAGGCCGTAGCTTTTCAGCATCTCGCTGTTGTCGAGTTCACAGGTCCAACCGGCGGGGCAATTGTAAAAACGGCCCTTGGAAGGTTCTTCCTGATCTTTGAACACCGCTGAATATTTGGCCAGGTCAGCGATATTCTTCAGGTCAGGGGCTTTAGGTTCCAGCTTGCGCTTGGCGTCGCCTTCAATGACATAACGTGGCACGTACCAGCCTTCAACCGCACCCACGACCGGAGCGCCGACACCCACAACCTTGCCGGCCTTCTCGGCCTTGTTCCAGACCTCGCTGCGGCCCACCCACTCTTCAGCGAACACTTGAATATCGTTACTGCTCAAGGCGTTTTCCATGGTGATGGAGTTGCCCGGCAGGCTATCGGTCTTGCAGTCATAGCCTTTTTCCAGCACGACTTGCAGCACGTCGGTCAGCAACATGCCGCTTTCCCAGTTCAGGCCGGCAAACTTCACCGGTTTTCCCGATTCGCACCAACCGGCAGCCTGAGTGGCACCGGCACTGGCCAACAGGCCCATGGAAAATAGTGTGGTCAGTAAGGTCTTGTTCGACTTCATTGGGCTGATGCTCCTAGTCATTAATTGGCATACGGCAGTCAAGAGGCATCCAGCCCTGTCCACGTCCAATCGGGCTTCACACCGCAGTGGCACGGCCCGCCCTGGTTGTTTTTTGTTCTGTGACCACGTTCTGCTCGACCGGCAGAATCATCTTATCGGGCACGGCGCCGTGCCATTTTTTCGCACACACGTAATACAGGGCTGCGGGAAGCACCAGGCCGATGATCCAGGAAATATCCACATCACCCAGAGCGGCCACCAGCGGACCGGTGTAGAACTTGGTGGAGATGAACGGCAGCTGCACCAGCACACCGAACACATAGATGCTGATACCCAGAAGATTCCAACGACCGTAGCGACCGTTCGGATCGGCCAGTGCCGGCACGTCATAGCGCTCGCGAGTGATGCAGTAGTAGTCCACCAGGTTGATCGCGCTCCAGGGTGTAAAGAACGCCAGCAAAAACAGGATGAAAGATTTGAACGCACCGAGGAACGAGTGCTGACCGAGCAACGCGATCAGGGTCGCGGTACCGACGATAACCAGCACGAACACCAGGCGCTGAAGGCGCGATACCTTCAGGTGACCACGGAAACCACTGATGATGGTCGCAATGCACATGAAGCTGCCGTAGGAGTTCAGTGTGGAGATGGTGACCTTGCCGAACGCGATGCTGAAGTACAGCAGTGCAGCGGTAGCGCCGGTACCGCCTAAACCTACGATGTAGGCCACTTCGTGACCGGCGAATTGGCCGTTGGACATTGCAGCGGCAAACACACCGAGGATCATCGCCACCTGAGCGCCGATGACCGAACCTGCGCCAGCGGCGAGAAAGGTTTTGACCGAGGAAACATTGCTCGGCAGGTAACGTGAATAGTCAGCCACGTAAGGGCCGAAAGCGATTTGCCAGGACGCCGCGAGCGATACCGCGAGCAGGAAACTGCTCCAGCTGAAGTGACGAATTTGCAGGAGTGCGCCAACGTCGGTCTGGCTAATCAGACGGCTGAACAGGTAAACGAAAGCAATCACACCAATGACACTGGCAATACGACCAATCCAATGGATCACTCGATAGCCGAGCACCGTGACCAGCACGATGACACTGGCGAAAATGAGGATGCCGACGCTGTCACTGACGCCGAACAACTGACCCAGCGCCTGGCCGGAAAGCACGGTGCCTGTGGCGGTGAAGCCGAGGTACATCAAGCACACCAGCACGATTGGAATGGCCGCGCCATAAACGCCGAACTGCACGCGACTGGAAATCATCTGCGGCAGTCCAAGCTTCGGCCCTTGCGCCGCATGCAGCGCCATCACGCCACCACCGAGCAATTGACCGATAAACAAACCGATCAACGACCAGAACACATCACCGCCCAGCACGACCGCCAAAGCACCCGTCACGATCGCGGTAATTTGCAAATTGGCACCCATCCAAAGGGTGAACTGGCTGAATAGACGACCGTGTCTTTCCGATTCCGGGATGTAGTCGATCGAGCGCCTCTCGATCAACGGTTTATTGCCTGCACGATCGTTGTTAACAGCCATGATTCAACCTCTGTGGATTGTTGTTCGAGTTCACTGAGCGTCTTTGTGGCTGCTTTGGGTGGGAGCGGGCTTGCTCGCGAAAGCGTCGGCACATTCAAAACATGTGCTGAGCGATCCTCCCTATTCGTGAGCAAGCCCACTCCCACCAAAAGCATTCCCCACCGTTTTTTATTACTTGCCGGTGATCATCGGCAGGTTCAAACCCTGTTCGTTGGCGCAGTCGATAGCGATCTGGTAACCCGCATCGGCGTGACGCATCACACCCGTGGCCGGGTCGTTGTGCAGGACGCGAGCAATACGCTCGGCCGCTTCATCAGTACCGTCGCAGACAATCACCATGCCCGAGTGTTGCGAGAAGCCCATGCCGACGCCGCCGCCGTGGTGCAGCGAAACCCAGGTCGCGCCGCTGGCGGTGTTGAGCAACGCGTTGAGCAATGGCCAGTCGGACACAGCATCAGAACCGTCCTGCATCGATTCGGTTTCACGGTTCGGGCTGGCCACGGAACCAGAGTCCAAATGGTCGCGACCGATCACGATAGGCGCCGACAACTCGCCGCTGCGCACCATTTCGTTGAACGCCAGGCCAAGCTTGGCGCGCAGGCCCAGACCGACCCAGCAGATACGTGCCGGCAGACCCTGGAAGCTGATGCGCTCGCGGGCCATGTCCAGCCAGTTGTGCAGGTGCGCGTCGTCCGGGATCAGTTCCTTGACCTTGGCGTCGGTTTTGTAGATGTCTTCGGCGTTACCCGACAGTGCAGCCCAACGGAATGGGCCGATGCCACGGCAGAACAGCGGACGAATATAAGCCGGCACAAAACCCGGGAAGTCGAAGGCGTTTTCCACGCCTTCTTCTTGCGCCATCTGACGGATGTTGTTGCCGTAGTCGAAGGTCGGAATGCCCATTTTCTGGAAGTCGAGCATCGCTTTGACGTGCACGGCCATCGATTGCTTGGCGGCTTTTACCACCGCAGCAGGTTCGGTCTTGGCGCGAGCGCGGTACTCGTCCCAGGTCCAGCCGGCCGGCAGGTAACCGTTCAGCGGGTCGTGGGCGCTGGTTTGGTCGGTGACCATGTCCGGGCGCACGCCACGCTTGACCAGTTCCGGCAAAATTTCAGCCGCGTTGCCCAGCAGCGCGATGGAAATCGCCTTGCCTTCCTTGGTGTATTTTTCGATGCGAGCCAGCGCGTCGTCGAGGTCGGTGGCTTGCTCGTCGACATAACGGCTGTTCAGGCGGAAATCGATACTCACCTGCTGGCATTCGATGTTCAGCGAGCAAGCACCGGCCAGGGTCGCGGCCAATGGCTGAGCGCCGCCCATGCCGCCGAGGCCTGCGGTCAAGACCCAACGACCTTTCAGGTCATCGTTGTAATGTTGGCGGCCGGCCTCAACGAAGGTTTCGTAGGTGCCCTGGACGATGCCCTGGCTGCCGATGTAGATCCAGCTGCCAGCGGTCATCTGGCCGTACATGGCCAAGCCTTTGGCGTCGAGTTCGTTGAAGTGTTCCCAGCTCGCCCAGTGTGGCACCAGGTTGGAGTTGGCGATCAGTACGCGCGGGGCGTTGGTGTGGGTCTTGAACACGCCGACCGGTTTACCGGATTGCACCAGCAGGGTCTCGTCGTCATTCAGGTTGGTCAGGCTTTCGACGATCTTGTCGTAGCACTCCCAGTTACGCGCTGCACGACCGATGCCACCGTAAACCACCAGTTCTTTAGGGTTCTCGGCGACTTCCGGGTCGAGGTTGTTCATCAACATGCGCAGCGGCGCTTCGGTCATCCAGCTCTTGGCGGTCAGCGTGTTACCGCGGGCAGCGCGGATTTCTACGTCGCGGTACTTAGTAGGTTTCTGGGTATTGTCAGTCACGAAAGAGACTCCTCAGCAATCAATCCAAACCAACCCTGGCAGTGGGTAAGCCAGCCTGGGCGCGTCGATGCGCCACAAGCGAATCAGTGGACGTGGCGGGGAGTCGGGGTTCGACTCATACGCATACGTCTTTACTTGTACATACAAGCATATGCAATCAAGCGGCCAACTTGCTGCCCAGCCGTTCAAGAAAAATGGGAGGCACGCCGGGAAGCCCCTGAATCAGGGGTTCTAGCGTAGAAGATTTTTTGGAAAGGGGATTTTCGTGAGGGGTGACGGCTGTTACTTCAACGTGGTTTTGCGCCACGCTGGGGCGTTCGGTAACAAGTTGGTGCGCGGAGGGGAACGGTATGAGTACCGCTTTTGTGGTGAGGGGATTCATCCCCGTTGGGCCGCAAAGGGAACCTAACTATGGGACTGCTGAGCAGTCCAGCGGGGATAAATCCCCTCACCACAGATGATCACCTCACCACAGGTTTAACGTGATGTCAGCTCAATCACGCAGCAGCGGCCGTTGCTGCAGACTTCAACCAACCCGGCGTTACCGTCAAGCTGCAGGCAATCGTGTCGACCCAATTGCGAGCTGTTGTGATCGATCTTCACTTCCAGCGACTCAGCAACACTGAACACCAGCAACGTTCCCGCCGAGCTGAAAAACCGCTGCTCAGCGTTCAGCCACTGCAACCGCGCGTGATAACGCTGCGGTGCATAGATCAGGTTGAAATCGCGAATCGGTCCGCCGAGCAGTGCACAGGAAACCTGGCTCTCACCACTGAAGGCAAACGGGTCCAGCGGTAACAGCGGCCGCGTGGTGTGGCCGTCAACCCGCAAGGTCATGCCGTCACCTTGCAGTACGGTGATCACGCGCTCGTAGCCTGCAAACGTCGAGAAACCTCCTGACTCGCCAATGTCCGCAATCGACAAACGCCAGCCGAACCCATCGAGACCGGTGCCGGCATCACGGGTGATTTCTTCGGTGCTGCCGCCGCCGTTCTTCCACGGCATGCGCGGATAATCCTTGGCGCGTAAAACCTTCACTTCATTCATTTATGGCGCTCTATTTATGGAACCGACCTTCCAGACGATGACGCGAACCTGGGTGAATCAAACGGGCAGCGGTCACTGGCTGTCGGCCGGACCAGGTGCGACGACGAATCAACAGGCACGGCTCGCCTTTTTCAATCTGCAGCAATTTGCACTCGGAGGCCTCGGCCAGAATCGCTTCAACGACGTGCTCGCCTTCGGTCAAAGGCGCAACTTGGTTCAGGTAAGCGTAGGGCGTCTGCAGGGTGAAATCCTGCTTGAGGTATTCGGGAGCTACCAGCGCATTGACGAAGCGGTCTTCGATTTGCACGGGAATATCGTTTTCGAAATGCACGATCAGCGAATGAAAAACCTTCTGCCCTTCGCGCATGTCCAGCGCCAAGGCGCGCTCAGACCCGGCGGCCTCCTCCTCAAGCGTGATGACCTTGCACGTATGGCGGTGGCCACGAGAGGCGATTTCGTCGGCGATGTTGTGCACTTCAAACAGCGCGGACTGGCTTTTCGGTTCGGCGACGAACGTTCCGACACCCTGCATGCGCACCAACAAACCGTCCGCAGTCATCTCGCGCAGGGCACGGTTGATGGTCATGCGGCTGAAACCCAGTTGCGTGACCAACTCGCTTTCCGACGGAACGCGGTAGTGCGGCGGCCAGTTTCCACTGTCGATTTGCTGGGTGATCATCTGTTTGACGCGGGCGTACAAGGGCGCCGGACTGTCGCCCATGTGTGCGGCCAACGGAGAGACTGCAGGCGGAGTCGGCACGGTTAATCCTTGTTCTGCTGGAGAAGGTTGCTAGCTTGCCGGAGTTTACCGAGCAGGCAAACGTCTGTATATGTATATACAAATAACACACGGTGGGGTTTTGAACCATGTCTGCCTTCTTTGCCGAGCGCGCGCTGCTGCCTGATGGATGGGCTAACAATGTACGTCTTGAGGTCAGCGCCGACGGCGTATTGACCCGTATCCAGGCCGATTCCAATGCAGATAACGCCGAACGGCTCAGCGGTCCGCTGCTGCCAGGCATGCCCAATTTGCACTCCCACGCGTTCCAGCGAGCGATGGCCGGGCTGGCGGAAGTGGCGGGTAATCCGAACGACAGTTTCTGGACTTGGCGCGACTTGATGTATCGCCTCGTCGGAAAAATCAGCCCCGAGCAACTCGGCGTCATCGCCCGACAGCTGTACATCGAAATGCTCAAGGCCGGTTACACCTCGGTCGCAGAATTTCACTATGTACACCACGATACCGATGGCCAGCCTTACGCCGATCCAGCCGAGCTGGCATTGCGCATCAGCCAGGCCGCGAGTTCCGCCGGTATCGGTTTAACCCTGCTGCCTGTGCTTTACAGCCATTCCGGTTTTGGTGGCCAGACCCCGAACGACGGCCAGCGCCGGTTTATCAACAGCACCGACAATTACCTCAAGCTGCAGTCGCGCCTGCAGCCGATGCTGGCGCAGCAACCGGCGCAATCGCTGGGCCTGTGCTTTCACTCGTTGCGTGCAGTCACCCCACAGCAAATCAGTGAAGTGCTGGCCGCCAGCGACAAGCAATGCCCGGTGCACATTCACATCGCCGAGCAGCAAAAAGAAGTCGACGACTGCCTGAGTTGGAGTGGTCGACGCCCGTTGCAATGGCTGTATGAGAACACCGAAGTCGATCAGCGTTGGTGCCTGGTTCACGCCACCCATGCCAACCCGGAAGAAGTCACGTTGATGGCCAAGAGCCGCGCCATCGCCGGGTTATGCCTGACCACCGAGGCCAACCTTGGTGACGGAATTTTCCCGGCGGTGGACTTTCTCACTCAGGGCGGCCGCATGGGCATTGGCTCCGACAGCCATGTGTCGTTGAGCGTGGTCGAGGAATTGCGCTGGCTGGAGTACGGCCAGCGTCTGCGCGATCAACGTCGCAACCGCTTGTACGGCGCGAATCAGCCGATGGTGGGTCGCACGTTGTACGACGCGGCGCTGGACGGTGGCGCCCAGGCACTCGGCCAGCCAATCGGCGCACTGCAGGTCGGCAAGCGTGCGGACTGGTTGGTGCTGGACGGCAGCGATCCCTACCTGGCGACGGCCAGTGGCGACGGCATTTTGAATCGATGGTTATTTGCCGGCGGCGATCGCCAGGTGCGCGATGTGCTGGTCAACGGCCAGTGGGTGGTGCGCGACGGGCATCATGCGGGTGAAGAAGAAAGCAACCGGGCATTCACCCAGGTCCTGCGCGAACTCTTGGGCTAAAACCGGAACGCTCGCGAAGGCGGTTTAACAGTCAACGAAGAGGCTGAATGTTATGCCTTCTTCGCGAGCAGGCTCGCTCCCACAAAAATCTGCAGTGAACGCCAGCGATGTGTTCGACACCGATCCCACAAAAATCTGCACTGAACGCCAGCGATGTGTTCGACACCGCTCCCACAAAAATCTGCAGTGAACGTCAGCGATGTGTTCGACACCGATCCCATAAAAATCTGCAGTGAACGCCGGCGATGTGTTCGACACCGATCCACTGTGGGAGCGAGCCTGCTCGCGATGACAATGTGCCTGCCAACACTGATGTTGAATGTGCTGGCCACATTGCAAGCAAGCCCGCAGTTTTGAGTCTTCGTAACCGTCAGTTCGAGGTCTTGGCCATTTGTGTGTCCGACGCACGCCAGATCAGCCGCGTGGTGTCGTAACCCTGCTGACGCGCCTTGCTCAGCAGTTCTTCACGCACGACTCCGTTAACCGTTGGCGTACGGGACAGCAGCCACAGGTACTTGCGGCTCGGGTCGCCGACGATGGCGGTCTTGTAGTCGTCGCTGACGTACAACACCCAGTACTGCCCCTTCGCCACGCCCGGTATCAACCTCGAAAACCAGTTATCGAACTCGACCCACAGTTTGTCGGTTTTGCCCGACACCTGCGGATAAGCCGTGCCCTTGGCTTCCTCCCATTGCCAGTCCGGCGTCAGGCAGCGATTCAGCACCGCGACGTTGCCATCAGGCTTGAGCGTGTAGTGCGCTTCGGATTGTGCGCAGTTGCGCTGGAAATACATCGGCAGACGAGCCAATTCGTACCAGGTCCCTTGGTACTTCTTGAGATTGGCGCTGCTGACGGTTTTCGGCGCCAACGGATCTACGCCAGAAGAGGCGCAGCCAGCCAATACCAGGCCGGCAAAAAGCACTATCAATAACCGCATCATTATTCTTCTCCCGTGGGCTTTCTGCCCCGGTTTATTTCAGGCCTTGGCCAGAAAACATCAGCACTTTGTCACCGGCGTACTGCACGCTGATAAAGCTGTTCTTGTCGCCCCAGGTACAACTGGACATGCCGAGCGCGCCCGAGCAGTCGGCTGGTTTACCGAGCAAGGTTTCAACCTCGGCCTTGGGCATGCCCGCCGATAACTTGGAATAGTTTTCCTGATTGACCTTGCTGCATGCGGCCAACAGCACGCAGAACGAAAGCAGGGCGATAGATCGCAGCGACATGGGTGTAACTCCTGGTGCAAAGGGGGATTGGCATGTCTGCCAAGCAGAACCTTAGAAGAGAAAACCCCTATCTGGTTCCCTGGCAGACCCGCTATTTATAGGGCCACTCGTCTACCTTTTGCCGATAAATCAGCCACTTTCAAGTGCTAAAGGGCATTTCGTCGGTTTTCATGAAAATCGCCTAATCTTTGGCGCCTGCAAGTCGACATTGTAAGATCGAGCTTGCTCGCGAAAGTCTTCACCGACTTCCCCTTCGTGAGCACGCTCAGTCCTACACCAGCCCTCCCGCGGTAGCTCATTTAATGACCAGAAACATGAAATTCAGCCACAAGATCTTGTTGGCTGCCGCCCTCGTGGTGGCCGTTGCATTCGCTTGTTTCATCCTGTTCAACGACTATCGCCAGCGTCAAACCTTGCGCAGCAGCACCGAATCCTCGATGCAGGAGCTCGGCAGCCTGACTACCAGCAACATTCAAACGTGGCTGGAAAGTCGCATTCAGCTGTTGCAATCGCTGTCTCAGCAGATTGCCGTCGACGGCAGCACCCAGGCCAACCTCAAACGCGCCATCGACCTGCCGGCCTATACCAACAACTTTCAACTCAGTTACTTCGGCGGTATCGACGGCGTGATGTTCTCGGTGCCAGCGGGAAATCGCGCGGCCGATTACGACCCACGCACGCGTGGCTGGTACAAGGCGGCCGACAGTGCGCGGCAAACCGTCGTTACCGAACCTTACATCGCGGCATCGTCCGGCAAATTGGTGATCACCGTTGCAACACCCGTGCAGCATCAGAACCAGATGATCGGCGTTGCCGGCGCCGACATCGACCTGTCCAGCGTCAGTGCGATCATCAACTCATTGAGCTTCGGCGGTCATGGCCATGCGTTTATCGTCAGCGCTGACGGCAAGATCCTGATCCACCCAGACAGCAAACTGGTGCTCAAGAACCTGACTGATGCCTACCCAAACGATGCGCCGAAAATCAGCCCCGGCATGAAAGAAGTCGAGGTCGACGGTAAAAGCCAGTTCATCTCCTTCACCCACGTCAACGGCGTGCCATCGGCGGACTGGTATGTGGCGCTGGTGCTCGATCAGGCCACCGCGTTTTCGATGCTCAGTGAATTTCGCACCTCGGCAATCATCGCCATGGTGATTGCCGTAGTGATCATCATCGCGCTGCTGGGCATGCTGATCAGCTTCCTGATGCAGCCATTGCTGACCATGGGCCGCGCCATGCATGACATCGCAGAAGGCGAAGGCGACTTGACCAAACGCCTGACCATTCACGGCCAAGACGAATTCGGCGCCTTGGGCACTTCGTTCAACCGCTTTGTGGAACGCATTCACACCTCGATTCGTGAAGTGGCCTCGGCCACCGGCCAGGTCAACGAAGTCGCCCTGCGGGTTGTCTCAGCTTCAAACTCATCGATGTTCAATTCAGACCAGCAAGCCTCGCGCACCAGCAGCGTTGCGGCAGCCATCAACGAATTGGGCGCAGCGGCACAGGAAATTGCCCAGAACGCCGCCCTCGCCTCGCAGCATTCAAGTGATGCTCGCAGCCTGGCTGAAGAAGGCCAGCAGGTGGTGGATAAGACCATTGCCGCGATGCAACAGCTCTCGGCGAAGATCAGTGATTCGTGCGGCAATATCGAAACGCTTAACAGCAACACCGTGAACATCGGGCAAATTCTGGAGGTGATCACCAGCATCTCGCAGCAAACCAACCTGCTGGCGCTGAACGCTGCCATCGAAGCTGCACGTGCCGGTGAAGCCGGGCGCGGGTTTGCCGTGGTCGCCGACGAAGTGCGCAACCTCGCGCACCGGACTCAGGATTCGGCGCAGCAAGTGCAGAAGATGATCGAGGAATTGCAGGTCGGTGCCCGCGAAGCCGTCAGCACCATGACCGACAGCCAACGCCAGAGCGAAACCAGTGTCGGCATCGCCAACCAGGCCGGGGAAAGATTGGGCAGCGTGACGCAGCGCATCGGCGAAATCGACGGGATGAACCAATCGGTTGCTACCGCTACCGAGGAGCAGACCGCCGTGGTGGAGTCGATCAACGTCGACATCACCGAGATCAACACGCTGAACCAGGAAGGCGTAGAAAACCTGCAATCGACCCTGCGTGCCTGTGCGGATCTTGAGCAACAAGCGGCGCGATTGAAGCAGTTGGTCGGTAGTTTCAGGATCTAAGCTGCTTTCACCGGCCCCATCGCCAGCAGGCTGGCTCCCACCTGTGGTTTGTATCGTTCACAAACCCCTGTGGGAGCCAGCCTGCTGGCGAAGACGGCATCAGCCGCGATAAAAATCCAGAACCGGACGACAAGAAACGGCAGGCGCCACTACCTGGCTCGAGACTGAATCAGGACCCTGTACAGTATCTATTCCGGAAGAACTCAAGAGGCTCAACCTCAGCCAATTTCGTCAAATACTCTCGGGGGTCAACTGCGTCAGGTATGAAGTCCGAGAGCAAATGGTCTACAGACACATCATTGCTGATACGCGAAAAGTCCTGCGGACGTTGCTGATCAAGCGGCGACTGCAAAGCAATACCTAAGCTTGGGGTGTACTAGAAGCGCGATCGTGGCCCGCTCAAGAATTCGATTTCTTCAGCTGTAGACTCCCGCCCCAACAGCGCATTGCGATGCGGAAACCGTCCAAACCGCGCGATCACTTTCTGATGCCGCTCGGCATAGTCCAGGTTATCGGCAAACACCGCTCGGTCCGTTTCCGGCTGCGCTGCCAGCAAATCCATAAACCGCGAAACCGCCTCGTTCTGCACCGCCAGATTTTCGCAGTGTTCAAATACCAGATAAATAAACGTGCGCTGAATCGGCTGCAGTTGCCGATCAAAATCAGCAGCAATGCCTTGCGCCACCAAAGCCTGAGCCCGCAGATCGCCTGAAAAGGATTGGGGAGTGTTGCGATAGATCATTCGCGGCAGTTGATCGAGCAACAGCACCAGAGCCAGCCAACCTTCAGGACGTTGCGCCCAGTCAGTCAATCCGCCGGCCAGTGCCTGCTCGACCCAGTCCCCGAAACGCTCACGCGCTTCGAGGTCCTGGCTGTCACGCTTGCCGAACCATAACTTGCCCTTGTCAGCCGCTACTTCGTCGGGTGTGTCGGCCTTACCGAACCACCACTCGAGCAACGGCTGCCAAGGCGCGGTCATGTTTATTCCTTGTGGTAAGCCGTAATGCGTTCGACTTCTTCTTTCGAGCCGAGGTACACCGCTACGCGCTGGTGCAGGCCTTCTGGCTGAATGTCGAGGATGCGCTGGTGGCCATCGGTGGATGCGCCGCCGGCCTGCTCAACCAGGAACGACATCGGATTGGCTTCGTACATCAAACGCAGTTTGCCCGGCTTGGACGGCTCGCGGCTGTCGCGCGGGTACATGAACAAGCCACCACGGGTCAGGATACGGTGCACATCGGCAACCATCGCAGCAACCCAACGCATGTTGTAGTTCTTTTTCAGCGGGCCTTCTTCGCCTGCCAACAATTCGTCAACGTAGCGCTGTACCGGCGCTTCCCAGTGACGCTGGTTGGAGGCGTTGATCGCGAATTCCTGGGTAGCCTCAGGAATCTGGATATCTTCATGGGTCAGCACGAAGCTGCCCATTTCACGGTCCAGGGTAAAACCTTTGACGCCATTGCCGAGGGTCAGCACCAGCATGGTCTGTGGACCGTAGATAGCGTAACCCGCAGCAACCTGCTGAGTGCCCGGCTGCAGGAAGGCCTTTTCGTTCAAAGGCTCGTTCTGGGTCAGGTATTCGTTCGGGCAACGCAGCACCGAGAAGATGGTACCGACCGGGGCGTTGATGTCGATGTTCGATGAGCCGTCCAGTGGGTCGAATACCAGCAGGTACGCGCCTTTCGGGTATTTGCCCGGGATCTGGTAGGCATTGTCCATTTCTTCGGACGCCATGCCGGCCAGGTGACCGCCCCATTCGTTGGCTTCGAGCAAGATGTCGTTGGACATTACGTCGAGTTTTTTCTGCACTTCGCCTTGGACGTTTTCGGTGCCCATGCTGCCCAGAACACCACCCAAGGCGCCTTTGGAAACGGCGTGGCTGATTTCTTTACAGGCGCGCGCCACCACTTCGATCAGGAAACGCAGATCGGCAGGTGTGTTGTTGCTACGGGTCTGCTCAATCAAATAGCGACTCAGGGTAACGCGGGACATGGAAGGCTCCGGTGGAATGGGGGACTAAAAACCCGCGCAGTTTAGCGCGAGTCGGGGCGCATTTCCTCCTATCAGACGTGATAGGCCTAATAGAGTTCATGCCCGGGGTTTAGCGTAGTTCGAAACAGTTGAGATATGGTCCAGGAATTAAAGACAGTTTGAAGGATTCCTTCGCCTGGCAGTTCGTAATCGCGAGCAAGCCCGCGCCCACATTCGACCGGGTTATTTCAGAAGAATCAGATCAACTGTGGAACCAGGCCCGCCTCCACATCAGACCGGTTCTTTCAGAAGAATCAGATCAACTGTGAGACCAGCCCCGTCTCCACATCAGACCGGTTCTTTCAGAAGAATCAGGTCAACTCTGGAACCAGGCCCGCCTCCACATCAGACCGGTTCTTTCAGGAGAATCAGATCAACTGTGGGAGCGAGCCTGCTCGCGATTGGGTGCGCAGCACCCACCGTCAGGATTTGACCGGCGGTTTGCGCAGCAAGCTGAACGCCATCACGGCCAGAAACAGCACACTCAGCAACAGCACCGCCCACAACCCGAACTTCTTCCAGTCAGTTTCCACTTTGGCCGCCGTGGTCACGGTCGGCGACGACGCGACCGCGGCGCCACTTTCAACCGTGGCCTTGCCCAGCGCCGCCAGTTTGGCCGCGCTGTAATCGGGAATCAGCGTCGACAACGGCAGGTTCGCCGCTTTCACCGTCGCACTCCCGAGCGCCAGCGTATAAGGCCCGGCACCGCGCGCGAGAAACACCAACTGCGTGGAACGCACCGCAAACCGGATCGTCGGCGCGGCAACACCCAAACCACCGCCGCGTTCATCCACTGTCAGTTTCAACTGCTGCACAGTGTGTCCCGGTAACGGCAGTTCATTTTGCACCACGTCTTGGCCGTTCTGCGTCAGGCGATACAGCAAACCGCTGGCCAGCGGTTGCCATGGCACGTTGCTTTCGCGGCGACCGGACAGTGTCACCGGCGCCAAGCTGTTGGGCTGACTCAACTCGACCTGCAAACGCTCAACGTTAAGGCCCATGGGCAATTGCCAAGTGTATTCACCCGCCTTGACACTACTGCCGGCCAACGGCCTGGACCAGACGAGTGGCAATGGCAGGCTTTGGCTGCTGACGCTTTCGAGTTGCGCCGACGTCAGGATCGGTGCCGATTGCGGCGTGTTCCACAACAACCGCAAATAACGCGCTGTCTGGCCTGGCAAGCCGACTTCATGTTGCTCAACGCGCTCATCGGCAAACGTCAGCCGTGCCACCTGGCCTTCCCCCCACGACTGCCAATGCTGCAAATCGTCGCTGGCCTCAATGCTGAAACGCTGAAAACCATCGCGCTCGCTGGTCCAGTCGATGATCAATTGCTGCAACGGCGCCTTGATACTACTGGCATCCAGCAACCAGCCGCGCAGCACTTCCTCGCCCACCTCCAACTGACTGGATGGCTGAACTTCGACCAACGTGCCATTGGCACTTGATTGCACGCGCACACTCGGCGCCCGCTCGGTGGCGTCAGCCGAGGCGTACAGCGGGAACCACTTCACGTCGGTCAGGCGCAGGTTTTCTGCCGTTTGCGCAGGTTCACGGGCGATGGCATAAGCCTGGGGTTCTCCCGCCGCGTTGAAAATGCGCACATCGCTCAAATCGGTTTGCCGCGCATTCAATTGCACGTCCAGGGGCAATTCGAGGCGATACCACGGGCCGTCACCGCTGACGGCCAGCGGCACTTGCGTGGCGAAGTCCGCCGGTTTTTCTTGCGCATGAGCGGACATCGCCACCACCAGCGCGGCCACGCCCAACCAACCCGGATTCCACTTCAGACTCAAGACGACACTCCTTCGGTTTGCGGCGCCGGTTTTTCAGGATCGACATCGCCTTGGCGCATACCCTCGGCACGTTTGGGCGGCAGCGGGGCAAAATAGCCCACCACCAGCAACAACACACCCACGCCGATAAACGACACGATCCGCGCGAGCCCGCCGCGGTTACTCAATTCTACAAAGAACAGTTTCGCCACCACCACGCCGATCAGCGCTGCGCCGATCAACCACACTTCGCGTCGATGACGCAGGTGCCCGCCGATCATCAGGCTCAGCGCCATCAAGGTCCACACGATAGACAAACCAGCCTGGACCAACATCGACTCCAGCAGCGCATCCCACTCATACGGCACGCCGCCCCAATGGTGGGCCGTGCGCATCACCAGTGCGGTAAAGAACACAAACAACGAAACGCCCGCGATCAGTTGCGTCGCGTGAGCGGTGTTATTCGTGCGGATCGACAACTGCGTCACCGCGCTACGGGACCAGACGTAAACGCCGAATAAGGCAAACAGCAGGCCCAACTCCAACGGGTTGATCAGCGGCACGTAAGGCAACGGTTCGGCAGTACCGTCGCTGACGATGTTCGCCAGCCAAAACCAGCCCAGCATCAGCAACGCCAAGGGCGCCGCGGCGTACAGGCGGTACTCACGCGCATAGGCCGACACCGGCCACGGCCAGGCGCGAGGTGCAGCCGTCAACACCAGATAGAGGCTCGGCAGAATTGCCCAGCCTAACCAGCGCCACGCGTTGTACTGCTCGGACAACAGCAGCAAGCCGTAACGCAACTCCAGCGCCAGCACGCCGATCAACAACCAACACCCAAGCACATGCGCAGCGCTCAGGGCACGCGTCGGCAACACGGGTGCCAGACGCTTCAGCGAGACGAAATGCACGGCAAATATCGCCACCCACGCCAGCCAGCCAACGTTGGCTGCCGGGTGATAACGCGCGTACATCGCATCAAGCAACACCAAACCGGCCGCGGGTATCAACGAGAGACAGAGCAAACCCAACGCCGGCCATTTCAGGCGTTGTGCGAGCAACGCCCACAAGGCAACAGTCACCGCCGTGGCGGCCAGCAACAACGTGGCGTGCAGCGCCACCGGTGCAAAACGCAGGACTTCGAGGCCCCACGCCAGCGCCCACCAACCGGCACCCCACACCAGCAACACTTGAGATAAGCGCTGCAAGCTCAGCGCATCAAACGCTGTGGCATGGTTGCCGAGTTGCAAGCGCCATGCGCCGACCAACGCGGTCAGGCTCAGCACCAACGGCGTCCAGAAACCACTGTGCGCCAGAGGTCGTAAACCTTCGCTGGCCAGCGATCCGAACAGCGCCGGACCGGACAACACAAACGCAGCGCCGCCAATCACCTGCAATACCAGACCGAAAATAAAACTCACGCGCTGCGTCAGGTACAGGCTCAACCAGATAATCAACAGACCACTGGCCGCCCACACCGCGCTCGCGGTTTGCCAGGGCAGTACGAACAGCACCGCGAGGTTGATCAGCACCAGTCCGGCCAGCAGCACCACCGACAAACCGCGCAATAACCGCACGTCGCTGCGCACCATGTCATCGCGGGCGGCCAGCAACATACCGGCGATCAACGCCAGCCCCATCAACGAAGCACTGAGCAAACCGCTCCAGCCTGCGCTGAATACCGCCGACGAATCAGCGCTCGAACCTTGCAGCTTCAGCAGGAACAACCCGCCACCAAGCAGTTGCACGGCAAACGCGGTGAACAGGAACGTTCGCGATTGCAGGCGTAACCCGACAAACAACGTGGCCAAACCAGCGAGTGCCCAACTGATCGCCGTGCCGTTAATAAAGAAGAACAGTGGCGCCAACAGATACAAAAAGGTCAGGCCGAGGGAGGCCAGCACGGGCAGCCCTTTACGCTCCCATGCCGATGCCTGCTCGGGTAATGCTTTGCGCAACTGATAGAAACTGAACAACAATGCTGCGCCGAGCATCAATGCGCCCAGCGGCGCACCGTCCAACAGGCTGCTTTCGCCAACACGCAGTCCACTGACAAACGCCAGCGCCGAGCCCAACTGCAACAGCAAGGCAAACGCACGAGCCAACGGTCGTTGCTGGCGCAGGCCGAGCCAGAAAATCCCCGCGCCCTCAACCGCCCAGGCCGCACTGGTCCAGCGAGCATCAAGGCCGAACGGAATCGCCAGACTGGCAAAGATCACGCCCAGTGCCAGGCAGGTTTCCGCCAACAGCAACGCGCGGCCGCCCATCAGCACGCGAGCCAGACCCATATAGATCATGCCCAGCGCCAAAGCGCTGAACGCGGCAGCGAACTCCAGGTGCTGGACCAGCGCAAACTGCAGACCGAAACCCACCAGCGGTGGCCCGAACAACATCGTGCCGTCGACGTAATCGCCCTTGCGCGCCGACCAGCGCAACAGAGCCTGGCGGCTGTCGTCCTCGGGCGCGTCGCTCATCTCCAACAACTTGCGCCGGGCGAACAGTAGACCGATGGCCAGGTACATCAGGAAAAACAGGATCAGAAACGGCTCGGTGCTCCACAGCAATTCAGGTGCATAGGAACGCAACCCCCAGGCGAAGCCGATACCGAAGGTGCCCACAAATCCAATGAGGTTGAGCAAACGCCAGGCCTTGAACCAGGCGATGGCCAGGATGCCGGCATTGAGCAAGGCAAAATAGCTGAACAACGCCACGTGATTGCTGGCGCCGGTGGACGTCAGGATCGGCGCCGCGAAACCGCCCAACGCGGCCACACACGCCAGCGCCAGCGAATCTTGCGTGATCGCCAGAATGGCCGAGAACACCGTCACCGCCACCAGCAACCCCAGCGCAGCAGTCGGATCAAGCAGCGGATGCAAACGCATCGCCGCGAACACCGTCAGGTACAACACGGCAATGCCGGTGCCCTGCAACATCAACGCATAGCTATTGTTGCGATGCCGCAGCCACCAGCCCAAACCGAGCAACCCCAGGGCTGCCGCAGCGACCCCGGCATAGCGTAATTCGATGGGCACGACCATGCCTTCGGTGGCGTAACGCAGCAGAAATGCCAGGCCGAGGAATAGCAACACCACGCCCACACGCAGTACGGTATTGCCGCCGAACAACCAGGCGCGGGCACCGCTGATGGCGCGCTCGATGAAGTGGGGGCCACGTGGCGCAACGGGTGGTTGCGGCTCGCGAGCGACTGGCTCGGGTTTCCAGGCATCGACAGGCAGCGGTCGACTGGTTTCAGTCGCAGCAGCAGTGATCGGTTCCAGTTCGGGAGGCAGTTCCCAGATCAGCTCGGGGCTGTCGATCGGGATTTCGTCGAGTGTGAACTCAGGCGTCGGGGCGGGCTCACTGGCAAGCGGCTCAGGGGTGTCCGGTACTTGCACGCCGGGCACCTCCAGTAAAGCCAGGCGTTGCTGGACCGAATTCAACGCTACCTGGGTTTGCTCCAGCAGGTGACGCTGCTCGGTGGCTTGCGAAGCCAAACGGGCAATACGAAAGGCTTGGCCTATACCCAGCCCGAGCAACGCGCCCAGTAGCGCGTCGCTGATGGACTCGTCGAGTACCCAGCCCAGCACCAAGCCAATCAGCATGAAAATCCATTGCATGGTCGATATCCCTAAGCAGCCCCGCGCTGGGGCGAATCCGGGCGATACAGCGTCTGGCCGAGTTTAGTGTGAATCCACACAAACCTGTGGGAGCGAGGCTGCTCGCGAAGAGGACCAACGTTCAACATTGAGGTTGAATGTCAAACCGCTTTCGCGAGCAGGCTCGCTCCCACAATGAATTGCCATGCTTACCGCTCGGTGTAACCGGTGCTTAGTATATCGATCCGGCCCAACAGGCGTTGGGCCTTGCTCGCAATTATTGCTAAAAGTTACTCCAGGGCCTTCCAGATCTCCGTCGCGTACTCACGAATGGTCCGGTCGGACGAGAACCAACCCATGCGCGCCGTGTTCAGCACCGCAGAGCGCCACCATTCCTGAGAATCGTGCCAATGCGCTTCAACACGCATTTGCGCATCCCAATAAGAATCGAAGTCGGCACACACCAGAAAGCGGTCGTAGTCCACCAACGAGTCGATCAAACCGGCGTAGCGAGATGGATCATCGGGTGAGAACACTCCGCCGCGTATCGCTTGCAGCACATCATTCAAACGATGCGAGGCAGCGATGTCCGGCGCGGCACTGAACTCATGGTTCTGCTTGCGCGCTTCAACCTGCTGCGCGCTGAGACCAAAGATAAACATGTGCTCGGCACCAATGCGCTCGCACATTTCCACGTTGGCGCCATCAAGGGTACCGATGGTCAGCGCGCCGTTGAGGCCGAACTTCATGTTGCTGGTACCGGAAGCCTCGAAGCCTGCGGTGGAAATCTGCTCGGACAAATCCGCCGCCGGAATAATGCTCTCCGCCAGGCTGACGTTGTAGTTGGGCAGGAACACCACTTTCAGCAACCCGCGCACTGTCGGGTCGTTATTGACCACCCGAGCGATATCGTTGGTCAACTTGATGATCAGTTTGGCCTGGTGATAACTCGCCGCAGCCTTGCCGGCGAAGATTTTCACTCGCGGTACCCAGTCAACTTCCGGCTCGGCCCGGATCGCCTGGTACAGCGCCACGGTGTGCATCAGGTTAAGCAACTGACGCTTGTATTCGTGGATCCGTTTGACTTGTACGTCGAACATCGCCGCCGGGTTGACCGCCACCCCAAGCCGCTCGTGAATGATGTACGCCAAGGCCTTTTTACTGTGCAGACGCTGTTCGGCAAACTGCTTGCGGAAGGATTGCTTCTCGGCAAACGGTTCCAGTTCCAGCAGACGCTGCTCGGCGTTATCCAGCAGATCGGGCCCGAGGGCATCGACCATCATTGATGTCAGTTCGGGGTTGGCCTGATACAGCCAGCGGCGGAACGTAATGCCGTTGGTTTTGTTGTTGATCCGCTCCGGGTACAACTTGTGCAACTCGGAGAACACCGTTTTGCGCATCAGTTGCGTGTGCAGCCCGGACACGCCGTTGACACTGTGCGAGCCCAGGAATGCCAGGTTGCCCATGCGTACGCGACGGCCGTTGTCTTCCTCGATCAGCGACACCGCGCGCAGGACGTCGAAGTCATGCACACCTTTGGCGCGCAGCGAATCGATGTGCTGGGCGTTGATCAGGTAAATAATCTGCATGTGTCGCGGCAGCATCCGCTCCATCAAACCGACCGGCCAGGTTTCCAGCGCTTCGGGCAACAGTGTGTGGTTGGTGTATGACAGCGTATCGACCGTCACCTGCCATGCCGCATCCCACGCCACGTCATAGATGTCGACCAACTGGCGCATCAGTTCGGCCACGGCAATGGATGGGTGTGTGTCATTCAGCTGGATCGCCGCGTGATCGCCCAGTGTCAGCACCGAGGTGTGCATGTTGCGATGCCGACGCAGCAAATCCTGCAGCGAGGCCGCAACAAAGAAGTATTCCTGACGCAGGCGCAATTCCTGGCCGGCCTCGGTGCTATCAGCCGGGTACAGCACGCGCGAAATGCTTTCAGCCCGGGCGACTTCGGCAACGGCGCCCAAGTGGTCACCGGCATTGAAGCGCTCCAGGTGCAGATCTTCCATGGCACGGGCGCGCCACAGCCTTAACGTGTTGACGCTAGCACCGCGCCAGCCAACCACCGGTGTGTCGTAGGCAATCGCGCGAACGGTTTCTACCGGCGTCCAGACCTGTTTGGTCTTGCCGGTTTCGTCGGTCACCGTTTCTACACTGCCGCCGAAGCCGATCGGGTAAACGACCTCCGGCCGCTCGAACTCCCACGGGTTACCGAAATCCAGCCAGTGTTCGGTTTGCTCCTGTTGCCAGCCATCGACAATCGCCTGACGGAACAACCCGTGCTCGTAACGAATCCCATAGCCATGGCCGGCAATGCCGAGCGTCGACATGCTTTCCATGAAGCACGCCGCCAGGCGACCAAGGCCACCATTGCCCAGCGCCGCATCGGGCTCCAGCAGGCGGATACGCTCCAGGTCTACACCCAGTTCTGTCAGGGCTTCACGGGCGACATCGAGTAAGCCGAGGTTGCTAAGGCTGTCATACAGCAGCCGGCCGATCAGAAATTCGAGAGACAGGTAGTAAACCCGTTTTTGACCTTTGCGGTAGATCTGCCGCGTGTGATCCATCCAGTGTTCAACCATGTGATCGCGCGCTGCCAAGGCAATGGCTTCGAACCAGTCGTGGTCGAAGGCGTGATCCGGGTCTTTACCCACCGCGTAAGTGAGTTTGGTCAAGACGGCGTCGCGGAATGCGGCCACCTCTGCTTCGCGAACAAGTGGTTCTTGAGTCATCGATAGGACCTCGAGCGAGCTTTGAGTTGTCTGAGCCTAGTCGGTCTGACAGGTGGTAGAGGCTCTGGTTCGGCAGTTTTTCGTGTTAATCCGAGTTAGCCCGGCATTGCATTGTCATGTGCCTGAATGAATGCAGGGGCCGTGCCGGATTTCATGACTTATCCGGTCCCTTACAAAAAAATCTGGCGAAAGGTTGTTCAAAAATCCACCAGTCCCGGTATGATCGCGCGCCCTGATGCACACGCTGGTAACAACCGATGATGAAACCCAACCTGATCGCTGCTGCAGAGATAGATCGCCTCGATACTTGGGCCAAGTACTCTGCGCCTATGTGCGGCTCGTGCGTGTCCAGCTGTTGCACCCTACCGGTCGAGGTCAAGATCAAGGATCTGATCCGGATCGGCATCGTCGACGAATTCGAACGCGGTGAGCCGCCGAAGAACATCGCCAAGCGTCTGCAGAAGGAAGGCATCGTCGAGCGCTACAGCCAGAAGACCGAAATATTCACCCTTCAGCGCATGAGCAACAACGATTGCCTGTACCTGGATCGTAAGAGCCGTTTGTGCACTATTTATGATAAGCGCCCAGATACTTGCCGCAACCACCCAAAAATCGGGCCACGCCCAGGGTATTGCGCTTACAAGCCAAAAGAAGTGGCGCGCGAGACCAGCGAAAGCCGTCGCACGCTCGAGAAATTCTGATCCGAAATCTAGCTGCCTGACAGGCACTCATCGCGAGCAGGCTCGCTCCCACCTTTGATTTGTGTAACGTACAAATCCCTGTGGGAGGCTGCTCGCGATGAGGCCGGCACAAACACCGCACAAACCCCAGACAAACAAAAACGCCCCCGACCTTGCGGTCGGGGGCGTTTTTTTGCCAGCTAACTAAATATCTTAGTTACCGGACTTCTTGGCAGCGCGGGTACGCTCGCTTTCGCCCAGGATCTTCTTGCGAAGACGGATGGACTTAGGAGTGACTTCGCACAATTCGTCTTCTTGAACGAATTCCAGAGCCTGCTCCAGGGTGAAACGGATAGGCGGAACCAAAGCGATGGTTTCGTCTTTACCCGAGGCACGCATGTTGTCGAGCTTCTTGCCCTTGGTTGGGTTAACGCCCAGGTCGTTGTCGCGGCTGTTGATGCCGACGATTTGACCTTCGTACACGTCTTCACCGTGACCCAGGAACAGTTTGCCGCGAGCTTGCAGGGTTTCCAGCGAGTAAGTCAGCGCCTTACCGGTAGCAACCGAAACCAGCACGCCGTTCTGACGGCCGGACATGTCGCCGGACTTCATCACGTCGTAACGGTCGAAGATCGAGGTCAGGATGCCTGCACCGGAGGTCAGGGTCAGGAACTCGTTACGGAAACCGATCAGGCCACGTGCCGGGATGTTGTACTCAAGGCGCACACGGCCCTTGCCATCCGGAACCATGTTGGTCAGGTCGCCTTTACGGATACCGATCTGTTCCATGATCGAACCTTGCGATTCTTCTGGCAGGTCGATGGTCACGTTTTCGTACGGTTCGTGCTTCACGCCGTCAACCATGCGGATGATCACTTCCGGACGACCAACACCCATTTCGAAGCCTTCGCGACGCATGGTTTCGATCAGTACCGAGAGGTGCAGCTCACCTCGGCCGGAGACTTTGAACTTGTCGGCGGTGTCGCCTTCTTCAACGCGCAGGGCAACGTTGTAGAGCAGTTCCTTGTCCAGACGCTCTTTGATGTTACGGCTGGTGACGAACTTGCCTTCACGGCCGCAGAACGGCGAGTCGTTAACCTGGAAGGTCATCGAAACGGTTGGTTCGTCAACGGTCAGCGGCTTCATCGCTTCAACATTCAGTGGGTCGCACAGAGTGTCGGAGATGAACAGCGAATCGAAGCCGCTGATGCAGACGATGTCGCCGGCAGCTGCTTCTTCAACGTCGATGCGGTGCAGACCGTGGTGACCCATCAGCTTCAGGATACGGCCATTGCGGCGCTTGCCGTCGGCATCGATTGCCACAACCTGGGTGTTCGGCTTGACGCGACCACGAGCGATACGGCCAACGCCGATAATGCCCAGGAAGCTGTTGTAGTCCAGTGCCGAGATTTGCATCTGGAACGGGCCGTCACGGTCAACTTTAGGTGCTGGTACGTTGTCGACGATCGACTGGTACAGCGGGGTCATGTCTTCAGCCATGTCGGTGTGTTCCAGACCGGCAATGCCGTTCAGGGCCGAGGCGTAGACGACTTTGAAGTCCAGCTGTTCTTCGGTAGCGCCCAGGTTGTCGAACAGGTCGAAGATCTGGTCCAGAACCCAATCCGGACGTGCGCCCGGACGGTCAACCTTGTTGATCACCACGATTGGACGCAGGCCGGCTTCGAAAGCCTTCTTGGTCACGAAACGGGTTTGCGGCATAGGGCCGTCTTGAGCGTCAACCAGCAGCAGAACGGAGTCAACCATCGACATTACGCGTTCAACTTCGCCGCCGAAGTCGGCGTGGCCCGGGGTGTCCACGATGTTGATGTGGTAGCCGTTCCAGTTGATGGCGGTGTTTTTCGCCAGAATGGTAATACCGCGTTCTTTCTCCTGGTCGTTGGAGTCCATCACGCGCTCGTCGTTGAGCTCGTTGCGCTCCAGGGTGCCGGATTGACGCAAGAGCTTGTCTACCAGGGTGGTCTTACCATGGTCAACGTGAGCAATGATGGCGATGTTGCGTAGATTTTCGATCACTTGTGTATCTCGATCAGAGGATTCGGTGTGCTGACAAGTCCTGGCAGCGATTAACGTGTCGTCCGGCAAAGCCGTTACAGCTTGACGGCGGCGTCGGGGGGCCGGTGACGCAGGCCACAGGCAAACAGCCCCGGGCACTTAGCTCGGTCGATAAACGCGCACATTGGCATGCCCCTCACTGAGCAAATGGTGGGCATGCAGGCGACTCATCACGCCTTTGTCGCAATACAGCAGGTACTGGCGAGTAGGGTCCAGTTCCTTGAAACGAGCGTTCAATGCATAGAAAGGCATCGCGTGTACCTCGATACCAGCCAGGGCCAGCGGATCATCTTCAGCGGCATCCGGATGACGGATGTCGATGACGATTTGCCCCGCCAGCGCTTCGCTGACTTCTTCAATCTGCAAATCCTGGCCCAATTCGTCGATTACGCGATCGATTGGCACCAGTTTGGCGTTCTCGAGCGCACGCTCAAGCACCGCCATGTCGAATTCTTTCTCTTCATGCTCCACGCGAGGACGCTTGGCGTGGGTCTTTGGGTTCACCGAGATGACCCCGCAGTATTCCGGCATGTGCTTGGCGAAATCGGCAGTACCGATTTCGTTGGCCAGATCGATGATGTCCTGCTTGTGACTGGCGATCAGCGGGCGCAATACCAACTTGTCGGTCACGCAGTCGATCACGGACAGGTTCGGCAGTGTCTGGCTCGAAACCTGAGAAATCGCCTCGCCGGTTACCAGCGCGTCGATTTCCAGCCGATCGGCAATACGGGAAGCAGCGCGCAACATCATACGCTTCAAAACTACACCCATATGACTGTTATCGACTTTCCCGAGAATTTCTCCCAATACTTCTTCGAACGGCACACTGACAAATAACACGCGTTGGGAGCTGCCGTACTTCTTCCAGATGAAGTGCGCGACTTCCATAACGCCCAGTTCATGGGCCCGTCCGCCCAGATTGAAGAAGCAGAAGTGGCTCATCAGGCCGCGACGCATGATCTGGTAGGCAGCCACCGTGGAATCGAAGCCGCCAGACATCAATACAAGCGTCTGCTCCAACGCGCCCAGCGGATAACCGCCGATGCTGTTGTGCTGGCTGTGAATCACAAACAACCGTTTGTCGCGAATTTCGATTCGAACTTCGATTTGCGGGTCTTTCAGCGAAATACCCGCGGCACCGCACTGACGACGCAGTTGGCTGCCGACGTATTTTTCAACGTCCATCGAGCTGAATTCATGCTTGCCGGCACGCTTGCAACGCACCGAAAAAATCTTCCCGGCCAGTGCTTCACCGAAGTGCTGCTTGCACTTGGCAACGATGTCGTCAAAGTCGCCCAGCGGGTATTCATCGACCTGCAGAAAATGCGCGATGCCCGGCATGCAACTCAGGCGATCGGTCATCTCCTTCAGTACTTTGGGCTCGCCCACGCGGGTTTCAAGCTCGAGATTGTCCCACACACCGTTCACCACCACGGCCGGGTCCAGATCGCGGAGCACGGTGCGGATGTTTTTAGCCAACTGACGGATGAAACGCATCCGTACCGGGCGGCTTTTAATGGTGATCTCGGGGAAGACTTTTACGATTAGTTTCATGAAAACAGCGCGCGCTGGGCCAGCCGAAAAAGGGGGGCGCGGATTATAGCGGAAATTGTTCAAGGTTTAACCAGTTAATGTGCAGAAGGTTTTGCTCGCACCAAAACAGGTCATTTTAAGAATCCAACGCCACATTAGAGGGCGTAATTTTCCACTTAAAGGCGCTTTGTACGTTTATGAGCGTGAATTTGGGGCAAAAAACCCATGGTGGGGCACTGGCATGCAATTTGCTCCCTTGTGAGGCAGGTTGCCATGGCAGAGTATTCGCGCCGGCATCACCCACATTCTAAGGGCATCCACTACTTAAGCCCGAAGCCACCCGGAGGACACTATGTCGAAGTCGGTTCAACTCATCAAAGATCATGACGTCAAGTGGATTGATCTGCGCTTCACGGACACCAAAGGCACTCAGCACCACGTGACCATGCCGGCTCGCGACGCGCTGGATGACGCTTTCTTTGAAGAAGGCAAAATGTTCGACGGTTCCTCCATTGCTGGCTGGAAAGGCATCGAAGCCTCCGACATGATCCTGATGCCGGACGACAGCACTGCCGTTCTTGACCCGTTCACCGAAGAGCCAACCCTGATCCTGGTTTGCGACGTGATCGAGCCTTCGACCATGCAAGGCTACGACCGCGACCCACGCGCCATCGCCAAACGTGCCGAGGAATACCTGAAGTCGACCGGTATCGGCGACACCGTATTCGTAGGTCCAGAGCCTGAATTCTTCATCTTCGACGAAGTGAAATTCAAGTCCGACATCTCCGGTTCCATGTTCAAGATCTACTCCGAACAAGGTTCGTGGATGTCCGACCAGGACGTTGAAGGCGGTAACCGTGGCCACCGTCCAGGTGTCAAGGGCGGCTACTTCCCGGTTCCTCCGTTCGACCACGACCACGAAATCCGTACCTCCATGTGCAACGCCATGGAAGAAATGGGCCTGGTCATCGAAGTTCACCACCACGAAGTGGCAACGGCTGGCCAAAACGAAATCGGCGTGAAGTTCAACACCCTGGTTGCCAAGGCTGATGAAGTTCAAACCCTGAAATACTGCGTACACAACGTAGCTGATGCATACGGCCGCACCGCGACCTTCATGCCTAAGCCTCTGTACGGCGATAACGGTTCGGGTATGCACGTTCACCTGTCCATCGCTAAAGATGGCAAGAACACCTTCGCTGGCGAAGGCTATGCCGGCCTGTCCGATACCGCCCTGTACTTCATTGGCGGCATCATCAAGCACGGTAAGGCTCTGAACGGCTTCACCAACCCGTCGACCAACTCCTACAAGCGTCTGGTCCCAGGTTTTGAAGCACCGGTAATGCTGGCCTACTCGGCTCGCAACCGTTCCGCTTCGATCCGTATTCCTTACGTGTCCAGCCCTCGCGCTCGCCGTATCGAAGCTCGCTTCCCGGATCCAGCAGCTAACCCGTACCTGGCCTTCGCTGCCCTGGTAATGGCTGGCCTGGACGGCATCCAGAACAAGATCCACCCAGGCGACGCTGCTGACAAAAACCTGTATGACCTGCCGCCTGAAGAGGCGAAAGAGATCCCACAAGTTTGCGGCAGCCTGAAAGAAGCCCTGGAAGAGTTGGACAAGGGCCGCGCGTTCCTGACCAAGGGCGGCGTTTTCAGCGACGATTTCATCGACGCTTACATCGCCCTGAAAAGCGAAGAAGAAATCAAGGTTCGCACCTTCGTACACCCACTGGAATACGAGCTGTACTACAGCTGCTGATCCAGTAGCGCCTGCGCAAGCGGCGTGACAGAGGCCTCCTTCGGGAGGCCTTTTTTGTGCCTGCGATTCGTCGGCTACCGATGAATCCATGTGGGTTTTTGTGCTGTCTGATAGAGCGAGGCAAATCATGCCCAAATGTTAACGACTTGGGCCAACCGTCGCCCCTGGCCTATGCTGCAACCCAACGCCTTCGCTTGCGGTCAATTTTATGGGTCGTGGTTTCCTACTGATATTGCTGTTGATCGCCCTGCCCGTAGCAGCGCAGATCTACAAGTACACCGACGCTGCCGGCAACACTGCCTACAGCAACCAGCCGCCTGATGGCGTGCAGGCGCAACCGGTCGAGTTACCACCGCTCAACAGCGTCACGCCTCAGCCACCGGTCGAATCCGCCACGCCCACCCACAACCAAACAGCCCAATCACCCGCCAGCGCCTATGAAGTGCTAGAGCTTAGCGGTTTGCCGAGCGAGGAAGCCTTGCGCGCCAACAACGGCACATTCACAGTCAGCGTGATGATCAAACCGCGCCTGCAAGGCACACATTTATTGAGGTTGCTGCTGGACGATCAACCTTATGGCCAGCCAAGTAACGTGCCGATCCTGCAACTGGTGAACGTCGACCGGGGCGAACACCGTCTCGCGGTACAGGTCATCAGTGGCGAAAACGTTATCCAGCAAAGTCCGACCGTGACGTTGACCGTGCAACGGGTGCACACACCGTGAGGTGGTGGCTGCTGATGACCTGCCTGATGGCTTTGCCGGTGTCGGCCGAGGTTTTTACCTACCTCGACGCCCAAGGCAATCGGGTCTTCACCGACCAACCGGGCTCGGGCAACGCCAAGCGTGTGCCGCTGGCACCCAGCAATCGCATGTCCGCCAACCCGACCGGTGCCACCCCGCTGACATCGACGAAGAAAACCGACCCCAAACCGCTGTTCCACTACGACATGCTCCGGGTGCTGGTTCCCGACCCTGACGCCACCGTGCGCAGCAGTGCCGGCGAACTGATCGTCAGCGTCACCAGCGAGCCCGGCCTGCAGCATGGCCATCGCTATCGTTTGCTGCTTGATGGCAAACCCACCGCAGAACCTGGCCCCAGCCCGGTATTCGCCTTGAACAACATCGACCGCGGCACGCACAACCTGTCAGTGGAAATTCTTGACGAACACGGTCGTACGGTTGAGCGCACGGCCAATCAGCCGTTTCATATGCTGCGCATTTCCCTGGCGCAAAAGCGCCAGGTCAAGCCGTGCACCCTGGACGATTACGGCCAGCGGCCAGAATGCGCGCTCAAAAACAAACCTGCCGAAGAGAAAAACCCGTTCTTGAGGTTCTTCTAATCTCGTTCAGGTATACGCACCATGTTGGTGCGATAGAGTGCACCGTACCCATAGGTCATCCCATTTTGGTTCGAAAATACCCGCGATAACTGGCAGAACGCCACGCAAGCGAGCGTAAAACGCCTGTTTCAGGCCTCAAACGCTTCTTTTCGGAGCCTTGGTTTGTTTTTTGCATTTTCCTCGCATCAGCGCTTTATTCATGCGCGCGCCCTGCTCCAAAAGAGGTCCTAATGACCATCAGTGACGCACTGCATCGCTTGCTACTAGACAACCTGACCACCGCCACCATTCTGCTCGATGCCGAATTGCGCCTGGAGTACATGAACCCGGCGGCAGAGATGCTGCTGGCAATCAGTGGTCAACGCAGTCATGGGCAATTCATCAGCGAGCTGTTCACCGAGTCCACCGAAGCGCTGAATTCCCTGCGCCAAGCGGTCGAGCAGGCGCACCCGTTTACCAAGCGTGAAGCGATGCTGACCGCCCTCACCGGCCAGACACTGACCGTCGATTATGCGGTCACGCCGATTCTGGCCAACGGCGCAACCATGCTGCTGCTGGAAGTCCACCCGCGTGACCGCTTGCTGCGGATCACCAAGGAAGAAGCTCAGTTGTCGAAGCAGGAAACCAGCAAGATGCTGGTGCGCGGCCTCGCTCATGAGATCAAGAACCCACTGGGCGGGATTCGTGGCGCGGCGCAACTGCTGGCGCGTGAACTGCCGGAAGCAAGCCTGCGCGACTACACCAATGTGATCATCGAGGAAGCCGACCGCCTGCGAAATCTGGTGGATCGCATGCTTGGCTCCAACAAGCTGCCGTCGCTGGCGATGTGCAATGTCCATGAAGTGCTGGAGCGCGTTTGTCATCTGGTGGAGGCCGAAAGCCAGGGATGCATCACGTTGGTGCGCGATTACGACCCCAGCATTCCCGACGTATTGATCGACCGCGAACAGATGATTCAGGCCGTACTGAATATCGTGCGTAACGCGATGCAGGCCATCAGCAGCCAAAACGAGCTGCGCCTTGGCCGCATCAGCCTTCGCACCCGCGCCATGCGCCAGTTCACCATCGGCCATGTGCGCCATCGCCTGGTGACCAAAATCGAAATCATCGACAACGGTCCCGGCATCCCTGCGGAACTTCAGGAAACCATCTTCTTTCCCATGGTCAGCGGCCGTCCGGACGGTACCGGGCTGGGCCTGGCCATTACCCAGAACATCATCAGCCAGCACCAGGGCCTGATCGAATGTGAGAGCCATCCAGGCCACACCACTTTCTCGATCTTTCTGCCACTGGAACAAGGAGCCACATCGACATGAGCCGTAGTGAAACCGTGTGGATCGTCGATGACGACCGTTCTATCCGTTGGGTCCTGGAAAAAGCCTTGCAGCAGGAAGGAATGACCACGCAAAGCTTCGACAGCGCCGATGGCGTAATGAGCCGCCTGGCGCGTCAGCAGCCGGACGTGATCATCTCCGACATCCGTATGCCGGGTGCGAGCGGCCTGGACCTTCTGGCGCGGATTCGCGAGCAACACCCACGGTTGCCAGTGATCATCATGACCGCTCACTCGGATCTGGACAGCGCTGTCGCGTCCTATCAGGGTGGCGCTTTTGAATACCTGCCCAAGCCCTTCGACGTGGATGAAGCGGTTTCCCTGGTCAAGCGCGCCAACCAGCACGCCCAGGAACAGCAAGGTTTGGAGGTGCCGGTCGCCTTGACTCGCACGCCAGAAATCATCGGCGAAGCGCCGGCGATGCAGGAAGTGTTTCGCGCCATCGGACGCTTGAGTCACTCCAACATCACCGTGCTGATCAACGGCGAATCGGGTACTGGTAAAGAGCTGGTCGCTCATGCCCTGCATCGCCACAGCCCACGAGCGGCCTCGCCGTTCATTGCGCTGAACATGGCGGCAATCCCGAAAGACTTGATGGAATCCGAGCTGTTCGGCCATGAGAAAGGCGCGTTCACCGGCGCAGCAAATTTGCGTCGCGGACGTTTCGAGCAAGCGGACGGCGGCACGTTGTTCCTCGATGAAATCGGCGACATGCCGGCCGACACGCAGACTCGCTTGCTGCGGGTATTGGCGGACGGCGAGTTCTACCGCGTCGGCGGTCATACGCCGGTGAAAGTTGATGTGCGAATCATCGCCGCCACCCACCAGAATCTCGAAACCCTGGTGCATGCCGGGAAATTCCGCGAAGACTTATTCCACCGCCTCAACGTGATCCGCATTCATATCCCACGGCTGTCGGACCGTCGCGAAGACATCCCGACGCTCGCCAGGCACTTCCTCAGCCGCGCCGCGCAAGAACTGGCGGTCGAGCCCAAGTTGCTGAAAAGCGAAACCGAGGAATACCTGAAGAACCTGCCATGGGGCGGCAACGTCCGCCAGTTGGAGAACACCTGCCGCTGGATCACCGTAATGGCGTCGGGCCGCGAGGTGCACATCAGTGACCTGCCACCAGAACTGCTGAGCCTGCCGCAGGACTCCGCGCCAGTCACCAACTGGGAGCAAGCCCTGCGTCAATGGGCTGACCAGGCACTGGCTCGCGGTCAATCGAGCCTGCTCGACAGCGCTGTGCCGGCGTTCGAACGGATCATGATTGAAACCGCCCTCAAGCACACCGCCGGCCGCCGTCGCGACGCCGCAGTTTTGCTGGGCTGGGGGCGTAATACCCTGACTCGCAAGATCAAGGAATTGGGAATGAAAGTTGATGGCGGGGACGATGATGAGGCGGATGAGGGCTAACAGCCTTTAGCACTTCACTAACCGTTAAATTCAATCGTCGGAACGCCGCCCGCAGGCTCGCTCCCACAGGGTTCTTTGTTGTTCACTCAAGGGTGAAAACACTGAATATCCCCTGTGAGAGCGAGCCTGTTCGCGATGGGGCTTTTACTTTGGACATTGATACTGACTGAGCCACCGCTTTCGCCGGACGCCTCCCAGAGCAAGCCCACAATTCGAGTTCCGTGCACCGACTGAATGCACCGTGAACCGCAATCGCGCACAAACACTGCTCCAAAACCCTTTCTGCTTTCGCAATCGAACCCTGATCGAAAAAACACGAAAGCCCCGTAAAACGGGGCTTTCGGCGCTTTTAAGCCATTTTTTGTATCAACACATGAAAAGCTGGCACGCCCCCTGCAATAGTCCAATCAGTGATTCAGTTCACTACCCAGTTTCGGGGACCTTGGTACAGGCAGGCCGGGGATTCCCCTCTTTACACCGGGCTCACACCGCACAGGCGACGAGCCCACCCAGTTTTGGGGCCCCTGATACAGGCAGGTCAGGGGTTCCTTCTTTACACCGGGCTTGCGACGCAATGCGTAAGCCCTGCCGTTTTGGGAACCTTGGTACAGGCAGGCCGGGGATTCCCTCTTTTATTGCTCCTGGAGATGGACCTCCAATCGCCATCGGTCATCGACCTCGCTACCGGCCCACTGGCCTTGCAGAGGTCGGGCCGCCACCAACGTCAGCAACAATCCCCCATCAGTCAAACGCACCCGCCAGTTCACGCTTTTGTCGTTGAGCTTGAGTTGACCCTGCTGCGCCTTGCCCTCGGCTGCGAACAGCAACGCAATGCTGCCATCCACGATTTCACCGTGAGTCTTGGGTTCATTGTTGAACCACACCACCAAACCATCGCCGGTCAGCTCAACTTGCTGCAGCGCACTGGGCTCAGGCGTGGTCAAGCGACCAATCATCAGCCCCACCATTACCCCGACAATCACCAGAGAACCGATCACTCGTGGGAATAGTTTCGAACGCGGGTCAGCTTGCGGCGTAGAATGCCGGTCATCTTTATCTTCGGAGCCGTGCATGTTTCACGTCATCCTTTTCCAACCAGAAATTCCGCCGAACACCGGCAACGTTATCAGGCTGTGCGCCAACAGTGGCTGCCACCTGCATTTGATCGAACCGCTGGGCTTCGAGATGGACGACAAACGTCTGCGCCGCGCCGGTCTCGATTACCACGAGTACGCCACGCTGCAACGTCATGCTGATCTCGCCACCTGCCTTGAGAGCCTCGGCCATCCTCGCCTGTTCGCCTTCACCACCAAAGGCTCGCGTCCGTTTCACGACGCCAGTTTCGCTGAAGGTGATGCGTTTCTGTTCGGCCCGGAAAGCCGTGGGTTGCCGGCCGAAGTGCTCGATGCACTGCCCGGTGAACAGCGCCTGCGCCTGCCAATGCGCGAAGGTTGCCGCAGCCTGAACCTGTCGAACACCGTGGCCGTGGCCGTTTATGAAGGCTGGCGTCAACTCGGCTTCAAGTAATACCCAATAACAAATGTGGGAGTGAGACTGCTCGCGATAGCGGTATCGCGAGCAGGCTCACTCCCACAGGGATGTCGGTGCGCCGCTTACTGAACGGTCGGAGTCTCGCCTGCTTCCTGCATGCGTTGCAGCTCTTGTGCGTACAGGGCGTCGAAATTCACCGGGGCCAGCATCAGCGCCGGGAACGAACCACGGGTAACCAGGCTGTCCAGGGTTTCACGAGCGTACGGGAACAGGATGTTCGGGCAGAACGCGCCGAGGGTGTGGCTCATCGAAGCGTCGTCCAGGTTCTTGATCAGGAAGATCCCGGCCTGTTGCACTTCAGCGATGAACGCCACTTCTCCGTTTTCACCGTTCTTAACGGTTACCGACAAGGTCAGCACGACTTCGTGGAAGTCACCTTCCAAAGCCTTCTGACGGGTATTCAGATCCAGACCGACGCTCGGCTCCCACTGCTGGCGAAAAATCGCCGGGCTTTTCGGAGCTTCAAAGGACAAGTCACGTACATAGATGCGCTGCAAGGAGAATTGCGGTGCGGTATCTTCTTCGCTAGCTGCAGTGTTCTGTTGGTCAGTCATCTCAGATCCTTTCTGATCTTGGGTCTTATAGGGAAAGTATTCAGGCCTTGAGCAAGGCGTCGAGCTTGCCGGCGCGCTCAAGGGCAAACAAATCGTCACAGCCGCCGACGTGGGTGCTGCCGATCCAGATCTGCGGCACGGACGTACGTCCAGCCTTCTGGGCCATGGCGGCACGCACCTGCGGCTTGCCATCGACCTTGATCTCTTCGAAGGCCACGCCTTTGTTCTCGAGCAGGTACTTGGCTCGCGAGCAATAAGGGCAGTAATCGCTGGAGTAGACGACGACGTGGCTCATATCACTTCACCAGCGGCAGGTTATCGCCTTTCCAGCTGGAGATACCGCCGGACAGCTTGGCAGCGGTGAAGCCGGCCTTCATCAGCTCGCGAGCATGCGTACCGGCAGTCTGGCCCACAGCGTCGACCAGGATAATGGTCTTGGCCTTGTGCTTTTCCAGTTCGCCGATGCGAGCAGTGAGCTTATCGTGAGGAATGTTCAACGCGCCGACGATATGACCGGCAGCAAAATCCTTGGCGGGACGAATGTCGACCACGACGCCTGCATCCTTGTTGACCAGCCCGGTCAGCTCGCCGGTGCTCAGGCTGCGACCGCCGCCCTTCATTTCATGGGCGATCAGCAAGGCCAGCAGAACAACGAAAATACCGGCCAGCAGATAGTGGGTGGTGGCAAATGCAATCAGGTGATCAAGCATTTAAGGTGGTTCCAGGGCGTTAAAAGTGGGCCAGTATACACAGCCCATATGGTGCGCCAAACCCCGTCCGGCGGTGACGCGGTCGGAACTTCGCTTTAAACTGCCACTCCCTTTTCCATTGCCCTCTTTTAACTCAGCCACGAGTGGAATCCATGACTACCACGCCTAAACCTTTGGTCCTGATTATTCTCGACGGCTTCGGTCACAGTGAGAGCCACGAAGCCAACGCCGTGTACTCAGCCAGGAAGCCCGTACTGGACCGTCTGACCGCCACCGTGCCGAACGGTTTGATCTCGGGCAGCGGCATGGACGTTGGCCTGCCGGACGGCCAGATGGGCAACTCGGAAGTCGGTCACATGAACCTCGGCGCCGGGCGCGTGGTTTATCAAGACTTCACGCGCGTCACCAAATCGATCCGTGACGGCGAGTTTTTCGAAAACCCGACTATTTGCGCCGCCGTCGACAAGGCAGTCGCTGCCGGTAAAGCCGTGCACTTCATGGGCCTGTTGTCAGAAGGCGGCGTTCACAGCCACCAGGATCATCTGGTCGCCATGGCCGAACTGGCCTTCAAACGCGGCGCCGAAAAAATCTACCTGCACGCCTTCCTCGATGGCCGCGACACGCCACCGAAAAGTGCGCAGTCGTCCATCGAACTGCTCGACGCAACTTTCCAGGCGCTGGGCAAAGGCCGGATCGCAAGCATCGTTGGCCGATATTTCGCCATGGACCGCGATAACCGTTGGGACCGTGTGGAGCAGGCGTACAACCTGATTGTCGATGGCAAAGGCGAATTCAACGCCGCCACCGCACAAGAAGGTCTGGAAGCTGCCTACGCTCGAGGCGAAAGCGATGAATTCGTCAAAGCCACCTCCATCGGCGAGCCGGTAAAGGTCGAGGATGGCGACGCCGTGGTGTTCATGAACTTCCGTGCCGACCGCGCCCGCGAGCTGACGCGCGTGTTCGTTGAAGACGGTTTCAAGGACTTCGAACGTGCCCGCCAGCCGAAACTGGCCGGTTTCGTGATGCTGACCCAATACGCAGCCAGCATTCCAGCACCCTCGGCTTTTGCCGCTGGCAGCCTGGAAAACGTGCTGGGCGACTATTTGGCGAAAAACGGCAAAACCCAGCTGCGCATCGCCGAAACCGAGAAATACGCCCACGTGACGTTCTTTTTCTCTGGCGGCCGTGAAGAACCGTTTCCGGGCGAAGAACGCATCCTGATCCCGTCGCCGAAAGTGGCCACCTACGACTTGCAGCCCGAGATGAGCGCGCCTGAAGTGACCGATCGCATCGTCGACGCCATCGAACACCAGCGTTTCGATGTGATCGTGGTCAACTACGCCAATGGCGACATGGTGGGCCATAGCGGCAACCTTGAAGCAGCCGTCAAAGCCGTGGAATGCCTGGACCTGTGCGTCGGCCGCATCGTCGATGCGCTGGAAAAGGTTGGCGGTGAAGCGCTGATTACCGCCGATCACGGCAACTGCGAGAAAATGTCCGACGAAGAAACACACCAGGCTCACACCGCTCACACGACCGAGCCGGTGCCGTTCATTTATGTCGGCAAACGCGACTTCAAGGTTCGCCACGGCGGCGTGCTGGCGGATGTAGCGCCAACGATGCTGATGCTGATGGGCCTTGAAAAACCGAAAGAAATGACCGGGACGTCGATTCTGGTGTAACCCAAACTGCCAAACACCACCAAACCCTGTGGGAGCTAGCCTGCTAACGACCGCGCAGTGTCAGCCAACATCAACGTTGCCTGGCCCACTGCTTTCGCTAGCAGCAAGCTCCCACATTGGTTTGAGGTGTTTTTTGGGCCAGTTATCACACAGCCCGAAATGGGCGTTTTTTTTGCGGCGCTTGGCGGGCATACTAGGCCGTCCCTTTCCTTGGTGTCGCCCGCCTCTATGCTTCGCGTCCTGATTGCCCTTGCTCTGACTTGCCTGCTCCAACCGGCCTTTGCTGACGAGCGCGCGCAAACCCAACAACAGTTGGACGCCACGCGTCAGGACATTGCCGAGCTGAAGAAGCTGCTGGGCAAACTGCAGGAAGAAAAATCCGGTGTGCAAAAAGACCTCAAGGGCACCGAAACCGAGATGGGCAAACTCGAGAAGCAGGTCGACGCCCTGCAAAAAGAGTTGAAGAAGAGTGAATCCGAGCTGCAGCGACTTGATGGAGAGAAAAAAAAACTCCAGAGCGCGCGCACTGAACAGCAACGATTGATCGCCATTCAGGCCCGAGCGGCCTATCAGAACGGCCGTCAGGAGTACTTGAAACTGTTGCTGAACCAGCAGAACCCGGAAAAATTCGCCCGAACCCTCACCTATTACGACTATCTGAGCCAGGCGCGCCTGGAGCAGTTGAAGAACTTCAACGAAACCCTGCGCCAGTTGGCCAATGTCGAAAAAGACATCGCTATGCAGCAAGCGCAGCTGCTGGTGCAAAAAAGCAGCCTCGACAGTCAGCGCGACGAACTCGATAAAGTCCGCAAAGAGCGCCAGCAAGTCCTGGCCAAGCTCAACGACGACGTAAAGGCGCGCGATCAGAAGCTTGCAGCCCGCGAGCAGGATCAGGCAGACCTGTCTAAAGTCCTAAAAACCATTGAAGAAACCTTGGCCCGCCAGGCCCGAGAGGCAGAAGAAGCGCGACAAAAAGCGCTGATCGCCCAGCAGGAAGCCGAAAAAAAGCGTTTACGTGAGGCTCAGGCTGAAAACAGCGACGCCCCACGCAAACCCGTCAAATCAACACCCGGCGCTCTGGTTTCAAGTTCAGGCGAGACATTCGGTGGACCTTTTGCTGCTACCCGGGGAAAACTTCCATGGCCTGTTGATGGTCGACTGCTGGCACGCTTTGGTGAAACCCGTGGCGACGATGCCCGTACCAAGTGGGACGGCGTGATGATCAGCGCCTCCGCGGGCAGCCAGGTGCACGCCGTACACGGTGGTCGCGTGGTGTTTGCCGACTGGTTGCGAGGCGCCGGTTTGCTGGTGATTCTCGACCACGGCAACGGTTATTTGAGTCTTTACGGTCACAACCAGACGCTCCTCAAGTCTGCGGGTGACGTGGTAAAAGCCGGTGAGTCCATTTCCACTGTCGGTAACAGTGGCGGCCAAGACACACCCGCGCTGTATTTTGCTATTCGTCAGCAGGGTCACCCGAGTGATCCAGCGCAATGGTGTCACGCGCAAGGATAGGCGTTGAGTCACCTACATTAGGAGTTCGTTCGACATGCTGCATTTGTCCCGTCTTACCTCGCTGGCCCTGACGATCGCACTGGTGATTGGCGCGCCTCTGGCGTTCGCTGCTCAACCTGCTCCGGCAGTCGCACCTGCGGGCACTGCTGCAACAACCAAGGCACCCTTGCCGCTGGATGAGTTGCGCACCTTTGCCGAGGTCATGGACCGGATCAAAGCCGCCTATGTCGAACCTGTGGATGACAAGACCCTGCTGGAAAATGCAATCAAAGGCATGCTCAGCAACCTCGACCCGCACTCTGCCTATCTGGGCCCGGAAGACTTCGCTGAGTTGCAGGAAAGCACCAGCGGCGAATTCGGCGGCCTGGGCATAGAAGTCGGCGCCGAAGACGGTTTTATCAAAGTGGTTTCGCCAATCGATGACACGCCGGCCTCCAAGGCTGGCATTCAGGCTGGCGACTTCATCGTCAAAATCAACGGTCAGCCGACTCGCGGCCAGACCATGACCGAAGCCGTGGACAAGATGCGCGGCAAGATCGGCCAGAAAATCACCCTGACCCTGGTGCGCGATGGCGGGACGCCGTTCGACGTGACCCTGGCGCGCGCCGTCATTCAAGTGAAGAGCGTGAAGGCGCAGTTGCTGGAATCGGGCTACGGCTACATTCGTATTACCCAGTTCCAGGTCAAGACTGGCGAAGAGGTCTCCAAAGCCCTGGCAAAACTGCGCAAGGACAACGGCAAGAAGCTCAACGGTATCGTCCTCGACCTGCGTAACAACCCGGGCGGCGTACTGCAAGCGGCAGTGGAAGTGGTCGACCACTTCATTACCAAAGGCCTGATCGTTTACACCAAGGGCCGTATCGCCAACTCCGAATTGCGCTTCTCGGCGACCGGCAAGGACGAAAGCGAAGCTGTGCCAATGGTCGTGCTGATCAACGGCGGCAGTGCTTCGGCCTCGGAAATCGTTGCCGGCGCCTTGCAAGATCAGAAACGCGCCGTGCTGATGGGCACTACCAGTTTCGGCAAAGGCTCGGTGCAAACCGTTCTGCCATTGAACAACGACCGCGCCCTGAAGATCACCACTGCGCTGTACTACACGCCAAACGGGCGCTCTATCCAGGCTCAAGGCATCGTTCCGGACATCGAAGTACGCAAGGCCAAGATCACCAGCGAGCAGGACGGCGAATACTTCAAGGAAGCCGATTTGCAGGGTCACCTGGGTAATGGCAACGGCGGTGCCGACAAACCGAGCGGCTCCAGCGCCAAAGCCAAGCCGATGCCGCAAGATGATGACTACCAATTGGCCCAGGCGCTGAGCCTGCTCAAAGGGCTGAGCATCACCTCCGGCCGTTGAGGATGAACTTGCGGTTTTTAGTCATCCTGCTGTGCTGTCTGGCGGGTGTTGCCCACGCAACGCCCGCCGCATCAGACTCCCCGCGCAAAGCCTACTTGAGCTTGATCATCGATGACCTGGGCCAGAACCTGCCCCGGGATCGGCGTGTGCTGGCCCTGCCCGGTCCAGTGACGACGGCGATCATGCCCGACACGCCGCACGCCACCGAATTCGCTCGCGAAGCTCATCGTGCCGGCAAAATTGTCATCCTGCACATGCCCATGGACCCTGCTACCGGTCCGTTCGCCTGGCACCCCGACCTGCCCATCGACGAACTTGAAAAACGCCTGATCGCGGCGTTCAAAGTCGTGCCTTATACCGCTGGTATCAATAACCACATGGGCAGCCGCATGACCGCCCAGCCAGCCGCCATGGCGTGGTTGATGGCTGACCTGCAGCGGCGCAACAAATTCTTCGTCGACAGCCGCACCAGCGCGCAAACCGTTGCAGCAGCCGAGGCGCAGAAGATTGGGCTGGCCAGTGTCTCGCGCGATGTTTTCCTGGATGACGAGCGCACTGAAGCCGCTATTTTCAAGCAGCTCCAGAGCGCAATTGATCTGGCCCGCAAACAGGGATCGGCCGTGATGATCGGACACCCTTATCCACAAACGCTCGCGGTGCTTGAGCGCGAACTGCCCAAGCTAAAGGCCCAAGGTATCGAGTGGATTGATATCAGACAGATGATCAGTGTGCGCAGTAATCGCGCCACCGCGGCTCATGGTAAAGACGGCGTTTACCGTTAGTCATCGCTAACAACCGATAGCGATAGATAGTTACCACCATCGTCCTCGCCACACTCCCGATAGTAAGACGTGAAACAGGTCGCAGCTCTGCGATCTGCCATACAACTATCAGGATTTGACTATGAACACCGATGACACTGTCACATTGGCCTCGACGCTAACGGAATCGATAAAATTCGATAACCTGCTGATTAATTTTACGACGGAGTTTCGCCGTATCTGGGACAGCAGCGGCTCAGAATCTAAGCTTGCAGCGTTTTGGCGCCCCTCCCCAGCGGCTGATTTACTACCCGGATTTTTCCCTCTGGGCGACGTTGCTGTAAACGGACACGACAACATCAACGAGAAAAGAGCGGTGATGGTTGTTTGCGAGGGCGAACAACCGGCAGGCGAGGACAGTAAAGGGCCGGCACTCAGGGCGCCCATGGACTTCGAGAATGTCTGGAAAGATACAGGCTCCGGCGCGAAGGCGGACTGCTCGATATGGCAACCGATCCCTCCCGAAGGTTACGTGGCACTGGGGCAGGTGTGCTCCAACGGCCGTGACAAACCTTTGCTCAACTCTATTCGATGCGTGCGAGCAGACCTGGTTGTTTCTTCGCCCATCAGCGACTTGATCTGGAACGACAAGGGCAGCGGAGCCAAACAGAGCTTCAGTGCCTGGGGCATCTATCCGCCAGATGCATCGGCTGGAGAAATCTACTTCGCACCCGGCACTTTCGTCGGCGTCAGCACTTACAACAAACCTGTGACACACAGCACCGCGTATGCGCTACGCATGAACATTCCTCTACACATCAGCCCTGCGCCGCCGGTTCCAGTGCTGTCGAGGAGCATTCAACCCTCACCGTGTGAACCTTCCAAGCTCACTCAAATTGCCAGCCTTCCATGGTTTACCGTGGCAGACCCAGACCTTAAGCCCCTCGAGCAATTACGCACATCGCCTTTCTATCGCCTGGAAAGAACCGACCAATATGTACTTGTCGGATACGCCAACAACGAAAGCGAGGCGAGCCAGACCCACAGATGGTCAGCACGCAGACCACAGAACAATGGGAATCTGGGAATATTTTTGCGCCTAACTTCTATCGCGATCGACGGCCAATGGCCCGTGCGAAATCCCGGCATGTTCTCGGCAAGACTGAACGAAAGTTTTGCTTTTACCGGCCCCTCCGGAGGATGGAGTGGTCCGGTTGCAGTAGAGGTCATTACCGTTGTTGCGAAAAAACGCGCCGTTGCAGCGTATGAGCTGCAGAGTACCTACAGACTGCTGCGAGCAGACAATACTGAGGTGCCAGCCGAAGTCAGCTACATCGATGGCAACAGCCTGTACATGGCTGAGCGTGCGTCTGATCCGCAGATACCGCCGGATGACTCAACCGCCGCTACAGATACCGCCCCATGATTTCGTCGACAACGCCTTCCTTACGCATCTGATCCAGCGCAGCCTGTAGCTTGTCGACAGTTGTTTGCGGCACCTCTTTGTTCAGTGCCAGGTACAACTCGGCGCTGTTGAAACGCAACACTGTCTTGAGCCCGTTTACCCCGTCCTGGCGTGCAAGATAGCGCCCGGCCGGGTCACCGGTGGCCCACAAGTCAATTTGGCCATTGACCAGTTTTTTCGCGTTGTCCTGATCACGCAATACGACAATCGGTTTTAGCCCTTGCTTGGCCAACGTCTCGGCAATCGCATCGCCCTTGTAGGCACCGATCTTGTATTTGCGCGCCTGGTCCAGTGTTTCGATGCTGATCTTGCTGTCAGCCTTCGCCAACATGATCCAGTCATCCGGACCAATAGGGCCAACCCACTTGAAGAGGTTCTCACGGTCCGGCAAGCGGGCCATTACAAATACGCCATAGCCGGGTTTTTCCAGGGCGAGTTTGTAGATTCGCTCCCAAGGGAAACGCAGCGTCAGGCTGTAGGTGACATTGGCGCGCTTGAACATTTCGCGGACGATATCCACGGCGATGCCATTGATGTTCTCGTCTTGAGCGAAGTTTTTGCCATTCCTCGCCATGTTGTATGGCGGGAAGTTTTCCGTCAGTAATACCAGGTCGGTATCAGGATTTTCAGCAGCATGTACCCCATTGAGAAGCAACACTGAGGCGCTGGCAAGGACAAGCAGAAGGCGTTTAAACATGTCTGGCTACCGAGATCCATGGCGTACCCAAGAGTGCCTTGAGCCCGCCATGATGTCCACTGGCCTGTATCGTTTGTTTAACGCATCACGATTCCGCGATGGGCCATGTAAGCCTTGGCTTCCTGCACCGTGTACTCCCCAAAGTGGAAAATACTCGCAGCCAATACCGCACTGGCATGGCCCTCCAGGATACCGTCAGCCAGATGCTGCAGGTTGCCGACGCCACCGGAAGCAATCACCGGAATACCCAGCGCATCGCTGATGGCTCGGGTGACACCCAGGTCGAAGCCGTTTTTCATGCCGTCCTGATCCATGCTGGTCAGCAGAATCTCGCCCGCACCGAGGCCTTCCATTTTCTTTGCCCACTCCACGGCATCGAGCCCCGTTGGTTTGCGGCCACCGTGGGTGAAGATTTCCCAGCGCGGTGTCTCACCCGGCAGTGAAACCTTCTTCGCATCGATGGCAACGACGATGCATTGCGAGCCGAAATGCTGCGCCGCTTCGCCCACAAACTCAGGGTTGAACACCGCTGCCGTGTTGATCGATACCTTGTCCGCACCGGCATTCAGCAAGTTGCGGATGTCTTGCACGGTACGTACGCCACCGCCCACTGTCAGCGGGATGAACACCTGGCTGGCCATGCGCTCAACGGTATGCAACGTGGTGTCTCGGCCATCGACACTGGCGGTGATGTCGAGAAAGGTAATCTCGTCGGCACCTTGCTCATCGTAGCGACGGGCGATTTCCACCGGGTCGCCGGCATCACGAATATTCTCGAACTTGACGCCCTTGACCACGCGGCCGTTATCCACGTCCAGGCAAGGGATGATGCGTTTGGCCAGCGCCATGGTCAGTCCTCAGCCTTTGTACGAATCGCAGAAAGCTTGCGCTTCAGCGACGTCGAGGGTGCCTTCGTAGATCGCCCGGCCGGTGATCGCGCCGATGATGCCCGGCGCCTTCGCGTCGAGCAGCGACTTGATGTCGCCCAGGTTATGAATACCGCCGGAGGCGATGACCGGAATGCGTGTGGCGGCAGCCAGCGCTGCTGTATAGGACACGTTGCAGCCCTGCATCATGCCGTCTTTGGCAATGTCGGTATAAACGATCGCAGACACACCATCGGCTTCAAATTGCTTCGCCAGATCGATCACCTGAATGGTGCTGATTTCAGCCCAGCCGTCGGTGGCGACAAAACCATCCTTGGCATCCAGACCGACAATCACCTTGCCCGGAAAGGCGCGACAGGCTTCAGCCACAAACGCCGGATCTTTCACGGCTTTGGTGCCGATGATCACGTAGCTCACGCCGGCTTTGACGTAGTGCTCAATGGTTTCGAGCGAGCGGATACCGCCGCCGATCTGAATCGGCAGGTTCGGGTAGCGCTTGGCGATGGCGGTGACGACTTCACCATTGACCGGCTGGCCTTCGAAAGCACCGTTCAGGTCGACCAGATGCAGACGGCGGCAGCCGCCGTCCACCCACTTGGCAGCCATGCTCACCGGGTCATCGGAGAACACTGTGGAATCTTCCATGCGGCCCTGGCGCAGACGAACACAGGCACCGTCCTTGAGATCGATAGCGGGAATAATCAGCATCTGGCAAACCTTCAAATTCGAGTATTCAGCTTCGCTCGGAAATCAGTTTTTCTCGAGCGCCCACAAGTCGCTTTCGATGCTTTCGAACCTCTCTTTGAGGTGCGTCTGCACATCGAAAATCGCCCTGTTGTAATAATGCGGGGCAATTTCACGGGTAAACAGCTCAAGAATTTCAGCCGCTTCGAACGAACCCAGTTCCAGTTCGAAGCGATCTTCCATGAAGCGCTTGATCTTGTGATTTGCCTCGTTCTCCTGCTCGGGAGTGAGGGTCAGGATCGGCGGCTTTTTCTTGATAGCCATTTACCAGCGACCGTCCCACGCAGCGAAGTTCTGCAGCAACTGCAGGCCATGGTTATGGCTTTTCTCCGGGTGGAACTGCACGGCGAAACGCGATCCATCGGCCAGCGCCGCGGCGAAATCAACACCGTAATGACCACCACCGACCACTTGCCGCGCGTTGGCGGCAGCGATGTAGTAGCTGTGCACGAAATAGAAACGCGCCAAGTCTGGAATGTTGTGCCACAGCGGATGACTCACCGTCTGCTTCACTTCGTTCCAGCCCATGTGCGGGACTTTCAAGTGCTCACCGTCTTCATGCAGGTCCTTGCCGAAGAATTTCACTTCGCCAGGGAACAGACCGATGCAGTCGACGCCGGCGTTTTCTTCGCTGCTGTCGAGCAGGGCTTGCATGCCCACACAAATGCCGAGGAATGGACGGTCTTGGCTGACTTCACGCACCAGCAAGTCGAAGCCCAGGCGACGGATCTCCGCCATGCAATCGCGAATCGCGCCGACACCGGGGAAAACCACCCGGTCAGCTTCGCGAATCACGTCGGCATCGCTGGTGATCAAGACCTTGCCGGCACCGACGTGCTCTAGCGCCTTGGCCACCGAGTGCAGGTTGCCCATGCCGTAATCGATAACCGCAACCGTCTGCATTACAGAACGCCCTTGGTCGATGGCATCTGCCCGGCCATGCGGTCATCGAGTTCCACCGCCATGCGCAACGCGCGACCGAAAGCCTTGAACACGGTTTCGATCTGGTGGTGAGTGTTGGTGCCACGCAGGTTGTCGATGTGCAGGCTGACGAGCGCGTGGTTGACGAAGCCCTGGAAGAACTCCTGGAACAAGTCCACATCGAAGCCGCCGACGGTGGCACGAGTGTAAGGAACGTGCATCTGCAGGCCAGGACGGCCAGAGAAGTCGATCACTACCCGCGACAGCGCTTCATCGAGCGGCACATAAGCATGGCCGTAACGACGGATGCCCTTTTTGTCGCCGATCGCTTTGGCAAAAGCCTGACCCAAAGTGATACCAACGTCTTCCACTGTGTGGTGGTCGTCGATATGCAGGTCGCCCTTGCTGACAATATCCAGGTCGATCAGCCCGTGACGGGCGATCTGGTCCAGCATGTGCTCAAGAAAAGGAACACCGATATCAAATCGGGCCTTTCCGGTGCCATCCAGGTTGATCGAGGCTTTGATCTGGGTTTCCAGAGTGTCGCGCTCGACTGACGCCTTACGTTCGGCCATCACCAGCTCCGCAAAATCATTGGGCGAAAAAGGCAGCCATTATAGGGGCGCGGGCGGCAAACAGAAACACGAGAGGTGATATGACTGACGGATAGAACTCCCGGCTATCGCGGGTAGACATGTCCGTACAACCAAATTTGATGACGCCTCAAACTAATGTGGGAGCGAGCCTGCTCGCGAAGAGGCCTTCACATTCAACATATCTGTCGACTGTCAGGCCGCATTCGCGAGCAGGCTCGCTCCCACGGGGTGATGCGTTTACTTAACTTAGTGGAACAATACTGCGGTCTTCTGCAGGGTTACCCAAACACCCCACGCCAACGGAATACCAACCGCCAGCCATGCCGCAATCACCAGCGGCTTGCTGCCGGGTGTTGCTTTCCACTCCAGCACAGTGCTGCTGTCAGAGCCCTTGTCGTGGCCAAAAGCTTGTTCGACGGCCAGTTCAGCGTCGGTCATGAAGTACTTGTCGGCCACCGGACGAACCATGAGGTTGCACAGGAAACCCAGCACCAGCAGGCCCGCGAGGATGTACAACGTGATGTCGTAAGCGGCGGCGCGTTCGACGCCGATGCTCAATTGATACTCACGCAAGTAGTTCACCAACACCGGACCCAACACGCCCGCAGCAGCCCAAGCCGTCAACAGACGACCATGGATGGCACCGACCATTTGCGTACCGAACAGGTCAGCGAGGTACGCCGGCACGGTCGCAAAACCACCGCCGTACATCGACAGGATGATGCAGAACGCCGCCACGAACAGCGCCACGTTGCCCAAATGACCGAGGTTAGGGATAAGCGCGTACAACGCAAAACCCAAGGCAAAGAACACGAAGTAAGTGTTTTTACGACCCAGGTAATCGGAGAACGATGCCCAGAAGAACCGGCCACCGATGTTGAACAGGCTCAGCAAACCGGTGAAACCAGCCGCAATTGCAGCAATAGACGCCAGTTGCCCGGCGTTCAATTGACCGAAAGGCAGGTCAACACCGATCAATTTGCCACCGAATACTTCCTGCAGCAGCGGCGACGCCATGCCGAGGATGCCGATACCGGCTGATACGTTCAGGCACAACACCAGCCACACCAGACGGAATTGCGGGGTTTTCCACGCCACATTCACGTGCACGTGGCGATGGGTGATCATCGCGTTCGAGGCTTTTTTCGCCGGAGCAGTCCAGCCCTCAGGCTTCCAGCCAGTCGGCGGAACGCGGTACGACAACGCGCCGCCAATCATGAACACAAAATAAATCGCGGCCATGACCAGGAACGCTTGCCAAACACCTACGCCGGTCGACGAGGCAAAGTGGCCCATCAGCGCCGCAGCCAGCGGTGCGCCAACCATCGCGCCACCGCCAAAACCCATGATCGCCATACCGGTAGCCATGCCGCGCTTGTCCGGGAACCACTTGATCAAGGTCGACACTGGCGAGATATAACCCAAGCCCAGGCCGATACCGCCAATGACCCCGGAACCGACCCACATCAGCCAGATCTGGTGGGTATAAATGCCCAGCGCCGAGATCAGCAAACCGCCACACCAGCACAATGCCGATACCACGCCAGCCTTGCGCGGGCCTGCGTGTTCAAGCCAGCCGCCCCAGATAGCTGCCGAACAGCCCAGGAAGATGAAGAACAGGGTGTAGATCCAGCCAAGCATCGAGATCGGCCAATCACATTGCGACGAGAACACTTGTGAGATGAAGCTCATGTCCGGCGCGCAAGCTACCGGAGCAGTTACACCGAGCGCTTTGGACAGTGGCAGCCAAAACACCGAAAAGCCGTAAGCCATGCCGATGCACAGGTGAATGGCCAATGCGGCCGGCGGTACCAGCCAACGGTTGAAACCGGGCTTGGCGATGATGCGCTCCTTGGACAGGAACGCTGGCTGGTCGGCAGTAAAGCCGTCCGCCGTTGTGCTAGTGCTCATTGTGTATCCCCCAATTATTAGTATGGTTCGCCAGCAACTCCCCACCCCAGCCTTTATGCACGCCGGCATGACTGTTTTTTGAGTGAAGCTCATTTTGATGCGACAACAAGTCGCAGAAGGACGGGCGAACTGGCAAAGGTTAACATCTGCAGGTGACAGAAAATCAAAATGACATCACCTTCTGTCCGTCATCTGATCTTGCCCCTTGAAGGAGCCGCCATGCCGATCGTTGTCGAGCCGCTGACCGAAGCCACTTACCAGGATCATCAGGACCTGCAAAAGATTTACCGCGACGCGCCAGACTGGCTGTTTGCACCCTTCGCCGGGGAAGTACAGCTGATTGAAGGCTGCTTGCGGGACGGCTCGCTGATCGCGGGACGCTTCAATGATCGCTTGCTGGGTGCAGCGCGCCTGCAAAGGCAGCCACAGGTGTGGCACCTGTCTCAATTGTGCGTGCGAAAAATCACCCGCCGCCGTGGTGTTGCCGAACGATTGGTGAACGAAGCGCGAAAATTGGCGTCGCAATCGGGTGCGACATTGCATTTGCTGGCACCTGCCGGACACCTTGAAGCACAAGCGTTGGCGGCCAAGCTGAAAGTGCCGCTGGATGTGCTCGCGACATGATCGCTGACCGGTCGTCCGCTTCGGAGCGCTATACTCCCCCGCTAAATTTCGAATTCGACTAACTACAAGGACTCGCCCATGAAAGCGTTCGGCAAAATCCTGGGTCTGGTGCTTCTCGGGCTATTGCTGATCATTGTGGCGCTGGGCTTTGCCCTGACCCACCTCTTTGATCCCAATGACTATAAAGACGAGATTCGCCAGATTGCCCGCGACAAGGCCCACATCGAGCTGACGCTCAATGGCGACATCGGGTGGAGTCTGTTCCCGTGGCTGGGCCTGGAATTGCACGAAGCCAGCGTCGCGACCCTGGTAAAGCCCACAGAGCCGTTCGCAGATTTGCAGATGCTGGGCCTGTCGGTGCGTGTTCTGCCGCTGCTGCGCCGTGAGGTGCAAATGAGCGATGTACGCGTTGAGGGCCTGAACTTGCGCCTTAACCGCGACAAGGACGGCCATGGCAACTGGGAAGACATCGGCAAGGTCCCCGCGCCGGCCATTCCGGCGACGCCAGCCACCACCGGCGAACCGGCGCCCGCCCCTGAAGCTACCGTGAAGGCTGAGAAGCCGCCTCAGCCTATTCGTCTCGATATCGACAGCCTGACCGTCAACAATGCACGGGTTGAATACAACGACGAGAAGACCGGCAAGCAATTCAGCGCCGAGAGCATCCAGCTCAGCACCGGCGCGGTGCATGACTCGACCAATATTCCGGTCAAGCTCACCGCATTTTTGGGCACCAACCAGCCAGTGCTGCGAGTGCGCACCGAACTCAACGGTGAGCTGCGCATCGAACGCGCATTGCAGCGCTACAAGTTCGAAGACATGAAGCTTTCCGGTGAAGTCGCGGGCGACCCGCTGCAGGGCAAAACCGTGACGTTCTCCGCACAAGGCCAATTGCTGCTGGATAAGGCGGCGAACGTCGCCGAATGGACCGGCATCAAGCTTTCTGTCAACCAACTGCGCGCATTGGGCGAACTGAAGGCCAACGACCTCGACAAAACCCCGCAAATCAGTGGTGGACTGTCGATTGCCCAGTTTGATCTGGCGAAGTTCGTCGACAGCATTGGCCAGACGCTTCCGGCCATGGCCGAGGGCAGCCTGAGCAAAGTTGAACTGGTAAGCCGCGTGGCTGCCACGCCGTCCAGCGTTTCGTTCGACAATATCAACCTGAAAGTCGATGACAGCAGCTTCAGCGGCCGCATTGCCGTCGAAGACTTTGCCAAGCAATCGCTGCGGGCAGTGCTCAAGGCTGACACCTTTAACGTTGACCGTTACCTGCCGCCAAAATCCGCCGAGGCCAACAGTGCAACGCAAGTGCGCCAGGCCGAAGTGGCCAGCACCGAAGCCGATGCCATGGCCGGCGCCGGCAGTACACCGCTGCCAGATAAACCGACCAAGGGCGCGTGGAGCACCGAACGTCTGTTGCCGGTTGAGCGCTTGGCCAAACTCGATGTGGACGCCGACCTGACCTTTGGCCAGCTGACCCTCGAGAAACTGCCGATCCAGAACGCTGCGCTCAAGGCCAGCGGCCAGGGAGGATTGCTGAACCTGGAGAATCTGCGTGGCGACCTGTATGGCGGCAACTTCGCAGCCAAAGGCACCCTTGATGTGCGCCAACAGGTGCCAGCTCTGAACATGCAGACCAGCATCAGCAAAGTGCCGGTTGAAAAAATCCTCGAAAGCCAGGGTAAAAATCCACCGGTCAAAGGTCTGGTCACACTCAACAGCAACCTGACCGGCAGCGGCAACAGCCAGAAAGCGCTGATCGACAGCCTTAACGGCAACGCCAGTTTTGTGATCAACAATGGCGTGCTGCTGAATGCCAACCTCGAACAGCAATTGTGCAAAGGCATCGCCACCCTCAACCGCAAAACCCTCAGCGGTGAACCACGCGGCAAAGACACGCCGTTCCAGGAGCTCAAGGGCAACCTGACCTTCCGTAACGGCGTCGCCAGCAACCCGGACCTGAAAGTGCGCATCCCCGGCATGACCGTCAATGGCGATGGCGACGTCGACTTGCGCGTGTTGGGTATGGATTATCGCGTGGGCATCATCGTCGAAGGCGACAAGAGCGACATGCCAGACCCGGCCTGTCAGGTCGGCGAGAAGTTCGTGGGCATTGAGTGGCCGTTGCGCTGCCGTGGTCCGCTGGAGCTCGGCGCCAAGGCCTGCCGTATCGATAACGAACGCTTGGGCCAGGTTGCCACCAAACTGGCAGGCGACAAGCTCAGTGAAAAAATCAATGAGAAACTTGGCGACAAAGTCAGCCCAGAACTGAAAAACGCACTGAAGGGGCTGTTCAAGCGATGAGAGCCGAGCAGTTTTCATCGGCGGTACTGGATTGGTATGACCGCCACGGCCGCCACGATTTGCCCTGGCAGCAGGGCATTACGCCTTATCGGGTGTGGGTCTCGGAAATAATGCTGCAGCAAACCCAGGTCAGCACCGTGCTGAACTACTTCGACCGATTCATGGCGTCGTTGCCGACGGTAGAAGCGCTGGCGGCTGCGCCAGAAGACGAAGTGCTGCACCTGTGGACCGGCCTCGGCTACTACACCCGCGCGCGCAATTTGCAGAAAACCGCGAAAATCATCGTCGCTGAATACGGCGGCGAATTTCCCGCCGACGTTGAAAAACTGGTTGAATTGCCGGGCATCGGCCTATCGACTGCTGGCGCTATCGCCAGCCTGAGCATGGGCCTGCGGGCTCCGATTCTGGATGGCAACGTTAAACGGGTGCTGGCGCGCTTTACGGCGCAAGAGGGTTACCCAGGCGAGCCGAAGGTCGCCAAGCAGCTGTGGGCGAACGCTGAGCGCTTTACCCCGCATGACCGGGTCAACGCCTACACCCAGGCGATGATGGATCTGGGCGCCACGTTGTGTACCCGCAGCAAACCGAGCTGCCTGCTCTGTCCGCTGGAAAAAGGCTGCGAAGCGCACATGCTAGGCCTGGAAACCCGCTACCCGATCCCCAAACCGCGTAAAGCCGTGCCACAGAAGCGCACGCTGATGCCGATGCTGGCCAACAGCGACGGCGCGATTCTGCTCTACCGTCGCCCTTCCACGGGCCTGTGGGGTGGTTTGTGGAGCTTGCCGGAGCTTGATGACCTCGACGACCTGCAACATCTGGCGTCGCAGCACTCTCTGGAGCTGGGAACGCAACAGGCCTTGCCAAGCCTGGTACACACCTTCAGCCACTTTCAGTTATCCATCGAACCCTGGCTGGTTCAGGTCCAGGAGTCCGCCCATCACATGGCCGAGGCCGACTGGCTCTGGTATAACCTCGCCACCCCGCCGCGCCTGGGCCTTGCCGCCCCGGTCAAAACCTTGCTCGAACGCGCGGCCGCCGTATTGAACGCAGGAGAGTTGTCATGACCCGCACCATCATGTGCCGCAAGTACAAAGAACAATTGCCCGCCTTAGAGCGCGCGCCATTCCCGGGCGCAAAAGGCCAGGACATTTTTGACAACGTCTCGGCCAAGGCGTGGGCTGACTGGCAGAAACATCAGACGCTGCTGATCAATGAAAAACGCCTGAACATGATGAACGCCGAAGACCGCAAATATCTTCAGGGCGAGATGGACAAGTACTTCTCCGGCGAGGAATACGCCAAGGCTGACGGCTACGTTCCGCCAGCGGAGTAATCCCGCTTTTTCAGGGGGCGGATCGTAAGCGACGGTAATAATTAAATATTTTTTGAAAACTTGCTTGACGACCCCCTGAAAAACCAGTTTAATGCGCCCCGTTGCCCAGATAGCTCAGTCGGTAGAGCAGGGGATTGAAAATCCCCGTGTCGGCGGTTCGATTCCGTCTCTGGGCACCAAATACCGAAAACCCTGAATCGCAAGATTCAGGGTTTTTTTATGCCTGGGATTTGGCAAATTCAGGCTGCGACGAAATATCCCACGCCTTCCACGTCTTCTTCCTCTCGGTAGCGTCCCGGTCTTCACACGTCACTCTAGGATTCGTCTTATTGAAGCCCGCCTCCTTACAACGTGAAACTTGTGCCGCAGCGATCTGCCTGCATTCAACGCTTCAATGTAAGGATACATTTCTTGAATACGCTTCTGAAAATGCTCACCCTGTCGACCCTCATTGCGACAGCCAGCGGCTGCGTCAGCTACAACCAGAGCCAACCGACGTCGGCGATCGACAGCACCGTAAAAGCAGACCTGAAAGCGGACATCACTGTTGGTGAGGCCATCTCCGGCCAGTCATCCGTCAATATCCTGTTCGGCGTCCTCAAGTTCGGTGGCGATTCTCAATTTGCCGATGGCGTGAGCTATGGCGGTCAGAGCGGTGGCTTGGGCGGTCTGGGCCTGGATCCAGTCACTGCAGTTAAATCGGCTGCCGCTTACAAAGCGGTAAAGTCCTCCGGAGCCGACCTGATCGTCGCCCCGCGCTACGAAGTGAGTGAAGAAAACTACTTCATCTTCAAGAAAGTCTCCGTCACGGTGAAAGGCAACAAAGGCAACATCGTCAGCATCCGCTAACGTCCTACCCCTAGTGATTGTGCAGTAAACCAACCTGTGCGCAGTGGCAAACCCCCGACACCGCGCGCGGCATTGCGCAAACAGCCGATAAAAACGGCTGTTTGCGGTTTTGAGTGTTGGGAGCCATTTCGTGCTTTCAGTCGGCGTCTTTACAATGATCAACGGCGCAACGCCGATCATTTCTGGCTTTAAATTCTCACACTAAAAAACCCGCATAACGCTGTAAATTTTCAACGCACTAAAAGGTCTGCGCTCACATCAGCGGTATTTATTCGTCGGCATTCCAATGAAAAACCAGATTGCGTGCAGTGCTGGTGCCGACATCCGTGGTGTTGTGCTGCACCTTGCCGTTGCGGGTCGCGGCAACCGTATATTTACCGGGCGGTAGTTGCACATAAACCAGCGGGCCGGCCTGATTCAGCTTCAATACGGTTTCACCTTTAGCCTTCTGCACCACCACATCCACATCCGGAACGTATTTACCCTCCGGCCCGATTGAAAACGTCATGTGCAGGTTGTAACCCGTCGCCTGCTGAATGGCTTTGGCCTCATCTTCGCCAATCCCCCCGGACAGGTACGCAATGCCATTTTGATCCTGACGCTGGATCTGCACGCCGGAACTGTCGATCGGCTCGCCAGTGGCGGCGTATGAATGGGCCGGCAGCAGCAAATAGCTGACCGCAACAAGCGGCAGAAAGAATGCAGTCAGGTGTTTCATGAGGGTTGCTCCCGGGCTCTGAATAACTGATTGCTATGCCTTTTTGATTGGCGACCGGGTGCCCAAGTTTTAGATTGATTGGTACTTGCACTCACTGCGAATCGGACTACACGCTGTATTGCTCAAGCGCTGACAGATTGTCCATCCGGTACCTGAAGGCTATTGTTGGCAGCTATCTGCCAAGGTCAAAAATCGATGAATGTGCAGGATACGCCCGAGCGGGCCGCAACGCTGACCGACCCGCCGCCAACCCCACAGCCCGGCGCGCCCTTCAAGGAGCACGCCGCAGACGGTTTCCTGCTGGGCGGCTTCACTTGGCGAAATGCCACTTGCGACAGCGCTCGCCCGGTCGCAATCATCAACGCCGCCACCTCTGTCCGCTGCCGACATTATTCGCGGTTCGCCGATTACCTGTTTGCCAATGGCTATGACGTCATCACGTTCGACTATCGCGGCATCGGCGAATCCCGGCCCGCGTCGCTTAAACACCTCGATGCTTCGTGGTCCGACTGGGGCACGCTGGACTTCGAGGCGATGCTAAAACGCGCTCAGCGTGAATTCCCAGGCCAGCCCATCGATGTCATCGGCCACAGCTTTGGCGGCTGTGCAGCGGGCCTTGGCGCCTCCGGGCATTTGATCAGACGCCTGGTTACCGTCGGCGCGCAATTCGCTTACTGGCGCGACTATGCGCCGGCTCACCGTTGGCGGATGTTCGGCAAATGGCATCTGGTGATGCCGCTGGTCACGCTGTTCTACGGCTACTTTCCGGGAAAACGCCTCGGCTGGCTTGAGGACACTCCCGCCGGCGTGGTTCGCGACTGGTGCACGCCCACTTCAACCTATGAGAAGCGCCCAAGCGGTCGTGCCATTCAGCAAAAGACCGGCGCCCTGCCCTTCGCCAACGTCACGGCGAAAACCCTGGCGATCAGCATCAGCGATGATCCTTACGGCACCATTCCAGCCATCGAACGCCTGCTCGGTTACTTCACGCGCGGCACGAATAGCCACTGGCGCATCACGCCCGAGGACATCGGCGAAAAAGAAGTCGGACATTTCGCCTTTTTTCGCAGCGCATACCAAGCCACACTATGGCCCATTGCATTGGCCTGGCTGCAGACCGGCGAACTGGCCCCCGATACCCCAGGGCGGCCAGTACCACGCAGCTGACCGATGCACTCATTCAACGAAATACGGAACGATGCCCATGGCCTCCGCCAACAAGCAGCAAAAACGCGCCACTCGCGCCAAAGCCAAGGCCAAGCAGAACCGCACCCAGCGAGCCGCCGCGCCGGTGGAGCTGGACCCGAACGATGATCGTATCGACTTCGAGTCGGTGGACTTGACCGAGCTGTTCAAGACCATGATCGATGCCGAAAAAATCAGCCAGCAAGCGATGTGCGCAGCCTTTCTCGAAGACCCATTGCTGACGCTGGTGTATGAGCAGGAAGGCGAAGAAGGCGCGATGGACTTCATCCTCGCGGCGCTGATCGAGTATCGCCAATGGTCGACCGAAGCAGACGAAGCCGGCGCATTGGCGTGGATCGAATCCCCGGCCTTCCAGGCTGACTACGTGGCGGCGTCCGACGCCATCGCGGCCCAAACCCAACAGAAAACCAACTGAGCTCCCATGGCCTCCCTGAACAAGCAACAGAAACGCGCCAAGCGCGCAAAAATCAAAGCCAAGCAGATCAACATCCACGGCAGAAAACCTGCCGATCTGGACGATGACCTGGGTGATATCGGCGAGCCGATTCCGGAGTACACCCTGGCAATGTTCAGCAAAATGCGCGACGCGGAGGTCATCAGCCGCAAAGAAATGTTGCTGGTCTTGTTGATCAACCTCGCCGCCATCATCAAAGACCATCCAGAATTGCTGGACATGGAAAATGCCGACAACGAAGCCATGGCCGCCACTCACCTGGCAGCCGACATGCTGATTGATTACCGCATGTGGGCGGACGGCATGGACCGCGACACCGCTCAAGCCTGGCTGACCGACCCGCAGTTCATTACCGACTTCACCGACACACTGGACGTTTATCGCCAGACGCTCGACGCGCCGGATGAAAAAACCGAGTAACGGCTGCCATTCGCAAATAAAAACGGCCGCTTGTCATCACTGACAGCGGCCGTTTTGCGTTACGCGGCGTGAATCAGTTCAGTGCCACCGCGCCACGTTTTTCCAGTTTGCGACGACGAGCCACGAACAGACCGGCAGCCACCACCAGCACGCTCAGCAAACCGGTCGCGAGGATTTCCACGCGGCGGGCTTCCTGGAACAGCATGATCGTCAGCACGCCGACGATGAACACAATTACCGCATACGTCAGGCCTGGGAACAGCCACATACGGAACTCGATTTTCTCGCCAGCAGCGTTGCGCTTCTGCCGCATGCGCAGTTGTGACACCGCGATGACGAGGTACACCAGCAGCGCGATTGCGCCAGAACTGGCCAGCAGGAATTCGAACACGGCGGCCGGGGCCACGTAGTTGGCGAACACGGCGAGGAAGGCTGCAGCGGTGGACAGAATCACTGCCCAGTAAGGCGTGCCGCTTTTGTTGGTGCGCTGGGACACGGCCGGTGCATCACCGCGTTTGCCCAGGGAAAACATCATCCGCGAGGCGGTGTAGAGCGCCGAGTTCAAGCAACTGGTGACGGCCACCAACACCACGAGGTCGACGATCAGCTTGGCGTTCGGGATGCCCATACGCTCCAGGACGGTTTGATAGGAGCCGACGCTGGTCAGGGCCGGATCGTTCCAGGGCACCAGTGCAACAACGATGAAAATCGACACCAGATAGAACAAACCGATCCGCCAGATCACCGAGTTAGTGGCTTTGGAAATCTGCTGGCCCGGGTTCTTCGATTCAGCGGCAGCAATGGTGACGATTTCGGTGCCCATGAACGAGAACATGGTAGTCAGCATGGCCGCCAACACGGCGCCCATGCCATTTGGCAGGAAACCTTGCGTGTCGAACAGATGCGAAACACCGCTGACCTGACTGGTCGGCAGGAAACCAAAGATTGCCAGAATGCCAAGGCCGACGAAGCCGATGATCGCCACCACTTTAATCAACGCAAACCAGAACTCGAACTCGCCGTAGTTCTTCACACTGAACAGATTGGTGACGGTCAGCAGCAGCGTGATGATGAGCGTGAATGCCCAGATCGCGACGTTCGGGAACCACGCATGCAGGATAGTGGCGGCGGCGTTTGCCTCCAGCGGAATGACCAACACCCAGAACCACCAGTACAACCAGCCGATAGTGAAACCTGCCCAGTGGCCAATCGCGCGGTCGGCGTAGGTCGAAAAAGAGCCAGTGTCCGGCGAAGACACGGCCATTTCACCGAGCATGCGCATGACCAGTACCACCAAGGTGCCAGCAGCGGCGTAAGCCAACAACACGGCGGGCCCTGCGGCAGCGATAGCATGGCCAGAACCCACAAAAAGACCAGCGCCGATAACCCCGGCGATCGACAACATGGTCACATGACGCGGTTTAAGCCCCTGTTCGAGGCCGTTAGAGCTTTGGGTACTGCTCATTGAAACTACCTTTGTAAGGAAAAGCGAATACGTGCATCCCGCTCGGGACTCCTTCTCGTAAAAAGAATCCAACGGGGCGTTCATTATTCTGCACGCAATAATTGCGCCAAAATGTTACAAACTCCCCAGGCACCGGGGCTGTAGCGAAACCGGCCAGTCATCGCAAGTCATTGAGATTAATGGCAATTTGCCAGAGCGTTACCCTGCGACCCACTCTAAGGACGAACCAGCGCACCAGAAACACACTTAAAAAATGCTGAACGCCCGATAAAAGTGCACATGAATGACGTTTGTCCGGTTAGCGCTTCCAACACCCCGCCAAAGCTGGCACCATCGCGCCCTTTTTTACCGGTCTGCCGCGATCAACCCCGAGCAAGTGCCCATTCGGTTGATAGCAGTGCGACAGTCTGCTGCGTCGATGCGACAACCTGCCACACGACAGCCGTTTACCGCCCGAAGCGCAGTTGGCTGCCATTCAGACGCTATGCTAGCTTGGCCGCCACGCCAGGAAGGCCGGCCACAGCAGGAGCAAAACACTATGAGGAACGCACATGGCTCAGGCCGCGCCCGCGCTTGAAATCCGCAACTTGCACAAACGCTACGGTTCGCTTGAGGTGCTTAAAGGCATCTCGCTGACCGCCCGTGACGGCGATGTGATCTCGATCCTGGGTTCCTCCGGTTCCGGCAAGTCCACGTTCCTGCGTTGCATCAACTTGTTGGAAAACCCGCACCAAGGCCAAATCCTGGTGGCCGGCGAGGAGCTCAAACTCAAAGCCGCGAAGAACGGCGAACTGGTTGCAGCCGATGGCAAGCAGATCAATCGCCTGCGCAGCGAGATCGGTTTTGTGTTTCAAAACTTTAATCTCTGGCCACACATGAGCGTGCTCGACAACATCATCGAAGCGCCGCGCCGTGTACTCGGCCAAAGCAAGCGCGAAGCGATCGAAGTCGCCGAAGCCTTGCTGGCCAAGGTCGGTATCGCCGACAAGCGCCATGCTTATCCCTCAGAACTGTCCGGTGGCCAGCAACAACGGGCCGCGATTGCTCGCACCTTGGCGATGCAACCCAAAGTCATCCTGTTCGATGAGCCGACTTCGGCCCTTGACCCCGAAATGGTCCAGGAAGTACTTAGTGTCATCCGCGCATTGGCCGAAGAAGGTCGCACCATGTTGCTGGTCACTCACGAGATGGGCTTCGCCCGCCAGGTGTCCAGCGAAGTGGTGTTCCTCCATCAGGGCTTGGTAGAAGAGCAAGGATCGCCACAGCAGGTGTTCGAAAACCCGCTTTCGGCGCGCTGCAAACAATTCATGTCCAGCAACCGCTAACGGAGCTACCCGCATGCAGAACTTCAAAAAAATCTTCCTGGCCGCCGCCGTCACCTTGGCGTTCAGCGCCGGTGCCGCCGCCGAGACCTTGAAGATGGGTATCGAAGCGGCTTACCCGCCGTTCAACAACAAAGATGCCAGTGGCCAAGTCGTCGGCTTCGACAAAGAAATCGGCGATGCCCTGTGCGCCAAGATGAAAGTCGAGTGCACCGTGGTCACCTCGGACTGGGACGGCATTATCCCGGCCCTGAACGCCAAGAAATTCGACTTCCTGATTTCGTCGCTGTCGATCACCGAAGAGCGCAAAGGCGCGGTGGACTTCACCGACCCGTACTACTCGAACAAGCTGCAGTTCATTGCACCGAAAAATGTCGACTTCAAAACCGACAAGGATTCGCTCAAAGGCAAAACCATCGGTACGCAGCGTGCGACGCTGGCCGGCACCTGGCTGGAAGACACCTACGGTGATGACATCAAGGTCAGCCTCTATGACACCCAGGAGAACGCCTACCTGGACCTGACCTCCGGTCGTGTCGACGCCATCCTCGCCGACAAATACGCCAACTATGACTGGCTGAAAAGCGACGCTGGCAAAAACTACGAGTTCAAAGGCGACCCTGTCGTGGAAAGCGACAAGATCGGCATCGCCGTGCGCAAGGGCGACCCTCTGCGCGAGAAGCTGAATGCCGCGCTGAAAGAAATCGTCGCTGATGGCACCTACAAAAAGATCAACGACAAGTACTTCCCGTTCAGCATCTATTGATTCTGACTTGCCTGGCTGGCGCCGTTCGCTGACGGCGCCAGCCCTTGGCATTGCCTGCCGCGATTTGAAAAGAAATCCATGACTATCGATCTCTACGGATTTGGCCCGGCGCTCGCCGCCGGCGCGTTGGTGACTGTGAAACTGGCACTCTCGGCCCTGTGCCTGGGGCTGGTGCTCGGGTTACTCGGCGCCTTGGCCAAAACCTCCCCGTACAAGCCGCTGCAATGGCTTGGCGGCACTTATTCAACACTGGTGCGCGGCATCCCGGAATTGCTCTGGGTGCTGTTGATCTACTTCGGTACGGTCAACCTGATGCGCGCACTGGGCGAGTTCTTCGGCAATCCCGACCTGGAACTCAATGCGTTCGCCGCTGGCGTTATTGCCCTGGGGTTGTGTTTTGGCGCCTACGCCACGGAAGTGTTTCGTGGCGCGATTCTCGCCATCCCCAAGGGCCATCGTGAAGCGGGCGTGGCGTTGGGCCTGTCGAAATTTCGCATCTTCACTCGCCTGATCATGCCGCAGATGTGGCGCATCGCCCTGCCCGGCCTGGGCAACCTGTTCATGATCCTGATGAAAGACACCGCGTTGGTATCGGTGATCGGACTGGAAGAAATCATGCGCCACGCGCAAATCGGCGTGACCGTGACCAAACAGCCATTCACCTTCTATATGGTCGCAGCGTTCATGTACCTGGGCCTGACGATTCTGGCCATGACCGGCATGCACTTCATGGAAAAACGCGCCGCGCGCGGCTTCACCAGGAGCACCCAATGAACTGGGAAGTCATCATCAAGTGGCTGCCGAAACTGGCGCAAGGTGCAACGCTGACCCTGGAACTGGTGGCCATCGCCGTGATTGCCGGGTTGCTGCTGGCGATCCCGCTGGGCATCGCTCGCTCGTCGCGACTGTGGTACGTGCGGGCATTTCCCTACGCCTACATCTTCTTTTTCCGTGGCACGCCGTTGCTGGTTCAACTGTTCCTGGTTTATTACGGCCTCGCACAGTTTGACGCCGTGCGTGAAAGCGCCCTGTGGCCGTACTTGCGCGATCCGTTCTGGTGCGCGACCGCGACCATGACCTTGCACACGGCGGCTTACATTGCCGAGATTTTGCGCGGTTCGATCCAGGCCATTCCGAAGGGCGAAATCGAAGCCGCACGGGCGCTGGGGATGTCCCGAGCCAAGGCGATGTTCTACATCATCCTGCCGCGTGCGACGCGCATCGGCCTGCCGGCCTACAGCAACGAAGTGATTCTGATGCTCAAGGCCAGCGCCCTGGCCAGTACCGTGACCCTGCTGGAACTGACCGGCATGGCTCGCACCATCATTGCCCGAACCTATTTGCCGGTCGAAATCTTCTTCGCGGCAGGCATGTTCTATCTGTTGATGGCATTCGTGCTGGTTCGCGGCTTCAAGTTGCTGGAGCGCTGGTTGCGCGTCGATGCCTGCCAGGGCCGTTGATTGCGAGGTGCTGACGGGCGAGAAGCTATCCGCCCGTTTCATGGCGCTTGATGCTTTTTTAATCGAGCATCAGGCGCTGTGGAAACCCCGACCGTTTACTCACCTGAAACTTCCCTGGGAAACGTCCTACCCCGACCTGGCTGCATGGCTACGCGGACGATCACTGGACGATGCGGAAAACAGTCACAACCAACCTCATCTACTCAATGCGCCGCAGCCGTTTGCAGCATTGGCGGCGTCATCGCTTGAACTGAGTGCAGTCGGCGATTTGCCTTCTCACACTTTCGAGGCCGCCGGGCATCGGCTGAACGTCGATGTGCCGGGCCGCAAGTGGCAACAGATAGAAGCGTTCGCCAGTCGACTAACGTTTTCCTCAAAACCCAGCCACTGGCTGGACTGGTGTTCAGGCAAAGGCCATTTGGGGCGACGCCTGTTGCAAACCCGGCAGCAACTGACCTGCCTGGAGTTCGACCCGGCGCTGGTAGCCAGTGGCCAGGCGCTCAGCCAGCGTCACCATTTGCATGCGCTACACCTTGAGCAGGATGTGCTCGCAATTGGCACTGCCTCGTTATTGAATGCCCGGCACACTCCCGTGGCGCTGCATGCGTGCGGTGATCTGCACGTGCGATTGATCCAGCTCGGCAGTGCGGCAGGCTGTAAACAAATGGCCATCGCGCCCTGTTGCTACAACCGGATCAGTCGAGACGCTTACCCGCCACTGTCCGCGCAGGCACAGCTATCTGACCTGCAGCTTTCGCTGGATGATCTTTCGTTGCCGGCAAGTGAAACCGTCACCGCCGGTGCTCGCGTCCGACGCCAACGCGACACGTCCATGGCCCGGCGATTGGCGTTTGACCTGCTGCAAAGGCAAGTACGTGGCGTGGATGAATACCTGCCAACACCTTCACTGCCGGTTGCCTGGCTGGACAAAACCTTCGCCGATTACTGCCAGCATCTTGCCTCGCTGAAAGAGTTATCCACAATTGGCCAGCAAGACTGGGCGGCACTTGAAACGGCGGGTTGGCAGCGACTGGCTGAAGTACGCAATCTGGAGCTGGTGCGCGGTCTTTTCCGACGACCGCTAGAGCTTTGGCTGGTACTCGATCGAGCACTTTTCCTGCACGAGCAAGGCTATACCGTGCGCCTCGGAACCTTTTGCGAAAGCCGCCTGACGCCGCGCAACTTTCTGTTATTGGCAGAGCGTCCTTAAACAGCGCATGCCTGTGGATAACTCTGTTGATGGAATTATCGTGGATCCAATATTCGCAGCTGTTTCAGCATTGAAACGGCACTGTTCATTTTTCGTACACCCGCATAAAAAACCGGAAAAACAGGCATTTGCGATCTAATGAGAACAGTTCCACAAATTTGAATTTTAAGACGTGCGCCAAACAGCGCGTTGTGCATAAGCCTTAAGCCAAAACAACATAAACGACGTTGAAAACCTCAACTATCTTTGCCAAGCGCCAGAATTCTCTGACCAAAACTTCAGCAAGGAGCTAAAGCATCATGAGCACATTGAACAGTGCGCAAGAAGCCGTTGATACCGTCGCCAACCAAGCCATTTACGCAGCCCTGCAGCAAACCTTCGCCGTGGGCGGCGCAATCATCAATAACGCAACAGGCGAAGTGATCGCCGCCCTGCACAACAACGTACTGATGCCGTTCCCCGGGAGTGGCACTGCCTGGTTTTTACCTCACGATCCTACGGCCCATGGCGAACGACAACTGGTGGATTGGTACTACGACAACGCCGTGCCTATGAACTTGCCAGCGCCCAACCAACTAACCGTCGTCACCACACTCGACCCTTGCGCCATGTGCGCGGGCTCGTTGCTGACCGCAGGCTTCAACGTCGCCGTCAGCGCAATCGATGACTACGCGGGCATCAACTACAACAGCCAGTTCAACTTTCCGTCGCTGCCACCACAAATCCGCCAACAAGCGCAGAACACCTGGGCTTACTACGCGATTGCAGCCCCCGTCAGCCGTGCTTATCAAGGCTCGAACAGCCCGGTATTCGGCGGACAGACCATCGATTCGGCGGCGTACTTCCTGACCAGCTCGATTTTCTCGGCCAGCGTCAACACCGTACGTACGGCCAGCAACAACAGCGGCCTGCCACCCGATCAACTGCAAAACCCCGCCACCCTCCCGACCAACAGCAAGGTGCGCCAGGCACTCACCGCCCTCAGCCCGTTTGCGCTGACGGTGCAATCTGCCAACCCGCGCGACCCCGGCGCAGAACTCGCCACGCCGTTGTTGCAAACGGCACAGCAAAGCCCCGAATTCAACGCCGTTGCCCTTATCGATCCGTTTGGCAACTTGCTGGTATGCCTGGGAGGCGAAGAAAACCTGTCGCCCATTCGCACAGCCTTCATGCAAACCACGCGTAACTACGCCGTGCTGCGCTGGACCTTGATGAACGACCCAGACCCGGCCGTTCGCGCCGAAGCCGAGCAGTACCTCACACATCCGAAATACGGCACCTTCGTTTTTCTCTACGCGCCCGACCCCACCACACCGCAAGCCGTGATGACCTTTGGCGCCTACGGCTCAACGATGGAAGGCCCCGTGCCACAAAGTTATCCGTCCAACCTGCAATACGTGCTATTGCCGGGCAACACCACGGCACAAGCCTTATCCACGCTGGCCCAGAACCTGCCGCCGTTCTACACCCAAAGCGTACAAGTAGCGCCCGCCCAAGTACTCAGCCAGGACCTGATAAACGCCGTCAAAAACGGCGTTTAGTGCCCTGAATTCACCGCCTCGGCCGGGCCCGCGAAACGCTTCGCGGGCCCGACATGAAGCTCATGCAAAAATAGTCTGAATTCAGGGGTTTACAGAACCAATCCAATCGCTATAATCGTCGCCCTAACACGCCGGTATAGCTCAGTTGGTAGAGCAACTGACTTGTAATCAGTAGGTCCCGGGTTCGACTCCTGGTGCCGGCACCATACAAGGTTCCATAGAAGGCTTTCAAAATCTCTGGAATCCCCGAAAAACCCGCCTTCTGGCGGGTTTTTTCGTTTTGGCGTTCCATCGGTTTCCGTCAGAAACTGGTGGATTCCAACCGTTTTAAGGGTAGTGTTAGGGGTAAGGTAATTCGATAAAGGGGGAGTACCCTTATGTCGCGCACCACTGCTCCACTCTCCGATTCGGCTTGCCGCTCAGCCAAGCCCACCGACCGCGCTTACAAGCTTTTCGACGGCGACGGCCTCTACCTTCTAGTCCAACCCAATGGCCGTAAAGGCTGGCGTCTCAGGTATGTAAAACCTGATGGCCGCGAAGGACTGACCTCGTTCGGCAGCTATCCCGTGGTCGGCCTCGCTGATGCTCGCAACAAGCGCCTGGAGGTCAAGCGGACGCTGGCGAAAGGCATCGACCCCATAGAGACCAAACACCAAGCCAAGACGCAGGCCGCAATCAAAGGCCGAACCTTTGAAAGCGCCGCACTGGACTGGCACAAAGCGATGTCTGCCAAATGGGCTCCGGGCCATGCTAAGACCGTCCTGAGCCGCCTCAAAACCCATGTCTTCCCGCTGATCGGCGCTCGCTCTATTATCGATCTGGACACCCATGACCTGATGCAACCTCTGGAAGCGATCCAGAAACGCGGCACGATTGACGTCGCTTTAAGGGTACAAAACGACCTACAAAGCATCATGCGCGAGGCGAAACGTGCTCGACAGATCGCGGCCAACCCTGCCTCCGACCTTGAAGGTTTGATCAAAGCCCCGAGGGTGATTCACCGCCCTGCTTTACCCTTATCGCGTCTGCCTGAATTGCAGGAGCGTATCGACACCTACAGAGGCCGCGCACTTACCCGGCTGACGGTCATGCTCTCGCTGCATGTGTTCGTCCGCTCCAGCGAACTGCGCTTCGCCCGCTGGAGCGAGTTCGACCTCAAGCGCGGCACCTGGGAGATACCCGACACTCGACCCGCGCTGGACGGAGTACCCTTTTCTACTAGGGGTACGAAGATGGCAGGGGATATCCATTTAGTCCCCTTATCGCCGCAAGCCGTGGCCCTGCTTGAACAGATCCACGCCCTCACCGGCAAATTCGACCTGGTGTTTGCAGGCGATGCCAAGCCTTGGAAACCCATGTCTGAAAACACGGTGAACAGCGCACTCAGGAAGATGGGGTACGACACCAAAGCCGAAATATGCGGGCATGGCTTTCGCTCAATGGCCTGTAGTGCGCTGATTGAATCTGGACTGTGGTCCGGGACCGCCATTGAAAGACAGATGAGCCACAAGGAGCGCAACAACGTCCGCGCCGCTTACATCCACAAGGCCGAGTTCATCGAGGAGCGCAGGCTGATCATGAACTGGTGGAGCCGGTACCTGGAGGCCAACCGGCAGGAGCATGTCACTCCACACGAATTCGCGAACCAGACAGGAGCGAACGTCACTCGCCTAAAAGCAAAACGTGGCGCAACTGAGTAAGCGCTCGGTCTTCATATCTCAGCGATCCGCTTGTCCACGCGGGTCCATCCAAACAGGGCTGCAAAGCCGCCCTGTTTGGATGGACCTCACTTAAAAAATCTAAAGCCCACGCAACTATCTGTGGAAAACCACTGATTTCCACCGGTGGATAATTTCATCCACAGCCGCAGAACGCCTGAAAACTCGATCCTTGACCCGAATTATCCACAGGCGTAGAAAAGATCGGGCAAAGCGCTGTCGTTGACAGCAACCCAGGTAGCCAGAACCTTTAAGGCTACGCCACACCATGGTGGTTCTCCCAAAGTGCGATTAGCGTCCGGCGGCTCGTACGGTCACAGCGATGTGATGGATGCCTACTTTTACCAGTGTGCCCACTGCGGCAACTAATACCCCTTTATAGCTGCTCTGCAGCAACCTGTCCGCGTGGCCATTTCCTTGCGCCAACCTGCGCCCGTCTCTTTCTTCCGGAAAGAGACGGGCGCTCCTACCGCTGCTGCAGCCCAACTCGTACAAGGCTTTGCGGCATTTCCCCTCGTGACAATCGGCGTGACAAACACCGAAGTCACCAACAACAGCGATGCAGATGATGGTGCCGCAGCCCAGGGAATGGACTGCACCTGACTGACAGTCAGGTATGCCCCAGTCATCACCTCACTGCCTTCACCCGACTCAGGATCTCGCGGCGCTGGTCTCGTCAAACAGTGCAGCCTCCACCCGCCCACTTCTTCGGAAGTGCTCAGGAGGTCAGATCATGAGATGCCCAAGCTCCCGGTCGTAAGGAGCCGCTAGTCCCGCGTTAGTGGACAACCCTCACAGGTCGCAGGGGCCTTGATCCCTGATAACACTAAACATTCGTGGCGGGATGACGTGGGGAAAGACTTTAAGGGTTTGGCTTCGATAGGAGTTTGACCAATGGCATTGGTAGGTAGACGTGACGGACGCAATTTTGGCTACGGCCGGCAACTGAGTTATGCCGGACCACAAGCATTGCGAGATATGTTTGGCGGTGGGCATTACGGGACGGTCAAGGCGCACAGTGATCGCTGGCAGGAGTTTGTGCGCTGGTGTCGGTCTAAGGATGGGCCAGGCTTCAATGATGCGCGGCAGATTGATCGACAGACCTTGTTGGACTACGCCGGACATCTGCGTCAGGAAGTTGAACAAGGTGTTATCGGCATCGCCACCGCGCAGAACCGATTGTCCAGCGTGAACCGGACGATGGCCGCGCTTCGCGGTGATCAGTATGTGAAAGTGCCGAGTCCGAGCAAGGCGATAGGACGGCAGCGTACCAGTATCCGCACCGTGCCACCGCAAGGCCAAGGTCGTGAACACGTGAAGCGGATCGTCGACGCCCTCTGCGAACACCAGCCGCGCGCTGCGGCCATTGCGCAGTTGGCACGAGCCACCGGCATGCGCTTGCGTGAGGCCATTTTGGCCGACCTTCCTCGACTGCAACGTGAAGCCGAGCAAATCGGCAAGATCAACATCCAGGACGGCACTAAAGGTGGCCGCTCGGGAGCCTCGGCCCCTCGCTGGATCACGGTGGATGAGCACATCCGCGACGCACTGGCATTCGCTCTTCAAGTCTCACCTAGCGGTAGTCGCAACCTGTTAGCACCGGACGAAAGCTACCTTGATTTCAAACAGGGCACCGTCCGTCCTGCTCGGGACATTCTTCATAAGCACGGACTTAAAGGCTTTCACGAATTGCGGGCGGCCTATGCATGCGAACGCTATGAGCAAATCACCCATCATCCCCCGCCCATCAACGGTGGCCGTTGCTACCTGCTCGACCGATACCTCGATCAGGAGGCCCGAGTGCAAATCAGCTATGAGCTGGGGCACGGCCGTATCGACGTGGTATCGGCTTACATTGGCGGTCGAACATGAGCAAGCCATTCGATATGGAGCTTTTCCTGGCGGGCATCCTGACCGGAGCGCATGCCACACGCGAGCGTCACCTACGCCAAGCAAAGGCCATTCAAGCGGCGATTTCCAATCGCTGGCACCGCGACAATCCATGGACCTGGCAGCGAAAACATCTCGCCTGGTTTCTAAATCAGCACCTGAACCAGCGCTCCGAGTCGACGCGCTATTACTATCTGCTGACCATGCACTTGCTCGCTCTTCGCTTAAGAAAATCCTGGCAGTTCAACCGCTAGGCGAAGGTAAGCAACCGGTCAGGGGCGACATTCGGATGAGAGCGTATTAGGTGCGTTTGCGCCCTTTTTGACCCCGCATCTATTTGAACCACAAGGTTTCGCTGACACACCTCTTGAAACGGTAATCTAAAACCGCTACCGCGAGTTAACCTGCAGCAAAATTTAATCGGCCGAATTTATAGAGGGTAAGTTGTTTATATGCTCAACCCGACATTAATTAAGATATTTTCTTGTCTTAATATCTTTAGTGCTGTGCAAACTCTATCCTCAATTGCACCTTTACCTTTTATGTAAATTATTTGCGATAATTTATGATTCTGTATATCTGAAAGGTGATCGACATACATTGCATCATAATGCTCGGAGTAGTATCCAACACTCGACCCCAATTCGTTAAGTGCCATGATGGTTGCGAGCTCTTCATCGCTGAGCCGGTCATTCAGAAAGTCCAGATACTGCTTGTTTGCCTCGTTATACTCTAGCTTAAATGAGTCCTGAAAGCTTCCTGAGTGCTCGTTGAGATTAAAGCGGAGTTTGAATAGCTCTCTCAGCTTTTTAGGATCACAATGAGAAATAGTGTTATCTATCCCTATGTATTGCGAGAACTCCCTGTGGCCCTGAATAATATTCAAAGCTTCGCTGTATTGGCGCGTGCCAAGACTATGGCGAGCGATAATTTTTGCCTTTAGGACGTCAAATGATTTGTTGGAAGCTGCCCAAGTGGAGCGCGGAGGTAGTTCTTTAGCTATCTTCTCTAGATCGCTTCTGGAAAGAGCCCTTGTGTATGTGTTAGTGGCATACTCGGAATAGAGCCGATCAGAAAGCATCTCAATACTTTCCATCAAATCAGTGAGACCAGCATATGCGACTGTGAACCGGCGCAACCCGATAATGGACTGATCAGTGAGATGTTTCACACCACTCTGTGAATATGGATACCTAAAAGTTTCCCCATTGGGATCCATTTCAAAGAAATCCATTACAATAGGCCGACAAGAACTTACCAATTCAGCATAGCGACTATCGCACTGTTCAGTTATATTTTCGAGCAATCCCCAGAGAATCGCCAGATCGTGAGTCTTAATGATCTTCTCATCTGAAATAGAAATACCTTTACGGATACGACCTACTTTTCTTAGTTGAGACTTAATGAATAGTTCGATTCTATGGCGGGCGCAAAAAACTATCGGGTAGATTAGCGTATCAGCAGTCCCGCCTGATAGAACTGCTTGACATAGAACCGTGACAGCCTCATCAAATCCATCAGAATATGTTGAGTGATCCACCCATCCATTATTTCCGACGCAGGCATTAAATTGAAAGTCGTCATCGGTATCGAAAGTTGAATTTGCCATAAGTTCGCTCCAGGTTTCCTCGAAGGTTCGACCAGACTGCCACGATTTAGCAGTGTAAGATCTGGTTAAGGCCGCCACTAATGCGCTGCATGATATTATGCATTTCGATCAGCCTTACGCTTCCTTTCGCCGTGCTCAACTACCGCCACCAAGTCCACACTTACAAGAATCACCTTATAAATCCCAAAAAATAGGCACAAAGAAAAAACCAAGGCAAAAAAAGTGATAATACGGCTTAAACTCAAAGCGCCAATCATTTCGACCTTAACATCTAAAAAACTTGAAACAACAAACAAACTTAAAGAAGCTACAAGCACCAAGGCAGATATAACAATAACCACAACAACTGTTTTTAATCTTAACGTTTCCTCTCCATTCACAGAAAAGTCAGCAGGTATGACATTAGAATCTTTCAGAGATGCACTTATATTTGGATAAAGAAATGCAATCCAAATACCCATTATTGTAAATAACGCTCCCGACGTACCAACGAGAACTGCGGCGTAACTTTTTAGATCAGGATAGGAAATTACAAGCTGCACGTTATAGCACGCAATCACCAGGATAAAAAAAATCGCTACGAATACTTTATTCATACAATCTCCCTGAAAGTATCGAGATTCGACATCAGCCGGTTACTGCAAACTGTTCGTCCTGACTATCATTACTTACCACAGCAGTTTCCATGACATCAGGCAGTTTAACTCTCGCTTTTGCCAACATACTAAGTATATGATTTCGCTTTGCAACCAACGTTGACTCTAGTTCTTTTGCAGTGTAAACGTACTCGACCTTATTCATACTGATATGTTCGTTTATACGATAGCTCTTCAACGAAACTTTTTCTTTCTTACTATTCACAAAAATCACGTCCGACCAATCATCTTCTTGGTGATGAGACGTAGAGTTTACTATATCTAGTATCTGCTCATAAGTCGGATTAGCCTCAACAGAAACTTCAAATTTTCTGACATTAGAATCTGAAATCTTTCTAGATGAAAATAATTTTTCGAACAACCGCATAAGCACTACACTCCCTGAGTCTACCTCGCTCTCGGCGTCACTAGGTTTGTCTGCCCCGACTAATGGTAACGAGTTTGTGGAAACACTTTCTCTGAGAATTATTGAAGTTGTATCCTTGCTGATGCTTTTCAATTTCTCCACATCAGTTTTGATCTGTATAGTTTTCGCATCAAATTTGTATGTGAAATGTTTGCTATCTGAACTGGGCAAGGAAAACCTAACAACATACTTATCATCCACATGTTCTTTCGTTTTAAAACCTGGAAATTCCGCTTTATTTCGGATACAGCTCAGCACCCACTTATGTAACAATTGAGTATCACATGTCGAATCGTCAAACTTAATAGAAATTAAAGCATTCACCTCAGGAATCACCCAGTAATAACAAGGATGCCCCCAAATTATATTTTTCTTGTCGGATGAATTATTTTTCAATACACCGCAAGGCGAGCCATTGTCATTAAGCTCAAGCCCCATATATCCGCCAATATCACTAGGATCGTGCTTCCACAAAACTATAACAAAGTCACCATCACAAGTTTTATGTATTTCTTTACAGTAACAGCGAACTGGAGCCGGGGAAAAATTATCTTTGGCATTGGAACTCCAGGGTGACGTATTTTCAAATGTCTGCGTTTTTACCCAAGCTTGAATTCCATCGAAAGCTTGATGAGTTTCAATACCCAACGGCGTTGAGTCGTCTCCAAACCTATAGATACCGCTTGTTAGAATGTCAAAAAAATTAAGATAGCCTGTCTGACGCATATGCACTTCATTCCCTTTAAATTACACATAATGTCATTTTGCTATGCATCAAAGGTAATTTCAAGCTTTATTCTTAGCACCAAATTTTAACTCATGCATCTTCAATCGCAAACCTCTTGTCTACCAGTCACGACTAATTAAACGAATACAAACTAAAAATAATATTTTCAGATACATTAACCAGACAATTCACTACCTACACGCACAAATCACTTTCGCAATCTGCTTTAGAATGATTACTTCTCCAATCCGACAAAAAATAATCACAACAAACCATTACGGAAATTTTTCTTCAAATTTACTTATACACTCCAAACTTTTATTTTTGAAGCGGCGCTGAATTATCAATTGCGCAGTTAGCTCTTAATAATAACGGGGGCTTGGTGCATTATTTTTCATGCGTTCTAGGAGAAACTAACGCAAATACTTAAGCGCCCATGTCCATGGACTATTCCGCCCAGACCGGTCCTGTATGGTCGACTGTATATCTGGGCTTGCTTGATATTTCAGGATGTTCCGAGCGGGGCGAACCATTTGCCGCATGAACTGTACGTAGCTTTCGTTGCGTGCCAGTAGAATGCGGCTGCCGCTAGGAGAGATGGCGCGAGCGATCTGCAGCGCGCTTTTTTCCAGTCCAGTCGTTGAAAACGATGACTATCAATGAAGGCAGACGTTAGATGCCTTGAAGGCCATTGCTCTTGCGAAGCAACCCACCATCAAAATAGACCGATATATCCATCTATGGCATGAGCATGAATAGGTGATCGAACACTTGATCCTTAAACTGAAGCTGTATTACAAACCATAGGTTCGAAGGAACCGCTTGATTTTAATCGGAACGTCCTGAGAGGCATCAAAGCCTTGGCGGATCCGGTCAAAGTCTGGAGATGAAATTGGAAGTCTCGGATGAATCGTACGAGCCAAAATTCCATCTTCAATGCCGCTAACCCTGCTCACAACAGCTTGGCGATAAACGATCCAGCTATCGTTCAAAATAAATGGATGAGACCCCGACGCAAGAATGCAGGTCTGATCAGAGTATTTCTCTGGATAAACAGTTGAGATATTTACGAGCAAAACGACCACATGTCCATGAACTGGACAATGGAGCGGGTCGTTCATGACGATATGGAGATGCTGCGAACCACCGGTCGGGATTAATAGAGTTCCCTTCTGAAAAACATTCCCTTGCATTAATTCAACTCAGAAATAGTTCGTCCTAGCATTGCCCGATCCAACAAATCTCGAGCTTTGCTTTCTGCCAGTTCTTCTCTTTGCCCCAAAGCCATGAAAGTAGTTTTGGGATTAATCGTGAACGAAGATCCACTAGGATCTTCCCATTCTGGCAAGTGCTTATGAGTGTAATCTCGAAGCTGGTACTTCGACATATGGCCAAATTCCTGCCATACCGCGGCAAGCACATTCATTTCCGAATGGCTGAGCTCTTCAAGATCTTCCCAATCGGTAAACGCTTTCACCAAGCGAACCTCATGATTCTCAAGAGGTGAAATCCACTCACTCCAAGGACCAGTCCGATTTTGACTTTTGATCAGGTCAAGAGTCGCAGACAGCACCGGACCATGCGGCATAGCTACTGCACGGTCTTCCGACATCGGAACGTCGAACCGAGCCATTGACTCACGGTCAGCTAAATACAGCAGCTTGATGAGTTTCAAGTGAGGCAACGGAGCTTGCGCCCGCGCCAAAAAGAAAGCTGCCATGTGAGCTACTTTCTGTTCACTGAAGATCACTTTTTACCTCTCTATCCCCATTCCATGGGGCGGCATTGCAAATGGTTGCGGAGTATGAGCTTGATCACTATTTAGTCAATACCCTTCGCCTAACGTTCCGCTAAGCGGTCCTCCACTCTCATCCAGACATTTATCAAGAAACCGATACTGGATATCCATACAGCATAACGTAATCGTGCATTTCTCGTAAATCACTACAGCTTCAGCTATAGCACTAGTGGCACCACTACGCACGAATACTCACGTAAACATGTATGGTATGCCCCACGCTAGGTGCGTCTCTGGGCATCTACAACGAAAAAAATTCATCTAACTATTTGATTTATATGTTAAATATTCATTTCAAATTCCGTGGGTATAGCGACATCAATTAGACGAATAGACTTCGGCAGCCGAGGACCCGGATTCGATTCCACTGGAGTCCATAACTAGCTGATTTATTTATAGTTACTAGTCGGGGTACGCCAAATTTTCCACCGACTTCCAGACCCGCAGAAAACCTAGCCTCGCCGAAAGCTACCGTTCGTCTGGTGCCGCACCATACAAAACAAAGCCCTCGTAGAAACACGAGGGCTTTGTTGTTTCTGCGGTACAGGTTTACATCATCATCCCGCACGAAGCCCATCGTGATGATTCAAACCAACAGCAGCAGCAATCCAGTCTAATCCCCCTGCAGCGTCACGGTTTCTACGGTGATTTGCTTGAGGGCGCGAAACGGGGCCAGCGAGGTTTCATCGGCTGTGGCGCAGGTGATCAGGCGCCATTCGCGCTCGATGGGTGTCCAGTGTTGTTGGCGCGCGCGGCCTAGTTTGTCGGTGTCGGCGAGGACTACAATTTGCGCGGCGCGCTTGATGATGCATTCCTTGAGATACGCCTGCTGGGCGCTGGCTTCGCAGAGGCCGAACTCGGCGACGACGCCGTCGGCGCCGAGGAACGCTTTGTCGACGCTCAACCGGCTTAATGTCAGCTCGGCCAAAGGTCCCAGGGTGCTCATGCTTGATCCGCGCAAATCGCCGCCGATCAATGTCAGGCGAATGCCCGGCGCGTTGGCCAAGGTCATCACTGCCAACAAATTGTTGGTCACCACGTGCACGTCCTGTCGCGAGCACAAGTGGTGGGCGAGCGCGGCGCACGTGGTGCCGCCATCGAGCAACACTGTGTCGCCATCCTGGACGTGAGCGGCGGCGGCCTGCGCGATGGCGTCTTTCTGTTCCCATTGGCTGGTGCGGCGTTCTTCCAGCGAGGCTTCAGGCTCGTGGGTGCCGACCACCGCCGTGGCGCCGCCATACGTGCGCACCAGGTGTCGTTGCTTGGCGAGCATGGTCAGGTCGCGCCGAACCGTTGCCTCCGACACCCCAAGCGCTGCACTCAATTGTTCGACATTGGCATCGCCAATGCGCACGAGATCGAGGATGGCGCGGTGGCGTTCGGATGCTTTCATGGTGGGGCTCGCATTCAGGACAGTGGCCGATCTTACACGACTCGGTCCCTGTGCCTCATCACCGCCGAGTGGCAAGCTCCGCCCCTTGGCGCAATGCTTCGAGCAGGCTGCGCTCATCGGCGATGCCCTTGCCGGCGATATCAAAAGCTGTGCCGTGGTCGACCGAAGTACGGATCACTTCCAGGCCGACCGTCACGTTCACACCGGCCTCCAGGCCAAGGACTTTGACCGGGCCATGCCCTTGGTCGTGATACATCGCCACCACCAGATCGAAGTCGCCACGACCGGCACGGAAAAACAGCGTGTCGGCGGGCAGCGGGCCGGTCACGTCCAGACCACGCTCCTGCAACAGCTTCACTGCAGGGATGATTTTTTCTTCTTCTTCGCCGTAACCGAACAGGCCGTTTTCGCCAGCATGGGGATTGATCCCACACACGCCGATACGCGGTTTGGCGATGCCTGCCTTGATCAGCGTTGCGTTGCCCCGCTCAATCGTGCGCTGAACCAGGCCCGGCTCAATCTTGCGGATCGCATCGATGATGCCGATGTGGGTCGTGACATGGATAACCCGCAGTTGCGGCGCCACTAGCATCATCGACACTTCATCGACGTTGGTCAGGTGGGCAAGCATTTCGGTGTGGCCGGGGTACTTGTGGCCGCCGGCGTGCAGCGCTTCCTTGTTCAGCGGCGCGGTGCAAATCGCGTCGATTTGCTTGGCCTGCGCCAGTACCACGGCACGGGCGATGTATTGATACGCAGCGTCCCCGGCGATAGGCGAGAGCTGGCCGAACGGCAAATCCTGAGGAATCAAATCCAGGTCGATGCAGTCGATGGTGCCGGGCTCGTACAGCGCTTGCGAGGCTTCCTTGATGCGACGCACTTTAGCGCTGCCGCCGACGATGACGTTGGCTTGCTCCAGGCGACGAGCATCGCCGATGACCAGCGGCCGGCATTGTTGATAGACGACGTCGTGAGTCAGGCTCTTGACGATGATTTCGGGACCGACGCCAGTGGCGTCGCCCATGGTGATGCCGATGATCGGGAGGTAGTTGCTCATAATGCTCATTCGAATCCTTGGGTGTGTGCGCGTCTGGACGGGGAGCGATGGCCGCCATCAGCGTCGGCGCTATCGCTCAGGTGTTGCCATGCCGCATACAAGGCGCGGTCGGTGCCGAACGCGCCAGCCTTGGTAATTACTGCCGGACGATGGCCGAGTCGTGAAGCACTCGGTCGACCGTAGGCGACCCCGGCTTCGACTTCCGCCAGCAGTTGCAGGCTGTCGATCCCGACAGTGGTCAATATGGCTCGCGCCGTTTCGCCGCCCGTTGCGATCAGGCCGCCGATCTTGCCGAAGTGCGGTTCTACCAGCACAGCCAGACGGGTCGAGAGCTGCGCGCCCTCAAGCGGATCAAACGCTTCGTCACGGCCGATACGCAACAGCAGGTCACCGGTCGTATTGAGTTGCTCGCCGATACGCGCTTGCCAGTTAACCCAATCGCCATGCGCGATGCCGTGGCGAAGCACGGCTGGCGGTACGGTCAACTCGCTGATCCCGCTGTGCTCTTTCAGCAACACGCATTGCCGCTCGCAAACCCCGGACAGACTGCCCACGAGGATCAGGATAGGCCGTTTAGTACGGTCAACGGCGTCCACCTCGCCTGCCGCGAAACGGTGCGGTTGCGCCTGAAAAAAGTCAGGCAGTTTGGCTATTTCTCGTGCCAAGCCACCTGAGCCGACCCAGAACAACGCCTGGTCCAGGGTTGCGGTGAGCCTTGCGAGTATCAGCAGGTCATCTTCGGTTTGCGCATCGACGATCAACGCTTGCGTGCCACTGCTTGCAAGCTGCGCAAGGTGCAGCGCGAGGGCAGCCGGGTTTATGCGCAACGTCTCGACGTCCAGCTTGGCCGTGCTCAGGCCAGCCGAAATCAGCATTGCCTCGACATCGGCGGGCCGATCGAAATTTTCGAGTTTCCAGGTGTCGGTTGTTTCCAGCGGCAGGCCATTCACAAACACCCGACCGCCGCACAACGTACGTCCTGTGGCGGGGAACGCCGGCGCAACGATGGCCAGGCCCGCCAATGGTTGCAGTGCGGCCACTTCGGCCGCCCAGTTACCGCGCAACGTCGAATCGATTTTCTTGTACAAGCGCTGACCGGGTTTTTGCAGGGCCTTAAATGCCGCCACGGTGCGCTCGGCAGCCTGCGCTGGCGAGAGCCTGCGGGTATCGGTATCCGCAGCAATCACCTGGGCATCAACCTTGTCTGTCAGGGGCTCAAGCGTGACGACCGTATGCAGGCCAGCACTGGCAAAACCGATGGCGCAATCCGCCGCGCCAGACAGATCATCGGCGATGATCAGAATACTCATCGCAAGACCTCCTGCTCCGCAGGTTTAGGCTGTGATGTGGCGGCGAGGCCACGCCTTTGTACGCGTTTGGCGACGGCGGCAGTCAGCAACGGGGCAAGTATCGCCGTCACCACGACACACGCGGCCACCAATATTGTCGCGCTCTTGGCCGCTTCTGCGTACACCGGATTGGCAGCCGCGATCAGCGCAGGCACGGCGGCAGCGTTGCCGGCAGTGGTGGCAGCGGCAACCCCGGCAACGCCTGTACCACCGGTCCAACGGTCAGCGAAATACAGTGGGATACCGGTCAACACGACAACCGCCACGCCCATCCCGATGCCCAGCAAACCGGCTTGCCAAACGTAATGCAAGTCCAGGCTGGCACCGAGTGCGAGGGCGAAAAAAGGAATCATCACCGGCACGGCTTTGGCCAGGAAATCACGCATCTCACGGTCAAGATTACCCAGCAACATGCCCAGGGCAAGCGGCAGGATACTGCCCACCAGTGTCGGCCAAGGGAATGCGGACAAGCCTGCAATGCCCAAGGTGACCATCGTCAGGAAAGGGCCGGACTCCAGTGACATGACCGAGTAAGCACCGACGTCCTCGGAGCGACCGTACTGCCCCATCAACGCCATGTACAAACCGCCGTTGGTGTCGTTCATGGCGGCGACAACCGCCAGCGTCGATATGCCGGCGAAGAGCCCGGAAGAAATCGGCTGCTCACCCAGGAAGTGGCCCAGCACAATCCCCATCAGGACCGCGATGCCGACTTTGGTGGCAAGCAGTGTGCCGCCCTTCTTCAGCAAGTAAGGCGTGGCCTTGATGTTGATGCTTGCGCCCATGCACACGTAAAACACCGCCAGGATCGGTAAAGCCCCGGTGAACAACGCATTGGTGAATGAACCGAAAAACTTGGGCGTATCAGGCAGGAAGGTTGCCACCAGCGAACCGATCAGCAACGGCACGATCATCATGCCGCCGGGAATACGTTCAATGGTGCGCTTGATAGGAATCTGGGCCACGAGGGTCTCCTTTTATAATTGTTTTGGTAAAACGTATACCACCTCGAAACTGACTGAATCGGTCAAACAATGATTGAATCAGTCAAATTATCTTAGGCGATCGTTCTGTTTTGCGCAAACCAATCATTCAGGATGCTTGTTTTGATCATCCAACGCGCAAACTCCTTCGGATCTAGCGTCGCCCCTTTTGGCTGCTAAAGCTTCTAGCCCCCATAAAAAAACCCCGAACCAGTCGGGGTTTTTCGAGTTTTAAGAACTCAGCCGATCATCAGAAAATGTTGATCGGGTAATCGACGAACACCCGCAGCTCGTTGCCGCTGGAGTTGTACTCACTCGATTTCTGCGAGACGCGCAGGATCGAGCTGCGCAGTTTCACGCTCAGGTCTTTGGCCGGGCCGCTTTGGACGACGTACTTGATCTGGTTGAAGATCTCGCGCTCGGTCCCGCCTTCGCTGGTGGACGTGGTGATGTTGTCGCCGCGAACGTAAGCCACGTTGTAGCTCAGGCCTGGTACGCCGAAAGCGCTGAAATCGAGGCCGTAGCCCAGTTGCCAGCTGCGTTCGTCTTCAGCGTTGAAGTCGGACCAGTAGGAATTCGCCAGATAGATGGTGTTGCCACCGTCGCCGACGCGACCTTGGTCTTTCTGGTAGCCGCCGTAGGCGTAGCCCAGGTTGCTGTCGCCGGTGCTGCGTTGATGAGCGATGGTGAACGAGTGTGGACCGGTGGCAAAAGTGGCTGCCAGGCTCCAGATCTTGTTGTCGTCGCCGGTGACATTGTTTTCGCGGACGTAGGAATTATCCAGCTTGGTACGGTAGCCGTTGAAGTCCAGGGTCAGGGACTGATCCTTGTCGATCGGGATCACGTAGTTGGCGTTCACGTATTGCTTCTTCAACACGTCTTCAACGTCGGAGGCGTAAACAGCAGCCTTGAACTGTTCGGTGAACTGATACGCACCGCCCAACACGTTGATCGACTTCAAACCACCGCTGTCACGGCCTTCGGCGCTCTTGCGCGACTCGGCGGTGAAACGGGCGGCGGTCAGTTCCAGGCCCTTGATCTCCTTGGAGGTGATCATGGTGCCGGTGTAGCTTTCCGGCAGCAGGCGGGAGTTGTCGTAGCTCAGCACCGGCAAGGCCGGCATCTGGTCGCCATAGGTCAGGACGGTGTTCGAGACACGGAACTTAACCGCGCCGCCGGCCTTCGCCAAGTCGCCCGCCGGGTTGCCGCTGTCACCTTCCTTGAAGAAGTCGATGCCTTGGCCGCCGCTGTGGCTGCCACGGTCCAGACGCAAGCCATACAGGCCGAACGCGTCAACACCCACGCCGACAGTGCCTTGGGTGAAGCCCGATGTGTAGGTGCCGATGGCAGCCTGACCCCATTCGCGCTGATCGTCATTGCCGTCTTTTTTGTCACGATTGATGTACGCATTGCGCAGCAGCACTTTTAGGCTGCTGTCTTCTACAAAACCCTTGGACTCGGCCTGGTCGTTAGCCATTACCGATGTAGCACTCAACATCCCCAGAGCGATCAGGCTGATTCGCTTGTTCAACATGTGTTTTTTTCCTTATTACCGGTTGAAACGCGCTGTGCCGGACCGCTGAAATGGCGCTATTGCGCTCTTTTTTCACCGCAAAATAAAAAGGCCCGCCCACGAAAAATCGCGGCGGGCCTCTTATTATTTTGTGAGTCGTGGCGGTTAGCCACAGGCGTTGGGCGGGATCGTAGCCGCGCTCATCATATGTGTCAATTTCGTGAATCGTCTGAGATTAGGCGGAAATCGTCTAAGAAACACCGTGCGACATTCTCATGGGTGTCCTGAGTCGCATCATCCAAAAAACTTCGTAACATTCATGGCGCAATGGAAAGCGATGGCGGCCGTGAAACCGTCATCACCGGCGAGCCGGTTTCCTACAGGATCGCTTTGAGGCATCAATCCCGGCATCACCACCGATCCGTAGGAGGCTGGCTTGCCAGCGATGGCGGCCGTGAAATCGCCATCACCGGCAAGCCGGTTTCCTACAGGATCGCGTTTAAGCATTAGTCCCGGCATCACCACCGATCCGTAGGAGGCTGGCTTGCCAGCGATGGCGTCCGTGAAATCGCCATCACCGGCGAGCCGGTTTCCTACAGGATCGCGTTGAGGCATCAATCCCGGCATCACCACCGATCTGTAGGAGGCTGGCTTGCCAGCGATGGCGTCCGTGAAATCGCCATCACCGGCGAGCCGGTTTCCTACAGGATCGGCATCACCGTCGAGCCGGTTTCCTACAGGTTTTGCATCGCCCATAAAAAAGCGCCGCCATCCCGGCAGCGCTTTTTACAATGCGTTTATTCTTCTTATCCAGCCATCACATCCCACAACGCATCCAGTTCCGCCTCGCTGAATAAATCAGCAGGGTAACGCTCGATCATCATCCGGCGCGGATCAGGTTCTCTGATCGAACGCGTTCCATTGGACTTCAACCAGTGCGCAAGAATCTGGAGCGATTCGCTTTCGACTGCCAGGGGATGCAATGCCCGCTCGCTCACCCTGTTCACTTCGGCGTTCATATCAGCGCTCTCTCCCCGGTATGTGAGCGGCTAACTTATCCAAGGTTTATGACAGAACATCACAGTCCTCCCCTCCCTGTTCCACCTCAGGACAGATACAAGAGCTGTGCCAATGTTTCTGGACTATCGATGAGTGGATACAAAAAAGCCCGCAGTCCTGATGGGCTGCGGGCCTCCTGCGTAACGGCCCGGAAAAAACCATGGCCGTACGATTCTGTAATTAACTCAAGCTGTTACAACCCCACTCAATCGTTGTGCGGTGCAGGTTGCTGTTGGGTAAGGCAGTGAATATTGCCGCCACCCAGTAACAGTTCACGCCCTGGCACCATCACCACCTCATGCTGCGGGAACAGTCCCTGCAAAATCTCTTTTGCCGGGCCATCCAGCGGATCATCGAAGCTCGGCGCGATAATCCCGCCGTTAACAATCAGAAAGTTAACGTAGGAACCGGCCAGACGCACTGTCGGATTACGCTCTTGTGTGCCATCAACCGGATCGACACCTGCGCACTCTTCTTCAGTGGCATACAGCGGCCCAGGAATCGGCATTTTGTGCACCGTGAATGGGCGACCCTTGGCGTCGGTGCTGCTTTCCAGCACTTTCATGGCAGCCTGGCAACGCGGGTAGTTCGGGTCTTGCGGGTCATCCGTCCAGGCCAACAGCACTTCACCCGGGCGCACGTAGCAGCAGAAGTTATCCACATGGCCATCGGTTTCGTCGTTGAACAAACCGTCCGGCAGCCAAATGACTTTATCCACAGCCAGATGGGCGCTCAGCACAGCTTCGATCTCTGCGCGATCCAGGTGCGGATTGCGGTTGCGATTGAGCAGGCATTCTTCAGTGGTGATCACGGTGCCTTCGCCGTCGACGTGAATCGAACCGCCCTCAAGCACAAAGCCTTCAGTGCGATAGCGTTGGCTGCGTTCAATCTCCAGAATTTTGCCGCCCACCTGGGAATCACGGTTCCACGGCGAATACAAACCGCCATCAAAACCGCCCCACGAGTTGAAGTCCCAGTTCACGCCGCGCACTTCGCCGCTGTTATTGATGACAAATGTGGGGCCGGTGTCACGTACCCACGCATCGTCGCTGGACATCTCGACCACACGAATATTGGGCACATCAAGACGAGCGCGAGCGTTTTCATACTGGCCGGCGGACACCGCCACAGTGACCGGTTCGAACCGCGCAATAGCCTTGGCCACCGCGACGTGTGCGGCTTGCGCCGGTTTGCCGCCAAGGCGCCAGTTGTCCGGGCGCTCAGGCCAGATCATCCAGGTTTGGGTTTGCGGCGCCCACTCGGCTGGCATGTAAAAGCCGTCGGCGCGAGGCGTGCTGTGCAAAGTGGTCATTTCAGGACTCCAGAGAACCATCGAGTGTTTTGATCGCACCATACAGGTTAGGGCGACGATCTCGAAATGAGCCCCACGCACTGCGGATGTGCTCCAGCGCGTCGAGGTCGAAGCTTTGTACCAATACGCCTTCTTCAGTTTCGTTGAGTTCTTGAACCTTCTCGCCGAACTGATTGGCAATAAACGAAGAGCCGTAAAAAGTGATGTCGTAGCCGTCCTGCTCTTCGTTGCCAATGCGATTGCTGGCAATCAGTGGCATCAAATTAGCGCCGGCGTGCCCTTGTTGCACGCGCTGCCAGTGGTCACGCGACGAAATGGTCTTGTCGTGAGGCTCGCTGCCAATCGCCGTTGGGTAGAACAGAATTTCTGCACCCAGCAACGCCATGCTGCGGGCGCACTCGGGGAACCACTGATCCCAGCAGATACCCACGCCGATTTTCGCATAGCGCGTGTTCCACACTTTGAAACCGGTATCGCCAGGGTTGAAGTAATACTTTTCGTGGTAACCAGGGCCATCCGGAATGTGGCTTTTACGATAAATCCCGAGGTTGGCACCGTCGGCATCGATGATCGCAATACTGTTGAAACGGGCACGACCCGCCAGCTCGTAAAAGCTGATTGGCAGCACCACTTGCAGTTCTTTCGCGACTTTCTGGAAGTGCTTGATGGCGACGTTATCTTCGACTGACGTGGCCAGTTGCAGGTAATCCGGGTTCGGCTTCTGACAGAAGTATGGCGCCTCGAACAGTTCCTGAATCAGGATGATTTGCGCACCCTGGGCTGCAGCTTCACGGACCAGTTTTTCAGCGGTCTCGATATTGGCTTCAAGATCCCAGGAACAGGCCATCTGGGTGGCGGCGACAGTAACCATACGACTCATGAATCATCTCCCGTGTCTTTTTATAGGTAGGCAATGGCGACTTTATAGCCGATAAATATCGGCTTTAGAAGCCACAAAAATACCTTCCATCTAAAATAGACCATAAAATACCGATAAGAATCGAACTAATGGTCGTCCGGCGGTATGCGCTTACAAGCCTTCTGCGAGCACTTTCGACAACATGTCGACGAAGAAATCCACGCTTTGTCGCGAAGTCACCATCGGTGGTTTGATTTTGAGCACGTTCAGATAATCGCCCGTTGGCTGCATGAAAATCCCCAGTTCCCGCAGGCGATCGCACAGCGCCGTGGTTTCTTCGGTGGCAGGCTCCAGCGTTTCCCGATTGCGCACCAGCTCTACACCCAGGTAGAACCCTGAGCCATGCACCGCACCTACGAGCGGATGAATATCGATCAACGCTTCAAGGCGCGTCTTGAAATACCCGCCCACCACTTCGGCGTTTTCCCAGAGCTTTTCCTCCTCCATCACATCCAGCACCGCCATGCCGATCTGGCAACTGACCGGGCTGCCACCGGCCGACGAGAAGAAGTAACCCTCGGCCTCCAGTGCTTCGGCGATTTCACGGCGGGTGATCACGGCGCCCAAGGGCTGACCGTTGCCCATGCCTTTGGCCATGGCAATGATGTCCGGCACCACGCCCTGCTCCTCGAAACCCCAGAAGTACTTGCCCATGCGCCCGTAGCCCACTTGCACTTCATCGGCGATGCACACGCCACCCTGCGCACGCACCAGTGCATACACCTGCTTCAGGTAACCCGGCGGCAGCGAAATTCCGCCCGCATTGCCATAAACAGGCTCGCAGATGAAACCGGCTAACTGACGTTTTTGCTCGGCGATTTTCGCCAGGTTGTGTTCCACGCTGCGCACGTAATCCGGCGCACTGCCCACGCCACGGAATTCGCCGCGGTAGGTATTCGGCGCCGTCACTGGGTGCACCCAGTCCGGTCGACTGCTCAGCGCTTTTGGATTATCGGCAATCGAAGTCGAGACCGCGTCTGCGCCGACTGTCCAGCCGTGATACGCCTCCAGCACGCTGAGCATGTCCCGACCGCCGCTGTAAGCCCAGGCCAGCCGGATAGCCAGATCGTTGGCCTCACTGCCGCTGTTGACCAGGAACACGCGGTCCATGGAATCGGGCGACAACTTCAGCAAACGCTCGGAGAACTCGGCAACCGCCGCGTAGTTGAACCGCGAGTTGGTATTGAGCAGTGACCACTGACGGCTGGCAACCGCGGCCATGCGCGGATGCCCGTGACCGAGCACCGCGACATTGTTGAGCATGTCGAGGTAAGAACGGCCCTGCATGTCGATCAGGTGATTGCGCCAGCCGCGCTCGATGCGCGGCGGGTCCACATAATAGTGTTTTTGAGTCCGCGCAAAACTGGCGTCACGCCGTGCCAGCAACGCCTGCGAATCGAGTTCGGCTTCAGCGTCGCACGCCAGTCCCAGCAATGCCGCCGGCGAGGGACACAACATTTGCCAGGCTGCGGCACGAGAAGGTGTGCAAAACAACGGGGCATTCAACCCGGCGCCTCGGCACAACTGCACTCGCAACGGCCCACTGACCTCGCCCAACACCTGGCCTTTCACCAAGGCGGCTCCCGTGTGCAGCGACGGCGTGACACCCCACAACCGCAGGCTCAATTGCGGACCGTCCAATTGCAATACGCCCGCCTCTGGCTGATGAACCATACCGGCAAACGGCGATTCCACCTCGGTGCCGTGCGGCACTCGCAACTCGACGTGCAGCGGGCAAGTGTCGGGCTCTACGGCGCTGTCTGGCCGGGTGCGAGACAAACGGTATTGGCCATAACGGCTGGCGGCCAACCCATGCGCTTCAGCGGCTTCAGTCAGCAGTCGCTGATCGATGCCTTCCTGCTCCCAGTTACCCGCCTCGAAATGCGCGCTGAGCACGCCGAGGTCGATCAATGCAAACTCTCGCCCAACCAGGCCTGGCAGCAGCGGCGCGAAACCTTCGCTGCCAATCGCCGGCAAGCGTTGGTCGACAGCCGCCAGAATCGCAGCCTCCATCAGTTCCAGCGGCACCGCCGTGGCCACCCGAAAAATTTCCCACTCGTGCGTGAGGTTGTCGCGGCTGTATTGATTGCCGGGATCGATGCTGACCTGTTGTTCCCCGCTCAGCACCAGCACCGCTGCGCGGGCAACGATCAGCGGCCACAGCGCCAGCAACTCGTCATGGGTGAGCGGATTGACGGCGTGATACGCCTGAATGGCCGGCAGGATATAAAACGGATCGCCACTGGCGTGGTGCAACAGCGCGGCGCAGGTCACCGACAGGTCCGTGATGCGCCATGTACGAATCAAGTCGCCGAAGTCGATCACACCCTGCAACTGCCATTGGCGTTGCGAATCACGCTGCCACACCACGTTGTCGTCCGTGATGTCCATGTGAATGGCTTGCACCGGCAGGTTATTCACCCGCGGCAGTAAATGCTGCTCTGCACGTTGCGCCGCTTCGGTAATCTGCTGGCGTTGCTGATCGTCTTTGATCACCGGCAATAAATGCGCGATCAACGCGCTGGCGTGGCGCGCATCCCATTGCAGCGTGCGTTCAAGGCCTGGGTGGTCGAAATCGGCCAGCGCCAGGTCCATCTCACCGCACAGCCGACCGAAACCCGCCACCACCGAGCCCGGCAGATGCTTCAGGTGCGTCAGCGACTGGCCTTCGATGTAGTCCAGCAATCGCACATGCACAGGCTGACGGTCGACTTCCAGGGTCAGCAACTGCGCGCCATTGTTGGCGGGGATCACGCGCGGCACCTTCACCTGCGGGTGCGCCTTAAGGTGTTCAAGGCCAGCGTGCTGCGCGTGCAACTCCAGCGCCGAGTAGTCGCCACGACAGATTTTCAGGACAAAACGCCCTTGGTCACTGTCGACGCGAAAGTTCAGGTCCTGCTGGCTGCCGAGCGCCTGCAATCGTGCGCTCAGCCCGTAATGCTCCTTCAGCAGCTCTAGCGCTTGCTCCGCAGACACCTGCGGGCTGGGCAAACTGGCGCGATGAATCAACGTGGCGAGCGGCATACAACAACCCCTGAAATTTTATTAGGCGCTTATATCGCCACTGCTTTGGACGATACGCAAGCCCCCTTCTGGCATAGACCACTCGCGCCAACCGGCGCTTTGCGCAAGAATGTGCGCCACTAACGCTTATTGCCGGAGATGCGCCATGAATGTAATCACCACCGATCTGCCCGGTGTTCTGATCATCGAACCCAAGGTATTTGGTGATGAGCGTGGGTTCTTTTACGAAAGCTTCAATGCCAAGGCTTTCGCAGACGCCACAGGCCTGAAAACCGAGTTCGTGCAAGACAACCACTCGCGCTCGCAAAAAGGTGTATTGCGTGGCCTGCATTACCAACTCGAAAACACCCAGGGCAAACTGGTTCGGGTGACGGTCGGCGAAGTGCTGGACGTGGCGGTGGATATCCGTCGCAGCTCGCCGCATTTCGGCAAATGGGTTGCCGTGCGTTTGTCGGCTGAAAATCATCGTCAGCTCTGGGTACCGGAAGGTTTTGCCCACGGTTTTGTGGTGCTGAGCGAGTTCGCAGAGTTCCTCTACAAGACCACCGACTATTACACCCCGTCTGCCGAGCGCAGCATTCGTTGGGACGACCCGGACCTGGCCATCGACTGGCAACTGGACGAAGCCCCGCAATTGTCGGGCAAGGATCAGGCGGGTGCGTTCTTCAAGGATGCAGACGTCTTTTCCTGAAGTACTGCAAGGCTAGGCATAATGCGCCTGTACCCACAGGCGCCCGATGCTTATGACTCCGACCCTTCCCCGCAGACCTCGCTGGCGCAGCCTCGCATTGCTCGCGCTGTGCCTGGCGCCGTTGCTGTGGCCGCTGCAGCATCTGGCCGAGCGCTATTACCGCAGCGAACTGGCCGGGCAGAATCGTCAGACGCTCGACCTTTACGTCGCCAACCTGTTGGGCACTCTGCACCGTTATGAAGTGTTGCCACAGATCCTCGGCGACCTGCCAGCGTTACGCGCCGTGCTGGGTGCACCCGACGACGGCGTCACTCAAGGCAACGCCAACCGTTTGCTGAAAAACATCAGCACGCAAACCGGCGCCGAAGTCATGTACCTGATGGACCCCACCGGCAAAACCCTGGCGGCGTCCAACTGGGACAAACACGACAGTTTTGTCGGGCGCAATTTCTCCTTCCGCCCCTATTTCAGCGAAGCCATGGCCGGGCGGCTCGGGCGCTTTTTCGGTTTGGGCACGACGTCTGCCAAGCGCGGCTATTTCTTCGCCGCCGCAGTACGCGATGGCGAAAAAGTGATCGGCGTGCTGGTGGTCAAAGTCGACCTCGACCACACCGAGAGCCTGTGGGGAAAAACCCCGGAGCAACTGCTGCTGACCGACCACAACGGCGTGGTCATTCTGACTTCGCGGCCTGAATGGCGATTCCGCTCCACTCGCGAATTGAGCGACGAAGAACGCAAGGCAATTACCGCGATTCAGCCTTACCCGACCCGCGACCCGAAACCGCTGAAACTCAATCCCAACGCCTGGTTGACCCAGTCCTATCCGATCGCCGAAACCGGTTGGACCGTGAGTATCCTGGCCCCGCGCACCTTGATTGATCGCCCGGTACGCACCGTGGTTGCCATCGGTGGCGCGACGTTGCTGGTATTGATGTTGTTGCTTGGCCTGATGATGCAACGCCGTCGTCATTACCTTGAACGAATAGCCTTCGAAGCCAAGGCTCGGCGCGAACTGGAAGGCAGGGTTGCCGAGCGCACCAGCGATCTGGAAGGCCTCAACCGGCGCCTTAAAGAGGAAGTGCTGGAGCGCGAGCAGGCACAACAGGAATTGGTTCGCGCCCAGGATGACCTGGTGCAGGCTGGCAAATTGTCCGCGCTCGGGACCATGTCGGCCAGCATCAGCCACGAGCTGAATCAACCGCTGGCGGCCATCCGCACCTACGCCGAAAACGCCGAAGTGCTGCTCGACCATCAACGCACCGACGACGCCCGCGGCAACCTCAAACTGATCAGTGAACTGACCGGGCGCATGGCGTCGATCATTGCCCACTTGCGGGCCTTTGCGCGCCGCGATCGCCACGCCCCGGAAAGCGTTGCCCTGCAACCGGCACTGGACGACGCGCTGGCGCTGTTGGCCAAACGTCGACGCAGCATGGAAGTCGAGCTGATCCGCGATCTGCCGGCCGCTACGCTGTGGGTGCAGGCCGGCGAAACTCGTCTGCGCCAGGTGCTGGGCAACTTGCTGGCCAATGCCCTGGACGCACTCACGGAAAAAGGCCCACCGCGCAAGCTCTGGTTGAGTGCCCAAAACACCGCCGACGGCGTCAATCTGTGCATTCGTGACAACGGCCCAGGGTTTTGCATGGAAGCCCTGGGCCGCGCCAGCGAGCCTTTCTACACCACCAAGACCCGCACCCAAGGCTTGGGTTTGGGGCTGGCAATCTGCGAAACACTGATGCGCGCCTTCGGTGGTGAGCTGTTGTTCTCCAACCACAAGGAAGGTGGCGCCCTGATCACCCTGAAACTGCGCGCAGGCGCACCGGGCGTAAGCCTGCAACCGTCCGAGGACCGAAGTGCATGACCATCGACAACCGCATTCAGGTCGTGCTGATCGACGACGATCCCCATTTGCGCCAAGCCTTGAGCCAGACGCTGGACCTTGCCGGCCTGAAAGTCCTGCCGCTCGCGCAAGCACAGGGGCTAGCCGCGCAACTGGAGCGCGACTGGCCGGGCGTGGTCGTCAGCGACATCCGTATGCCGGGCATGGACGGCCTCGAGCTGCTGAGCGAACTGCACACCCAAGACCCGGAACTGCCGGTGCTGCTGATCACGGGTCACGGCGACGTGCCGCTCGCGGTGCAGGCCATGCGCGCCGGGGCTTATGACTTTCTGGAAAAACCATTCGCCAGCGATGCCTTGCTCGACAGCGTGCGCCGCGCGCTGGCCTTGCGCCGCTTGGTGCTGGACAACCGCAGCCTGCGCCTGGCCCTCAGCGACCGCAATGAATTGAGCACCCGACTGGTCGGGCAATCGGCGCCGATGCTGCGCCTGCGCGAGCAAATCGGCGCGTTGGCGGCCACCAAAGCCGATGTGCTGATTCTCGGCGAAACCGGTGCCGGCAAAGAAGTCGTCGCCCGTGCGCTGCACGATTTGTCGAACCGCCGTAACGGCCCATTTGTGGCGATCAATGCCGGAGCGCTGGCCGAATCAGTGGTGGAAAGCGAACTCTTCGGCCATGAACCCGGCGCCTTTACCGGCGCGCAAAAACGCCGTATCGGCAAGTTCGAATTCGCCAACGGTGGCACGTTGTTTCTTGATGAAATCGAAAGCATGAGCCTGGATGTGCAGGTGAAATTGCTGCGTTTGCTGCAGGAACGTGTGGTGGAACGTCTGGGCGGGAATCAGTTGATCGCGCTGGACATCCGCATTATTGCCGCCACCAAGGAAGACCTGCGCCAATCCGCCGATCAAGGTCGCTTCCGCGCGGACCTGTATTACCGCCTCAACGTCGCGCCGTTGCGCATTCCACCGCTGCGCGAGCGCGGCGAGGATGCGCTGGTGCTATTCCAGCATTTCGCCGATGAAGCCAGCACACGTCACGGTTTGCCGCCTCATGAGCTGCAACCGGGCCAGCGCGCGCTGCTGCTGCGTCACACATGGCCGGGCAACGTGCGGGAACTGCAAAACGCCGCCGAACGCTTTGCACTGGGCCTGGAGCTGGCGCTGGATAACAACACGCCTGAAGTCGCTGGCGGCGTAACAATTGAGGTGGTTAACGGCGGACTCAGCGAGCAAGTTGAAAACTTCGAGAAGAACCTGATTGCCGCTGAACTGGCACGCTCGCACAGTTCGATGCGCAGCCTCGCCGAAGCGCTGGGCGTGCCGCGTAAAACACTGCACGACAAACTGCGCAAGCACGGGCTGAACTTCGCCGATGGCGGCGCCAGCAGCCACGCCGATGAACTCGATTGAGCTACCGTCAAACCATCATCATCAGACCTGAGGCCCATGAATGAACCGCGACAGTCGTTACCTGGAATCAATCCTTCATCACGACATTCCGCTCACGCGGGACATGGGCCTCAAAGTACTGGACTGGCATGACCAGCAACTGCGGCTGCACTTGCCGCTGGACGCTAACGTCAACCACAAGAGCACGATGTTCGGCGGCAGCCTTTACTGCGGCGCCGTGCTGGCGGGTTGGGGCTGGCTGCATTTGCGTTTGCGCGAAGAAGGCATTGAAGACGGGCACATCGTGATTCAGGAAGGGCAGATCAACTACCCATTGCCCGTGACATCCGACGCCACCGCGATTTGTGAGGCGCCCACGGCGGCCGTCTGGAAGAAGTTTCTGGCGATGTATCAGCGCTACGGACGAGCGCGGCTGACATTGAGTTCGCGGATTGTGAATACGGGCAGTGAGGAGGATGCGGTGACATTTACCGGGCAGTACGTGCTGCATCGGTAGGCCAAACACGTTTGTAATTTGGGCAACTGCCCGGATTTACTGGCGCTCGGCTTGCCGACGATGGCGTTTTCACCATCGCCATCGCCATCGCTGGCGAACTGCCCGGATTTGCAGGCGCTCGGCTCGCCGACGATGACGTTTTCACAATCCCCATCGCTGGCGAGCTGCCCGGATTTGTAGGAGCTCGGCTTGCCGACGATGGCGTCTTCGCAATCGCCATCGCTGGCGAGCCAGTCTCCTGCAGGAGCGAAGCGAGGCTGCGATATTTTTCAGGCCCGAGCCAGTTCCAACAGCTTCTCCCGCCATGCAGCCTTCGCCGGCAGTGCCAAAAAGAACGCGTTAAGCAGCGATTCTCGCGCCGGGTAACTGAATGGCGCGCCGCTCAGGTCCAGCACCTCGCCGCCCGCACCTTCCAGCACGCCTTGTGCCGCCGCCGTATCCCACTGTGAAGTTGGCGCCAGCCGCGGGTAACAATCTGCCGCCCCTTCGGCCAGCAAACAAAACTTCAGCGAACTGCCGATGTTAGCCAGTTGCAACTCACCCAGACTGTCGCTCAAACCCGCTAGCAAACGCTCCTGCTCCGGGCTTGAGTGCCGACGGCTGGCGACCACGGTAAATGCCTCGCCTGCCCCCGGAGCTTCTCGAACCTGAATCGGCGAAGGCGCTTGACCGGTATCGCCACGCCATGCGCCGAGACCTGCACCACCGACATAAAAACGTCCGTTGGTTGGCATCGATACCACACCGAACACCACGCGGCCCTGTTCGATCAGCGCAATGTTGACGGTGAACTCCTCACTGCCGGAGATGAACTCCTTGGTCCCGTCCAACGGGTCGACCAGCCACCAACGCTGCCATCCGGCGCGCACACTTTGAGCGATATTGGCGTCTTCTTCGGACAGCACCGGGATGCTGGGGTCCAGTGCCGTCAGCCCCGCCAGAATCAAATGATGCGCTGCCAGATCCGCCGCGGTCACCGGCGAATCGTCAGCCTTTGCGGTCACGACGACACCTGATCGCCAGAATGGCAAAATTACTTCGCCCGCCTTCAACGCCAGTTCAACCACTGGCGCCATCAACGGATGTGGAAAATTCATGGCAAAAACACTCCGCGTTGGGTCAGCAGGTCACGAGCCAGATACAGCGCCGCCAAGGCACGGCCCTCGGTGAATCTCGGGTTCTGCGCCAGAGAAGACAATTCACGCAGGTTGATCTTCTCTACACCCATCGGCTCAGGCTCGTCACCTTCAAGGCTTTCTTCGTACAAATCGGTGGCCAGCACCACCTGGATTTTCTGGCTCATGTAACCCGGTGATAACGACAACTCTGTCAAATGCACAAGTTGCCGAGCGCCATAACCTGCCTCTTCCTTGAGTTCACGTTCGGCCGCCGCCAGCACATCTTCGCCCGGCTCGATCAAACCTTTGGGCAAGGACAGTTCGTACTCTTCAGTGCCGCCGCAATATTCTTCGACCAGCACCGCATGCTCTGAATCAAGCATCGCGACAATCATGACCGCACCATAACCGACACCTTTGCCGACCAGTCGCTCGTAAGTGCGCTCTACGCCATTGGAAAAGCGCAGTTGAAGCTCTTCAACGCAAAACAAACGGCTGGTGGCGACGATCTCGCGGGCGAGGACGGTGGGTTTTTGGCGCATGAGCGGCTCCTTGGCGATAGCGGGTTACTATACCCGGCCTATCCTGATTATTTACCCCGGATATCTCTTTTACCGCTGGAGAAGTTTTTATGTCCCTGCTGCCGTGGCATGACATCGATACCGTTTTGCTGGACATGGACGGCACGCTGCTGGACCTGCACTACGACAATCATTTCTGGCTGGAGCACTTGCCGCAGCGATACGCCGAATTACACGGGGTTAGCCGGGCGATGGCCGAAATGGAATTGCAGCCGCTGTTTGAACGCAATGCCGGGCAACTGCAGTGGTATTGCCTGGATTTCTGGAGCAGTGAACTGAAGTTGCCCGTGCGCGAACTGAAACTGGAAACCGCGCACCTGATTGCCTTGCGCCCGGACGCCGATACGTTTCTGGCGGCCATCAAACAGGCTGGCAAACGCGTGGTGATGATCACCAATGCGCACCGTGACTCGCTGTCATTGAAACTGGAACGCATCGAACTGGCGCCCTATTTCGAACGCTTGATCAGCTCGCACGATTACGGTTTCCCCAAAGAAAATCCGCAGTTCTGGGATTCGTTGCAAGCAGATATCGGTTTTGATCCGGCGCGCAGCCTGTTTATCGACGACACCTTGCCGATATTGCGCAGTGCACGGGCATTCGGCGTGGCGCATTTGCTGGCGGTCAGTGAACCCGATAGCCGCAAAGGGCCAAAAGACACGGGTGAGTTCGCGGCGGTTGGGGATTATCGAGAACTCATCGCAGGGCTCTGAGTGCCTGCCGAATCAATCGCTAGCAGGCTAGCTCCCACAGGGTTCGGGGCGATACCCATCCTATGTGGGAACCGTGCTCCCACAGGATGGATGGAATGCAAATCCGGCGCTGAAAACTGTGCTCCCACACCGGGTGGATGAAATGCAAATCCGGTGCAGGAACTGTACTTCCACACCGGGTGGGGTGACTGCAAATCCAGTGCAGGAAACTGTGCTCCCACACCGGATGGGGTGACTGCAAATCCTGTGCAGGAAACTGTGCTCCCACACCGGGTGGATGAAATGCAAATCCAGTGTGGGAGCTAGCCTGCTAGCGATGAGCGCGGCGCGGTCTCAAGCCTACTTCGGAATGCGCAGCGACTGCCCCGGGTAAATCTTGTTCACATCCTTGAGCATTGGCTTGTTCGCCTCGAAAATCTTTTGATACTGATTGGCATTGCCATAAACGCGCAGAGAAATAGCGCTAAGCGTGTCGCCTGCCTTAACCACCACAAATTCAGCGGCCTCCACTACCGGGCCGGTCACGGTGATCTGGTCTTCGACACCGCTGACACCGGCCACATTGCCCAGAGACAGCAGAATTTTTTCTTTTTCTTCCTGGGTCGCGGCTTCACCACTGGCAATAACCTTGTCGCCTTCGACTTTCACCTGAACCTTGGACGTGTCGATTCCCGTCAGGGCATCCTGCACGTGCTTGGTCAACGCCTCGCTGTTGGCTTCGGCCTTGTCCGGGGTCAGCGCATCAAGAATTTTTTCACCGGCATCTTTTAAAAAACTGAAAAGGCTCATCGTGTGCTCTCCATTGGTTTAGGTGTCCAGACCATGGAGCCTAGACCAAGGGTGTCACTTATGGATCCAAACCGACCAATGACGCCGCTTCCCGCCAGACGCTAGAATCCTTGCCTTACCGCACTCAGGAGCGAAGATGGACATCAAGCAGCTCAAATTCCTCATCGCCCTCGACGAAACACGGCACTTCGGCCAAGCCGCCGCGCGCTGCCACATCACCCAACCGACACTGTCGATGCGCTTGCGCAGCCTTGAAGAAGAACTCGATTTGCCGCTGGTCAATCGCGGTCAGCGTTTCGAGGGTTTCACAGCACCAGGGGAACGTGTACTGGCGTGGGCCCGCACGGTGCTGGCGGCTTATGACGGCCTACAAGCCGAGGCCGCAGCCTGTCGCGGCAACCTGGTCGGTACGTTGCGACTGGGTGTGGTGCCGTTGTCGAGTTTCGACCCGTTGCCGCTGATGCAACGCTTGCATGCCGAGCACCCGAACCTGCGCTTTGAATTGTCGGCGTTGAGCTCTGAACAAATCCTCGAACAACTGGCAAATAACCGCCTCGATCTCGGTGTTTCGTATCTTGAACGCCTGGACGGTGAGCGCTTCGACTCCCTGGCCTTCAGCGAAACGCGAATGGGACTGCTGTACGACCAGCGGTTTTTCAATTTTGGCGAAGCGCCGCTGAGCTGGGAGTCGCTGATCGAGCTGCCGCTGGGCATGCTCACCAACGGCATGCACTTTCGCCAGTCCATCGATCATAACTTCCACAGTCGCGGGCTGAGCCCACAACCGTTGTTACAGACCGACGCCGTGCATCAACTGTTACAAGCAGTACATGGCGGTTTGTGCTGCGCCGTGATGCCACTCGATGGAGGCCTCGAAAACCTCACTGATCATCTGCGCCTGCAACCCATCGAAAACGCTCAAACCCTTGCCCGACTGGGGTTGATCATGCGTCGAAGTGCCCCGCGCTCGGCCTTGGCTGAAGCCTGTTTCGCGATTTATCAACAATCACCAATGAAGGCTTGATCGACGCCATCTATCGGTAGATCAGTAATAGCGATTAGACGCGACAAGTTGACGCGCCTAGGCTTAGAGCTGATCAAACCGTCGGTGATGCCCCATGAACGCCAAGCGCCCAACCGGCGCGGCGCCTGCCCTCGAAACGCCCGCGCCTGCCGCCAGTCAGACTTACAGTTTTAGCAATTTTGATAACACCGAATCGGACAGCACCGCGCTGGCTGAGGAAGTTGCGTTGGCGATTGCCTACAACGGCATCAGCCAAGCCGTGATGTTGGTGACGCCGACGGACCTGGAAGACTTTATCGTCGGTTTCAGCCTCGGCAGCGGCATCATCGAAGACGCCAACGACATTTATGACCTGCAACTCAGTGGGTCGGGGTCGGCGCGGTATGCGCAGGTGACCATCGCCAACCGCGCCTTCTGGAACCTCAAGCAGCAACGCCGGCAATTGGCTGGCACCAGTGGCTGCGGGCTCTGCGGCGTAGAGGCGGTGGAGCAGGCTTTGCCGGATCTCAAAGTATTACCCGGTGCTCCGTTGCCGCCGGTCGAGTGGCTTGACGGTTTGCGCCAACGCATCGGTGCCTTTCAGCCATTGGGTCAACATTGCGGCGCGGTTCACGCGGCAGTGTTCATGAACGGTCAGGGCGAGTTGCTGCTGGGCCGTGAAGACATCGGCCGGCACAACGCGCTCGACAAGCTGATTGGCGGATTGATTCGCCAGCACATACCGACCTCTGGCGGCGTGGCGATTGTCACCAGCCGCTGCAGTCTTGAACTGATCCAGAAAGTGCTGCGCGCAGGCATCCAGACCCTCGTCAGCCTGTCGTCGCCCACCGTCCTTGCCGTGCAATGGGCCCGTCGGCACAACCTCAATCTCATCCATTTGCCCCAGAAGAATGCGCCGCGGGTCTACAGCCCAGCGTTGGAGAATCAAGCGTGAGTCAACACCGCCAAGCCGACCAGAAACCCGTTCCCCGATATAAGCCTTACAAAGGCCCTGCCGGTGGCTGGGGCGCCTTGATCAGCGTTGCCCAAGCCTGGTTGACCAGCGATAACGCGCTGAAAAACCTGCGCATCATGCTCAAGACCAACCAGAACGGCGGCTTCGATTGCCCGGGTTGCGCATGGGGTGACTCGCCGGAAAAGGGCATGGTGATGTTCTGCGAGAACGGCGCCAAGGCAGTGAACTGGGAAGCCACCAAACGCCGTGTAGACGGTGCGTTCTTCGCCAAACACAGCGTCAGCTCGTTACTGGAACAAAGTGATTACTGGCTCGAATATCAGGGCCGTCTGACCGAGCCGCTGAGCTACAACGCCGAAACCGATCGCTACCAACCTATCAGTTGGGAAGCGGCATTCGCATTGATCGGTAAGCACCTGCAAGGTTTGTCGAGCCCTGATCAAGCCGAGTTCTACACCTCTGGCCGCGCCAGCAACGAAGCGGCGTACCTGTATCAATTGTTCGTGCGCGCCTATGGCACCAACAACTTTCCCGACTGCTCGAACATGTGCCACGAGGCCAGCGGTGTAGCGTTATCGCAAAGTGTCGGCATCGGTAAAGGCACCGTGACTTTCGACGATTTTGAACACGCGGATGCGATTTTTGTCTGGGGCCAGAACCCCGGCACCAACCATCCACGGATGCTTGAACCGCTGCGCGAAGCGGTGAAACGTGGCGCGCAAGTGGTGTGCATCAACCCGCTGAAAGAGCGCGGCCTGGAGCGCTTCCAACATCCGCAACACCCGATCGAAATGCTCACCAACGGTGACAAGCCGACCAACACTGCCTACTTCCGTCCGGCATTGGGCGGCGACATGGCGATCATGCGCGGTATGGCAAAATTTCTGCTGCAGTGGGAACGCGATGCGCAGAAGGCCGGTGAGCCCGCTGTTTTCGACCATGACTTTCTCAACGAACACAGCGTCAACGTGCTGGAATACCTGGGCGTTGTCGACGACACTTCGTGGGAACAAATCGTCGAACAATCCGGCCTGACGCTGGTAGATGTCGAGCGGGCCGCGCGCATGTACCTCAAAGGCAAAAACGTGATCATGTGCTGGGCGATGGGTATCACCCAGCATCGCCATTCGGTGGCGACCATCCAGGAAATCGCCAACCTGATGCTGCTGCGCGGCAATATTGGCCGTCCGGGCGCAGGTCTGTGCCCGGTGCGCGGTCACAGTAATGTGCAGGGCGACCGCACAATGGGCATCAACGAGCGCCCACCCGCAGCGTTCCTCGATTCACTGGAGCGTCGCTTTCAGTTCAAGGCACCGCGTGAGAACGGGCACAACGTGGTCGAGGCGATTCACGCCATGGCCGAAGGCCGGGCCAAAGTTTTCATCGGGCTGGGCGGCAACTTCGCCCAGGCAACGCCAGACAGCCCGCGCACGTTCCAGGCCTTGAGCAACTGCGACCTGACCGTGCAGATCAGCACCAAACTCAATCGCAGCCACTTGGCGCATGGCAAAGACGCGCTGATCTTGCCGTGCCTGGGCCGGACCGACATTGATATCCAGGCTGAAGGGCCGCAAGCGGTGACGGTTGAAGACTCGTTCAGCATGGTCCACGCCTCCAATGGACAATTGCAGGCGCTGTCGAACCAGATGCGTTCAGAGCCTGCGATCATCGCCGGCATAGCCGCCGCTACCTTGGGCAGCAAACCGGTGGACTGGAATTGGCTGGTGGCCGACTACGATCGCATCCGCGACCTGATCGCCGACACCATCCCGGGCTTTCGCGATTTCAACGAGAAGGTCAAAAACCCGGGCGGTTTCTATCTGGGTAACAGCGCCGGCGCTCGCAAGTGGAACACCGCGTCGGGCCGGGCCAATTTCCGTCCGAACGTCCTGCCCAAGGACTTGGTGCACGAACGCACTCGCGCCACTGGCGTGTTGCCTGATTTGATCATGCAGTCGTTGCGCTCGCACGATCAGTACAACACCACGATTTATGGTCTGGATGATCGTTATCGCGGGGTGAAAGGTCAGCGGGATGTGTTGTTTGTGAACGAAGCCGACATTATTCGCCTGGGTTTCAAACCGGGCCAAAAAGCCGACATCGTTTCGATCTGGGACGATGGCCGTGAACGTCGGGTGAAGGGCTTTACCTTGCTGGCATTTGATATTCCTGCCGGGCAAGCGGCTGCTTACTATCCCGAGGTGAACCCGCTGGTGCCACTGGAGAGCACTGGGGATGGCAGCCATACGCCAACCTCGAAATTTGTCGCGATCCGCTTGGAAACGGCGAGCGCTACCGGACTGATCATGGCTAAGTCGGCTTAATACATCACCTGAACTGACGCCATCGCGAGCAGGCTCGCTCCCACAGTGAATCGGTGTCGAACACAGGGTTGGCGTTCACTACAGAACCCTGTGGGAGCGAGCCTGCTCGCGATAGCGGTAGATCATTCAACAAATCTTGCGCATCAAACACGTTTCAAACGCCCACAAAAAAGGCCGTTTCTGTGTAGAAACGGCCTGTGCGAAGTAATAAAAGACCGGCAAAAAACACTTAAGTTCCCCAGCCAAAACAGTAACTTATAGAATTGTGCACAAGTCGTGTTACTCGTCGGAATTCGATTGTAACCACTACGACACAGCCTCAGGATCGCGCCGTCATCCCCTTGAGGTTCCTCTATGAAGTTTTCCTCGATTCTCTTGTTGTCCCTTGGCCTGTTCAGTGGTTTCGCTTCTGCTGGCGGTACTACCGAAGCGGGCGTGGGCGGCGCATTGGGCGGGGTTTTGGGCTCGGTCGTCGGTCAGTCGTTAGGCGGCAACACAGGTTCCACCATCGGCGCGGCCCTGGGCGGCGCGGGTGGTAGCGCAGTCGGCGCAGACAAACGCAGCCGTGGCGAAGCAGCCATTGGCGGCGCGTTGGGCGCTGCGGGCGGTAACGTGGTCGGGCGCAGCCTTGGCGGCAGCACCGGTAGCCTGATCGGCTCTGCAGCCGGCGGCGGCGCTGGCGGTGCATTGGGTAACTACATGGGCAATAAAAGCGATGACGAAGACAACCGTCGCTCTTACCGTGGCCGAGATGATCGTCGTTACTACCGTGATGAGCACCGTGGTCGCGGCCATGCCTACGGTCATCGCAAACACCACAACAACTACCGTCATCGCTAAAACCGCAGCGACCGCACTGGCAAGTTGTTCAAAAATCGCAGCCCCAAGGGCTGCGATTTTTTTTGCCGGTTAAATCACCAATGCCTGCAATGCTTCGCGCAAGCCTTCAGGAATCGCCACTGGCAAATTGGACGTGCGGTCCACAAACACGTGCACAAAACGCCCCGCCGCGCAGGCCTCATCCTCACCAGCCTTGAACACTGCCAGTTCGTATTGCACCGAACTATTACCCAACTTGCCCACCCGCAAACCGATTTCGATTCGGTCCGGAAACGCAATGGAAGCAAAGTAATCGCAGGCAGAACTCACGACGAAACCCACCACTTCACCGTCATGAATGTCCAGGCCGCCGACCTCGATCAGGTAGGTATTCACCGCCGTATCAAAAAAGCTGTAGTAGGTAACGTTGTTGACGTGACCATAGGCATCATTGTCGTGCCAACGGGTGGTGATCGGCTGAAAGTGTCGGTAATCAGTGCGTTGGTTCATGCGCAGCTCTCGTCTGGAAATCGTTCCTGCGGAGTCTACCGATCGGCAAACCCTTTACCCACCGCGGCCAGCTCACTGATCAATCGTGCCGGCTGCCAGTGATCACCCTGCCTTGTTTCCAGCGCCAACAAGCGCTGATGAATATCGGCCAGGCCTTGCTGATCCGCCCAGGTCATCGGGCCGCCCTTGTCTGCCGGAAAACCGTAACCGTTGAGGTAAACCAGATCGATATCGTGTGCAGACCCGGCGATGCCCTCCTGGAGGATCTTCGCGCCTTCATTGACCAATGCCAGCAAGCAGCGCTCCAGAATCTCCTCAGGACCTATCTGACGGCGCTGAAAGCCCAGCCCTTCGCTGACTTGAAGCACCAGTGCGTCAACCTCCACATCATGCTCAGCCTGACGACTGCCCGGCTCATAGTGGTAGTAGCCATTGCCACTTTTCTGGCCCAAGCGCCCTAGCTCGCACAAACGGTTGTCCACCTGCACCTCGCGCGCATCCTGCCCGATACCGGACAGCTGCCGGGCGCGCCATTGCAGGTCGATGCCGACCACGTCGAACATGCGGAACGGCCCCATGGCAAAACCAAACGCTTGCAGCGCCGCATCCACCTGATAAGGAAAAGCGCCCTCAAGCAGCATTTTGCGTGCTTCCAGCACATAGGTATTGAGCATCCGATTGCCGATAAAACCGTCGCAGTTGCCTGACACCACGCTGACCTTGCCCATGCGTTTGCCCAACGCCAACGCGGCATCGAGCACCGCCGGTGCCGTCTCGGCACCCCGTACCACTTCCAGTAGTTTCATGATGTGTGCCGGGCTGAAGAAATGCAGGCCCAGCACCTGCTGCGCACGCTGGGTGACGGCAGCGATGGCATCAATGTCCAGCGCTGATGTGTTGCTGGCCAGGATGGCCTGCGGCTTCAGCAAACCATCCAGTTCGCGGAAAATTTGCTGCTTGAGCTCGAGGTTCTCGTAAACCGCTTCAATCACCAGATCAACAGTACTGATCGCCGAGTAATCGGCCGCCGATGCGATCCGGGCAATTCGCGCATCAGCCTCGCCCTGATCAATACGGCCCTGGCGTACGTTGTGCGCATAGGTATCAGCCACGGCCGCGATGGCCTGCTCCAGCATCTGCGGATTGTTATCGACCCATTGCACCGCAATGCCCGCGTTAGCCAGGCACATGACGATGCCTCGGCCCATGGTGCCGGCACCAATCACGGCGGCGCGCTGAATATCAAACGATGTCTGGCTCATGGTTATTCTCTTGTTGGCGATCCAAGGACAGCCCTCACCATAGTCAGCCATCGAGCATTTTTGAAATTTATTCCTGTGATGAGCAACATTCAGCAGATGGATGCAGCATCAGACGCGGCCAAGCCACGCCCGAACTTCTGCGTATGGATAATCCTCCAGCGCCGCAAAGCCTGAAATCGACCGGGCCTTGAGTTTGGTAAACAACGGTACGCTGATCCCGCACAAGAACCGCGTTGTGCGTTCTGCCGAAGGAACCTGGCCGGTGTACTGCTCGTGCCTATGAATGAACTCAGCGCATAACGCCTGAAAATCTCTGTCCGCAAGCGCCGGTAATTCCGGGGGCGCGGGTAGCCTTGCTACTTCCCCATGACACACCGAACAATGCCCGCATTGCTGCGGCGCGTTTTGATCGCCGAAGTACTCCGCCAGTCGATACCCCAGGCAATGCTCGGTGGCGAACAGGTCGAGCATGGCGTGTATCCGCGCGACCTCGGTGCGTTCGTGCTGGGTGAAATTGGCGTGCAACTCGACACTCAATGCCTGGCTGTCGAACCCGGTTTGCAGCAGGCTATAGACTTCGGTCATTTGCTTGCTTTCCAGCTCGACCCAGCCTTTCTCCTGGAAATAATCCAGTGCCTTGACCACTCGATTACGCTCGGCCTGATGCTGCTGGTATAGCGCGTCGAAATTCACCGTTGCCCAGGTCCGGGCACGCGGGGATGTCTGGATGATCGCCGCGACAAAGTCTTTTCGCTCGCCTTCGAAACGCGCCAGCAATGCCTCTGGCTCCTGCAAATACTTAAAACGATACTCAGCGTAATACGCATAACGCGGCGCGATAATTGCGCGCAGCTCCAGTTGCACCAGCAATGTCTTCAACGGTAATTGGCGAATGTTGCTCTGGTCCGCCAGCGGGCCAAGTAAAAATTCCCACTGCCCTTCAGGCGCGGCGGCTTGTAATTCATCGAGCACATAACGAATGCCATCAAGCTCCGGCGTATCGCCGTAGACGAAGTTTTCCAGCACGTTGAGGCTGTCGCGATTGGCCAGTACCAGGCAATCGGATGGCTGCCCGTCACGTCCGGCGCGGCCTATTTCCTGACTGTAGTTTTCGATGGATTTTGGCAGATCAAAATGCACCACATTGCGAATGTCACTCTTGTCTATGCCCATGCCGAACGCGATGGTGGCGACGATGCAATTGGATTGCCCAGCCATGAAACGCTTCTGGATCGCCTCGCGTTTTTCGTGCGGCAAACCGGCGTGATACGCCTGCGCCTGAATACCGTTGCGCGACAGGTGTTCGGCGATGTGCTCAGCGGTTTTTTGCAGGGTGACATAGACGATACTCGGCTGGTCGGGACGCTGGCTCATCCATTCGACCAGACGACGGCGCTTGTCCTGCCTTGGCACCGGTTCTACCAGCAAATTCAGGTTGGGCCGATAGAAACCTGTGGTCACGACATCGTCGGGTGCGATGGCAAATTTTGCCTGCATGTCGGCGATGACGTTGGGCGTCGCCGTGGCAGTCAGCAGCAGCGCCTGAGGAATGTTGAACTGGCGTTGATAGTCGGGAAGCTTGAGGTAGTCGGGACGGAAATTATGGCCCCACTCGGAAATACAGTGCGCCTCGTCCACCACCAGCAGCGAGATCGGCACTTGCTGCAAGAAATTACGGAAGCGCTCGTTCTTCAAACGCTCTACAGAAATCATCAAAATCTTCAACTCGCCGGATTTGGCGCGGGCCATGACATCGCTGGCATCATCGCGGCTCTGCGCCGAATCAATACTGCCCGCCGCGATGCCGTGACGTTGCAAAAATGCCAGTTGATCCTGCATCAACGCCAGCAGCGGCGACACCACCAGCGTCAGGTGCGGCAACAACACGGCCGGTAGCTGATAGCAAAGAGACTTGCCCGAACCGGTGGGGAAAATCGCCGCCGCCGAACGCCCGGCCATTACGGCACTGACCGCCGCTTCCTGGCCCGGACGAAACTGTGGATAACCGAAAACCTGTTCCAGGGTGTTGTGCATAAGCTGTCACTCCGTTGACCGCTGCGAAGCCCAAAGCCTAGCGGCTGATCGCGGCGAGTCGAGAATAGGTCGGGGGTAAAATGATGCGTGATGATACAGCGGACCGCGCAGTGAGAACGATCAGGTCCCGTCGGGACTGGCGCCGCTTCTGACAACCTCGTGGGAAGTTTCCCAACCTGAGGCTTGTTCGTTTAAAACTACGTGAAATATGTAAGAACCCTCCGAAAACACAGCAAATCCCTACGCACGCTGTCCACTCCCGCCGTATTGCCCCGCAACGCTGCACACCTCATGGTTTTCGCTGCGGCTCAAACCGTGTGTCGGCCTGCAGGAGCGACTTCCGACTTCATACAGGACAGGCTTCAATGGAACGGCTATATCCGCTTACACACCGCTACCGCTTCCTCAACTGGAAAGCCCCGACCTGATAGTGCCCACCACGAAATTCTTTTCGCTACACGTCCTGCAAAACCCGGCGCAAGCTGTCTTATCAGCAAGCCTTTACGGACTCACACACATGAACCTCGCCCCCAACTTCCCTGACGACCACAGCATGCACCTGCTGATGCAGCTGCTACACGAAGAGCTGGGCCTGCCCGAACGCAAAACCATCAGCCTCACCACCGCCATCAACTTTGATTTGGGCTGCGACGGCGCTGATGCGCGGCACCTGATGGAAGCACTGGAAGAACAGTTCGGCATTGATTTCGGGGACTATGACGCCTATCGCTACTTCCAGCCTGAAGGGTTTGACGTGTTCCTCAAACGTAAAGCCAAGGGCCGTGGCGATAAAGTTGCGCTGACCATTGGCATGCTCTACCAAGCCGTCAAGGCACAACGCTTTGATACCCGGACGCTGGAAGGCGTCCAAGCATGACTATAAGGACATAGCGGGATGCGGGCCGCCCACCAAAGACTTCCCGGTGGGCCTGATCGTGCGGGCAGTGATGGCGCTGGTCGCGGCGTTTGTTTTGCACTTGAAAACCTGAACCTTGCGCCCACAAAAAAGCCGCCCTTGAGGGCGGCTTTTTCATTTCGCTAAACCAATCTTACAACGTTGGACCGGCAGCTTTGATCGCGACGCTCACGTCGAACTTCTTGAAGTTCTCAACGAACAGACCGGCCAATGCTTTGGCAGCTTCATCGTAAGCAGCCTTGTCAGCCCAAGTGTTGCGTGGGTTCAGCAGGCCGGTATCAACACCCGGTACGGCCAATGGCACGTCGAGGTTGATGGTGTCGAGGTGTTCGGTTTCAGCACCGATCAACGCACCGCTCTGGATCGCAGCGATCACGCCGCGAGTGGTCGGGATGTTGAAGCGTTTGCCAACGCCGTAGCCACCGCCAGTCCAACCGGTGTTAACCAGGTAAACCTTGGAACCAAAGCCACGGATGCGCTTGATCAGCAATTCAGCGTATTCACCCGCCGGACGCGGGAAGAACGGTGCGCCGAAGCAAGTGGAGAAAGTCGACTTGATACCGCTGCCGGAACCCATTTCAGTCGAGCCCACCAACGCGGTGTAGCCGGACAGGAAGTGGTAGGCCGCTTGCTCTTCGCTGAGGATCGACACTGGCGGCAGTACGCCGGTCAGGTCGCAGGTCAGGAAGATCACAGCGTTTGGCTCGCCACCGAGGTTTTTCGGCGCGCGTTTCTCGATCAGTTCACGCGGGTAAGCAGCGCGGCTGTTCTGGGTCAGGCTGTCATCGGCGTAGTCGGCCTTTTTCTCGGCATCGAGTACGACGTTTTCCAGCACGGCGCCGTGCTGGATGGCTTTCCAGATAACCGGTTCGTTCTTCTCGGAGAGGTCGATGCACTTGGCATAGCAACCGCCTTCGATGTTGAACACCACGCCCACGCCCCAGCCGTGTTCGTCGTCACCGATCAGGTAACGGCTTTCGTCGGCGGACAGGGTGGTTTTACCGGTGCCCGACAGGCCGAAGAACAGGGTCACGTCGCCCTCTTCGCCCATGTTGGCCGCGCAGTGCATTGGCAGAACGTCGGCGGCCGGCAGCAGGAAGTTCTGAACCGAGAACAGGGCTTTTTTCATTTCACCGGCGTAACGCATGCCCGCGATCAGCACTTTCTTGGCTGCAAAGTTGATGATCACGGTGCCGTCGGAATTGGTGCCGTCACGCTCAGGTACGCATTCGAACTCTGGAACGTTGAGGATCTGCCACTCATCCTTGCCGCCGGCGTTGTATTCGCCAGCTTCAGGGTTGATGAACAGGCAGCGGCCGAACAGGTTGTGCCAGGCAGTACCGGTGGTCATTTTGACCGGCAGGTAGTGCGCAGGATCGGAACCTACATGCACGTGGGATACAAAACGCTCGCGCTCGCCGATGAAGGCTTCAACGCGGTTCCACAGGGCGTCGAACTTGTCGGCCGGGAACTTGCGGTTGATCGGACCCCAGGCAATGGCTGCTTGAGTGGAAGGCTCTTCAACGATGAAACGGTCAACTGGCGAGCGGCCGGTGCGGTGACCGGTGCGAACAACCAGCGCGCCGGTATCGGCAAGCTCGCCTTCACCGCGATTCAGGGCTTCTTTAACCAGATCATCAACACTGAGATCGGTGTACACGGCGTTATTGGCTTGCGTCATGAGGTTCCCCGTCGGCCAGTGGCCGAGTGCTCCAAACGTTTTGTAGTAGAAAGTCGTGCACTACTACCGCGAAAAAAGTGGGCCGGATTATGCCAGAAACGCCCAAAAAAAGTAGGGCCCTCCGGTCGTAACGGCGTTATTCCGGCACTTACCAGTGAATTTACCTGCGCTGAACCGTTTTAGTGACGGGTATCTGACGGCGTATCAACGCCCGCTCCGGCGAATAATTGAGTGATGTCGGCGGCGTCGAACAGGTAACGCTGGTTGCAGAACTGGCAGTCGATCTCGATGTTGCCACCGTGCTCGATCACCAGATCCTGCGCATCTTCAAGACCCAAACTGACCAGTGCATTGGCAGAACGTTCGCGCGAGCAACTGCAACGGAAGCGCAGATTCTGTACATCAAACAGCCGAACCTGCTCTTCGTGGTAGAGGCGATGCAGCACGGTTTCGTTGTCCAGGCTCAGCAATTCGTCGGCCGTCAGCGTGCTGCCCAGCGCGGTGATGTGCTGCCAGCTCGCGGCCCGTTCTTCTTCGTCTTTCAGACGGTCGGCAGGCAATTGCTGCAGCAGCAGGCCGCGAGCACGGCGCCCATCGGCGTACAGCCAGAAACGTGTGCCGACCTGCTGCGACATCACAAAATAGTTGGTGAAGCACTCGGACAGGGTTTCGCCGTCGAGGTCGACGATGCCCTGGTAGCGCTGGCCTTGAGTCGGGTCGACCGTGAGCGCCAACACGCCATTGGGCATCAAGTCGGCAAGGGTCGCGTCCGGGGCGATCTGATCGGCCTCGTAACGCGCCAAACCGCGAATTTCACGCTCGCTGGAGCATTCGATCATCAGCAGCGGGATCGGACCTTCGGAGCGTGCTTGAAGAATCAGCAAGCCATCGAACTTCAGGGTGCCCACCAGCAGCGATGCCGCCGCCATCAGTTCGCCAAGCAACTGTGCAACCGGCTCGGGATAGGGGTGCTTGGCGAGGACTTCGGAGTAGCTACGTTCCAACGCCACCAGCTCGCCGCGGGTGTCGCTGTCATCGAAGATGAAGCGTTGGGTGTAGTCGTTATCCGTTAGATCGGTCATAGGTCTGGGTATCTGAATTGATGACAAATTGATTACAAAAGTTGAAAATTGCGCCTTTAAGCACTGCTTTGGTGCAGAAAGTTCAGCCATTGGAGGCATTTTATGAACAATCCGGGTTTGTTCCAAGCAAGGTGGAACGTCCGCCGGTTGGCGTTATGCAATTTTGTGCCTCTGGCGCTGCTGGCCTTCTGGTTATGGCCTACCGGTCAGATGCTGTGTGTGATTTTCGACGAGTGGCTTTTTTACCAACTCAATTCGCCACTGGCGACTAACCCGATATGGCTGCACGTGTGGGCAATTGCAAGTCTGCGTCCATTCGATGCGGTGGTGGGTGTGATTTTACTGACCCTGCTGATCAAGGGAAACTGGGTGTTCAGGGCCTCAGAAGTGCGTCAGGCATTTTTCGGCTTTCTTTCGGTTTTGCTGCTGATGCTGTTCATCCGGATGCTGTTTTCGAAGTTCGCCGACTATATGGATTGGCAACACAGCAGCCCGTCGATGATGATCGATACCGCCGTTCGTATGAGCGACTACTTCCCGCACCTTGAAAAGGTATGGGAATTGAAGGACCGGTCGACTCAGAGCTTCCCGGGCGACCACGCCTCAGTTCTGTTGATCTGGGCGCTGTTCATGACCGTGTTCAGTCGCTCGACCTGGCAAACGCTGGTGATCTGGGGTTTGGCAGTGTTGTTCATGATGCCGCGTCTGGTGGCCGGTGCGCATTGGGGTCAGGACGACTACATCGGCGGCGTATTGCTGGCCGTGTGGGGATTGGGCTGGGGCTACTACACGCCATTCGCCTATCACGTTTCGAGGTTTTTCCTGAAAATGACGGCGCCGGTATTTGGTTTGCTGGGGAAACTGCCGGTGGTTTCGCGGATGAGCGTGGTGCGCAGCGCTTGAAACCCCGGCGCCTGGCCGAGTGCTGCGCACTCTATCGCGGGCAAGTCACGCGCCTACAGGGGATCTCGGTCCAATGTGGGAGCAGGCTTGCTCGCGAAAGCGTCGGCCCACACTATACCGAAGCCACTGACTCACTCGTCGTTGCTGCTACCGCGAAACTTGAAAAGGTCTCGACGCTGCTTCTTGCTTGGCTTGCCGTCAGTGCTCACACCTAATGAGCCTGCCTTGCGCATCGCCGCAGCAGCTTCACGCTTGGCTACGCTGGCTTCGGTTTCGACGTACAACGTTTGAGCCTCCGGCGCGCCACGACGCACAATAGAGAGCGCCTGAACCACCACCGTCCTTTCTTCAAAGCCTGTGCGAATCTGAAACTCGTCGCCAACTCTAGGCTCCTTGCCCGGTTTGCAACGCTCGCCCCGGCAATGCACCTTGCCACTTTCAATCGCCGTCTTGGCCAAGGCACGTGTTTTATAGAAGCGCGCCGCCCACAACCATTTATCGAGACGGACCTTGTCGTCCTCTTGCTGTTTTTGCGCCATTTGAATTCCTCTTTCAGCCAATAGTCGGAAATGTACTACCGTTTCTGTCGGGCGCAACAACTCGATGCTCCAGATAGAATGTCGGCTTAACCGATTCATCGGTAAAGGGAGCTTCGAGTGACTATATTTCCATCTTCATTAACTGCGCCCAGCGGCGGATGTCGGGGCTGCCAGCAGTCTGAGCCGCTAAACTTCGATTTTGCTTTTGCTTACCAACCCATCGTGGACCTGCGAGACCAGACGATTTTCGCCCATGAAGCGCTGGTACGCGGCCCGACCGGTGAAGGCGCGCTGTCCGTGCTCAATCAGGTTACCGAGGAAAACCGTTACCGATTCGACCAGCTCTGCCGGACCCGAGCCATTGAAGGCGCGGCTCATCTAAATATTCAGACACACTTGTCGATCAACTTCATGCCCAGCGCCGTGTACCGCCCGGAGCTGTGTATTCGCAGTACGCTGGAAGCCGCAAAAAAACACAATTTCCCCCTCGACCGGCTGATTTTCGAAACACTGGAAAGCGACCACGTAGATAACTATCGCCATTTGACCAATATTCTGCGTGAATACCGCGAGTTCGGCTTCAAGACTGCTATCGACGATTTCGGTGCAGGTTACTCGGGGCTCAATCTGCTTGCTGATTTCCAACCAGACCTGATCAAACTCGACATGGCACTTATCCGCGATATCGACCGCGATCGCGTTCGTCAGGTTATCGTTCGAGCGATTGTCACAATGTGTGCGGAGTTGGACGTTACAGTCATTGCCGAAGGGATCGAAAGCGCTGGTGAACGGGACTTCCTGGCGGACTGTGGCATTTTTCTGATGCAGGGTTACTGGTTCGCCAAACCTGCATTCAAAGCGTTGGCTCAGGTAGCACCTGGGGCCTGGACGCGATAATCGCCGGTTTTTCCTATTGAAGACATTTGACCATTTGACCGTTGTCGGTCTGCGCGAGTGGGTGGCGCTCCCGGATTTGGGAGTCGCGGGCCTTCGAGCGAAAATCGACACCGGCGCCAGCACCTCCAGCTTGCACGCCACCGACATCGAGCCATTTGAGCGCGACGGGGAAACCTGGGTGCGCTTCACCGCGCACTTGGGCACGGTGGTGCAATTACGTCACCGGCGTTGCGAAGCGCCGCTGGTAACGATGAAAACCATTAAAAGCTCCAACGGTCACGCACAGGTTCGCTACGTGATCAGCACTACCCTGGCCCTGGGTGATCGGGTGTGGCGGGTCGAGTTCACCCTCGCCTGCCGCAAATCCATGCGTTATCGCCTGCTCCTTGGCTCCAAGGCCTTGATCGACGGCCAACTGGTGGTCAATCCCGGCATCAAGTATGTACAAGACAAGCCGGTGTTCCCGGTATCTACCTCCTCCACAGGTGTTGCATGAAGATCGCTGTGCTGTCGCGTAACCCGCGTCTGTATTCCACTCGTCGTCTGGTCGAAGCCGGAACCGAGCGTGGCCATGAAATGGTGGTGGTCGACACCCTGCGCGCCTACATGAACATTGCCAGCCACAAGCCGCAGATTCATTACCGTGGCAAACCGCTAGAAGGTTTCGATGCAGTGATCCCCCGTATTGGCGCATCGGTGACGTTTTACGGCTGCGCGGTGTTGCGTCAGTTCGAAATGATGGGGGTTTTTCCGCTTAACGAATCGGTAGCCATTGCACGCTCACGAGACAAATTGCGCTCGCTGCAATTACTGTCACGAAGAGGCATAGGTTTGCCGGTCACCGGGTTTGCGCACTCACCGGACGATATTCCCGACCTGATCGAAATGGTCAATGGCGCGCCGTTGGTGATCAAGGTGCTGGAAGGCACCCAGGGCATTGGCGTGGTGCTGTGTGAAACAGCAACGGCAGCGGAATCGGTGATCGAGGCTTTCATGGGCCTCAAGCAGAACATCATGGTTCAGGAGTACATCAAAGAGGCCGGCGGTGCGGACATTCGTTGCTTTGTGGTCGGTGACAAAGTGATCGCAGCGATGAAGCGCCAGGCCAAGCCAGGTGAATTCCGCTCCAACCTGCATCGAGGTGGCAGCGCCAGCCTGATAAAAATCACCCCGGAAGAACGCATGACCGCGCTGCGAGCAGCAAAAGTCATGGGCTTAGCGGTGGCGGGCGTGGATATCCTGCGCTCCAATCACGGGCCGTTGGTGATGGAAGTGAACTCTTCGCCAGGCCTGGAAGGTATTGAAACCACCACCGGCAAGAACGTGGCGGGGATTATCATCGAGCATCTTGAGAAAAATGGTGGGCCGAACATGACGCGCACCAAGGGCAAAGGGTAGAAGCAGTTTTAAGTGGCTAGCTTCACGCTGCAAGTGAATAGCAAAAACAGCCCCGCGCAGGAGCTGCTTTCGCCAACAGCTTGTAGCTTGTAGCTGTCGTTAGACAGCATCCCTCGGCAGCATCAAACCAAGCGGCAAGCGCACTCGGGCTTCCAGGCCACCACCGGACCGGTTGCGCAACTCGACATTGCCGCCATGCATCGAAGCAATGCGTTTGACGATTGCCAGCCCCAGACCGGTACCCTTTCCGCCTCGCGCGCGATCGCCGCGAGTGAACGGGTTGAAAATCCCTTCGAGTTCAGACGGATCAATGCCCGTCCCACGGTCCATGACACTCAGCACCACGTACGGTGCACTGACATCCCCGGACACGTAGGCTGCCACCTCAACGCCGTTGCCTGCGTGATGCAGGGCGTTGCCGATCAAGTTGTTCAACAGCCGCTTCATCGAGACCCGACGCAGCGGGAAGGGCTGGATAGGCTCCAGGCGCAAGCGCACTTTTTCTTCGTTCTGGTTGTAAGGTGCTGCGACTTCACGCACCAGATCACTCAGGTCGACCTCTTCTACCGACTCGTCACGGCCATCACGGATGAACGCCAGGAACTGATCAAGAATCGCGTCCATGTCCTCAATGTCACGCACCATGTCGTCCGTCAGGTCGCTGTGGTCGCCCATCAGCTCCAGTGACAGCCGTAGACGGGTCAGTGGCGTGCGCAGATCGTGGGATACCCCAGCCAACATCAACTCACGCTCACGGCCAGCCTGCTCAACATCTTCGGCCATCTGGTTGAACGCACGGTAAACCTCGGCCATTTCGCTCGGCGTATCGCTGATCGGCAGACGCACACTGCGTCCCTGACCGAGTTGCCGTGCGGCATACACCAGGCGCTTCAAAGGTTGATTGAGCTGGCTGACGAAGATCCACGCCGAAGCAGTGGACAACAAGCCGATGGCGAGGAACCAGCCAAGCACGTTCCAGATTTTCTGGCCACGCAAGGGATGCGGGTAGAGCGGCACTTTCAGCCAGCCATCGCCCAGGCTTGGCGCCCGAACCCACAATGCCGGCGGGGAATGCATGCGTAAGCGTACTTCAGTGTCGGCACCCAGCTCGGTTTGCATCTGGCGCTGGTAGATCTCGCTGTAAGGCCAATGCTGCTCACCTTCCGGAACGCCTGCGCCCACGACACGGATAAGCGGCACGGCTTCAGCTATCTTCTCGCGATTTTTTTCATCAGCAGCCCAATAGGCGCGCAATGTCAGCGCTACGCCATGGCTGTATTGGCGATCCACCAACACGTCTTCGTTCATCAACAGATAAACCAGCGTTAGCGCCTTGGAGAAAAGGACGACGATCAGCACCAGCCACAGGGTGCGGGAGAAGAAACTCTGGGGGAACCAAACGGGGGTTTTCATGAATAACCGTTAAACACTTGCAGGAGCGAGCGATGCTCGCATATTGCGGATCGCGAGTCTGCGGGCAAAGTCATTTGACCCGCTGCCCGTTAGACCCGCTCCTACAAATTGCCGATCACTTGGTGGCGGCGCCATCCGGAACGAACACGTAACCCACACCCCAAACCGTCTGGATGTAGCGCGGCTTGGAAGGATCGGGCTCGATCATCCGGCGCAGACGGGAAATCTGCACGTCGATGGAGCGCTCCAGAGCATCCCATTCACGACCACGGGCCAGGTTCATCAGCTTGTCGCGAGTCAATGGCTGACGCGCGTTCATCACCAAGGCCTTGAGCACCGCAAACTCACCGGTGGTGAGCATGTGCACTTCGTCGCCACGCTTGAGTTCACGGGTGGCCAGTGACAGCTCGTAATCACCGAAGGTAACGCTCTCGTCTTCGCTGCCCGGTGCACCCGGCACTGGCGTCGACTGGCGGCGCAGGACCGCTTTAACGCGAGCCATCAGCTCGTCGGGGTTGAAAGGCTTGGCCAGATAATCGTCGGCGCCCAGTTCCAGGCCCTTGATACGGCTCAGCTCGTCGCCCTTGGCGGTGAGCATGATGATCGGGATCTGATTGTTGGCGGTGCGCAGGCGGCGGCAAGCGGTCAAGCCGTCTTCGCCCGGCAGCATCAGGTCGAGGACGACCAGGTTGAACACCTCACGCGCCAGCAGGCGGTCCATTTGTTCAGTGTTCGGTACCGCGCGAGCACGGTAGCCCTTGCTGACGAAAAAGCGTTCCAGCAGGCTGCTGAGCCCTGGATCGTCGTCAACGATAAGAATTTTTTCGCCTTCAGCAATGTTTGCAGTGCTGCTCATTAGATGCTCCTTTGATCTCGGCGCGCATTATGGCGTAGCTGCCGTTATACGCACCGTGTGCATTGTTAGCAGATTTTTCCTTCACCGCCAGTAAACCTGCACGCTGACAACTGCCTCCGATGCCCCTCAATCACCGAACGCTGGTTATAATGCGCGGCCTTTTGTGTCAGGCAACGTCTGATCGTTTACTGCAGCGCGCACTTTTTATTTCACGGGCGCTGGCAGTAATTGTTCGATTTCACGGGTCAACGGGATGCCTGTTGATTCAGGTAGCGGCGCAGGCCAGGCCGCTCAACCAGACTCGCCGGGCCTTCATTTCTGCGCCTGCGAGCCTGCTTTCACAATTTGTCAGGTGGTTTTATGGACAGCATCAACAGCCGCATCGCCGAGGAACTCGGCGTACGCCCACAACAGGTCGAAGCGGCCGTCGCGCTACTCGATGAAGGCTCTACCGTTCCCTTCATCGCCCGCTACCGGAAAGAAGTGACCGGCAGCCTCGATGACATCCAGTTACGTCATCTGGAAGAGCGTCTGCGCTACCTGCGAGAACTCGACGAACGGCGCATCAGCATCCTCGCCAGCATCCAGGAACAGGGCAAGCTGACCCCGCAACTCGAGCGGGACATCAAACTGGCCGACACCAAGACCCGCCTCGAAGATTTGTACCTGCCGTACAAGCAGAAGCGCCGCACCAAGGGTCAGATTGCCCTGGAAGCGGGCCTCGGCGAATTGGCCGACGGCCTGTTCAACGACCCAACCCTGACGCCAGACGCCGAAGCCGCGCGCTTCATTGACGCTGAAAAAGGTGTGGCCGATGTGAAGGCCGCCCTTGAAGGCGCCAAGTACATCCTGATGGAACGCTTCGCCGAAGACGCCGGTTTGCTCGACAAACTGCGCAGCTACCTCAAGCAGGAAGCCACTCTGAGCGCCCGCGTAATTGCCGGCAAGGAAGAGGAAGGCGCCAAGTTCCGCGATTATTTCGAACACGACGAACCGCTGAAAAGCATGCCGTCGCACCGTGCGCTGGCGATTTTCCGTGGCCGCAACGAAGGCATTCTCAGCTCTGCGCTGAAAGTCGGCGACGAATTGCCGGGCACCATGCATCCATGTGAAGGCATGATCGGTCAGCAATTTGGCATCCAGAACCAGAATCGCGCTGCCGACAAATGGCTGGGCGAAGTCGTGCGCTGGACGTGGAAGGTCAAGCTCTACACGCACCTTGAAACCGATTTGCTCGGCGAACTGCGCGATGGCGCGGAAACCGAAGCAATCAACGTGTTCGCCCACAACCTGCATGACTTGCTGCTGTCGGCACCGGCCGGCCCGCGTGCCACGTTGGGCCTCGACCCGGGCCTGCGCACCGGTTGCAAGGTGGCTGTGGTCGATTCCACCGGCAAGCTGCTGGACCACGCCACGGTTTACCCGCACGTGCCGCACAACAAGTGGGACCAGACTCTGGCCGTGCTGGCCGCGCTGTGCGCCAAACACGCAGTGGACCTGATCGCCATCGGCAATGGCACCGCCAGTCGTGAGACCGACAAACTGGCCGCCGAACTGATCAAAAAATACCCAGCGATGAAGATGACCAAGGTCATGGTCTCGGAAGCAGGCGCGTCGGTTTACTCGGCATCGGAACTGGCCTCCAAGGAATTCCCGGACCTGGACGTGTCGATCCGTGGCGCCGTGTCCATCGCTCGCCGTCTGCAAGACCCGTTGGCCGAGCTGGTAAAAATCGATCCGAAATCCATCGGCGTCGGTCAATACCAACATGACGTGTCGCAGCTGAAATTGGCGCGTGGCCTGGACGCTGTGGTCGAAGACTGCGTGAACGCCGTTGGCGTAGATGTGAACACCGCATCCGTTGCGTTGTTGGCCCGCATCTCGGGCCTTAACGCGACCCTGGCGCAAAACATCGTCAGCCACCGTGATGAGCACGGCGCGTTCAAGACTCGCGCGGCACTGAAAAAAGTCGCGCGCCTGGGCGAAAAAACGTTTGAACAGGCTGCCGGTTTCTTGCGCGTGATGAATGGCGACAACCCACTGGATTCGTCAGCGGTTCACCCGGAAGCGTATCCACTGGTGCAGCGCATTGCCGCTGAGACTGATCGCGACATTCGCTCGCTGATCGGCGATGCCAGTTTCCTCAAGCGACTCGATCCGAAGAAGTACACCGACGAAACATTCGGTCTGCCAACGGTCACCGACATCCTGCAAGAACTTGAGAAACCTGGCCGCGATCCGCGCCCGGAGTTCAAGACCGCCGAGTTCCAGGAGGGCGTCGAAGACCTCAAGGACCTGCAACTGGGCATGATCCTCGAAGGTGTGGTGACCAACGTGACCAACTTCGGCGCTTTCGTCGATATCGGCGTTCATCAGGACGGTTTGGTGCATATCTCTGCGCTTTCGGAGAAGTTCATCAAAGATCCACGCGAAGCTGTGAAGGCCGGTGATGTGGTCAAGGTGAAGGTCATGGAAATCGATATCCCGCGTAAACGCGTGGGCCTGTCGATGCGCATGAGCGATACGCCGGGCGAGAAAATTGATGGCGCCCGTGGTGCGCGTCCGGGGTCGGCACCGCGCCAATCCCAGAACACCGCACCGCGCAAGGAAACCACGACGGCGGCACCGGCCAATAACGCCATGGCTTCGCTGTTCGCCAACGCCAAGCAGTTGAAGAAACGCTGATGGAGATGCCTGCCGGCGTGACCGAAAGCGCTTTTTTCAAGCTGCTGGGGTGTCGCTTGCACAGCCTGGAAACCGGGGTGGCGCAAGTCGCCCTGGCGCTGGAGCCAGAACTGCGCAATCGCGGCGGCAAGCTGCACGGCGGGGCTTTGTTCAGCCTGGTGGACATTGCCATGGGGCTGGCCTGTTCCAGCGCCCACGGGTTTGAACAGCAGAGCGTGACCATCGAATGCAAGATCAACTACATTCGCGCCGTTTCAGACGGTGAAGTCATGTGCACGGCACGGGTGATACACCCGGGCCGCCGCACGTTGGTGGTCGAAGCGGATGTGATGCAAGGCGAAAAACTGGTCGCAAAAGCACAAGGCACGTTCGCTGTCCTATAGATGAAAGCCATCATTTTGAGTTAATTTCAGCGCTGTGACCGCAGCGCCGAAATTCCCTGTGGGAGCGGGCTTGCTCGCGAAGGCGGTGTATCAGGCAATTTATGTATTGACTGATACTCCCTCTTCGCGAGCAAGCCCGCTCCCACATTGATTGCGGCTCGTTCCAAAACCAGGCGATAACGCCAGTTTTAACTTCACCCTTGTAGACCGTCTTGCCCACCCCCATATTGGGGCGACTGACGCGTGAAGGAATCCAACTTGAGCGAACTTCTCAACCGCCGCCTGGCTCTGCTTGGCGAGCGCGCTAACCTCTCTCTGCTCGAACAGTGCCTTCACGGCATCGAACGTGAATGCCTGCGCGTGACCGGCGAAGGTCGCCTGGCGCAAACGCCGCACCCGGAAGAATTGGGTTCCGCGCTGACCAATGAACAAATCACCACCGACTACTCCGAGTCGTTGCTGGAGTTCATTACCCCGGCTCTGCCAGACCCGGCTGACACGTTGGCGAGCCTGGACAAGATTCATCGCTTTGCCTACAGCAAGCTCGGCAACGAGTACCTGTGGAGCCCTTCGATGCCGTGCCCGTTACCGGCCGAGGAAGATATTCCGATCGCCTATTACGGCACCTCCAACATCGGCCAGCTCAAGTACGTCTACCGCAAGGGCTTGGCCCTGCGATACGGCAAGACGATGCAGTGCATCGCCGGGATTCACTACAATTTTTCGCTGCCGGAAAAACTATGGCCACTGCTGAAAGAGGCTGAAGGTTTTGTCGGCACCGACCGCGACTATCAGTCGACGGCGTACATCGCCCTGATCCGTAACTTCCGGCGCTACAGCTGGCTGCTGATGTACCTGTTCGGTGCCTCGCCAGCGCTGGACGCAGGCTTCTTGCGTGGACGTTCGCACCAGTTGGAACAACTGGACCCCGACACCTTGTACCTGCCGTACGCCACCAGCCTGCGCATGAGCGACCTGGGTTACCAGAGCAACGCGCAAGCCGGTTTGACGCCGTGCTACAACGATCTGCCGAGCTACACCGACAGCTTGCGTAAAGCGGTCGCCACGCCCTATGCGCCGTATGTCGAAATCGGTACGCACAAGGACGGTGAGTGGGTTCAGCTCAACACCAACATCCTGCAGATCGAAAACGAGTACTACTCCAACATCCGTCCGAAGCGTGTGACCTACACTGGCGAACGCCCGATTCAGGCATTGGTTGCCCGTGGCATTCAATACGTCGAAGTGCGTTGCCTGGACATCAACCCGTTCTTGCCGATGGGCATCGACCTGCCGGAGTCGCGTTTCCTCGACGCGTTCCTGCTGTACTGCGCGCTGAACGACAGCCCGCTGCTGACTAACAGTAGCTGCAGCAATGCAACCTCCAACTTCCTCAGCGTGGTCAAGGAAGGTCGTCGTCCGGGGCTGCAACTGCAACGTGACGACCAACCGGTGGATTTGAAGGAATGGGCCGCCGAACTGCTCGAGAAAATAGCGCCATTGGCAGCTTTGCTCGACCAGAGCCATGGCGGCGATGCGCACAGCAAAGCGCTGGACGCGCAACTGGCCAAGGTCAAGGACCCATCGCTGACCCCGTCGGCGCAAGTGCTGGCGGCAATGGCTGAGCACAAGGAAAGCTTCAGCCAGTTCTCGTTACGCCAGAGCCAGGCGCACGCGGAGTATTTCCGTAGCGAACCACTTTCCGGTGAAGACCAGGCGATATTTGAAGAACGGGCGCGCTCGTCGCTGGCTGAGCAAGTGGAGTTGGAGCGCAACGAGGTGGGCGATTTCGATGTGTTTGTCGGGTCGTATCAAGCGAGCATTCTGGCGATCAGTAACTGATCGCCAGCGATCCTGCGGCCCTTGATCGCAAGCAAACAGCGCCTATGGATCGGGCAAGTAATTTACTGTGGTGAGGGGATAAATCCCCTCCCCACTTTGAAGCCTCTCACCACTGTAAATCCCCTAGTCCCCTCCCCGCATGAGCTCCCGCACAGCTCTTCCACACATAAGCTAATTCGAAAAAGTTATTTATTTTCGAGTTCTTATATCATTTAGTCTCCTTTGCACGCCGATCCTCGGTCGCCTGACAAGGAGCTTTTCCAATGAAACTGCACGTCCCTCTTCGCCTCCTGGCGGCCGCATCGCTGGCTGCGGTGAGCTTCTTTGCGCAGGCGGCCGACTTTACTGTCGCCTACCAGACTACCGTCGACCCGGCCAAAGTTGCCCAGGCCGATGGCGCTTACGAAAAAGCCACTAACGCCAAGATCGACTGGCGCAAATTTGATAACGGTGCCGACATCATCGCGGCCATCGCATCCGGCGACGTGCAGATCGGCTACCTCGGTTCCAGCCCTCTGACCGCTGCCATCACGCGCAAAGTCCCGGTAGAAACATTTCTGATTGCCACTCAAATCGGCGCCGCCGAAGCGTTGGTCGCCCGCGATGGTTCCGGGATCAAGACGCCACAAGACCTGGTCGGCAAGAAAATCGCCGTGCCGTTTGTTTCCACCGGCCACTACAGCCTGTTGGCCGCGCTCAAGCATTGGAACATCGACCCGTCGAAAGTCACCATTCTCAACCTCGCCCCGCCGGCGATCATTGCGGCCTGGAAGCGCGGTGATATCGACGCCACTTACGTGTGGGATCCAGCCCTGGGTGTGGCCAAGGAAAACGGCAAAGTACTGATCACCTCTGGCGAACTGGCCAAGTTCGGCGCACCGACCTTCGATGCCTGGATCGTGCGTAAAGACTTCGCCCAGAAGCACCCGGAAATCGTCACCGCGTTCGCCAAAGTGACCCTGGATGCCTACGCCGATTACCGCAAAGACCCGCAAGCCTGGCTCGCCAACCAAAGCAACGTCGACAAACTGGTGAAACTCTCCGGCGCCAAGGCCAGCGACATTCCATTGCTGCTGCAAGGCAACGTCTACCCGCTGGCGGCTGATCAAGTTGTCACCCTTGGCGCGCCGACCACTAAAGCCATCACCGACACCGCAGCCTTCCTGAAAGAGCAAGGCAAGGTCGATGCTGTGCTGCCGGATTACGCACCGTACGTCAGCGCCAAATTCATCACCCACTGATCGGGAGTCAACTGCGATGGCTTTGCTACAACTGGAGCGTATCAGCGCACAGTACCCAGGCAGCCCGGAACCGGTGCTTGCGGATATTTCCTTGAGCCTTGGGCCCCAGCAATTGCTGGTTGCCCTCGGCCCGTCCGGCAGTGGCAAGACTTCGCTGTTGAACCTGATTGCCGGTTTCGTCGAACCCAGTGCCGGGCGCATCACCCTGGACGGTGTGCCGGTCAAAGGCCCGGGCGCAGAACGCGGCGTGGTGTTTCAGGATGACGCCTTGCTGCCGTGGCAAGACGTGTTGGCCAACGTCGGTTTCGGCCTGGAACTGGCCGGCGTTGCCCGAGACAAACGTGAAGTCCGCGCCAAAGAAATGCTTGCGCTGGTAGACCTTGCAGGTTTTGAAAAGCGCCGTATCTGGCAGTTGTCCGGTGGCCAGAAACAACGCGTCGGTTTGGCGCGCGCATTGGCCGCCGACCCTCGCGTTCTGCTGATGGACGAACCTTTCGGCGCCCTCGACGCTTTCACCCGCGAACAAATGCAGGAACTGTTGCTGCAAGTCTGGCGGCGCACCGCCAAGCCAGTGTTCCTGATTACTCACGACATCGAAGAAGCTGTATTCCTGGCCACCGACCTGATTCTGCTGGCACCGAACCCCGGGCAAATCGTTGAGCGCCTGAGCCTGGATTTCGGTCAACGTTACGCGGCCGGTGAGTCGGCACGGGCGATCAAGTCCGACCCACGCTTTATTGAAACCCGCGAACACGTGCTCGCCAAAGTGTTCTCCCAACGCAGCGCCACCCAGCAACAGGAGCGCGCATGAGCAGCTATGAAATTCCGGCCGTCGCGGTAAAACCCGGGACCAAGGTGATACCCGTTCGGCGCAGCCTGAGCACTCGATGGATCAGCGTACTTACCCTGGTCACGCTGGTTGCCATTTGGTGGGCCGTGACGGCCACCGGCATGATCGAGCCGCTGTTCTTGCCGTCGCCCTCCGCCGTTTTGCAAAAGGGCTGGCTGCTGGTGACGACCGGCTATATGGACTCGACGCTGTGGCAGCACTTGGGTGCAAGTCTCAGCCGCATCGGATTGGGCCTGGGTTTTGCGGTACTGACCGCCGTGCCGGTCGGCATCGCTATCGGCCATAACCGCATTGCGCGCGGAATTCTCGATCCGTTGATCGAGTTCTACCGCCCTATCCCGCCACTGGCTTACCTGCCTTTGATCGTGATCTGGTGCGGCATTGGCGAGCTGTCGAAAGTGTTGCTGATTTACCTCGCGATTTTCGCCCCGATTGCGATCGCCACCGCGACCGGCGTGCGTACTGTCGACCCCGCAAAGTTGCGCGCCGCGCAGTCTTTGGGGGCAACCCGGGCTCAGCTGATTCGCCACGTGATTCTGCCCAGTGCGTTACCGGACATCTTGACCGGAGTGCGCATTGGCCTGGGTGTCGGCTGGTCGACCCTGGTCGCCGCCGAACTGATCGCCGCCACCAGCGGTTTGGGGTTCATGGTGCAGTCGGCCGCGCAGTTCCTGGTGACCGACGTGGTGGTCCTGGGAATTCTGGTGATCGCACTGATCGCCTTCGCCATGGAAATGGGCCTGCGCGCATTGCAACGCAAACTGGTGCCGTGGCACGGCCAGGCACATTGAAGATCCGGATTTGAAGAGAACCACTATGAGCCACCTGACCATCGTCCCTTTAAGCTACGCCCTCGGCGCCCAGGTCAGCGGCGTCGACATCAGCCAGCCGCTAAGCGTGGAACTGCGCGACGCCATCGAGCAGGCGCTGCTCAAGCATCAAGTGCTGTTCTTCCGCGACCAGCCGATCAATCCACAGCAGCAAGCGCTGTTTGCCGCCAATTTTGGCGACCTGCACATTCATCCGATCTACCCCAACGTGCCGGAACAACCACACGTTCTGGTGCTGGACACTGCCGTCACTGACGTGCGTGACAACGCGGTTTGGCACACCGATGTCACCTTCCTGCCGACGCCGGCGCTGGGGGCGATTCTCAGTGCCAAGCTGTTGCCGGCATTTGGTGGTGACACGCTGTGGGCCAGCGGTATCGCGGCGTATGAAGCGCTGTCGGCACCGCTACAAAACCTGCTGCAAGGTTTGACCGCGACGCATGACTTTACCAAGTCGTTCCCGCTGGAACGCTTTGGCAATACGCCTGAAGAACTGGCGCAATGGGAAGAAACCCGCAGGAAAAACCCGCCGCTGTCACACCCGGTGATTCGTACGCACCCGGTCAGTGGGCGCAAGTCGTTGTTCGTCAATGAAGGGTTCACAACGAAAATCAATGAATTATCGGAATCGGAAAGTGAAGCGATTTTGAAGCTGCTGTTCGCGCACGCGACCCGGCCGGAATTCACCCTCCGCTGGCGCTGGCAGCAGAACGACGTCGCGTTCTGGGACAACCGCGTAACCCAGCATTTTGCGGTCGATGATTACCGGCCGGCACGGCGGGTGATGCATCGGGCGACAATCTTGGGGGATGTGCCGTTTTTTAAGTGAAACCTGAGTTCTTTACTCACATTGAAGACCCCCATCGCGAGCAAGCCCGCCCCCACCGTTGAAATGCGCTTCAACGTGGGGGCGGGCTTGCTCCGGTGATCCGACGATAGCAATGTCACAGACGCCGGAAGTCCCGGCGCCTGACACTTACTCAGCCGTCGAAGGCTTCTCCCACAAATTGATCCCGCCCTCTTGGGCAAACCGGTCAATCTCTGCCAGCTCTTCAGCGCTGAAGCTGAGGTTCTGCAACGCCGCGACGTTCTCGATGATCTGCTCTGGGCGGCTCGCGCCGATCAACGCCGAGGTGACGCGAGGATCGCGCAGCGTCCAGGCCAATGCCAACTGCGCCAGGCTCTGGCCGCGACGCTTGGCGATTTCGTTCAACGCCCGCACGTGAGCAATGTTGTCTTCGGACAGGTGCGAGGCCTGCAACGAACCGCCGCCCGGACGATTGACTCGCGCGTCCTTCGGAATGCCGTTCAGGTATTTATCGGTCAGCAAACCTTGCGCCAGCGGAGTGAAGGCAATCACACCGGTGCCGAGTTCATCGGTGACATCCAGCAAGTCCTTTTCCACCCAACGATTAAGCAGGTTGTACGCGGGCTGATGAATCAGCAACGGCACTTTCCACTCTTTCAGCAGGGCCGCCATTTCACGGGTTTTCACGCCTGAGTAAGACGAGATGCCGATGTACAACGCCTTGCCCTGCTGCACGGCAGTGGCGAGTGCGCTGGCGGTTTCTTCCAGTGGCGTATCCGGGTCGAAGCGGTGCGAATAAAAGATGTCGACGTAATCCAGACCAAGACGTTGCAGGCTCTGATCGAGGCTGGCCAGCACGTATTTGCGCGAGCCGCCGCCCTGCCCGTAAGGCCCAGGCCACATGTCCCATCCAGCCTTGCTCGAGATGATCAGTTCATCGCGGTATTGCTTGAAGTCTTCGCGCAGCAAGCGGCCAAAGTTGATCTCGGCGCTGCCATATGGCGGGCCATAGTTGTTGGCCAGGTCGAAGTGGTTGATGCCGAGGTCGAACGCGGTGCGCAGCAGTGAGCGCTGGGTGTCGATCGGCGTGCTGTCACCAAAGTTGTGCCACAGGCCCAACGAGAGGGCTGGCAGCACCAGACCGCTGCGGCCCACGCGGCGATAAGGGATGGCGTCGTAACGGTTTTCGGCAGCGGTGTAAGTCATCGAATCCTCTCTCGTTTGAGTGATGGAAATTTGAGGTGACGCTGCATCCTGTGGCGGGGGGTAAGTTTTTTCGACACAGGATTCATCAGCACAAAATCCCTATGAACATTCATCTACACAAATCGGTTGCCTGGCCTCTCCAGCCCCAGGTTTTGGCGCAAGGTTCGGCCTTCGTACTCTGTTCTGAACAACCCGCGGCGTTGCAGTTCAGGAACCACCCCGTTGGCGAAATCTTCCAGACCGCCGGGCAAGTGCGGCACCAGCACATTGAAGCCATCCGCTGCATCCGCCTCAAACCATTGCTGCAACTGGTCGGCAATCTGCACCGGCGTACCGATCAGGCTAAAATGCCCGCGTCCACCCGCAATCTTTCGTCCAAGGTCGGCCAGGCTAAGGTGCTCCCGACCCGCCAGTTCGGTCAGTAATTTTTGCCGACTTTGCTGGCCGGATTCAGTCAGTGGCAGTTCTGGCAGCGGACCGTCCAGTGGGTACTTCGACAAGTCGAAGTTGCCCAGCATACGCCCAAGTAATGCAACACCCACCTGCGGTTCGACTAATTGCTGAAACGTTTCATATTTTTCCAAGGCTTCGCTTTCGGTTTGCCCCACCACCACGAAAACCCCCGGCATGATTTTCAGCGAATCGGTGCTGCGTCCAAAACGCGGCAGGCGTCCCTTGAGGTCGGCATAAAAAGCTTGTGCATTGGCCAATGAGGTTTGCGCGGTGAACACCACTTCCGCCGTCTGCGCTGCCAGCTCGCGACCCACCTGTGAAGAGCCGGCCTGCACAATCACCGGTTGCCCTTGTGGCGAACGCGCGACGTTCAGCGGACCTTTGACTCGAAAGTGTTCACCGACGTGATCCAGCACGTGCAGCTTCGCCGGGTCGTAATAGGCGCCGCTGGCCTTGTCGCGGATAAACGCATCGTCTTCCCAGCTGTCCCACAGCCCCGTCACGACCTGATGAAACTCCCTGGCGCGGCTATAACGTTCGCCATGGCCTATGTGTTCATCACGGCCGAAATTAAGCGCCTCGGCGGCGTTATCGGACGTCACCAGGTTCCACCCCGCCCGGCCGCCCGACAGGTGATCCAGCGATGCAAACTTGCGTGCCACGTGATACGGCTCGTTGTAGCTGGTGGTGGCGGTGGCGATCAGGCCGATGTGTTCGGTCACGGCGCTCAGGGCCGAGAGCAGCGTCAGCGGCTCGAAGTGATCCGAGCGCGCCATGCGGCTGGCGATCTCGCCACTGGCCGCCGCCACGCTGTCGGCGACGAACAATGCATCGAACTTCGCCGCCTCGGCAATCTGTGCCAGCCGTTTGTAGTGGCTGAAGTCCAGCCCGGCGTCGGCGGGTACGTCGGGGTGGCGCCAGGCAGCAACGTGGTGCCCGGTCGCCATGAGGAACGCTCCGAGTTTCAACTGACGTGTCATGTTCAGAAGTCCTTGCGCAGTTGCACGCCAAAGTAGCGTTCGTCGTCACGCGGCACAGCTCGGTAGATGTAGTTGCCGCCGCTGGCCAATAACGGGGAATAGGATTTGTCGGCGAGGTTCTTGCCCAGCAACGCCACCCGCCAGCCATTGCTGTAGTCCGCCAGTGCGACGCTGGCGTTCCAGATTCCGTAAGCCCCTTGTTGGGTGTCGACGTTCTGGCTGATGTCGTATTGCACCTCACTCTGCCAGCTGAAATCAGTGCCCAGTTCTATGTCCAGACCGTTATCCAGCGGGACGCTGTAGTCGGCGCGCACGTAGCTTTTCCAGTCCGGGCTGAATGGCAGCGGTTTGCCGTTGACGTTGCACGATGCCGCCGCGCCTGCCGGGCAGGCGAACTCATCAATTCGCGCGCGGGTATAGGCCAGCGCGCCAGAAAACTTCAGTTGCCGCGTGGCCTGCAAGGCGTAATCGAGCTCGACGCCTTCGGTGCTGACGCTGCCCGCGTTAATCAAACGCGTCACCACCTGGCCTGCCACTGTGTCGAAAAAGTTTGCCTGGTAGTTGTGGTAGTCGCTGTGGAACACAGCGAGGTTGGTGGTCAGACGATTGTTCCAGCTTGTCGCTTTGACCCCGACTTCCCAAGTGTTGGAGGTTTCCGGTTTAAGCGCGTCGGTGTCCCGTGGCTGCATGTTGAAGAACACGTTATAGGCCGGGCCTTTGTAGCCACGCGAGTAAGTCAGGTAACTGGTGACCGCGTCGCTCAAGTCATATTGCACACCCAGTCGGCCGGACCAGCCGTCCTCGTCCACAGAGCCGGAACTGCTGGTGGCCGGTTGAATGCCGCTGACTGTGGTCGCGGACGTCGACACCCGACGGTGGTCATATTCCAGATCGTCGTGGGTCCAGCGCAAACCGGCAATGCCGCGAAAGTTCGAGGTGAAGTTGAGCGTGCTTTCACCAAATACCGCATAGCTGTCGCTGGTGGTGCCGTAGTCAGCCACGCCGCGATTGACGCTGACAGGCGTGGTAAGCGTGCGCTGGTACGTTTCTTCGTCTTTGCCGTGCATGTAGAACAACCCGCCGACGTACTCCAGAAATTCACCTTTCGGCGAAGCCAGGCGCAGCTCTTGCGAGTATTGATCGAACGCCAGTTCGCCTTTGTCAGCTGTGCCGGGGAATGCTGCAGTGACGGTGCCCAAACGGTCCCCGTCCTGATACTGCGTGTTGTCCCAGCCACGCCATGCGGTGATCGACGTCAGCGTGTAATCGCCCAGGTTCCAGTCGAGTTGGCCAGACAAACCTTTGTTGATGTCGTCGACGTGAGTGCGCGTGTCCGTGTTGATGTCGCGGTTGTCACTGGAGGCCCGCACCGGGTTCAAGGCATTGGCGAATGCCGGGGTCAGCGACTTGCTGACCACACCGTTCGGCGCGTCATCGTGGGACTGCATGTAGTCGGCGATAAAAGTGAATTTAAGGTCATAGTTCGGCGTGAATTCAAGTTTGCCGCGCGCACCTTTATGGTTATACCCGTTGACCTCCTGCCCGTTGTGCTGGTTGTCGACGTTGCCATCGTAGGTACCAAACAGCGTGGTAATCGAGCCCTTGAGGGTGTCGGGGATCAGGCTGCCACCGATACCGAAACGGGTGCGGCTTTCGTTGCCGCTGTAGTACGACTGATCGATAAAACCGTGGTTCTCGGCGGTCGGTGCCTTGCTGGTGATGTTAAGCACACCGGCCGAAGCGTTCTTGCCAAACAGGGTGCCTTGCGGGCCACGCAGCACCTCGACGCGCTCAAGATCGAGCAGGTCCAGAGTCGACTGGCCGGGCCGAGCGTAAACCACGCCATCGATCACCGTGGCCACGGTCGGTTCTACACCTGGCGAAGTGGAAATAGTGCCGACGCCACGGACGAACAACGAGGTGTCCTTGTTTGAAGCGCCGGTGCGGAAGTTAAGCGACGGCACTTGCTGCACGATGCTTGCCACGCCATTTCGGTTATCACGCTCAAGCTGCTCACCATCAATCACCGAAACGGCCACCGGCACTTTCTGCACCGACTCTTCACGACGTGTCGCTGTGACCGTGACGGACTTGAGCGTAGGTTCCTGATCCGGGTTATCGGCGGCGAATGCACCTGGCAGTGGCAACGCGGCCAACCCGGCAAGTAACCAGCTCAACGGCCGTTTGCGTGGTAGGGCAGCACGAATTGATCGCGCCAGTTTCAGTGAATCCCCAGGAATAGTGTGCATGGTCTGTCCGCTCGAAATTTGCCCTGAACCGCTGCCGTTCTGTGACGACAGCGCCTGTGATGTTGTCTTGGGCATTCGCTCGAGCGAGTAGCAGACAGAACGCTTTGTTAGCGCTAACATCGCCAGTATCTGCAAGCGTTACATAGATCGTCCAATACTTATAAATTACTTTTATATGCTTTTTGATTTTTAAAAAGGATTGCCCTTTGAGCGATGAAAAGCCCCGCAAGCGCCGTGGCGCCGGCCGTGTCACCCTCAATACTGTCGCCAGGCAGGCTGGCGTATCGGCGATCACCGTGTCGCGATTTTTCAACCAGACCGAACAAGTCTCGCCAGAGCGACGCGAGCGTATTGCAGCGGTCGTGGCAGCGTTGGGTTACGTCCCGAACCTGGTTGCCGGCGGACTGGCGTCGGCCAAAGGGAAAATCGTCGGCATGGTGATTCCCAACATCTCTGGGCCGATTTTTGCCAATACCATTCAAGGGTTCAGCGACACCCTCAGCCGCCACGGCTATCAGTTGCTGCTGGCATCGAGTTACTTCAGTGCCGATCAGGAAGAAAGCGCCGTGCGGGCGTTTCTCGGTTGGTCACCTGCGGCGTTGGTCCTCACCAGCCACTTTCACAGTGCGGGCACTGAAAAAATGATCGCCGAGGCAGACATTCCGGTGATTGAAACCTGGGATTACCAACCGGAACGGCAGCCGATGCAAATCGGCTTTTCACACTTTGAGGTCGGCGTGACGGCTGCGCGGTACCTGCACGGCAAAGGCTATCGGCGCATCGCATTTGTGCAAAACAGCGTGGCCGCAGACTTCAGTGCGCTGGAGCGACGCGATGGCTACGCGGCAACGGTGGGTGAACTGGGACTGCAGCCGTGGGTGTTTGCGCCCGATGCGGATCGAGCGCCATTCGAGGCTGGCAAACAGGCGATGGAGGTGCTGATGAAAAACTCACCAGCGCCCGATGCCATCATTTTTGCCAACGACAACCTGGCGGCTGGCGGCTTGCTGGCAGGTCAAAGGGCGGGGCTTAAAATTCCCGAGGATTGCGCTGTGCTCGGCTTCGGCGATTACCCGTTCGCTGAAATGTTGCTGCCGAGTTTAAGCACCATCAAACCACCGGCGCTGGAGATCGGTGTGCTCGCAGCAACGCGCGTGCTGCAAAGCCTGGGCGTGTTGCCGGTGGAGGATGAGGTGCAGCGTTTGAATCTGCTGGAGTGCCAAGTGATCGAACGCGAGAGCGCGTAAAATACCGACAACATCCACGGATTCATTCCGCTAAGACGGGGTCGATATCAGGCGGATAACTCGCGCAGCGCCGCGGCCGCCAAAAACCCCGATCTTGAGCTGTATCGCTGATCACGCCTGACTGTCTGGTCGATACGCTCAAGCAACTGCTCAGGCAGCGTCGCATTAAAACGCACCGACCTGCCGAAGTAAGGCGTGATATCAAAATCGACTACACCCCAAACACCTCCCGAGTAATCGGGGTTATCAAGGTGGTCGTCAATTTCACGCACCTGTGGCAGTGGATCACCATCGGCAACCAGGCTTTCATAGTGCAAGGACAACGCTTCTTTCACGTTTTCGAATGCTTGCGCAACAGTAGCTCCAGAAGAGAAGCAACCCGGTACGTCGGGAATGATCACTCCATATTCTGAGTCGGCATCCTTATGTAGAACCACCGGGAATTTCATGTCTGTGAGTCCTTCCTGTAATGCAGCCCATTCTGGGCTTTCATATCCGATGTCGAGCCTCATTTCAGACCCGCCTGTTTCAAAATGCTATTGATTGTTCCTTTTGGAAGGTCCGAATCCGGATGTTTTATCGTCACCCTGCCCGGCCGGGCAGGGTGCTTATACTGATGATGGCTGCCTTTCACAGCCACCAGATACTAGCCATCCTCCTCGATCATCCTGATCATCCTGATCATTTCCCGACTTCGCATTACCTTCGTCCTTGTGGGCAGCATCTGCTGGTGCACACTACGCGAAGATCAATTGCCTTATACACACGATACACACTCAGATAAATAATATCCGAAAACCTGGTCGCTTGATCAGCGCACCAAATGCAAAAACTGCATGTGACGTTCGTACTGGTCGAGGATGTCGTTGATGATCTGCTCTTTGGTGTAGCCGACCAGGTCGTAATCCTGACTGCCTTCGGCCAGGTGCACTTCAGCCCGGTAATAACGCCGGTTGTTGAGTTCTTTCGAGCCCATGCCGCCACGGGCGAAGGATGGCGTGAAGTAGCCGCGCATCTGCACCTGATAGATAAACGGGTGCTGCTCGCCGTGACCGATTTCCAGGCTGACGCTGTCGTTTGACGGATCCGGCTGGGTGACCACGTTCAAGCCTTTTTCGACAAATACCGCAGACACTTCCTCGATCGCCGGGCGCACTGTGGTGTCGAGGAAGCGATAAACCTCATCGCGGGACGGAAAGTGCACCGCCTGACTCAAGCGCTGACGCCAGCCACCACGTCGGGAGCCAGACACCGGCGCCAGGGAATGCAACTGCGCAATCTGCTTCTGAGACTCCAGATAAAACGCCTTGTGCAGTCCCCACATCATCAACAGCAAGATCAACGAGAACGGCAACGAGGTCAGCACCACAGCCGACTTCAACGCGTCGATGCTGCCCGAGAACAGCAGCGCACTGGTGACCAGTGCGGTCATTACGCCCCAGAACACGCGCAGCCATTTCGGCCCGTCCTCATCCGGATTACCGCCCTTGGCCGACAATGTCGAAAGCACCACAGTGCCGGAGTCGGCCGAGGTCACGAAGAACACGAAGCTGATGAACACCGTGACCGCGATGACGGTTTTGCTCCACGGGTACGTTTCCAGCAACAAATAAAGGGTCATCGACGGGTTGTCGATGGCTGACATGCCGAGTGCGCTCATGCCGTGATTAAGGACTTGGTCGATGGCACTGTTGCCGAAAATCGACATCCACGCCAAGGTGAAACCGAGCGGGATCAACAGCACACCGAAGACGAATTCACGGATCGTCCGGCCACGGGAAATGCGTGCGATAAACAGGCCCACAAAGGGCGACCATGCGATCCACCAGGCCCAATAGAACACCGTCCAGCCGCCCAGCCAATCGCTGGGTTTATCGTAGGCATACAGATCGAAACTCTTCATCGGCAGAGCGCCGAGGTAGTCACCGATGTTCTGGATCAGCGTATTCAGCAGGTGCTGCGTAGGGCCGGCGAACAGCACGAACAACAGCAGCGCACAGGCCAGGAGCATGTTGATGTCGGACATCACCCGCACGCCTTTGTCGACGCCGGACACTGCCACAATAATCGCAGCGCCCATCATCAACGTGATCAGGCCAACCTGAATCCACTGGGTGTGAGCGATGCCAAACAGATAGTCCAGGCCCGAGTTGAGGTGCAAGACACCAAAGCCCATGTCAGCCCCGAGACCGAACACCGTGGCGATAATGCCGAAGCCGTCCACCGCGTAGCCAATCGGCCCGTTGATGCGTTTACCAATCAGCGGGTACAGCGCCGAGCGCAGGGCCAACGGCAGGTTGTGACGGTAAGCGAAATAGGCGAGCGCCATGCCGACAAACGCGAACACACCCCAACCATGCAGACCCCAGTGCAGAAACAGAATCTGCATCGCCTGACGTGCCGCCTCAGGCGTACCGGCAGTGCCCTGTGGTGGTTGTGACAAATGCGTGAGCGGTTCGGATACGCAGAAGAAAAAAAGCGTGATGCTGATGCCGGCGGCGAACAGCATGCCGGCCCAGGACAGGTAACTGAACTCGGGTTCGTCGTGGTCGGCACCGAGCTTGATCTTGCCGTAGCCAGACAAGGCGCTGACCACCACGAAGACCAGGTACAGGGACATCGCAAGCATGTAATACCAGCCGACCGTGTTGGCCGCCCAGTTCTGCGCTTCCAGAAGCCAGGCGCCCGCCTGCTTGGGCATGGCGATAACGACGATACCGAACAACAGAATGAAACTCGCCGCGAAATAGAACACGGGCGGGTTCATGCGGACTTGACCGCTGGCGGGGGTGGGCGATGCACTCATGAAAGGTGCACCTCAAGGATGTAACACACGGCGTTCAATAACGGACTCGGCAAAAGCAAGCCTCCTGTTGTGAGCGGGCAGCAAACCGGCGGTTTAAGTTGAATGAACGTTCAATTTAAACATGAATAGCGTGCTGAGGACTAATCGCAGGGCTCGACGGTACGTTGTGTACGCTAGCTCAAGGATGGGTATGAGGCAGGATTTGGAGGATTGGTTCAGTTGAAAATTGGCTGAGGGCCATTTTCTCGGTTCGGGCTCAAACCAATCGCGAGCGACCCCGCTCCCACACGGTTTGTGTCGTTCACAAAACCTGTGGCAACGGGCTTACCCGCGAAGCGGCCGGTGCAGTCAGTCGAAAGTCGGGGCCTACTTCTGCGTCCCGTCATCATGCTGCAGATTGGCCTGCGTCAGGTTGCACCCGGCCGGCACGCTGCGAGTCAACCAGACGTTGCCACCGATGGTGGAGCCTTGGCCAATGGTAATCCGCCCGAGAATAGTTGCCCCGGCGTAGATCACCACATCGTCTTCAACAATCGGATGTCGCGGGTGGCCTTTCTGCAACTGCCCGTCTTCATCTGCCGGAAAGCGCTTGGCGCCCAAGGTGACGGCCTGATAAATCCGTACACGCTCACCGATGATCGCGGTCTCGCCAATCACCACGCCTGTGCCGTGATCGATGAAGAAGCTGCGCCCGATCTGCGCGCCTGGGTGAATATCGATGCCGGTGGCCGAATGCGCGATTTCGGCACTGATCCGCGCCAGCAGCGGCAAACCGGCGCGATACAAATGATGGGCGAGGCGATGGTGAATCACCGCCAGAATACCGGGGTAGCACAGCAACACTTCGTCGACGCTACGCGCTGCCGGATCGCCGTGGTAAGCCGCCAGCACATCGGTATCCAGCAGGGTGCGCAACCCTGGCAACGCCAGCGCGAACTCCTGAATGATCTGGATGCTGCGTGCCTCGACTTCGGTGTCGGCCTGGGCACTGTGGCGAGCGGCGTAACGCAGTTCGAGCCTGGTTTGAGCGAGCAGTGCGTTCAAGGCAACGTCCAGCGTATGCCCGACGTAAAAATCCTCGCTCTCTTCACGTAGGTCCACCGGGCCCAGGCGCATCGGGAATAACGCACCGCAAAGCGCTTCGAGAATGTCCGCCATGGCGGCCCGGGACGGCAGTTCGCGACCGCCCTGCTCGCCGCTGACACGGCCGTTTTGAGCACGCCATTGATCACGTGCTGTACGCAGTTGGCTGACGATGGTCTGCAATTGCCAATGGCTGGAACGCTCGCTCACGTTAAAAAACTCCTGCTGGGCGACCGGACTGTCTGGCCGCGCTTACGGCGATTACTTTACGGCAAGGCCTGCAGGCCAAATTAAGAACCAATAATGCTGAACGCAATACTTTTGGCTATAAGCGATTGACGGTTGCCCGGTTAAAAACCCGTGCCTATAGTCCAGACAACTCTCCCCGCCAGTACGGACCCATGATCAAACAACAGCTTGAGCGCTTTAATCGTCTGGAACTGCTCAGCCACCCAACCCCTCTGGAAAAACTCGACCGACTTTCATCCTGGCTCGGCCGCGACGTGTACGTAAAACGCGATGACCTGACGCCGCTGGCAATGGGCGGCAACAAGCTGCGCAAACTCGAGTACCTGGCCGCTGACGCACTGGCGCAAGGCGCCGATACGCTGATCACCGCAGGCGCCCTGCAATCCAATCACGTACGCCAGACCGCTGCGTTGGCGGCGAAGCTTGGTTTGGGTTGTGTGGCGCTGCTGGAAAACCCGTTGGCCACGGACGACAGTAATTATGTCGGCAACGGCAATCGGCTATTGCTCGACCTGTTCGATACCAAGGTTGAATGTGTGGAAAACCTCGACAATGCCGACGAGCAATTGCTGGCATTGGCTGATCGCCTGCGCAACAACGGCAAGAAGCCTTACCTGGTGCCGATTGGCGGTTCAAACGCACTGGGCGCGCTGGGTTATGTGCGCGCAGGTTTTGAACTTGCCGAGCAAATCAAAGACACCGGCCTGCAATTCGCCGCCGTGGTGCTGGCCTCCGGCAGCGCCGGTACACACAGTGGCCTGGCGTTGGCACTGAGCGAAGTACTGCCGGATTTGCCAGTCATTGGGGTTACGGTTTCACGCAGCGATGAAGATCAGCGGCCCAAGGTGCAAGGGCTGGCAGAGCGTACGGCGCAATTGTTGGGTGTGAGCCTGCCGACGAGCTTCAAGGTCGAATTGTGGGACGAATATTTCGCTCCGCGTTATGGCGAACCCAATGCCGGGACGCTGGCAGCAGTCAAACTGCTGGCGAGCCAGGAAGGCTTGTTGCTGGACCCGGTCTACACCGGCAAGGCCATGGCCGGGTTGCTGGATGGCATCGGCCGTCAGCGTTTTGATGAGGGTCCGCTCATTTTTCTGCACACCGGCGGAGCGCCCGCGCTGTTTGCCTACAAGGACTTCCTGTGACGGGATCAGCGTTCATTCATAAGGCGCTTGATATTCTCTTAAAGAATAACCGATTGATTATTTATTATTTTCCAATCTAAGAAAGCCGTCATATAGTCGCGCCGCAGGCGAATTTGCAACAAGACGCATAAGCTGCTTTAGGGCAGGATATCGCAGTCGTCCGAATGCCGAATTTGCCAACATTCCTAAAAGCGTCTTCATAAGAAAACACAGGGGCTGGTCATGAATTTTTCCGCACTACGTCGAAATCTGCTGGTAGGTTCGCTGGGCCTGGCGCTGAGCGCCGGTCTGCTGGGGCAGGCTGTTGCCGGTGAGCAATTGCAGAAAATCAAAGACGCTGGCGTGATCAACGTCGGCCTGGAAGGCACTTACCCGCCGTTCAGTTTCGTCGACGCCGACGGCAAGCTCTCTGGCTTCGAAGTCGAGTTCTCCGAAGCGCTGGCCAAGGAACTGGGGGTGAAGGTCAAACTGCAGCCGACCAAATGGGACGGCATCCTCGCAGCCCTGGAATCCAAGCGTCTGGACGCGGTGATCAACCAGGTGACCATCTCTGAAGAGCGCAAGAAAAAGTACGACTTCTCTGAGCCGTACACCGTCTCCGGTATTCAGGCGCTGACCCTGACCAAGAACAAAGACACCATCAAGACCGCCGCCGACCTGGCTGGCAAGAAAGTAGGCGTCGGCCTGGGCACGAACTACGAGCAGTGGGTAAAAGAGAATGTGCCCAAGGCTGAAGTTCGCACCTATGAAGATGACCCAACCAAGTTTCAGGACCTGCGCGTCGGCCGCATCGACGCGATCCTGATCGACCGTCTCGCCGCACTGGAATACGCCAAGAAGGCCAAGGACACCAGCGCCGCCGGCGAAGCGTTCTCCCGCCAAGAGGCTGGTGTGACGTTGCGCAAAGGCGAGCCTGAGTTGCTGGCCGCAATCAACAAAGCCATCGACAAGCTGCGTGCCGACGGTACGCTGAAAAAGCTTTCGGAAAAGTACTTCAGCGCTGACGTCACCCAATAATGGAAGAAAGCTTCCAACTTGCGCTGGACTCCGCGCCCTTCCTGCTGAAGGGCGCGTATTACACGGTAGTCCTCAGCCTGGGCGGGATGTTCTTCGGCTTGCTACTGGGATTCGGGCTGGCGCTGATGCGTCTGTCGCGCTTCAAACTGGTGAGCTGGATCGCCCGCGTGTATGTGTCGTTCTTTCGCGGCACGCCGTTGCTGGTGCAGCTGTTCGTGATCTATTACGGCTTGCCGCAGTTGGGCATCGAACTTGATCCATTGCCCGCCGCCCTGATTGGTTTCTCGCTGAACATGGCCGCCTACGCCTGTGAAATCCTGCGCGCGGCGATCAGCTCCATCGAGCGCGGCCAGTGGGAAGCCGCGGCCAGCATCGGCATGACCCGTGGGCAGACCTTGCGCCGGGCAATCCTGCCGCAGGCGATGCGCACGGCATTGCCGCCACTGGGCAACAGTTTCATTTCACTGGTCAAGGACACCGCACTGGCAGCCACCATTCAGGTGCCGGAGCTATTCCGTCAGGCGCAGTTGATTACCGCCCGTACGTTTGAAATTTTCACCATGTACCTTGCCGCCGCGCTGATCTACTGGATTCTGGCAAGTGTGCTCGCGCACTTCCAGAACCGGTTGGAAGACCGGGTCAATCGGCACGATCAGGAGTCCTGACCCAATGATTGTCGTGGAAAAACTGACAAAGCAGTTCAAGGGTCAAGTCGTGCTTAACGGCATCGATCTGCAAGTGAAGGAAGGTGAGGTCGTGGCCATCATCGGGCCCAGCGGCTCGGGCAAGACCACGTTCCTGCGCTGCCTGAATTTTCTGGAAGAACCCACCAGCGGTCGAATCAAGGTCGGTGACATCCAGATTGATGGCAGCCGCCCATTAAACCAGCAGCAAGCACTGGTGCGACGTTTGCGTCAGCACGTTGGTTTTGTGTTCCAGAACTTCAACCTGTTCCCCCATCGCACCGCCCTCGAAAATGTCATCGAAGGTCCGATCGTGGTGAAAAAGATGCCCCGTGAAGAAGCCGTTGCACTGGGTAAGAAGCTGTTGGCCAAGGTGGGGCTTGCCGGCAAGGAAGACGCTTATCCGCGACGCCTGTCCGGAGGTCAGCAGCAGCGTGTGGCGATAGCACGTGCGCTGGCGATGGAACCCGAGGTGATCCTGTTCGACGAACCTACCTCGGCACTCGACCCCGAACTGGTGGGTGAAGTGCTGACGACCATCCGCGGCCTCGCCGAAGAGAAACGCACCATGGTTATCGTCACCCACGAAATGGGCTTTGCCCGGGACGTGGCGAATCGAGTGGTATTTTTCGACAAAGGCGTGATTGTCGAGCAAGGCGAAGCCAAAGCACTGTTTGCCAACCCGAAAGAAGAACGAACGCGTCAATTCCTCAGCAAGTTTCTTAACAACACTCATCATTGATAAAGATGAAATAGACTGCCAACTTCCACGGACGGAAGTTACACCCCTCACCGAACCTTTCTTGCTTCAACTCCCGCCTGCAAACTTATACAACCTCAAACGACCCTGTGCGGTACATAGCTATGCCATGGCGCATTTCTAACCTCTGAGCTGCACCGTACAGGCAATGCCTGGCGCCATTATTCAACGCCCGCCCCCCTGCTGAATCCTGACATCAGGTAGTTATAGTCGACTGTACAGCAGGGCTTACTGACCTGAAGGCGTAGGACACTTCTGAAGTGCATCCCTTGGAACTCCAAACTAACAAACTCTATTGACACCCATTAACACTGACTCTTATCTAGTCATCAACACGACCCACTCGCCACACAAAACACATAATAAAACATGAAGTTCATGAACAGTTTTATTGCCCGGCAATACGCACTTTTTTTGATCTTCCAGAAATGGACTTCGCTGCAATACTCCAAGGAAACCCATGAAAAGCACCTCGAACACCTGCGTACTTGCAGCGCCGACACTCGCGCAAGCGCACAAGAGCGGTATCAACAGTCATTCGGCTGCGCAGTTGCTGATCGACGTGGCGCCCTACCCAGGCATGGATGAAAGCGATTTGATCGAACTGTTCTGGGATAACTGCTACGTGGCCTCCAAGGTGCTGAACGCCTTGGACATCGGCCACCCGATCAACCTGCGGGTGCCCGAAAGCTTTATTGCGAGCGGCTCCTCGCGTGTTCACTACCGGGTTCGGCAAGTCGGCCATGGCACGCAGGTTTCCGCAGCGACACGCCTGCAAATCAAACTCGACTGCCCGGGCGGCCAACCTTCAAGCCTGTGTGGTGATGAAAACCAGAACCTGGCGCCGGTAGGCCTGCCCGATACCATCCGCCGTCAGGGAGTGAACCCGAACCAGATCAAACGCGGCGTTCCGTTGACCATCGACGCCTATTTGAACATGGCCGTCGATGACGAAATCACCCTGCGCTGGGGCGATGTACGCATGGACCTGCCGCGGCTCAAGGCTTGCGATGTCGGCCAAGCAGTGCAGGTCTGGGTGCCGCCGGCCATCATTCTGGAGGCCGGTGAAGACCTCCGACTGGAAGTGACCTACTGCGTGCTCGACCGGGTGGGCAACAACTCGCGCTGGGCACCGGTACGCACCTTGAAAATTGGGTGTGCCAATCCCTACCTCAAGGTCCGGCCAATAGTCATACCGATGGCAGCAGAACCGCGTAAATACTGACGCCCTACAGGTGCACTCACCGGCCCTTGTACGCACAACTGTTGCCCTGCATTCAAAGTGTTGCCCGGCGAACAGTTGCTGAAGACACACTTCTATTCTTATTCCTAAAAGTTAGTTTATTAATTTTTTATACACGCTTAGGGTATATGCACCGGACCACCGGACCTTCTTGTTTTCTTGCGCCGCCACCCCGCGGCGTTCCCATGAGATGTGAGGTAGTTATGGTCCGGAACACAATCACCCCAGTGCAGATCGCCAGGGCATTGCGTGCAGCCAAGGAGTGGCAATGATGTCCAGTCTGGCCGATGCAATTGTCCAGAGTGATCAGGACATCGCCCCGTTATTGTTGCCCGCGCAGGTCTTGCGCAACGATGCCCAAGCCATAGAAGCCGCCCATGAGTTGGCGCACGTCGCCCGCTTGCAGGCGTCGCGCCGTGATCAGCAGCGCAAGTTGCCATGGTCGGAAATCGAACAGTTCACCCGCAGTGGCCTGGGCAGCATTGCCGTGCCCCGCGAGTACGGTGGCCCGCAAGTTTCGTTTGTCACCCTTGCCGAAGTTTTCGCGATCATTTCCGCGGCAGATCCGGCACTGGGGCAAATCCCGCAAAACCATTTTGGCATCCTTAATCTGGTGCTTGGCAGCGCTACCGAAGCACAGAAAAAACAGCTGTTCAAAAGCGTGCTCGAAGGGTGGCGCATTGGTAATGCCGGCCCGGAACGCGGCACCAAAAACACCCTGGAACTGAAGGCGCGCATAACTGCCGACGGCGATGGCTTTGTCATCAATGGCCAAAAGTTCTACTCCACTGGCGCACTGTTTGCGCACTGGGTTGCGGTCAAGGCGCTGAACGATGACGGCAAGCAAGTGCTGGCATTCGTTCGGCGCGGCACACCAGGCTTGCGCATCGTTGATGACTGGTCAGGCTTCGGTCAACGCACCACTGCCAGCGGCACCATTTTGCTGAACAACGTGCGAGTCGATGCCGAGTGGGTGGTGGATAACTGGAAAATCAACGACAAGCCAAATATCCAGGGCTCAGTCTCGCAATTGATCCAGGCAGCGATAGACGCCGGCATCGCCCGCGGCGCCATTGACGATGCCATCGAATTCGTTAAAACCCGCGCCCGGCCCTGGATTGACGCCAAAGTCGACCGCGCCAGCGACGATCTGTACGTGATCGCCGACATCGGCAAATTGAAAATCGAATTGCACGCCGCCGAAGCATTACTGCGCAAGGCCGGAAAAGTGCTGGACCAAGTGGATGCTGCGCCGCTGACCGCCGAGTCCGCCGCACGCGCATCGATCGCCGTGGCCGAAGCCAAGGTGCTAACCACCGAGATATCGCTGCTGGCCAGCGAAAAGCTGTTCGAACTGGCCGGTAGCCGCGCAACCCTCGCCGAATTCAACCTCGACCGGCACTGGCGCAATGCGCGTGTGCATACGCTGCACGACCCGGTGCGCTGGAAATACCACGCGGTGGGGACTTATCACCTCAACGGCACTCTGCCCGCGCGGCATTCCTGGATTTAACGACCAGACATCTGGAGAAACACATGACTCTTTCTCAGCACGTCGCGGTCATAACCAGCGATGAGCAAGCCCTGATTGTCGCCACTGACCTGGCTGAAGACTTTAAACGTGACAGTGCCCTGCGTGACCGCGAGCGCCGCTTGCCACACCCGGAACTTGAAGTATTTTCCCGTTCGGGACTGTGGGGCATCAGCGTGCCGAAGGAATACGGCGGCGCAGGCGTTTCTAACGTAACGCTGGCCAAGGTCATAGCCTTGATCGCGCAAGCAGATGGCTCTCTCGGGCAGATCCCGCAGAATCATTTCTACGCCCTCGAAGTGCTGCGAGTGAACGGCAGTGACGAGCAAAAGCAACGTCTGTACGCCGAGGTATTGGCCGGCCAGCGCTTCGGCAACGCCTTGGCTGAACTCGGCACCAAAACCGCCCATGACCGCACGACCAGCCTGACTCGCGACGGTGACGGCTACCGCGTTAACGGGCGCAAGTTTTACGCCACGGGCGCGATCTATGCCCAGCGCATCCCGACCTCAGTCATGGATGAAAACGGCGTTCAGCAATTGGCATTCGTACCTCGCGATGCCAAAGGCCTGACAGTGATCGACGACTGGAGCGGTTTCGGCCAGCGCACCACTGGCAGCGGTTCGGTGGTATTTGAAGACGTCTACGTTGCCGCCGCTGATGTCATTGCATTCCAGACTGCTTTCGAGCGCCCGACCACCGTTGGCCCGCTGGCGCAAATTCTGCACGCAGCCATCGACACCGGTATCGCTCGCGCAGCGTATGAAGATGCGCTGCATTTCGTGCGCACCAAAACCCGGCCATGGATTGATTCAGGGAACGACAAAGCCACCGACGATCCACTGACCATCAAGAGTTTCGGCCACTTGAGCATTCGATTGCACGCCGCCGAAGCCTTGCTGGAACGCGCAGGCGAATACCTCGACCAAGCACAGGCAAACACCAACGCACAGACTGTGGCTGCCGCATCGATTGCGGTCGCAGAAGCACGCGCCATCAGCACCGAGATTTCCCTGGCCGCCGGCAGCACACTGTTCGAATTGGCCGGCAGCCAGGCCACACTGATCGAACATGGCCTGGATCGCCATTGGCGCAACGCTCGGGTGCACACGCTGCACGATCCGGTGCGTTGGAAGTACCACGCCGTGGGCAATTACTACCTCAATGATGAAAACCCACCACTGCGGGGGACCATCTGATGACGATGCCCGCCGCCGCTAAAAAGAAAATCCTGCTGAACGCGTTCAACATGAACTGCATCGGGCACATCAATCATGGGATGTGGACGCACCCACGTGACACGTCGACCCAGTACAAGACTATCGAATACTGGACCGAACTGGCGCAGTTACTGGAACGCGGATTGTTCGATGGTTTGTTCATTGCCGACATTGTCGGGGTGTACGACGTTTATCAAAACTCGGTGGATGTACCACTGAAAGAATCGATCCAGTTGCCCGTCAACGATCCGCTGCTACTGGTTAGCGCGATGGCGGCGGTCACCAAGAACCTGGGGTTCGGGCTCACCGCCAACCTGACCTACGAGGCGCCCTATCTGTTCGCCCGCCGCATGTCGACGCTCGACCACCTGAGTCGCGGTCGGGTCGGCTGGAACATCGTCACCGGTTACCTCGACAGCGCTGCCAAAGCCATGGGCCTCAGCGAGCAAGTGGAGCATGACCGGCGCTACGACCAGGCCGATGAATACCTGCAAGTGCTGTACAAACTGTGGGAAGGCAGTTGGGAAAACGACGCGGTGCTCAACGATCCGCAGCAACGAATTTATGCGCAGCCAGAAAAAGTGCACAAGGTCGAACACAAAGGCGAGTTCTATCAGGTAGAGGGTTATCACCTGTGTGAACCGTCGCCGCAACGTACGCCTGTGTTGTTTCAGGCGGGCAGTTCGGATCGTGGTTTGTTGTTCGCCGGGCGTCACGCCGAATGCGTATTCATCAGCGGCCAGAACAAACCATCGACCAAGGCTCAAGTGGACAAGGTGCGAACCAGCGTCGTCGAAGCGGGGCGCAATCCCGAGGACGTCAAAGTATTCATGGGCCTCAACGTGATCGTCGGCTCCACTGAAGAACTTGCCTGGGCCAAACACGCCGAATACCTGAGCTACGCCAGCGCCGAAGCCGGCGTGGCACATTTTTCGGCGTCTACCGGCATCGATTTTTCCGAGTACGCCATCGACGAACCGATTCAATACGTGAAGAGCAACGCGATTCAGTCAGCCACCAAAAACCTGCAAAACAACGATTGGACCCGTCGCAAATTACTCGATCAGCACGCACTCGGCGGTCGCTACATCACCGTGGTCGGCTCGCCCGCACAAGTGGCCGACGAGTTGGAATCGTGGATCGCCGAAACCGGTCTGGACGGCTTCAACCTGACGCGCATTGTCACCCCCGAAAGCTATGTCGATTTCATCGAACTGGTGATCCCGGAGTTGCAACGTCGCGGGTCGTACAAGACTGCTTACGACACCGGCAGCCTGCGCGAGAAGCTGTTCCACGACCAAGCGCACTTACCTGAGCAACATACCGGCGCGGCGTTTCGGCGCTAATACCTGTTAATTGACTGGAAATAACCCTCATGACCAAGAATTATCTTTCTCAACCAGTCAAAGCACTGGCCCTGGCCCTTGGCCTTTTCAGTTCCGTGGCGTTCGCTGCGGACGCGCCGCTGAAAGTCGGCACCACCGCAGCCTTCGCCATTCCTCTGGAAGCCGCTGTCGAAGAAGCCAACAAACAAGGCCTGAAAGTAGAACTGGTGGAGTTCAGCGACTGGATCGCACCCAACGTCAGCCTCGCCGCCGGCGACATCGACGTGAACTACTTCCAGCACATCCCGTTCCTGGAAAACGCCAAAGCGGCCGCCGGTTTTGACCTGGTGCCGTTTGCACCGGGCATCATCAACAACGTCGGTCTCTACTCGAAAAAATACAAAAGCTTTGACGAGTTGCCGCAAGGCGCCACCGTGGCCATTGCCAACGACCCGATCAACAGTGGTCGTGGCCTGCAACTTCTGGCGAAGTCCGGTTTGATCACCCTCAAACCGGGTGTCGGCTACAAAGCCACTGAAGAAGACATCATTGCCAATCCGAAGAAAATCAAAATTCTTCAGGTCGAAGCCGTGCAACTGGTACGCGCCTATGACGACGCCGACCTGGTTCAGGGTTACCCCGCTTACATCCGTTTGGCGAAGACATTTGATGCCGGCTCAGCGCTGCTGTTCGACGGTCTCGATCACAAGGAATACGTGATTCAGTTTGTCATCCAGCCAAAAAGTAAAACCGACCCGCGCCTGATCAAATTCGTCGACATCTACCAGCACTCGCCGGCCGTGCGCGCCGCGTTGGATAACGCCCACGGCAAGCTGTACCAACCTGGCTGGGAAAGTTGAGCATGACGGCCGCCACGCCATTGCGACTGGATATTCCAGAGCTTAAGAACGCCGAACACACCGAACTGCACCCGCAGCTCAACCGTGCTCACGTGCGGTTTATCGGCCTGGGCAAGACCTACAACGGCAAACAAGGTCCGGTGGCGGCATTGCACGGCATCGATCTGGCGATCCAGCACGGTGAGGTATTCGGCATCATTGGCCGCAGCGGTGCTGGCAAATCATCGCTGATTCGCACCATCAACCGCCTCGAACAACCGAGCAGCGGCCGGGTGCTGATTGATCAAGTAGACATCGGCGGGTTCGATGAAGACCACTTGGTCGCGCTGCGCCGGCGGATCGGCATGATCTTCCAGCACTTCAACCTGATGTCGGCCAAAACGGTGTGGCAGAACGTCGAGTTGCCGTTGAAAGTCGCCGGAGTGCCCAAGGAAAAACGCCAGCAAAAAGTCCGCGAACTGCTGGAGCTTGTGGGCCTGCAAGAGAAGCACAACGCCTACCCGGCGCAGCTTTCCGGTGGCCAGAAGCAACGCGTCGGCATCGCCCGCGCACTGGTGCACGACCCGCAGATTTTATTGTGCGACGAAGCCACGTCGGCACTCGACCCGCAGACCACCCAATCGATCCTCGGCCTGCTGCGCGAGATCAATCAACGCCTGGGCCTGACCCTTGTTCTGATCACGCATGAGATGGCGGTGATCCGCGATATCTGCGACCGCGTCGTGGTGCTGGAACACGGACGAATCGTCGAGCAGGGCCCGGTCTGGGAAGTCTTTGGCAACCCGCAGCACGAGGTCAGCAAAACCCTGCTCGCGCCATTGCAGCACGCCTTGCCAGAAGAGCTGCACAGTCGCCTTCGGGCCCAGCCACAATCCGCTGACGCCGCCGTGGTATTGCGTTTGCAATTGACCGGTAGCGCCACCGACGAACCGGATCTGGCAGCCTTGTTCGCCGCACTCGGGGGGCGGGTGCGCTTACTGCAGGGTGGCGTGGAACGCATTCAGGGCCATGCGCTGGGGCAATTGCTGCTGGCGGTGAACGGCTCGCCTCTCGGCGCCGAAGAATTGCGGCAACGCGCGGCGAAATGGGCGCAACAGGTGGAGGTGCTGGGTTATGTGGTTTGACCGCTTGCTGCAAGGTTTTATCGACACCTTTTTGATGGTGGGCGTGTCGTCTTTGATCGCGTTGTTAGCGGGTATTCCAATGGCGGTGATTCTGGTCACCAGTGACAAGGGTGGCATCTACGAGGCTCCTGTGCTGAACCGCGTATTGGGCGCATTCGTGAACCTGTTTCGCTCGATTCCTTTTTTGATTTTGATGGTGGCGCTGATCCCCTTCACGCGGCTGATCGTTGGCACCACTTACGGCGTTTGGGCCGCCGTGGTGCCACTGACGATCGCGGCCACACCGTTTTTCGCGCGCATTGCCGAAGTCAGTTTGCGCGAGGTCGACCACGGCTTGATCGAAGCCGCGCAAGCGATGGGCTGCCGACGCTGGCACATTGTCTGGCACGTGTTGTTGCCTGAAGCGTTACCGGGGATTGTCGGCGGTTTCACCATTACGCTGGTGACGATGATCAACTCCTCGGCCATGGCCGGCGCAATTGGTGCGGGCGGTTTGGGCGACATTGCTTATCGATACGGGTATCAGCGCTTCGATAGCCAGATAATGCTGACGGTGATCGTGCTGCTGGTGGTGTTGGTGGCGATCATTCAATTGGGCGGCGATCGATTGGCCCGGGGATTGAACAAGCGATGATGGCTGTGGCGTCTGAAGCGCCGTTGTAGCGCTGCCGCTTAGGGGCTGCTTTGCAGCCCAGCGGGTCAAGGAGCTCTCACCGACATCGAGGTAGCTCGTGCTCGATGACGAGTTGAACAGCATCCTGCTTGAACTGCGCAGTGAACTGGCGTCTAACTTTTTTCTCAGTCATGGGGATCACCTCTTGGGCATTATCTGCCTGAGTTTAGGTGTCCACCAGGCTGGGGGAACATCACGATGACGCCATCGCTGGCAAGCCAGTCTCCTACGGATTGGTGGTGATGCAGGGATTGATGCCTTAACGCACATCCGTAGGAAACCGGCTTGCCGGTGATGGCGCCCGAAAAATCGCCGACGCGGGCAAGCCGGTTTTCATAGGGATGAGTTGTGAACGCCCACGGCGTGTTCGGCACAGATCCACTGTGGTGGATTGCTCGCGATGGCCATTTATCAGGCGACAGCGATGGTGAGTGTTGCTCGCGAATGGCTGCGAAGCAGCCCTCGGTCTGTTGGCGTATATTCGGCGGATTCCAATTGCCTGTGCAGCCACCATGAAACAGTCACCCGAAGACCTCCAGCAGATCACCGCTACCACCGTGGGCCATTACGACTCGGTGGCCGAAGATTTTCGCGAAGGCACTCGCGATCATGACGTCAGCCAGAACATTGATGCGTTGCTGCGGCATATTCCGGGTGCAGCGCCGCGCAGCATTCTCGACTTCGGCTGCGGCCCGGGCCGTGACCTGCAAACCTTTACACGCATGGGCCATACCGCTGTCGGGCTCGACGGCTCGGAAAAGTTTGCGCAGATGGCGCGCGAAGACAGCGGTTGCGAGGTCTGGCACCAGGACTTTCTGAAACTTGAACTGCCGGCTGAGCGCTTTGACGGTATTTTCGCCAATGCGGTGCTGTTTCATATTCCGCGCCAGGAACTGCCGCGAGTGTTGAAGCAGTTGCACGCGACATTGAAGCCCGGCGGCGTGTTGTTCAGCTCCAATCCGCGTGGCGAGAATCAGGAAGGCTGGAACGGACCACGTTACGGGGCTTATCACGATTTGCCAACATGGCAGGCGCTGATGACCGATGCCGGGTTTGTGGAACTGGAGCATTACTACCGGCCGGCCGGACTGCCGCGAGCGCAGCAGCCTTGGCTGGCGAGTGTCTGGCGTAAATCGGTGTAGGCAAATACGTTCTCCAGTGGGAGCGGGCTTGCTCGCGAAGACGGTGTATCAGCCAACACAGATGTTGAATGTCCAACCGCTTTCGCGAGCAAGCCCGCTCCCACACGGCTCAAGTCTTACTGTCTCTCTCACAAGACTTTTGTCCCACTGTGCCTCTCACCAGGTTTGTACCTTACTGCGCCTCTCTCGTAAGGTTTGTGCCTTACTGCGCCTCTTTCTTCGTTTCGCGAATCTTGTACCAGGCCACATACAGCGCCGGTAAAAACAGCAGCGTCAGCAGGGTCGCGATGATGATGCCGCCAATCATCGCGTAAGCCATCGGGCCCCAGAACACCTCCCGGGCAATCGGTATCATCCCCAGGCTCGCCGCAGCCGCCGTTAACAGAATTGGCCGACGTCGATGTTCCGTGGCCTGCACCACTGCATCCCATGGCTCGTACCCATCCTTCTCGTAGGCATCGATCTGGGTCACCAGGATCACCGAGTTACGGATGATGATGCCGATCAGCGCCAGAATACCCAGGATGGCGACAAAACCCATCGGCGTGCCGGTCGGTATCAGCGCCAACACCACGCCAATCAGCCCCAGCGGGGCGACGCTGGCCACCAGGAACATTTTCTGCACGCTGTGCAACTGGATCATCAAAAAGGTTGCCATCAGAAACAGCATTAACGGCACAACCTTGGCAATCGGCCCTTGAGCCTTGCCGCTTTCTTCGACCGTACCGCCCGTGGCCACTTTGTAACCCACCGGCAAACCGGCCGCGAATTTCTCGATGTCCGGCTTCAATTGCTTGACCAGATCGGTCGGCTGAATTTCGTCGCGCACCGCCGCTTTGATCGTGATGGTTGGCTTACGGTCGCGACGCCACACCAGCGGCTGCTCCAGTTCATAACGCACCGTGGCGAACGCCAGCAGCGGAATCGAAGTACCGCTGGGTGTCACTATTTGCAGATTCTGCAGGGTTTCCGGCGTTCCGCGCTCTGCGTCTACGGCGCGACCGACCACGTTGATCAGGTAGATATCGTCGTCGACCTGGGTCACTGGCGAACCCACCACGATGCTGTTCATCAGGTTCGCGACATCCTCTGACGACAAGCCCAATTGCCGGGCCTTGTCTTGCGCGATGTCGATGCGCAGGACTTTACCCGGCTCGTTCCAGTCGTAGATGATTTCGCCGATGTGCGAGTTTTTATCCAGTTCTGTGGCCAGTTCGATGGCGTGTTTGCGCACCTCATCAATGTCATTGCCGCTGACCCGATACTGGATCGGACGGCCCACCGGCGGGCCCATCTCCAGCGCCTGGACATAGCTGCCAATGCCCACAAATTCTTTGCGCAACCGCTCACGCAAACGCTGAGCCAGTGCGGTGCGCGACTCCAGGCCTTTGCTGACGATGACCAATTGCGCGTAGTACGGGTTTTGCAATTGCTGGTCGAGCGGCAGGTAGAAACGGATCGCACCTTCGCCGATGTAGGTGCTCCACCGCACGATGTCCGGATCATCCTTGAGCGTGGCTTCGAGCTTGTCCACAGCCTTGCGGGTTTCGGCGATCGAAGCGTTTTGCGGCAGGTTCAGATCGACCAGAATTTCTGGTCGGTCGGAGGACGGGAAGAACTGGTTCTGCACGAACTGCATCGAAAACACCGCCCCCACGAACAACGCAATCGTGATGCCGATGGCCCACCAGCGGTTGCGCATGGCCCAGAGCATGCCGCCATTGAACGCTCGCCCGATACGCCCGGGTTCTGCCTTATGGGGCTTCACGTTGGCGCTCAGAATGTGCACCCCGAGCACCGGCGCGAACAGCACCGCGACCACCCACGACACCAGCATCGCCACGGCAATCACCGCAAACAGGGTGAAGGTGTACTCGCCCGCAGAGCTGGCGTTCAGCCCGATCGGCACAAAACCTGCGACGGTGACCAAGGTGCCGGTCAGCATCGGGAACGCGGTTGAGGTGTAGGCAAACGTCGCCGCTTGCTCCTTGGTTTCGCCCATCTCCAGCCGCGTGACCATCATCTCGACGGTGATCATTGCGTCATCCACCAACAAGCCGAGGGCGATGATCAACGCACCGAGGGAAATCCGCTGCATGGTGATGCCGCTGTATTCCATGAACACGAAGACCATCGCCAGCACCAGCGGGATCGAGCACGCCACCACCAGACCGGCGCGCACACCCAGGCTGATGAAGCTGACGATCAGCACAATCACGACCGCTTCGAACAGTGCACTGGTGAAACCGCCGACAGCTTTCTCGACCACTTCGGCCTGATCCGAAACGCTGTGCACGCCGACGCCGACCGGCAAGTCGGCGGTCAATTCAGTCATGCGCTGGTGCAGCGCCTTGCCGAACTCCTGAATATTGCCGCCCTTCTTCATGGCGATGGCCAAGCCGATCGCCTGCTGGCCATTGAAGCGAAATTCCGGCGTGGAAGGGTCGACGTAGCCACGGCTGATTTCAGCGACGTCAGCCAAGCGATAAAAGCGATCGTTCAGCCGTAAATTGACGTTAGCCAAATCTTTTTCAGAGGCAAACTGCCCCGTGGTTCGCACCGAAATGCGCTCGGGGCCCGCCTCGATCACGCCTGCTGGAGTCACCGCGTTCTGTGATTGCAGGCTCTGCACCACTTGGCGCTGATCAATGCCGAGTGCCGCCAGTTTGCGAGTCGAGAAATTCAGGTACAGGACTTCATCCTGCTCACCGACCATTTCGACTTTGCCCAGCCCCGGAACATCGCGAATGGCCGCGCGGACCTGTTCGACATAGTCGCGCAACTGGCGCATCGACAAGCCGTCGGCAGTGAAGGCATACACCGAACCGTAGACGTCACCGAACTCGTCGTTGAATCCCGGCCCTTGCAGGCCCTTGGGAAAATCGCCGCGAATATCGTTGATCTTCTTGCGCACCTGGTACCAGATTTCCGGGATGTCCTTGGCGCTGGTGGTGTCGCGCAGGTAGACAAATACCGTGGATTCGCCAGGTCGGGTGTAGCTTTTCACGTAGTCGAGAGAGTCGAGTTCTTCGAGTTTTTTCTCGATACGGTCGGTCACCTGCTTCAGGGTTTCTTCCTGGGTAGCGCCCGGCCAGCGAGTCTGGATGACCATGGTTTTAATGGTGAACGAAGGGTCTTCCTCGCGGCCCAGGTTCATGTACGAAAACACGCCCATCAGCAGCGCGACGAACATCAAATACCAGACAAACGACTGATGCTTGAGGGCCCATTCGGATAAGTTGAAACTCCCTTTCATCGCGGGCTGTCCTCATCGACTTTTACTTTCTGCCCCGGTTTGAGGCTGTTCACACCGGCACTGACCACGCGCTCACCGGACTTCACGCCGCTGGCCAGCACCACGGTACTGTCGGTACGGCTGACAAGACTGACGTCTCGCGGCGCAACGGTTTGTGTGTGCGGGTCGATGACCCAGATTCGCGTTTTGCCATCGACTTCCTGCAGCACACTTGCCGGCAACTCGATACGCGGCTTGATCGCGGAGCGCAGGGTCACGCTGATCGCGGTGCCCAAGCGAAACCCGGGTGGCGATTCCGTTAGCGTCAATCGGGCACGGCGAGTACGTGTGGCACTCTGAGCCTGCGGTTCGATTTCACGAACAATTGCCGTGGTGGTAATGCTCGGGTCCAGTTGCACGGCGACCTGAAACACAACGTCTGATGGCAATTGATCGACCAGCGTATCAGGCAAGTCGATCACGGCTTCCTTGATGTCCGGTTGCGCCAGCGTCACCACTTGCTGGCCGGCAGTGACCACTTGCCCGGCCTCGGCATTCCACGCAGTGACGATGGCTTTGTGATCGGTGCGCAACTGTACATAGTTGAGCTGATCCTTGGCCTGGTTGACCGCAGCTTGTGCCTGATCAAGCGAGGCCTGGGTGGTTTTGAGGTCGGTCTGGGCAACGTCCAGTTGCGCTTGAGCGCCGACGCCACGGTTGAACAATTCCTGCTGCCGCCGCGCGTTTGCCTGTGCGTTGATGAGCTGTGCCTGAACCCGCGCCAAATCACCCTGAGCCGAGCGCAGCTGGTTTTGCTGGTCGGTGGGATCGAGCGTCGCGAGCAAGGCGCCGGCCTCGACTTCAGTGCCCACATCGACATTACGGCTGGCGATTCGACCGGCCACCCGGAACCCTACGTTGCTCTCGTAACGGGCCTGAATACTGCCGGCGAAACGTCCCAGTTCTTCTTGATCAAGGGCTTTGACCTCAACCGACAGCACCGGTCGGACCGACTCCGGCGGCGGTTCTTTTTTCGAGCAGGCAACCAGGACCAACCCGGCAGACAATATCAGCAGGCGCTTCATGGCTTGGCCCCCACTGCCAGATCCTTGTAGGTGTTCTCGGCAATTTCCACCTTGATGCCGGGGTGCAGCAACTGACCACCGGCAATAATGACTTTTTCACCGCCGTTCAAACCGCCGCTAATAATCACTTTGCCGGTCAGGTAACGGCCCACGGTCACCGTATGCAATTGGGCTTTGCCTTCGTCGTCCACCAGCCACACGGCCGGATCACTGATGTTTTTGGTCAATGCCGACCACGGCAGTTCGACCGCGGCTTTACCTGGGGTCTTGGCCGTTGCGCTCACGACCGAACCGAGCTGCATGCCTTCCGGCAAGCTGTCGAGGGTGACTTTGACTTGTACAGTGCCGGTCTGCGCAGAGACGGCCGGGGTGATTTCCCGAACGGTGCCTTTGGTTTTGATCGCCGGGTTGTCGAGCAGGCTGACGATCACGGATTTGTCGGCGGGCGGCTCGGCCAGCAGCGATTCATAGACGTTGAACACCGCGTCGCGCTCCCCGTCACGCGCCAGGCTGAAAATCGGCACCGTGGCTTGTACCACTTGGCCAACTTCAGCTTGGCGTGCGGTAATTATTCCCGGCGCATCGGCAATCAGCGAGGTATAGCTGAGTTGCTCGCGGGCATTGGCGAGTTGAGCCTGGGCAGCCGTCAACGCACTCTGGCTGCTGCGTAATGCGGCCTGGGCAGCATCGTATTCGCTGCGGCTGGTATAGCCTTTGGGCAGCAGTTTTTCCTGGCGTACGAACGCGGCAGCGGTCTGTTTGACTCGCGCCTGCTCGGCAACCACTTGCGCCTGCGCCGAGTCGACATTGGTTTGCAGGTCTTTTGGATCGAGTTTGGCCAGCACCTGTTTGGCGGAGACCCGATCCCCGACATCGACCATGCGCTGGATCATCTTGCCGCCCACACGAAACGACAGCTCGGTCTGAACCCGGGCCTGAACATCACCAGTGAGGGTCACCGAAGCCGCGTAATCAGCCGGTTTAACAACCTGCACGAACACACGCGGGCGGTCCTTATCGACCGGTTTCTTATCACCGCAAGCAGTCAGCAGAACCAAGAGGCTAAGGCCAACCAACATTTTCAATCCGGGACCAGCCATGCAGACTCCTTTGCGTTGTACGGGCGTGCCAGTGACGATACGACTGTGAGCTTAGAACAGGGTTCAACGGTTGCGCGGGTTTGCCACAGGAAACCCACCAACTGCTGCAATAAGGCAAACTGTCGGGCTACGCAGCAGGATGAAACCCATGCTAAAAACCCTCGCGGTGGCCAATTACCGCTCGATCAACAAACTGGTGATTCCACTGGGTCGATTGAACCTGATCACCGGTCCCAACGGCAGCGGTAAATCCAATCTTTACCGCGCGTTGCGCCTGTTGGCCGAAACGGCTCAGGGCGGTGTGGTCAACGCATTGGCACGTGAAGGCGGGCTGGACTCGACCTTCTGGGCCGGGCCGGAAAACATCAGCCGGCGCATGCGCAATGGCGAGGTACCGATTCAGGCGACGGTGCGCCATGGCGCCAAGCGCTTGCGACTTGGGTTTGCGGGCGAAGATTTCGGTTACTCGATCAGCCTCGGCCTGCCCGATTCCAATGGGCATTTCATGCTCCCCGGGCATTCCTCCCCCATTCCCTCTCGTTTCAGTCTCGACCCGCAAATCAAGCGCGAATGCCTATGGGCCGGGCCATTTTATCGTCCGGCCAGCCTGCTGGTGAGTCGCGAAGGCCCGATGATTCGCGCCCGCGCCGACCGCAGCTGGGAAGTACTCGCGCAGCACACACCGAACTTTGACAGCCTGTTTGATCAGGTGGGCAGCCTGCGCACTTCACCGGAAGTGCTGGAGATGCGCGAGTTCATTCGCCGCTGGCGCTTTTATGATCACTTTCGCAGTGATATCGATGCACCTGCGCGTCAACCGCAACTGGGCACGCGCACACCAGTGCTGCATCACGACGGGCGCGATCTGGCGGCGGCCCTGCAGACCATCATCGAAATTGGCGATCCCGAAGCATTGCAGGCGGCGATCAACGACGCTTTTCCGGGCGCACGACTGCACATCGAGCCGTTGCCAGGCGGCCGCTTTGCTATCGAGTTTTATCAGGAAGGATTATTGCGACCTCTTTCAGCCGCCGAGTTGTCCGATGGAACGTTGCGATATCTACTGTTGGTCGCAGCGCTGCTGACGCCTCGTCCACCCAGTTTGATGGTGCTGAACGAGCCAGAAACCAGCTTGCATCCTGACCTGTTGCCAGCGTTGGCGCGGCTGATTATTCGGGCGTCCGAGCAGTGCCAGGTATGGGTGGTCTCCCATGCGCGGCGTTTGATCTCGGCGTTGCAACAGGACCCGGAGTGCAATTGCATCGTGCTGGAAAAAAGCTTTGGCCAAACCGGGATTGTCGGTCAGCGCGTGCTGGATGAGCCGGTGTGGAACTGGCCTGATTGAGGGACGGTTGCCTGTGCAAGGGATGACGGCTATTTTCCCTTTGCTCGTAGGAAGGATCTTTTTATCGGAATACGCCTCCAAGGATGAACGACGTAGGCCAGACTCCCGGCCAAACCATTACAAGGAAGAAACAATGGCTGATGTAAAAGTGCAACAACCCTTGAATCCGCAAGACATCGTGAAATGGCTGATGGCATTGCGCACGGCGCTAAAGACAAAAGCGGCTTAAGCAATAAAAAACGCCGACGCTATTATCAGCCGTCGGCGTTTGAAACCTTGAAGGGGTTTGATGCAACGTCAAATCAGAACGCCGGCAGTACCGCGCCTTTGTACTTTTGCTGGATGAATGCCTTCACTTCCGGGCTGGTCAACGCTTTAGCCAGTTTCTGGATTGCGTCGCTGTCCTTGTTGTCTGGACGCGCAACCAGGAAGTTCACGTAAGGCGAATCGGCACCTTCGATGATCAGCGCATCTGTCGCCGGGTTCAAACCTGCTTCCAGCGCGTAGTTGGTGTTGATCATGTCCAGGTCGACCTGATCCAGAACACGCGGCAACATGGCCGATTCAAGTTCTTTGAACTTGAAGTTGTGCGGGTTCTTGGCGATGTCTTTCGGTGTGGACACAGCGTTTTTCGGGTCTTTCAATTCGATCAGGCCAGCCTTCTGCAGCAAGATCAGCGCACGGCCGCTGTTACTGCCCTCGTTCGGGATAGCGATGGTCGCGCCGTCTTTCAGTTCAGCCAGGCTTTTGACTTTCTTCGAGTAACCACCGAACGGCTCAACGTGTACGCCGATCACGGTCACAAGGTTGGTGCCTTTACCTTTATTGAAGCTGTCCAGGTAGGGCAGCGTCTGGAAGTAGTTGGCGTCGATACGCTTTTCAGCCACTTGCACGTTTGGCTGCACGTAGTCGGTGAACACTTTGATATCCAGGTCCACGCCTTCTTTGGCGAGGGCTGGCTTGATCAGCTCAAGAATCTCGGCGTGTGGAATCGGAGTCGCCGCAACCACCAGTTTCTCGCCAGCCTGGGCCAGGCCCGCAGTCAGGGCAGCCGCCAGAGCGGTGAACAACAGAACCTTTTTCATGCAGTGTCCTTCTCGAAAATCGCGGTCGTCAGCGACGACGGCTTTGAATACAAGTGCCAGTGAAGTGCTATCGCTGGCGTGAGGCGGACAATACCGGGATTTTATATTCCCGAACAATATCTTTTATTCACGTTGATATTCCATTTTGTTCATACAGCATCGACGATCTTGCTCAGCAGCAGCCGCAAGGCTGTTTTCTGTTCTGCGGTTCCTTTGCCGAGGATGTGTTTGACCTGTTGTTCTATCTGCAGCAGGGGCGCCGGCTCCTCAGGGAGGTTCAAATGCTCGGGCAAGATTTCGTCGCCGGTACTCACCAACAATGCAAAGTGAATGACGTTTTCCAGCTCCCGGGTATTGCCTGGCCAACTGTGGCGCTCTAACAGCGCTTGAGCGGCCTCGCTGATCAGCGGCACCGGCAGGTCCAGGCGCTGGCTGTAAATGCCGAGGAAGTATTCGGACAGCGACAGGATATCGCCCACGCGTTCACGCAACGCCGGCAGTTCCAACCGGCCTTCGCTCAGGTAGTGGTAGAGCCGTTCATGAAATTTTCCGGCAGCCACCGCTTGCGCGAGGTCGATGCTGGTGGCGGCCACCAACCGCACATCCACCGGGCTCGGCTGATGAGCCCCGACACGAGTGACTTCATGGTTTTCCAGTGCTGCCAGCAATTTGATCTGAATCGGCAGCGGCAAGTCGCCGATCTCATCCAGGTACAGCGTGCCGCCGTTGGCCGATCCAAACCAGCCAGCGCGGCTGCTGGCCGAACCGGTGTAACTGCCTGGCGCATAACCGAACAACTCGGCATCGGCGTACGTCGGGCTGATGGCTCCGCAATTAACCGAAACGAATAACCCGCCGCGATCACTGCCGCGATGAATGTGTCGCGCCAGCAGTTCTTTACCGCTGCCGGTTTCACCCCGAATCAATACCGAGATCGAGCGCGGTGCCAGTTGTTCGAGCTCCTGGCGCAACTGGCGCGAACGGGGATCGACAAACACCAGTGCCTTGGCGCGGATGCTCAGGGGACTTTTTTCGGCGTCGGGAAAGGTCAGCAATGGCTGACCGAATGTTTCAAAACTCATGGCAGACTCCCGCCCAAAACCGCCGGGAGACGGGGGCGTTTAAAATAGAAAAAGATTCAAGCGCGGCGCAAGGCGTGATGTTCCATGCGGTTCTGCAGGCGATAAAGGTAAGCGAAGCCCTGCTCCCAACGCTGGTGGCCCGACTTCACGTTGATGTGCCCGGCACCCGACAAAATGCCCGCTTCGGCACCCCAGTTGCGCGCCAGCTCCAGCGCTCGCGGCGCACTGACGGCCGAGTCATTGTCGGAGCTGACCACCTGGCTCGGAAAAGGCAACAGGGTGGAAGGTATGGGCGCAAAGTTGCGCAGTGCCGGCGCGCATGCAGGGCGCTCGACGTCTGCCGGCGCGACCAGCAAGGCGCCCCGAACCTGACGCAAAAACTGCACCGGCGCCGTGGCAGCCCAATGCGCAACGGTGATGCAACCCAGGCTGTGGGCGATCAGAATCACTGGCGTGCTGTCGGCAGCAATCGCCTCCGCCAGGGCCGCAACCCAATCTTCGCGACGCGGTGTCAGCCAGTCGTCCTGCTCAACCCGGGCACTGTTTGGCAGACTGTTCTGCCAATGGCTTTGCCAATGATCATCTGGCGATCCTTGCCAGCCCGGCACAATCAGGTAGCGAATTGATTCGTTGCGCATGGGGGAGCTCTCCTGCTGCATGTCTGTTCAGGACTCAGTATAGGGAGCAGAGATATATCCGTTAAGGAATAAGAAGCTATTTATTAAGACCTGTATCGAATATGAAGGAACACCTGCGCAAGTGTTTTCCCCAGGCAAAAAAAAGGGGCCGCACCCTGCCAAGGAGACGGCCCCGCAAACTCTGAAATCTGTTAACGCGCAGTAATCACCGACAACTTGGTAATGCCTGCCCGCTCAATGGACGCCATGGCTCGCGCCACCTCGCCGTAGTTCACGCCATCGTCCGCCTGCAATTGCACACGCACTTCGGGGTCCTTGGCCTTCGCCGCCTGCAGGTTGAATTCCAGCAAATCCGGCTGAACTTCGTCCTTGTTGATAAACAGTTTGCCGGCGCCATCGATGCTCACCACCAGCGGATCTTTTTGCTCCACCGGCGCCACGGCCTCGGTCTTGGGCAGGTTGATCGGTATCGCGTTGGTCAGCAGCGGCGCGGTGACGATAAACACCACCAACAGCACCAGCATCACATCCACCAGCGGCGTTACGTTGATCTCGCTCAGCACCTCATCGCTGTCTTGCGTGGAGAAGGCCATATCAGGACGCCTCCTTCACTTTCTGTGCATTGCCCTGCGCTGCCGCTTTGTGCGTTGCCGGGTGAATCAGTACGCGGAACGAACTCTTCTGCGCCAGGCTGTAGAAGTCATGGGCGAAGTCATCCAGGTCCGCCGCCGTCAGTTTCAGACGACGCAAAAAGTAGTTGTAAACCAGCACCGCCGGCACCGCGACCGCGATACCCACACCGGTTGCAACCAGTGCCGCACCAATCGGCCCGGCCACCGTTTCCAGGCTGGCAGAGCCGGCAGCGCTGATGCCTTTCAACGCTTCCATGATTCCCCATACGGTGCCGAACAAACCAATGAACGGCGACGTACTGCCGATACTGGCGACCACCGCCAGGCCGGTTTCCAGCGAACGGCGCTCCCGCACGATCTGCTGGCGCAAGGCTCGCTCCAGTCGATCCTGATGGTTGATCGCCTGGCTCAAATCCGTTGCCTGTGGCGTGTCGCCCACCTGGATCGCCGCATAACCGGCCTGTGCTACACGTGCCGCAGCGCCGGGCTGGGTTTCGGCCAGCTCCGCCGCCGAATCGAGGCTTGAGGCGGCCCAAAACTGTTTATGAAACTTGCGGTCCTGCGCCTTGAGTCGGCCGAACTGCACACCCTTGAGCAGCGCCAGGCCCCAAGTGGCGACAGAAAAAACCACCAACAGCCAGATCACCGCGCTTTCGATGGATTCCAGTGGAGATGCCAGTAACGTCATGATGTATTCCCTCGTGTAAACGTTTCGCGCGAATTAGGTTTCTGTTTAATGAATCTTGAAGTCGATCGGCACGCTGACCCAACCGTCCTGAGGGACATTGCCCTGCTTGGCCGGCACGAAACTCCAGAGTTTGACGGCGCTTAACGCCGCGTCGTCCAGTTGCTCACGACCACTGCTTTTCTGAATCTGGATCTCACCGGGTTTGCCGCTTGCCAACACATGCACCCGCAACAACACCGTGCCTTCCCAACCGCGACGCTGTGCCAGAGACGGGTATTGCGGCGCCGGGTTTTTCAAATACCCGGCACTCGCCGAGGCCGGCGTCACTGGCGCAGGCGCCGGTGGTGCTGGGGGTGCCGGAGCCGCAACAGGCGCCGCCGGTTGTGGTGGCGCTGGCGGTTGCTCAACGGCTTTGGGAGCAGGCTTGGGCACAGGTTTGGCGACCGGCTTAGGCTTGGGTATCGGCTTGGGTGGTGGCGGTTTTGCCGCGAGTTCGTCTTCCACCGGCGGCGGTGGCTCGACCACCGGCTGCACAGGTTGCGGCGGTGGCGGCTCGACAACGGGCGGCGCCGGACGTGAAAACTCGATGGTCATCGGCGGAATTTCCGGTGGCACGATCGGCAACACTGCGGTGGGTTGCTGATTGACCCAATAGATCACCGCCCCGTGCACCAGCAAGGCCAGTACACCGAGCAGGATGGTTTCCCGTCGACTGAGAATTCCCTTGGGCGCACGCTGCAAACGTAACTGCCCCAAAGGCACGCGGTGCACCCGGCCGAGGTCGACCAACTCGCCACCTGGCGTCTGACGCCAAAGCACCTCGTGTGCGCTGGCGGCGGTCTGGACATTGCCCATTGAATTACTCCTGCGGTCTTTTTGCGAATATCCCGATAAGCCGAACCAGACATCCCCCGTGCGGCGCATCGATGGACGAATCATTGATCCAGACACTTATCTCTTAAAGTGATATTTAATGTTATTGATATAATTTTAAAGAATATGAGAAGCGTGATTTTTCGTCGAACCCACGTCATTCAAGGGCTGCAGGCGAGAGCAAAAACGGCGATGCTTTTTAGGCATTTAAAATAGTTACCAAAGGCATCGCATCTCGCGTCGCTTTATCTGCACAAATGTCGTGTTCAAACTTTGAAATAACCACAGGCGCGCTTAATCCCAATGGGTATTAAAACCCTTTAAGTTCTGTAATTAATGACAGTAGGCAACCCACAACTCTGCCGGCTAAATAAGTGTTCAGACATGAATGCGAAAACCTCATGGGCACTAAATCTGCATATGCCGCTTTATTGTTAGTTTTTTGTTTACCCGTGCAGGCATCGGGATACGGTGATGTGCAGTTTCAAAATGCCACGAAGACCTCCACCATCAATATCTTCATGGAGGGCGAAAACAAGGCAAAAAGCCTGAGACCCGGCGAGTTGTATACCCAAGTGCCCTACCCCGTTGCTGGAGGAACTATCAAGGTCAACGCCGGGCCGGCGGCGGTCAATTCCATTACCTTTTCCGACAGCGACGCCTGCAGGACTGTCTACGCGGCGCTTTGCTTCCGTTTGTTCTCTAACGACCGATGAATAATCCTGTCGGGGCACCCACTGCTTTGCACACGCAAGCATCCGTGAAATCGAGTGTATTGCTGATACTCGCGCTATTGATGTTGAGCCCGTTCGTTTATGCCGCCTCCGACATGACTGACTATATTTTTAATATCAGCAACCAGACGGCCGCCAGTACTTACTCAATTACAGTCATCGGAAAACCCGACGTCATCAATCTTCTCCCCGGTCAGAGCTATAACATCGATAACTTGCCAAAAACCGGCGTGAAAATTGATGGAACGCCGCTGGCAGACCTCATCCTCAGCAAACAGAAATGCGGGTTTGAAGGAAGAGGCTACTGCCTGACCATTCTTGATCCTGCCAAATGAGCACATCGCTAAAACAGGGCATGAAGCTCAGGCTGCATACCCATTGCCAAAGCCCTCGTCAGAAGTCGTAACGACCGGTCACACCCAGCGTCCGTGGTGTGCCGAGCAGGCCTTCATAACCGCCGTTGGCGCCCGTCCAGAGGGTGGTGTAGTAAGTTTTGTCGAAGGCATTTTTCAGCCACAACGAAACGTCCCACTGCCCTTGGTTGAAGTCGCCACGCAGCCCGGTGGACAGGTTGACCACGGCATAACTGGGGATTTGCCCGTAGTCGGAATCTTCCACCGTGCCCACCGCTTTTGAGCGGAAGGCATAACTGGCCGTCACGTACTCTTCAAAGCCGTTACTGAGGTTCCATTTGTATTCACCGTTAGCGTTGCCGATCCATTTCGACGCGCCAACCACTTGGTGCCCGGTCAAGTCGCAAGAGGCTGGTGCGCCCGGAGCCAGACTGACTTCAGGCGGGCACGGGGCATCTTTGTACGACAGATAGCTGACGTCGTTGTACGAGCCGTTGACGTTCAACGTCAGGCCACGCAGCGGAATCAACGTGCTCTCAAACTCCACACCGCGTGAGCGCACTGAACCGGCGTTGGTCAAATACTGCACACGGTTCGCGTCGTCGTAAGCGTTGGTCTGATAGGCATTGACCTGGGTCCAGAAGACGTTGGCATTCAGCTGCAAACGGCGGTCCCACAAGGTGCTTTTGAAACCGAGTTCGGCGTTGTTGGCGCGCTCCGTACCGATCAGCAGCGAGTCGGCACCAGCAGTGGGAGCAGAGCCGACGGCCAGGTTCACGCCGCCGGATTTTTCGCCGTGGGATAAGGTCGCGTAGCCGAGCAAATCGTCAGTGAAGCGGTAGCTGAGGTTCAACAGGCCCGAAGGGCTGGAGCTGTATTGATTCAAGTCGCCGGAGTCGTAAACCCCGGCGCGCCCACGCCTTGCGTTGGCGGCAGCACCGGTTACCGCGACACCACCAATCGGCGCATTGCGCGTGACCCAGGCGCTTTTTTCTTCATAGGTGCCACGCACCCCGGCGGTAAAGTCCAGGCGTTCGCTGAGGTGCCAGGTGCCTTGGGCAAACAACGCAAAGCTGTCGGTTTGAATATGACCGTTGCCCACGCTGCTGACGTTGGCCAGCGCACCGGTTGGCGTGCCGTTCCAGATGTCTGCTTGCGGGCCGTAATACGAGAACGATTTGTTATCCAGACTGTTGCCGAAGTAATACGCGCCAAGCACGTAATCGAAGAACTCGCCCTTGGGTGAAGCCAGGCGAAATTCCTGCGAATACTGTTTGTCTTCCACCGACACGCCAGCGTTGTAGCTCGCCGGAACGTTCAGGCCGTCGTCGTTGCGCGGAGTGAAATTCCACCAGCGATAGGAGCTGACGGAGGTCAGTGTGAAGTCACTCGGCAGTGTCCAGTTAGCCTCTACAGACGTGCCGCCCTGATGCACCGTGACGTGTTGATCGTTGTCCAGGTTGACCTTGCGGTGCGAGCCATTGACCAGTGTCGCCCCTGCCGCACCTGCCCGGGCCTGGTAGAGATTGGTGCCATTGATGGTGGGCCCGGTGTTGTACAACACACGGGTGCCGGCGCTGGAATCCTCTTCGTTGTAGTCACCGATCCAGCGCAGGTTGAACGACTCGTTGGGTTTGAACAGCAGTTGCGCACGGAAACCGTCACGCGAGCCACCGTTCAAATCATGGCCGTCGTATTCGTTTTTGATGTCGCCGTCGCTGCGCGTGCGATAAGCGGAAAAACGCCCGGCGAGTTGGTCATTCAAGGGCCCGGAAATAGTGCCCTTGGTCTGGAAGTAACCGTCCTCGCCCACCGAGGTCTCGATGCTGCGCTCCGGGGTAAAGGTGGGCGCGCGGGTGTTGATGTTGATCACGCCCGCCGTGGTGTTCTTGCCGAATAACGTACCTTGCGGGCCACGCAGCACTTCAAGTTGTTCAATGTCCATCAGATCGAACACGGCCATGCCGGGGCGGCCGAGGTAAACGTTATCGATGTAAAGCCCGACGCTGCCCTCCAGACCATCGCTGGCCGGGTTGTTGCCCAAGCCGCGAATCGACACGCTGGACTGGCGAGCATGCATGTAGGCGACGTTGACGCTGGGCACCAGTTGCTGCAGATCCTGGATGCGATAAACCCTTTGCGTTTCCAGTGCCTGGCCGCTGATTACGCTCATTGGCGTTGGAACATCTTGCGAACTTTCCTCACGGCGGCGAGTGGTCACGGTCACGGTTTCCAGCTGCGAACTGTCGGCAGCAGTTTTACCCGAAGGGGCTGGCGGGGGGCTGGGGTTGTCGGCGGCATAACCGTGGGTCCACGTGGCGCTCCCCGCCAACAATAAAGCCAGGGGCAGGCGTTTGAGCCGTCGTGGTGTTAAGGGTGACGCAAGATTCAACGGACTCATTGGGCGGCTCCTGGTCAAAAAACACACAGTCACTTTTTAGCACTGCATATTCTTAAAAGTTATTTATTTATGTTTTTACAAACATTTACTGCATAAGAGATTGCCTTTATAAGGAGTCGACCTAATGCATATCCAATGCATTTCCCCGATATTTTTTATGTGAAAAATGCATATCGATTTGCGCCAGCTTCGTCACTTCATTGCCCTCGCCGACCAACGCAGTTTTGTCGCGGGTGCGCTGACCGTGAACTTGTCGCAATCGGCATTCAGCCGCAGCATTCAAGCGCTGGAACACAGCGTGGGATGTCAGTTGGTAGATCGCGGGCGTAAGGACCTGGCGCCGACCAAACAGGGCCAGGTGTTGCTCGAACATGCACGGCGACTGGTCAGCGGCGCACAGCAAATGGCCAACGAGATCAGCCAGTTCAATGGGCTGGAGGCCGGCGAATTGCGGTTTGGATGTGGCCCGGCACCGGCCGCCGGACTGATCCCGCGCGCAATCGGCAGCTTCATCGGGCGCTATCCGAAAGCACGGGTGCATTTCCAGGTAGATGACTGGCAAAGCCTGAGCAAGCGATTGCTAAGTGAAGAGTTCGAATTTTTTGTCGCCGACACTCGCCACTTCGAAGCCGATCCGGATTACCTGACACAGCGCCTGCGCCCACGAAAGTGGCACTTCTGTTGCCGCGCCGGACACCCTCTGGCCGGGCGCGACAGCATCACCGCTCAAGAGCTGATGAGCTATCCAATGGCCGCCAGCATCCGCCCGCCCAACCTGCGTAAAGTCATCGTCGACCTCAGCGGTCGCCCGGATTTCACGCCCACTGTGGAATGCGAAAACAGCTACAGCCTGTTGAGTGTGGTGATGCGCTCGGACGCGATCGGCATCGTCGGCGCGTATGCCGATGCCCTGCACAACGCCAATGGCGAGTTGGTGTGCTTGAGGATTGAAGGGCTGGCCGATGACCTGGAGGAGCTGTACACCCGCTACGGCATCGTCAGCCGTGCGGGTTATCGGTTGTCACCGCTGGCCGAGGCGATGATTGCGCAGATCAAGGAGGTTGATGCGCAGGAGGATGACGTGTGCTCACTGGAGAATGTCGCTGTTTGACCCGCCCCCTTCGCGGGCAAGCCCGACTCCCACAGGGTTTGATGTGAAACGCAAATGTGCAGGCAGACTCGACACCTGTGGGCTTGCACGCGAAGGTGACGGCTCGGCTGGCGATGCACCCGCTGCATAAAAACCATTCCCCAAATGCACTTGCCTCAACCCCACGGCAACAGCGAAAAACCTCACCTGTCTTTTGATCGGTGAGCCCCATGTCTAACCCTGCAAACCCTGTGCGTAACGTGCTGTACATCATGTGTGATCAGCTGCGGCGCGATTACCTGTCGTGCTACGGCCACCCACATCTGCACACGCCCAACATTGATCGCCTGGCCGCTGCCGGCGTGCGCTTCAGCCGGGCGTACACCCAAGGCACGATCTGCGGACCGTCGCGGATGTCGGCGTACACCGGGCGCTATGTCAGCAGCCACCAAGTGGCGTGGAATGCGGTGCCGCTACCGCTGGAAGAGCTGACCATCGGTGACTACTTGCGCCCCCATGGCATCCGCACCGCGCTGGTTGGCAAGACCCACGCCACGCCCAACGTGGATGCCCTGCAACGGCTGGCAATCGACCCTGACGGCGAACACGCCAAATCGCTGAACGAAGTCGGATTTGAGCCTTACGTTCGCCACGACGGGATCTTTCCTAACGACCCGCTGTTCGACGATAAGCGTGAATCGGCACCCTATACCCATTACTTGCGCGAGCACGGATTCGCGGGCCGTAATCCGTGGCACGACTGGGCTAACGCCGCCGAAGGCGAGCAAGGCCAAATCCTCAGTGGCTGGAAAATGCGTAACGCGCATCTGCCGGCCCGTGTACCGGAACAACACTCGGAAACCGTCTACACCACTGACCGCGCCATCGACTTTATCGCCGAGCAAAAAGAGCAGCCATGGTGCCTGCATTTGTCGTACATAAAACCTCACTGGCCATACATTGCCCCGGCGCCCTATCACGCCTTATACGGTGCCCTGCAGGTCATTGACCCAGTCCGGGCGCCCGTTGGTGAAACCAGTGATCACCCGGTGTACAACGCGTTTCGACAGCACGAAGAAAGCCTCAATTTTTCCCGGGATGAAGTGCGGTTGAATGTGATTCCGACGTACATGGGCCTGATCAAACAGGTCGACGATCAGCTCGGGCGGTTGTTCGATTTTCTTCAGAGCAATGGCCGCTGGGACGACACCCTGATCGTGTTTACCAGCGATCATGGCGATTTTCTCGGTGACCATTACCTGGGCGAAAAAGAGTTTTTGCTGGAGCCGGCAGTCGGCGTACCACTGATCGTGCGCGACCCGCGTGCGGCAGCCGATGTCACGCGCGGTTCGGTTGATGACAGGCTGGTGGAAACCATCGATGCGCTCCCGACTTTTCTTCAGGCATTGGGTTTACCTGGCGCTGCGCATCGACTCGAAGGACGCTCGCTGATTCCATTGCTGCACGGTGTTGAAATCGACTGGCGCCGCTACGCGATCAGCGAGTACGACTACGCGTTCCAGGCCCCGGCACGTGAGCGGTTAGAGCAACCTATCGACCGCTGCCGCATGACCATGGTCCGCAGCGAACGCTGGAAATACCTGGCGTACGACGGCTTTCGACCGCAGCTTTTTGATTTGCTGAATGACCCGCAGGAGTTGAAGGATTTGGGCGTTGATCCGGCGTATGCGTCGGTTCGCGAAGAACACGCCGGGTATTTGTTTGAGTGGCTGCGCGGGTTGAAACGGCGAACCACCATCAGCCATCAGGAAATAGATTTGCGCGGCCAACGATTCCGCTATGGCGAGCCGCACACCGAGAAAATGGTCCAGATCGGCGTGTGGTAACGCCATCAAATGTGGGCACGGGCTTGCTCGCGAACACTGAGTGTCAGTCGATAACAATGTTGACTGATACACCGCTTTCGCGAGCAAGCCCGCACACAAGGTTTGGTGCCGTTCACATGTGTGTATTCAACACCGCGCCATGGTGGGAGCGAGCCCGCTCGCGATGAGGCCAGTTCAGACGCCGACGATCTCGGCGCCTTTGATCGTTTGGCTGCGCTGCCCCGCCACACCCACAGCCACTTCACCCTTGAGCGTCACGCGCCGCACCACACGGTCCTGAGTGCCGTAGTCGTCTACCGCGTAATGCTGGGTCGAGCGGTTGTCCCAGATCGCCACATCACCGGCCTGCCAGCGCCAGCGAACGGTGTTCTCCAAACGCGTGACATGGCTTTGCAGCAAACCGAACAAGTGTGCCGAATCTGCCTGTGAATAACCTTTGATGCGCTTGACGAAATGCCCCAGCAGCAAGCTCTTCTCACCGCTGATCGGGTGCACACGAACCACCGGATGCTCGGTCTCATAAACGGTAGAGGTAAAGATCTTGCGATACCGCTCCAGCTTCTCGGTTGACACATCAGGCTTGGCGCCCGCGTAGTCATATTCGTTGCTGTGCACGGCCACCAGTTTGTCTGCCAGCTCACGCAATTCCGGCGCCAGTTCGTTGTAAGCCGTCGCGGTGTTGGCCCACACCGTGTCGCCGCCGTAGGCCGGTGCAACGACCGAGCGCAGGATCGAGGCTTTCGGGTAGGCGTCAACGAAGGTCACATCGGTGTGCCAGGAGTTGGCGCGCTGACCTTGCGCACCGTCCAGCTCCAGCAGGTAACGGGTGCCGTCTCGCACCGGAACGGTGGGGTGCGCTACCGGCTCGCCGAGCAGATGAGCAAACGCTTCCTGACGTTGATCGTCGAGGTGAGTCTGCTCGCGAAAGAAGATCACCTTGTACTGCACCAACGCCTGCTGGATGGCTTCGACGGTGGCCGCATCCAGTTCACCAGACAGTTGCACACCTCGAATTTCGGCACCGATGCGGCCGGCCACCGGTTGAATTTCCAATGCATGGACAGCGGGTTTAACAGCTAAAGCGGCATTGCTCATGGGTAGACCCTCGATCTGACTACTGACGGTTAACGGCAAAGAAACAACGCTCTATCTATATTCTATTTAGGTCTAATAGATATTCACATGCTTCGTTGACGGAATAAGAGCTTGCATTTAAAACCTCAAGCACTCTCGTCGCAAATGCCTTCGAGCTATTTTTAGGATGCCGGAAAAGCATATGGATCTTCGTCAGTTGCGCTACTTCATCGCCCTCAACGAGCACCGCAGTTTTGTTCGCGCAGCCGACGCAATGGGCATCACTCAACCAGCGTTCAGCCGCAGTATTCAAGGGCTGGAGCAAGAGTTCGGCTGCGTGTTGGTAGACCGTGGCAACAAGGATTTGCGCCCCACCCCTGAAGGCCAGGTGGTGCTGCAACACGCCCTGACGCTGGTCCAGGGTGCCGCGTTGCTCAACGCTGAAGTGACGCAGATGACCAAACTGGATGCCGGTGAATTGCACTTCGGTTGCGGCCCGGCGCCGGCGGTAAAACTGGTACCGGACGCCGTTGCGCAATTCATCAATGCACACCCGAAAGTGCGCACCTGTTTTCAGGTGGATAACTGGGAAAAACTCAGCCGTGCGCTGAGCCGTGAAGAGATCGAATTCTTCATTGCCGACATCCGTCATTTCGAGGCCGACCCAAACTTCCAGACCCAGGCGCTGACACCCAAGCGTGGGGTGTTTTTCTGCAGGCCGGGGCATCCGTTGCTGGCCAAGGAAAGCCTGTCGACCAACGACATGTTCGATTACCCGCTGGCGACCACGCTGATTCCGCCAGGCATTCGTAAACTGCTGGCGAACCTCAGTGGGCGGATAGATTTTTCACCCACTATCGAGACCGAGCACTTCCCGGCGCTGGTGAAAGTCGTGCTGCAATCCAACGCGATTGGTATAGGCACCGAAGAAGCGTTTATTGAAGACGTCGCGCAGGGCTCGCTGGTACTGCTGCACTGGCGAAATTTACCGCAGAACATCGAAAGCATGAACGCGCGATGCGGAATAGTGAGCCGCACCGGGTTCCGGTTGTCACCGGCGGCGAGGGCAATGATCGAGACGTTGGTGGCGGTGGATAAGCAGCAGATCGCGGTTGCAGTTTAAAACCCCATTGCCAGCAGACTGGCTCCCACACGGGATCTGTGAACAGCACAGAACCCCTGTGGGAGCCAGCCTGCTGGCGATACGGTCGGCAGATTCAGAGTTTTGCGGCAGCCAGTTCAGGCACCACCCAATCGCTCACGTTGAACGGCTTGCGAATAAGCCGCTGCTGCGACGCCAGGTCTACGGCATCCTGCAATTTGCCAAGGAATACCGGGTCCAGTGTCGACGGGAATACCTCACTCAACTTCTGATCCTTCAGGTCCTGAGTGAGAATGATCGGCGGGTAACTCGCCAGCCCCGACACCAGTTGAATGTACGCTTCTTTGTTGCTGTCCTGGGTCAACCAGTCCACAGCCTGTTGCTGCGCTTTGAGCAGCTTCGCCACGACTTCAGGATTCGCCTCGACAAACTTGCCAGTGCCCACCAGCACGCTCTGAATACTGCCTGCGCCGCCCAGGTCCTTGGTGTTCAAGGGCAACTCGGCCAAGCCTTTCGCCTGCAACGCGGTCAGCCCGGAACTGCCCCAGGACGCGTCGATCTGCTTGGCCGCCAACGCCGCAACGGCCCCGCTAAAGTCCAGGTTGATCACCTTCAGGTCTTTCTCGCTCAACCCTTGGCTGGCCAGCGCGGCATCAAACGACAATTGGGTGGCCGTGCCCTTGAAGATCGCCACGCGTTTGCCTTTCAGGTCTTGCAGCGTCTTGATGCCCGACCCCGGCACCACGCCCAGGTACTGTTTCACGCCACGCGCCGAGGCACTCAACAGGCGTGTGTCCAGACCGTTCGCCTTGCCGATGATTGCCGCCAGATCACCCAGGTACGCCAGGTCTACCTGACCGTTGGCAAAGGCTTCGTTGATCACCGGGCCTGCGCCCTTGAAGAAACTCCACTGGATCTTGATGCCCTGATCGGCGAAGGCCTTCTCGTAGATCTGCTGCTCGCGCAATACGTCAACCACGCCGCCACCGCTGTGCTGAGTGCCAGCGCTGAGATCGGGCACCGCGATTCTGATTTCCTTGAGTTCGGCAGCGTTGACGTTCATCGCCAGCAACCCCGCCAATGCCGGTGCAGCAAACAGACTGATGACGCGTTTGAAGGGAATGTGCATGGGTGTGGCTCCTGAAGGCGACGGGCGTTGTGGGGCTGAAAGTAGGCTGAATCAGGAGCTACACTTAAATACTATAAATTCACATTTTTATATCTTTTAGACCTAAGCAAGCAACGATGGGCGTCTTGGACAGGTATGCATAACAAGCATCAAAAATATTCTTCGAATGCATTGGATGCGTGTGGCCTGTAAGCCTTAAATGGCTTGGCTTATCTCTCAATAGCATTGATTTGAATTTTTATAGATCGAATTTGCATACCCGACAACGGAGGTCAATCTTATGGCCCGTGTATCGCCTCTCAGCCTGCCGCTGCCGTCATCGCCGCTTCACGGCAAACGGCGCTGGCCACAACTGAGCCATCGGTTACTGCCCTGGCTGCTGCCTCTGAGCCTGTTCGCGCTGTGGTGGCTGGCCAGCCGCAATCAATGGATGAGCGAGCAAATCCTGCCGGCGCCTTCGCTGGTCTGGAGTAGCGCTTTGGAGCTGGCGCAAGGCGAACTATGGGGCCACTTGTGGATCAGTCTGCAGCGCCTGTTTTGGGGCTTGCTTGCCGGGATTGGCGCAGGCGCCTTATTAGGCGCGGCGCTGGGCTTTAGTAAACGGCTGGAGCGCTTGGTATTTCCTACGTTCGCTGGCCTGGCACAAGTTCCGACGCTGGCCTGGATCCCGTTGTTCATGGTGTTTTTCGGCATCGGTGAAGTGCTGAAACTGGTGGTACTGATCAAAGCCATTGTGGTGCCGGTAACGTTGCACACGCTGGTGGGTGTGCGCGATGCGCAGCCCAAACTGCGTGAAGCTGCCGCCGTGTTACGCCTGCCATCGCACCTGCTGATTCGCCGCCTGGTGTTGCCCGCAGCGCTGCCGGCGTTCATGGCCGGTGTGCGCCTGGCGCTGGCCGCCGGTTGGACTTCGCTGTTGGCGGTCGAACTCTTGGCCTCCAGTGAAGGCATTGGTTACCTGATGGTGTGGGCGCGGCAGTTGTTCATGCTCGACATTGTTTTTGTGTGCATCGTGGTCATCGGCGTGATCGGCGTAGCGATGGATCGCGGCATCGGTTTGCTCGACAAAAAACTGGTGCACTGGCCACACCCGGCGACAGCGGAAATTCGGCGCGGGCCGCGATATGAAGGCTGGCAACGCGTGCAACCGTGGCTGCTGCCCCTGGGGTTATTGGCGTTATGGCAATTGACCACGGATCAGCAGTGGGTCGACGCCAGCATCCTGGTCAGTCCGCTAGCGGTGCTCGCCACTGCCTGGAACGGCCTGCTCGATGGCACGCTGATCGGTGGCATGGCCCTGAGTCTTGGGCGCACGCTTGGCGGTTTGTTGCTGGGAGGTGGCCTGGGGTTCGCGCTGGGATTATTGCTGGGACTGTCACGCACCAGCGAACGCGTACTGGGGCCGACGCTTGCAGCCATCCGCCAGATCGCCATTTTTGCCTGGGTGCCATTGCTGACCGCGTGGTTCGGCCTGGGTGAATTAGCCAAGTGGGTATTCGTCGGCCTGGCAGCGTTTTTTCCGTTGTTCATTGCCACCCAACGCAGCGTCGCCAACCTCTCGCCGCAGCTCAACGAGGCCGCTCAAGTACTGCGCCTGAGCCTGGGTCAGCGCCTGCGTCGATTGGTGCTGCCGGGGGCCGCACCGGGAATTTTCGCAGGCCTGCGGCTGAGCCTTATCTATGCCTGGCTCGGGACCATCGGCGCCGAGTATTTCATGCCGTCCAACGGCGGCATCGGCAGCCAGATGATTGGCGCACAACAACTGCTGCGCATGGACCTGATCATGGCCGGCATGCTGCTGGTGGGCCTGACCGGCGCGCTGCTTAACCTCATTGGCCAACGCCTCGAAATCCGCGCCACACGCTGGAGACACGCATGAACGCACCGATTGTCAGTTTCAACCACGTGGGTAAATCCTTCGACGTCGACGGCTTTCAGCTGGAGGCCATACGTGAATTCAACCTGGACATCGCAGAGGGCGAATTCGTCGCCATCGTCGGTTCCAGCGGCTGTGGTAAATCAACCTTGCTGCGGTTGTTGGTGGGACTGGATACGCAGTTTCGCGGGCAGATAACCGTCGATGGCAAAGCGGTCACCGGCATCGGCGGCGAGCGTGGCATCGTGTTTCAGGAACACCGTTTGTTCCCCTGGCTGACCGTGGCCGACAACATCGGCCTGGGCCTGATCAACGAGCCATTGAGCACCGCGCAAAAACAAAAACGGGTGAGTGATTTTATCGAATTGGTGGGCCTCACCGACTTCACCCGAGCCTATCCGCACCAGCTCTCCGGCGGCATGGCGCAGCGGGTGGCAATCGCGCGTGGCCTGGTGGCGAGCCCACGAATTCTGTTGCTCGACGAACCCTTCGGTGCCCTCGATGCACTGACCCGCCAGCAAATGCAGGATGAGCTGTTGGCCATTCGCGCGCGGGCAAAGATCACCACGATTCTGGTGACTCACGATGTCGAAGAAGCCATTTTTCTGGCCGACCGCGTAGTGGTGATGGAGCCGCGGCCGGGACGCATCAAGCAAGTGGTTGATGTTGCCTTGCCTCATCCACGTCAGCGCAGCAGTTTCGACTTCCATCAACTGCGTGAAGAACTGCTTCACGAGCTCACCAGCGACGATCATTACCAACCCACCGTGCCGGCGCAGATCCGCGATCTGCCGCTGTCCTTCATTGCCTGCTGAACAGGGGATTCCTGATGCCGCAACGTCCCAATTTTCTAGTGATCCTGGCCGATGACCTGGGGTTCTCCGACATCGGTGCGTTCGGCGGTGAAATCGCCACGCCGAACCTCGATGCGCTGGCCAACAATGGCCTGCGCCTGACCGATTTCCATACTGCGCCGACCTGCTCGCCCACCCGTTCGATGTTGCTGACCGGCACCGACCACCATATCGCCGGTATCGGCACCATGGCCGAGGCCCTGACCCCGGACCTGATCGGCAAACCGGGGTACGAAGGCTACCTCAATGACCGGGTTGTGGCGTTGCCCGAGCTGTTGCGCGAGGCCGGTTACCAAACATTGATGAGCGGCAAATGGCACTTGGGCCTGACCGCTGAACTGGCACCACATGCGCGTGGCTTCGAGCGTTCGTTTTCGCTGCTGCCGGGCGCCGCCAACCACTACGGTTTTGAGCCGACCTACGATGCACAAACCCCAGGCCTGTTGAAATCGACCCCGGCGCTGTACATCGAAGACGATAAATTCATCGACGAGTTACCCAAGGATTTTTATTCCTCCGATGCCTTCGGCGACAAGTTGCTGCAATACCTGAAGGAGCGTGATCAGAGCCGGCCGTTCTTCGCCTACCTGCCGTTCTCGGCACCGCACTGGCCGCTGCAGGCACCCGCAGACGTGGTCGAAAAGTACCGTGGCCGTTACGACGCGGGCCCCGAAGTGCTGCGGCTGGAACGCCTGGAAAAACTTAAATCCCTAGGGTTGATCGACGCTGATGTCGAGCCGCATCCGCTGATTCAGCTGAGCGCGCAATGGGACGCGTTGAGTGATGAACAACGGCAGATTTCGGCGCGCGCGATGGAGGTCTACGCAGCGATGGTCGAACGCATGGACTGGAACATCGGGCGTGTCGTGGATTACTTGCGCCAGCAAGGACAACTGGACAATACCTTCATCGTGTTCATGTCCGATAACGGTGCCGAAGGCGCGTTGCTGGAAGCGTTTCCCAAGTTCGGTCCAGAGTTGCTGACGTACCTTAATCAGCACTACGACAACAGCCTGGACAACATCGGCCGCGCCAACTCTTACGTTTGGTATGGCCCGAACTGGGCGCAAACAGCCACCGCGCCGTCGCGGCTGTTCAAGGCCTTCACCACCGAGGGCGGCATCCGCGTGCCGGCGCTGGTGCATTACCCGCAGCTACCACTCAACGGTCAGATCAGCCACGGGTTTGGCACGGTGATGGACATCACGCCGACGATTCTCGACCTGGCCGGCGTGCGGCATCCGGGCAACCACTGGCACGGTAAACCCGTGGCGCCGGTTCGCGGTAAATCGTGGCTCGGTTTTCTGTCAGGCGAGACGGCGCAAGTACATGACGAACACACGGTGACCGGGTGGGAGTTGTTTGGTCGAAGGGCGATTCGTCAGGGCCAATGGAAAGCCGTTTATATTCCGGGGCCGGTGGGGCCGGCAACCTGGCAGCTCTATGATTTGAGCAGTGACCCCGGGGAAATTCATGACCTGGCGCTGAGCCAACCTGAAAAACTCAATGGGCTGATCGAGCATTGGCAGCGCTATGTGGATGAAACCGGGGTGATCCTCAGCGAGTCACCGTTTCAGCCGGATTAAAGATGCCTGACCTGGGGTTTTCGCGAGCAGGCTTGCTCCCACAGTGGATAAGTGTTGAACACACAACCCTGTGGGAGTGGGCTTGCCCGCGCAGCGCTCCTCACGCATAACGAATCAAGCGCTGACGGTACGCGCCGCTTCCCCTGCCACTTCATCCTTGCGCACAAACCGGTTCGCCCGCCCAAACGTCCCGAAATCATTAAAGCGAACGCCCATTTCGCGCATCACTCTGTGCGCCACCGGCACCGTCATCTGGCGGATGTAAAAGGGTTCCTTCACCACAAAGTGATGAACCCCGTGGCTGCTGCCGAAGTTGAAACAAAAGGCCTGCAGCGGCCACATCCACCAAGGGTTCAGTACTTGAGTTTGCTGGATCACATTGCCCGGCTCCACGTCGCCGTAGTAGTGCATGTTGGAGCTGACAAAGTGCAGGCAAAACGTGCGCAGCACGTTCGGGCCGATAATCACCACCGCCGCGATATCGATCACCTGCATCACCGACAGTGTGGTCGCGGACCATTCGACGGTTGTGCCCATCAAATAGGCCATACCGTTAGCCGCATGAAAGCCCAAAAACACATACCACGCGCCCCAATGCACCAGCGCCAGTGGCGCGTACACCTTCAGGCTACGTTTGATGATGCTGAATTTGTGTGCCCAGGTTTTGGCGCGCAGCATGCGGATGAACGCCGACATCACGTTGTCACCCACCATCAGCAACCGCGCGAAACCCCACGGCTCGCCATTGGTGATGGCGCGCTCTTCCATGTCGGCTTCAGTGCCCGATACCTTGTGATGATTGAGGTGCAGGTGCCGGCGAATCCATGGATTGATGGTGCTCGGTCGCGCCAGCCACACCAGTCCCATCATCACGTTGTGCGGCAGCCGCTGTTTGCGAAAGTACATGCTGTGGATCAGGTCGTGCTCCAGCTCATGCGTTAACGAGGCGAAGAACGCGTTGAGCAACAGGCAGGCCCACCACGCCATATGCCCGGTGATGTAAAGCGCTGCCGAACCGATCATGCCGGCCAGCGCAAACGCCAGGATACCTGCGCCCAAGGCGTCCTGATGATTAAGAATCGGGTAGCGTTTACGCAGTTCCACACCCTTGGCCAACACCACTTCGCGAATATGTGCTGATCGCTGGGCTGCATTCAGTCGCTCAGGGCTTGCAGAAGTACCGTCCATGCTTCCATCCTCTGGTTATTGATGTTTGCATCCTGCCTTGCGAACCCTCGCAGCGTGGTAGCCGTGAACGCCAACCTGTTGACCGGAAGCGCCAATCAGCATGAGTGAACCGACCTCTCTCGCCAGCTGGACCCGTGCCTTGCGCAAGCAACTCGATGCGCTGGGCCTGGACAGTACCGCCCTATGCCGACAGGCAGGGCTAGACCCGCAGTTGATGGACGACCCGAACGCCCGTTATCCGCTGACCAATACCACGCGCCTGTGGGAATTGGCGGTTCAGGTCAGCGGTGATCCGGCGATTGGTTTGCGGGTGTCACGGTTTGTCAGCCCGACCACGTTTCACGCGCTCGGTTACGCCTTGGTCGCCAGTGCCAGCCTGAGGGAAGTCTTCGAGCGCATCGTGCGTTATCACCAGGTGGTCAGCGATGCGCTGGAGCTGGAACTGACCCGGACCGAGGATCGCTATCGTTTTCGCCTGAAAATACCGGCAGGCAACCCGGCCCCGGCATTCGAAGCCATCGATGCCTTTACCGCCATTTATGTGCGCACGTGCCGCAATCGCCTGGGCCGCGAGTACGCGCCGCTGGCGGTTTACCTGCGCCGTCCGGAACCGGCAGACCCGCACCAATGGCATAAAGTCTTTCGTTCGCCGGTGTACTTTTCTGCCAAAGAGGATTGGTTGGAGTTCTCGCTGGTTGATTTTGACAGTCACCTGGACGACGCCAACCCGGAACTCGCCGAACATAACGAAACCGTGCTCAAACGCACGCTCGCGCAACTCAAGCCGCTGACCTGGGAACGCAAAGTGCGCGACGCCATTGAAGAGCAACTGCCTGAAGGCGAACCGTCGGCAGAGCGCATCGCGCAGGCCTTGCACCTGAGCTTGCGCAGCCTGCAACGGCACTTGGCGGACGAGGGTTGCCGGTTTGACACACTGCTTAACGAAAGCCGCGAAAACCTGGCGCTGCTGCACTTGCGAGACCCGCAATGCTCGCTCAGCGAAGTCAGTTATTTGTTGGGGTTTGCTGACACCAGCAGTTTCAGCCGCGCCTTCAAACGCTGGACAGGCATTACGCCGGGACAATTCAGGGACGGGTTGCGTTAATCAGCGTTTCGAGAGGCTACGTTCAATGCCTGACTTGCACTGTTCCATCATCGCTGGCCAATGGTGATAGCACTGCGGACTGCCCAGCGAAAATTATGCGGTTGACGAGGTTTGCCAATTTTCTCAGCCAAGCGCAAATCCCAACTCAAACACCGTTCCGGTCGCCTCACTGCTGACCCGCACTTCGCCGCCATGCAAACCCATGATCGAACGCACGATTGCCAGCCCCAAGCCGCCTGAATCCCCAGGTTCCGCGCGCGAGGGGTCGACGCGATAAAACCGGTCGAACACTTTGCCCAGATGCTGCGGCGCAATGGGTGAGCCCAGGTTGTGCACCTGCAACCAGCAAATACCTGCTTCATCCCGTCGACGCAGGCTGATGGTCGAACCCCTGTCGGCATGGCGCACGGCGTTGGCCAAGAGGTTACCGAGGGCGCGTTGCAGCAGTTGCTGATCGGCCAACAGTTCACCGGCCAACCCGTTTACCAGGCGAATGTCACGGTCATCGGCCAAGGCTTCGAAATAGTCGCAGAGTTCGCTGCCGACGGTTTCAAGGTCTAGCGTACGCAGCTCCAACGCCCGTTCGGCCTGTTCGGCGCGCGCGAGGAACATCAGGTTTTCGGCCATACGCTTGAGCCGTTCGAACTCTTCCATGTTCGAGGCCAGTACTTCCTGATATTCGGTGGTGCTGCGCGGCTGATTCAATGCCAAGCCGTTGCTGCCGAGCAGGTTGTGCAACGGCGTGCGGATTTCGTGGGCCAGATCGGCGGAAAACTGCGACAGGCGCTGAACGCTGTCTTCCAGCCTCGCGAGCATGCCGTTCAAGGCCTGAACCGGTTCATGCAATTCCGAGGGTGTACCCGCCGTTGGCAAGCGTTGGTCGAGGCTGCGCAGGTCTATGCCGCGCACGGCTTCACTCAGTTGGCGCAACGGTCGCAACCCCCGGCGCAACAACACCAACCCCAAGGCGAACGCCAATATCGCACCGAGACCGACCGAGAGATAAAGGCGCATTCGATAACTGGCGAGCATTTGTTCGCGCTCAACCAACACCTTGCCCGCAACCACCGTCAGCGCTTCGCCATTCGGGCCTTGCGCTTCACCCGACAGCAAGGCAACAGCGGCCCCCTGCGGCGCTTGCCAAGTGAAAACGTCAGCGCGTTGCGGGGATTGGTCACGGGGAATGGCGGCTAACGAAGGCAGGATTTGCTGGCGAGGGTTGATGCGGATGACGGTCGAACCGTCGGCGCGCGTCACCAGCAACAGGCTGTCCTGATTGCCCAGCATGTTCTGATACAGGCGCGGCCGCGCCTGCAGCGCGTCGAGGCTGTCGCTGTCGGCGAGCAATGCACGCACTTGCTCGAGTCGTCCGAGCAAGGCGATGTCATCGCGAAAGGCAATTTCAGCCGCCAGCGAGCGATAGAGATACAGGCCGATCACGCTCAACACCCATGCACACACCGCCGCAAACGCCAGTGCCAGGCGCCATGCGATGGACCTAGACCGCATCGTCCGGTGCTTCCAGTTGGTAACCGACGCCACGCACGGTGTGAATCAGTTTGGGCATGTACGGGTCGTCCACTTTGGAGCGCAAACGCCGCACCGCGACTTCGACCATGTTGGTGTCACTGTCAAAATTCAGGTTCCAGACTTGAGAGGCGATCAGCGTGCGCGACAAGACTTCGCCCTGGCGACTGGCAAGCAGTTGCAGCAGGGCGAATTCTTTGTTGGTCAGGTTGATGCGTTGCCCGCCGCGGCTGACGCGGCGGCGCAGCACGTCGATTTCGAGGTCGGCAATGGTGTAAGACTCGGCTTCGCGCATCGGCCCGCGCCGTAACAAGGTGCGCACTCGTGCCAGTAGTTCGGCGAAGGCGAAGGGTTTGAGCAGGTAGTCGTCGGCGCCCAGTTCGAGCCCGCGCACACGGTCTTCTATGGCGTCCTTGGCGGTCAGGAACAGCACCGGCGTGGCGCCTCGCTGGCGAATCAACTGCAATAGCTGCCAGCCGTTCAGGCCGGGCAGCATCACATCGAGGATGATCAGGTCGTACTCCTGCTGCTCGATGAAGTAGCGCCCATCGAGGCCATTGAGCGCCACATCCACGGCAAAACCCGACTCCCCCAAGCCCTTGGCAAGGAAATTCGCGGTTTTGGCTTCATCTTCAACGACCAGCAGACGCATGGCACACCTCAATTATTCAGATGTACAGGCTAGGCGCCTTCGGCCCGGTTGCCCATTACAAACTTGTAATCCCACTGACGAGGTTCTGACGAGGACGGCTGGTTAAGGTGGCGACCTTCGCTTCTGGAGCCTGTCCATGATCAACAAAATCCTCGCTGCAAGCCTCGCCGTCAGCCTGAGCGGCAGCGTGCTGGCCGCCGTAGAGCTGCCCCGCCACGCCGATCTCGACCTGCGCACTGCACGATTACTGGCCGACGCAACGCTCGCCAATTGCACCGGTACCGTTTCGGTGATCGACCGTGGCGGTAATTTGCTGGTAACCCTGCGCGCCGACGGTATCGGCCCGCACAACACCGCGGCCAGTCAACGCAAAGCCTATACCGCGCTCTCGAGCAAAACCCCGACCCGGTTGTTCGCCGAGCGCGCTCGCAACAACCCGGAAGCCGCCAACCTGAACACCCTCGATGAGTTGCTGTTGCTCGGCGGCGGTGTGCCGCTGTTTGCCGGCACCGAACTGGTCGGTGCGCTGGGCGTGGCCGGTTCCGGCGGCGCCGAGCAGGACGAAAACTGCGCCACGAAAGCAGCCGGGACTGTCGGCTTGCGTACTGAAAAATCCAATCAAGGAACACCGCAATGACCCATTTACGCATGACCATCGCCGCCCTTGCCCTGAGCAGCCTGTCGAGCCTGGCGTTGGCGGCCGGCAACCCGTTGAGCGTGCACGTGCTCAACCTGGAAAACGGTTTGCCGTCACCGGGTATCAACGTCACCCTGGAAAAACACGTGGGCCAGAACTGGCAGCCGCTGGCGCAAGGCACCACTAACGAGCAAGGACGTATCGCTGAATTGTTCCCCGCCAAGCAGCCTTTTGAGGCCGGCGAATATCGCGTGGTGTTCAAGACCGGCGAGTATTTCAAGAAGAACCAGCGCGAGACGTTTTTTCCAGAAATCCCGGTGATTTTTGAAGTGAAGCAAACGGATCAGCATTACCACATACCGTTGCTGCTGAGCCCTTACGGGTTTTCTACCTACCGCGGTTCGTAGGACGATCGCAGCCGCTCGACATCCAGAATCTCGATCTCACCGTAACTGAGACCGAGAATGCCCAGGCCCTGGAAATCCTTGAGGATCTGGTTAGTGGTCTGACGCGACAGCGACAGCATTGCTGCCAGTTGCTCTTGCGGCAGTTGCAATACACGGCGCGGCGGATCGATTTCGCCGTAGCCCGTGGCGATCATTAGCAAGCGGTGCGCCAGCCGCGCGGGCGCGGGCATCAGGCTCAGTTGCTCCAGATTGATGAAGGTCAGGCGCAATTTCTGGCTCATCAGCAACGCCAGTTGCCGCCAGTACACCGGTTGTTCATCAAGTAATGCCAACAGCGCTGCTTGCGGGATGTGCAGCAAAATGCAGTTGCCCACGCCAAGTGCATCATGGGTACGCGGCTGGCCATCGAATACGCAGATCTCACCAAACCAGTGCGGCGACTCAACCAGGCTAAGCAGCGCTTCTTTGCCCTGCTCACTCACCGCGCCGATGCGAACCGCGCCCTCTAGCACCGCGTACAGGCCACACGGCGCATCACCGCGTTTGAACAACGACTGTCCCGGCGCCAACCGCCGCAGCCTGGCGGCAGACAGCAAGCTATCCTGTAATTGAACCGGTAGATGGCTGAACCACTGTCCGCTCATCAACTGTGCACGCCAGACCTGCATATCCATGAAAACTCCTAAACATTGTCGCCTGCCTGACAGAGCTAGACGTGAACCTGGCTCATGATCAATCACCCTACAGGAGGAATAACAATGAAAAGCCTCGTTGACCATCTCAGTCAATACGCCGCGTATCACCGTGACCCGCGCAACATCGCCAGCCACTTCATTGGCATCCCGTTGATTGTGGTTGCAGTGGCGGTGTTGTTGTCGCGGCCGCAATGGGCCGGCGGCTGGCTGTCTCCGGCAGTCCTGGCTTCGCTGGCATCGGTAGCGTTTTACCTGCGCCTGGAACTGCGTCTTGGACTGTTGATGACCGCGTTGCTGGGATTGTGCGCCTGGGCAGGCCATGTGCTCGCGCAGCAGAGCACGCTGGTCTGGCTGGCCAGCGGCATTGGCATGTTTGTGGTGGGTTGGGCGATCCAGTTTGTCGGCCATCACTATGAAGGGCGCAAACCTGCGTTCGTCGACGACGTGACCGGGTTGATCGTCGGGCCATTGTTCGTGGTCGCGGAGGTGGCGTTTTTGCTGGGAATGCGGCATGACCTCAAAGAGCAGATCGAGGCGCGGGTTGGCGGGGTGAGAATTAATCCAAAGCGTGCGGCGGCCTAGCACACCCTCGCGAGCAAGCCCGCTCCCACAGGGCTTTGTTGGCCACACAGTGTGTGTTCAACACTGATCCAATATGGGAGCAGGCTTGCTCGCAAAAGCGTTCCGACGAAGCTTTTGATACTAGATATTGGCGACTTTCTGCCAGACCTTGGGCTTGAAGAACAACGTTTCGCCCTTCGCCAGTCCGGTCAGGCTGTCATGGTCCTTGACCACTTCCGCTTCGATCAACTCGCTCTGACCTTCGACCTTCAATGTCACCCGGGTCGTGGCACCCAACGGCCGGATGTCACGCACTTCGGCTGCGTGGTGATCTTCCAGTTCATGGCGCGACAGCGAGACTTCGTGTGGACGGAACAGCACGTGGTTGTCTTCACCCAAGTGCAGACGGTTTGAATCGCCGAGAAAGTGATACACAAAATCGCTGGCTGGATTTTCGTAAACGTCGCCCGGTGAGCCAATTTGCTCAATCACGCCCTTGTTCATGACCACGATGCGATCGGCCACTTCCATCGCCTCTTCCTGGTCGTGAGTCACGAATACCGAGGTCAGGTTGATGTCTTCGTGCAGTCGCGCCAGCCAGCGACGCAACTCTTTACGCACCTTGGCGTCGAGGGCGCCGAAGGGTTCGTCAAGCAGCAGCACTTTTGGCTCTACAGCCAAGGCGCGGGCCAACGCGATACGCTGACGCTGGCCACCAGACAGTTGTTCCGGGTAGCGGTCGGCCAGCCAGTCGAGCTGCACCATGTTCAGCAATTCATGCACCTTCACGGCGATCTGGCTTTCGCTCGGGCGCTGGTTTTTCGGCTTCATGCGCAGGCCGAACGCGACGTTGTCGAACACCGTCATGTGGCGGAACAGGGCGTAATGCTGGAACACAAAACCGACGTTGCGATCACGCACGTCATGGCCCGAGACGTCCTCACCGTGGAACACGATGCTGCCCTGATCCGGGGTTTCCAGGCCGGCGATAATCCGTAACAGCGTAGTTTTGCCGCAGCCGGACGGGCCGAGCAGCGCCACGAGTTCACCGCTCTGGATGTCCAGGCTGATGTTGTCCAGCGCCTTGAACGCATTGAAATTCTTGCTGACGTTACGCACTTCGATCGACATGAATTATTCCTCCGCGGCGCTGGCGCGCAGGCGGTTAATACGGTTTTCGCTCCACTGCTTAAGCAGCAGGATGAAGAGCGCCATGATCAGCAACAGGCTCGCTACAGCGAACGCGGCCACGTGGTTGTATTCGTTGTAGAGGATCTCGACGTGCAACGGCAAGGTGTTGGTCACCCCGCGAATGTGCCCGGAAACCACCGACACCGCACCGAACTCACCCATGGCCCGCGCGGTACACAGCACGACGCCATAGATCAAACCCCACTTGATATTGGGAACGGTGACGTGCCAGAACATCTGCCAGCCATTGGCGCCCAGCAAGCGCGCGGCCTCTTCTTCCTGAGTGCCTTGTTCCTGCATCAGCGGTATCAGTTCGCGCGCCACGAACGGCACGGTGACGAAAATCGTCGCCAGTACGATGCCCGGCAACGCAAAAACGATCTGGATGTCATGATCCTGCAGCCAGGGCCCGAAAAATCCTTGGGCGCCAAACATCAGTACATACACCAGACCGGCGATCACCGGCGACACCGAAAACGGCAAGTCGATCAGGGTCACCAACATGCTCTTGCCACGGAACGAGTATTTGCTGACGCACCACGCGGCGCTGACACCGAATACCACGTTCAGCGGTACGGAAATCAGCACTGCAATCAGCGTGAGTTTCAGCGCCGATAACGCATCGGGTTCAAAAATCGCCGTGAAAAAAGCCCCCAGGCCGTTTTTCAAACCCTGGGACACAACGATAAACAGCGGCAATACCAAAAACAGCACGAAGACCAACCAGCACAGGCCGATCAGGATTCGCCGCGAATTGGCACTGCCACGGCGGGCAGCATTGGCCGAGGAAGCGGCGCTAATAGACGATTGGGACATTTTTCGCGCCTCCTTATGGGGTTTCGATACGACGTTGCAGCAAGTTGATCAGCAGCAACAGGACGAAAGAAACCACCAGCATCAGTACACCAATGGACGTGGCGCCGGTGTAATCGTACTGGTCGAGTTTGACCATGATCAGCAACGGCAGGATCTCGGTTTTCATTGGCATATTACCGGCGATGAAAATCACCGAGCCGTACTCGCCAACCCCGCGGGCAAAGGCCAGGGCGAAACCGGTCAGCCATGCTGGCAGCAGCGCGGGCACCAGAATGTAGCGGAAAACCTGCAACGGTTTGGCGCCAAGGCACGCGGCCGCCTCTTCGACTTCACGCGGGATATCGGCCAATACTGGCTGTACCGTACGTACCACGAATGGAAGCGTCACAAACGTCAGCGCCAGCGTGATGCCGAGGGGGGTATACGCGATCTTGAAACCCAGGTCCGCCGCAAACTGACCCACCAGCCCGTTGGGGGTGTACAACGCGGTCAGCGCGATACCGGCAACGGCCGTGGGCAACGCGAACGGCAGGTCGATCATCGCGTCGATGATCTTGCGTCCCGGGAAGGTATAGCGCACCAGCACCCAGGCGAGCAGCGTGCCGATGATGCCGTTGATGATCGCGGCGTACAGCGCCGTGCCGAAGCTCAGCTTCAACGCCGCCAACACGCGCGGCGCGGTGATGATTGCCCAGAACTGATCCCAGGTGAGTTGAGCGGCATGCACGAACATCGCTGCCAGTGGTATGAGCACAATCAGGCTGAGGTACACCAAGGTGTAGCCCAGCGTCAGCCCGAAGCCGGGTATGACGGGGGAGATACGACGCGACATAAAAGTCCTTGGTTGAAAACGCATCAATGTGGGAGCGAGCCCTGTGGCGAGGGGATTTATCCCCTCACCACCAAAGCTCACTCCCACATCTCATGTGCCCAGACATCAGGCTGGTAAGGGTGAGATTACTGCGCCGAATAAATCTGGTCGAACACACCACCATCATTAAAGAATTTCGGTTGGGCAGTTTTCCAGCCGCCGAAGTCTTTGTCGATGGTCACCAGCTCCAGTTTCGGGAACTGCTGCCCGTACTTGGCGGCTACGTCCTTGTCACGCGGACGGTAGAAGTTTTTCGCAGCAATCTCCTGACCCGCCGGGCTGTACAAGTGCTTGAGGTACGCTTCGGCGATCTGCTCGTTACCCTTTTTCTCGGCGTTCTTGTCGACCACGGCCACCGGTGGCTCGGCGAGGATCGACAGCGAAGGTACAACGATGTCGAATTTGTCGGCACCACCGTCCTCTTTCAGCGCCAGGAATGCTTCGTTTTCCCAGGCCAGCAACACATCGCCCTGACCGTTATTGACGAAGGTGATGGTCGAGCCGCGAGCGCCGGTGTCCAACACTGGCACGTGCTTGAACAGCGTTTGTACGTATTCTTTAGCCTTGCCTTCGTCACCACCGTTGGCTTTCAGGCCGTAGGCCCATGCCGCCAGGAAGTTCCAGCGCGCACCACCGGAGGTTTTTGGATTTGGAGTGATAACCGAGACGTCGTTCTTGACCAGGTCACCCCAATCCTTGATGCCTTTAGGATTGCCCTTGCGCACCAGGAACACGATGGTCGAGGTATATGGCGTGCTCGCCTCCGGCAGACGCTTCTGCCAGTCAGTCGGCAGGGTCTTGCCCAGTTTGGCGATTTCGTCGATATCACCCGCCAGCGCCAACGTCACAACATCAGCGCGCAATCCGTCGATCACTGCGCGGCCCTGTTTGCCCGAACCACCATGCGATTGCTGGATTTTCACGGTGTCGCCAGCGTGCTCTTTCTGCCAGAACTTGATGAATTCAGCGTTGTAGTCCTGATACAGCTCGCGGGTCGGGTCGTACGAAACGTTAAGCAGCTCGTAATCCTTGGCAACCGCGGAACCCGCAAAAAGGGCGCTGGCCAGGGCGGCCAAAGCGAAATGACGAATCGACGACATGGTGAAAGCTCCTGGAATTCTGATGGTGTTGGCTTTTTCTTATGGTGTGCTGGCAACAGGCTGCCGAACGCTTAGCTCGGCTTGTTGTTCGGGTTCTGCAAACGGAATTTTTCCTTGCGTTCGATCTGCACCACCTGGGCGTTGTGCACGGTGATTTCCACTGCACCAAAACGCAGGTCGCGCAGTGCACTCTGGATTTCACGCAGGATGGTTGCTTCGTCTTGACCGTCAACGCTACGCAGGGATGCGCTCATGGTGCTGCTCCTTCGACTGAGAGGTTGCCTGGCAGTGGGCGGCACTGCTTGCGGCTTGGGAGCAATATAGATAGGTGCGGTTATTCTTAAAAAGACTATTTAAGAATGTTTATATAACCAGAAGGCATTATTTGATGTGACAAGGGGTTGCGAAGGATTTCAGGCTGCGCACTCCCACGCCCTGCGTGGAAATGCTCAGGTTGTGAACTCAGCCAATCAATGGCGAATGAGCCCAATCCAGCTGCGCGGCGGGCACCGGACGACCAAACCAGTAGCCCTGCCCAAGATCGCAGTCATGATCAAGCAGGAACGCCGCCTGCTCGGCCTGCTCGATGCCTTCGGCATGCACTTGCATTCCCATGCTTTGAGCCAATGCGATAATCACCCGTACGATTGCAGCGTCATCCTCATCCCACGGCAATCCGGCCACAAAACCCTGATCGATCTTCAGTTTTTGCACCGGCAATCGCTTCAAGCGAAGCAATGACGAGTAGCCAGTGCCGAAGTCATCGATGGCCAAACGCACACCCAGTTCACGCAAGCGGTGCATTTGCTCCAACGCCACTTCCGGGTCGTCCATCACTGCGCTTTCTGTGACCTCCAGCTCTAGATAAGCCGGATCCAGCCCTGTTTCATGCAGCACCTGGGCGACCTTTTGGTAAAGCTCACGGCGCGCGAACAAACGGGAAGACACGTTCACCGCGACAAACGACAACGCCACGCCAGCGGCCTGCCACTGGCACATCTGCTGACACGCTTGCTGCATGACCCATGCGTCAATCTCCGAGATCAGCCCGGTACGCTCGGCGATGGGGATGAATTCTGCCGGCGACACCAATCCACGCTGCGGATGCTGCCAGCGCACAAGTGCTTCCACACCGATCAGGCGGCTGGTTTTAAGGTCGTGCACCGGTTGGTAGTAAACCCGCAGCTCCTGTTGCTCCAGGGCGCGACGCAATTCGAATGCGGTTTCGACGCGTTGTTGCGCGTGTGCGGTCAGCTCTTCGGTGTACAGCGCATAGCTGTCGCGGCCAGCACTCTTGGCCTTGAACAGCGCCGAGTCGGCATTGCGCAACAGTTGCTCGGCGCTTAAGGCATCACTTGGAAACAAACTGATGCCGATGCTGGCCCCGATGAAAAGCTGATGGTCGCTGATATGAAAGGGCTGTTTGAGCCCGTCGATAATTCGTTGAGCAAGCGCGGCGGCTTGCACCAGTTGCGGACAGCTCTCGGCGAGCACTGCGAACTCATCGCCACCCAGCCTTGCGAGGGTAATGCCGGGCCCGAACATGGCCTTCAGGCGTTCGGACACGGCCTTCAACAGTTCGTCGCCAATGGTGTGCCCGAGGCTGTCATTGATCATTTTGAAATGATCCAGGTCGATCAACAGCAACGCGCAACCGCGCTTATGGATTTGTGCCGACGACAACGCCTGCTCGGCGCGGTCGGTAAACAGCAAGCGATTGGGCAGATCGGTCAGCGGATCGTGATGCGCCAGGTGCTTCAGCTCATGCTCGGAGTCCTTGATCGCACTGATGTCGGAAAACACCGCAACGTACTGACTGAGCTGGCCCTGATCGTCACGAATGATACGAATGGTCTGCCATTGCGGATAAATTTCACCGCTTTTTCGGCGGTTCCAGATCTCCCCACTCCACTCCCCTGCACTGCCAAGTGCCGAGAACATGGCCTGATAGAAACCTGGCGGATGATGACCGGACTTGAACAAACTGGGTTGCTGACCCAGCACTTCTTCGCGCTGATAACCGGTGATCTCCATAAAGGCGCGATTTACGTGGACGATCACTCCTTTATTGTCAGTGACCAGCACGCCTTCGCGTGTGCAATCGAATACGGCGGCAGCCTGTCGCAAGCGCTGACGGTCCTCATGTCGCTCGCGCAGTTGCGCGCCTACCCCAAGGCAACGGAACAATCGCGCCCTGGCGAAAAAAACGAATACCGCACTGAACACAACCCAGGCGTAACCGTTGATCAGTTGCCATCGCATCAGCTCAGTAGAGCTATCGAAGAAACTGTTCAATAAATGATCACTTGTCTGCAGCCAGGCTACGGAAAGCAACAGATAAAGCAGCGCTGCACGCAAGGCATAGCGAGAGGTGGCAGACATTCGGCGGTCCATGTCCCTTCAAAAAGGCTGGAATTATAGGGTAAAGAAACATCCAGCCACTCTTATCTGAAAGGGCGACTGGTTTTATCTGTGAGCTTAGTGATAATGCAACGGCTGTTTTTTTATTCAACGAGGGCCCTATAGCCTATGTGGTACGAAGGTTTTCTCGGCTTGTCGCCCTGGTCACTGGTGGCAGTCACCCTGCTGATGACCCACGTTACGATTATCGGCGTCACGGTCTATCTGCATCGCTATTCAGCCCATCGCTCGCTTGAGCTCAATGCTGGCCTGAAACATTTTTTCCGTTTCTGGCTGTGGCTGACCACGGCCCAGAACACGCGCGAGTGGACCGCTATCCACCGCAAACATCACGCCAAGTGCGAAACCGTCGATGACCCGCACAGCCCGGTCATCAAAGGGCTGTCCACCGTTCTGCGCACAGGTGCCGAGTTGTACCGCGCCGAAGCGGAAAACCCCGAGACACTGCGCATCTACGGCAAAAACTGCCCTGAAGACTGGATCGAACGCAACCTGTACAGCCGCTTCCCGCTGTTGGGCGTGGCAATCATGGGCGTCATCGACCTGCTGCTGTTCGGCACCATCGGCATCACCATCTGGGCCATCCAGATGATGTGGATTCCGGTATGGGCTGCCGGCGTGGTCAATGGCCTTGGCCATGCTGTCGGCTACCGCAATTTCGAATGCCGTGATGCGGCAACCAACCTGGTGCCTTGGGGCATCCTGATCGGCGGCGAAGAACTGCACAACAATCACCACACCTACCCTAATTCGGCAAAATTGTCGGTGAAAAAGTGGGAATTCGATCTGGGCTGGGCCTGGATCCAGGTGTTCAGCTTCCTGCGCCTAGCCAAGGTCCAACGAGTTGCGCCCATCGCCCACCGGGTTGAAGGCAAAGGCAACCTGGACATGGACACCGCCATGGCGATCCTCAACAACCGTTTCCAGATCATGGCCCAATACCGCAAGCTGGTTATCGCGCCGCTGGTCAAACAGGAACTGGAGAGGGTCGATCACTCGGTTCGTCACCAGTTTCACCGGGCCAAACGCCTGCTCTCGCGGGAGACCAGCCTGCTGGATGACAAACACCACATCCGCATTCAGACCATGCTCGAACACAGCCAGGCACTCAAGGTGATTTACGAAAAACGCCTTGCCCTGCAGCAGATCTGGCTCAAGACCAGTTCGAATGGTCACGACATGCTGGCAGCCATCAAGGATTGGGTACACGAAGCTGAAGCCAGCGGAATTCAATCGCTACGCGACTTCGCTGATCAGCTTAAGACCTACTCGTTACGCCCCGCCACTGTTTAAAACCGTTGATCGGTGCGCCCTTTTATAGGGCGCGCCTTCCGGAACTTCGCTCCAAATCCCCTATCTCAAAGACACTTCGCCATCCAGGCGCGCTTCGCACTGGCCGCTTCGAACCTCGGACGGCACACGCCCTTTGAGATCTGTGCCGATGGCCAACAAAAATCTGGAAGACTCATCTCCTCCGCAGTGGCCAGACGCTGCACAAACCCTGATGGCATTGATGCACGCCCAAGGTGAAGTGGCTCGCCTGAGCGAGCGCGAACAGTTGTTCAGTTCTTTGCTGGTAAGCGTCAACGCGGTGCTTTGGGCCTTCAACTGGGAAACCCGTCAGGTGCTGTACGTAAGCCCTGCCTATGAGCGGATTTTCGGCCGATCTGCCGGCCTGCTGCTGTCCGATTTCAACCAATGGCGCGACAGCATTTATCCAGACGACCTGGACTATGCCGAGCGCAGCCTGACGGAAGTGCTGGTTAAAGGCGCCGTGGAAGATCGAGAGTATCGAATCATTGCCGCTGACGGCGAAGTACGCTGGCTCAGCGACAAATGCTTCATCAATCGTCAGGCCGAGCCAGGACAACCCGTGATTATTGTCGGCATTGCAGAAGACATCACCGACAAGAAGCAAATGGAAACCGAGCTGCAGCGCCTGGCCACCACGGATGAACTGACGGAGAGCAGCAATCGTCGACACTTCTTCGATTGTGCGAACCGTGAGTTCGAACAGGCACGGTCCCAAGGTTCATCGTTAGCGTTTTTGCTGCTGGACATCGATGATTTCAAAGTCGTCAACGACACTTACGGTCATCAGGAAGGCGATATTGTGCTGCAACGCATCGCCGAGACCGGCCGCTCAGCATTACGTCGCGGCGATCTGTTCGGTCGGATCGGTGGAGAAGAGTTCGCGGCGGTATTTCCGGGTTGTGCGCCCGACATGGCGATGCAAGTGGCCGAGCGTCTGCAGCGGGAAATTCAACGGTTAGGCTTCAGCCATGGCGATCAAACGTTCAGCATCACCGTCAGCCAGGGTTTGACCAGCCTTACAGCAGAAGACGAAAGCATCGATAGCCTGTTCGCCCGGGCGGATGCCGCAATGTACGAAGCCAAGCGCCAAGGCAAAAACCGGATCATATCCGGCTGATCGGTTTATGACGCAAACGCATCAATTCAGGAAAACCAATCTTGAGCAAACGTGCGGTGCGGCTTTTGGCCAGCGTCTCGACGTTCTCATGCTCGGTCAGGCGCGCCAATTGCGCGGCCATGTTCATCACCAGGGCCTCGCGCGAATAAACCCCGCCACCGAGCTGGTACACCGACGCAATCAGCTCACGCAACTCCAATGGCAGCCGCCAACGAGTTCGCAGGGCCGAGCCGTAAGCCGCGCCAAACTCGGCCAGCGCATCGCCCACCTCCTCCAGCTCATCCAGCTCACCACCGGCCTGCTTCCACTCCTGCAGACATCGCAATAACGCAAGATCACCCAGGCGATGCAACATGCCGGCGCAATAACAACGCTCTTGATCCAGATCCAGCAAGCGTGCCAGCGTTCGCGCGTACTCGGCGGTATGCAGCGACAGTTCCCAATAACGTTCGGCGTAGTCCGCCAGACAAGGATCACTCAACCGAGCGCTACGCTTGAGCGCCAGCCCAAGAATGAGATTCATGCTTTGACCGGTGCCGAGACGATGCAGCGCCTGGGACAAGGTTTGCACCGCCGCGCCATGGTGCTGGGCAGCGCTGTTGGCGGCAGCAATCAATACCGCCGTGATTTGCGGGTCCGTCCGGACTTCATCCTCCAGCCGTGCCAGATCGAGACCTCCGGGATCGAGGCTGCGCTTGACTGCAAGGTGCACGTCCGTCATCAGCGGCGCACCGTCCGCAGACTGACGACGACGCTCCAGATACACCGACAGCGTCATGCCTGGCGCCAGTGAAGGCACATCGCACGACACCTCTTCGCCCACGTTCAACAACAAGCCCTGCAGGCGTTTGGTCAGGCTTTCCATGTTCAGCGGTTTGGTGAGATACGCCGAAGGCGCCAGCGGCAACGCCTCGCGCACGCTGGCGCCGTCGCTGCGACTGCTCATGAGGATAAACGGCAGCGGCGGATTGCGTTTGCGCTGACGGACGTTGCGCAACACATTCAAACCATCGACACCCGGCAACTCCCAATCTGCGATGACCAGGTCGTAAGGGTTTTGCGCCAACAGGTGCAACGCTTCCTGACCGTCAGCACACAAATCGAGCCGCGCATCGCAACGCACATTAAGCAACACTTGCTTGAGAAGATCACGAGACCACGGATCGGCCTCGGCAATCAGCACGCGTGGTACAGCAGGTAAAACCACAGCAGTCATCTGCACTCTCCAAAGGCACTGCTTGCACCTTAGTCAATGCTGGCCATTCGAAACAGGGCATGTGTTTCAAGAGGCATAAAAAAACCCGCCGAAGCGGGTTTTTTGTCGATCAGCTCACAAATACATCAGAGCTCGGAGAAGCACTCTTCAATGATCGCCAGACCTTTGTCCAACTGCTCGTCCGGCGAAGTCAGCGGCACCAGCACGCGCAGCACGTTGCCGTAAGTACCGCAGGACAGCAGGATCAAGCCCTTGTCGCGAGCCTTGGCCACTACGGAGGCAACTGCAGCAGCGTTCGGCTTGTGGCTGTCGCCATCGACAAACAGCTCAACCGCGATCATCGCGCCCAGCGCACGGACTTCGCCGATAACCGGATACTTGGCCTGGATGGCTTTCAGACCTGTTACCAGGCGCTCGCCAACAGCCTTGCAGCGGTCCAGCAGATGCTCTTCTTCAAACACTTCCATTACGGCCAGGGCCGCAGCGCAAGCAATCGGGCTACCGGCGTAAGTGCCGCCCAGGCCGCCTGGAGCAATGGCGTCCATGTATTCAGCCTTGCCACAAACACCGGCCAGCGGGAAGCCGCCAGCGATGGATTTGGCGAAGGTGGTCAGGTCGGCCGAAACGCCCATCTGTTCCATGGCGAAGAAAGTGCCGGTACGGCCAGCGCCAGTCTGCACTTCGTCAGCGATCAACAGAATGCCGTGCTGGTCGCACAGGGCGCGCAGACGCTTCATGAACTCTTTAGGAGCGACGTAGAAACCACCTTCGCCCTGAACTGGCTCGATGATGATTGCAGCGATGTCACGCGGCTCGGCGTCGTTCTTGAAGATGCGTTCGATGCTGGCGATCGAATCGTCAACGCTCACACCGTGCAGTTCGTTCGGGTACAGCGCGCGGAACACGCCGCCTGGCATCAGGCCCATGCCGGCCGAGTAAGGCACGACTTTGCCGGTCAGGCCCAGGGTCATCATGGTGCGACCGTGGTAAGCGCCGGTGAACGCGATTACGCCTGCACGGCCGGTGGCGGCACGGGCGATTTTCACGGCGTTTTCCACCGCTTCGGAACCGGTGGTCACCAGCAGGGTTTTCTTCTCGAAATCACCTGGCACCTTGGCGTTGATTTTTTCGCACACTTCGACATACGGCTCGTAGGCCAATACCTGGAAGCAGGTGTGGGTCAGCTTGTTCAGCTGCTCGGTCACCGCGGCGATGATTTTCGGGTGCACGTGGCCGGTGTTCAGTACCGCAATACCACCCGCGAAGTCGATGAACTCGCGACCTTCGACGTCAGTCACGGTAGCGTTCTTCGCGGACTCGGCGAAAATCGGGTGAATCTGGCCAACACCGCGTGGTACAGCGGCTTCGCGGCGCTTCATCAGGGATGCGTTAGTCTTGCTCATAGTGTCCTCATTCACCGCTCATCGGGCGGCGTGGTTCAAGGAAAGTGCGGCGGGGAGGCAACTACGGCAGCATGCGATGATCGACTGCCACAGCTTTCCCGGCCACAGAGAAAATTCCGTTTGAAACACGCAAAGGGACAGCGCTCTCGTGCCCTTTGCGTTTGAAGCAATGCCCTGCCAGGGCTCGTAAATCAAGCGTTTAGATGCCCAGGCAGAGGTATTTGATTTCCAGGTAATCTTCGATGCCGTACTTGGAACCTTCACGGCCCAGGCCCGAGGCCTTGATGCCGCCGAATGGCGCAACTTCGTTGGAGATCAACCCGGTGTTGACGCCGACCATGCCATATTCCAGAGCCTCGGCTACACGGAACACACGACCCAAGTCACGCGCATAGAAGTACGAGGCCAAACCGAACTCGGTGTCGTTGGACATCGCGATCACTTCGGCTTCGTCTTTGAAACGGAACAGCGGCGCCAATGGGCCGAAGGTTTCTTCCTTGGCCACGGCAGCGTTGTTCGGCACGTTGGTCAGAATGGTCGGCTCGAAGAAGTTGCCTTCGATGCTCTTGCCGCCGGACAGCACGGTTGCGCCTTTGCTCACGGCGTCAGCGATGTGCTCTTTGACCTTGGCCACGGCTTTTTCATCGATCAGCGGGCCAGTGGTGGTGCCGTCTTCCAGACCGTTACCGATCTTGAGTTTGGAGACTGCCACTTTCAGCTTCTCGGCGAACGCGTCGTACACCGAATCCTGAATGTACAGACGGTTGGCGCAGACACAGGTCTGACCGTTGTTACGGTACTTGGAGATGATCGCGCCTTCGACGGCCTTATCCAGGTCCGCGTCGTCGAACACGATGAACGGCGCGTTGCCGCCCAGCTCCAGGGATACTTTCTTGATGTCCTTGGCGCATTCAGCCATCAGCTGACGACCGATTTCGGTCGAGCCGGTGAAGGACAGTTTGCGCACGATCGGGTTGCTGGTCAGCTCGCTACCGATGTCGCCGGCACTGCCGGACACAACGCTGAACACGCCAGCAGGAATGCCGGCACGCTGAGCCAGTTCAGCCAACGCGAACGCGGAGAACGGGGTTTGCGAAGCAGGCTTGAGCACCATGGTGCAACCGGCAGCCAGCGCCGGGCCCGCTTTACGGGTGATCATCGCAGCCGGGAAGTTCCACGGAGTAATCGCAGCGGTCACACCGATCGGTTGTTTGATCACGATCAGACGCTTGTCTGGCTGGTGACCAGGAATCACGTCACCGTATACGCGCTTGGCTTCTTCAGCGAACCACTCGATAAAGGACGCGGCGTAAACGATTTCGCCCTTGGCTTCAGCCAACGGCTTGCCTTGCTCCAGCGTCATCAGGCGGGCCAGGTCATCCTGGTTCTCGATGATCAGCTCGAACCAGCGACGCAGCTTGTTCGCGCGATCCTTGGCGGTCAGTGCACGCCAGGCCGGCAGCGCTTTGTCAGCGGCTTCAATTGCGCGACGGGTTTCAGCGGCGCCCATTTTCGGCACAGTGCCCAGAATTTCGCCCGTTGCCGGGTTGTTGACCTTGATCGTCTGACCATTGTCGGCATCGACCCAAGCGCCATCGATGAAGGCTTGCTGGCGGAACAACTGGGTGTCTTTAAGCTGCATGTCGGCTTTCCTTAACAGCACCGCGGCAGGCGCGGAGCAAATTATGATTGTAGAAAGGCGCCTGAAAAGGCTGCCGTCAGGGAAATCATTCACCGGGCTGAAGCACATAAATAGCGCACGGATTGGACTCGTGCGGTTCAGCACCCAGACAAGAGCGTTTGAAATCTCAAACGAATCCTAGGATCAAAGGGGGTAAAGGACAATAGGCTGTTCGAAAAAAAGAACGAAAACGCCGCATTTGCCCCTTTTTTCTGATCAGCGTAGTAAACAACGCCTACGCTTTGAAAAAGCGCTGTTTATTCAGCAGCATGGACGCCTGCGGTGCATATGAGTATCATGGCGCCCGCTTGCACCAGTAGCTCAGCTGGATAGAGTACTGCCCTCCGAAGGCAGGGGTCGTGGGTTCGAATCCCGCCTGGTGCACCATATAGCAGAAACGAGAAAGCCCCGGGCCGTAAGGTCCGGGGCTTTTTTGTGGGCGCTGATTCAAGACGCACAGGTGCAGCGCCATTCCTCGGTTTGAAGTCGACCCCTACAAATCGCCTCGCAACGATCAGGTCTTTGCCAAATCCTGCATTCCCGAACATTGGTGTAGCACCGAAGCCGGTACCACTTCGGAGCCCGCGTCTCAATTGGGCGATACGCGGCGCGGGCGGACCTGCGAGTGTTTTCGTACTGGGCATGCTACCGGCCAAGATGGCGTTCCCTGATGCAGTGAAGGACAAGTCCAAGAGTTCGGTAAAGGGCGGCGGTCTGCGTAAACGCTGGAAAGATCGTAAAGGCCGCATTTATGAGTGGGACTCTGAAAATGGCAGGGTTGAGTTATACGACAAGCAAGGCAAGCATTTGGGAGAGTTCAACCCTGACACAGGGGAGCGAACCAAGGACGCCGAACGTGGCAGAACAACTCCAAAGTAATTAAGGGGAGACTCATGCACCTATGCATCACAGGTTTTTTATCGGGCGACAGCGATGATACTTCGCTGAAATATGAACTAGTCGTACCGTCGCAGTTTGAGCCAGCGGTACTAGAGGTACTGGGGTGGCAAAGCCTTGCACAAAGCCCGGACGGCGAATGGCTGCTTACAGGCGACCAATCTCAGCGGATTGCGACTGCGATTAAAGAGCAGCTACCCAGCGACCTGGATCTATTCATCGGGCTAGAGGCCTAGCGAACCAGTTGGACCCCTAACAGCACGCCAAAACGGTTCGCGCTTGGAGGCAGAAGCAGAAAAAATGCGAAAAAAAACCGCCGAAGCGGTTTTTTCACTCAGTCGTCCAATCAAACTCGTCGTACTCATCATCCTCTTCGTCCTCGAACTCTTCATCGTCGAGAACGTCTTCCTCAAGAGCCGCTTCTTTCTCCTGCGCCAGAAGAAACTCCTTACGACTCTCCGTCACTGCTCGCCGCAGTTCTTCGCCCTTGACCGGGCAGTTGAGCATTTGGGCGATGCGGTCGATTTTTTTCGCCATGGCTTCCTCCAACGCATCGGCTATGGCCCGATAGTGCGCGCTTTCGGGCCTGTATGCCAAATTGGCGACCGCTGTTTACCCGGTTAAACCCATCTAAAAAAAACTTCAGCGATGGTAACGCCGTACCACACTGCTGTTTTTCAGCACGTGGCCTTTGATTTTCTCCAGCAGTTGCGCGCGGGTCAGGCCAGCGGGCAAAGCGTCGGGGGCGAGGTCCAGGGCGTATAGCTGAATCACGTAATGGTGCGCACTGTCACCGACGGGCGGGCATGGGCCGATGTAGGTTGTGGTGCCTTTGGTGTTGCTGCCGCCCACGCCTTCAAAGGCAGATTTTGCGCCGACACCTGCAGGAATCTGGTGAGTGGTGGCCTTGATACCGTAATGCACCCAATGATCGACCCCTTGACCTTTTTGCCCATCGGGATCGTGCATCACGATGGCATAACTGAGCGTGCCGGCCGGGCCTGCGTTCCAGTTAAGCGCGGGGGAAATGTTTTTCCCGCCGCAACCGTGAGCGTCGCTGGCGGCGCCCGAGGTGAACAGTCGGTCATCCGTAACACCTGGGATATTCAGGGTGAAACGCTCCTGGGCCTGCACGGGCAGTTGCACGCAAAGGGCGACTGCAATGGCCGCCAGCCAAGGGTTCAGAGAGGTCAATCGGGTCATACCGGAGCACCTTGTGCTGGTGAGGCCGTCGTCGGCTTGCGAACTATAGCTGTACCGTTGGTGCCGTGGCAGTGGGAATTGGCTGAACCTGTGGATAAGTACCGAACTCTTACCTTAAATGTCTGCCTGGAGAGCGCTCATGGCACTGCACCGTGTTGCCCGTTTAGCCAATGTGTCCGAGACCCGAGGCCTGGAAGTCCAGATCGGAGACACAAAAATTCTGCTGCTGAAAGTGGGTGATCAATATCGCGCCTTTCAAGGCGAGTGCCCGCATGCAGGCGCACCGCTGGCTGAAGGAGCGCTGTGCAATGGACGCCTGATTTGCCCTTGGCATAAAGCCGCGTTCAGGACCGAAGACGGAGGATTGTGCGAGCCGCCGGCGCTGGACAGCTTACAACGCTATCCGCTGGAAATTCGCAGTGATGAGGTCTGGGTTGATGACCAGCCCTTGGCTGACGCTCATACCCCGCCGGCCGATGACGAGCGCGTTTTCGTGATCGTCGGTGCCGGCGCCGCAGGCACCGCCGGCGCGGTCACGCTGCGTGAAAAAGGTTTTGGCGGTCGTATCGTGTTGATCGACCGCGAGGCCGATGCCGGGTACGACCGAACAGTATTGAGCAAGTTTGTGATTGCCGGAGAAATGCCGCCGGAAGAAATCCCGCCATTGCGTGATGAACGTTTTTACCGGGAACAACGGATCGAGCAACTGCACGCCGACGTGGCAAGCCTTGATTGCACGAACAAGACCCTGCAACTGAGTGACGGCCAAACGCTGGCCTATGATGCGGCGCTGATTGCCACTGGCGGCATGCCGGACCCGCTATCGTTGCCGGGTGCCGATTTGCCTCAGGTTTTTCTATTGCGCTCCAAAGATCAGGCACAACAGATTTTGCACACGGCAAAACCCGGCCAGCGAGCGGTGATCATTGGCGACAGTTTCATTGCTCTGGAATCCGCTTCGGCGTTACGTCAGTACGGGCTCGCAGTCACCGTACTGGCACGCCACGCGGTGCCCTTTGCCAAGCAGTTCGGCGACACCGTCGGCAAAGCGATTCGGGCCCGCCACGAGGCCAACGGTGTGGTGTTTCATACCGACGGCGAAGCAACGCGTATCGAAGGCCATGGAAATGTAGAAGCCGTGACGCTGGACAATGGCCAACGCCTGCCCGCCGATCTGGTGCTGGTAGGGATTGGCGTGACCCCGGCAACCGGGCCGTTTGCCGATTTGCCGAAGGCGCAGGATCAGTCACTGCAGGTCGACGGCGGGATGCGCGTAACCGAGGGGCTGTGGGCTGCGGGCGATATCGTGACCTTCCCGCTCAATGGCCAGCCGCATCGCATCGAACATTGGCGCCTGGCGCAACAACAGGCACGAATTGCTGCCGCGAACATGCTCGGCGGCGACGAACATTACCTCGACGTCCCGTACTTCTGGACCTGGCATTTTGGCAAAAACTACGACTATCTCGGGCATGCCGAAAACTGGGACGAGGTCGAGTTCAAGGGTGATCCCTATCATCCGCCGTTCATCGGGCTGTTTGCCAAGAATGGTGTGGTGGCGGCTGCAGTCGCATGCGACAGGGAACGAGCGATGGCGATGCTCGCCGAACGGATGAAGCAGCCGCTGCCAGTGGACGAGGCGTGGCGGCTGATCCGGGACGTGGGCTAAGTACGGTTCTGCGGCGGCTGGGTGTCATCCTCCTCGGATGGCAAACGAATCACCCGCGGATGCGCGAGTGGCGCAAGAGCTGGCGACTCCAACGCCGGGTCCACCGGAAAAAAATGGCTAACTACGTGGCTGACATCGCCGTCCTGGGTGTTGTGGATGGTCATGATGCCGGGCTTGCGCAGCTTTTCCAGCCCATCGCCGGTCAGCTTGAAACTCTTGCTCAAGCCTTGATCATCCACCACCGGTGCCGGCAGTCGTCGCTGGGCGAAACTGCGGCTTTTGCGATGTTGATAACGCGCCCATGAAATCAGGATGACCGCGTTGATCACCGCCACCCATAGATAGATATGCAAGGTACCGATTGCGTCGAAAAGCCCCTTGTCGATACGCGGACCACCGTGCGTATCAATCAGCGGCCACAGGCCGCGAGCCAATAAATAGAGCAGGCCGATCCAGGCCAGCACCGTGCAAAACGCATCGACCACGACCAGGAATGGTCGCTGCCGGGTTCTGATGATTTTCATCTGATGACTTCCTCTTCATCGTCGTCCTGCGGTTTGATGCCCCGGTCCGGGCTGACCCACCGCGCACGTTTCTGATGCCGGCCGAACAGTACTTTGGGGAAACTGACCAGCGTGGTCAGCAGGCTGATGAACCAGAACACCAGCGGGTACCAAACCACCCAGAACATGGTTTTCCACAACCCTTTTTCATAGCGACGGTCGATCAGGATGCTGATCGCGAATTGCATCAGGCACACCATCGCCAGTAACAACCCGGTAAATGCGGGAGGCATCAAGTGATGCACGGCGATGGCTTCCGGCATTTCAACGAATTTACCGACCGCCCAGAAAATCACCGACAACAGGAAAGTGAAGGCCCAACCAGTGGACAGGCAGTATTCGAACAACAGCGGCCAGAGGTAGCGATGGCGGTACTGCCAGATTCCACGGATGTTCTTGAACAACACTTCGGCGCCGCCCTGAGCCCAACGCAGCCGCTGCTTCCACAGACCACCGAGGGTTTCGGGCATCAGGATCCAGCACAACGCACGTGGCTCGTAGAAGATGTTCCAGTGGTCCAGTTGCAGTTTCCAGCTGATGTCGATGTCTTCGGTGATCATGTCCGGGCTCCAGTAGCCGACCCGGTTCAGGGCCGTGCGACGGAACGCCACGATCACCCCGGAGACGGTAAAAATCCGCCCGAAAACCCGTTGTGTGCGTTTGATCAATCCGATGATCGACGAAAATTCACCCACTTGTACGCGCCCCACCAATGTCGAGCGGGTGCGGATGCGCGGGTTGCCGGTGACGGCGCCAAGCCGAGCGTTGTCGAGCATCGGCGCCACCAGGTAAGCCGCCGTGTTAGGCGCCAGTAACGCGTCACCGTCGATGCACACCAAGTATTCGCTGCGCGCCGCAATAGCGCCCATGCGCAAAGCAACAGCCTTGCCCTGGTTTTCCGCCAGATGCAGTACCCGCAAGCGGGGATCTTGCGCTGCGAGTGCGTCGAGCACGGCGGCGGTGTTGTCTTTGGAGCCGTCGTTGATCGCGATAACTTCAATGTTCGGATAGTGCTGAGCCAGCGCCGCATGAATAGTGTCGGCAGCGTTATCGCCCTCGTTGTAGCAAGGGATCAAAATCGAGATCAGCGGCTCGCCGGCCAATGGCGGAGGCAAGGTGTCGTCCTTCCACGGCCAGTGCCGCTCCCAGTGCAGCCAGAAATACAGGCCACCGGCGATCCACAATCCAGACATGAACAATGGATAGAAGAACACGAAGTCCATCAGGAATTGCCCGGTCACCAGGAAGATCAGCCCAAGGGGAATCCCGAGGACGATCGCCAGTACCAACAGAGCCAGCAGTCTATCCAGCATGTTATGGATTCCACTTGTTGGAGAGCGCAGGCCGCACGGTTTTCAAGTCCGGCAGGTTCTCGAGGAAGTTATCGGGGTAGTAGCCAAAACTGGTCGCACCCTGACGCTTGAGGATGCGCATCCAGTCGGCCAGTTGCTCGCCGTCGATGTCGGAATCGGTTTTTTTCGTCCAGTCTTTGGCCTGCAATTCAAACACTGTGCGCTCGAGCGCACCGGGCCTGGACTTGACCGTCGCCACCAGCGCTTCGAGCCATGGCCCGGATTGCTGCCGAGTCTGTTTTTCCATGAACGGCATGGCCATTGGCGCCGTCCAGTCGTAGGTGACGAGGAAGTCGTCAAGGTTCTGCGCGAACCACGTTTCGCTCTCGGGGTTGAGCATCGGCTCGGCGAAAATATTGCGCGCGGTCAACACTTGCGGGCCGCGAATGGCGCGCACCTTGGCCGTCAATTCCTTGGTGAAATCGATCAGGTAACGGCTTTTGAAACGTGTCCAGCGCTGCATTGTGGCGGGATCTGCACGAAGTGCTGCAATAGAGCCCGGCAGGCCATTGGCAGCATAAGTCTTGAGCGCTTCGGGGCTGGCGTCTTCGAAGTCCGACAGCACGGCATCATCGTGATAGAGAATGCCGTCGACAGAAGTCAGGCGCGCCACGTCTTCGTAGATTTCACCGATGATGCGTCGCACATTCGGGTCAAACGGTGACAGGCGTTTGTATTGGTCCGGGTCTACTGATGTCTTGCCGGTTTTCGGGTCCCAGCGAGTCACGCGTGGCAGCTTCGAATCCAGGGCAAAACTCAGCACTGGCATCCAGGCGAAGACCTTCACATGAGCCCGTGTACGCAGTTGCCACGCAACACGATCAAAGATGTCGGCAGCCACCGGCAAGTGACGGTTGGGGAAGTACAGCGAGTGCACCAACCCATCGCCTTTCGGGTCGGCAAAGGCTTGCAGGAATACCGTGTTGGCGCCCATGTCGGCCATGCGCTGGATCAATTTACCAAGGTTGATTTCCTGCTGCGCCGGGTCGGCGTCGTAGACGTTATCGAGGTCCACGTGCACCACGCGCATCGGAGCATCAGCCTGCACAGAAACGACACTGTTGGCGAAATGCTCGCCGTCCGGGTCAGAAGCCACCAGGAAACGCGGGCTGCTCATCAGGTTATCGAGGGCGTCCAGACCGTCATCCAGGGTCAAGGCCATTTGATAGCCTTCATCGGTGACCACTTGCAGTGTCGCGCCATCCGCCGCGCCGTATGGCCAGACCCAAACCCGTGGTTTTTTGCCCGTGACCTTGCGGATTTTTTCCGAAATCGCGGCAACATCCGTGCGCATCCGTGACTGGAATTCCGCTTCGGTTTCATAGCGACCATTCACCGCGTCATAGCGACGGGTGGCCGCGGCTGGCTGCAGGTTGCCCTGCGGGTTGGCCAGGATGCCTTTGTGGCTGGCGTCGGTGTGGGCGGCAATTTCCACCAACCCGGATTGCGAAATTTCGCGGATCTGATCCCAGGTCAAAAAGTCCGAACGTTGACGCGGCGTACCGGCGAAATCGACCGGCTGATTCAGCGGCGTGTCGATCCACACCCCGACCGGGGCCAGCAGTGCATGCCAGTTGTAGGCGCGCAGCACGGGCAGCACGCGGGTATAGAAACTGGCGTAGCCGTCGTCGAAGCTCAGCAAAATGGCTTTGGGCGGCAACTCGGGGCCACCCTTGCGGGCCGCGATGACCTGGTCGACGGTAACCGGTTGGTAGTTGTTCTCCCGCAGCCACGCCAGTTGCTCGATCATGCGTTCGGTGCGCACCGCCACCACCGCCTGATCGGGGTCGCGGTCTTCAATGTCGTGGTAGGCAATGCCGAGCACGTGGTTTTTTGGCCACGGTTTTTCGTTAGCCGCGACCGGACGCTCGGAGGGCGGCGCGAAGGCCGGTGCTTGCTGGGCGCATGCGCTGATCAACAGCACTCCCAGCAGGAGGATGAAACGCGAGATAAGAGGCATCTTCAAACTCTTTTAGAAGCGGTAAGTGAGGTCGACAAGCAGCCGCAAATCGGTTTCGCGGTCGCCGTCGTAAGGCCGGTTGATCACGCTCAACAGACCTCCCACCTCGAACACGTCATTCCAGCTATAGCGCTGGCCGTAACCCAGCAAGCCAATGCCACCGGTGCCATGATCGCGTTGGCTGTATGTGCCCGCCCCGGCCTGGAATTGCTGGCTCCAGGAGGTTTCATAACGGTGGTACAGCACGTGATTGACGTTCACCGTTGGCAACACGCTGAAGTCGGCTTTGGGGTTGAAGTACGGCACGTCTTCAGACATGGAGTTGTGGCTGGTGCCTACTTCCAGGCCCAAGTCGACTTGCACGCCTGGTCGGCTGTAGACGCCTTCGCGCCCGGTGAGTACCGCTTCGACCCGGTTGTTGCCATCGCTGAAGTGCGACGGGCTGACCGCCAGTTTCCACTCGCGACTTTCATTGGCGCGCCAGCGGATGAAACCGCTGCCACCGTTGGCGGTGACGTCGCTGTTCAAGGCTCGGAGCGGGGTTTGCGCCGAGAAATATTCGAGACTGCCGCCGTATTGCCACTGGTCGTCGATGTCCCGCGCAATGGCCAGGCGTGCGCCCTGCTTGCTGCCAAAGCCATAAGAGTGATTGGACACTTCTGCTTCAAGCGTCATGTCTCGCGTGCGGCGCTCCAGCCCCACGCGCTGGAAGCGGTGATTACCGGTGCCTTCCTCAAAATCGCCAGTGGCGTACCCGACGCCGGCGAAAACGCGCCAGTCTTCATCAATGGGCGGGCTGTAAAGTGTGGTTTCGATGCCAAAATCACGGCTGCCATTCACCGCACCCGCGTCGCCATTGCTGCCGCCATAACTCTTGCCGCCGTAGGTCTCAACGCGCAGCTCGGCCATGTCGTGCACTTCACGCTGGCGCGCCAGGCGTTGTACCTGACGGTTGTCCGGGAAGCGCGCGACGACGTCGTCGGTCAGCGCATCAACTTGCCGCCACTCTTGCAGGTCAAGCGCGGTTTGGCCCTGAGCAACTTCCAGCCCGACGTCACGCGGGGCCATGCTTTCGGTTTCCTTGAGTTGAAGCTCGGCACGCCGTGGCCAGTCTCGGGCCAGATACAGATCGGCCTGGGCCAGGCGCAAGCCAATGTTGCCCGGTGCCTGATCGACCAGGGTTTGCAGACGCTGCTCGCCGGAAGGCAGATCAGCGCCGTACGTGCCGGCCTGCGCAGCTAACTGCTGGGCGTCCATCCAATCATCGTTGGGGTTGCCTATGGGCAAGCCCTTGAGTTCGACCCGCGGGTTTTCGGTTTTGGCCAGGTCTTCGGCAACTTTGCGCGCCTCTTCAGCCTTGTCGCTTTCGAGCAAGGCGTAGTAAAGCGCGGTGCTGTCTTCGAGGCGATCGCCGGCGTCGGCGTCTGGCGCCGCCAGCACTTGGCGGTAAAGGTCAGTCGCGATTTCCGGCTGTCGCTGATCCAGATAAGACGAGGCCACCCAGCGCATGGCATAGGTTGGAATATGAACGCCCTCAGCGATCAGTTTCTGGTATTCGGTGATGACGTCAGCGGTGCGAGCACGCGCCTTGAGTGCTCCCATGCGGTCGATGCGCCAACGAACGACGTCGTCATGCGCAGTAGCGTCCGGGGTCCAGGTGGCGAGTAACTGGTCGTAATCGGCCAGCGCCCGGTCGGCGATCACGTAGCGTTCCTTTTCGCTGCGGGTGGCCAGTTCCGCCAGGCGCACACGCTCGGCGGCAAGATCGCCTTCAAGGCGCCGCACAGTCACTGGATCGATCAGCCCAGGTCGCTGACGAGCCAGGCGCAGGGCCGGTTCTGGCAGGCGTACACGTTGCAGCGCATTCACGTACTCACGAGCAACGTCGGGCTTGCTGCCGGCACGGATGAACGCCTGGTCGTACTCGAACAGCGAATCATAGCTTTTGCCGGCGCGGGCATAGGCATAAGCCAGAGCCATACGGCGGGAGGCGTCGTCCGGCTTCGCGGCGACCAGTGCCTTGGTGCGGATAACCGCTGCATCGGGATTGCCGGAATCGGCTTGGGTCAACGCCAACCCTAATTGAAGGTCAGCATTTTGCGGGTCCAGCGCCAGGGCCTTGGTGTAGACCTCGGTGGCCGAATCCCAACGTTTCAGATTTCGATAAGCGCGCGCGGTGGCGGTCAACGCCTGCACCGGCAACGCCCGATTGCGGCCTTGAGTCTCGTAGACCTGGACCACTTCGGCGTCGAGCCCGGCCCAACTGGCGATTTGCAGATGATCGCTGACCTGGCCGGTGGTGGCCTGGTTTTCAGGCACCTGACGCAGCACGGTCAATACCGGCGCGTAGTTGCCCGCTCGAGCATCAAGCACCAGTTGATCATAAGGAGTATTGGCTAACGCTATGGCAGGCCAAAGCAATTGGCTGCATAGCGCTACGCGAAACAGGGGGCGTAAACCACGATGTAACAACGGACCATCAATACGCGGCATTCGTCAGCATCCTTCCATGGCTAGCCGGGTCGCAATGCCCTCCTGGCCTTTCGTAACAAATTGACTGAATCCGGACCCAGTCAGACTTCAACCATCAAGTCTTGCACGCAAGCGTAGACCAATATTCAGATCACAATAATTGTTCAGATTGTGCGCACGCCCCTGGAGCGCATTAAACGGCGCACAGCAAAACGCCCGGCGCCTGCGTTTGCAGAGGCCGGGCGTTGCGGTGTGATAGGTGCCGTTACTGGACTACGCCAGCGCCACCGAGCTTGCTCATCACGAAGCCGACAAACTGCTCAACGGTCATTTTCTGGCCGTTGAATTCCACTTGATTGTTGGCGTAATGCAGCTTGCTGACGATGTTGGTGCCGTCCAGTTTCGCCAGTTGCGTACCGACGGCAATGGCGCCGAACATATCAGCAGTGGCCGTCGCCTGGTCAGCGATGACCTTGGCGTCGGCTTGCCCACCGAGTTGCCCCTGCACGCTCAACAGGTCCACGAGCATTGGCTTGGAGACTTGCACATTGACGTCCAGCAACGCGATCAATTGTTGAGTCAGTTGATCAGGCGGCAGGTCCATGGATTGCGGTTTGGTCAGGTCCAGCACCAGATTGGCACGGCTTTCACCATTGGCGGTGTTGAACGAAAGGTTCTCCAGGGCGAACTGCGGACCGGCGGCAAGGATTTTCTCCAGGCCGGTTTTTACCTGGGCTTCTTCTTCGGGAGTCAGGTTCAGTTCGGGTGCTGGCTGACCCGCGGCAGTGGCTTGGGCAGCAGCCTTCTCATACGGCTGCAGCTTGGTCTGGTAAATCTGCATCAACGACATCGTGGCCGGGATATCGAGGTTCTTCAGGCTCATGGCCATTTGCGCAGAACCAATCGTTTTGCCATTCAGCGACACTTCGCCAACCTTGTAATCGGCACGTCCCGAAGCGTTGGTATCCGTCTCTTCGGTCTGGTTCTTCATTTCAAACTTCTTCAAGCCCAGTACCGATTGCGGAGCACCAAACGTGGTCTTGCTATCGGTCAGCTCGACGGTGTTCTCGCCGGTGTAATAACCGTAGGTACTCTTGGTCAGGTTGCTGGCGAGGGTCAGGCCGTTAAGCTCCACCTTCACCGGCGTCTGGTCTTCAGCCACGGTGCTCAGTGTCAGGCTGTCCATGTAACCGTTGGCCTTGATCTTCTGCGCTTGGGCGTTGGCAGCGACATCGAGGCTCAGGCCAGAAAATTTCAGGGTCGATTTATCGTCCAGTGCCACGTCCAGCGGCAGCAACTGCAGCGTACCGTTGGTGGAGTTGTCGTAGCCGATGTTAACCACGCCAGTGAGCGGGGATTGGTCTTTGGCTGCGGCGAACCACTTTTCGGTGATCGGGGTTTTTTCCAGCGCATAGTGACTGGTCGCCATCACCGGCAACCATTTCAGCGACATCAGGCGCGAGAACGGTAGCGGGCCGTGTTCGATGTGATCGACGAACAGCAGCTCTACCGGCGCCGGACCGAACATCTCGCCTTCACCCTTGAGCCGGTAATGTGCGGTACTGCTGAAAACACCGCGTTCCAGCGACACCAGTTCCAACGACGCAGTGCCGTTGTAACCGACCAGTTCGGCCTGCAGCTCTTTGTTGGCGTCGGTGATGGCTGTGTTCAGCACACCCTCGATTTTGGTGCCGGTGTACCAGGCACCGCCGGCGCTGATTGCGCCGATGGCGACAACAATTCCAAGAAGCACGCCTGCTGATTTATTCATGAATTACCCGATCAATGTCCGTTGTTTGAAGGTGTGGTCGTCTTCCCTGAACCCGTGACGGGTACGGCTCGACTCCAATAAAAGTGCGATGGAGATTAGCATCAGGCGCGCAATGTCACCCAATGTTTAAAGGCTAAAGAGTGTCTATGGACCCGCCACACCGGTCGAGAGTTTCGGCGCTTGTGCAATATGGGGTTAAACGCAAACCCTGTAGGAAAACGGCTTGCTGGTGATAGCGATCGCGAAGACGCCATCGCTGGCAAGCCAGGCTCCTGCGGATCGGCGGTGTATCGGTTACAGACCCGATGGCTCAGGAGTATTGGACTTCCATCTCATCAAGCTGATGATCGAAGCTTTTGAGCCGTGCGGTCCACGTGTAGACCAACACTTCAAAATCCCGATTGATCACCGCCCCGCCCGTCACCTCCGCGCGCGGATCGCAGAAGTCCAGCTGATAGCGCTCGCGGGCCATGGCAGTCGCGACATCAGACAGCTCACGGGCATTGTTGAGCCAGTGCCAGCCCTCTTCATCCAGCTGCTTATCCAGGGCCAGGCATTGTTTCTTCAACGTCTCAAGGCTTTTTTCCAGCGGGGTGCCGGTGAGTTCGCCCATGACTTCCTGGAACGTGCGCCCCGGTTGCCAGTAGCTGCCCCAGAAATAACGGTCAAACACCGTTTCGACCCGGCGCAAAGCGACCTTGGTGTCCCAGATCAGCACCCGGGTCTTACCTTGTTCCAATTGTCTTTTTTTAGTGCGCTGCCCCTGGAACGAAGCCCAGGCAACCACCACGATAGCCATGACGGCTATCAACGCGGAGGCACTGTCGAGAAACACCAGAGCCTTATCGATCTGGTGGGCCAGCATGATGCCGTAGAAATAGGTGGCCGACAGCAAGACCAATGCCGCAATAGCGCACCAGAAGCCGGGAGCATAAGGGTTTTTCATTATTAGATCCCCATGACCAACGCAAGCCTTGATTGATGAGTTCGGCGTGCGACCTCATCAACTCAAAGCATAGCAACGGCCTCAGGGTTTGCCGGGTTGTGAGCCTTGCGTTCGTCCGCTTTCCCAACCGCCACCCAGCGCCAGGAACAAATCGATCTGGCTCATGGCAACCTGGGTGTTGGCGGAGGCCAATTGCGCCTGCACATCGGTGTAAGTGCGGGTGGCTTGCAAGTCCGCCAGGAATGACGCCCGACCGGCCTGATAAAAGCGGTGGGTCTGGTCAGCGGCCAATTGCGCCGACTGCCCGGCATCTGCCAATGCATCCCGACGTTGCAACAACGCCGTGTATTGCGCCAGACCGGTCTGGGCCTCGCGAATAGCGTTGAGTACCACGCCATCGAAGTGCGCCAGCGCACCTTGAGTGGTCGCCTCGGCCTCGCGAATTCGGGCCCTGGAACCGTTGGACGGCACGGTCCAGCTCAACAGCGAACCGAACCCCCAGCGATTGGTCGCCGGTTTACCGAGGTTTTCCAGCAGCCCCACCGTGCCCACGGTCGCGCCGATGCTGATGTCCGGGTACAGCTCGCCAGTGGCGATGCCAATGCCGGCAGTCGCAGCGGCGAGTCGACGTTCGGCCTGCCGTACATCGGGGCGTCGCTTGAGCAGCGCGGCGCCGTCACCCACGGGCACCAACTGCGCGATCTTCGGCAATTCGGCGCAACTGGCAGTGCCGGCCGGCAATTGATCCACTGGTTTGGCAAGCAGCATCGACAAACGGAACAGGCCCGCCTGACGGGCAGCCTCATAGCGCGGCATGTCGGCGCGCAAGGACTTGAATTGGGTTTGCGAACGGGTGACCTGGGTTTCATCACCGCGCCCGGCGTCGCGCAGGCGCTGGGTGAGCGTTGTGCTTTGGGACTGCAAGTCGAGTGAATGCTGCGCGATTTCACGCTCTTCATTCGCTGCGCACACTTGGGTATAGGCGCGAACAACGTCGGCTACCAAGGTAATTCGTGCGGTGTCTGCGGCGGCTTGAGTGGCATCGGCATTCGCCTTGGCCGCTTCAATACCACGCTGCAACGTACCAAACAGGTCGAACTGATACGAAGTGGTGATCCCGACGTCGCCCACGTTGGCCACGGGCACTTTTTCAGTCAGCAAAAAGGCTTCGCCCGATTCCTGCAGGCGCTGTGCGCCCAGTTTCACGCCACCGCTCCAGCCGCCAGCGGCATTGGCTTCGTCGACTTGAGCACGCGCACGCAGAAGACTGGCCGCCGCCACGCGCAAATCGGTATTAGAGGCCATCGCCTGCTGCACCAATTGATCCAGGCGCGGATCTTGGTACAAGCGCCACCAATCACTCGGCACCGGCGCCGAGACAACATCTTTATCGTTGACGGCTAGGTTGCCCTGCAGGTCTTGACGGTTTACGGCGGCTTCTTTCGGCAAGTGGTAATCCGGCCCGACCACCTGACAAGCCGATAGCAACAGGCCTAATCCGCAAACAGCCAACGCGTGGGCCCTGCTCATTTCGCGGGCTCCTGCTGTTTGTCGTCCTTGATCTTGTCGTCAATGATCGACACGGTCGCGGTCCGTCCGGCAATCATGCGGAAATCCGCCGGCACATCGTCGAAGGCGATTCGCACCGGAATCCGCTGCGCCAACCGCACCCAACTGAACGCAGGATTAACGTTGGGCAGCAGGTTGCTGCCGCTGGTGCGGTCGCGGTCTTCAATACCCGCGACAATGCTTTCCACATGCCCTCGCAGGCGGGAACGATCGCCGATCACCCGAATGTCGACACTCTGGCCGACATGAATGCCGTCCAGTTTGGTCTCCTCGAAGTAGCCGTCGATGTGGAATGAGTTGCTGTCTACCACCGACAACACCGGGCGCCCGGCCGTGACAAACTCTTGCGCTCGCGGCGCACGGTCGTTGATGTAACCGTCCACCGGGCTGCGAATGGTCGAACGGTCCAGATTAAGCTGAGCGCTGTCGACGGACACTTGCGCTTCCATCAGCGCCACTTCGGCGCGGGCCACCTTGGACTGGCTTTCTTCCAGTTGCTCGGCCGGCACCAGGTTGCCCAAGCCGCGGTTACGCTTGGCCTCACGCTGTGCCTGGGCCAGGGTTTCCTGACGGTCCGCGACCGCTGCTTTCGCCTGACGCAACGCCAGTTTGAAACGGTCCTGATCAATGCTGAACAACACCTGGCCACGCGTGACGAGTTGGTTGTCGCGCACTTCCACTTGCTGGATCAGCCCGGAGACGTCCGGCGCAATTTGCACGATGTCGGCACGAATGTGTCCGTCACGCGTCCACGGCGCGAACATGTAGTACATCACCATGCGCCACACAACAACGACCGCGAAGGTCACGATCAACAGGGTCAGGACCACGCGGCCGATGGTTAAAAAAGGTTTTTTCATGTCATCAGGTATCGACTGAGTGAATCCACGGCGCCAAGCAGCAAGGCGTAGAGAGCCACGTTGAACAATGCCCGGTGCCAGACCAGACGGTAAAAGTGCAGACGCGTCAGCAACCCGTGCACCAACAGGTAAAACACATACGTAATGCCCATCAACACCAGCAACGTGGGCAGGAACACCCCGCTGATGTCCAGATCACCGATCATAAAGGCGCTCCATCGATGCCATGGGGAAGCGGTTCTTCGAGTTCGCTGCTACCGACGAATTCCACACCGGGCAGCAGTGCCAAGCGCAAACCGCTCAAGGCGTGCAGCAAATGTAGTCGAGCGCCGTCATCACATTCGTGGTTCAACGCGCGGCGTGTGCGATCCATGGTCATCAGCAACGCGCTCGGTGCCGGCAGACGTTCGCCAGCCTTGAGGCATGCTTTGAAATATTCGCCGACTTCCGCCACCACCTGACGCAGCAGCACTTGCGGCACGCCGAGGACGCGCGGCGTATACGCCAGAAGGTCCAGCAGGTTGAGCGCCACGCGCAGTTCGCGCAGGGCAATGCCGGTGTCCTGGCCGATAATCGCCAGGCGCGGCAAGTGCTGCATCAGCCGATCGAGCATTTGCACCCCAAGGCGCCGATGTTCGGACAGCGACGCCGGTTCGGTCAGGCTGACAATGTCACGCCAACTGAAACGGGTCAGGCGTTTGGCCGCCAGTTCGGCGCCGAAGGGCCGCGCGATCAAGGTCCAGACAAAGGCAAACAGCAAACCGATGGGGCCGGCCAGGTTCGAGTTGGCGAAGCTGAGAAAATCCGCGTCGTACGCGCCCTGAATACTGATAAAGGACGAGGTGTTTACCAGCGTCAGCAGCATGCCCAGATAAAACTGCGGCTTGACGGTAAGGGTGCCGATGCAAATGAACGGCACGGCGAACGCCAGCACCAGCATCGGGAAGTCGTGCAGGTTGGGCAGCACCAGAAACAGGTACAGACTGGCAAACACCACCGACATCGCGGTCCAGAAAAAGAACCGGTAGATTTGCGGCGCAGGGTCATCCATCGAGGCGAAAAAGCTGCACGCCACCGCCGCCAGGATCACCGCGGAACCACCATCGGTCCAGCCGAGCAGAATCCACAACACAGACGCAACGATGATCGCGCTGATCGTCGATGCTGCCGAATAGAACATCAGCCCGCGGTCAAGAAAAGGTGTCAGCCGCCCCAAACGCCAATGCCGATAAACCGCGCGCCAGTTGTCCTGGCTTTCACATTGAATGGCGTATTGCAGGCTGCGGCAGTCTTGCCACAGATCGATCCATTCACCGAGACGGTACAGGGCATTGGAAAACAGCAGTTGCTTGCGATCATCCAGCGCCTCGGCGCTCGGTTGCTGGGCTGCAAGCTGATTTTTCAGGGCCTGCCAGCGATCGAGGTCGGCATCGGTGTGCTCAAGCCATTCGGTTGTTGCAGCAAGCAACGGGGCGAATTTATCCACCAGTTCCGGGGTACGCCGTTCCAGCGCGTACAGCGCATCGTCAAGCGCATCGATCACCGGAAGCAGGTGAATCATTCGCCCACGCAACTCTTTGGTGTTGCGCACGGTTTGCGGACGAGAGCCCTCATGGGGCAATTGGCCGATCATCAATTCCAGCGTGTTGAACGTCGCCACCATTGAGGAGCGTAAGGCGCTGACCTCTTCCGGCTTCACGCTGCGCGTCAAGAAGCGCTGGCTGTAAATCGAGGCATCGGCGAACCATTTGCTGACCGAATCATTGAACACTGGCGCCAATCGACGCGGCCAGAACATGCTGCCGACCACCGCCGCGACGGCGATGCCGAGGAAAATTTCCTCGGTCCGTGCCTCGGCCACATCCCACACTGCCAGCGGGTTATCGACCACCGGCAAGGCAATCAGCGGCAATGTGTAACCGGCGAGCATCAAGGCATAGCTGTTGGCCGTGCGCAGGTGCAGCGACAGAAACAACAACGTCCCGGTCCACAATGCGATGACCACCACCAACACATAAGGGCTTTGCACAAACATCGGCACGAAAAAAACCGCCGCTGCCGCACCGAGAAACGTACCGACCGCGCGGTACAACGCTTTGGAACTGGTGGGGCCGACAAACGGGCTGGAGACGATGTAAACCGTGGCCATCGCCCAGTAAGGCCGAGGCATTTGCATGAGCATGGCGATGTACAGCGCGATCATCGATGCTGCAAAGGTACGCACACCGTAAAACCAGTCTCGTGCCGGGGGCATGCCGCTGAAAAAACCGTTCACGGGTTAGTCACCGGAATTTGACCGGCCGCCTCGAACGCTCGCAACACGCGCAGCGCCGCTTCCAGGTCATGTTGATCGATCCCCTGGAGCACTTCGTTGCGCAAGCGCACCAATTCAACTTCGACTGCCTGAACCAATTCGCGACCGCTTTCGGTCAGGCTCAGGCATTTGGCGCGCCGGTCATGGGCGTCTTCGGTGCGACAGACGTAACCGCCGTGACACAGCTGATCGAGCAGACGCACCAGCGACGGACTTTCCATCCCCGCCGCTTGAGCCACCGTCACCTGACGCACACCTTCCCCCAACCGTCCGATCATCAGCAAAGGGACGGCACAGGCTTCGGATATTCCGTAGTTGACCAGCGTGGTCTGGCAGATCTTCCGCCAATGCCTGGCGGCCACCACCATGGAACTGCTGATGTTCATCTGGAGAGCGTCGATGGATTTCGGCACGGGAGACAATACACACTGTTAGTTTGCTAACTATCAATATCGCATTGGAGGGAAAGACGGTCAAGTTTTGATACAAATTGCCGTGCCGACATTTTGGATTATTTTTAGACCATCACGTCAGCGATGGTTATCAACGCTTCTGAGCTCGCTCATAAACACTGCTACGTTCGCGCGTTCCTACTGCTACAACCGCAACGACTATTCGCTCATCAACAACTTGGTAGACAAGTCTGTATCCGGCGGACTTCAACTTTATTTTGTAGCAGTCAGGCATTCCATGCAGGCAATCCATGGGAATTCGCGGCAACTCCAGCCGCTCCGCCAGTTTCTTCTTGAATTGATCACGTAACGTATGACCCAGCTTTTCCCACTCCTTGCGCGCAGACGGCAGGAACTCAAGGCTATAGGTCATCCAGGCTCACCGGCAATGGTGTTTCGTGACGGCGAGCGCGAACAATTTCCGCCAACTCGAGGTCATCCAATCGCTCCATCATGGCCTCGAACACATCCGCAGGGACCATGTAGCCCATGACTCGATTATGGTTGAGGACAGCAACAGGTCCCCCATGGGCGTTGTTCAAAACCGCCGATGGGTTTTTCTTCAACTCGGAAACACTGACGGCCTTATCGGCGAGAACACTTTGCATGATTTAGACCTCAATTAAGGTCTTAATATTGGTCTATTAAAAGCTTGGGAGCAACCTCCAAATCCCCAACCTCGTCATACGCCGCGCCCCTTCCTCAACAACACATTCAGTTGATCCACCACCTCCGCCCAATCCGCATCATCAAGTATTTCATCACGCAAAAAATCGGCCTGGCTCTTGGTCCAGAAAAACGCATCCGCCAGATGCAATTCGGGCTTGAGTGGCGAGTGGGTGGCGATGAATTGGTCGATGCTCACCGGATCGTCGTCCAGGCCGAGTTGTTTGAACAGGGACGGGAGGGTGTGGTTTGGCAATTCCATCATTGAATTCCTGGTGAAAGGCCCAGAGCAGGCTAGTGAGGTTCTACTGTAGGAGCCAGCCTGCTCGCGAAGGTTGCAACTGGCGCCACAAAACTTAATGGCTCAACTCACACACCTCGGCATGCGGCACCATTCTCAAGTACTCCGGCATGCTCATGTGCACCAGATTATTGTGATTGCCGGCCTCCAGATAGATGTCTTTTTGGCGCGTCAGCAACGGGTCGATGACCATGTCCAGGCCATAGGATTCGCCCAGCGCCGGCACCGCGCCACGCTCGCAGTCGTTGAACAGATGCGCCAGGGTGCTTTCCCGGGTGATCTGCCATTCGCCACTGCCACGCACTTTGCTCAAGTCCAGGTGACGGCTCGCGGGCAGTACCGCCATCAGGTAATGACCGTGGTGATCGTCGAGGATCACCGATTTCGCCACCCGTTCGGCGGGGATGCCTGCAACGCGCGCCGTTTCAAGGCTGCTGGCGGAGTGCGGGTGGGTGACGATGTCAAATTCGCATTGGGCCTGTTCCAGGCTGCTTTGCACGGTTCTTGCCATACGCATGATGCACCTCGGTGTCCGCAAAGGTGTTCGGCGGACGATGGTTAAACCTCTTCATTCCATAGAAAGTCTAGGCCCGATGGCGCATTACGCGCGGTAAATCTGCACGTGGGGACAGCACCCGCCGCTGATCAAAATTCATACAGCTCCAAGCTCAACTAGACTGTAAAGAGTTACCCCTGACGCTCACGGAGGGTCGAGTGATTACCCGTTGCTGTGCAGTTGCGATGTTGTTGGCCCTGAGCGGATCGGTTCTCGCCGCAGACCCGGTTGTAGTGCTCACACCCAACCCGATGGGCCTCTGGTTGATCACCTTTGGCATCGCATTTCTGATCGCCGAGGCAGCCCTGCCCAACTATGGGGTTATCGGCTTGGGCGGCATCGTGATGTTTGTGATCGGTGCCGTCATTCTGACCCACACCGATGTGCCCATTCCCCTGATGATCGGCCTGGGTTTGATCAGTGCGTTGCTGCTGGTTTTTTTGTTGATACGCGCATTGAAAACCCGTCCCCGCCAAATTGTCAGCGGAGATGCCGGTTTGCTCGGCAGCGTGACGTCTGTGATGTCGCTGCTGCCAGGCAATGCCTACAACGGTTGGGTTCACCTGCAAGGCGAGCGCTGGCAAGTATCGAGTGCGACACCGCTGCAACCGGGACAAACGGTACGGGTGGTGGCACGTAAAGGTTTGATGCTGGAAGTGGCCGCGGCTGACGCGGTGCACAAAGGAGAATAGTCATGGGCCTGCAACTGGGTTTTGCTGCGCTGCTGTTGCTGGTCATTGCGTTGGCGGGGTCAACCTTCCGCATTCTGCGCGAGTACGAACGCGGGGTGGTGTTCCAACTCGGGCGCTTCTGGCAGGTCAAGGGACCGGGGCTGATCTTGCTGATTCCGGTGGTGCAACAAATGGTTCGCGTCGACCTGCGCACCATCGTCCTCGACGTGCCGCCGCAGGACGTGATCACCCGCGACAACGTCTCGGTCAAGGTCAATGCCGTGTTGTATTTTCGCGTGCTCGATCCGCAGAAAGCGATTATTCAGGTCGAAGACTTTCTGATGGCCACCAGTCAACTGGCGCAAACGACCTTGCGTGCCGTGCTCGGCAAACATGAACTCGATGAGCTGCTCGCCGAGCGCGAGCGGCTGAACATCGACATCCAGCAGGTGCTCGATGCCCAGACTGATGTTTGGGGAATCAAAGTCGCCAATGTCGAGATCAAACACGTGGACCTCAATGAATCAATGATTCGCGCCATCGCCAAACAAGCCGAGGCCGAGCGCGAACGACGGGCCAAGGTGATCCATGCTGAAGGCGAATTGCAGGCCTCGGAAAAACTGATGCAGGCCGCAGAAATGCTCGGCCGACAACCTGGCGCGATGCAGTTGCGTTACATGCAGACGCTGACCTCGATTGCCGGCGACAAGAGCTCGACGATTGTCTTTCCGCTGCCCATCGAGTTACTCAAGGGCATGGCGGATTTGTCTTCAAAATCGTGAGGCGCAACTAGTGGCTTGAGGCCGGACATGGCTGGCCGTCGACGGGGCAGATGACATAGAGCCGCGCCAGCGTATCGTCCACCTTCAACTCGTCGATGGCTTTCCAGCCACTTGGTACGGGCGCAAAATCGTAAGGCGCCACGCTGCTGCTGATCAGCCAGACCCGTCCTGGCGTGCGTGGCAGGTCTGCCAGGGCATCAAGGTAGATTTCCTTGCCACTGTCTTCCACCAACGTACCGAAACCGTAGGCATTTGGCCGGCCCGAGCGCCCGTCGGGAAGCGGCGGCGTGTAGAGCATCGGTTGCGCAGCGGTGCGGTTGTAGTAGACGTAGCTGAAATACCAGAACAGATCGCTGACGACGATGCGGTCGCCGTTGGCGTAATGCTGGTTAACGTAATCGACCATCACGTCGATGCGATCAGGATCGGTGGTGTAGATATTTTTCAGGCCAACCCCTTCCACACCGACCACCACCAGCAATGCCGCCAGCGCCCACACCCGGTAATGTTCAGCGAGGCGGTCGAGGGCAATCGCCAGAATGATCGGCAAGCCCAACGCCGCGAACATCAGGTAACGATCCACCAGCAACGGCGTCGCCAGCGAGGCCAACCCGATGACCAGCAACGGCACACAGGTATACGCCGCCACCAATGTGTTGAACCGGTACTCGCTGCGGTCCGCGCGAAGGATCAACACCGTCACTGCGATCAAGGCCAGAGGCAACAGCACAAACACCGGCCATGCGCGCTGAAGGCCTTCGTCATAGGTCATGAATTGCCAAATCACTGAAGGCAACGACTTGACGGTAATCGGCTCGATCCAACCCACATCACCGCCGAGCTTGAGTTGCTCCAGGTGCTGCAACTGATCCACCAGGCTGGGAATCCAGGGTGCGTAAAGTGCGACGATAGCAACGTTGGCCACCCACCACGCAGGCCGCGTGACCAGTGGGTTGCGCGAATTGCTCAGGCGCAGCACCAACAGATAGGTCCAGTGCGACATCACGCACAGGGCCGTGAAGTAATGGGTATAAAACCCCGCCGTCATCAGCAGCGCGTAAACCATCAGATAACGCTGACGCTGTGGGTGTTTTACCCACAGCACCAGCGCAATCGTCGCGCCGATAAGCCAGAACCCCAGCAGCGAATACATCCGCACTTCCTGGCTGTAGCGCACAGCTATCGGCAATAGCGCCACCAGCAAACCGGCGAGTGCAGCGGCACGCCGTGTCGCAATCAGCCGCACCAGCCAGATCACCAGCACCACCGTGCCCAGGGCGGGCACCACGCTCATGAAGCGGATGGAAAACAAACTGTTGCCGAACAGGTTCATCCACGCATGCAGCAACAGGTAGTACAGCGGCGGATGAACATCGTGTGCCGTATGAAACCAGGTCAATGCCGGCGAGTACTGACTCAGCAGCAGGCTCGAACCTTCATCACACCAGATGGCGGAGTCGGTGAGGCCATACAGCCGAATCGCAGCCGCGAGAATCAGGATCGGCAACAGCCAGCATTCGCGAGCCGCGTGGAGCCATTGCTGCACTACTGATGTGTTCTCACCCACAGCAACCCATTCCCCCATCGTGACCTGCACCTTTCAAGACGGGGGTAGAAGAGCGTTAAAGACTCACCAATCGTAAGTCAGGCTCGACACCACCGTACGTCCATCCCCGTAAAAGCAGTCCCATTGGCTGATGCAACTGCTGACGTAGTTCTTGTCGGTAAGGTTTTTGAAATTCACCGCCAGTTTCACGCCTTTGATGCGCAACGCGGACGTGCCCAGATCGTACGACAAACTTGCGTCGTAATCGGTGTAGGAAGGTATCTGAAAAGCCCCTTCTTAGTCATCACCATAACTGCCCCTGGCGTAACGCGTGCCGATACCCGCGCCTAATCCGGCGAACGGCGTATCACCCAATACCGTGTAATTGAGCCACAGCGCGGCAGTCAGTGGCGGGTTTGCTGCCGGGTGGCGACCTTTCGGCCGTCGTTGTCCTTGGTGTATTTGATGTCGTTACGCGACGCCGATGCAATCACATTCAGGGCATCAGTCAGCTCGGCCTTGGCTTCAAACTCAATGCCTTTGGAACGCACAGCGCCACTTTGGTTGCTGAAGCCGGGAGCGGCCAGGTTGGAGGTCAGCACATTTTCCTGTTCCAGTTCGTAAGCAGAAACCTGCACGAAACTGTTTTGCCCAGGTGGCTGATACTTCACCCCCACTTCATATGGCTTGCCGGTGGACGGTTCAAACGCTTTGCCATCGACGTCGCTGAACGGGACGGTATCAAACTCGGCCTGGGTAATGTTATCGACGCCAAAGACTTTGTTGTCCTGCTGCCAATCCACGCCGTAGCGCGTCTGGTAGCGCTGGTCGTTCAGCCCGGAAATCGGGTTTGTGACAAAACGGTAGCCGTGCAGCGGTGAGGTGTAATGGTCATTGACCCGCGCGTAGCGTGCGTTCTGCTTGATGGTCCAGATGTCATTCAGACAGCATTCCACTAACGGGAGGCACTCAACGGATACACCGACTCCCACCCGCCGCCCAACGCCTTGTACAAACCCACCATCGCCAACGATACGCCGGTAGAGCTTTCAACAAACTGCTCTTGAGTCGCGAGCAATGCACCTTGCACGGTCAGCACGTTAACGAAATCGACCACGCCTTCAACGTATTGCTGCTGCGCTGTGCGCAGGGCGATCTGGTTCTGGCGTACAGCTTCTGCGAGGCTGTCGCGGCGCAGTTGGCTGGCATTGTAGGCGCTCAATTGATCGTCGATCTCATGCCAAGCGCGCAGCACGGTTTGTTGATAGGCAATGGCGGCTTCCTGTTGCTGGGCTTCGCGCAAATTCAGCACACCACGCAGGCGGCCACCATCGAACAGCGGCAGGCTGAACTGCGGGCCGATACCGAAGGCACGCGAGCCCCAGGAACCAAAATCGCTCAGTTGCATGGCTTGCGAGCCCATATTCCCTGACAGCGTGATTCGCGGGTAGAAATCGCCTTTGGCCACGCCGATGCTGGCGGTAGCGGCATGCAAACGCGCTTCTGCCTGGCGGATATCCGGGCGGCGTTCAGCCAGTTGCGAAGGCAGGCCGATGGCAACCTGACGCGGCGTTTGTGGCACTGGCGCATCAGTGGATAACTCGGCATGTAACGCTTGCGGCGGTTCGCCCATCAGTAAACTCAAGGCATTGATCAGCTGAGACTGTCGCTGCTCCAGCGCCGGTAATCGCGATTCGATAGCGGCGACCTGTGCAGCGGCTTCGGCAACGTCGAGGTCGGTTGCAACACCGTCGGCGAGGCGCAAGCGAGAGAGTTGTAAACTGTGGCGCGCAACGTCCAGGTTTTGCTCGGTAACCGCTCGCGTACTTTGCACACCGCGCAGCTGGATATAGTCCTGGGCAGTCTCGGCGAGCACCGACAGCAATACACCGCGACGGTCATTTTCCGCGACTTCCAGGCTGGCATCGGCGGCTTCGGTTTCACGGCGTACGCGGCCCCAGACGTCGAGCTCCCACGACGCGGAAAACCCCGCGTCCCAGAGATTGAAGGCCGAGGCGCCATTTTTTCCCGAGGGATCGCTCAAGCCTTTGCCGCTGTTGCGTTCACGGGCATAACTGCCCGTAGCGGCGGTATCGGGGTAACGCTCGGCTGTGATCACCTGACGTGCCGCTCGACTTTGCTGCAAGCGACTGCTGGCCAGTTTCAGGTCCAGGTTATCGGTCAGCGCGCGCTGGCTCAGGGCCGACAGTTTGGGGTCGCGAAAAACGTCCCACCAGCGTTCATCGAGGGGGTCGGCGACAGCCTGGCTGGCAGCCGCTTTCGAGGGTTTTGACCATGCCTCGATGTGCGGTGCTTGTGGCTTCTGGAAGTCTGGGCCGACGGTGCAAGCCGACAGAGACACAACGCTCAGAACAAGTGCGAGACTATTAACACCGAAGGAGTGGCGAGGGAGCTTGCTCCCGTTCGAGTGCGCAGCGTTCGTGGTTTTGGAGTCTGCTTTGCAGGCCAGCGGTAGCAAGCTACCTCGCCACAGAGTTCGGCAGTTACCGAAAACATTCATCGTTGCACTACCTCAGGCTTGCCGGCACTCGCCGTATCAATACGCGCCTCCACCGACATTCCCACACGCAGACGCTCAGCCGACGCCTGGCCTGGATCGAGCACGATCTTCACTGGAATCCGCTGCACAACTTTGGTGAAGTTACCGGTCGCGTTGTCGGGTTTTATCGAGGCAAACGTCACACCCGTGGCGGGTGCGATGCTCTCCACGCGCCCCTGCAATGCTTCACCGCCGAGGCTGTCGACATGCACTTGCACGCTCTGCCCGGGTTGCACGTCGGTCAGTTGGGTTTCCAGAAAATTGGCGACCACATAAGCCTGTGCCAACGGCACGACCGCCAGTATCTTGCTGCCCGGCGTGACGTAGGCACCGACGCGCACCGCGCGCTCACCGACCATGCCGTCCTGGGGCGCAACGATGCGTGTGTACGACAACTCGTAGCTGGCAATCTCCAGCGCTGCCTGCGCCCTTTTCAGCCCACCGTCTGCCGCATCACGTTGCGCGGCCAGAATCTCCACCTGCTTGCGTTCAGCCGCCAGCACCGCCGTCGCGTTGGCCAATTTGGCGGCGGCCTGATCGATGCGCGTACGCGCTTGTTGAGCGTTTTGCACGGTACCGGCACCGACACCTGCGAGGTGGTCGTAGCGATTCAATTCACGTTCGGCGAAGGTCATCTCAGCCTTGGCCGACACTACCGAGGCCTGAGCCTGAGCAATCATCGAACTTTGACGCTCAAGCGTGGATTTCGCGTTTTGCAGTTGGGCCCTGGCCACCAGCGTTTCGGCATCGGCTGCCTGAGCCGCGGCGCGTAAATCCCGATCATCGATCAACGCCAACAGTTGTCCGGCCTTGACCTGCTGGTTGTCGTCCACCAGCACTTCCTTGATGAACCCGGCAACTCGCGGCACCACCAAGGTGAAATCCGCCGAGACGAACGCATCGTTGGTGTTCTGTTGCGTGCGCTTGCCGAATACACCGGGTGCCAGCAGGTACACCAGCACACCGAGCGCCACCACGGCGGCGACACCGACAGCCATTTTTTGCTTTGCTTGAGTCGTCATAAAAGCCTTCTGTATCAATGAAGCATTCAAGTCGGCGCGCGCGGTGGATAGATCCGCGTCGGCAGCCAGAAAATCAACAGGATCAGCGCCAGAGCGACGCCAGCCATGCACACATAAAGATCGGATGACGTCAGCACCACCGCTTGTTCGTGCAGCCTGTGCGCCAGGCCTGCGCTGTCCCCGTCAACCCACGGTGAATTGCCGAGGCGATCAACCAACATCGTCGAATGGAAATGCAGCCTTGCAGTGGTCAGCGCCTCGATGACGCCAGTGGCAATCACCGCCGACAGCCCTTTGACGGTGTTGAACCAGGCCGAGGCGAACGGCCCTTCCATCGGACTGATGCTGCCAGTGGAAAGCATCAGCAGTGGCAGTACCGCCATCGGTTGTCCGAAAATCTGCAGCAGTTGCAGGGCATAAAAGTCGTCACGTATCCACTGCGACGTCAGCAACGAACCACCGATGCAGGACATCGCCAGCATGCTCAGGCCGATGCCCAGCACCCACCGGCAATCGACCCAACGAACGTTGCACAGCGCCGCCACCAACGGCAGCGCAATCAACTGTGGCAACGCCGCCAGCAGCATGATCGGCGCACTCTGAATCGGCCGATAACCCTGGACTTGCGCCAGGTAACTGGAAGGAATAATGATCACCGCCAACAGCACCACCAGCACGCCCGCAAGGGTCAACAAGGCGAACGACAGATTGCGGATACCGAGCATCTGCATCTTGAAAAACGGAATCGGTTGCGACCATTCATTGATCAGGAACAACACCAGCAACAGAAGTCCGCCGCCGAGCAATCCGCAGATCAGGCTCGACTCGAACCAGTTCAGGCGATTGCCCTGCAGGATGCCGATCACCAGCATGCAGATCGCCGGAAAACCCAACAGCAGACCCCGCCAGTTGAACTGCTTGAACCGCTCCAGACGCAACGGGTCCTGAGGCAATCCATAGGCCACTGCGGCCATGGCGATCAGGCACGGCACAATGATTTGCCAGAAGGTCCATTGCCAGCCGACGTACTCGGTCCAAAGGCCCGCCAACGGCGTGCCCAGGCCCGGGCCGAAGGTTGCCGTCAGGGCGTAACCTGCCAGGCCATAGAGCTTGACGTTGGCCGGCAAGAAACGCAGCGCCACCGTCATCAACATCGGCGGCAACGCGCCGCCCGCCAGCCCTTGCAAGGTACGCATGAGCAACAGGCTTTCGTAGCTCGGGGCGAATGGGCAAAGCACGCCCAGCAACGTGAACAGGCTGATGGCGCAAAGGGTGAAGCGTCGGAGTGAAAACGTCACCGAACACCACGGCGCAAATGCCATGGCCGCCACCGAAGTCGCCGTGTAACTGGCGACCAGCCAAGTGCCTTCGTCGTAGCCGATGGCCAACGCGCCGCGAATATCGGCCAAGGCAACTTTGGTGACCATCTCGTTGAGGCCCGATACCAGCACTGCCAGCAACACGCCCACCAGGCCGATGATAATCCGTGGGCCGAATACCGGTGGCGTCACCGCAGGCGCCGGACTGGCCGCGGCGATGGGCGCCGTGACCGAAAGGGAAGTCATGTACTGCACGCTCCGGGATTTAAATACCGGAGCATTTTATGAAGCGCGGTAGCTGACGAAAACTGACTTATCGACAGGTTATAAGTGCGCTAGACGCAGCAATAGGAGTTTGGGTAAGCGCATGCAGATTGTAGGGCGTTAAGCAGGTTGCGCTGCCAGCCACGTTTCGTCGCAGCAGGTCTTGAGGGTTTCACGCAACCAGCGGTGAGCCGGGTCTTTGTCGTATCGTGGGTGCCACGCTTGAGTCAGCATCAGTGTCGGCAATGGAATCGGCAGCGTAAACGAGCGCAGCTTCAGGCCCAGGCGTCGAACGCTGAGTATCGCCTCCTTGGGCACCGGCAGGATCAAGTTGGAATCGGGCAACGCAAACATCGCGGCATGAAAACTCGGTGCAATCACCGCCACCCGCCGCTCCAGCCCTAACGCATTGAGCGCAGCGTCTATCGGGCCACGAGCAATGCCGCGCCGGGACATGCTGATGTGAGAAAAACCGGCGAAACGTTCCGCTGTAATCTCTTCGTCAAACAGCGGATGGTCTTCGCGGACCAGCCCAACAAAATGCGTTGAAAACAGGTTTTGCACCTTCACTTCAGGCGTTTGTGGGCGGGTATTGCTGATGTTCAGATCGATCCGGCCTTCACGGAGCGCCTCGTCGTCACCATCGCCTTCTGGCACGAACCGCAGTTCACAGTGCGGCGCCTGACGATCGAGGGTATCGAACAGCTTGCCGCCGTAGACACCGACGAAAAAGTCGTTGGCGCGGATGCTGAAGCGACGACGCAACGTGCCCAACTCCACCTGATCGGCGGAACGAAACAACAGCGCGGCTTGCTCCACCACATCCCGCACCTGCTCACGCAAGGCCAGCGCCTTGGGCGTGGGCACCAGCCCACGCCCGGCACGCACCAGAATCGGATCGCCGATGGCCTCACGAATTCGCGTCAGCGTGCGGCTCATGGCCGCCGGGCTGAGGTTCATCCGCCGCGCGGCGCCCACCACGCTGCCCTCGTCGAGCAGGGCGTCGAGGGCAACCAGCAGGTTCATGTCCGGGAGTTGCATGGCGAGCACTCGTGGCTGATCAGGGTTGATCCAGACGCAATCTTAGCAGTGTCTCGTTTAGGGGGCGGCACTAACAGTTCTGATAGTTCTAAGGGTCGAGTTTGGGGCGTAGCGTGTGATCAACCCATCGCTTGAGGAATTTACTTCCATGACAACCCTCGCTGGCCCAGCGCTCACGCGCACTGTGTTGTTGGCGACCGACAACAAAAACTCGGTCATGGCTGAAGTCGCTGAGGACGCGTGCACCTCAATTGCCTATTGCGCATACGGTGAGCAATCCGCGCAACACAGCGCTGTGACGCACTTAGGCTTCAACGGACAAATACGCGAGGCGAAAATTGGCTGGTATTTACTGGGCAATGGTTATCGCGCCTATAACCCTCGTTTGATGCGTTTTCATAGCCCGGATACTTGGAGTCCGTTTGGACGGGGCGGGTTAAATGCGTATATGTATTGCGCCGGGGATCCGGTGAATCGATCGGACCCGACAGGGCATTTTTTCAACTTCTTCAAAAGGTTGGGGCCGGGTACGAGCAGGCCCGTGAATATGAACAATATGGACCTGAGCGGCGCAATGAGCATGCTAGGCCAAGCTGCAAATCAAAGGATCACCGCCGTCACACCTCTTGCGAGATCAGGTGGGCTTGGCGAGGCGCTGTATCGAATTGGCACTTCAAATGCGATGCCGGGTGGTTCTCCAGCGAGAAGCGATATAGGTCCTACCACATCTAGACACCACTCTGGATACTCAGCAGTGGTTGGAATGACCAGCCGACCCAACCGTTCGATTCCCAAAGTTTCAAGTGCCGGTGGAGGTAGACAAAACACACACAACTCTGAGCTGTCGCGAGGATATGAATCTCCACCGACTTATGGAGAAGCGATGCGGCTGTCTAATACTGACACTTTCGCCGAATCACAGCGGGGTCAGAGTTTTGTGGTGAACAGAATGTCTCGTTCCGGAGGGCAATACGACCGACTAAACCCACCTCCTATGGAGCATCGAATACCCCTGCAGCAAGCTAGACCTGCCAGAAGCCCTAGTCCATCGCCTCCGCCTTCCAGAGACTCGACTCCACCTCGATCACGCAATAACAGTGGCGGCGGCAACGGCGCTGCAAACTTTGACGACTTGGCAACCAGGTTAAGATTTGCACGTCGTGAATAATAACCTCTCTCAGGCTGGGGCACCGCCGCATGCCCCACCGCTTCACGTCACCCGTATAAGTAATGATATGGCATTTGAATTGTGCTGCCCTTTTGTACGCCATCGCGAGCAGGCTCGCTCGCACTTTGGCCCTGTGTACGCCGGTCGAGAGTGGAAGCGAGTCTGCTCGCGACGGGGTCAGCATTAGCAATGAAATCTTCCTTGTTCCCGCTCCAGCGTGGGAACCATTCACTTCCCGACACTCACTTCCCCCAATCAATCACGTCACTGTAAGGCGTCTGCAAATCGCGCTCTGGGATTTCCCAGATAATCAATTTTGGCGGCGTTTGCTTGAAGGCCGGGTTGTTGAAATAAGCATTGGCGCCGCCAGAGAACTCACCACCGTCCTTGGCGAAATTACCGATCGGTGCGCCCAGCGACTGTTGCAGGAAACCGGCAAAATTGGAGTTGCGTGAGAACGACGTGCCAATCAGCGCGACGTTCGGCAAGTTGTCATCACCGAACAGGTCGTCGAGGTTATCGCCGCCGTTTGCCGCCTCGGCAACCTTCTCGCTGATCTGCGTGGCCGCCACGGTTTCCGGGGCAGGTTGCAACGTTACTGGCAGCCATTCAAGGCCAGCCAGTCTTACCAGGTCACCCGGACGCCGCGCCGGCGCTTGCACCGTCGCTGCAAAATCCTTGTGTGGCGTGGCGCTGATGCCCATCGCTTGCACCTGTGTGGCCACCGCTTTCGCCGCCGCCCCAGAGCCGATTTCGCTCCAGTGCGTGTCGGTGCGCAGGTACGCCTCGGCGCCCAGCGGTTGCAGGCTCGGCGTGAGGTCCACAGCGGCAATGCCTGCTTTGTTCAACCCAGAGACCCAATCGACGACGCGATCTTGCAGTTGCAGCGGACGACGCAAGTCGCACAGTTGCGCGCTGGCGATGCGGCTCTTGTCTGGCACCACCACCACCAGCAATTTTATTCCACGCTTGGCCAGACGTTGCTGAGTGTCGCGAACGGCTTGAGCCTTGGTATCAGCATTGACCTGAGCTTGACGATTGATGCGCATCTCATCGGTCAGGAACAGCCAGCCAGTGCAGCCGGGACGTACACGAGGGCCGGTGTCATGCAGCGCCAGCCAACTGGCGCCGCGTTCCAGGTCCGCCGCTTGCTCGGGCACCGTCGCCTTCGATAATTGCTTGGCAATCTTGTGCGTCACCTCGCCGTGCAGCGCCGCGTCGACGGTCAATTTGGCGGGCAGCATTTCGACCTTGCCGCTGAGCAGCAGCCAACCGCACGAGACGAAACCAACGGCCAGGAACGCGACGAATACAACACCCGCCACCTTGCTGATGCGGGCATTGAGTTCACTCGGTGGTACCGGTACAGGGGTAGAAGACATGGGCGTGGTCATCAGAACTGGAAGTACAGGAAGGGCACCGCTTCACGGCTCGCGATCAACGCGAACGAGAGCAGAAAACCCGCCACCGGCCACAGGGCCGCAAGCGGTGCATACAGCGCATTGCCGCCGAATCGCCGTTCATAACGCGTGTGCAACAACGGCGCGACAATACACGCCACACCGAGCATTGCCGCCAGACCGTGTACCGGACGCAACGTCACCGCCAGCGCATCGCCCAGGGCAAAACCGTGCAGGCCGAATTGGCCGGCGTACATCGTCAGCGCCGAATGAAAATCCGGCGCGCGGAACAAGGTCCACGCCAGGCACACGAACAAAAGCGTCAAGGTATGCGACAGCAGCGGGGGAATGCTCGGCAGGCTTGAGCGCGACCACAATCGGTCAACACACAAAGCGATGCCGTGCGCCGAACCCCACAGCAGGTAATTCCAGCTGTCGCCGCCATGCCACAGACCGGCAATGGCCATGGTCAGGAATAGGTTGCGATAGGTTTTCCATGCGCCTTTGCGGTTACCGCCGAGGGCGATGTACAGGTAGTCGCGCAGCCAGCTCGACAGCGACAAGTGCCAGCGCCGCCAGAAGTCCTGGATGCTGCTGGCCAGATAAGGTCGATTGAAGTTTTCCGGGAAGTGAAAACCCAGCATCAGGCCCAGCCCGATGGCCATGGCGCTGTACCCGGCGAAGTCAAAAAACAACTGCAGCGAGTAAGCCAGGCAGCCTATCCAAGCGTCGACAAAGGATGGATTTGGCAGATGGAACGCAACGTCCACCAGCGGCGACAGTGTGTCGGCCACCAGCACTTTCATGCACATGCCGATCATGAATCGGCGAGCACCCAACGAAAAATTCTGCCAGCCGAAATAGCGCTGCGTCAGCTCGCGTCGCACCCAGTCATAACGGATGATCGGCCCGGCAATCGAGTGGCCGAACATCGAAATATAGGTCGCGTAATTGATGAAGCTGCGCTCCACCGGCACCGTATGGCGGTGAACGTCCACCAGGTAGGAAATCGCCTGCAACACGATGAACGACAACCCGGCCGGCAGCGCCACTCGCTGCCACTCAAGCGGCATCGCACCGTAATAGGTGATCAGCTCACTCCAGGTTCCGGCCAGAATGTTGGCATATTTGTACCAGCACAATACGGCGGTGTTGAACACGATCAACGCGATCAGCAGCCGTACCCTTCCCCTCGAATCCTCACGAAAGCGGTCCACCAGCAAGCCACCGACCCAGGCGACGATGGTCAACACCACGTGCAGGGTCAGAAACAGCGGACTCAGCCAGCCATAAAACAGCCAACTGCCGATCAGCAGGATGACGTTACGCCAGGCCGGTTTGCCCAAGGCGTATATCAGCAAAAACGCAGGCAGGAAAAGCGTCAGGAACTCGAGTGAGGCGAAGACCATGGCAGCGGCAGAATCCGATCAGTGGGACAACGTGTCCGTGGCGTTCAAAAGACGCGGCCCGTTTGCCGAAGGCACCAGCAGCACGCTGTAACGCTCGCCTGCTTTGAGTTCGCCAAGGTCCAGCGGTGACCCGACATTGGCGTTGGCGCACACCAGTTGCACCGACAGGCTGACCGGGTTGATCGAACGCCGTTGCAGGCTGTTCACCGGTACCGCTTTGAACAGGTCGGCGGTACGCCCGGCAGGACGCAGGCTGGCGTCGGCGCACGCAGCGTCGACGTTGAAGAACGCCAACGACGCCTTCAGGCCATTAAAATCGTCCGGCTGCTCACGCACCGCGACGTGCTTGATGCCTGCGCCGTCCGGCACCGCAATCACGGTCGCAAACTCACCCGGCTCGACTTTCAGGTCCATGGCCAGTTTTTGCGCACCGCTCACCAAGCTGCCCTTGATCGGACTGCTGGCCTGCACCGGGAAAAACAGCGACACCGGCGCCGACACCTCAAGGCGCAGCGGCGGTTGGCCAGCCTGCGCGATGACGTCCAACGGCGCGGTGCCGGCGTTGACGAAGCGAATGAACGCCGAGTCTTCAGCCGGACCGGTTGGGTACAGCGCAACCTCCGCGCTGGCCAACGCACTGATCGACAACACAGGTAACGCTGCGAATGCGGCGAACAGCTTGATCATTTTTTTGCTTCCTTGACGGCCGGTGCTTCCAGCAGTGCCTTGCTGATGTCTTCGCTCCAGGTTTTGTAACCCGGTGCCGTCAAATGCTGACCATCAACCGTGGCCCACTGGCCCGGTTTGGAGAACTGCAGCGAGTCGATATAGCTGCACGGCGCGACGTTGGCCGCGAGAAATTTGGAGGTCATTTCGACCCGGGCGAAGGTCTTGCCGTACTTGCCACCTTCTGTGCCCCAGTTCGGGCCAACCCAGGCGCAACGTGTACCGTTGGCGGAGATTTCCTTGGTCAGGGCGGTGGTCTGCTGCCACAACCAGGCTTTCGGGAACGCAGGCTTGGTGTAACTGGCCATGGTGTCGCCCATCACGATCAGCACCAGGTCGGGCTTGTCGGTGGCCAGCAACTGGCTGATCGGCAACGTCGCGGCCTTACCGCCCAGCACCACGGCTTTCTCGGTGCCACGGCGCTCGGCGCCACCACAGGTTCCCGGCGTAGCTTTTAGCCAATCACCGGCGTTGGCGCCACAAATACCCAGGGTGTGCACGGTTGCGCCCTGAGCCACCAGGCTGTCGTGCAGCGTGGAAATCAAATAATCAGGCGTCGCCAAATGGCTGTCGCCGATCATCAAAATAGTCATGCCTGCCAGAATTGATACTGCCACGATGAAAACTCCTGCTGCTTAATTCGAGTAAGGGGAACGATAAGGACTGACCGGCATTGCCATGCGACCGGTGAAATCCTCGAACATGTACCGCAGGTACAAACCACCGGTCCATTGCTTGTAGTCTTGGGCGTTGTCCAGGCCGAAGTTGCCGCCCAGGAAAAAATTGTCGCCAAAACGGTATTCGGCTGCGGCGTTCAGGTTGTAGCCGATGCCTGTCTTGTTCTGGCCGGAATAGCGGGTTGGCACGGTGATACCGGACGCGGCGTACTGCTGCGAAACCTGGGCGAGCGCGCTTTGCATCTCGCTGTCGTTAGGGAAGTAAGGCGCCGAGTCCTGTTCGATGTGTTGCAGGCCGACCGAGCCCCTGAGCGAGTAACTCAAGCGATCGGTGCGTTGCGACCAACTGATCGGAACGCCAATGGAAAAGAAGTTTTGCGGACTGAAATAGCCGCCGTTGCCGTAAGTGAAGTTGCCCTGATTCTTGTCGTAACTGATGCCGGTCAGGCTCAGCCCGGCCGTCAGCTGGCGGCTATCGTCGTTCAGCAGATACCAGTAAACCCCGGTACCGCCTTCGGCGCGGTTGTTGGATTCAACGTTGTTGCCCACCAGTTTCTGCAAGCCGCCGTAGCCGTAAACACCGTAATCGCCGTTGTCATAGCTCAACTGCAAGCGGCCGCCATTGCTGGTGACACCGCCCCACTCCAGACCGCTGCGCGCATCGCGGGCGCCGGCAAAAGACATCAGGCTGTCCGTCACCGGACGCCGCGCAAGGCTTATCCCGTAGTGGAAATTGCTGCCCTCGGTAAACGAACGGTCAATGCTGATACCGCCCACTACGGTGCTGTAGAGAAAGCCCATCGGACTGGTGCCCAGATCGGTTTTCAGGCCCAGCGACGGGTTTTCATAGGCGACGGCCAAACCGACACCGGAGTCTTTCTGACGCCCGACCGGGCCGCCGATCACGCGGGTCAGGTAATCGGTGTCGGCCGGGTTGGTGTTGTTCGCCAGTTGAGCCTGCAAGTCAGTCATTTGCTGGTCGCTGAAACCACCGAAACGTGACTTCGCCGAATCACTCAAACCACCGGCATTCAACGACACCGGGGTTACGCGCAGCGCGATGCGGTCATCGCCCACCGGCAAACTGATTTCCAACGGCGTCTCGACATCGGTGATTTTGCTCAGGCCCGACTCGCTGTCATTGCTGCGAATGGTGACGCCTTGCGTGACGCGCGGACTGCGCTCCTGGTCAATCTGATCCAGCGCATTTTGCATCGACTTGCGCGCTTCTACTTGCGGGTCGACCGGTTTGCCAAGGGCCAAACGCCGGTTATCGTCCAGACGCCCACCGCCAGGCTGCGAAGCGTAGGCAGCGACGTTATCGTCCGATGCCAGTGTGTTCGCCGCGAGTAAACGGGGAGCCGGTTCGGCGTCTGCAGTGGCAACCTGCACCTGGGCCGGCTCCGGTATCTGCGAAAGCGTGGCCTGGGACAACCGCGATTGGCTGCGTTGGCCGGTCTTGCCGACAAAAGGGTTGGCGGCCACGGTGCCGGCGAACGGGTTAGCGTCCTCTTTGGGCGGCGCCTGCAATGCCAGTGCCCGCGCGTAGAGTTCGCCAGCCTTGGCATTCTTGCCTTGAGCACGGTAAACACTGGCGGCGCTGGCAAGAATTTGCGCGTCGTTCGGCGCCAGCTCAAGGGCTTTTTCGGTGGCCTTTTCGGCGCCACGATAATCACCGGATTTACTCAAGGCCTGCGCCATGCCCATCTGCAGTTGCGGGTCATTTGGTGTTTTGTCGAGCAATGGCTGATACAGCTCGATGGCTTTTTTCGCGTTGCCGTTGGCCAGGTACATGCGTGCCAGGGCACTGACCGCCAGCGGATCGTTCGGGCGTTGGGCAAGGGCTGGCGCGAGGGTGTCGTAGGCCGCGACGAGGTCACCTTTCTCGCGCAGCAAATCAGCCTGGCGTACGGTGTACAGGTACAACACTTCGTCATAAGTGCGTTGTTCTGCCGGCGGCAACGGCTGGGCTTGCAGCTCGTGCAGGATCTGATTGACCTGCACATCGTCACCGCTCTTGAGCAGCACACCGGCATAAGCCAGGCGCAGCGCAGGTGACGGTGAACTGCTTTGTGCAATGGCATTGCGCAGCATCGACAGTGCGTGTTCGGTATCGCCGGCATCGACGTAAGCCTGCGCCAGCATGCCCAACGATTGCGGTTTGCCGTCAGCGGCCAGTTCGGCTCGGCGCAGCAAGGTAACGGCCTGAGTGCGGTTGCCTTGCTGGGCCAGCGTTGAAGCCTGGCTTGCCAGCGACTGCACCTGAACCTCGTTGGCCAGTTGCTGCACCTGCGTGCTGCGCTGGCTCACCTCGATTCGCTCAAGCGTACTGTGCGCCGCCGACCAGTCACCCAATTGGCTCGACAGCAAGGCACTGGCGTACAGCGCTTCGATATTTTTCGGATCGCCCTTGAGCAGCTCGCTCATGGTTTGCCGAGCCTTGTCCGGGGACTTGGCTTGCAGGTAAAAACGCGCCAGATCGTAGCGGGTCCATACGCTTTGCGGATCGTTGCGAACAGCGTCTTGCTGCGCGGCAATCGCGGCGCCCAAGTCACCGTCGCGCTCGGCATTTTTGGCCTGGCCGACCGCCACGGCTGCACGCAAGGGCCGCAAATCGCCTAGTCGTTGCTGCTGGGCGGGGCTCAGGGCCTCAACCATTTTCAGCGCCTGACTGGCCTTGCCGTTTTGCGCCAACACGGTAATCAGCCCGAGCATGGCGCCCGGGTTGTCGTTGTCCAGGGTCAAGGCCTGGCGATAGCTCGCTTCGGCATTGTCCAACTGATTCTGCTCGGCCTGCACGCCACCGAGGGCAACATAGCCTTCCACCTGACGCGGTTTACTGGCGACGGCTTGCTGTAACAGGCTGCGAGCTTTCTGCAGGTCGCGGTTGGTTTTGGCAGTGTCGGCCTGGGCCAGCAGGTTCCAGTAGCGATTGCTGTCCAGCGCCGCTTGCCAGCGAGGATTGCCACCGCGCCCGACAGCGCGGGTGAGCAATTCATTGGCATCGCTGAAGCGCCCCTGCCGCTGTCGCACCACGCCGAGTCCGCCCAAGGCATCGGTGTCTTGCGCCTGCTCTTTGAGGCGCGCAAGAAAGGCTTGTTCGGCACTGCCCAATTGGTTGTCTTGCAATGCCTTGAATCCACGCACCAGGTACGGGCTCTGCTGCGAGGCCACGGCGGCGGTGCCACGGCTGTTCATTTGCGTGCGAATTTCGGCGTCGTCAGGATTGGCCTTCAGGTATTGCTCGAACAGCGCAACCTCACCCGGACGCGGCGAACCCAGCCACACCAGACCTTCACGCCAACCCTCGGTGGCCTCGCCGCCCAACTCGGGCAACGTCGACAACTGGCTCAAGCGGCGAATGCCTTCGGTACGCGTGGCTTCATTGCGCAGCAACAGTTTGGCCAACACCAGTTGGACCTTGGCATCGTCCGGATTCTGTTGCAGCAAACGCTCAAGACCCTGACGCGATTCACTCCAGCCACCGGTCGCATAACCGAGGTAGTTATAGAATTCGAGACCCAAATCCCCTTGCGGCGGTTTACCGGCGAATATCTCCCGGTAAATCGGAATCGACTTATCCAGGTCGCCCGCCGTCGAGAGCAATCGTGCTTGCTCCAGCTGATCAAGTGCATTGCCACTTTGCAGGTTGATGGCCTGCTCCAGCAATAAAGTCTGCGGCGCTTGCGGATGCGCTTGCTGGAGCTTGCCCAGGTAGTTATTAGCGCCATCGATACGCTTTGCCTTGAGCTCCAGCATACCCAGGCCGTACAGCGCATCGGCTTGCTGCGGGTCTATCAGCAACAGTTTTTTCCAGACCTCGGTCGCCCGGGCCTGGTCATCCTGAGCCTGCCAATAATGCCCCTGTTGCAGCAACGCCTTGCCCGCATCATTGAGTGCGGCAAAGCTGCTGCTATGAATCAGGGCTGCAAGTACCCCGAAGGCTATGGCGTGACGGCGCGCTGGCATTTCTTCTCCCACATCGGTTGCAACTTCCCGTGATCAAGGAAGTGGTAGCGGTTGTCCATGTAGCCCAGCGAAAACAGGCTCAGTACAAAAAAGTAATAGGGCGGCTGCGCAGCCTGGACCGCATCTGGCGTCAAGCTTTGAGCCATCAGTTGCTGCACGCGCAACGCTTGCTGTTGTTGCAGCGACGCATCGCCAAGTGCCTTGAAATAAGGCAGCAGCGCAGCCGAAAATCCGAACGGTCCAACGCCGCTGTACTGGCCGCTTGTGACCTGGACCTTTTCCGGCGGCACACCGTCGGCGGCAGTGACTTTGAGCATGCCGCCGAGGCTGTCCAGCAATGGTTTGCGCAAAGGGTCTTGAGCCGGCATCAAACCGGCCCACAGGTACGTGCGGATCGCGTCATAACTGCCCAGTTCACCCTTGACCGGGTCGACAATGAACTCGCCTTTGCCTGGCCCGGTGCTGCGATAACTGACCCAGTCAGCGACGAAGCCTTTGTAGCTGACAGCCTTGATCAATGTTTGCGTATTGGTGGCGATTTGCGCCCACGGCCCTTTGTGATCAACCGCGGCCAAACGGCGCAGGACCGGGATCGGCAGGTAGCTCGGGTTGAGTTGCCACAGCTCGGGTTTATCCAGGCTTGGCTTGATAAAACCAACTTTGCCGGGCATTAACATCTTGCCCAGACCCGGTAGATTCTCGACCTCCTGGGTGGCCACGTTGTGCAGCAACTGTCGCGCCTGCAGCGTGTAGTCATCGCGCTGCCAGAGACGGCCGGCTTCGAGCAACGCATAGGCAAACCACAGATCGGCGTCGGACGCCGAATTGCTGTCCAGCAGGCGCCACTTGCCCTGCTCATCCAGCCCCCAGAACCAACCCGGCAGATTCGATTTGATATCGCCCTGGGCCAGGTTGTCCTGGCTCCAGCGCCAGAGCTTGTCGAACGTTGCGCGGTCGTTGGCCACCAGCGCAAAAAACATCGCGTACGACTGCCCTTCCGAAGAACTGTGACGTTGCGGCGTGCTCGCATCCAGCACGCGCCCGTCGGGCTGCACAAAGTGCTCGACGAACGTTTGCCACAGCGGCCACGTTGCGACCTCACAGCTTTCAGCGTGCGCGGCAGGGGGCATCAGCCAGGTCAGCAGCAGCGCCGACAAACCGAAAAACCCGGCACGTCGGCGCGGCCCAATGGTGAAGAAATCAGCGAGGCTCATGGGCGATGTTTGTCCATTACACGTCAAGGCGTCGTTTGGCACGGGCGCGCAACGACAGGTACGCCAGGCCACTGAGCAAGACGATGCCCAGACCGGTCAGTACCAGCGTCCAACCCACGTGACGCGACAGCAGCCATTGCATGTATTTGAACGGCCCAAGTTCCCCCACGTAATACTGCTGGTCCGCGACCAATGGTTCGATGGTCTTGCCACGAACCACCACCAGGCTGCCCTGAATCGACTGGGTGTAATCTTCACCGCCGATCAACGCATTGGTCGCCTCAGCCAGGCCTTCCGGCTGCGCGCTGGCAATGACAACGACACTGCGACCGCTTTTTAGCGGCGACTCAAAACCGGTCAGGTAAGTGCTACGCTCGCCACCCGAAAAAGCCATCGCCAGCCGTGCCTTGCGCTGATTGGCTTCCGGGTCCGGGCTGAACCAGTCACGCACACGCATCGGCAGGTCAGACAGATGGAAACTTTGCTGGCCATTGAGATCGGATGCCGGCAGGCGATCTGCCCATTGTTTGAGCAAGGGTTGGTTGGCACCGGAGGCCAGCACCAGCAAATCTTTGTCGGCGGCGCTCGCCACCTGTGCGGCCTGGGTGACCACCACACCGGTGGCCGGGTAACCGGTGGATTGGCCGAAGCGACCGAGCACGGTCAAGTAGGCGTCGAGGTCTGCAGTGCCGGCATTGTCCGGCAGCACGACTGCAGTCTGTGACAAGTCCGCCAACCGGGTGAACGGGAACCCGGCGTCCTTGAAAACTCCCAAGTTGGGCATCGCCATGAAATGGTCGTAGCCGCTCAGGTCCAGTGTCGATTGCGGGTCAATGCTGCCGCGCATGTTGTCGATGATGATGTCACCGCACTCGCCCTGCTTGATGTAATCGAACATGTAGCGCAGTTGCAGTCGCGATTGCAGGGCCACCGAGTTAAGCGGCAGGCGCACGCTGACTTCACGCGCCAGATTGCCATCGCCTGCTTTCAACGCATTGAGCACACCGCTGTCGAGTTTGTCTTCGGACGGCAGGTTCTGTGACTTGATCAGCGCATCGTTGAAGCTGACGATAAACGACGAATTGGTCGATTTCTCTTGCGGCGTGTAGCGGTACTTGATGGTCAGGGGAGCGCCTTCATCACGCCAGGTAAACAGGTCCGGCGGGAAGTTCAGCGGCACCGTGATGTCGCCCGGGTTGTAGCCCGAGACATTGAATAGTTTGGCCGCCAGCAACTCACCAAGCTTGACCGGGCGATCGCTCGGCAACCAGTTCGGTGCATCGTATGGCTTGCGAGGTTGCGCTACGTCGAGACGGTCAATCACCACGCTGCTGCCGGACAACGCCTGGCTGCCCAACACCAATGCCGTCGCGGCACGCTTGAGCTCTGCACCGTCGCGACCGGTGATCACCAGCAATTTGCCGTTGATGTCATTCGGGTTGGTCATCACGGTCAACGTCGGGCCTTTAGCGGCCGGCAGGCTCAGCCCGCCAACCTGCAAGGCGTCAGGACCGCTGAGCAATACCACGGCGTTCCCCGTGGCTGGAATCTGATTGAAGCGTGAAGCGAACGTCGCACCGCGATAACTGGCCTGGGCACCGAACCACGACGACAGTGCGCCCGCGGCTTCCAGCGTGGTGTTATCGGGTGCAGTGGCAAACACGAATGGCAGGTTCAAGATCCGGGCATCGCGACGATCAAAGAACGGCAGCGGCATCAGCGACAGATCATTGGGCAAGGTCAGCGGCGTCACTTGAATATCGAGTTGGCTGGTGTTGCTGATTTTCGCCCACAGGCTTGAGTGCTGCGGGTCTTCGCAACCCATGGTGTAGTGGCCGACAAACTGCAGGCTCAAGCGGTTGAACTCGGTGATCAGGTGCGCCGGGATTTGCACCACCTGCTTTTGCATGACCCCGGCGTTTTCCTTGGGCAACGGCAAACTGGCAGCCACTTCATCGTTGACCATCACGTTGATCTGCGAAAGGTCCGCCAACAATGCAGGCGAGTAGGTGTACTGCAACGTCAGGTGCGCACCGGTCACGATCGAATCGGCCCGCACATCGAAGTTAACGCTGTCGGTGGACTCCACGCCGCGCAGGGACATCGGATAGTGACGGCCCAACTGCTTGAGGGTCAGGCTATAGCTGTTGGCATCTGCGGTGGCGTTGGCGGCCGGCGCGGATTCGGCAAACACCGTGGCGCTGCTGCCCAGTGCCAGCAAAGCGCACGACATACCTGCCAGCGCACGGCGCGTGTCGCGCAGGTTGCCGAAAGCGAAAGACTTCGAGTTCATCACTTGTCCAATACGTTTTCTAAGGTGGGTGAAGACGAGCGAGGGCGACGGAGTAAAATCCGCAGTTCCTTTAGCGTTGCCTTGAACAGTTCGTAGATGCCGCGCATGCCGATACCGGCGACGTCTCGCAACGCAACCAACGGTGTATCGACCTGACCGTGGCCCCAGGTCGATGCCCAGGTGTCGGCGCGCGAGAAGGTCAGGCGCACCAGTTCACTTTGCTGACGCAGTGTCAGCTGATCGAACTGCGCGCCCATCAATTCGCCGCGACTGAACACGATGATTGCCGGGAACACGCTGAGCTGTTGATTGCGGAACAGCGAAATCTGTATACGTTCGCCTTTGGGAACGCTGACGCCTTCGGGCAAGCGGAAACCCAGGCCTTTTTGCGAAAAGTCCACCGTCACGCCTTCAACCGTAGTGCCGTCCGCGCGGGTCATGCGCATCGGCAACGCGGCGGCGACACGTGGCTCGGAACGCACCTGCCGGGTTTCGCTGGCAACCGCCACCGAGGCACTGGTGATGATGATGTTGTAAACGGTCCATGCCAGGTTGATCAGGATCGTGGTGGTTGCGCCGTCTTCGCCGTGGATCAACTTCACCACACCAAAAATCAGGCCGGCGACGTTCAACGTCAGCAACACGATGTAGGGACGCGCGAGTTTCCACTCGAAGAATTTCTTGTCGATGATCCCGCCCTTGTCGGTCACGTTGAAGCCACCGAACTTGGGGTTGACCAGCGCCATCAGCACCGGGCCCATGATGTACCAGGCCAGCACCGTCTCGTAGACCTCGTTCCAGAACGAGTGGCGAAAGCGCCCCTGAATAGTGGAGTTGGTCAGGCTGGCATGCAGGATGTGCGGCAATACATAGGCAGTAATCATCAACGCGGATGCGTGGAAAATTTGCGCATCGAAAAACAGAAAAGCGAGCGGCGCGGTGAGGAATGCCAGGCGCGGCAAGCCGTAGAAAAAGTGCAGCATTGCGTTGACGTAACACAAGCGCTGCCCCAGGTTCAGGCCTTTGCCCAATAGCGGGTTATCGGTTCGGAAAATCTGCGCCATGCCCCGCGCCCACCGAATCCGCTGGCTGATATGCCGCGACAGACTTTCGGTCGCAAGACCCGCCGCCTGAGGGATCGCCAGGTACGCGGTGTTGTAGCCGGCCCGGTTGAGTTTGAGCGCGGTGTGGGCGTCTTCCGTCACGGTTTCAACCGCTACGCCACCGATCTCCAGCAACGGTTCACGGCGAATGACCGCGCAGGAGCCACAGAAAAACGTCGCGTTCCACAGGTCATTGCCATCCTGCACCAGGCCGTAGAACAACTCGCCTTCGTTGGGTACGGTACGGAAGGTGTTGAGGTTCTTTTCAAACGGGTCGGGCGAGAAAAAGAAGTGCGGCGTCTGCAACATCGCAAGCTTGGGATCCTTGAGGAACCAGCCCACACTGACTTGCAGGAAAGAACGCGTCGGTACGTGGTCAGCGTCGAAAATCGCGACAAATTCGCCACTGGTGACCTTCAGGGCCTCGTTGAGATTGCCGGCCTTGGCATGACGATTATTGTCGCGAACGATGTAGTTCACGCCGATCTGATCACAGAACACGCGAAAGTCATCCCGGCGACCGTCATCCAGCACGTGCACGCGCAACTTGTCCCGTGGCCAGTCGATGGCCTGGGCCGCGAAGATGGTGACCTTCACGATGTCGAGGGTTTCGTTGTACGACGGAATAAACACGTCGACCGTCGGCCACTCGCTGGGCGGGCCACTCATCAGCACCGGTTTGCGGCGCAGCGGCCACGCGGTTTGCAGGTAACCAAACACCAACACGATCATCGCGTACAGCTCGGCCATGACCAGGCCGTAACCGAACAGCATGTCCACCCAACCTTCAAAACCAAGGGTAGAAGTCAGCCGCCAGTACAGGTAACGCAATGAAGCGGTCAGCGACAGGCCGATCAGCATCAGTACGGTCAAGCGGCCCGGAATCTTGCGCAGCACCATGGCAACAATGAAGCAGCCAAGCGCAAAGCCGCACTGCGCGTACAAGTCGAATGGCACTGTGACAATGAACAGCGCCACCAGCGCCCACAGCACGGCCATGCTGACGGTCAGCGCACGCCGTGCAGCCAGCGGCCACCGATCAAGCTTATCGGACAAGGCCTGAGCCCAGCGTTGCGAACGGGTGGGTGCGGTAATGGGTTCGTCTGAAGTAGTAATCACGAGGCGTAAATGTCTGCAGTACCGGCGGTTTCGAGACGGGTCTTGAGTTGCTCGCTGAGCAGCATCAAGTCGTCACACGCGGGAGATAAGTCGGCGGCGCCGAGCGGATTGCGGCCGTAAGCCAGTGATTCGCCGAGGGCATGATCCAGCGAGATGACACCCAGCAGTTGCCCGCCAAGACGTCGTTTAAGCACTTCGAGCATGTCGCGGGAAAATTCACGGCCAGCATCGAATTGGTTGATGACGTAGCTGAACGTCGAAAACTGGGTTCGTGCGTCAGGCGCTGCGAGCGATTGTTCCATCGAGTCCAGGGTCAGGAAACTGGCCGCGTCGGCGGTCGTCACCACAACGATCTGGTCGGCCACCTGCAGCGCCTGCTCCAGATAAACGTTTTGACCCGGCGGGGTATCAAGAATGATCACGTCGTTTTCTTCGAGCGTCATGCGCGCCAGTTGGCGGGCCAACCAGTGACGATCGTTGACCAGGTACTGCTCCAGCGTACGACGCTCTGAACCCTTCAGCGCACCGTAAGGCAGCAGCAATGAGCGGGCGCCGCACGCCAGCAACACATCGCTCCAGTTTTTACCGGACAGGCTGGCACCGCCCATACCGGCCACATCGGGTTCAACGCCGAGGTGATACTGCAGCGCGTTTTGCGGATCGAGATCAATGGCTACAGTCCGCCCACCGGGCAGGTGCAGCGTGCTGGCCATGGCCGCGCTTATCGTGGTTTTCCCCACACCGCCCTTGTTTGAAACCAGCGCGATAACGTGGGCCTTGCACTTGGCGGGACGGCCCTGGGGCAGCGCCTGACGCAGCGCTTCGTCATTGCGCGCACGCGCTTCAGCCTGGCGCGCCAATGCGACCTCGGCCAATAGACGCCCAAGCGGTGCCGGAGTATTCGGTAGATCGCCAGACGCAGCAGCAGTCGCGGGAGTCAAAGACTTGACTACTACCGCCAGTTTGAGCGGCTCGGCCTCCAAAGGCTCTTCAACGACGGCTTCAACCACAGGCTGCGCGATTGGCTCATCGGCGACTGCGGACAACAAAGCCAATGGCTTTTCCTTGTAGTCGAAGTGGCTATCGAACTCTAGATAGCTGTCCGCACTTGCTCCAAACCTGTTGAACAGGTTCGATATGTCGTCGGTACGATGCATGTTGGATTGCCCCGAAAGCTGACTGGGTGTAAGCACGTTGCTCAAGACAATCCGTTGAAACGAGCGGTCAAAATCTATATCGTCAATATTTTGAACGGTGTCATCTTAATATTCATTCGCGATTAAAAAAACTGTTTTGATCGCCATAATTTTGACGACAAAATCGCTTTTCAAGCTCAAATGCGGCCATCAACACACGCTTTTCAGTCCTCTGAAAGCCGCGTGTTTGAAGGTTGACGCCATTGAATATCGCGAATTGTCGAAGCAAATAGCGGACCATATGAACTATCGCTATAAGTGTGACAACCCGCAGAATTTTGTATAAGTTTTTATAAATCAACGCTTTGTTTATCCATGCTGCAAAAACCGCGACCAGAATTACCGATGAACGGTCAAAAACCGGGCTTTTAGAGGGGCGGGATAGGTAATACGTGCCCTCAACGGGCGCGACGTTGGCTATGCTGCTGACAGCATGACGCCACTTCATTGACGAGGGATGATCGATGTTCTACGTGCAACGCGATGCGCAAGGCCAGATTGTGAGAGTGGAAGAGTCGAGTTATGACGACGCCAGCGAGACACTCGCCGCCGATCACCCCGACCTGCAAGCCTGGATGGCCAGTGAGGTCATGGCCAACAGCCTGAAACAACTCAAGCAAAGCGACCTGGAAATGATCCGGGTACTCGATGACTTGATACAGGTGCTGACCAGCAAAGGCGTGATTCGTGTCACCGACCTGCCGGCCGCTGCACAGGCCAAGCTTATGGATCGGTCCCAGGCGCGTGAGGCGTTGGGTGGGTTGAGCCATTTAGTCGATGACGACGAGAACGGGCTGATCTGACTCAACGGCCGCTTGCGCACAGCACGCAGGGCTTATTTCCAGGGCTTTGGCTCGCCCACCAAACGCCCTTGCACACCGTAAATTCCCATTTCGCGAATCACTGACAACTCCCCATCGGTTTCGACCAGTTCGGCGATCAGCGGCAGGTCGATGCTGTGCGCCGCGCGCTGAATGGCCTCGATGAACAAACGCTTGTCACTCTCCAGGTCTATGGCGCGGATGTAGCTGCCATCGATTTTCAGATAGGCCAGACCGAGACGCGCCAAGTTGCCGATCATGCTGAAGCGCCCACCGAAATGCTGCAGGCTCAAGGAAAAACCGAGCTCGCGCAACCGTTGGGTCAGGGCTTCCAGTTGCACCTGTTCGGGCAATTGCTCCTCGCCGATTTCGAGGGTCAGACGCGGCCCCAGATTGGAGTGCGCACGCAAAATGTCGAACACCTTGCCCAGCACTTGCGCGTCGCCAAGCGTTGCCGAAGACAGATTTAACGCCAGCGACTCTTCGTGCCCTGCCATTTGCTCCACCACCAATTGCAGCATCAGGCAGTCGAGCCGTGCGCTCCAGCCAAAACGCTCAAGCCATGGCAAGAAACGACCCGCGGGAATGACTTGCCCCTGATTGTCGATTAACCGCGACAGCACTTTGTAATGCAGCACCAACTGCGTGTCCTGGCTGGCAACCACTGGCTGGAAAAACAACTCGAACCGCCGCTGGGTCAATGCCTTGTCCAGCAAGTCGTGCCAAGCGTGATGGTCATCAGCTACGCTGGCCAACGCCGCGCGATCCAGGCACACCCAACTCGAGTCACCTTGCCCTTCGGCTTGCGCCAATGCCTGATCCGCCAACCCCAGGACCGCTTGCGGTGAATCGCCGTGAACAAATGGCGCCAGCCCGATAGAGGCCACCGACGCCACGTCTGTCGCACCGGTTGCATGCAAACTTGCCAATGCACTGTCGAGGTTTTGCGCCAATTGCAGCGCTTCCTCGCGCATCATTCCTGGCGCCAGCACGGCAAATTCGCCGCCGCGAATCCGCGTGACGAGGTTCAGTGTTTCCGGGTACCGAGCGCATTCGCGCAGGAGTTGCCCGGCCACTGCCTTAAGTAATTCGTCGGTGTGCTGACCGCCCATGCGCTGGTTCATACCGGCCAGATCCCTGACCCGTAACAGCAGCAGGTAACCCGAACTTGCCTGCTCCGGATCACTCACCCGGGCATTCAATTGCATCTCGAAATAGCGGCGGTTGGCAAGGCCGGTCAGGCTGTCCTGATAGGACTCGGCCCGCAGTTTTTCACTGCGCTCGGCTTGCTCCTGAAACAACGCCTTGAGCTTCTCGACCATCTGATTCATGGCCTGCACCACTCGCCGCAGTTCGGGTGTGCGTGGCAGATCCGGCAGGCTGAGAAATTCGCGACGAGCGATGGCGTGGGACTGCTGGACCATGTAATCCAGTGGCTTCAATTGACGGCGCAGCAACAACGCGCCGAGCGCTGCACTGACCGCACCGCAGATCAACAGCCAGCTCAAACTGCCCAACGCACTTTGCCAAAGCTTGGCCAGCGCGAACATCGGATGGCTGACCACTTCGACCCGCGCCGCTTGCTCCCAGCCACGACTGACGATTGCATCGCCACCGGCGGGTTCCAGGCCGATCAGTTTGACGAACCAATCCGGAACATTGCTCACCGCCGGAATGCCACTGCGCTCGGCAATGACTTTGTCGTTCGACAGATCGACCACGCGAATCGTCGCATAGTAGCCACTGTCGAAGATCGAACTGACCAACAACTCGACCATTGCCGGGTCATCGATGTTGGGGGTCAAGGACAGCGCCAGCGCCGTCGCCGCGTCCTGAGCATGCGAGCGCAACTGATTGACGTACTGGGCACGCGAGCTCTCAAGGCTGACCATGAAGCTGCCGGTGAAGGCGACGACCAGAAACAGACAGATAGCGATCAACAGTTGTTTGAACAATGACATCTGGGCGCGTACTCCTAATGGGTCGTCTCGACCGGAAAACCTTCGGCCTGCATTTTTTTCAGCACATCCTGCCAGCGCGAAAGGCGTTTGGTGTCGCCCACCTTTTTGTCACCCTTGGCGCCAGGCAAGTACAACCCTTCGGCGTTGAAAGAGTAGACCGGCAATAAATCGCTTCGCTGGCTCGCAGGTTTGATCGTATCAATCAGGCTATCGAGCACCAGCGGCATGGCCTCCGGGCTCGAGTAATAGGTCAGCACCATGTGCGCACGGTTCAGGCTCAACGCCTTGACGTAGGTGATGCGCAGTTTCTCGCTGGACACCCCGAGATGGCGCAGGCTGAAGTACTTGGCGATGGCGTAGTCTTCGCAGTCGCCGGCACCTTTCCATAACGCCTCGATGGGCGTTTCCCAATAATCGACTTGGTGCCACAAGTCGATGTCCTCTTCATAACGCATCTGCTTGTTGAAGAACAGATTGACCACTTTCAGCTGTTCCAGCTCACTGACCTGTTTTTGCGTGGCCAGCAAATTTTGCCAGGCATCGATACGTTGCTGCCCTTCGCCCAGCGGCCCGTAAAGCGCCTGAGCCCGTCGACTGATGAGCGAAAAATCCCAATCGGCATGCAGGCCGACCAGCATGACGCCGTTCAGGAGCAAGGCGCAGCACAGCCAGCGCAATATCCGGGGGACCGCAAAATGTGGCGCCAATGCAAGGCTTCCAGGGTGGCAGATGGACTCGGTTGAGGGGTGTAGCTTAGCGGGAAAACGACAATGGCACGATGAGATCACCGCCGACACGCTAAACTCTGTTCAAGTGGTCTAGAGCCAGTTTGACAACCCCTCCACCAGCCTCTAGTGTCAATTTTGGATCCAAAATAATTCAGTCATTCAGGGTGCGTAGTCGTGACTCAGAAGCCCAGCCCTCTTAGCAGCATCAAGGTTAATAGCCCAATTCCCGCTCACCTGGCACGCTCGGTAATAGAAGAAACCCTGCGCGCGGCGATTCTCGACGGACGCCTGCCGTGCGGCATCGCGTTGCGTCAGCAAGATCTGGCTGACCTGTTCGGGGTCAGCCGCATGCCGGTTCGCGAAGCATTGCGTCAGCTCGAAGCACAATCGTTGCTTAACGTGACGGCACACAAAGGTGCGGTGGTCGCGCCGTTGGTACAAGGCGATGCCGTGGAAACTTATGCGCTGCGCATCCTGCTGGAATCCGCGGCGTTGCGCTTGTCTATTCCTTTGCTCACCGCAGAGGACATCGAGCAAGCGGCCCACTTCATCAATCAACTGGAAACCGAAAGCGACTACACGGAAATTGGCCGGCTCAATCGTCTTTTTCACTTGGCCCTCTACCACAAGGCACCCAATCGCCGGCTCTTGAAGCTCGTAGAAGACGGGTTGAATGAAGAAGAACGCTTTTTGCGCTTCAACCTGCAAGCCATGGGGCTGGGTGAATTATCTCAGGAAGATCACCGGGCACTGTTGCGGGCGGTGGAACAACGCGATGTGGAACGCGCGGTGACATTACTCGAAAACCATCTCAACCGGGCGGTCGAAGTCATCACACGCTACCTCGACCGCCCTGATGCAGAGGATGGTTGCAAATTACTTAACCCTTGAAGACAATGCGACTAATTATCATTTGTGACGTCAGGCTGTCGCGTTCATGTCTTCCGCTCAATATGCAGTTAAGGCGCTTTACAGCAGCCACCACGGTTGGCTGAACACGTGGCTGCGCGCCCGATTGGGGAATGCGGCTGATGCGGCCGATCTTGCCCAGGACACCTTCGTACGTTTGCTGCAACGAACCGAACGGTTGGAGCTTACGGCTCCGCGCGCCTTTTTGCGGACCATCGCTCGCGGGTTGGTCATCGACCATTGGCGGCGTGAGGAAATCGAACGCGCTTACCTGGAAACCATTGCCCATCTGCCCGAGGCGCAAACACCCGGCGCCGAAGCCCGGGCACTGGTGCTTGAACTGCTGGAAAGCATCGCGCGCATGCTTGAAGGGCTGAAGCCAAAAGTGCGTCAGGCATTTCTGCTGGCGCAGTGCGAAGGGCTATCGCACAAGCAAATCGCCGAGCAGATGGGCATTTCGTTGCGCTCGGTGGAGCGCTACGTCGCCGATGCGCTCTATCACTGTTATGTGCTGAGGTACGAAACGTGAGGCCTGTGGATAACACATCATTGAGCCGCCACGGCGAGCCTCATCAGCAAGTGGTCAGGCAGGCCATCAATTGGCTGCTGAAGCTGCGCAACAATGCCGCCAATCCGAAGATCCGCCAGCAATGCGAAGTGTGGCGGGCCGAACATTACGAACATGAGCAGGCCTGGCAAAGGGTTCAATCGCTGCAAGCCGAGTTGAGCAGTAACCTGCGTGCGGTGCCCGGGGCCCAGGTCGCCTTCAACACGCTGGAAAAAAGTGCTCAAGGACTCGGACGGCGCCAGGCCCTGAAACTGCTCTCCGGCGCCTTGTTGATAGGCTCGGCGGCGTGGCTAAGCAAGGATGTGGTGAGTTGGCAGCAGTGGACCGCCGACTTCGCCACTGCCACCGGCGAACGACGCGGGTTTCAGTTACCCGACGGCACACGTCTGGAACTCAATACCGCCAGCACCGTGAATCTTGACTACACACCGCAACAACGGCTGATCAAATTGATTCGCGGCGAGATCATCGTGACCTGCGGTGGCATCGACGAAGGCTCAGCGTTTGATCGCCCGCTGCGCGTGCAAAGTCGTCACGGTGTCTACGAAGGTGTAGCAGCGCGATTCATCCTGCGCCAGGACAGCGACTGCACGCGCCTCAGCGTGACGGCCGGGATGGTCGCAATACATTCGCCACTGTCCGCCGATGGCCTGCCGATTCAGGTCCAGGCAGGCCAGAGTTATCTGATAGATCATCACCGGGCGCAGTTGGCGCCCGCACTCGACATGGACGTGGGCGCTTGGGTCGATGGATTGATCGTCACTCGAAATATGCGCTTGGGCGACTTTCTGAATGAGGTCGCACGCTATCGCCACGGTTATCTGAGTTGCGCGGCGGACATTGCCGACTTGCGGCTGTCCGGAGTGTTCCGACTCGAAGACACCGACAAACTGCTGGCGGTGCTGCCGCGCACGCTACCGGTGCGATTGCACTATCGCACTCGCTGGTGGGTAACCCTGGAGCGTCAAGTCTGACATTTTTTGGCGGGTTTTTCGTGCCTGTGCGGCTTAGTCAGTAAGCACCTCAATGCTGACTTCAGCGACTTCCTACGGACACCTAAAATGACTGTGCGCGCTACCCACCAAAACCCCATGGCTTTCACGGAGCAAACCGGCGTTCTGCGCCACGCCGTTCGTGCAGCATTGTTCTCCACGGCACTGGGCGTCGGACTGCTCCCGACGATTGGGGTCGCAGCACCGGCTAGCGAAACCAACAGCCATCGTTACTCCATCGCGGGCGGCGCGCTGAGCGATGTGCTCAACCAATTTGCGCGCCAGGCCGGCATCACGCTGTCGATGACACCTTCACAAACTTCAGGCCTTTCATCGCCAGGCGTCCAAGGCACTTATTCGACCGATCAGGCCTTGAGTCAGTTGCTTGGCGGTTCGGGCCTGGAAGCCGTCAGCCAGGATGGCAATAGCTATGTCTTGCGCGCCGTCTCCAACACTGAGGCACTGGCGCTGCCCACTACCGACATCCGGGGTTTTGCGTTGGGCAATGCGTTGGGCAGCATGGATGGCTACAACGCAACTCACAGCCAGATCGCGACCAAAACCAGTACCGCGCTGCTGGAAACCTCGCAAAGCGTTTCGGTAGTGACCCGCGAGCAGATGGACGATCAAGGTTCGCAAACCGTGTCCCAAGCCATGCGCTACACGCCCGGCGTACTGACCAATCCGTACGGCGCGACTCACCGCTACGACTACGTCGCGATGCGCGGCTTCAACGACGGTTCGGTGGACAACATCTACCTCGACGGCCTCAAATCCATGGGCGACAGCGGCACCTACAGCACCATGCAGGTCGACCCGTACTTCCTGGAGCGCGTCGATATCCTGAAAGGCCCGTCGTCGGTGCTTTATGGGCGCAGCTCGCCCGGCGGCCTGGTAGCGTTGACCAGCAAAAAACCGCTGTATGAACCCTACCATCAAGTTCAGGCGACGGTGGGCACTCAAGGCCAGCGCGGCGTGGGCTTCGACTTCAGCGGACCGGTGGATGACGACAAGCGTATTGCCTATCGCCTGACAGGACTGACGGATCAGTCCGACACGCAGTTCGACCACAATAAAGAAAAGCGCTTCGCCCTCGCGCCGACATTGAGCATCGACTTTACCGAAGACACTTCCCTGACCCTGCAAGCCTATTTGCAACATGACCCGGACGGCGGTTATCACGGCGGCCTGCCCGCCGACGGCACACTCCATCAACGCAATGGCAATCGCATATCCTCGCACTTCTTTGAAGGCGAACCAGGCGTTGATGGCTATCAACGTGATCAGCAGTCGTTCGGCTATCAATTCGAGCACCGCTTCAACGACGTCTTCACCGCGCGACAGAACTTCCGTTACCTGGATTCCAAGGTGAAGCTCGATCAGGTCTACGCCTATGGCTGGACCACACCCACCAGCAACGAATTGAACCGCTACTACTCGGGTGGTGACGAGAAGCTTCACTCGTTTATCGTCGACAACATGCTTCAGGCCGAATTCTTTACCGGCGCAACCAAGCACACCGTACTGATGGGGGCCGATTACCAACGCCGTAAAACCGTGGTCGACTGGACCAGCGGTGGCCTTGCACCCATCAATGCATTCAGTCCGGTGTACGGTAATTCGGCAATTGATTATTACAGCCCGACCAGTTACTTGCGCCGCTTGGAACAAACCGGCGTTTATCTGCAAGACTTGATCGAATTGGACAAATGGCGGTTCTCTCTTGGAGTACGCCAGGATTGGGTAGAAACCTCGGACGAGAATCGCCTTGCCGAAGTTGGGCGACCGGCAGGCACCGAAATCAGTGACAAACGAACCAAGCTGACTGGCCGCGCCGGGGCGTTGTATTTGTTTGATAGCGGTTTTGCGCCTTATATCAGCTACTCCGAGTCGTTCAATCCCAACTCCTACTCCGACAGTGCCGGCAACCCGCTGGCACCCACCGATGGGACGCAATGGGAAGTGGGCCTGAAGTATCAGCCGCCAGGCACTGATAATTTGTTTACCGCTTCGTTGTTCCGCATCGATCAGGAGAATCTCGCGACCAAACTGCCGCAGGAAAACTTCTATCGCGCGGTAGGTGCTGTTCGTTCCCAAGGACTCGAACTGGAAGCGCACATGCAGCTGACAGACAACCTCAAAGTGCTGGGCAGCTACACCTTCACCGACATCGAATATTCGAAGTCGATGATCAGCACCTTGAGCACGGCGAGTGACGTGATCGAGAACAAGGGCAACTCGCCGACCCAGGCGCCGCGCCATATGGCCTCTGTCTGGGCTGACTATAAGTTCGACAGCGCAGCACTTGATGGTCTGCGCCTCGGTGGCGGCGTGCGTTATGTCGGCTACAGCTGGGCTGACTCGGAGAACACCATGAAGGTACCGTCCTACACGTTGTTTGACGCCTCTGTTGGTTACGACTTGGGCAAGGTTGGATTGAAAGGTGTAGATGTGCGCCTGAACGCAAATAACCTGACCAACGAGTCCTACATAGCTTCCTGTGCGAGTTTGAACTTCTGCTACATGGGCGAAGATCGCAACGTCACCGCGACGGTAAGCTATCAATTCTAAATATCGTACACCTGAAAAAGCCAGCTCCTGTTTCCAGGCGCTGGCTTTGTCGTTTCTGCAGGATAATTTTCATGCGTGGAATACTGGTTTTACTTCATCGATACATCGGTTTGGCGACGGCGCTGTTTTTGTTGATGGCCGGGCTTACCGGCAGCACTATCAGCAGGCGTATGAGCGTGCGGTGGCTGAGGGTAAAAGACTGGGGCTGACCGCAGCAATCGGAGAGTTGTATTACAGCTTTGAGTACAACTTTTATGGAGCAGGCTTTGGCCAACACGATACACAAGCGCATGGAAAGTCCTGGTTGTTTTTCCATGGCACAGACGGACGCTTGCTAGGGCAGGAAATCGCGGGGCAGGGAACACTCGGAGAACGCTTCTATCGGCTGCAACTGCCGATACATGGCGGAAGGATCATCGGTTTCACCGGCCAAGTACTGATCGCAGTTTTAGGCGTTTTGATTGCGGTGCTGTCGGGGACAGGGATCTATATTTGGTGGCGCAAATTACTGGCTCGCCGCAGCAACCGGGCCCGCAGGCAATAACATTCGATGGGGCCCACGTCGAACCTTTCATAGACCCTGAAAAGACAAAACCCCTACCTGCATACGCAGATAGGTGTTTCGGAATTCAATCTTGACGATGACCTACTCTCACATGGGGAAACCCCACACTACCATCGGCGATGCATCGTTTCACTGCTGAGTTCGGGATGGGATCAGGTGGTTCCA